>PBSN01000008.1 GCA_002726235.1 Nitrospiraceae bacterium
ACTACATATGTTACATTAGATACATAGATGCCAACAGTACATTGAGAGGTGCGCAATGAGGATGACACGAATTTTGATACAGGTACCAGTTTCTATGAAGCACAAATTAGATGCGTTGCGCGGCCAGGGCTACAGCGTAGCGGGGTATGTTCGGGCGGTGTTGGAGCGGGAGTTGAGCAAGACCACAACAGAATCGAAAGCGAGGTAGGGGATGGCACGAGCAGGGCGTAAAGACCGGGGATTGGTACAACGCAAAGACACAGCGGGTAAACCTGTGTGGTATGTCAGGTTATGGGACCAGGGCCGGGAACGCTGGTTTGGATCATTTGCCAATAAGACACAGGCACGAGAATTCTATGAAGCACGAAAGCTCGAACAGCGTGAGGGCAAACTTTTCCCCGAACAATTCCAGCGGCGTGGGCAAGTGACTTTAGAGCAAGTCATTGAAGACTACATCGCCGCGAGTACCAAGAAGTCGGTTAGCGATGATAGGCGTTATGCGCGGTTGTGGTTGAAAGAGTTTCCAGGGAGCAAGATTCGAGAAGTCACGCCGAGCAGTATCGAGAAAGTTCGTCAACGGCTACTTGACCGAGGGCTCGCCCCAAGCAGCACCAACCGTGCTTTGGCTTTCTTGCGGCACGTCTTGAACCTTGCGGTACGGGATGGGTTGTTGGCCGTCAGCCCAATGATTCAAGTGAAGTTCCTCAAAGAGTCGCCTGGAAAGTTACGTTACCTCAGTCTGGGGGAGGAGGCGAAGGTCTGTGAGGCGATCGGTCCGATGTATGCACCGTGGGTTCGGTTTGCCATTCTGACGGGACTACGCCAGATGGAGCAGTTTAGTCTTCGGTGGGAACATGTGGATCTTGAACGTGGGGTGCTCACGCTTCCCCACACGAAATCAGGTGAGGTTCAATACATGCATATCAACCACGAAGCTCAAATCATCCTACGAAGCCTTGACTCGTGGCAACGATCAGTATGGGTGTTTCCCTCAGACAATTCGAGAACACACATGCAGCCGTTGAACTTCTATCATCGACACTACATCCCGGCTGTGAAGAAAGCAGGGCTTAGCGGTGTGACATGGCATACCCTCAGACACACATTCGCATCAAGGTTGGCCATGAGTGGGGCTACCGAACAGGATATAGCTGCATGTCTCAGACACAGCACGACTGCCTTAGTGAAGCGATATGCGCATTTGAGTCCATCTCACCTAAAAGGAGTTGTCGAGAAGGTGGCGCGATTTGAAGAAATCGAGGCTGGAAAAACTGAAAACTCAGTTCCAACCGAGATTAAACCGGGGATAGAGCCTGTGGCTGATCGGGAGCAGGTAGCGTAAGTGGTTGATTTAATTGGTGGGCCCACCAGGACTTGAACCTGGGACCAACTGATTATGAGTCAGCCGCTCTAACCAACTGAGCTATGGGCCCACAAAAATTCCTTTAGCAGGGTTTCAGAAGATACAGTCAGGAGTGTTGCTCAGCGTATGTCGTTCGGATATGCTTTTTCTTCGACCAATCCAAGGCATGGCCAGAGGATATTTTTGACCATCCTGAACATTCTTCCAAAAGCTACACGAAATTTTTAAGCCGTTCGCTACGGCTTGGATGGCGTAGTTTCCGCAGAGCTTTTGCTTCGATCTGGCGGATACGTTCCCTGGTGACTTCAAAGTTTTGTCCGACTTCTTCAAGTGTATGGTCTGTGCTTTCACCGATCCCGAAACGCTTACGCAGTACTTTTTCTTCCCGAGGGGTTAATGCATTTAGCGAGTTTCCGATTTGTTTTTGGAGGTCGTAGCGAACCGCGGCATCGAGGGGAGAGAGTGTTTTTTTGTCCTCGATGAAATCTCCGAGATGGCTATCTTCTTCTTCGCCGATGGGTGTCTCTAGGGAAATGGGTTCTTTGGAAATTTTTAATATTTTCCGAACCTTTTCGATGGGAATATCCATTTTTTCTCCGATCTCCTCAGGGAGCGGTTCACGTCCAAGTTGCTGAACGAGTTGGCGTGACATGCGGGTCAGTTTATTGATAGTTTCAATCATATGGACGGGAATTCGTATGGTTCGAGCCTGATCGGCAATGGCTCTGGTAATGGCTTGACGAATCCACCAAGTGGCATAGGTGCTGAATTTGTATCCCCGCTGGTATTCAAACTTATCAACGGCCTTCATGAGGCCGATATTTCCCTCCTGAATCAGATCGAGGAATTGGAGTCCACGGTTGGTGTATTTTTTCGCGATGCTGACGACCAGTCGAAGGTTGGCTTCGACGAGTTCACTTTTTCCTTGCTTCGCGCGCCGATCTGCCGACTTGAGGCGGCTGCCAGCCTCTTTCAACTCATCAGCCGAAATCAATGTGGTCTCTTCCGTTGCTTTCCGTTTTTCCATGGCCCGTTGATAGGTGGTTGCAATTCGGGTCAGGACGTCTTTGGAAAACTTGGAAAGGCTCTTGCGTTTTTGGGCGGCAACTAGGCCTTTTGGCCTCTGGAGTTGCTCCAATAAACGGGCTCCCTTGTCCTTGTCACCTGAGACCCCAAGACGGGATCGGCAATGAGCGATCTCACGATCCGCTTTCTCCACTTCCACTGCCAGATTTTCTATTGAACCAATCAGTTTTTCACGAACCCGCGGATGGAGGTTCATTTCGCTCACCACCTGTGTGATCTTTTTGGTGATGGTAGCTATACGTGTCTTGATCTGTCGCTTTTGTTCAATAGTCTTTGTGGTAGTGCTCCGAGTTGCCGCAATCTGAGTATTGAGCTTAGTGTGGAGTTTTTGAAGCTCGAGCATTTTCTGGATGATGTGCTGTTTCAGGTCGGTGTCATCTTGTTGTTCCATGTCTTCATTGCCAAATGCATTATCGTTGACAGTCACGATTTCGCGGACGGTGAGTGTGTCGGATTTTAATTGATCACCAAAAAAGAGCAGGGTTTTTATGGTACTTGACATCCCAAAGACGATGGTCGAAATGTCCATTTGTCCCTGCTCAATCCGTTTCGCAATGCCAATTTCCTCTGCGCGGTTCAACAGCGAGGTGGTGCCCATCTCTTTGAGATAGAGGCGCACTGGATCATCAGTACGTGTCAATATTCCCGGCGTTAGGTCAATATCTTTTTCTTCTTCCTCTGGCTCGGGGAAATCGCTGTTTGCTGAATTTTCAAGTTCTCCATCTTCGAGTGTCTTGGCATATTGGTTTTTCCTTTGTGAGGTATCATCGAATTCAATGTCTTTTCCGCTGAAGATGGCATCTAAATTATTTATGGGCGCAGATGGAGCCATATCCATGGGTAACGTGCTGCCTAAGTCATCGTAGGTAAGGCCACGTTTCTTTCCTTTATTGCTCACAACGGTTCGATTTGCGCCATTTTGCCGATTGTGTGCCATGGATATATGCCCCTCCTCGTTTAAGTTACTGCGCGTATGCGCTTTTCTCTTGCCGTAAGGCCTCGAGTTGAGTGTGCATGTCCTTAGTAGAGCATCCCTCACGTTCCGCAATACGTATTTGCCGTGTGCGTTCACTGAACTGATTGTCTAGGTTGCGTGCTTTGATTCGTGACACGCACTCGCGTACGGCGCGCTCTATGGTGTGCTCTTCAAATTCTAGTGGGCGCAACGCCAATCGTGAGATTAAGGACTCATATTCAGGATTCCGTTCACCAAAGGAGACAAAGTGTTGTGTGTGGGTGAGGTGCTCGTTTTCCGGCATCGCTCGTGCCCAGCTAAACAGCGTCTGATAGTCACGATTCAAAAACTCACTCGCTTGGAGGTCGCCAAGCCATTCTGGGTTTACCTTGCCCTGGATGACAAGTTGAAGAAGCATTTCTTCCACTTGTCCACTCTGAGGGGAAGGAGGGGGTTCCGCTATTCGGCGGATGCGTTTTGCGGGTTTGTTTGTTTTTACCGAGGCAGCACGGTGTTGCATTCGCAATGCGTGTTCATCAATCCCAAGTCGCTCCGCGATCTGTTTAAGATAAAGACTTTGGTAGCTATCCGACGTTTTGGCGATGATCGCAAGTATGGTGTCGAGGCTTTCAACGTGTGCCTCAATGGATTGATCGGTAGCCTGCGAAAGGTTGTGCCGAATCACAAAGTCGATGAGAGTTTCAGCGCCTTTCACTAACTGGTCAAAGGCGGCGGTGCCTTCTTCGCGGACGACAGTGTCCGGATCACGCTGATCAGGGAGCGTGACGACATCCACAGAGATTCCGCGTCCAGCAAAGAGGTCAAGCATTTCGACTGCTGCTGTTCGCAAGGCTGCCCGGATACCAGCCGTGTCAGGATCGAAGACGAGCTTCAGGTTTTTTGAAAAACGTTGTATCAACGGGAGATGTGAACTCGTTAGCGCGGTTCCAAGTGTTGCGACAACGTTCTGTATTCCTGCCTGATGGAGAGCGATAACGTCAAAATAACCTTCGACCACCATAAGAGCGTTATGGCGAGTTGCTTCCGTCCTCGCTTTTTCCATGGCATAGAGCTGTTGGCTCTTATGGAAGAGGAGAGTTTCGGGAGAATTTAGATACTTGGGTTGGGTCTTGTCAAGCACGCGCCCTCCGAAAGCAATGACGCGGTTTTGGAGATCGAAAATGGGGAAGATGATTCGGTCACGGAAACGATCGTAAACACCCGTTCGTTGTGCGCCATCTTGTGCATTGCGTGAAATGGCAACTCCAGCATCAACGAGGTCATTATCGGTCCATCCTTTTGCGTGCATTGCTTTGGCAAGTGCATCCCACGATGGGCGGGCAAATCCCAGCCGAAAAGTCCGTATGGTCTCTTCTTGTATGGCCCGTGTATTCAAATATTCCATCCCTCGTTTTCCAAGCGAGTCGTGCCAGAGCGAAGTCTCAAAAAAATTGGCGACATCTTCGTTGAGTTGAATGAGGGTCTCGCGACGTCGTGCGATTTTGTCTCCTCCAGGGTGATCGCTTACGGAGGGAACATGAATGCCAACACGGTCAGCCACCTGCCTCACAGCAGAGGTAAATGATTCCCCGTTTATTTTCATAATAAACGAAAAGATATCGCCTCCGGTTCCACAGCCAAAGCAGTGGAACATTTGGCGGGACGGACTTACTGTAAAGGAGGGAGTTTTTTCGCTGTGAAAGGGACATAGTCCCTTAAAATTTTGCCCAGCCTTATCGACGCGTAAATGGGCAGATACTATCTCAACAATATCGGCCCGTTCTCGAATGCGCTGGATGATGTCTTCAGGGATGATTCGTGGGTTCACCGATACTCCTATCCCAAGAGTAAATACAACCGACCAATGATATCAAGCAGCAAACTTTTCTGTCAAAACATGTTGACTCGTCCAAGAGCGTTGCAGGGTGTCAAAAACGATCCCCTTGATGAGTGCGCTATCGTCACAACTGTTCGCAGGATGGTTCCAAGAGAGGTTGCCGCAACACGAGGAGGTGAGTATCGTTGCGGTACGTTGAGGCTTGGAGAAATGGCGAGGACTCTAGTTTCAACATCCTGCTAGTTTCTCAACCGGGGGGCCATCCCATTTGGCGCCCTCCCAAGACGTGGAAATGAAGATGGTTGACGGTTTGGCCGCCGTTTTTCCCAGTATTCAAAACGTATCGGTACCCTTCCTCACAGATTCCTGTGAGTGAGGCCACTTGCTGGCAAAGGCCCATGAGGTGACCAAAGATAGCGATATCGTTTTCTCCGAGCTCTCTTGCAGAAGCTACATGTTGTTTTGGTACGACCAAAAAATGAGTGGGTGCCTGGGGATTGATATCGTTAAATGCGACTCCAATTTCGTCTTCTAGCAAAAAGTTTGTGCGATGAGGGTTTTCAATTAGTTGGCAAAAAATGCATTCAGTCATGTGTGCCCTCGTTCTTGTACCCGTCTTTCCGATGACCAGATATACCGTATCGGTTGGCAAGTTCTTGATAGAGTTCTTGAGGAGGAATGTCATGAAACCCCAAGACAATAAGCACGTGAAAAAGCAGGTCGGAGGTTTCAGCGATGATCTCGCTGCGGTTTTGGTTTTTTGATCCGAGGATCATTTCCCCAGCTTCTTCCGTGATTTTTTTGAGAATTCGATCTTGCCCTGCCTGCATTAAGGTCGACACATACGATCGAGCGTTCGGATGTTTCCGGCGGTTTACGATGATGTCATAAAGACGATCAATCACACCTCCACGTACGTGTGGTAATGCGTTATCTGTAGATTCTTTCGCGGCAGGCCAAGCGAGCGAAAAGAAACATGATGGTTCGCCGGTATGGCATGCGGGTCCCATTGGTTCAACCTTGACAACCAATGTATCGTGATCGCAATCTACGAACAGCTCGCGCACTTGCTGATAGTGTCCAGATGTCGCTCCCTTTTCCCATAGTTCCTGGCGAGAACGACTCCAAAAATGGACGTGTTTGGTTTCGATCGTTTTATTTATGGCCTCCCGATTCATGTAGGCCATCATCAAAATTGTCCCATCCCGCCAATCTTGGATGATTGCAGGAATCAATCCTTGTGCATCATAGGTGAGTGATTCCATATTAATCGGCATGGTTGTATTCTTCATTCAATCTGACCAGAATGTGGTTCGCATGCAGATAGGCTTTGGCTTCTTGAACAGTATGCTGACCGTAGTGAAAAATTGACGCAACCAGAACGGCATCGGCTTTTCCCTTCTTGAGTCCGTCAGCAAGATGGTTCAGACTCCCAGCTCCTCCAGAGGCGATAACTGGGATTGTCACAGCTTCTGAAACCGCGGCTGTGAGTTCCAGGTCGTATCCTTCGCCTGTCCCATCGCGATCCATGCTGGTTAAAAGAATTTCACCGGCCCCATATTCTTTCACCGTTTGTGCCCACTCAATGACATCATGGCCGCTTGGTTTCCGTCCACCATGAGTGAAGACCTGCCATGATCGTTGGTTTGCTTCCCCGTGAGCGGAGTCGGGTTGGGATTGGCGTTTCGCATCGATTGCAACAACAATACATTGTGTGCCGAATCGCCCCGCGGCTTCTCGTATCAATTCAGGGTTTTTCACCGCAGCCGTATTGATACTGACCTTGTCAGCCCCAGCTTTCAAAAGAGCACGAATGTCATCGGATGTGCGAATGCCGCCCCCTACAGTCAAGGGCATAAAAATCTTCTCCGCGGTTCGCGTGACGATATCAATAATTGTCGACCGACCTTCGTGTGAGGCAGTAATGTCGAGAAAACATAACTCGTCGGCTCCATCGCGGTCGTATATCGCTGCTACTTCAACAGGGTCGCCGGCATCCCTGAGATGCTCAAATGAGACTCCCTTGACAACTCGCCCATCCTTGACATCGAGACATGGAATAATGCGTTTCGCGATCATGGTAATTGTGTTGAACTGTCTACTTGAGATGGGGAGGCTGGGTTGAGGGTTGCAATCGCTTTCGACAGATCAATGTTTCCATCATATAGTGCTTTTCCAACGATGACCCCTGTGACGGATGGAACATTGAACTGTAGGGCAAGAAGATCATCAATTCCCGACACTCCTCCGGACACGATGAGGGGGATATTTGTTGCTATCGTGATATCCCGAATCGCATCGATATTGGGCCCGGTTTTCATCCCGTCACGACTGATATCGGTAAAGACTACCGCGGCTAGTGCACAATCATCAAGTTTGTTGAGGACGGTAAGGGGGGTGACTGTCGATTGCTCTACCCAACCTTGCCATGCCACATAGCCGTCTTTTACATCAAGGCTGATGATGATGCGGTGTGGGAAATGGGTACATGCTTCTCTGATAATGGAGGGTTTCATGACGGCAGTGGTGCCGAGGATGACCCACTGTACACCCATATCGAGATAGGTGCTGATTGTGGAAATGTCACGGATGCCTCCGCCGACTTCAACGGGAATTTTGAGTGTGGAAACGATTTCCTGAATCTCCTTGAGATGACGTGGCTTGCCGTCCACTGCTCCATTGAGGTCGACCAGATGAAGCCGTTGTGCGCCTTGAGTTTCCCATTGTGTTGCCATCATCACCGGATTATCTGAATACACGGTTTCAGCACTCAGGTCTCCCTGACGCAACCGAACGCATCGCCCATCTTTGATGTCAATGGCTGGAATGATTACCATGATGTTACTCCCATCCCTGAGCTAGAACCTGTTTGATTCCGTCCTCGGCAAGCTCCTTGGCTGTGAGCCAACGCCGGCGCTGAAGAAAGCCCTGGAGATCAGATGTCATGGGACGTTGGGTCTCAAAGAAGTGTCCCACCCATAGGGTGCTCCCATCACGCACACTCACCAGCCGTGTTTCAAACCCAACAGAGGCTGGCTGACTGATGCCTACCGCATTGCCAACACGATCTTGATATTGACTTACGCTGCCAAGCAAAATCGTGTTGGCTTCAAGCACCTCTCCGATCTTTCTGGCGATGGTATATGAGGGGTCTTTGTTGAGAGGTGGGAGTGTGAACTCATTGACCGCAATTTTGACTTTGTCGGGTGGAATTAGAGAGACCGAGAATTTTTTGCGGAGGTTCTTGTAAAATAGATCTGTCATCGTAGCGGGTGCAGTTGGATCGACGACACTGTTGCTCAGTAGAAATTGGCGCGTGGAATATTCCGATGAGTCAAGCTGAAAAGGCAGAATTGCGATTGGTGGGATTACCTTCCCGCGGAAGTCTGGTGATGTGACGATCTGGACTGTGGAAGGGCTGCATGCACAGACCACAATCGCAAGTGCCGTGACTACCCACGTTCTCAGGTGAGAAGCGAAAAGTTCTTGAGGATTTGTATGCCCCATCTTTGGCTCTTTTCAGGGTGGAACTGGCAGGCAAACAGGTTGTCTTTCCAAATCCCAGAGGCAAATGACGCGCCGTAGTCCGTTACGGTTCCGATAATGGTTTGATCATCAGGCTTCACGTAAAACGAGTGCACAAAATAGAAATACGTTCCATCTGGGATGCCCTGAAAAATTGGCATGGGGTTCGTAAACCTGATTTGATTCCAACCCATATGGGGGATTTTCATGGTTGTTTCGGTGGAGCGAAATTTTACAACATGGCCTGGCAAAATATCTAGGCCATAGTGTACTCCGAACTCCTCACTTTTCGTAAAGAGGAGTTGGAGACCAAGGCAAATACCGAGAAACGGTTTTCCCACTTTGATTGTTTTGCGGACAGAAGAGGCCAGCCCAAATCGTTCCAGATTTTGCATGCAGTTACCAAACGCGCCAACTCCGGGGAGAACGACATGACTGGCATCGTCAATGACCTGAGTACTGCGTGTGATGGTTGCAGAACATCCGATTGCCTCAAACGCTTTCTGAACACTCCGGAGATTCCCCATTTCATAGTCGATGATGGCGATGGTCGCCTGGCTCATCTAGAGGGATCCCTTTGTGGATGGAATTCCTTGTATACGGTGATCTTCACTGGCGGCGTGCTCGATCGCTTTTGCCATACCCTTGAAGATGGCTTCCATGATGTGGTGAGAATTTCGACCATAGGGCACAGTAATATGCAGAGTGATGGCAGCGTTGACGACGAACGCGCGGAAAAACTCTTCAAATAAATTTAGATCTAAATCTTTGATTCGTGGTTGAGGCAGGGGAACCTGATACAGGAGATAGGGTCTACCGCTAATGTCTAGCGTAATGTGCGCCAACGACTCATCGAGAGGAACGGCTAAAGACGCAAAGCGTCGGATTCCTTTTTTTTCGCCTAGGGCCTTGCGAAAGGCGTCGCCTAACGTAATCCCAATGTCTTCGATCAGGTGATGATCGTCGATCTTGGTATCGCCAGAAGCCCTTAGCGTCAAATTCAGGAGTGCATGTTTCGCCAAAATAGTCAGCATATGATCTAGAAATGGTATCGTTGTCTGAACATCGCTTGTGCCGGTCCCATCAATGACGATGTCTAGGGTGATGCTTGTTTCGGTGGTTGTTCTCTCCACATGAGCCTGGCGCAATGGCATGACGTTTACCTCGTTCGTACCTCAACACATCGTGCGTGTGCGGTTAGTCCTTCCATGCTCGCCATTCTCACGACGTGATCCTTGGCTCGCGATACATCACCTTTGCCATAGGAAACGAAGTTGACCCACTTCGTAAAGTCCTGAACGGAGAGGCCGGAGGAGAATCGTGCAGTTCCGCCAGTTGGGAGGACATGGTTTGGGCCGGCGACGTAGTCCCCGATTGCTGGTGGGGTTTGCTCTCCAAGGAAGACCACCCCAGTATGGTGAATTTCTTCAATCAACTCAAAGGGCGTCGCGACGTGAAGTCCCATGTGTTCGGGCGCGATGAGGTTTCCTAATTCGATAGCGTGATCCATGTCTCGTACCACGATGACTGCACCGTGCCGGTTTACCGCACGTGTTGCAATGGTGCGGCGGGATAATGATTTGAGTTGTTTTTCAACGTGACGAATGACCGTGTTCGCAAGGGTTGTAGACGGCGTGAGGAGTACGACGGTTGCCGCTTCGTCATGTTCGGCTTCGCACAGCAAATCTGCCGCAATATATTCGGCATTGGCATTGGCGTCGGCAATGATTAAAAGTTCGCTGGGTCCGGCAATGCTGTCGATTCCCACGTGCCCAAATACTAGGCGCTTTGCCGTTGCGACATAGAGGTTACCGGGACCGACAACCTTGTCGACTTTCGGGAGCATTTTCGTCCCATACGCCATGGCTCCGATGGCCTGAACTCCACCAATTCTGTACAGCTCATCCACGCCTGCGATGTCCGCCGCAACCAAGAGATATGGACTTATCTCGCCTTTGCGGGAGGGAGTACACATCACCACACGTTTGACCCCAGCTACTTTTGCTGGAATCGCATTCATGAGGGCAGAAGAGGGATAGATCGCTTTTCCTCCGGGTACATATAACCCGACGCTGTCGAGAGGGACGCTCATCCGGCCAAGTTTGATGCCATCCTCTTGATACATCATGGTGTTGGGTGTCTGACGTTCGTGGAAGGCGCGTATTCGTTTTTCAACGTGTCGTAGTGTGTCGCCTTCATCTTTGCGGATATGGTAATACGCTTCTTTGATTTGATCCTTGCTGATGCGGAAGGTCGTTGGTTTCAGATTCGCGCGATCGTATTGCAGGGTGTAGCGGGCTACGGCTCGATCACCCGTTCGTTGCACTGCCTGCAAAATCCGTTTCACAGATGCCTCTATTGCTGGGCTTGCTAACTGTGATCGGTTGCAGAGCCGTTGAACAGTCGTCTTAAACCCGCGGTCCGAAAAGGACACCAATTTCATCATAGCGACCCTCGCTGTACCTCAGTTTTGAGGAGGTTGATCAAGTTGAGCACACGCTGGTGTTTGAGCGCAAGGCTTGCGCGGTTTACAATCAGGCGTGCGCTTGATTCAGCCACTGTTTCTATAGGAACCAGCTTATGCGCGTGTAGGGTTTTGCCGGTGGACACAAGGTCAACAATCCGCTCGGAAAGCCCAACTAACGGTGCTAGTTCAATGGATCCATAGAGTTTTACCACCTCCACAGATTCCCCCTTTCGACTAAAATATTGTTCCGTAATGTTCGGATATTTGGTCGCGATCCTGAACGAAGGGCCCACGTCCTCTCTTGGAATTATTTCCTGTGGTCCAGCAAGCACAACCTTACATTGTCCAAACTTGAGATCCAATGGTTCGTACACATCCGATGCCTGCTCAAGAAGCACATCTTTGCCGGCAATGCCGACATCGGCTGATCCGTATTCCACATAGGTGGGCACATCCGTAGGTCGGATGATCAAAAATGTTGTGTCGCATGACGGGTTCTCAAAGATTAAACTTCGTGAATTTGTCGATTGGGTTGGAACCGAAATACCAACACGGGCCAGCAGGTCTATAGCCGATGAAAGGAGTTTGCCCTTTGACAACGCGATGGTGAGGATATCACAGTCCCTAGGCATTGTTGCCTTTGACACGACGGACGTTGGCGCCGAGTGTTTTGAGGTTGATTTCAATGCGTTCGTATCCGCGGTCTACATGATATACCCGTGAAATGACAGTTTTGTCATCTGCCGCAAGACTGGCAATGATTAGTGCCGCCCCTCCTCGAAGATCCGACGCCATAACTGGTGCGCCGCTGAGTTTGTCTACCCCGGTGATTGTGGCTTGATTTCCGTTTGTGGTGATATTAGCGCCCATTCGGCGAAGTTCCGAGACATGAGTCAAGCGATTCTCAAACACCGTTTCCGTGACCAGACTCACGCCATTGGCTAGTGACAAGAGCGGAGTCATCTGAGCTTGCAGGTCGGTTGGAAATGCAGGAGAGGGACCCGTGGTCACATCGACGGAGGATGCTCGCCGATCCATTTTGACGCGGATACTTCCGTGCTTTCTGCTGATCTTTGCGCCGGTAGCGTGGAGCATCGTACAGAGGTCATCAAGAAGTTGTGGTGATGTTAAGCGAACCGTCACATCACCTTGGGTGATGGCACCAGCAATTAAGTACGTTCCAGCCTCTATCCGATCTGCCATGATTTTGTGTGGGTGTTCATGATCGTTGAGAACTTCTACTCCCTCAATCGTGATGGTGTTCGTTCCACATCCTTGAATGCGGGCTCCGCGCTTTACCAAAAATGCGGCGAGGTCTGCTACTTCAGGCTCGCGCGCAGCGTTATCAATTACCGTTACCCCCTTGGCTAATACCGCTGCCATCATGAGATTCTCTGTTCCAGTGACCGACGACGGCTCCATCGAGATTCGTGTCCCTTTGAGGCGTCTCGCCTTCACATGGATACTTCCACGTTGAATGCACACTTCCGCGCCTAATGCACGCAATCCGTCGATGTGCAGGTTAACCGGTCGGCTCCCAATTGAGCAACCTCCTGGCAGTGGAACGATGGCCTCTCCCCCACGCGCAACCAGTGGCCCGAGTACGAGGATAGACGCTCGCATGGTGCTGACCAGCGAATATGGGGCTTCATGGGTCTGAAGCGCTTCAGTCTTGATCAGCAGGCGGTTGCCATCCCAGTTGGTCGTCGTTCCGAGCACACCAAGGAGCTGGTACATTGTTCTCACATCCCCTACATCTGGTACATTTTCCAGGACACATGTATGAGGGCTTAGGAGTGATGAGACGAGGATAGGAAGGGCCGCATTTTTTGCTCCGCTAACTTGGATCTCGCCAGAAAGCCGCTGGCCTCCTTCAACGACTAGTCTGTCCATCCATCCTCCTTAATCGCAAATCGTGGCCATGATACTGGATGGGGAAAGGATGTGCTACGACAAAATAGATTATTTGTCGTAGCTATTCAGCGAGGTCTGCAGCAGCTAAGGCATCAACCAGCTCATCAAGACTTCCTTGAAGAGTTCGGTCTAAGGTGTGCAGGGATAGCCCAATGCGATGGTCGGTGACCCGATTCTGAGGAAAATTGTAGGTTCGTATTTTTTCGCTTCGTTCCCCGCTGCCTACTTGGATGCGACGGTTTTTTGCAATGTCACCGTCTTGTTTTATTCGTTCGATTTCATCCAAACGAGATCGGAGCACACGCATGGCGGTCTGCTTATTCTTGAGTTGAGATCTCTCATCTTGGCAGCTGACAACTAGTCCGGATGGCATGTGGGTAATTCGAACGGCGGAATAGGTGGTGTTGACCCCTTGGCCTCCTGGCCCTGAAGAACAGAAGGTATCGATGCGAAGGTCTTTTTGATCGATCTGTACGTCGACATCTTTGGCTTCAGGGAGTACAGCGACGGTGACAGTGGAGGTATGAAGCCGTCCGCTCGCCTCGGTTATTGGCACACGCTGAACTCGATGCACTCCGCGTTCGAACTTGAATCGACTATACGCACCTTTTCCTTCAATCAGAATGGTCGCCTCTTTGAGGCCTCCAAGATCATTGTGGTTTGCGTTGACGATTTCTGTTCGCCAGCCGTGTTTTTCGGTGTACCTAGCGTACATTCGGAGCATTTCCGAAGCGAATAATGCTGCTTCAAGTCCGCCTGTACCAGCCCTGATCTCCACAAAAATATTTTTCTCATCGTTTAGATCTTTCGGTTTGAGTAGCTCTGCTGCACGAATGTCGAGCTCGGCACGGCGTGTGTGAAGCTCCTTTAATTCTTCGCCAGCCAGAAGCATTATTTCTGTATCAGTGTCTGGATTGTCAATAATTTCAACAACTTGCGAGACATGCCTGAGGACAGACTGATACTCTCCACACAACTCTGCGGCTTCGACAAGCTGCCGTCGTTCCTTATTAATTTTTTGGACTTGCTCTTGCTTGGACAGAACCGAGGGGTCAGCTAGGAGAAGATTAAGCTCATCATAACGGGAAGCGGCCGCTTCGAGGCGGCTAAGGAGAAACGCCTCCTTTACTTCAGGCATCACACGCTTATAACTGGAGTTTAACGGGTTTTTGAGGCGACAGGAGGAGTTTTTTTCTCGTATTTCTTTCGAAACTTTTCAACGCGACCCTCCGTATCAATAATTTTCTGGGTTCCAGTGAAGAAGGGATGACATTGAGAGCACACTTCGATGCGCAAGTCCCCACGGGTGGAGCGGGTCTGAATCACAGCGCCGCAGGGGCATGAAAAGGTCGCCTCTTTGTATTCTGGATGGATGCCTTTTTTCATGAGCAGTCTTCGTCCTTACTGTTTTTAGCGGTTCATGGATTCGAGAAATTCTTTGTTGGTCTTCGTTCCTTGCAGTTTGTCAAGAAGAAACTCAAGACTTTCCACTGTCCCGAGTGGGTGGAGAACCTTCCTGAGGATCCACATTTTGTTCAGTTTGTCCTTCTCTACTAGCAATTCCTCTTTCCGAGTTCCGGATTGGTTGATGTCGATTGATGGGAAAATTCGTTTGTCGGCCAGTCGTCGATCAAGGTGGACTTCCATATTGCCAGTACCTTTAAACTCTTCAAAAATCACATCATCCATTCGGCTTCCCGTGTCCACAAGTGATGTTGCCACGATTGTTACGCTTCCACCCTCTTCAACATTGCGGGCTGCTCCAAAGAATCGTTTTGGCCGCTGCAATGCGCTTGCGTCGAGTCCTCCAGAGAGCACGCGTCCGCTTGAGGGAGCAATCGTGTTATATGCGCGAGCAAGACGTGTCAAGCTATCGAGCAGAATAACGACATCTTTTTTATGTTCCACGAGACGTTTCGTTTTCTCCAAAACCATCTCGGCAACTTGGGTGTGTCGTTGAGCAGGTTCGTCAAAGGTTGAACTCACCACTTCTGCATTGACCTGACGTTGCCAATCCGTCACCTCTTCCGGTCGTTCGTCAATGAGGAGGACAATTAGGGTGACGTCGGGATGGTTTTTCAGGATCGCTCGTGCGATAGCTTGTAGTAACATTGTCTTGCCTGTTCTGGGTGCTGCAACGATCAGACCACGTTGTCCCTTTCCAATTGGGGAGGTGAGGTCAAGCATCCGGGTGTTATAGTCCTCGGGGCTATATTCCACTTCGATGCGTTCTTCCGGGTATAGTGGGGTCAGGTTATCAAAGAGAATTTTATCCCGAGCTACCTCGGGGTCATCGTAATTGATCTTTTCTACTTTCAACAGCGCAAAGTATCGTTCGCTTTCCTTGGGGGGGCGAATCTGCCCCGAAATGGTGTCGCCGGTGCGCAGATTAAAGCGGCGGATCTGAGATGGTGAAATATAGATGTCATCTGGCCCCGGAAGGTAATTGGAGTCCGGAGCACGCAGAAATCCAAAACCGTCTTGGAGCGTTTCGAGCACGCCTTCACCAAAGATTGCCCCATTCTTCTCAGTTTGAGTCTGCAGGATTGAGAAAAGGAGTTCCTGTTTTCTCAGGTTCCCTGCTCCCTCAATGTGAAGCTCTTTGGCCACTTCATTGAGGTCTACAATGCTTTTCCGCTTTAACTCGCCAAGGTGCATAATGTTTTCAACTCCTCCCAATCAATAATTGTTGATCACGAGACTTATCCTTCATTCATTGGATCATAACTATACGGATTGTTGTTTTACCGTCTCCAACAAAAAGTTAGCCTCCATAGCTCTGTGGTCGTTTTTCATTGTTTTTCAATAATGAGACGATCCAGACAACGTGTGAAACCTTCACGACGAAGAACGTCCAAAGTTTCTGTAGGGGAATGTGTTTAGAGGGCCTCTCCGGACGATGTAAACAGATCGAACGATCTGCTAGATTAACTGGAGGCCAGTATATCCAAAGGGGGGTATTGTGTCAATAGGGAACCTCTCCTAAGATGAGATAGCATTGAATGCGGTCACACTCAATTTCGGTAAAGCTATCTTTTGCACAGAGCTACAAGGCTATCTACCTTGTAGCCTCCTAGGAGCATATCCACCACCATTGTACAGTACCACGTACGGAGTGGAAAATTCTTACGGGCGTATTATGAACAGCGTAGCGTTTCTTTCACATCTTCCGGACGATTCTGGCGTCTACCTAATGAAAGATTCAAAGGGTGAGATTATCTATATTGGGAAGGCTCGCTCGCTTTCGTCACGCGTACGATCGTATTTTCAGCGTGGTGCGGGCCATTCCTCCAAGACATCTTATATGGTCGAGGAGGTTGCGGATATCGATTGGATTATCACGTCATCAGACCTCGAGGCTCTTTTGCTCGAAAGTAATCTCGTTAAACACCATCACCCTAGATTCAACGTTGTGCTTCGTGATGATAAGCAGTATCCCTATCTTCGCCTCCCAGTAAAGGATGATTTTCCTCGGCTAACGGTTGTTCGCAAGGTCGAGAATGATGGCGCTCTGTACTTTGGACCCTATGTTCCGGCGGGAGCCTTGCGGGGAACCCTACGTGTCATCCAGAAGATGTTTCCGCTTGCCACCTGTGAACTCGATTTGAGCCAGCGCGTGGAACGTGCCTGTATTGACTTTGAAATCAAGCGTTGTATGGCTCCCTGCATTGGGAATCAATCGTCTGAGGAATATCATAGGATTGTGGCTCAGGTGCGGATGTTTCTTGAGGGTCGTGATCGTGAGCTGTGTGATGTGCTGAAGGCAAGCATGGTCGCGGCCGCTGACCGTCGTGATTTTGAAGAAGCTGCTCGAAAACGAGATCAATTGTTCAAAGTAAAGCGCGTATTGGAGAAGCAGCGTATTACTCAAGTTGGAATGGTTGACCAGGATGTGATTGGGATGGCTCGTGATGGAGCGCTACTGGCGGTGCATGTTCTTTTTGTGCGAGGGGGGCTTCTCATTGGGCGAAAGGAGTTTTTTTGGAGCAATGTGAAGGAACTGTCAGATCATGACTGTCTTCGATCCATCATCGAACAGTTTTATGCGATGGATCTCGTTTCTCCCAAGGAAATTTTGCTCCCCTTTCAATTGGAGGCTCAAAGTGTCATCATTTCGTGGTTGTCGCAACGAAAAGGGGCGGCAGTTCGAGTTACCGTTCCGAAACGAGGCGTGAAGGTTCGGTTGCTGGCATTGGCTCACGAAAACGCGGTGAGACGATTGCAAGAACATGCCATGCGGAAAATGTTGACTGTTGATGCGTCAGCGGCAGTGATGAGAGACCTCGGTCTAGCCGCTTTCCCAACACGTGTTGTTGGTGTTGATATCTCCAATATTCAAGGGGCTCAGCCGGTAGGGTCGGTGGTAGTTTTTGAGAATGGTGTTTCCAAAAAAGCCGAGTATCGCCGGTTTAGGATCAAAGGGGTAGATGGTCCTGATGATTTTGCGATGATCGGCGAGGTTATGCAGCGATTTGGAACGCGCATCTGCAGTGGGGAAGTTCCACGGCCTGACCTTATTCTGATTGATGGTGGTCGGGGACAATTGTCCTCTGCTCAGGTCAGTTTGGCGAAACTTGGTTTGGATGGGATTGAGGTAATCGGGCTGGCCAAGGCTCGTGGCGAGACGTTTGAGCGGGTTTTTGTGGGAGGAAATTCTGAGGCGATTCCACTCGATCCTCACTCGACGGCCACACATCTGCTACAGCGAGTTCGAGATGAGGCGCATCGGTTCGCGCTGACCTATCATCGCAAACTGCGTGGTAAAGGGATGCTTGACTCTAGGTTGGACGAGATTGCAGGAATTGGCAAAGCGCGTAAGCAGGTTTTGCTGAAGCAATTAGGTTCAATTGACAAAATCCGACATGCGTCGGTGGAGGAACTTCAACGTGTTCGAGGGATTACGCCTCAGCTAGCACGTGCGATTCAGTCGTCGCTGGAACAGGGCTGACAGAATGTTGCAAAAGGCTGCCAGTGGTTTTCTCGGCTCGTTGCTGTGCTTACGTACTCCGCATGTGTTCTGTACGCCAAAGAGCCTAGGTTTGGCTGGCTGGGCCTTTTTGAACATCCTGCCCTTTAACTGGCGTTTGTCGTTTTTTATGTAGAATTAACGTCCTCTGAGCATTTTTAAGGTTTTCAATAACTGTTAGAGAGTGTCGATGTGTGCGTATGCAGACATCGTAATGGAGTGAACGCGTCGAGTTCACACATCGAGGTTAAGTAAGGTAAAAGCATGATTTTGGTTACGGGGGCGGCAGGATTTATTGGGTCGCACGTATCACAACGTCTCCTGGAGCGCGGTGACACGGTGGTTGGTCTTGATAACGTGAATGAGTACTATGACCCCACGCTGAAGGAAGCGCGATTGGCGCGACTCATGCCATTTGAAAAGTTTACCTTTTACCGGCAGGATCTTTCAGATCGTGCGGCAATGAAGGTACTGTTTGAGTCGAGGGCGATTCGCCAGGTGGTGCATCTTGCCGCCCAGGCAGGAGTCCGCTACTCGCTGGTCAACCCTTATGCCTATACGGAAAGTAACATTGAGGGGTTTCTGAATATTCTCGAAAACTGTCGGCATGCGAATGTTGAACATTTGCTGTATGCATCATCGAGTTCCGTCTACGGGAGCAATACCCAGATGCCATTCTCCGTTCGTGATAATGTCGATCACCCAGTATCGTTGTACGCGGCCACTAAAAAAGCCAATGAGCTGATGGCGCATACCTACTCACATTTGTTCAACCTTCCCTGCTCGGGTCTCAGGTTTTTTACCGTGTACGGCCCTTGGGGACGACCGGATATGGCGTTGTTTATTTTTACCAAGGCCATTTTAGAGGACAAACCTATTGATCTGTTCAATTTTGGAAAGATGAAGCGGGATTTTACCTATGTTGACGACATTGTTACGGGCATCATGCACGTATTGGATAAACCGGCTGATCCTGACTCCACATGGTCTGGCGACGCGCCGAAGCCGGAAAGCAGTGTATCTCCCTACCGGCTCTACAATATCGGCAGCCATCGTCCTGTTGAATTGCTGCGGTTTGTCGAAATTATCGAAGAGGTGCTCGGAAAGAAAGCCATCAAGAACCTTAAGCCGATACAGCCAGGTGATGTTCCTTCAACTCATGCCGATGTTAGAGAATTGATGGAGCAGTATTCCTTTCAACCTAACACGCCGCTGGAAGAAGGTATTAAGAGATTTATCGAATGGTATCGAGAGTATTATAAGGCATGAAAGTTGGAATTCTTGGATATCCTCAAGTGGGGAGAACCACTTTGTTTGCGATGCTGACCAAACTGGAGAAAAACGCAAACACGTCGTCTTCAGCCGCGGAGACTTTGGTGGGGGTCGCCAAAATAAATGATCCACGTTTAACCATCCTAACCGGAATGTTTAAACCCAAGAAAACCATTCCTGCGACCCTTGATCTTGTCGACTTAGGGGGGGTCGGAAAGAAGGAAGCGCTACGTAATGTCGATGTTCTGGTGCATGTCGTGCGTGCATTTCACGACGAGGCGGTTCCGCATGCGAATGGGGAGGTTGATCCCGTACGAGATATTGCTGCCATGGAATTGGAACTCGTCATATCGGATTTGGCTTGGGTCGAAAATCGCCTCACAAAAATCGACAAAGAACTGCAAAAGATGCCTAAGGCTGGCCTGGAGCCGGAAAAGAAGGTGCTGACCAGATTCAGGACGCAACTTGAATCCGAGCGACCGTTGCGTGAGTTAGCATTGCAAGACGATGAAGTGAAGCTAGTTTTGGGCTACGGGTTTCTGTCCTTGAAACCGATGCTGTTTGTTCTAAACGTTGGTGAAGATGCGCTCGCAAAACCGGATCACGGTGAAACCATGGAGCAACTCAATTCATATGAGGATAAGGCGAATACGCGGATTTTATCCGTCTGTGCAAAAATTGAGGCCGAGTTGGCGCAGTTGAGTCCTGATGATGTTGCGATGTTCATGGCAGATCTTGGTCTTGATGAGCCGGGACTAGATCGTTTGGCTCGGGAAGCGTATGGATTGCTTGGGCGCATCTCATTTTTTACGGTCGGACCAGATGAGGTTCGTGCCTGGTCGATTCGACGAGGAACCATGGCGAAACAGGCAGCTGGTGCCATCCATTCAGATATCGAGCGTGGATTTATCCGTGCGGAAGTGGTGCACTATGATGATTTTATGCAGCATAAATCGATGGCTGTATGCAAAGAGAAAGGGATTTTTCGCCTTGAAGGGAAGGAGTATTTGGTGAGAGAAGGCGATATTATTAATTTTCGATTCAATGTGTAGCATGATGTTGGCTGGAGGTCAGGATTCCAGTTGTCAGCAAAAGCCGAGTAAGCAAAAACTGAGCGTTGTGGCTGAACGCTGATAACTTTGTTACCTAGGAGTTGTCGTGAAAAAAAGTGTTTCCGTCGGGACCAGTGAAGCTGTGGTGATGGGTCGGTCAGCCATGTGCGAAGCACTTGACCGCATTGCGGATGCTATTGTCGAGAATCACAAGGATGATGCTATGATGGCACTCGTTGGGATTCGGACCGGAGGTATCCATCTTGCTAGACGACTGGTTTCGACCATGCAAGAGCGGTTTGCTCGTGAGGTTCCTATCGGGACGCTAGATATCAATCTCTACAGGGACGACTTGGTGGGGCGGGCTCGCCAGCCTGTGTTGCGAACGACTGATATTCCGTTTGATGTTACTGATCGGAACATTGTGCTCGTTGATGATGTACTTTTTACCGGTCGAACGATTCGAGCCGCCATGGATGGTGTCATGGATTTGGGCAGACCGGCGCGCATTCAACTTGCTATCCTCGTCGATCGGGGGCATCGAGAACTTCCAATTGCAGCTGACTTTGTCGGGCGAGAACTTGTGACGACCGAGAAGCAGATGGTCAAAGTCCGTCTTCAGGAAGAGGGACATCTAACTGATGCCGTCATCATCACGTCATAAACAGGCCATCCGATCTACCAAAGCGCCCCTCGACTCTTCACAGGAAGGCTGGATAGCCGGGAAAGATCTTCTAACGATCAAGGCATTGGATGCACGCGATATCGAATTGATTATCGATACCGCCACCGCATTCCACGAAGTGGCTGGTCGGGCAATGAAGAAAGTTCCAGTGTTGCGCGGAAAAACGATTGCAAATCTGTTCATCGAGCCGAGTACGCGGACACGAACGTCATTTGAGCTTGCGGCAAAACGACTCAGTGCGGATGTGGTGAACCTCTCTGGAGGTTCAAGCAGTATCATGAAGGGTGAGAGTTTGGTCGATACTGGACGAGCGCTCGAATGTATGGGGGTTGACCTGGTAGTCATTCGTCATTCTGCGGCGGGCGCGGCTCACACCTTGGCGCGAACGTTAAAGGCTGGAGTGGTGAACGCGGGAGATGGGGCGCATGAGCATCCTACTCAGGCTCTACTGGACCTTTTCACCATTCGTGCGTGCGGAAAGAATGTGGCCGGCCTGCGTGTGGTGATGATTGGCGATATTACTCGAAGTCGCGTCGCACGCTCGAATATTCATCTCTTGACAAAGCTCAACGCAAACGTGTGTGTTGTTGGTCCACCTACCATGATTCCGCCGCATATCGAAAAATTGGGTGTGTCGGTGTCCTATGATTTAGAATCAGCACTCAAGGGAGCTGAACTGGTAATGATTTTGAGGGTCCAGCATGAGCGTGAACAACGTAGCCTTTTTCCGAATGTCCAAGAGTATGCGCGGTTCTATGGGGTCACTAGAGAACGCTTAGCATTGGCTTCACCTGATGTTCTCGTTCTTCATCCCGGCCCGATGAATCGCGGGATCGAAATCGCCACTGAAGTAGCCGACGGGTTGTCATCAGTCATTTTGGACCAAGTCGCCAATGGGATTGCCGTGCGCATGGCCGTGCTTTATCTTCTGGTTGCCACACGCGAAACAACAAAAGGGGTAGGGGTGACACGATAGGTTCGCTACTTTGAACTTTCCGTGCAGAACCATGGCGCAACGATATACTTCAGACATTCTGATCCAAAATGGAAGGGTTGTTCGTCCGGGCATGCCGACGATGACGGCAAACGTCTTGATTCAGTCTGGGACAGTTGTCGGCATTCGGCGTGGAATTAAAGCGTCAGCAAAATGTGTGGTGATTGATGCAAAAGGGAAACTTGTGTGTCCTGGGTTTATCGATCTGCACACTCATCTTCGCGAGCCTGGATTTGAATATAAAGAAACTATCCAAACGGGATCAGCTGCGGCCGTGGCGGGTGGGTTTACCACTATCTGTTGCATGCCCAATACCAACCCGGTCAATGACAATAAGGTCGTGACGGAATTTATTCTTGGGAAAGCGCGGTTAGCCGGATTGGCACGGGTGTTACCCATTGGCGCGATTACGACGCGCTTAGACGGGGATGAACTTGCGATGATTGGGGAACTCGCTTCGGCTGGATGTGTGGCATTGTCTGATGACGGCTACCCCGTTTCGAGTAGCCTGATCATGCGCCGAGCAATGGAATATGCTAAAGCGCTTGGTCTCACCATTGTCGATCATTGTGAGGACCGAGAGCTTTCAAAGCATGGGGTTATGCATGAGGGGCTAGTATCGACTACCCTTGGTTTGCTGGGAATTCCTTCTGCTGCTGAGGATGTAATGGTTGCGCGTGATATCGCATTGGCTGAAATGACAGGATGTCGCTTGCACCTTGCACATGTCAGTACTGCAGGGGCGGTCAGGCTAGTCCGAGAGGCGAAAGCGCGCGGGGTGCCAATTACCGCGGAGGCCTGTCCTCATCACTTTATCTTGACCGATGAAGCGGTTGGCGAGTTTGATACTCAGGCGAAGGTAAATCCTCCTTTACGTGCCGAGTCTGACGTTCAGGCCATACGCGCTGGTCTTTCAGATGGAACCATTGAAGTGATTGCAACGGATCATGCTCCTCACGCTTCGGAGGAGAAAGAACAAGGATTTGATAGGGCCCCTTTTGGGATCACTGGGTTAGAGACGGCGCTTGGACTCACTCTTTCGCTTGTGGAAGACGGCGTTCTTGATCTTGAGTCGGCCGTTGGGGCATTAACCTCGAATCCGGCCAAGGCATTTGGCCTAGAAGGGGGGGACCTTCGAGAGGGGAGAACGGCCGATATCACGATTGTGGATCCAAAAGAGGAATGGGTGGTTGATCCGTCAACATTTCGGTCCAAAGGACGGAACACACCCTTCGCAGGACGGAAGCTTAAAGGCAGGGTTGTCACGACTATCGTTGGTGGAGAGGTGGTCTTTTCCACCAATGAGAAGCCATGAAAATTGTGGTCACGTCGGCTGGAATGGGAAAAGTATGTTTTCTTATGGTTGTGAGTGTTGTGGTCTGGTTGGCAGGATGTGTTTCGATATCTCTTGTCCCGCCCCTCCAACCATTGCAGGAAACTACCCTGAGTGGAACCGGAAAAGCAAAGGTGTTGCTGATCGATGTGTCTGGAGTGATTGCCCATAGGACTACAGATCGTGGAGGTGTCTTCCCTGATCCTCCCGATATTGTTTCCCGGGTTAAAGAGGAGTTGGATTTGGCGGCGCAGGATGATCACGTGAAGGCGGTGGTTCTTCGGATTAACAGTCCCGGAGGCACAGTGACGGCTTCAGATCAGCTTTACTATGAACTGCGACGTTTTAAGGCTACACGTAAGATTCCGATCGTGGCAGTATTTATGGATGTAGGGGCTTCGGGAGCTTACTATGTGGCAATGGCGGCAGATTCCGTGATTGCACATCCAACGAGTGTCGTTGGAAGCATTGGCGTGGTGATGCTTCGAATGAATGTGGAGGGCCTTCTTGAAAAACTTGGACTTGAAACCTCTGCGATCAAGTCGGGAGCGATGAAGGATATGGGATCTCCATTTCGGACTATGACCGATGAGGAGTATCACGTCTTCATGGGTGTCATTATGGACTTCTACAATCGATTTGTGCAGGTTGTTGGTGAGGGGCGTCCGGGACTCAAGCGGGACAGAGTTCGAGAACTTGCGGATGGGAGGATTTATACTGCAGCGCAAGCACTTAAAGCAGGTCTTGTGGATGAGTTAGGCTACCTTGATACCGCGCTCGATCGTGCAAAGCAATCCGCAGAGCTTACAGAGGCGAGGGTCGTGACGTATCACCGGCCTGGCACGTACACTAACAATATCTACTCAGGGTTGCGTGACTCATCTACCCTGCGTCGTATTGCAGATTGGAGTCAATTGCCAGTTGGTATGCCCCAGTTTCTTTACCTCTGGGGGGCATCATGAGGTTCAAGGACGTGCGTCTGTCTCCTTCGCTGTCCATTGTGCTATTGCTTCTCATTGCGGTTGTTGCCACCACATGCCAGAAAGCGCCGGTGACAGGACGTGATCAACTGATTTTCTACTCAGAGGAAAAAGAGATTGACATGGGCCTCAACGCCTTTCGAGGGTTTCTGCGGCAAGCTCCATTGAGTGATGATCCTGAGCTTCTCGCATTAGTAAATCGTGTGGGCGATCGGATTGCGGCGGTTGCTGATAAGCCTGAATATGATTGGGAATTTGCGGTCATTCAAGAAGATCGGGTTCCAAATGCATTTGCTCTTCCTGGCGGGAAAGTCGCTGTCTTTACCGGCATCCTCAAATATACGAAAGACGAAGACGGGCTTGCAACTGTGATTGGACATGAGGTGGCGCATGCGCTGCAACGACATGGAAACGAGCGTGTTAGTCGTGCTTGGATTGATCAGGCCCTCCAAGTAGGAGCCATTGCTGCTGCAGCGACCGGAAGCGTGGATCCTGGCGTTACCCAGGGATTTTTGAGCGCATATGGTGTAGGAGTGTCTTTGCCGTTCAATCGACTTCAGGAGTCGGAAGCAGATACCGTTGGTCTGTTATTGATGGCGAAGGCAGGCTATGATCCTCGGGCATCAGTAGATTTCTGGGAGCGGATGAGCGGATGTCCGCGCCGATGGATTGGGAAGCTCTGTTTCCGGTCGGGAGCGGGAGTTCCAGAGTTTCTTTCGACACATCCCTCTGATGAGAATCGCATCAGACACTTAGAGCGGCTAATTGACCGAGCCATGCCTTACTATGAGGCGGCGCAAAGAGGTCATCCTCCAAACGCACCTGAAGGCTAACGTTTCATCGTAATGCGGTATTGATCCACGCACCAACATTTTTTCCCATTTCCAGCGCGCGCGACTGATTCTCCAATATCAGGGCATTCCTTGCTAGGATTTTTACCATATGGTATGGTGCCTCGGCGCTCGCCGGGGGATGCTGTATCCCTTGCCAGTTGCAAGTTTTTGTCGGTTTCAGTGTCGCATCTGGTGTTTTTTTTGCCTGGGAGATCTGCTTGTCAGAGGGTATTATTTCTACTGCGGTCACCTCCGCACTCCATGAGGCTCTGCGTAAGGCTCAGACTGATGGCCAGTTGCGTCTAGCAGTTTGGCCGAGTCTCGTATTTGATATCCCTAAACGTGCGGAGTGGGGAGATCTTTCCACCACGGTGGCGATGGGATTGGCTAAAGGAGAAAAACGCCCACCTCGTGAAATTGCAGACGTTATTGCATCTCACCTCCAATGGAAAACTGATCTTTTTGACCATGTCGATGTAGTACCACCTGGATATATAAACCTCACCATCAAGCGAGATCAGTGGTTCCGCGTGCTGACGGAGATCGAGCAGCAGGGAACAGCATATGGCGACTCGACTGTGCGTGCTGGTCAAAAGGTTTTGATTGAATTTGTCAGTGCAAATCCCACTGGGCCGCTTCATGTTGGCCATGGACGTGGGGCTGCTGTCGGTGATGCGCTTGCGCATCTTCTGACGCGAACTGGGGCTGATGTTACACGCGAATACTATGTGAACGATGTCGGCACTCAGGTCGAGACGTTAGGTAAATCTGTGCTCATGCGTGTGCCACAAGAGGGATTAGGTGTTGAACTCAAGGATGCGCCGTTGCCTGAGGGACTTTATCAGGGGCAGTACATTTCAGAGATAGCGACAGCGTTTGTGGAGTCTCAACCGTTACCGGCTATGAAAAATGGTGAAGCTGATGTGGCCGAGGCAGGTCGTTTTGCGAAAGATCTTCTCTTACGAGAGATCCTAGCAGACCTTCACCAATTCAATGTCCGTTTTGACGCAGTCTTTGAAGAACACACCTTGTACGACAATGGTGTAGTGCCAGATGCGCTTGATGCATTGCGTGCGAAAGAGTATGTGTATACCTCGGAAGAAGCTGATTGGTTAGCAACCTCACGGTGGGGTGACGACAAGGATCGTGTCGTAAAGCGTGCGAATGGTCAATACACCTACTTTGCTTCTGATATTGCATACCATGTCCATAAATTCAACCGTGGTTTTCAGCAGCTTATCAATGTGTGGGGTGCCGACCACCATGGGTATGTTCCGCGTATGAAGGCGATGATTCATGCGTTGGGATATTCGGAAAACAGTTTTCAGGTGTCATTGGTGCAGCTTGTCAGTCTTGTGCGCAGTGGAAAACCCGTCGCCATGTCGACCAGAGCTGGGGAGTTTGTAACGTTGCGTGAAGTGATGGACGAGGTGGGTGTCGATGCTGCACGTTTCTTCTTTCTCATGCGGCGATCCGATACTCCCTTGGACTTTGATCTTGATCTGGCACAGCGGAAGTCGAACGATAATCCCGTTTTCTACGTACAATATGCACACGCGCGCATTACAAGCCTGTTTAAGATGGCACAGGAGCAAGGGATGAACGTCCCTTCGGTTTCTGAAGTAGACCTAACCTTGTTGGGATTTCCAGAAGAGTTGGCACTGGTTAAGAAGTTGGCGGAATACCCGGAACTCATTAGCGAAAGCGCGCGATGTCTCGAACCCCACCGCGTGGCATACTATCTGCAAGACCTTGCCGGTTTGCTCCATTCCTACTATTACAAGCATCGTATTCTCCAAGTTAATGCCTCGGCGTTGACGTTGGCCAGATTGGTGCTCATGGGAGCCGTGCAGACAGTCGTTCGCAATGGCCTCACAGTATTAGGCGTATCTGCGCCGGAGACGATGTGATGGAATTTCGTGTTTTGCATAGGGAGGAACGAACTGCCGCACGAGTTGGGCAACTACAAACCACGCATGGTGTGATCAACACTCCAGCATTTATGCCCGTTGGCACCCAAGCGTCGGTGAAAGGCATTTCCCCCCAAGAACTGCGGGAGGTTGGAGCCCAGATGATCCTTGCTAATGCGTACCACCTCTACTTGCGCCCTGGGCATGAGCTCATTCGTGAACTTGGGGGGCTGCACCGATTTATGGCTTGGGATGGGCCAATCCTCACCGATAGTGGAGGCTATCAGGTGATGAGTTTAGCTGCAAACTGTACTGTCACGGATGATGGGGCTGAATTTAAATCTCATCTCGATGGATCTTTACATCATATGACTCCTGAACGATCGATGGAAATTCAAGAGGCGCTTGGGGCTGACGTCGCGATGGTATTTGATGAATGTCTTGCATTCCCAGCTTCTCGTGAGGTCGTAGAGCCATCAATGCGGCGCACAACTGCATGGGCACAGCGTTGTCGAGAGGTTCATCGTCGGCCTGACCAGGCTTTGTTCGGTATTATTCAGGGTGCCCATTATCCGGATCTTCGCCAGAAGTCAGCCAGAGAGATTGTGTCAATTGGGTTTGACGGCTACGCGATCGGTGGGGTCAGCGTTGGTGAAGGAAAACCTCTGATGTATGAAATGGTCGAATATGCCTCGGCGGAGTTGCCTGAATCGAGCCCAAAATATCTTATGGGTGTCGGACTTCCTGAGGATCTTGTAGAATGTGCCGCTCGTGGCATCGATCTGTTTGATTGTGTCGCACCAACCCGTCATGGCCGAACGGGGTGGCTATATACGACGGCAGGCCGGATACAGATTAAGAACGCGAAGCATATTCATGAAGAAGAGCCGATTGATGCCGCCTGTGGTTGTTATACTTGTCGGCATTTTTCTAGGGCCTATCTTCGACATCTGTTTATAAGCTGTGAGCTTTTCGGATTGCGTTTGAATACGATTCACAACCTCCACATGCTCACGCAGCTGATGCGTGAGATACGTGAGGCCATCAATGGTGACTACCTCGATGAATTTCGTGGGGCATTTTACGCTCGGCGTGGCATTACGTTGTCAGGAGACGAGGGGATCGTAGGCTCGACATTAGGTCAACCGACGTCCCAACGAGCATTGGAGGTGCCAGTATGATATGGAGTGACGGGGTTGCGTGGGCTCAGACAGCCGCAGGGGCTCCACAGGGAGGCCCAGGGCTCTTGGTTTCTCTCATTCCATTTGTCCTTATTTTCCTTATTTTCTACTTTCTCCTGATTCGTCCCCAGAAACAACGCTCTTCCCAACACAAAGCGATGTTGGATGCGCTCACAAAGGGGGATAAGGTGATTACGAGTGGGGGATTATGGGGAACGATTGCGAATCTTGGAAAAGAAACCGTAACATTGCAGATTGCGGACAGTGTCAAGGTGAAGGTTGAGCGAAGTCATGTGACTCAGCTCCAGCGTATAGACGATGAAGAGTAGGATCGAAGACGTATGAAACCAGTTCGAGGACGTTTGCTTGCGCTTGGAATTATTGTGGTGCTCTCCGGAGCGTTTTTTCTTCCGTCAACCCCGTACTTCGCGATGATGCCGGCGTGGTGGCAAGAGTACTTTCCGAGCAAGGGTACTCGATTAGGCTTAGATCTCCAGGGTGGCATGCATTTGGTCTTGGAAGTTCAAACAGATAAAGCGGTGGAAATTAATCTCGATCGAACGGCTGACGGCATCAATGGATTATTGGAAGAAAATGACATCTTGGATGCAGAGGTGAAGCGCATTGATCAAACCAACGTGCAGGTAGTGGTATCAGGAGAGCACTTGGAGAGTGAAATTGAGACTGTGATATCGGAAACCTATGCAACCTTGATTAGGCGTTCCTCAGACGAGGAAGGCGTGTTGATCTTTGGAATTAGCGAGCAAGAAGCCAAGCGAATTAAAGAAGGGGCTGTTGAACAGGCGTTGGAGACAATTAGAAACAGGGTGGACGAATTTGGTGTAGCTGAACCATTGATCCAGACACAGGGGCTCAAAGAGATTGTCGTGCAGCTTCCTGGGATCAAGGATCCAAAGCGTGCGCTCAGGTTGATCAAGAGCACAGCCCAACTTGAATTTAAGTTGCTTGATGAGGATCATGTGTTAGCGCGGGAACTTCCTCAACTGATTGCGGCGGGACAGGAAGACTCAACCTTGCAGGAGTTTGCTGACCGAATTCCAGAGGAAGACGAAATTCTTTTTGAGCGGCAGGTGAATCTTGATAGCGGGGTTGTCAGTAAGGTTCCCTATCTCATAAAAAAACAAGCCATGCTGACGGGTGATTTGTTAACGGACGCGCGAGTACAGGTTGGAGAGTTTAATGAGCCATATGTTTCGATTTCATTTGATCGAACCGGTGGCAAGATTTTCGATACGGTCACGGCGGCAAACGTTCAAAAGCGTATGGCGATTATTCTTGATGATACCGTTTACTCGGCTCCGGTTATTCAGGAACGGATCTCTGGAGGACGTGCTCAAATTACAGGGTCGTTTACTCACCAAGAAGCGGCTGATTTGGCTATTGCATTGCGAGCGGGTGCGTTGCCAGCGCCAGTGGCCATTATTCAGAACCTGACGGTTGGTCCGTCGCTGGGACGCGATTCAATTGAAAAGGGTGCGACTTCGATGGCGATTGCCGCATTTCTCGTTGTCGTGTTCATGATCTACTATTATCGAATTTCCGGCCTGATTGCAGATGTCGCGCTGGTGTTAAATGTTGTGGGACTCATTGGAGCCTTGGGCGGACTTGAAGCAACGCTCACGCTTCCTGGTATTGCCGGGATCATCTTAACCATTGGTATGGGGGTTGACTCCAACGTGCTCATTTTGGAACGTATTCGTGAGGAGATTCGACAGGAAAAACCGGTTCGATTAGCGATTGATGCTGGGTACAACAAAGCCCTTCTGACCATTGTGGATGCTCATGTCACGACATTGATTACTGGGTTTGCACTATTCGTGTTTGGCACCGGCCCAATCAAGGGATTTGCGGTCACACTGTGCCTTGGTATCGGCATTAACCTGTTTACGGCGTTGGTTGGGACAAAGGTGGTTTATGATATTGGGAATAACCGCTGGAGGTTTAAGCGTCTTAGTGTTTGATGTATGGCGTATTACCGTTGGCTTAGGACGTTCAAGTTAACCTGAATCCTGTTCGCTGACCCCTTAATTCGGAGGATTTGTGGTAGAGATTGTTGGGAAAACAAATTTTGATTTCATGGGAAAACGTAAATACACCTTTACGGTTTCCGGGCTGATGGTGTTTATTGGCTGTGTTGCGTTATTCCAGATCGGATGGGGGACGGCAAACTTAGGCATTGATTTTGCGGGAGGTACAGCCGTTCAGCTCAGGTTTGATAACCCTATGCCCATTGATCAGGCCAGGGACGCCCTTGGAAAGAGTGGACTTGGAGATGCCGACCTCCAAGAGATCGTTCGTGAAAACAAACTGATGATTCGGGTGAAAGAGTCAACTACAATCGAGGAAGAGGTTGCAGACCGGATTGTCAAAGTTTTTGAAGATGCTTTTCCAGAAAATCAATTTGTCGTCGATTCTAGTGTTGAAATTGGACCGACCATAGGGAAGAAGCTTCAAAAAGATGCCCTTGTCGCAATTTTCATCTCATTGGTTGGGATTATTTTGTACATCGCAGCGCGCTTTGAAGTTCGTTTCGGTTTTGCGGCAGCGGTAGCCACCTTCCACGATGTGTTCGTCGTGTTGGGAATTTTCTACATTTTGGATAAGGAAATTACCCTGCTCGTTGTTACCGCACTGTTAACGTTGGCGGGTTATTCATTAACTGATACGGTTGTTGTCTTTGACCGAATCAGGGAAAATCTTCGTATTCGTCGCCGGCAACCTATAGATCAAGTAATCAATGCCGGGATCAATCAGGTGTTGAGTCGGACGATAATTACCACACTGACCATCGTATTGGTGTTGATTCCTCTGACTTTCTTTGGCGGGGAAGTGCTTCATGATTTTTCCCTTGCTCTGTTAATCGGGGTGTTGATCGGGACCTATTCCTCGGTATTCGTGGCAAGTCCAATTTTGGTCGTGTGGAAGGGGAGCCGAGGGAAACTTCTCAGCCGGATGTGATTCTATTGCGTCATTACGCGGGTTAGGCCAACCATCCAAGATTTTCTTCCCTAGCGACACAACAACAAGTACCCAGTTATTTGCCACTGGGTGTCATTTGGGTGTGAGTGTTTTCTGTTCGGTGCTCGAAGATAGTCGCTGGGCAGGTCCTCCCCGGGAAGGTGTCCATCCTCTAACACGCAGAACTCCCTAGCGCGATCGATATGGCCGATGGGGAGATGTTGCACCTTCGGTGCCATTTGTCGCAGTGCGATTGTTTGGCTGGTGTCAGCATTCAAGAAGAGAAATTTAGCCTGATGCTACCTGTCGTCTGTCCCAGATCAGACTTGAGCGATCGGGTGGCTGTGCGGAACATTTCAGAAAGCGAATCTAGTTAGGTGTAGGCTGAGCGTACTTGGTGGCACAGTGGTGAGGGTTTTGGGTAAGACATCTCTTCGATGCTTGCACAGAATCTAACATTGATTGGCAATACTCGGGAACGTGGTGGAGCAACTGCAGCGTTTGAAAGCTTCTCGGAGAGTCGCCAGAACGTGGCTAGCCAAGAGGCGCTAATGGCTTTAGGGGTCGCTTTGCAAGGCGGCAAGCCAGCATGTATTGGGAATGTGTGCTTTCGCTCATGCTTTAATGCTCTGCCGCTAGTTTTAATTGTAATGATTATCACAGAACTTAAGTTAAAGCAAAAAGTAGTAACAAGTGTAGAACTTTTTGTTTAAAGTTTTTATTGACACTACGTGTATGTGGTGATATAAGACACAAAATACTTAAGGATGTGGGTGTCCGTTGTGGGTACTCTGTGATGTAGATCATAGTTTATGGAAGAGCTTAAAGTTATCGTTGACTGCCACATTAGGGAATTAATAGCTTAGCCAGCTTAACCTTAATCTAGGGTAAATTAGAGCATATATAAAAAAGAGGGGGTACGCGTGATACGTACAATAAGCATTAGATCACTGTTTGTACTGGTAGCCGGTGTGGTTGCCATCTTTGGAAGTGCAGTGCTCGCCGTGGGCCAGACATTTACGTCTACTGGCACCCTTACCGCACCACGAATCTTTCATACCGCCACATTGTTGCCGGATGGACGAGTGCTCCTCGCCGGTGGCTCGGATGCGGGGGCGACAGCGGAGCTGTTTGACCCAACGATTGCAGCGTTTTTTCCCGCGGGTAGCATGCTTACGACTCGTACTCTTCATTCCGCAACTCTCCTGAATAATGGGCAGGTGCTCATCGCCGGCGGCGTGGGTAGTGGCGCATCAGCGGAGCTGTTTGACCCGGCGACTGGGATTTTCACCCCGACAGGTAGTCTGATCACGGCCCGGAGTAATCATACGGCGACTCTATTGCCCGATGGACACGTGCTCCTCGCCGGAGGAACGGGCGCGGATGGGTTGCCTCGCGCGACGGCCGAGCGCTATGATCCGCTAACCGGAACCTTTGCCGCGACGGGTAGTTTGACCTCTGTGCGAACGTTTCACCGCGCCACAATCCTTACGAATGGGCAGGTGCTCCTAACAGGAGGCGCTGAGGATGCGACGACGACCGAACTTTATGACCCTGCCACCGAGATCTTTACCCCTGCCAGCAACATGACGGAAGCCCGTAGCAACCATACTGCCACCCTGTTGTCCACTGGACAGGTGCTTATTGCGGGGGGTGCGGGAGAAGGGGGGCGGACGTTATCCTCCGCCGAACTGTTTGATCCAACAATAAACGCCTCTGGCCGTTTTGGGGTGTTTACGTCGACGGGTAGCTTGCTCACTGAGCGGCGAGATCCGACGGCAACGCTCTTATCAAATGGTCAGGTACTCGTTGCAGGAGGCTTGGCGGGAGGATCTACCGCGGAGCTCTTTGATCCGGCGACAGGCGTATTTTCCCCGACGGAACCTTTGACCACGGAGCGTGCATTTCAGACAGCCACCCGTCTGCCCACTGGACAGGTACTGATTGCGGGGGGCGTTGGTGGCAGCACGACTGCCGAGTTCTTTGAGTTTGAGCTCTCCGCCTCTGTGCCAGAGGTGCTGGTTTCGTCTGAGCCGGATGTTGCGCTTGAGATGCTCATCAATGGTCGCTTTCTCGAAGCGGACAGTATGAGCGCAGCTCGCCAGAGCCATACGGCGACTCTTTTGTCGACGGGGCAGATCCTTGTCGCTGGAGGGATTGGTGGCAGCGCGACGGCCGAGCTGTTTGACACTGAATCCGAATCGTTTTTCCCGACAGGGTCCATGGCTGTGGCACGCCACGAGCATACGGCAGTGTCGTTGTCGGATGGCCGTGTGCTGATTGCCGGAGGATCAGGCGGCGGCGCAACGGCCGAGTTGTATGGGCTGGACACGGAGTCCTTCACTGCAACCGGGAACTTGACGACCGCCCGAAGCCGTCATACTGCTACCCGGCTGACTGATGGCCGTGTCCTCCTCACCGGTGGAATTAGCGAGGACGGCCGCACACTTTCCTCGGCCGAGGTGTTCGACCCGATCACGGGATCCTTCACCGCGACCGGCACCTTGACGACCGCCCGAAGTCGCCATACCGCCACATTGTTGACGGATGGCCGCGTGCTTCTCACCGGCGGCCTGGGCAACATCTTTGCACTTGCGACGGCTGAGGTGTTTGATCCGACCACGGGATTCTTCACCGCGACCGGCACCTTGACGATCGCTCGGAGTTTCCATACCGCTACACTGTTGCCTGATGGCAGTGTCCTCGTCGCAGGCGGGGTCGCGCAGGACGCTTCGGTTGGTAAGACGGCCGAGCTGTTCAATCCAAGTACTGAATCATTCGTTCAGGCCGCTGATATGACGCTGGCACGCGAACTTCATACGGCCACGTTGCTTCCGAGTGGGCACGTGATTCTCGCGGGCGGAGTTAGCGGCGGCGCAGAGGCATTCGATCCGGTGACGGCCTCATTCACTGCCCTTGCTTCGATGATGACACCGCGTCAATTGCACACGGCCACCTTGCTTCCGAGCGGGCAGTTGCTCTTGACAGGGGGTATTGGCATTCTCGCTACCGCGGAGCTATTCGTGAAGTCTGCGCCTGATCTTGCCATGACCATTACAAAACTGAGACTGAAGGCAAAGGAAACGGGTAACAAGCTTAAAGTTAAAGTGACAATCGGAAATCTCGGGACGGAAATAGCCAACAGTCCATTTTCCGTTTCCTTATTCCTGTCCGATAATGAGAGTTTGGATGAGCAGGATGCCATTCTCCAAACCATCGCGATGGATGATGTCAGAGCTGGTGAAGAAGTGAATATGCAGTTTAAGGTCAAGGGCCTTGGAGCTATTGGCGGCATGTTCGCAATTGTCACCCTTGATCCCGTTGCCGGCGAAGAGAATATGCAAAATAATGTCTTGGCTCAGCTTGTCGAGGAGCCCGCCCCCGTTACCTCTCTCGTGGCCGTCAGTACTGCTGGAGCCGGGAGCGGTGTGGTCAGCAGCACTCCAGAGGGTATCTTGTGTCCCATCGTTGCTTGCAGCAGCAACTTTACAGCCAACGCAAGCGTTCTTTTCACGGCCACAGCTGATCCGGGTTCTGTGTTCACGGGGTGGCTCGGCGACACGTGTAGTGTTGCCGTTATCGCCGATAATGGATTGAGCGGAACCTGTCAGGTCCTTCAGTTGCTTGAGGACAGGTCGGTGATTGCATCCTTCGAGCTTGTGCTTGCCGAGATCGTGCCTGTTGAGACCACGCCTGTCGAGCCGGTGCCTGCTGTTGCGGGGCTGATTCTCACGGTCACCACGACGGGTGCAGGGACGGTTACGAGTATACCGGGAGGTATTGCGTGTGGGGCGGATTGTGCAGAAACCTATTCCCCAGGAGCCATCGTTATTTTGCAAGCAACTCCAGATGAAGGGTCAATATTTGTCGGATGGAGTGGCGGTGGGTGCGTAGGCACCGGGGACTGTTTCATGGACATGACAGACAACCAAACCGTGCTCGCTCAGTTCATAGGGGCAACATCGCCTTAGCAGATGGGACCGAAAGTACGCACTGGTATTAGAACCGTCGCTTTGGACTGTACAAAGCTATTCGTGATTGGGTCGGCTGGCTCTGCTGTAGGCGGAGACAGTCGACCCTCACCATCTGGAGTGGTTTGAATGGTGTTCCAGTAGCCAATCTTACTATCGTTTAACTTCACGGTGCATAGTGCCTTGCGTGGACCCTGTAAAAAATTAAGGTGTTCTGCCGCGGGGGAACTTGCCAGAAGTAACCTTCCCTTTCCTTTGTATTAGCCAGTCAAACGCGTGATCAGTGTGATTGCGCATCTCATTGCTCTTGCGTTCTTGCTCCACCGCGAATTTGCGTGCTACATTGTCGTGATGTCTGAAAATAGTCGTTTGATTGCAACGAAAGAGGAATGGGCTCGTAAGGGACGCGGGTTGCTGGAAGATGGGGTTTTGCGTGATACTAGGCAACGATCACGGCGACTTCCTCCAGGACAGCATATGGCAAAAGGATGGCCCGTGATTGACCTTGGTATTCATCCGACCGTGGCACTCTCAGGGTGGATGCTGACCATCACGGGGTCTGTCGAGCGGCCTGTGATCTGGGACTGGGATATATTTCTCGAACAACCACAGGCGAAGTTCGTCTTAGACTTTCATTGCGTTACGACCTGGAGTACGTTTGATAACGAATGGGAGGGGGTCACGTTTGCACATCTGGCTGAGACTGTAAAACTGAAACCTGAAGCCGCCTATGTTTTTTTCACGTCCTACGACAACTACTCAACAAACCTTCCACTTTCGGTATGTCTGGACGATGATGTTCTGCTCGCACGAAGCTGGAATGGTCAGCCATTATCTGTTGAGCATGGCGGACCGTTGCGGATGATTGTGCCAAAAGTCTACGCCTGGAAAGGGGCGAAGTGGGTCAAAGAAATACGATTTATGGAACGCGATCGGCTTGGATATTGGGAGAACCGTGGCTATTCGAACACGGCTGATCCGTGGATGGATGATCGCTATTCGCTATGACAATTCCGTGTTTGAGGCGGCGTACCCAAGTGGTTAAGGGAGCAGTCTGCAAAACTGCGATTCAGCGGTTCGATTCCGCTCGCCGCCTCCATTAATTTTCTAGTCATATCAATGGGTTTGGGCTTGTTGAATTGGTAAGATTGGCTCAGGCCTTTCTCGTTACTTCTAGTTTTACCTCGCTCCAGAAAAACCCTTGGCTCTCCCTCATCATGAGGTGAGGGGAAATCGGGGCGTGCTCCGTAGCATTTTATGGTGAAAGAGATTGTTTCTTGATCACCCCTCAGATTGTGTATAGAATGATGCCGTTCGGGCATATTTTCGGGGTGTTGTGTGTGATTTATAGCGATTTTATTGTTTATTCGAGGGAGGCAATAACAGAATGATGGAAATGGATTTGACGGGAATAACGGTTCTGGTTTCGATCGTGTGCAGCATGATTGGCATCGGGTATGCTGCGTATTTGACCATGTGGGTTCTGAAACGTGATGAGGGCAATGAAAAGATGAAGAGTATTGCGCGGGCTATTCAGGAAGGTGCACGCGCGTATCTTAATCGTCAGTACGGCACCGTCGCAGTGGTGGCAGCGGTCATGGCTGTGCTGTTGTGGCTTGTGTTTGACTGGCTGACCGCAGTTGGGTTTCTTATCGGGGCGGTGGCCTCGGCTTTTGCCGGCTATGTTGGGATGCATATGGCTGTTCGAGCCAATGTTCGGACCGCACAAGATGCCCATGATGGCCTCGACCCAGCGTTGCGGGTCGCGTTTCGTGGGGGTGCCGTAACCGGATTGTTGTTGATCGGCCTTGGACTGCTCTCGGTGGCCGGATTTTACGCCTTCGCGGAGTTTATTACAGAAGGCCCGAAAGGCGCGGTGCATGCTCTTATCGGTTTAGCATTTGGTGGAAGCCTCATCAGCGTATTTGCTAGGGTCGGTGGGGGGATTTTCACCAAAGCGGCTGATGTTGGTGCCGATCTCGTTGGAAAAGTTGAAGCGGGTATTCCAGAAGATGATCCAAGAAATCCTGCGGTGATTGCGGATAATGTTGGGGACAACGTTGGCGATTGTGCTGGTATGGCGGCGGATCTGTTTGAAACCTACGTGGTCACGACTGTTGCTGCGATGGTATTGGCAGTCTCGTTATTTCCAGGTCAACTGGAACCCGTCCTCTATCCTCTGCTTTTGGGCGCTGTCGCGATTCTTGCCACCGTTGTTGGTATTTGGTTTGTACGTGTGGGTGCAGGTGGGAGCATTATGGCGGCGCTCTACAAGGGGCTGGCGGTTGCAGGTATTGGATCCGGCATTGCATTCTATCCCATTACGAACATGCTGATGGATGGCGTTGGTGGTTTTTCTGGTCTTGCATATTTTGGCACAGCAGTTATTGGACTCGTCGTTACACTCGCTATGGTCGTCATTACGGATTATTACACGTCAACGGAATACGCTCCGGTGCGTGAAGTTGCACAAGCCAGTACCACCGGTCACGCAACCAATATCATCTCCGGGTTAGCGGTAAGTCTTCAATCCACTGCGCTTCCGGTCATCGTGATCGGGGCGGCGATCTTGGGAAGTTTTCATCTAGCAGGTCTATATGGTGTCGGTGTCGCAGCTGTAGCGATGTTGTCGATGGCAGGGATTATAGTTGCCATCGATGCGTTTGGTCCCATCACGGATAATGCGGGTGGTATTGCTGAAATGGCGGGTCTTCCTGAGGAGGTGCGCAATATTACCGATCCGCTCGATGCAGTGGGGAATACCACGAAAGCGGTGACCAAGGGATATGCGATTGGGTCGGCTGCTCTCGCCGCGATCGTGTTGTTTTCCGAGTATGCCCGCGAAGTGGTTCCCAGTGCGGAGGGGCAATCTGTGTCTTTTGATCTCGCTGATCCCTTGGTTATCGTGGGGCTGTTTCTCGGCGGGATGCTTCCGTTTCTCTTTGGCTCACTGTGCATGAAAGCGGTTGGTGAGGCAGGAGGCTTGGTTGTTGAGGAAGTCCGCCGGCAGTTTCGCGAGGTTAAGGGCATTATGGATGGAAGTGGAAAACCTGAGTACGGGAAATGTGTCGATATTGTGACCAAAGCCGCGATCAAAAAAATGATGATTCCTGGTCTTATTCCTGTCGTTGCTCCAATTTTAGTTGGGGTGATTCTTGGGCCAATTGCACTTGGGGCAATGCTCGTCGGCACGATTATCACGGGCCTGTTTGTCGCAATTTCCATGACGAGTGGCGGTGGGGCGTGGGATAACGCGAAGAAGTACATTGAAGATGGCCACCATGGTGGGAAACAAAGTCTTGCTCATCAGGCTGCGGTTACTGGGGATACCGTAGGAGATCCGTACAAAGACACGGCTGGACCGGCAATCAATCCGATGATTAAGGTTGTCAATATCGTTGCGCTGATGATTGTTGCCAAACTGGGAGCCGATGGATTGCTCGGTCTATGATCGCGTGAGGATGTTTGCGGATGGTGTTTGTATGTAGCCTAATGTAGGGATCGCATACGAGGGAAGGCGGAATATGGAACAACGGCAGAAATCGTATGACGCAAGTAAGAGTAGCGATCCTGAACAGGATGCGACCCAAAGTCAGACCGTCATTGAGACGGGAGAAAAACTCAAGCAGGACATCGATTCCCTCATTGATGAGATTGACGCGGTCTTGGAGGAGAATGCCGAAGAGTTCGTGAAGAATTACATTCAGAAAGGTGGGGAATAGGGTTCTTGTCACGTGTTGTCCGTCAAAAAGAATGGAACATTCCACAACGAAATAGCGATGTAGAGCGGCAGCTTGTTGAGTTGGCGAATATCGGTTCCGTCACAGCGTCGGTCCTGGTGTCGAGGGGCGTGGTTACTGCGGAGCAGGCGCTGAGTCAACTTACCGGGCGTGGGGAAATTCTCCACGATCCCTTCCTCATTCCTGACATGGAGCGGGCAGTCGATCGTATGAGGCAAGCCATTCAAGGGCAGGAGCGTGTTCTTATTTATGGTGACTACGACGTCGATGGAATCACCTCAACAAGCCTGTATGTTGAATTCTTTCGTGCGCATGGACTCGAAGTCGCATACCAACTGCCGCATCGATTTCGGGATGGTTATGGCTTCAATATGGATACCATCACTCAATTTCGAGACCGTGAAATCTCATTATTGATTACGACTGATTGTGGCACGACATCTCGGAATGAGGTGGCATATGCTGGGACATGTGGGATTGATGTGATCATTGCCGATCACCATGAGCCCGGCGATGATGGCCTGCCTCATGCTCTCGCCTTGTTAAATCCCTGCCGAGCAGATTCATCGTATCCCTTCCGAGGTTTGTGTTCCTGTGCCATTGCCTTCAAAGTCGCCATGGCGTACGACCAGAAATATAACGGCGATATTGATAGCCATGTCGTCGATTTTGAATTGCGAGACGGCCTAGATCTTGTGGCGTTGGCAACCATTGCCGACATGGCACCATTGGTCAATGAGAATCGCACGCTGGTCTGTGAGGGATTAAAACGGCTCTCCACCGATGAACGTGTGGGGATCAAAGCATTGAAGAACGTTGCGAACGTGTCTGGTACCTGTCGTGCAGAGACGATTGGGTTTACGCTAGCACCTCGGATTAATGCTGCGGGCCGGATGGACGATGCAAAAATTGGTGTTCGTCTTCTCACAACACACTCGTTGGATGAGGCTCATGCGATTGCGTCCAAGATGAATCGTTTCAATGATGAGAGAAAGCGGGCGCAGCATGAGACAGAACTAGAAGTCGAGGGAATGCTGAGTCAATTGCACGATGGCTCTGGCCCAATTGTTGTAAGCGGTATTGGGTGGCATATGGGTGTGGTTGGCATTGTTGCAGCTCACATGGCCGAACGATATTATCGCCCTGTCGTTGTCATTGCCCTGAATGAGAATGGGATCGGTCGCGGATCTGCGCGTAGCATTCCAGAGTTCGATCTGTTTCATGGAATAAACCAATGCCGCATGCATCTGGACGCGTTTGGAGGCCATAAGTTTGCCGCCGGATTGACAATTCGGCAGGAAAAGATTCCGGCTTTTCGAGAGGCGTTTACTGCGGTTGTCCATGAGGCGATGAATGGAGCCGATCCTGTGCCTCGCATCAATATTGATGCCGAGGTTGATCTTGGCGAGATTTCCTTCGGAGTGGTTGATGAACTTTCAGCTCTTGGTCCATTTGGAACGAAGAACCCAGAACCCATTCTGGCCGCTAGTTATGTACACGTAAGTTCTTATCGACGCGTTGGCCAGGGGCATCTGAGCCTTACATTTCGTTCTCGGAGTGGGGCTACGTACGATGCGATAGGATTTGGGATGAGTGGGCTGCTGGATGATGGTACGATTGCTCGAGGCCCTGTTGATGCTGCCTTTAAGGTGGGGAGGGATTCTTGGCGTGGAACTGATCGCTTGCGCTTACAACTTGTCGATGTTCGCCCGAGCTGTGGAATCGCATAGGAACGTGTAGCAGGACGTAATATTTCGACGGATTATTAGGTGAGTGTCCTAGCATTAGAATGTGATCGTATTGAGGACGTGATTGGCCGAGTCCTCGCGTATCATCCGACCGCCGATGTCGATCTTCTTCAACGTGCCTATGACTTTTCTGCACGAGCACATGAGGGGCAACAGCGTCTCTCAGGTGAACCATATCTCAAGCATCCGCTTGCGGTTGCGTCGGTCCTCTGCGCACTACGACTCGATGTTCCACCTATTGCTGCTGGGCTTCTTCATGATGTGGTTGAAGATACGGTTTGCACCTTCGAGTGTCTTGAGAATGAATTTGGTGAAGAAATTGCTCGTTTGGTTGACGGGGTCACCAAGATTGGAAAAGTCGAATTTAAGAGTGATGAAGAAAAACAAGCTGAGAATTTTAGGAAGATGCTTCTGTCGATGGCCGATGATATTCGAGTCATTATCATTAAGCTTGCCGACCGCCTTCACAATATGCAAACACTCAACCATCTACACCCAACACGTAAGGCAGAAATTGTCCGTGAGACGCTAGAGATTTATGCCCCGTTGGCGAATCGTCTTGGGATTGGGTGGATAAAAAATTCACTGGAAGATTTGTGCCTCAAGTCGTTGTGGCCAGAGAAATATGAAATGCTTAGCAAGAAGGTGGCCAAACGGATTCAAGAGCGAGAAGCCTATGTCGATGAGGTTACGGAATTTGTCAGTCAAAAGCTTCTGGAGCAAGGGATCAAAGCAGATATCACAGGTCGACCAAAGCATCTTTATAGCATTTACCAGAAGATGGAGACGCAAGGGATTTTATTCGAGGAAGTATACGATTTGACCGCTATCCGTGTGACTACCGACACTCTGATTAATTGTTATGGCATCTTAGGGATTGTTCACTCACTGTGGCGGCCAGTTCCTGGTCGATTTAAGGATTATATTGGTGTCCCCAAGTCTAATCTCTATCAATCTCTCCATACCACGGTGGCAGGACCGAGTGGAGAGCATGTGGAGTTTCAGATTCGTACTGAGGCAATGCATCGTGTTGCGGAAGAAGGGATCGCTGCCCACTGGCGATATAAGGACAAAGGTAAAGTTAATACAAATGACGAAAAGATCTTTACGTGGTTGCGCCAATTGGTGGAATGGCACCGTGATCTTTCGGACAATCGCCAGTTTATGAATTCAGTCAAACTTGGTCTGTATGCCGATGTGATTTATGTCTTTACGCCTGAAGGTGCTGTCAAAGAGCTTCCCGCAGGTGCAACGTCAATCGATTTTGCCTATGCGGTTCATACCGAGGTCGGTCACCATTATTTTGGTGCGAAGGTAAACGGAAAGATCGTGCCGCCGTCCACGACGTTACATAGTGGTGATTCAGTGGAAATTCTAACTTCCACGACGAGTGTTCCAAGTAAGGATTGGTTGAAGTTTGTCCAAACCCCATCGGCTAAAACGAAGATAAAACACTGGATTCGTGATGCAGAGCGAGTGCGCAACGTTGCCCTTGGGAAGAAACTGGTTGAAAAAGAAATGCGTCGGCAAGGTATGACGCATCGCGAATTGATAGAAATTCAGGAATTTTCTGTCCTCGCAAAACACATTGGGTTCCAGTCTACAGAGGAACTGCTAGGAGCTGTCAGCGTAGGAAAGGTTTCTGTTTCGCAAGTTGTAAAATGGATGATGGATAAGTTGAAAGGGGGGACTGGTGTCGATGATGGTGAACTCTTGCCGCATGATCGAAGCGTCAAGGTTCGAGGTGCGAGTGGGCTTCTATTTCACTTTTCGCGTTGCTGTAATCCTGTTCCCGGAGATCATATATTTGGATTTATAACCCGTGGACGTGGAATTTCAATTCACGCCTCATGGTGTCATAACTTAGATATTTTAGAATGCCATAAAGAGCGGTTTGTGGATGCGGAATGGGATGTTTTGTGTGATCGCACCCACCGAGCGGGCATCTCCGTCTTGACGGTGAATCGACCGGGCCTTTTGGCCAGCGTGTCCTCTACCATTACAGCGGGGAATGTCAATATTACTTCTGCTGATATCGCAGAGACCCATGATGCGAAGGCTGCACAGAATTTCGTCGTTGAGGTGCGGCATGCGTCTCAGTTGGAGCTAGTGATTAAAAGTGTTGCGGAACTTGAGGGCGTGTTTTACGCGAAACGCGTCCCAGTCCGTCCCTTTGGCTCTCATCGATTTCGACGTTCCCTTCCTCCCAAGTCGTAACAAAAGTACCTTTCGCAGCCCCTCTAGCGTATTGGTTGGGGCATGGGATGCCGCGCCTTTCAGCTTACAGATGAGTTGGTGGCTACCGCAGTCTACTACTCGTATATTTGCAGGGTGTTCAGTGCTTTTTTTGAATCAGGCATGTATGTGTTGTGGAACCGTGATGCAAAGAAGGCATTCAGATTCCCATGACCGCGGCAAGTTGATCGTGGCGAGCAGAATTAGTGGATTCATCGTTCTAGTTCTATCGTTACTGCTATGTTTTGTTCCACCTGCGTTGGCCACGGTTTATGCTCTTCATATCCAGGACGATGTAGATGGAGGGTTCCATGAGTCTCTGTATGTCATCGTTGTTGCTGAGGCCCCCGATGAGAATGTCGCACGGATGATGGCGTTTGTGATCCAAGAAGTAGTTCGGCGCCCTCTTCACCTCTATCGTGGTGATGACAGGGTCATGATTGTCCTCACTGGCCATCCCATTTCTTTAGCGGATGCGGAGATTATTGGAAGAGATCTCAAGTATCTTGCCCTCTTTCAAGATACCCCATATCCCCGCTTTCACCCTGTTCAATCAATTGACTATTGTGATCAGACTCGGCGTTGCCTTGATATCTCTGAATCCAATCAAGACCAGTCGAGGGCGGATATTTAGGACAACCACTCTCCCCCCATCTACACGATTTTGTTCCGATATTCCATCGTAACGAGGTTTGCCAGTAGTCCTTCGGAGGATTAGAGGGCTTGCCGAGGTAGAATTCTCGACCCTGTTCAGTGTTCGAACTTATGTCGACTGTGCGCTTATGCATGCTGTAATTTATTGGATGTTATCCACGCTGTGGGTAAAAGTGGTAGCTAGTTGATGTAGTTCTTTAACCTGTGCCATAAAAGGCGAAATCAAGTAGTAGCGCAATATACCTGTAAGTACGCTATAAATTTGACAATTTTTAGTTTGACATCCATGGGTGGTGGCGTATACTTTACGAAATGTGGATAAAAGTGGGAGGTAATGGATTGGTTATTTGGAGAAACTTTAAAGTTGTTTTAGCTCGTGTTGCATATTGAATTTGGAAAATAGAGAAAAGCACGTACCGGTTCTGAAGGATGAAGTTATTGAGTGCCTTAAAGTCGGTCGTGGTGGTGTCTATGTTGATGGAACGGTTGGTGCTGGTGGACATGCCGAGGCACTCCTTCGGGCTAGTGCGCCGAATGGAATTGTCATTGGGGTCGATCAAGATGACGACGCCATTAAAGTAGCCGAAGAGCGTCTAAAGGAATTTGGAACCCGTTTTCAGCTGATCCATGGAAATTTTGAGCAACTTGCTCAATGTGTTCAATCAGCTGGGATCGATGCGGTGAACGGAATTGTTTTGGATTTGGGAATCTCCTCGATGCAGCTTGATGATCCCGCAAGGGGATTTAGCTTTCAGTCTGAAGGTCCTTTGGATATGAGGATGGATCAGAGGATTTCTCGGATGGCATCCCACGTGATTAACGATACTTCAGAAGTGGAACTTGCCAAAATCTTTGCTGAGTACGGGGAAGAACGATATGCACGACGCATTGCACGCGGTATCGTGCAACGCCGCGTTAAGCAGCCCATTCTCACGACGAGTGCACTTAAGGATATTATTCGGTTTTCTGTGCCTTCGCAGTATCGGTCTGGACGCCTGCATTGCGCCACTCGGGTGTTTCAGTCATTGCGTATTGCGGTGAATGGTGAGCTTGATGTGTTGTCTCGTGGTATCCAGCAAGCGGTTTTGCTTCTTTCCCCGGGCGGAAGGTTGGGTGTGATTACCTTCCACTCTTTGGAAGATCGTATTGTAAAGCAGAGCTTTCTGGCCATGGCTCGGGCTGCGCAACCAACGGTTGTTCGGCTATTCAAAAAACCGATCTGTCCCTCGGAGAAAGAACGACGCGAGAACCGAAGATCGCGGAGTGCAAAATTTCGTGTAATTGAAAAGGTGGCGGTTTGAAAGTCATCCTCGGCAGTGCATTGCTTCTTTTTCTGATGTTATTTAGCGTCTGGGAAGATCAAGAGATAGTCAATCTGGGATATGCGACCGAAGAGATGAGACTTGCCAAAGCCCATCAATACGAACGGCAACAGGCATTAATGGGGAAATACTATGGCCTCATTTCACTTGATCGCATTGAAAGACGTGCGATGACACAACTTGGGCTTGTACGGCCTCAGGCAGGTCAGGTTATTCTAATGTCCAAGCAATAGGAGGGTGTTCATGGAATCACCACGTGCCATCCAGCGAAAGAATGGCCGCTTCACCTTTTCTATGGTGTGTGTTGTGGTTGGGTTTTGTGTGCTTGCGTTTCGTCTTGTTGAATTGCAAGTCGTTGATTCTCCAGATCTTGCTCGCGAGGCGAAAGACCAACACCGAAAAATCCACTTGATCGAGCCTGGCCGTGGTACCATCTATGATCGTCGAGAGACTGTCTTGGCAATCAATAGCGATGTGCCATCGATCTTTGGCGATCCCCCACAATGTCTTAATCCTCGCGAGACAGCAGGAACTGTCGCGGCAGTGTTAGGGCTTGATGCCGATCATGTCGAGCAGAAGCTCCGTAGCCCTAAGTCATTTGTCTGGATTAAGCGCCGTATTGATGATCACGCGGTCGAGGCGTTACGTCACATGTCGCTAGATGGAATTGGGGTGATCAGGGAACGGCAACGCGTTTATCCCAATGGCGCTCTGCTTTCACATGTTCTCGGTTTTGCTGGTATTGATGGATATGGCCTTGAGGGGCTTGAATGGAAGTATGACCGATCCCTGCGTGGAAAACGCGGTCAGCTACTGATGGATCACGATGCGGTAGGACAGCCAATATTTTCTGAAGTTTTAGCAGAGCAACTTCCAGCGGTCGGTCACGATATCGTCTTGACAATTGACATGGGTCTTCAGTACATGGCGGAAAGCGCATTGGATGAGGCGATCGAGTCAACGCAGGCGAAAGGTGGAAACGTCATTGTGATGGATCCGTTTACGGGGGCCATCTTGGCCATGACTGGTCGGCCGACATTTAACCCCAACGCCGTTAGACAGTATCAGCCTGAGCAGTGGCGCAACCGGGTGGTCACGGATCCATATGAACCTGGTTCAACGTTTAAGATTGTGGCGGCCGCAGCGGCGTTGAATGAAGAAATATTTCGTTCTGATGACCGTCTGTTTGCTGAAGATGGTCATTATGACGTCGGGGGAACTGTTGTCCATGATATTCACTCTCGAGGGTGGATGACGTTTTCAGAGGTTATTGAACACTCGAGTAATATTGGAGCGATAAAAATTGCACAGCGAGTAGGGGAGGAGACGTTTTCCGACTATCTCCACGCCTTTGGATTTGGGGAGAAGACCGGTGTAGATCTTAGTGGCGAAAGTTCCGGTATTTTGCGGCCACGAGATCGATGGAGTGGTCGTTCATTGGCGTCACTCGCTATTGGACATGAAGTGGCGGTGACGCCGTTGCAATTGATCACTGCAGCGGCGGCTGTGGCCAATGGAGGATCTTTGATGCGGCCATATGTGGTTGCTGAAGTCAGGGATGGAGACGGATATACCGTAATGCGAACGGAACCACATGTTCGGAAGAAGGTAATCAGCATTCAAGCCGCTGCCGAACTGACTGAAATTCTCAGCCGTGTAGTATCTCAAGGCACGGCAGGGATGGCAGCATTGCCTTCCCACGCAGTCGCAGGGAAAACTGGCACGGCTCAAAAAGCTGATCGGAAGCATGGAGGATATCTTAAAGATCAATACATAAGTTCGTTCTTTGGCTTCTTTCCTGCACGGTTTCCTCAGCTCATCATTCTTGTGGTTATCGATGAGCCGAAGACGGAGTTCTGGGGAGGAAAAGTAGCCGCCCCGGTGTTTCGGAAAATTGCGGAGCAGGCTGTGCCCTATCTCAATATTTTGCCTGATGTTCCTGGACGTGACATCGCTGCGCTACTTGTCGCAAGCTAGCAGGGTGAGTGTAATCACGGGTATTCTCGATGAGGCTGAATGTGTTGCTTGATGGAGTTGAATCGTTGGTTGTATCTGGGTCAATGAATCCTGATATTAGGGCGATTTGTGATGATTCGAGAGATGTGCAGCCGGGAAGTCTCTTTGTGGCCATTAAGGGCCTGCAATCAGACGGAAATTGTTTTCTGGCCGATGCCGTTTCTGCTGGGGCGGCGGCGGTCGCAAGTGATAAGTGCTTAGAGAATTTTGGTGGAGAGTTTCCAGACATTGCTGCTGTGCAGGTACGTGACTCCCGACATGCGCTCGGAATTCTTGCGCGCAATTTTTATCGTGATCCGTCATCAATGTTAATGATGTGCGGGATCACTGGGACTAATGGGAAAACGACTGTTGGGCATCTTGTCAAATCCATTCTCGAGGCGGCAGGGAGAAAGTCCGGGCTGATTGGAACCGTTGGGTATGAAATTGGAGATGAACGACTCACCGCGTCACATACAACTCCGAGTGCAGCGGTCTTGCAAGGTCTTCTTGGCCAAATGGTGCAGCGGGGCGTGACGGAGGCAGTCATCGAAGTGACGTCTCATGCGTTGGCGCTTTCGCGTACATCCGGTTGTTTGTTTGACATCGTGGTGTTCACAAATGTGACACGAGATCACTTTGATTTTCACGGCGATATTGAAACCTACTTCAATGTCAAGCTGAGACTGTTTTCATCGGAGTTGCTAAAACCTGTCACGGATTTCTCGGCCGTTCGAGCGTTCATCAATCTGGATGACCCCTACGGCGAACGAGTGCGTAGTGCATGTAGTGTTTTGGCGTGGGGCTATGCGATCGACTGTCATGCAGATATACGCGCTGATGATATCGTTATCGCGTTTGAAGGAACTTCGTTTACCGCTCAGACTCCCATGGGCAGCTTTGAGGTTCAGTCGGCGCTGCTGGGACGCCACAATGTCTATAACATTCTGGCTGCAATTGGCGTAGGGTTGAGTCGAGGATGTTCTATTGAGTCTATCCAAGAAGGTATTGCGTCGTTGCGATGTGTGCCTGGGCGTTTTGAGAAAATTGATGAAGGTCAAGGGTACGGGGTGGTGGTTGACTATGCCCATACGGATGATGCACTGGATAAACTTTTGAATACGGCGCGTTCTTTAACTGCGGGGCGCCTTATTACCGTTTTTGGTTGTGGGGGCGATCGGGATCAAGGAAAGCGGTCTGCAATGGGAAAAACTGCATCCACGTTGAGTGATCTCCTGATCGTTACTTCTGACAACCCTCGAACCGAAGATCCAAATCAGATTATCCGTGATGTGATGGATGGAATTGCGTCTTCGGAAACCTCCTCTGCGTATGAGGTTATTCCGGATCGTAAAGAAGCCATTGTAACAGCCGTCCGGTCAGCCCGCCCGGGTGATTTGGTGGTCATCGCTGGTAAGGGACATGAAGCTTACCAAATTGTTGGAGATCGTCGGTTGCATTTTGACGATCGCTGTGTTGTGCGAGAAGCCATCGTGAGTGGCCATGGCCAGCTTCACAGTTGAGGAGTTATTGCTAGCAACGGGAGGACATCTGTTGTCCGGCTCAAGATCAAGACGATCATCTCGTCTGAGCATTGATAGTCGGACAGCAAAACACGGCGAGTTTTTTGTAGCGATTAAGGGGCAGCGATTTGATGGACATGCGTTTGTTCCGAGCGCACTAAAAAAAGGGGTAATGGGTGCACTAGTGCATGGTGACTATAGACCATCACTTGCGAGATTGAGACAACGATCTGCCCCGGTCTTGATTGGTGTCGATGATCCCGTTCGTGCGTTTCAGGATCTCGCCGGGTTTCATCGGAGGCGCTTCGATATTCCTGTGATTGCCGTTTCAGGAAGTAATGGAAAAACAACAACAACGCAGATGATTGGGAGCATATTGCAAGAAGAGTTTCGTCTTCTGCAGACCAAAGAAAATTTGAACAATCATATTGGAGTGCCGCTGACGTTGTTGCGCTTGACTCGCCGACACCAGGCTGCTGTCCTCGAGATGGGGATTAATCAGTTTGGCGAGCTAACACGGTTGTGCGGGATCGCACGGCCAATGATTGGCGTACTGACGAATATTGGTCGAGCACACTTATCTGGACTCAAGCATCTTGATGGAGTGGCGCGTGCAAAGGGGGAGCTTGTGGCATCACTTCCCGCAGACGGGTCAATAATACTAAATGCAGATGATCCTTACTTTCCGTTCTTGAGTTCCATGGCGAAGGGTCGTGTCTCTTCGTTTGGTTTTGCGCCACACGCCGATATTCACATCATCTGGACGCGCTCACATCGATCACATCTATGGACCTTTGCTTTGCGTCGGCCTGGGTACCGGCGGCCGGTTGTAGTGCGACTCCCCGTTCCTGGCGGGCATAATATCGCCAACGCTGCTGCTGCGTCAGCCGTGGGTTTTGTAATGGGAGTGAAGCCAATGTCAATCCGCAATGGACTTGCGCGGTTTCGTCCCATGGCAATGCGAACAGAGATCGTGCAGTGGAATAATGTGAAGATTCTCAATGATGCCTACAATGCAAATCCTTCGTCAATGTACGTTGCATTGGAGGCGCTGAGTCATATGCCTGGAAGAGGGAAGCGTATTGCTGTACTCGGAGATATGTTGGAACTTGGTCGTGCAGCCAAAACCGCTCATGAGGAAATCGGAGCTTTGGTCGCCAATTTTGGTGTAGATCATCTTATTGTTTGTGGCTCCATGGGGGTGCATGTGGCTGCTGGTGCGGTCAAAGCAGGGATGTGTCGCGATCATGTTGAGGTTACGCGTGATGGCCCAAACACAGGCTATCCGATGCTTATTGCTTGCCTTACCGCGTGTCTTTCCCCTGGTGATATGGTGTTGGTGAAAGGATCGCGAGCCATGCGCATGGAACGCATTGTCGAGTGTTGGAAACAACAGTTCCCAATGGCGCGTACGAAAGCGAGATAATACGATCCCATGTTCTACCTTTTTTTATATCCCTGGGCTGACGAAGTTCCCCTCTTCAATGTATTTCGTTATCTTAGTTTCCGAACCATCTACGCGGTGGTGACCGCTTTTGTGATCGCGTTCGCATTTGCGCCAATTTTGACGAGACGTCTACAAAGGCTTGGATTTACGGAATCTATCCGAGACGATGGACCGGAACGCCACATTGTGAAAAGCGGGACTCCAACGATGGGAGGAATTCTTATTGTCGGGGCTGTTGTGTGCTCGACGCTTCTATGGGCGGACCTTCGCAATCCGTATATTTGGCTAGCATTATTTACCATGATTGGGTTTGGGGCTTTAGGAATCCTCGATGATTATCGTAAAGGTGGTCAGAGAGCGAATCACGAACTTACTATTATGCCAAAGCTCATGATCCAACTTCTCCTTGCAAGTGTGATTGGGATCGCCCTGTACTTCCTGCCTGCATATTCCACGTCGCTGAATGTCCCGTTTTTCAAAACGTTTTCTCCCGACCTTGGGTGGTTCTATATTCCGTTTGCCATACTCGTAATTGTTGGGGCGTCAAACGCGGTGAACCTGACTGATGGATTAGATGGGCTGGCTATTGGACCTGTTATGGTTGCAACGGTTGCCTATACCATCGTGGTCTATGTTTCTGGACACGTGGGTTTCGCAGAATATCTACTGATCCCCTATGTTGAAGGGTCAGGGGAGTTGGCCGTTTTTACTGGTGCCATGTTTGGGGCAAGTCTGGCATTCCTGTGGTTCAATACCTATCCCGCGTCAATCTTCATGGGTGACGCAGGGTCGTTACCTCTAGGATCTGCGCTTGGTCTCGTCGCCATCGTAAGCAAGCACGAACTCTTGTTAATGCTGGTTGGAGGTGTGTTTGTCATTGAAGCTGTTTCAGTCATCTTTCAAGTCGCATCGTATAAGGCAAGAGGGAAGCGAATGTTTCTGATGGCGCCTCTCCATCATCACTTTGAATTAAAAGGATGGGAAGAGCCAAAGATCGTTATTCGCTTATGGATTATTGCGATATTCTTTGCATTGTTGAGTTTAAGCACACTGAAACTTCGCTAGGCGAGACATGAAAACCGTTGTACCGAATGTTGAGTCAGAACTTAAGGGAAAGCACGTCACTGTGGTTGGCCTCGCGCGCAGTGGGCGTAAGGCAATTGAATTACTCACGTGGCTTGGTGCGCTTGTGACGGCCGTGGACGTGAAGCCTCGTTCCGCGATGGGAGAAATCGTAGATCAGCTTGTGGACCAAGGGATCCCGGTCTACTTTGGAGGGGAGAATCACTCAGCACTTACTACTGCGGATCTTATTGTCATTAGTCCCGGAGTTCCTCTAGTAGAGAAATCGCTTGACGATGCGCGTCGCGCGGGGATTCCAATCATTGCTGAAATCGAACTCGCATTTCCGTATCTCCAAGGGCGGCTTGTCGGGGTGACCGGAACCAACGGAAAAAGTACGACCGTGACGATGGCGGGGACAATGTTGGAACAGGCGGGTATTTCAGTGCGGATGGGTGGAAACCTCGGAACGCCTCTGTCTCAGATCGCATTGGATTGTTTGCGCGGAAACAACCAATCAGTCAAATATATTATTGCCGAACTTTCAAGTTTTCAACTTGAAGCAATCAACATGTTTGCCCCGTGGCTTGCGGTGGTTTTGAACATTACGAATGATCACATGGATCGATACTCGACGTTTGATGACTATGTCATGGCCAAGGCGAGAATATTTCGGCGTCAAAGACAAGGGGATTACGGATTACTCAATCAAGATGATTCCGTTGTGAAAAAGTTGGCTTCCGTTGTCCTTTCCTCCCTAATGACGTTTAGTCACCGGCACGCTGTAGATTCTGGGATGTACGTTGAGCGAGGTTGGTTTATGTGGCGTATCAACAATCGCACGGTGGAGATCTGTCCTCTTTCCGAGTTGCGGCTTCAAGGAGCCCATAATGTTGATAATGCAATGGCCGCAGCGGCCATCGCATTGTTGTGTGGGTGCTCTGTGGACGTGGTTCGTCGGGTACTCCAAACGTTCTCAGGACTTGAACATGCCTGCGAGTATGTGAGAGATCGTCATGGTGTCACCTTTATCAACGACTCCAAAGCGACAAATGTTGCCTCAACAATTGGAGCTCTCGAAAGTATTGGACGGCCGATTGTCTTGATCGCCGGAGGGCGTGACAAGGCTACTGATTTTTCTGAACTCGTACACGCTATTTCTCTGTACGTAAAATCGGTGATTCTGATTGGAGAATCTGGTCATAAGATTAAGGAAGCCCTTGAAGACGCTGATGTGAATGCGATTCCGATGTACTTCGAAGATTCATTGGAAATGGCGATTCAACTTGCAAGTCGTGAAGCTGATTCTGGTGATGTTGTGCTCTTTTCTCCAACATGCACCAGCTTTGACATGTTTCAGGATTATCAACACCGTGGCAATCGATTCAAGGAGTGTGTTCATGCACTCTCGTGACGTTGAGGATCATCACGGGGTGCAGTCGCCGTTGTCGTGGTCGGCGTCATCAATGCGGCGTGACTCCTCAGGAGATCAGGTGCTCATTATCGTCACCCTACTGCTACTCGCCGTGGGAATTATGATGATGTACAGTTCAAGTGCTCTTCTTGCGCAACGGACATATGACGATGCCGCGTTTTTTCTTAAGCGACAGTCAATGTGGATCGCTGTTGGGTTGATCCTGTTGTATGCCTTCTCTCGTTTTCAACACCAATATTGGAAAAATGTGATTGGGCCATTGCTAGGTGTCGGACTTGCCCTGCTTGCGGTTGTGCTGCTTTCGCCGCTTGGGGAGCCGATTAATGGTTCGCGTCGCTGGCTTCGACTGGGTGTGATGACAGTTCAACCCTCGGAATTTGTCAAGGTAATGCTGATTATTTATCTGGCGTGTTATCTCGCTGGGCGAGGAGAACGTATCCGAAGCTTTGTTAGTGGGGCCCTTCCCGCAGTCCTCGTAGTCGGCGTATTTGTTGGCTTAATCGTGTGTGAGCCGGATCTTGGTACGGCAGTTGTTATTCTAATCGTCACCGCTGGAATGCTTTTTATTGGCGGCGTTCCAGCCTGGCATCTTGCGGGATTGTCAACGGCTACGCTGGCCATGTGTGTGTATCGTGTTACGCAGACCGCCTATCAGCGACAGCGCGTATTGACATTTTTGAATCCAGGGGAGGACCCGCAGGGTTCTGGATATCAGACCATTCAGTCTATTCTTGCCATCGGAAAAGGAGGTGTGTGGGGATCAGGATTAGGAGAATCAAGTCAAAAACGCCTCTTTCTTCCAGAACCTCATACCGATTTCATTTTTGCCGTTCTTTCCGAGGAGCTTGGGTTAATTGGAGGAATACTTCTCCTCGGGCTTTATGGGCTGCTGATCTGGAGAGGCTTTCGGATTTCGTGGAGGAGCTGGGGGAGCAATGATCTCCTAGGGCACTACCTAGCGTACGGGATTGCGCTTCTGTTCGTGGTGCAGGTGTTAATCAATGTTGGTGTTGTATCCGGAATGCTTCCGGCAAAGGGATTGCCCCTTCCGTTATTGAGCTATGGGGGCTCTTCGATCGTCATGAACCTTGCCGCTATTGGAATACTGATCAGTATCTCGCGATCGCAGGAGCGTGTATGAACGTGTGCATTGCTGCAGGAGGCACTGGGGGCCATCTCTATCCCGGCATTGCGCTTGCACAAGAAATGATGCGTCAAGATGAAAAGAGCCAGATACAATTTGTTGGTACGCCACGGGGACTTGAGGTACGTGTGTTGCCAGAGGTTGGGTTTGAATTGCGGTGCATTGCCGCGAGGGGGGTTATGGGAACATCCCCTATTAGGGCACTGGTTGCGCTTGCACAACTTCCATATGCGATAGGGCAATGTATTCGTCTTCTGCGGAAAAAGAAATCTGACTTGGTGATTGGCATTGGTGGGTATACCAGCCCGCCACTGTTTTTTGCAGCGCTTTACTTGGGGATTCCACGAGTGCTTGTTGAGCCTAACGTCATTCCAGGAATGGCAAACCGGGTACTTTGCAGAATTGCCGATACTGTACTTCTGGCATTTGAAGAGACTAAGCGTTCTTTCCGGGGAGTTCCAACATACGTTGTCGGAGTGCCATTACGACGTGGGTTCAAACGATTTCAAGACACCAAAACGGTGGATAGATGGCATGGTGATCGACACACCATCTTGATATTTGGAGGGAGTCAAGGTTCACGAACACTCAACCGGGTAGTCGTGCGTGCCGTATCATTCCTCAACACGAATCGAGCAGGTCTTCGCATTGTGCACCAGACGGGAGGGTCCGATTGCCTTTTTGTTCGCCATGACTATGCGGAGAGACATCTTGACGCGACTGTTGTAACCTCGTTGGATGATATGGCCGCAGCTTATGCGGCGGCGGATGTTGTGATCAGTCGAGCTGGAGCAGGAACGATCGCGGAACTTACGGCGTGTGGAAAACCGGCTATTCTTATTCCGTTTCCTTCAGCCGCAGGTCAGCACCAGTTGCGCAACGCCGAGGTAATGGTGAATGCCGGTGCCGCAGTATTGATAGAGGAAACTTGCTTAAGTGATCGATTACTTGCGGACACCATACAAACCCTTATCAGCGATACGGATCGCCTTGCAAGGATGGCGCGATGCAGTGCGGAGTTGGCCAAGCATGATGCGACAGAGCAGAGCGTCAAGTTTTGCAGAGAATTAGTCGAGCAACCGTCACGACGGGCTGTCTGATCTTATAACGCACATTGGATGGGTGATGTTCGGAAAAACACGGCACATACATTTTGTTGGAATAGGTGGATCTGGAATGAGCGGTATTGCGGAGGTCTTGATTGATTTAGGCTACGTGGTGACCGGTTCTGATGTTCGTGAATCGGTTACCACGAAGCATCTCCGTAATGTAGGCGCGACGGTGATGATTGGTCATGATGAGAAGAATATTGCGGGAGCCCAGGTGCTTGTTGCGTCGACCGCAGTGTCAGCGTTCAACCCTGAAGTTCGTGCTGCCGAAGGCAATAGGATCCCCGTTATTCCACGGGCGGAAATGCTGGCAGAGTTGATGCGTCTCAAGCAAGGCGTTGCGATTGCTGGTGCGCATGGGAAGACTACCACGACATCAATGATTGCAGCGATTCTTTCTGATTCTCATCTTGATCCTACGATCGTCATTGGGGGTAGAGTTAATGCATTTGGTGGAGGTTCGCGGTCTGGTCAAGGCTCATTACTGATTGCCGAAGCTGATGAAAGCGATGGAACATTTCTGAAGCTCTCCCCTTCAATCGTTGTGGTAACCAATATCGATCGGGAACATTTGGATTACTATAAGAGTCTCGACAAGATTCTTGAATCTTTTTCACGGTTTGTCGAGAAGGTGCCCTTTTATGGCCTGGTCGTCTTGTGCGCGGACGACCCACTCCTTCGGTCACTGATCCCATCCTTGCACAAGCGCTGTGTCACCTATGGGATACAGCAACATGCTGATTTTGTGGCGTCAGAGGTGGAATTGGGGCCATGGAAATCCACCTTTACTGTCCATGCTGAGCAACGGTTAGTCGGAAAATTTACAATCCCGCTTCCTGGGAGGCACTATGTCTTAAACGCCCTTGCCGCTATTGTGGTTAGCTTGGAACTTGATATTCCAGTGGAGCAAATCTCAGATGGCCTTGCAGGTTTTCGAGGAGTAGAACGTCGTTTTCAGTGTGTGGGAGAGAAATCCGGCGTGTTGGTGCTTGATGACTATGCTCATCATCCTACGGAAATTCGGGCCACCGTTGCTGCTGTGAAGGAAGGCTGGGGGAGGCGATTCATTGTCCTGTTTCAGCCGCATCGTTTTTCTAGAACTCGTGATCTGATGGATGACTTTGCGGTTTCCTTTGATGGCGTAGATGCGCTGTTTGTCACCGAGATATACCCGGCAGGAGAAGATCCTATCGATGGCGTAAACGGAACTCGGCTTGTTGAGCAGATTAAGAGAACAAATCTTTCTGCTGTGTCATTTGTTGCAGAATCAGAAGCCATGGTTGATCAGGTTCTCCCGATGCTTCGTGAGGGAGATGTTGTCTTGACTATGGGGGCAGGGGATATCTGGAAAGTAGGACAAACCCTCATGGAAAGACTTCCTTGATGCTCGCAGCGTCCATGGCTTCAGCGCTTAATACTCTTCAGGGAGAAGTTCGTGTCAACGAGCCAATGTGGCGTCATGTCTCGTTTCGTATTGGTGGGAATGCAGATGCTCTGGTCATTCCGCACAATATAGAGGATTTGCAAGGTCTTGTCGTGCAGACTAGAAGGGCGAAGATTCCAATGACTGTCATCGGCGGAACAAACCTTCTTGTCCGCGATGATGGCATCGAAGGCATTGTCGTCTCTTTGCATCAATTTCAGGAGATCCAGTATGAAGGGGGATCTCGTCTCTACGTTGGAGGTGGCGTGCGAATGCCGCATCTGCTTAATGTCGCGACGAAACACGGACATGGGGGATTTGAATTTGCGGCAGGAATTCCAGGAACGGTTGCTGGTTCTCTAGTGATGAATGCTGGAACAGCGCGAGGTGAAATGAAAGATGTTCTTCAGGCAATTCATTTACTTGATGCGGAAGGCCAGCTTCATGTGATTCAAGCTGAGGCACTGGAGTTTGGATATCGACGCTCTTCTTTTCCTCCTGGTATCGTGGTTGGAGCGTGGCTCAACGTCATACCGAGTTCGGTGAAGCAGCTTGCTCTGAGTATTAAGTCTGCATTACGTAAGCGGAAGCAAACTCAACCTCTCACACTTCCAAGTGCGGGATGTGTGTTCCGGAACCCACAAGGGGACTCTGCCGGGCGGCTTATCGAACACGCGGGTTTCAAGGGATGTCGTGTGGGGGATGCAGCTATCTCGACTGTACACGCAAATTTTGCGGTTAATGTTGGGTGTGCGATGGCACGAGATGTGATTGCTCTGGTCGATCAGGTACGCACTGGTGTTAAGGAAAAGACGGGAACATTGCTTGACCTTGAATTAACTATTGTGGGCCGTGAATAACCATAGTCACGATGGAAGGAAAACACATTGGGGTATTGATGGGTGGACGGTCGGCGGAACGTGATATTTCCCTGAAGAGTGGAAAGGCCATTGCTGATTCACTGATGCGGCAGGGATATCGGGTCACGTGTATCGATGCGAGTCCTAATGTTGGAGAAGAATTGCAGTGCAATCATATTGACGTGGCCTTTTTGGCTCTTCATGGTCCAGGCGGGGAGGACGGTGCAATTCAGGGGTTCTTGGAAGTGCTTGACCTCCCATATACTGGGTCAGGGATTGCGGCGAGTGCGGTGGGGATGAATAAAGTCTTGACCAAGTTGATATTAAAAGCATCGAGCTTACCGACTCCGCCGAGTGTGCTTCTCACTGCGAGTGCTCTTTCATCCATGATGCGGAATAAAATATCACTCCCGTTTTCATTTCCGGCCGTAGTAAAGCCGGTTGCTCAGGGTTCATCGATTGGAGTGAGTGTCATGCACGGTGCGGGCGACGTCCAGGTTGCATATGAAACCGCTATGCAGTTTGGTCATCAGGTTCTGGTTGAACAATTCATTGACGGTGCAGAATTTACGGTTGGGATTATCGGTGAAACACCACTACCGGTATTAGAAATTCTCTTGGCAAAAACGCTTTTCGATTTTGACACGAAATATGAAGTGAGCGCTACACCTCATGCTGTGCGCGCAACACTTTCTCCAACTCGCACACATGAGATGCAGCAACTGGCACTTCAAGTACACCAAGACATTGGGTGTCGTGGTGTTTCGCGTGTAGATATTCGGGTTGATGACGCAGGCAACCCCTTTGTTCTTGAAATCAATACGATTCCAGGGATGACCAATGAAAGCTTACTCCCATTAGCTGCGCGTGAAGCGGATATCCAATATGACTGTTTGGTCAAGAAAATGTTGTCTGCAACTGTGGGAGAACAATGAACGTTCGGATATGGAGTGAACAAAAATATCAAGAGCTGGGACGTCGTCCACGTGTCTTGATTGTGTTCATGGGTATGCTTTTGGTTATTCTCGGTACGACATATATTGGCTTGTTGCCGGGATGGTCGGCTGGGATAGACCGCGTGAGTATTTCGCAACCGTCGGTGTTGGTTGAGGCATCATATGCTTGGTTTTTGGTTGATGCGCATGGCATTGTCCGTGGGGCAATCGATCGCGATAGGCCTCAAATGCTGCCGAAGATTTCTGGGATCGACTCACGTGCATTGTTACGGCAGGAGTTTTCTGCAGTGGACGCAGCCCAAAACGGGTATGAATTGGCCACACTCCTGTTGGATAGTGATGACCGTCAACTGCATGGGCGAGACCTACGGATTGACTTTTCTGATCCTCAAAATATTGTCGCGACGTTTCATGGCACGACGATTCATTTTGGAAGCAACGGCTTCCGGGAGAAATGGGACAGGGTCAGGCGCGTTCGTGGTGCGCGAACAGGTAGCCTTTCAGCAGGGCATGAATTGGACTTGCGTTTTCCAAACACTGTGATTGTGCGTAAACCTCAATGAGAACAGGTGCTGGAAAAAAAGGCCGAATGACCAACATCATCGTCGGCCTTGATATTGGGACGACGAAAATCTGCTGCATTGTTGCGGCAGTAACTGATGAAGGCACTCTTGATGTTATCGGACATGGGGTGAGTGCGTCTCGGGGTTTGCGAAAAGGCGCTGTGGTCAATATCGAAGATACTGTCGAGTCCATAAAGAAGGCGGTAAAAGAAGCTGAGCTAATGTCTGATGTACGGATAAGTTCAGTGTATGTGGGGATTGCTGGAAGCCATATCGTTGGTTTCAACTCCCTTGGGTATATTACTATCCGAAATGAAGATGAGGGCGTTACTCAAGCTGATAAGACTCGTGTACACGCGAAAGCGAAACCACCAAAAGAAACATTTTCAAAAGATCGCGAAGAGCTCCATACTATTCCCCAGAGGTATATTGTGGATGATCAGGATGGCATCAAGGATCCGTTAAATATCTGTGGGGAAAGACTCGAAGTTGATGTCTATATCATCACTGGAGCCAAGATGGCGGTGAAGAATATCAAACGGAGCGTTCACCGCGCGGGGTTGAGTGTCTCCCGTGTCATTCTTCAACCGCTTGCGTCAAGTAAGGCTGTCTTAACCTCCGAGGAAATGGACGTGGGTGTTGCGATGGTCGATTTGGGAGGTGGGACAGCAGATCTTGCGATTTATTCAGAGGGGAGCCTTGTGCACACTGCTGTACTGGCAATTGGAGGCAACCACTTTACACATGATGTTGCTGTTGGGCTACGACTTTCGCATATTGAGGCTGAAAACGTAAAGGTTCAGCATGGATCTGTCTCAAGTGAGTCGATTGAGGATGATGAAATGTTTGAGGCACGTGGTATGGGTGGTCGTCCTCCACAGCCGCGACTGCGGAAAGAGCTGTCCGGAATCTTGGAACTGCGTGCCGAGGAATTGTTCGAGCTCGTGGGAGAAGAGATCAAAAAATCCGGCCATGAGGAGAAAGTGGTTGCCGGACTTGTTTTAGCGGGAGGAGCGGCTTTGCTCGACGGAATTGAGAGTGTTGCTGAACGTGTTCTTGCTCTTCCTGTTCGTGTCGGGTCCCCACGCGAGCTTAGTGGACTACGCAGTATTGCCAAAAGCCCTGTTTACGCAACAGCGGTTGGGTTGATTCTGGAAGCATGGCAATCCTCGGACGGAGAAGACACTAGCTTAGAGGGAATATGGCAGAAACCACGTAGTGTGGTTCAGAGAATCAAGGAATGGTTTTTTTGAGATCGCAATGATCTGTGTAAGGCTGCAACAATAGGGAGGCTACTATGTCGAAAAATCATGAAGGATTCTTATTCAAGGAACCAGATGCGACATCGGCGAAATTAAAGGTGATTGGGGTTGGAGGCGGTGGCTGCAACGCCGTGAATTCAATGGTGGCGGATGGATTGACAGGCGTCGATTTTATCGCAGCCAATACCGATCTTCAGGCTCTTGAGAAGTCCTTGGCCCCTTCAAAAATCCAACTCGGGAAGGAGCGTACCAAAGGTCTTGGGGCTGGTGCTGATCCGGATATTGGAGCTGAGTCGGCACTGGAGCAGTCCGAGGAGATTCGTCAAGTACTTGATGGAGCCGATATGGTCTTTGTCACTGCTGGGATGGGTGGAGGCACAGGGACTGGTGCAGCTCCCGTGATCTCGAGTCTGGCTAGAGATCTAGGAGCCTTGACGGTCGCGGTGGTGACAAAACCGTTTCCGTTCGAAGGTGGGAAACGGATGTGCAGGGCAGAAGAAGGCGTTGCTCAGTTGAAAAGAAATACTGATACACTGTTAGCCATTCCGAACCAACGGCTCTTGAAAATCATTGAGACAGGCACCCCGCTGACCGAGGCGTTTATCCAATCTAATACGGTGCTCCGTCATGCAATAGCGGGAATTGCTGACGTGATTACGACGCCCGGCCTCGTGAATGTTGACTTTGCTGATGTGCGTGCGGTTATGAACCATATGGGGCGAGCTGTGCTGGGAATGGGAAGAGCACGTGGGGAGGAGCGTGCAGTCATGGCGGCTCGGGATGCTATCTCTAGTCCCTTGCTTGAAGATGGAGGAATTGCAGGGGCTCGTGCGCTCTTGTTTAATATTACAGGGGGTGCTGATCTCTCTCTTCATGAGGTAAGCGCAGCTGCTGAGGTTATTCATGAGGAAGCGGATAAGGATGCGAATATTATTTTCGGGGCTGTGGTAAACCCTGATTTCTCAGACGAAGTCGTGATCACAGTGATTGCGACTGGATTTGATCGTGAACTAGCGTTGGCGCAACCAGTGTCGAAGAATGTTTCTGCCTCGTCAACCAATGGTGCTGGGCGTGAACCTTGCCTGACAAGTGTTGGAAAAGGAGTAGTAAGTCCTGGACGAAATGTTCAACGCAAACTTCCTCTCATGGATGCCTATGAGACACCTACGTTTCTTAGGCAGGGGAAACATACATCGTAGGCTCCATGCGTATTGAGGCTGTAAAATTTGTGAGGTGATATTGGAGGCAAATGAGCGTCGGGAACGGTATATCAGAGACGCCTTGGCACAAACCGTTGATGCGATTGCTGTGGCTGCGGGAAAGGTTGGACGGGATCCAACTTCAGTGCGTCTTATTGCTGCGACAAAAACTCTTTCCGTTCAACACCTGGTGATGGCCATCAATGCTGGCCTGAGAATATTTGGAGAAAATCGAGTACAAGAGGGGTTGGTGAAAATGCATGCACTGACCGCAAGGGATTTGCCGGAACAATTCTTCGCAAATCTCTCATGGCATATGATTGGACATCTCCAGAAAAACAAGGTCAAGTCCGTGGTTGGAAATTTTGATCTCATTCATTCCGTTGATAGTCTTGCGCTGGCTCAGGCCATTGATGATCGTGCACGATCAGTGGAGACATCGCAGCAGATATTGCTCCAAGTCAATGTGTCAGGTGAGTCGAGTAAGTATGGTCTGTCTCCTACTGTCGTCCGGTCAACTGTTCATGAGATCGCCTCCATGAAGCATGTGCATCTACGTGGACTGATGACCATTCCCCCTTTTGCAGGGACCGAGAAACAGACACGAGCAATATTTCGTCGACTCCGATCTCTTGCGACGGAAATAGAAAGTGAAGCAATTGATGGTGTGGAATTGACTGAACTGTCCATGGGAATGTCAGACGATTACGAAATAGCGATCGAGGAAGGTGCGACGATGGTGAGAATTGGTCGTGGGATTTTCGGAGAGAGAAAGGTAGTGTCTTGAGCAAGGTATCCGCAAAGAAAAATATTGCGATTATTGGTTGTGGGGCGATGGGAGAGGCGCTGATCGCTGGCATTGTCGCTGCTGGAAACGTTGAGCTAGATTCAATATTTGCTTCGGATACCTTGGTGGAGCGAGTCGAGGTGATTGGTAGGCAGTATGGGGTTCGGATCGGTACAGACAACATTAAAGCTGCAGCCTTTGCCGATGTTGTGGTGCTTGCCGTCAAGCCTGGCCTCATTAATAATGTGCTTGCTCAGATTCGGGAAACTCTCACTGAGAACACGCTTGTGATCTCAGTGGCCGCTGGTGTTACCATTGGCCAACTTCTGAATGGATTACCGACAGGTGCTAAAATTGTCCGAGTCATGCCCAACATGCCTGCGCTTGTACGAGAAGGTATGTCTGTACTTGTTGGCGGCCCTGGTGTCCATGATCGTGACCTTGATATTGCGCAAGGAATATTTCGTGCTGTCGGTAAAACCCTTGTTGTCGAGGAGCACATGATTGATGCGGTGACAGGTGTGAGTGGAAGTGGTCCGGCATATGTACTGCTTTTGATTGAGGCGCTTGCAGATGGTGGTGTGAGAATGGGGTTGCCGCGTGACATTGCCATCACTCTTGCAACCCAGACCGTGAGAGGAACTGCGCATTTACAGCATCAGACGGGAGAACATCCAGCTCGCCTCAAGGATCGTATTACCTCCCCTGGTGGTACTACCAGCGCCGCTGTACATGTGCTCGAAAAGGGAGGCTTTCGTGGATTGGTAAGTGCGGCAGTGGAGATGGCGACAAAACGGGCAACGGAGTTACGAAGCGAATGACCGTCGCTGAGAACATGACAGTGTTGGTGGCACGGTTGCTGGATCTCGCACTCAATGTGTATATGTGGGTCATCATTGTGCGAGCGCTTATTTCTTGGGTGAATCCGGATCCCTATAACCCAATTGTGCAGTTTCTTCATCGAGTAACTGAACCCGTGCTCGGACCAATCAGGCGGTGGTTATGGGGTTTAATTCCGGCAATGAGATTTGGTATGGATCTGTCGCCACTGGTAGTTATTATGATGATCATTTTTCTTCAATCATTGCTTATATCATTCAGATAGGAGGGGATTATAATGAAACTTACCCCATTAGACATTCAGCAGATGAGGTTTTCGACACGTCTTCGCGGATACGATCGAGATGAGGTCGATCACTTTTTGGAAGTTGTGACGAGTGCATATGAAGAGATACTCAAGGGTCATCAAGCTCTTCAAGATCAGGTTTCTGGTGTGGAGCAGCAGTTGTCGGAGTGGCATCGAAAGGAAGAGACGATCAGTCAAGCCGTCCTTGCAACCCAAGATGTTGTTAATGATCTGAAGCAGAACGCGTGTCGAGAGGCTGAGATTATTGTCCAAGAGGCGGAATTGCGTGCCGAGACACTAGTTCGTGATGCTCAGGCTCAGGTTGTTAGGATGGAGGGAGAGCTAGTTTCTCTTCGAAAACAGCGCTTGATTGCGATCGAGAAAATTCGAGGAGTCATGCAAATGTTCAAAATTGTTCTCGATACGGAAGATGAGGAAGGGGTAGCAGGCCATATAGAAAATGGTACGCAGCGTGAATTACAAAGTGCCTCGCATTTTCACGCGGGATAAGAACCCGCTACGATATAACATGAACAAATTGGCGAGATGATTGTGGAGTAAACGAAGGAGCAAAAAGAACGTATACCGGGAATATGTAAGCGATGAGCAACGCAGGCGTAGAAAAAGGTTTGGCCATTTGAGGAGGCCTTTGGCGAGTGACGTTGTTGTGCCTCGATCTCATAGTTTTTGCTATGGACTTTCGTTGTACCCTGCCGTAGTCTCAAACCTGGCCTCCCAATTTGTCCATGCTATTGCGTGACGAGTCCTAATGGGAAGGCCCTTGGTTGCAACGTCACAGAACTCTACCATTGTGACGGTCCGTGTCCTCCCTCGGTCGTCTCATGACAAAATCTGTGGAGTCGTTGATGGAATTATTCGGTTGCGCGTGTCGGCCCCGCCTGTAGATGGGAAAGCCAATGCACGCTGTATCACTCTGCTTTCCAAGGAACTTGGAATTCCTGTCTCTGCCGTTCAGATTATGCGTGGGGAACGTTCTCGTGTGAAACTTCTTCGTATCCAAGGGATGAGTGAGCACGAAATTTTTACGAAACTTGAGTAACGTTTCCCCCATCGCCCTCTTTAATACATGATGTCAGCGGATCCAATTGACCTTAGGATGGATCGAGCGGTCACCGACGGTGTGTTTCCAGGTGGAGTGTTGCTCGTTGAGTTCAAAGGAGAGACCGTACACCATGCCGCGTACGGTTTCGCATCTTGTGTTCCTACGCAATTGCCGACAACTATCACTACGATTTATGATCTTGCCTCGCTAACCAAACCACTTGCGACAACACTTGCAGTGATGTTGCTGGTTCAGGATCAAGCCCTCATTCTCGATAGGCCCATCTGCCAATATTTACCTCAGTTAAACAATATGGGAGTTGGCCAAGCAACTCCACGTCACCTTCTGTCTCATTCAGCCGGATTCCCCGCATGGAAGTCGTACTATCTCGAATGGGACAAAGAGAAGCTATCCACAACATCCCAGGTGGACTGGCTTGAAAATCGGCAGAGAATCTATGATCGTATCCATCGTGAAAAACTGGAGTATCCTATTGGAGCTGGGACAACATATAGTGATCTTGGTTTTATACTGCTGACTGAACTCGTGGAAACCATCTCCAGAAAGAATTTTGGAGAATTCTGCCTTTCTCGGATTTTTAACCCTCTTGCTACAGTAAATACGTTTTTTGTTGCACCGACAGGTCCGGTCTGTTCACTCCCCGCAAAGGATCGTGTCTATGCTGCGACTGAAGATGATCAGTGGAGAGGGAGAGTACTCTTTGGAGAAGTACATGATGAGAATGCTTATGTGCTTGGGGGCATCGCTGGTCATGCAGGGCTGTTCAGTACAGCGAGTGACGTGCTCAACATTGTTCGGGAGTATGGTGCGGCGGTTAGAGGGGAGGGACGGATCCTACGTGCTGATCTCGCACGCCTGTGTATCACTCGGCAGAAGCAGGTTTTGGATTCGACCCGTGCGCTTGGTTGGGATACCCCTTCGGACGTTTCCTCAAGTGGCCGATATTTCTCTGATCAGTCATTTGGTCATCTTGGATTCACTGGAACGTCAATCTGGGTAGATCCAATCATGGATCTGATTGTCGTGTTGTTAACCAATCGTGTCCATCCCAGCCGAGCCAATGAGCGGATTAGGGAATTCAGACCGTTGCTTCACGACCTGATTTATGAGTGGTGTGCCAAGCTTTGATGGCTTTCTCGATCTTCGGAATAAAATCAGTCGGATCGTAAACGGGAGAAGCTAGTTGAAAGCCAGCTGCATTAGGGTGTCCTCCACCTCCTAGAAATGTAGCGATGCTTGCGAGATTGATTTCGCACGCATTTGATTTGCGAAGACTATAACGACCATCAGACTCACTAAATAGAACGACAATACTGTTATGAATCGATGCTCGGAGTGCATTGCCAACCTGACTTGCGTACTTGTTGCATCTAGCATAGATGATCGTCAGATCTAAAGCTTCCATGACATGTTGTTGTTTCGAACTCATAGCGAGAGAAAGGCTTGCTTGTAATTCCGTCTTCGCTTCGTCGTAGGCGCGTGTGAGTGTTGGTGTAAACGTCGCATCTGCATCAATGTCAAGCAGTGTTTGATAGCCATCAAGTCCATTTCCTTGGCGCGCCAGTTGTTCGATAGCGAGGGCAAGCCGCATCGATTTCTCATCTTGGCCATTGTGGAGCCAGCGATCGTGTTCATCAGCAAGCATGACGATATTCTGAAGACTGGATAACCATGCGGCTGCGTCTGGTGATGTTGGGGGTTGATCGAGGAGAAAATCAAACAGGAGCCGTGATGCGGCATATGTCGAACTGATGACATATCCTGTTAGGTGAATATCGCGAATCTCTGACTTTGGCTTTTCAATAGCATTTCTGTGATGATCAATCCAGAATACTCTCCATCCATTTTCTATCAGTTGCCGAAGATGCTTATCTGTGGCGCGATGTTTCCAGGCCATATCGGTGATCCAAAGATCGTGAGGATCAGGAGTTGTGGCGATCATCGTTTCGATGACTGAGTCGAGTTGTGAAGGATGTGTAAACTGAGGGATAATCGTGCGCGTACCGTAATACCTGGCCACAGCGACTGCACAGGTCGTCCCATCAAAGCAGCCTGGGCCGTGTGATAAGAGAATAGGTAGTCTGTCAGGTTCCGGATTTGTTTTTGTCGCCATCAAAGTAAGTCTGTGGGAAGTAAGTATTGTCCTTCGTGTCAGGTTTTTATCATAAGAGTGCCCAGCGCTTCATTTTAGGATACGGTTGATCTGATAAGGCATTTGCACTGCACAGTGGGTGAGGTGAGACGATGTTTGATGCAAGGAAAATTTCCCGGATGCTTCTCTTTGGACACGTCATAAGGATGAGGCGTGAGCCTCATTAATAGTTGAGTGATGTCCATTTTTCGTCTGTACTGATTTCTTCCGACGCGAGCTTGCCAAGGCTTCCACCTCCTCGACCAAAACCTCTTCCAGATCGGCAGCTTTCACCTTACGCACAAGGTTTCCTTCTTTGAACAGGATGCCAACCCCTTGTCCTCCGGCAATGCCAATATCTGCCTCCTTGCCTTCACCGATGCCGTTGACTACGCAACCCAAGACAGAGACCGTGATTGGTTCTTTTATGTGTGCAAGGCGGCGCTCGAGGTTATTTGCAATCTGGATGACATCAATTTCAAGGCGACCGCAGGTTGGACAGGCGATTACATTGATGCCACGATGGCGCAGCTCTAGCGCTTTAAGAATCTCAAAGCCAATACGGATCTCTTCGCAGGGATCGGCCGCAAGCGAGATGCGCAACGTATCTCCGATGCCATCCGCGAGTAAGAGACCAAGGCCAACTGATGACTTGACCGTACCGGTTATCGATGTCCCTGCCTCGGTAATACCGAGATGAAGAGGGTAGTCACTCGCTTCTGAAAACTGGCGATAGGCATCAACTGCAAGATGGACATCGGATGCTTTGAGCGAGACTTTCATATTGGTAAACCCAAAGTCTTCAATAACCTTTACGTGTGTTATTGCAGATTCGACCATGGCTTCTGCGGTTGGATACCCATACTTTTGGAGAAGTTCGCGTTCTAGAGAGCCGGCGTTGACTCCAACTCTTATTGGGATGGCTCTATCCTCTGCTGCCTTTACCACCTCCCTTAGTTTCGTACGAGATCCTATATTTCCGGGATTAATCCGAATACAGTCTACGATCTCTGTGGCAAGAAGTGCGAGGCGATAATCAAAATGAATGTCCGCAATCATCGGGATATGGGTTGCAGCCTTAATTTTTGGTAATGCGTGTATCGCTTCTTCGGTTGGCACAGCTACCCTTACGATCTCGCACCCTGCTCTCTCAAGCTGGTGAATTTGCTCTATCGTGCCGTGAATGTCGCAGGTGTCAGTCGTGGTCATTGATTGGACGACGATTGGCGCATTGCCGCCAATCGGGATTCCTCCTACCTGAATCTGGCGGGTTTTTCGGCGTTCTGGTTTCATGGCATTGGCGGTGGTTGAAAGTCCGTCACGAAATCTGGACAGAGGTGATTCTGGGGTGAGCTAATAAGCAAAGAGCGAGAATTCCGGGAGTATGAAAGCGATAAACGATGCCAACAAAACCCAAAAGCATCCCAAGCATTGCAGAGAAGCCAAGCTTTGGCCCAGAGTGTCGGTACTCCTTGGTCACAGAGTCCCACAATGCTTTACTTATGAGGGAGTCTGTTACTTCGTGACGGGCTCATTCTTAAAGGCTGGGTGCAGCTCTTTCGCGGTATGATAGATGCCGTCTGCGGTAATTCCGCATTGCTCTCGGAGACGGTGTTGTGGGCCTTGGTCAACGAAGATATCTGGGATCCCGACGCGCTTGATTCTGATATTGCTGACATTGTGGTCTGCAAGGCATTCAAGCACAGCACTTCCAAAGCCACCTTGAAGGACCCCATCTTCAACTGTAATCACGGCATTTGCTTCGCTTGCCACGGTAGTGATGAGTTCAATATCTAACGGTTTAACAAATCTGGCATTCACCACTGTAACCACGATCCCTTCAGATTTGAGTCGCTGAGCTGCCTGCATTGCTGGCGCCACTCCGGCCCCAATCGCAATGATGGCGATATCTCTTCCAGACTGGAGGAGTTCACCTTTTCCAATTGGAATGAGTTTCAGTTCGCGGTTTAGTGGCACTCCAAGCCCACTTCCACGTGGATATCGTACAGATGCAGGACCGTCAAGTGTGAGGCCGGTATAAATCATGTGTTGAAGTTCGTTCTCGTCTTTGGGTGCCATCACTGTCATATTGGGAATGTGTCGTAAAAACGCGAGATCGTAGACACCATGGTGTGTCGCTCCATCTTCGGCTACTAAGCCACCGCGGTCAATGCAATAGAACACCGGCAAGTTTTGAATCGCAACGTCATGTAGTACTTGGTCAAATGCGCGTTGGAGGAAGGTTGAATAAATGCCAACGACTGGTCGCATACCTTGGGATGCGAGGCCTGCAGCAAATGTGACCGCATGTTGTTCGGCGATCCCAACGTCGTAGAATCGTGAAGGGAATGCCTTGGCAAAACGGTCGAGGCCGGTGCCTCCAGCCATCGCAGCAGTAACAGCGATGATGCGCGAATCTTTCTTTGCTTGACGAATGAGCGCGTTGCTCGCGATAGAGGTATATGATGGTGTCGAGCTGTCCTTTTTTGGTTTACCCGTTGCGCGGTCGAATGGTGAGCAGGCATGAAACCAGACGGGGTCTTTTGTTGCAGGTTCATATCCGGTGCCCTTTTTAGTCACCACGTGTAGAAGTGTTGGCCCACTGAGTTTTCCGATATGTTCAAGTATGGGGAGCAGTTGATTGAAGTCATGACCTTCAATGGGTCCAACGTATCGGAATCCAAGCTCTTCAAAGAGGAGTCCAGGCAGAATGAGTCCTTTTGCTGATTCCTTCGCTCGTCTGGCCATTTTGAGCATTGGTTCGCCAATGCGAGGAATGGATTGCAAAGCAGTCTTCGCCTCTGCTTTTATCCATGTCGCAAAACTTCCTGTGATTGTCCGATTCAGGTACGCGGATATTGCTCCGACATTCCGTGAGATCGACATCTTATTGTCGTTCAGAATCACAATGGAGTTATGCTGAAGCATCCCGGCATGATTGAGGCCTTCATAGGTCATGCCGGCAGTGAGTGCTCCGTCGCCAACGATTGTGATGACTTTATATTTCTGGCCGAGAAAACCTCTTGCTTCAGCAATGCCAACTCCTGCGGAAACCCCTGTTCCTGCATGACCAGCATTGAACACATCAAATTCGCTCTCTTCACGCTTACAGAAGCCGCTGATGCCTCCAAATTGTCTTAGCGTGTGAAAGGTGTCCCGCCGACCTGTAATGAGTTTATGTGTGTAACTCTGGTTGCCAGTGTCCCAGATAATTTTGTCATTCGGTGTGTCGAAAGCGTAATGCAGTGCCAAGGTGAGCTCAACAACCCCAAGGTTAGATGCAAGATGGCCTCCGACCTTCGAAGTGATATCAATGAGCCGTTCGCGAATTTCTACCGCAAGGGCTGGGAGCTGACTAGTGGAGAGATTTCTGAGTTCAGCCGGGCTGTTAATTGTGCTGAGAAGTGACATATTCCTCTCAATATAAACTGTTGCTACATGACAAAATGACGAGGAAAAACGCCATGGTGCACCCCGAAATCGACCGGAGTCTCCCACAAAGCTGAATGGGCTGTCAATGGCCATTTAACCCCGCCATTGGCGGTCAAAACGGGAAATCGAGGCCAGCAAAGACGCCTACGCCTTCGGTTCCGAAGCCGACATCGACTCTGGCAGCGATGTTGGGTGCAGCAATGGCTCTGAAGCCGATTCCAGGGTTCAGTTGCCACTTGTCAAAAGTATCGGATCCAAATGTATCAAACACTGTACCTACATCCACAAATGGCGCGATTTCAAATTCGGTCATTGTTCCAGCGATTTGCTTCTTGGTGACTTGAATTCGCTCCTCAATATTGAAAAGCGCGGAATGATAACCGATGAAACGGTCGATCCCAAATCCTCGGAGTGTTGATTCTCCGCCGAGACTGCTTTGCTCGAAGAATGGAATCTCATCTCCAAAGGCCGTTTGAATTTGGGCGTGGGCCACGAATATGAATCGCTCTGATAGTTGACTTGGATAGAGCCCTGTGTATTCGACGTGGTATCGCTGGAAGGTGGTGCCAAAATTTTTTCCAATGTTTTGGTTCAACTCGGCAAACGCCGTCATTAACGTACCACGAGTGGGGGTTTCCCGATCATCCCTTGAATCGTAGAGAGCTCCCAAGCGATGTCCGACGATTGTTGCGCCGCCAATTCCCGGCACGAGAGAAAAGTTGTCAGTGATAAAGGGAAGAGAGTCTACGCCGCCGCGTTGGATATCGACATCTCGAAAACGCTCTGTCAGTTGAACCTCAAAGTGATCGGTGAACCGGTATCCGATCATAATACGCATGATACCTTCCTGATTTGTGTAGTTGGTTTGATCAGATTCGCGACTTTTGTTTGAAAGCCCAAAGAAGCGTGCAGTGGCATCTTTAAAAAACCCGCCTTCAGCTTCAAAGGTAATACGTGGGTGCCCAAATGCATAATTGCGATATCGAGCAACAAGTTTTCTTTCGATGGTCTCAGTGTATGATGCGATCAGGCGATAATCGCTGTCATTAGTCGGAAATCCTATCAAATTAAGGCTTGCTCGTGAGCCAAGGAATTCATTGAAAATATACATAGGAGCGACAATTGTCTGTATTTCATCATTCTCGTTGCTCGATACGAACACTGGGAGAGCGCCGTATTCTGTGCCACCGTTTTCTGAGGTTGCGAGGACAGGGAGCAAAAAATGTGAAGTTTGGATTTCTGAGGCGTGGCAGGTCCCAGTAAACAGCAATATGCTGGAGAGAAGCCAAGGCCAGAGCCATGATAGGGAGAGCAATTGTCTACTTGGCTAGTTCCGCAATCTTCTAGGGTGAATTAAAACGAAGAAGTGCGGATGTTGTCCATACGTGTCGGCGATACGGTCTGCACATGCCCAGCAACTAACCGTATAAATTTTTAGTATGAATATGGCAAAGCGTCATTATACATTAAGCCGCAGTGGAAGCGGACCAAGGCATGGAATTAAACACTGACTGTTTATGGAGGCGGAGAAATCGCTATCTTCTCTCTCAATTGGCTGGTTAAGGTGGCAAAGGACTTTGAGCGAATGATACGATCAAATTGTTTACGAAAGTTTCTCACAACGCTGACACCGTCAATGACGACATCATAGACTCGCCATTTCCCATTCTTCTCTCGCATCCGGTACTCCACAGGTATTGTTCCTGACTTGTTTATGATTTGGGTTTTTACTTGGCTGAAATCACCTTTGATTGTTTCGTCAAGGTAGTTCACCTGTGAGTCTGTTCTAGATTCGACTGTTGTGATGTATGAACTCATAAGGAGTTTACTGAGAAGTGAAATGAATTCTTCTTTTTCATCGGCAGACCGTTTTTTCCAGTGCTGTGCAAGAGTTCGTCTGGCCATTTCTCGATAATCAAATCGCTTAACGAGAATATCATATAGGCGCGTTCTGCGGTCGGTAGCCACCTCATGTGGCGAAAGCTCAGGATCAATAGGGTACGAAAAAGTAAGTACGGTTAGGAGTGCGTTTGTGGTTTCTTGGATTGCCTGCGTTGGACTGATTGCTGCGGAAGCGTTGGAAAAATATCCACCTAGGACAAAACACCCTATGATGAAAATCCGTTTATAAATATGAGTGGTTGTGGAACTCATGTGCATGTTTTCCCGATCAGGCATGACAATGTGTTGGGTTCCATAAGCTAAGTATGGTGAGTTTTATCGAATGGGTTTGTTTTACACAAGCGATCTACAATGGGATAACAAGTCTGCGAATTATATCATGGGAAATCATGTTGTTGGGTGAATCATAGTAGTTTCGTTTGGGCCAAGGGGTCTAAACGCCATCAGGAGTGCCGGCAGCAGTGTGAGGTTGCTCATCAGTGCGACAAGCATAGCTAGTCCTGTGAGTACGCCAAAATAGACCGTGGGGACAAAATTGGAGAAGAGAAGAATTGAAAATCCAATCGTGATCGTGAGTGCGGTGTAATAGATGGCTTTTCCAATGCTGCCGTGACAGCGATTAATGGTCTCCTCATATTGGAGTGTGGTAGAGAATTCGAGTTGAAAGCGGTGCACGTAATGAATTGCATGGTCAACGGCGATCCCAACAGTGATAGCAGCGATAGTAATCGTCATCATGTCTAGTGGAATTCCAAAAAATCCCATCAAGCCGAGAACAGCGCTTGCTGCAAGTAGATTTGGAATAATGGCAAGAACTGCAAGGTATAGACTTCTGAAAAGAACGATAAACATGACAAGAATACTGAAAAATACAACGCCAATAGTCGTGATTTGAGACGTATAGAGGCTTTGCAACATGTTGTTGTACAGTACAACCATCCCGCTAAACTGAATATCCTGTTCGGCAAAGTCCATATCTTCAAGGAGAAAACGTTTTATATTTTCAATGAGTGTTTTTCGTCGAAGGGTTGGGGACGAATCAATGAGTCGCATCACGAGACGTATCTGATTGCCATCCTCTGAAAGGTAGGGTGAAACGAGTGCCTGTTTCACTTCCTCAGGCATACGTTTTTGTATCAGCTCGAGCTGGTAATCATCTGGTATTTGATCATCATTGAGTTGTTTTAAGATCTTGAACGAGGTGGCGAGAGAGAGCACTTTTCCAGCTTCAGGTAGTTGATCAAGGTGATCGTGGATGCGCTCGATTTTAGTGAGCATATTGGGATGGAACCAATAGGTGTCTTGTGCAGTTTCTTCCTCTGCAAAGGGATCATCAAATGGATCCTCAGGTAGTATCTCGTCATGTTCTCGGGTAGAACTCTCAAGGTATGCTAAAAACTCTTGGTCTGGGTTGATGATGATTTCGAGTGGTGTCGTACCCCCAAGTTGTGTATCGATAAGCTCCATTCCGCGGTAAATCTCTGTTGAGCTTTTGAAGTTGTCGATGAAGCGATTTTCAACGTCGAGTTGTGTGATGCCAAATAAACTTGTCAGGACGAGGACCGCACACAGTGCGAAAATGAGGTATGTGTATCGATGGGTGAATGAGGCAACTGCGAGGGTAAACAAGCGGGTGAAGTCAGAGCTGGAGTCTGGATGTTCCGGTTTGAGTAATACAAGTGCGGCAGGAAAAAAAAGAAAGTTCAGGACAAACGCAAGCGTAATGCCTATTGTCATCATCCAGCCAAAATCGATGACCGGTCGTATTCCACTAACGACAAGAGACCCAAAAGCCACGATTGTCGTAATCGCAGTATAAAAACATGGTTTGGCCATAATTTGTATGGTTTTGTGTACTAATGTTCGCTGATCTTTCTGAGGATAGGCTGTCTGCATAATGCGAAAACGGACAATCAGGTGGATGGAAAGTGACATGGTGATAATGAGGAGGAGTGATATAAAGTTCGATGAGATGACGGTCACTTTCCAATCTAACAATCCGAGCATGCCTACCATGACCCATGCAGTGATAGAGCAACAGGCTAATGGGAGGACGACCCAACGCATTTTCCTGAAGAACAATGTAAGTGCAAGGATCAAGAATCCAAGAACGCCGGCACCAAACACGACTAGGTCATGTTCAATAAAACTAATCATGTCTGCTGTAATCATGGAAATCCCACCCAGGTACATCTCGGCGCGATCAGCGTGGTGTTCCATGATGTTCCGTATTGCCGTGATTTCTTCGCGCTCTCGTTTGAGGGTTTTTGCATGGGCGATGGTGAACGCGTCAAGAACCTTATTGAGTGCAGATGCTTCATCCGCGGTAAGTCCAGTCTTGCGTTGTTTATCGCGAAGGTGATTACGTTGGTGGAGAAGGGAGTGGTATTGCTCGTCGCGGTGCAAATTTATAATGAGGGCGGTCGTTGTTCCATCTTGGCTGACGAGGTGATTTCGGTAGATCGGGCTTTCCAGAAATTCTTGTCTGACAAGGTCTTTATCAATTCCAGGAGTTTCAAGTGTTCTGACTTGTGAGTTCATCTCAGAAAGAGCGACATGCGGACTCTGTAAGAGTGGAACGTCGAGTATGGTGAGAACTGACTTGATTCTTGGAATGGTGGATAGCGCGTCACGAAGGGATTTGATGTTTGCGAGGGTGCCATCAGACAATAAATCGTCCATTGGGCGATAGGCAATGATGAGAAAATCATCTGCCCCATATCGCTCTCTGAGTATCCGGTAATATTGGAGGTCGGCATCGTCTTCGAGAACGAGAGATTCCGCTGAAGCATCAAGCTTAAAGTTGGGAATATGGAATCCGAAAAAGACGACAGCTAGTGCGACGAGTGATAAGGCGATGAGAGGGTGTTCGATAACGATTGTACGGTAGAAATACCCAAGGTAAGCACGCATCGTATTTCAATCGCAATCAAAAATGGGAATAAAATTCATCAGCAATAGGTTCGAGTGTGATGCCGCGACGTTGGTTTGATCTTTAAACATGTTCAGTGACATGCAACGTGTGGGGTGCCGAATGAGGTTTGTCTCAGCACGGATAGTCCCAACAGGAGCATTGAAGGGATTAAAATCGAACGGAAGGTCTTTATCAAGCAAATCAGATACATCACGAACGATGAGATTCGGTGTTTCTTGGACAGTGACTATCTTGGCAAGTGCCGCGCTTTCCATATAAAGTCCGTGTGGCTAGGTTGCTGACAGAAATTTCCCGTTTCTCACTGGCTTTTCAGATAATGTGGTTTGGCTGTGACAATGGTACTACGCAATGATAGGATCCCTGTTTGCCGTTGCAAGTGCTCTGCACAGTCGATAAAGGTTGAAGTAGACGAAAAAAATATGTGGCGACGTTTTGCCAAGACGAAACGTCTGGGCGTCTTATGATGCGATCCTCGATCGACGCTGGTTTCAACGCACAGGTACAGTCCATGATACTGACAGCATGAAGTGGAAATTCCTCAAGAGCATTTTTCTTGGAGTGGCGAGTGTTATAAGGCCAACTGCTTGTCTGAATGAGCGGGACCAGGATATTTTCACATTGGCTAGATTTGTATTGGTATGTGTGCCTACGGCCACATTTGCGTATCGATAATTTCTGACAACTGTGCAGGAATTCTTGTGTGGACGCGGTAAAAGACCAACCGTCGTCATGTTTTGTTGAAGTGCTGGACATACCACTTTTGGGCTTTGTTGCGTTTCGCAATATCATCGGCCCTAAGTCGAGTGTTGGTCTTCAGGCTTTGGTACATTGAGAGAGCCCACAAGGGAAAATATTGACCATACCAGTGGTAGCGGAGATAAAAAACACGAGGGAATCCGGTTCCCGTATGAAAGCTCTCTTCCCACGAACCATCGGATTTTTGTGATCGGATTAGTGATTCGATTCCGCGAGTGACATTGTCGGATTTGACCTCTCCAGCACACAATAGGCCGATAAGTGCCCACGCGGTTTGAGATGCGGTACTTTCTCCCACACCAGCTAAGCTTGGGTCAGTATACGACTGGCATGATTCTCCCCATCCACCGTCATCGTGCTGGGTTTCTTTTAGCCAATGTATTGCCTTACAGATGTATGGCTGGGAAAGATCTTCGCCGATACTACGCAGTCCTGCTAGCACGGACCATGTGCCGTAAATATAATTCACGCCCCAACGGCCATACCATGATCCATTGGTTTCTTGAGCATTTTTGAGGTACGCAATCGCTTCTTGGGCTGGAGGGAATGTCTGATCAAATCCGAGCACACCTAGCAATTCCAATACGCGACCGGCAATATCCGCGGTACTGTGATCGATCAGGGATTTGTGATCGGCGAACGGGTGTTCATTGAACATTGTGGCGTTGTTGTCTTTGTCGTATGAGGCCCAGCCGCCATCATGGCTTTGCATTGCCAATAACCAGTGAAGGCCACGAAGAATAGCTTGCCGCTGTTCGGCTTTGTTAGGAAAATTCAACTTTGCAAGTGCCATAAGGACGACAGCTGTATCGTCGCAATCTGGGTAAAGTTCATTTTCAAACTGGAAACTCCATCCACCAGGTTGAGCTTGTGGGGCAGAAATCTTCCAATCTCCAACTTTCTTGGTTTGTTTTGACAACATCCAGTGCCCAGCTTTGAGGAGTGCCGGGTGTGCCTGAGATAGCCCAGATTCTACGAGCGCATTAGTCAGCAAACAGGTATCCCAAATTGGAGAAAAACAGGGTTGAAGGTGAAGCATATCATCTGATTCAACTTCGAGTTCTTCAATTTCAGATAGCGCCTTGCCAATCAATGGGTGGTCAGTTTCATATCCAAGAGCATGCAAGGCAAGGACAGAGTTTGCCATGGCTGGATAAATGGCTCCGAGGCCGCCATTTCCTTGCATACGCTCTAGCATCCAATCTGTTGCTTTCTTTATTGCGAATCCGCGAAGCGGGAGCAGTGGGCGCTGACTGTACAGATGAAGGGCAAAATCAACGAGTAGAAAAAGATTTCGCCAACTCACAAGGCGTGGGTCGGTTTCGAATGGGGGTCCCTTTCGGATGCGTACTTTATCGCGTGGGACGACGTATAATTCATCAATCGAATTCTCTTTTGGGATCTGTTTCACTGGCTGTGATGCATAAATGATGAGAAGAGGTACTAGGACAACTCGCGACCAATAGGAAACGGAGTGAATGTTGCCTGGGAACTGTTTCGGAAGTAGGATGATTTCCGGAGGTATACTGGGGATCCCATGCCAGTCGTATTGATCAAACAAGGCTAGGGCGATTTTGGTAAACACATTGGTTTTGACAACACCACCCATTTTTAGAATGATTTCTCGCGCATTGAGCATCAATGGCTCATCAGGCGAGATGCCAGCGAGCTTCAATGCAAAATATGCTTTGACTGAAGCGCTGATGTTGCTTGGTCCGCCATAATAAATTGGCCAACCACCGTCTGCACACTGCGCAGCCTTAAGATAGCTTACCTTTTTTCGCTCTTTGTCTGGATCGACCTTATGCAACATACGCCTTAACATGATGTATTCCGAGGTCAGTGTTGAGTCGGCCTCAAGTTCGGCAACCCAAAATCCACGCGGATCCTGCTGGTTGAGAAGATAGTGAATGCTCTGTTCCATATGCTTGTTGCATGTCTTCAACAATGCCCAGCTATTTGTAGGCGAGGAAACCGAAGAGGCTGGTAACGGCGTTGTTGTGAGCGAGTGCTTAGGGGAGGTACTGAAGTGGCGTGGGAGTACGGTGGTTTTTGAGGCGTGCTCCAGCGTAACGTCTTTCAATGACGTATGATCTTCGGTTTCCATTGCAAATTGGCTGGGGAAAGCTGGAAAGGTACTTGTAAGGAAAAGATTGAAGCTATTGCTTAAAGACCGTTCGTCTTTTAAAGTCGCCGAAGGGTGTTAATCGTTTTGTAGTTGGTGCGCTCACATCAACCGTGTTAGGCCCTTTTCATTCAAAATAGTAATTTGCCGTCTCTCCATGGCGATCAGTCCAGCTTGCCGAAACTGTCCAAGCGTGAGGCTTACCGTCTCACGGGTTGTCCCGATAAGGTTGGCAAGTTCCTGATGTGTCATCTTTGTTTGAATGGCGCAACCGTCCGTGCCTTCTCTGCCAAGTGAGTTTGCGAGATTAAGCAGAAGATGTGCCAAGCGGGCTGGCGCATCTCGGAATACGAGATCTTCGATGCGGTTTTCGATCTGCTTCATTCGAAGGCCAATCAGTTTGGTAAGCTTGAAGCTGCATTGCGGCCGGCTTTTCAGAAGCCGCTCGAAGTCTTCTCGGCGAAGCATGCATATGCTAGCATCGTCAAGCGCCTCCGCAATTGTATCTCGAGGCGTCTCTTCGAGCACCTCAAGCTCGCCAAAAATCTCACCTGCCTCAAGAATGGCCAGTGTGAGTTCCTTTCCATCGTCGCCGATTTTGGAAATTTTAACCCGCCCTGATTTTAGCAGATAGACAAAATCGCCAGGATCGCCAGGAAGGTAGATTGGTTGTTTCTTTTTAAAGGCTTCCATACGGGTCATTTTCTCCATCTCATCCATTTCTGAATCGTTGAGATCAGAGAACAATTTGACCTGTTTGAGGTACCAGAGCTTGCTCTTAGCAGGGGATTCCATAGCCTTGAGTTTAGGGCTCGTTACGAGATAACACGGAGAAATTAGTCAAGACGACTGCAGAGCGAGTCAAGGAGTGAAGAGGACTCACATCAAAAGTTTGAAAGCGATGAGCGACGGAGCAAGATCCTAAAATCGCTTGGCTCCCTCGGAAGGAGATCTTTATTTTGTGGTATTGTTGCTCGACAGTCACGGAATACCGCTATGCGCTTTCGTCGTGCCCAACCTCAGTCCACGCTACCGCGTGCAGGGTCACAGAGAAACTGCCCACCCATCGTGCGGCAGGAGTATACAAGAAGCAATGTTAAGAAGCAATATTTGCATTCAAGCAAATCAGATAGTGTGGAGGGGAAGGCTATCGTGTGTTTTCGAGGGCTGCAGATAGGAGGATGGTGATTCCTGGTTCCGCCATGGTAGTTCCATAAAGTTTATCGGCAGCAGTCATGGTCTGTTTGTTATGCGTGATAATTAGAAACTGAGCGGAGGATGATACCTCTTGAAGGAGTCGAATAAATCGCGCGATGTTCTCGTCATCTAGTGGTGCATCGGTTTCGTCCAACACACAGAGTGGTGTCGGACGCATCAAGTAACTTGCGAGAATCAGCGCAAAGGCAGTGAGGGCCTTTTCCCCTCCCGAAAGTACTGAGAGTTGTTTCAGGCGTTTTCCTGGGGGTTGAGCGACAATGTCGACTCCCGCGGTGATGGGATCTGGGTTGTCGAGAACAAGGTCAGCCATGCCACCCTCGAAAAGACGTCTGAAGAGATCGTTAAAGGTTTTTCGAAGTGTTTGAAAGGTTTCTTGAAAGAGCTGGCTCGTAGTGTCATTCAATCGAGTCATGATATCTTCGAGTGAGGCGATAGACTGAAGAAGATCATTCTCTTCGGTAGTTAGAAAAGATAAACGTTCGTCGAGTGCTTGTGACTCTTCGGCTGCAGCGAGATTGATAGGGCCGAGACGGTCACGCCGTTGTCGTTGTTGGGAAAGGATGGCGCGCGTTTGCTCGGCATCGATACGAACGTCTCCAAGTTGTTCCTGTAAGACTTCCATCGTTGAAATTTCATAGGTCTCGGAGAGTAAGGTTGCAATATGTTCAAGGCTGGTGGTGTGTTCTGCACGACTCACAGCAAACTCGCTGTGTTTCTGGCGAATCTCTTCCAGGGCCGTTTGGGTATTCGTGTGTGCGATGTTGTGTGTTCGCGTGAGTGCTGTCATTTGGTCTAGGTTGGCTTGTGCGGCTGCCACAGCGGTATCTTGGGATGCTACCTCTGTATTCAATGCATGAATCGATTTTTCAAGTTGAACAACATCGGCTTGTGCTGAGCGCCATTGCTCGGTCATATGACAATGTTCGCGTTCGAGTTGTGCCTTTTTCTCCTTGCGATCGAGTGTTGCCTGTTCTAGGTTTGCCAATTCCAATTGTAGCCCATCGCGTCGTGAGAGGAACATCTGTTGCGTAAGTCGCGTGTTGTTTACTTGTTCAAGGTTGGTCTGAAGGGTCTCTTCGCTTGCCACGCCTTCTTGCTGGCGTTGGGTGAGGAGCTGGTCAATGGCCTGGCGGTTTTTCGTGAGTGTCTCTTTGCGTCTGTGTGTATCGGTGAGTTCTTGGTCGATAGATGCTAATGCGTGTCGATTTGTTCCGATGGACTGTGTAAGTCGTTGGTGATCTGCTTGGAACCGATGCAGCTCGTGATCAGTCCGTTCTTTATCCTTTTGAAGATTCACTAGTTGGATCTCTTCCGCTCTGGCGTTTGCTTCATGTTCCCGTTGTTGACGTGTATGTTTCTGAATTTGCTCGGCAAGCTCTTCTCGCTGATTTCGTGCCGCTGTAGCGTGCATGCGTGCATCGGTAAGCTGTGTCTCGATTTCTTTGACCTCACGCTGGCGTTGCAGAAGGCCCATCGCTGAGAGGACTGAGCCCACACCGACGATCCCTCCAGCGTCAACATATTCTCCGGCGAGAGTAACAAAAAGCATTGGGTGAGAGGGATTATCGTGGGGATGATTGCCATTGTATTCCCACAGTTTGAGCGCATGGCTAAGGTCCTCAACAATCATCACGCGATCCAGCAAATAGTCGATGACTTGGCTGAACTCCAGTGTAGTGCTTACCACGTCTCTGGCGATGGCAATGATTCCAGGCAGTGTGATAGCAGGGTCGTTTCCGTTGGTGTGGAGACGTGGGTAAAGAGGGATAAAGGTTCCCAGAGATAGCCCTTGGGTGCGGAGTAAGTTAATTGCTTCTTGTGCTTGGAGGTGTCCGTCGACAACAACACCACGAAGCCGTTCACCCAAAGCGACTTCGATCGCGCGCTCGTATTGCGGTGGAACCTGAAGAATCTCCGCAATAGCACCTTGAATGCCTGTGCCGGAAAGTTTTGGCCCTTGTTCGCCATATGATGACCATTGTTCTGCTAGGACCCCCTGAAGTGCAGAGCGGCGAGACTGGAGCGCTGTGGCGTGTTCGTTGGTAGTTCGCTCTTCACCTGTGAGGCGTGTATGCGATTCATGGAGTGTCTGAAGCATGGAAGCGTGCTCATGTGCGCTTGCTTGCTGCTGTTTCCACTGTTGTTCCACCTCTGATATTTGTGCGACAAGATCATGTTGTCGTTTGGTCGCATGTGCGATGGTGTGGGTTAATGCCTCATGCTCCTTTGTGTCGTGCTCTTGTCTGATGATGCACTCTTGTTGTCGTGCTTCCATTGCACTGATGGATTGTGCCTCGGTGCTCTCCGTGGTGATGTTTTCCGTCACCTTTGCGTGTAGTTGCTCGATCTCTGCATAAATCATGCGTTGGTGCTCTTGTGCATGGTTCAAGTCTGACTCTTGGGACGTGAGCATCACCTCTGTTGCCTCTACGTCATGCTGTACGTCATCCAGTGTGTCCTGACAGGTGTGTCGTCGCACGTCGTCGTTGTGATCGTCGTTCTCGATTTGAGTGAGTGACGTTGTGGCTTTCTGTAGTTGTGCTTGGCACATTGATGTCAGTGTGCGTTGACGTTCTAACGCTTCTAATGTGCGTTCAAGGCGAATTTTTGAGGCAGTTGCGGCGTCTTTTGCTCGTGAAAGTTGTGCGGTGCCTTTAGCCTCACGATTTTGGGCATGTTCACGATCAGTGTCGATATTTGAGAGTCTGGCGCGTAGCTTAACATCCTGCTCCTCTGCTAGGGCCAACTGGGTTTCGATGGTGTCTAAATTATCACGGTGGCTGTCATGGTCATGCTTCAAGAGAGAGAGCTCAAGAGTGCGTATTTCATCGTGAACTGTTTTGTACGTTTTTGCGGCGCGGGTCTGTCGCTTCAAGGTTCCTTGTTGGCGTTGGAGTTCGCCGATTAGATCGCGAAGTCGAAGGAGATTGCCTCGACTAGCCTCGATTTTCTGCATTGTCGCGGTACGCTGTTTCTTGTAGCGCATAGTGCCAGCCGCTTCCTCAATCATCGTGCGACGTTCCTGAGCAGAGCTTTGTAGGAGTGAGTCTAATTTACCTTGTTCGATGACAGTACACCCTTTAGAACTTGCACCGAGGTCAAAAAACAGGTCACGGACATCGCGCAGGCGGCATGGCTTTTTGTCGATGGCATACTCGCTTTGGCCGTCACGGAAGAGTCGGCGTGAGATGGTCACGTCCGGTCGACCCTCAGGCAGGTCAGTTAAGGTAAGGGCGACTTCAGCCATTCCAAGTGGAGGTTTGGAGGCAGCGCCATTAAAAATTGTGTCTTCCATGCGCTCAATCCGAAGGGATTTCGGGGACTGTTCCCCCAGTGCCCAAAGCACGGCGTCGACAAGATTGCTTTTTCCGGTGCCGTTTGGACCGACAAGAGCGGTGATGCCAAGTCCAAAGGTGACTGAGGCCTCAACGAAGGATTTGAACCCGATGATATCGAGTTGCTTTAAATGCATGAAGGCTTCATGTTTGCGTTCTGTGAACGTCCTCGCCGAGAGTCACTCTCGCAACAATAACATGCATTGAAAGCACTTGCAAAACCGACCTCTGTCTTGTTTGGGGTGCCGCACGTGGGCATTTTGTGGGCAAAATAAAGAGATTTTAAGCGCTAGCACAAGTGGCCAGAGTATCTCATGTTGCTATGATGGGTCCGAGAAAACTGTAAGACATATAACGATATCTCTATATATTTTAGTGTATTATTTGTTGCCGTGCGGCGGGAGTGACATCGCCGTAGACTGCAGAAGATGATGAAGGGGGCGTTACGATGTCAGATGATTTCCTGAGCAAGTCGGTAATGGAGCTGTATGCTCATGCAGCGCGCAACGGTGAGCAGGTTTGTGTTCCGGATGGATATGACATGGAATTTCTCGCCACATACATTCCTCAATCGGTGCTGCAAATAGCAATGGGTTGTGGTGTTCCCGTTGGATTGGGAACCGTCCGCCTTGGTGAGACGATTCTTGATGTTGGATCTGGGGGAGGAATCGACTGTTTTGAAGCTTCTCGGTTAACGGGTAAAGATGGCCTCGTTATTGGCGTCGATATGACTGATGAAATGTTAGAGATTGCGCGTAATTCTGCTGCAACTGTTGCGACCAATTTGGGGTATCCACAATCGAATGTGGAGTTTCGAAAAGGCAGAGCTGAAAAACTTCCTGTCGATGACCAAACGATTGATCTGATTATCTCGAATTGCGTCATTAATTTGGCTCAGGACAAACAAAGGGTGTTTCAAGAGATGTATCGTGCATTGAAAATCGGTGGAAGGTTTACTATCTCTGACGTTGTTGCTGACACGTCAGTCCCCAACTATTTGCTGAACGATCAAGAGCGGTGGGGTGCGTGTCTTTCAGGTGCTATGTATACCCGTGACTATCTTCGAACGATTCGTGGTACAGGGTTTGTCGGGGTTCACCAGATTGGCGTGGCGCCGTGGGGAATGATTGATGGCGTGCATTTCTCTGCGCTGACGGTGACGGGTTACAAGGTTGCCGTTCCGCCTTCCAAACCCTCTAATGAAGAGCAATTTTCAGGGTATGCCGTGCTCAAAGGGCCATTTAAGTGGGTCATTGATGAGTATGATCAGACGTTTGTTCGGGGCCTCTGGCGCTCGATCGATCAGAAGACGTTGGATTTGTTGCATTTGGATCCGTTTCGACCGTGGTTTCTGTTTTCTAAGGACGTAGTATCGGGGAAAATGCTAAACGATGACGATCCAGAATTGCTACGAATTATTCCTGAAGATAAGCCGTGTGTGTGGCAGGGACATTTTGCGACAATGACGAGTCTTTTTGAACGGGCTGAGGACGATGACCATCATCAATTTGAAAGTGGCGTTCCGATCGAAATTTGCTCGAAAACAAATGCTGTGTTGGCGACTCCACAGTACGCGTCATTTTTTCATATTCTTAACCGTTCGCAACAATCTGTGTCTGGTGAGGCTGTCTCTTGTAGCCCAAACGGAGAGTGCTGCTAGCCATTATGACACGGTCGGTGAGCGCAAAACCCATACGAAGCTCTAAGGATTGTGCTGGTCTGTTGCGGGCGATGGGGGGTGATACACGTCTCCGAATTCTTCGGTCATTATTCAATCGAGAAAAGTGTGTTACCGAGATTGCACATGAACTTGCTTTATCTCAGCCCCATATCTCTCACCACCTTCAAATTTTGAGAAATGCTGGCCTTGTTGAAGGGCGACGAGATGGCCAACGTATTTGTTACCGGCTCTTTTCTGAAATTGGGGAGGGTCTCACTAATCATGAAAAAAAAGAAATTGATTTCGGGTGTTGTCGTATCTCTTTTCGATAGTTTTCTGATTTTACCCGTAAGANCTGTGTTTTTAACATCCCTATTCGTTGCCGTTTTTCTCAGTGCGGGAGGCTTAATTCCGCACAATGTGGATGCGCGACAATCTGTGATAAAAATTGCGGGGTCGTCAACGGTTTTGCCCATTGTGGTACGTGCAGCCGAGGCGTTTTCCGCTCATCATCCTGATATACGTGTGATGGTAAATCCTGGTGGATCAGGGGTGGGGGTGAAGTCAGTTGGGCATCATCTTGTACACATTGGCATGGTGTCTCGCCGTATTTTAGACGAGGAGAAAGCTGTTCTTCCAAAGGCACATCTTCACACTCATGTTATCGGTCGAGATGCGGTGGCCTGTGTAATTTCATCTGAAATCCATGATGCGGGTGTTACCGTTTTATCGAAGGAGGATATAAGGCAAGTCTACCTCGGTAAAGTAACCAACTGGCGTGAGTTGGGCGGCCCTGATCGCGATATTGTTGCCGTTGATAAGGAGGCCCATCGTGGGACCCGGCATGTGTTTATGGAATACCTCTTTGGAAAATCGCGNGTGAAAACACCAGGTGTTGATTTGGTCACTGGGTCAAACAATGAGCAACACACCAAAATAGCCTTAAGTAATGCAGCCATTGGGATGCTTTCACATGCATGGCTGGATAACGATGTCGTCGGCGTTGGTATTCGCGATGGAAACACCATTCTTACTCTCACGAACGATCATGTGAAAAACGGCACTTATCCGATGGTTCGTGACCTCAGTCTGGTGACCGATGGTATACCCAATGGACCCGTCAGCAAATTTGTTGCATTTCTGCTCGGCCCGGACGGGCAAAGTATTGTTCGCGAGATGGGGTATGTGCCCGTGCAATGACCCCGTGGCTTCTTGGCATCGCCTTCCTCATTTCCTCCTCGCTTGCGGGCGTCATACTGATTTTCCTGATTAGTGGCAGTCTTCCCATTTTTGCAGAATACGGCTGGAGCTTCGTTACAGGGACGGAGTGGTATGTTGGCGAGACCTATGGGGTGTTGCCGATGCTCTATGGCACCATTGCCGTTACCGGAATTGCGTTGGGTGTCGCATTACCGTTAGGGCTTGGAACAGCGGTGATGACTTCGGAGGTTGTAGGGAGGCGGACGAGGCGTATCTTGAAATCAGTGATGGAGCTTATGGCTGGAGTTCCAGGTATTGTGTACGGTTTGCTTGGAATGGTGTTTGTGGCAACGTGGATTCGCGATCTATTTGGGCTTGTTGATGGGAATTGTCTTCTGACGGCTGGTCTATTGCTTGGTGTCATGATTCTTCCCACCGTGATGACGCTTTCTGAAGATGCAATTTATGCTGTGCCACGCCTTCATCGAAAGCAAGCTCGTGCTCTTGGTCTTCAGGAACACGAAGTCATCCTCTATGCGGTATTGCCCCAAGCCATGCCTGGGATTTTGGGGGCTACGTTTTTAGGCATCACTCGGGCAATGGGAGAAACTGTTGCAGTGATGTTGGTGATTGGGGGCATCGATAAGCTTCCGACTCCTTTGTATAACCTGTTTGNTCCTTCTCAGAGCATTGCGTCAAAAATTGGACGAGAAGCAGCAGAGGCGATTGGTGTTGGACTCCATTGGAATGCTTTGGTTGCACTTGGGTTGATTCTGTTCGTCATGGTGATAACGTTGACGTGGGCGGCAGAACGGGTAGGTTGGAAAGGAAGGCTCTAGTGAGGCCCACCATCTTTGTTGATTTATGATGAGTGTTCGTGGACGAAGTTTGGCCGGGGTGTGCTGGCTTTTCCTCACAGGGATCACCACTGTCATCAGTGTCATGCTTCTTGTGAGTGTTGTGACGGTGATGGTGGCAAAAGGGGGAGCGGTGCTGACTTGGGAGTTTCTCTCGCAGCCATCCCGAGCGTTTGGCGCTGAAGGGGGCATCCGGTCGCAGATTATGGGAACGTTGATTCTGGCCTTGGGGGCTGGTTTGGTCAGTTTGCCAATTGCGTTGGGGACGGCGCTCTATCAATCGGAATATCTTGCTCTGAGGTTTCAATCTATTGTGATGCGCTTTATTTACGCCTTGAACGGGGTACCGACGATTCTGTTTGGCCTCTTTGGATATCTGGTGTTCGGCCTCTACCTTGGTTTGGGCATTTCCTGGCTGAGTGGCGTATTGATTTTGGCGATGATGATTCTCCCAACCCTCGTCGTGAGTATTCGGGAGGCGATCGAGTCGATTCCAAGTCAGTACCGGGAAGCTGGGTTGGCGCTTGGTATGACTTCCCCACAGCTCATCCGAGCGGTGATCGTTCCGCACAGTTTTCATGGAACCGTAACTGGATTGTTGCTTGGTCTTGCTCGGGCAGCTGGTGAGACAGCTGCAATTCTCTTCACCGCGACAGCGTTCTCTGGAGTTGATATGCCCAGATCATTCAATGAACCGGTCACAACCCTGCAGACACATATTTTGGTGCTCTCTCAAGAGGCAGTGAATTCATCAGCGACGAGTGCGGTGTGGGGTGCCGCGCTGATGCTCATGGTATTGGTATTTTGTTTCAGTTTAGGTGCTTTCGCGATACGATCGCGTTTTAGGATAGAGGTTTAAGATATGGATCATCCCTCTGATGCCGCATTTTCGCTGGAGGATGTGAATCTGTTTTTTGGGTCGGTTCCCATACTCACCGACGTGAATCTCACGATCCGTCAAGTGGGGATTACGAGTATTATCGGCCCGTCCGGGAGTGGTAAATCAACCTTGCTTCGGACGCTTAATCGGCTGAATGACCATTATACAACGTTTCGATGTACAGGATCGATACTGTATTGCGGGAATAGTATCTATGCCAACGGAAATGGGTCAGTGGACGTCCCGCGATTACGACAGGATATTGGGATGGTCTTTCAAAAACCGTGTCTGTTCCCCACCAGCATTTATGAGAATGTATTGTTCGGCTTAAAGCGGCTGAAACTACGGCCCCGAAGCGAATTCCCAGATATTGTAGAAACGACGTTGCGAGCCACATTTCTGTGGGATGAAGTCAAGGATCGATTGAAACGTCCGGCGAACGAGTTATCTCAAGGACAACAACAACGATTGTCGTTGGCGCGTGCCTTGGCGTGTGAACCCAAGGTGCTTCTGCTTGATGAACCCACCTCGTCATTGGACCCAAAGTCTTCCGAGGCGATAGAAATACTTGTCCGAGATCTTGGGACTCGACTGACTGTGATTCTTGTGACGCATCATCTTGAACAGGCCAAGCGATTGTCTGAGACAGTCATTTTTCTCAGTGATGGGTGTGTCTGTGAATGGGGGGGTGTTGATACAGTATTTTCCTGTNCCGGCAAGGCAATGACGCAACACTACCTTGCTGGACACACCCCATAATATGTGTTAGCGTTCCAGCCGTTTTTGTGGTGCTATGTCCGTTGCGACAGAGTGTATATCGGTACGTCATGCGCCTGTAGCTCAGCTCGGATAGAGCAATGGCCTCCGAAGCCATGTGTCGGGGGTTCAAATCCCTCCAGGCGCGCCAGAGTGGGCCGTTAGCTCAGCTGGTAGAGCAGCTGACTCTTAATCAGCGGGTCGTAGGTTCGATCCCTACACGGCCCACCATTTATGGCGACTTTTTGCAATCACGTAAATTCTCGCATCGGTTGCTTCTATGCTGATGCTACTTTACGCGACGGGTTAAAAAGGAGGAAGCGCTGTGCGGCGTTATCCTTGGAGCTACTGCATGTTCCTGTGTACAGGAGCGGGGTGGTTGTCCATATACGTTAAGGTTCCTTTTGACATGAGTAGCCTACCTCCTGGTGATACTTTAAGTCTGATAGGTGCTGGGATCGTACTTGTGGTTGCGGTTGGAGGAGTGGCACTGACACCCATTGTGTTTATGTTTGAGTTTGCTTCCGGCCGCAACGAGGACTAATCCGCAATAATGAGGATTAAGGATAAAGTAAAGGTAATGGGAGCCACTTAGCACGCGTCATTCTACACTACGGAGATTTGCGACAAGTGGAAGCTCCTGGAAGTTTTATTGGCTACTATGTACAGAATGGAACTCTATGGCGTTTGACGCTATTACCTATCCCTCGTTCCAGATTATCGCTCCCAGTGACTGTGCAATCACATTTCTGGAAATTGTAACACGATCCGTATCGCCATAGGACGTGGAATTTTTGCATGTTACTCTCAAAAAGCATTGCTGTTTGCTGACTTTTGACTCGCGACTCTTGATATCGGTTTCCTGATGTCTGGTAATACGATTGGAAAGATCTTCACTGTGACCACTTTTGGCGAGAGTCACGGGTTGGCTCTCGGCTGTATTGTGGATGGCTGTCCCCCAGGGATTGAACTTTCTGCCGGGGATATCCAGCCAGATCTTGATCGACGGAAACCAGGCCAGAACATTTATCAGAGCCAACGCCGCGAATCCGACGTGGTGAAAATTTTATCCGGTGTCTTTGAGGGCAAAACGACTGGAACATCGCTTGGCCTGATCATTGAAAATACAGATGCCAGATCCTCGGATTACGATGAACTGGAACAGAAGTTTCGTCCTGGTCATGCGGATTATACTTATCAACAAAAATATGGCATTCGCGATCATCGTGGGGGAGGGCGTGCTTCTGCCCGTGAAACAGCCATGCGGGTTGCCGCAGGAGCGATTGCTAAAAAGTATTTGAAGGAAAAACTTGGAATTAAAATTCGTGGATATGTCGCGCAGGTTGGATCCATTGGTTTTGAACATTTTGATTGGGACGAGGTTAATCGGAACGATTTCTTCTTTCCAGATCGCCAGAAGATTGAAGCACTGGCTACCCTCATTAACGATTTACGCAAGGAAGGGAATTCGGTTGGTGCGAAAGTAACGGTTGTTGCGGAAGGCGTACCGCCAGGACTTGGCGAACCCGTCTTTGACAAACTGGATGCCGACATTGCGTATGCGATGATGGGTATCAATGCCGTCAAAGGTGTTGAGATGGGTGCAGGTTGCTGTTCGGTTGCGCAGAAAGGCACTGACCATCGTGATGAAATGACGCAAGAAGGGTTTCTGTCCAATTATGCTGGGGGAACCCTGGGTGGGGTTTCTTCGGGGCAGCCTATCGTGACGCATGTGTCGTTTAAGCCAACGTCGAGTATTCGACTACCCGGACGCACGGTTGATCGTGATGGTCATGATACTACCATTGTCACTACAGGGAGGCATGATCCTTGTGTTGGGATTCGTGGAACACCGATTGTCGAGGCTATGTTGGCGTTGGTGCTCATGGATCACGTGTTGCGACATCGCGCTCAGAATTTTGATGTGCAGCAACGCACTCCCATCATTCCGGCAGGTTCTGGCGGGAATGTGATGTCCTAACGGCTTTTTCATTTCGTAATGGCCGGCGTTAGACGGGCTNCGCAACCACAATTAGGAAGAAGAGGGATCATCGCAGATGAGGGCTATATTATTAAGTGCGGGCCAGGGACGTCGCCTGCTTCCCCTTACGGAGCGGGTGCCTAAATGCATGCTCGAGATCCATGGACGATCTGTGTTGGAGTGGCAGCTGGGGGAATTTGCCAAATGTGGGATTGATGATGTCACGGTGGCAGTTGGGTTTGGTGCGGAACACGTCGAACAGTTTTTAAAAACGCAGTCGATCATTCCTCGTGTGAGAACGGCATACAATCCGTTTTTTGGCATCGCGGATAATTTAGTGACGTGTTGGGTTGCGCGAACAGAAATGGACAAAGACTTTCTTCTCGTAAACGGCGATACGGTTTTTGAGGCTCAGGTACTGGACTGTGTGCTGAATGCGCCAGCTCGGCCGGTCATGATGGTGACAGATCACAAGCCCACTTATGATGCCGATGATATGAAGGTGATAGTAAGTGGAGAGCGTTTGGTCAGAGTTGGGAAGAATATTTCACCGGAACGGGCCGATGGAGAATCAATTGGGATGTTACTGTTTCGAGAAGATGGTCCGGTGTTGTTCCAGCAGGCGATTGAGCGTGCGATACGGACACCGCAGGCACTCAAACAGTGGTATTTGTCGGTGATTGATGATATGGCGCAATCCGGGTTGGTGTGGACGTGTTCTATTCAGGGCCTTCAGTGGGCAGAGATTGATTGTGCTGAGGATCTTGAGCAGGCCGAAACGACCGTGCAATGTCTTGAACCAGTGCCCAATCGCTGACGGTATCCACGTCTAGTGCAGCTTCCGGAAATGGGAGTTCTATGGCGTGTACTGTCAGTCCAATTTTATGGGATAAACGTGCGAGTGTATGTGTCAGTGACAGCCTTCCAAGAAAATATTGAAATACCGTCCTCCAGCCCAAGATTCCAATGATGCGTATAGGGTTTTTTCGATGACGTTCCACCCGACGCCAAAATTTTGCGGCATCGCGACCTTGCGGCGTGAGAAACGCAAAGAGGTTACAACCGCAATAGGCTCCATCTTGTAGTTGAACCGCAGTCCGTCGTGTAGTGGGAAATGCCGTCTGAACGATGTTGTGACGTGCAATACCCACGGCAATATCACCACTCGTCGCAGCTGCCGCATCACAAAATGTGTCTATCAATGTGGGATGAATCAGCGCATGGTCAGCGGTTGTGAGAAGAATAGGATTCTCACGATCTACAGATGCCATGGCATGATATGCACTTAAGCTTGGCGTCGCTTGAGGTTGAATCCATCGAATCTGCCCGGACAGTACGCGATTGGCAAGTGTTTTGTCGTGACTGATTGCCGGCCATTCTGGGCCGCACAGAATGCTAGCTTCGATGGAATGGGATGAAGCAAGCGCGTTGAGCACACGGACAACCATTGGCGTACCGTCAATAGGCGTGAGAGCTTTGCATAGAACGTTGGCGGATGCGGCAACTGGATCATGTGGGTTGCGGTCGCCTGCGAGTACGACGGCGGTAAATCTTCGTGGCACGCTTCAGAGTTCTTTCTGGTAGATTCGGTATTGTTTATATGGGGTTCCACCCAATGAGTGAAGGATATTCCGCATTCCATGATTGTCTTCAAGGATCCATGATAGTTCGACTTCTTGGATGCTACGTTTGAGTCCGGGATTGCGGACGGCATCAATCACCATAAAGGCCAGCGCAGTCCCAAGAAGACTGCGCTGGTAGCGTTTGCGCACTCCCATGAGTGGAATTCTCGCGGTTTTGGGATGTGTTGCCTTGAGCCTCCACAAAAGTTTGATCCATCCGAAAGGAAAGAGCCGACCATTCAGATCACGAATTGCCTCGTTGACATTAGGGAAGACAACAATCATTGCTGCGGGAATACCATCGACCTCAGCGATTTGAATCAAGTCATCGGCGACAAGGTACTTAAGGCTTCGTGCAAGGTGGGAAAACTCTGTTTCAGTAAAAGGAATATATCCCCAGTTATCTGCCCATGCGTCATTAAAGATGTCTTGCAGAATGGAGATGTCTCGTTTGAAATTCGATCGCTGTAATGGGCGCACGGTGATTCGTTCAGCAGTCCGTGCTGCGATGAGTTGCATCACCGGCGGTGGGGTAAAGGTGGCATCAATACGGTATGCCAAGGTGTCCTTCACTTTGCGGTAACCTAAACTTTCTAACTGCGGGGAATAATATCGAGGTGCATGACCCATCATTACCATCGGGGGATACTCAAACCCATCAACGAGTAATCCACATTCCTGGTTGATAGAAAGGTTGAACGGTCCGCGTATGTACCGCATGCCTTGACTACGTAGCCAGGTTTCTGCTGTTGTGAACAGTGTTTTAAAGACCTCAGCGTTATCTTCAGCCTCAATCATCCCAAAGAACCCAGTCAAGTCTTGATATCGTTCCAAGTGCAGTTTGTCTATTTGTGCACTGATGCGACCGACGGCTGTTTCATTCTGGTATGCGAGCCAAAACTTGGCACGCGCATGTGCGAAGTAGGGATTGCGTTGAGAGAGTTGCTCTTGGCGCTCAAGGAACAATGGAGGAATCCATATCGGATCATTGGAATATATTAACCATGGCAAGCGAATAAAATCTCGACGTAAACGTCGATTTGTCACGGGGATAACGCGTATCTGTTCCATTGAATCCATGTCCAACCTGCCTGAGGTGGAAATTGTAGGACATTCTTTCGTGTGTCTCAAGGGATTAACTATGTGTGCCTTCCAGAAAAGTTTGTCTTCCCATGGCTTGTGCACATCAGATTGGATAAGCGGTGGGTGTATCTGCAGAGAGGGAACATCATCTGTGTCCATCGGTGGAGCGCCTTATCTTTTGCGATACTCCATACATGCCTGTGATTTTTGTGAGGTGGATTGTAAACCGTCAGATTTGCGAGCTGTTTTCGAGACCTAGTTGGAACGCATGTGGCCATTGGCGCGAGTGTAGCAGACGGTTCTTTCTACCGCGCAAANGATTTGGTTGAGTCAGATCAATAGGTACAGTGGTAATCTCGATCGTAAACGATAGGGTGATCCATAAGAAGTGCCCGTATGTATTTTAGTTGAAAGGGATGATCCTCTCGGATCAATTCATCCTGATTTTGGCCTGAGAGGTCGAAGCTTTGAGGTGTCAGTGGCTCTTCGCAATGTGGTTTGACTTTCATGGGCCAAGCCGTTAGAGTCCGCTCAATTACACGCTAATTGGACATGTCTACGCTCGATATCACCGTGCTTGACCAGTATTCCACTGAAGAGTTATTGACTCGCTTAGACCACGGCCGGCTTCCTCGCCACGTGGCTGTGATTATGGATGGGAATGGGCGGTGGGCAAAATCGCGATATATGCCACGGATTGCTGGTCACTACGAAGGTATGAAGTCGGTTCGAGAGGTGGTCACTGCCTGTCGGGAAATCGGAATTCAGGCGCTGACGCTTTATGCATTTTCGCAAGAGAATTGGAAGCGGCCTCCCGAAGAAATCGGGTTGCTCATGAAACTTATGGAGGGGTACCTCAAGAGTGAACTTGATCTTCTCTTGGAACAGGATATTCGGTTCATGACCATTGGTCGACCAGAACTTCTTCCAAAGCCGGTATTACAGTGGATTGAGAAGGTAGAGACGGCAACTCGTGACTGCAACAAAATGATTTTGACAGTCGCGGTTAGCTATGGCGGTCGGGGAGAAATTGTTGATGCGATGCGGGCGATTCTTGAGGACTATCAACAGGGCAGTGTTACTATTCAGGATATCGATGAATCTTTGGTCGACCGTTATTTATATACCACAGCACTCCCTGACTTGGATCTTCTCATCAGAACGAGTGGTGAGGCGAGGATCAGCAATTTCTTATTGTGGCAAGTGGCCTATGCAGAATTGCATTTGACCAAGACCTTATGGCCAGATTTTCGTCGTCGAGAACTATTGCTCGCGTTGTTAGATTATCAGACGCGGGATCGGCGATTCGGGAGGACCCCACAGCCGGGCCTTGCCCAAACCATTGGAAAGCCATCATGACGTCAGTTGTAGAGGGTGTCCGCGGGTGTGAAACGTTGAGTCCCGAGGAAACAACGCCGCAATGATGTTACAACGATGGCTGCGTTGAGGTATTTTCCTGACAGGATAAGTGTGCACAGTCGGCGTGTCTATACCGCCGTTGTGTTTCTCCCGTTTTTTTTCGTTCTCGTCCAATATCTTCACCCTATTGCCTTTCTCGCCTTCGTGCTGGCTGGTATTCTCCTCACGCAGTACGAATATTACCGTTTTCACGCACATAGGGCCTGGTGTGTCCCTTTGGCTATTGTGGGCTCGTTACTTAGCGTTTGGCTTGGGTTGAGCTTTTATCTCGGGTATCAGGTTCCCATTCCTGTAGGGCTAGCAGGGATTGTCGCGGTTGTGGGTATTGGATGCTTGCTACCCCGTATTGGGAGCCGTACAAGGGGACTTACTGATCCAATCATCATTCTATTCGGAAGCGCCTACATTGGGTGGATGCTCAGTCATCTCATTCTTCTGCGTGGGTTCGAGTGTGGGATTGCCTTGATTTTCTTTGTGTTTCTTGTGACGTGGGTATCTGATACCGCGGCGTATTACGTTGGATCATCGTTTGGTACGCACAAGCTTGCGCCTCAAATTAGCCCTGGAAAAACTATCGAAGGCTCCGTTGGGGGACTTGTGGGTTCGGTCATGATGGTGGTCATTGCAAAGTTTGGATTTATGCCGTGGCTTGATCTGGAGGATTGCCTTATCGTAGGCTTGCTGTTGGGGAGCGTCGGGCAGGCAGGGGATTTGTTTGAATCCCGTTTGAAACGCTATGCTGGGGTTAAGGATTCGGGAACAATCTTGCCAGGGCACGGTGGCTTGCTTGATCGAGTTGATAGCCTTATTTTTACCGTCCCTGTCTTTTATTACTATGTGATGCTGATCAAAGGCGGAACGAAAGAGTTCTGCACGTAGCGCAACGATATCTTCTCATGAAACACATTGTTATTTTAGGCTCAACGGGATCAGTTGGCATTTCGGCTCTTGAAGTGCTGGCTTCGTATCCAGACCGGTTTGATGTCTGTGCACTTACAGCGGCGAGGCAGGATGAACGATTTGCGGAACAAATTGAGACGTTCCGTCCGAACGTGGCTGCGATGGCGGATGAAAGTGCTGCTAATCGTCTCAGAAGTCGCCCGAACATTGGGGATACCACAATCTACTCTGGAGTCGAAGGGCTGGTGCAGGCCGCTACACTTGATCAGGCTGATTTAGTCATCTCAGCCATCGTTGGGGCTGCTGGTTTGGTTCCGACGTTGGCTGCGATTCAGGCTGGAAAAAATGTCGCCTTGGCGAACAAGGAGCCGATGGTGATGGCGGGACAGCTTATGAAGCAGGAAACTAGTGCGCATGGTGTAATGATTTTCCCCGTGGACAGTGAGCACAGTGCGTTGTTTCAATCGATGCAGGGACATCGCAAAGAAGATATTAGGCGACTCATTCTGACTTGTTCAGGGGGTCCATTTCGGACTTGCACACGTGAGGAAATGCGGCACAAAACGAAAGCCGAAGCGTTAAACCATCCGAATTGGGAGATGGGATCGAAAGTTACTATCGATTCGGCAACCCTTATGAATAAAGGGCTTGAGGTTATTGAGGCCCATTGGTTGTTTGGCATCCCATCGTCAAAAATCGAAGTCATCATCCATCCGCAAAGCATAATTCATTCCATGGTAGAGTATAAAGATGGCTCGATTATTGCGCAGATGGGGATCCCAGATATGAAAATTCCTATCGCCTATGCGCTGAGTTGTCCTGAGCACATTTCACTTGACCTCCCACGATGTGATCTGTTGAAAGAAGGACCGTTAACTTTCGAAGCACCTGATACGGAGAGGTTCCCTTGTTTGGCCTTGGCATATCGGGCATTGCAGGTTGGCGGGACGATGCCTGCCGTTCTCAACGCGGCCAATGAAGTCGCTGTGCAGGGATTTTTAGATGATAAGATCAGTTTTATTGATATTGAAGGCGTGATTGAACGGACCATGGATGCCCATTCGAGGCTAGAATTGGATACGCTTGAAGATGCGCTCAGTGCAGATTCTTGGGCACGTGAGTGCGCTGGAATGATAGTGCATGATTGTGCTGCTGACAGTGTTGTCATGAGGAGAGGATCGTATGCTTGAAGCAGCGGTCTCTTTTATCCTGGTTCTTGGCGTCTTGATTTTTTTCCATGAACTTGGACATTTTCTTGTCGCGCGCTGGGCAGGGGTAGGCGTGTTGAAGTTCTCTCTCGGATTTGGCCCAAAGCTATGGAGTTGGAAAGGTAAAGAAACCGAGTATATGTTGTGTGTGATTCCGCTTGGTGGCTATGTCAAGATGCTGGGTGAGGAAGATGGGGAGGAAGTGCTTGAAAAGGATAAGGCACGATCCTTTGAGAAACAATCGCTTTCTCGACGAACCGCCATTGTGCTTGCGGGCCCGATTGCCAACTTTCTTCTTGCCTATGGCATCTTTGCTAGCGTTCTTGCCGTGGGACTTCCGCTTTACGTTCCACAATTTGAAAGCCTGATGCCCATGGTAGATTCCGTGCTCGAGGAGTCCCCCGCGGAGCGTGGCGGACTCCAAGTTGGCGACAAAATTGTCGCAATCGATGGAACACGGATTGATACTTGGCATGAGATGACAGAAATCGTCATTGAAAACCCAGACCATGAACTTACCATTGAGGTTGAACGTGCGGGGGGGCTACTGAACTTGACCGTCACGCCGCGAAGTGTTGAAGCAGTATCACAGGGTGGAGAACCCATCCTTATCGGTCAGATTGGGATTACCCGAATGACTGGGGATGTTTCGATTGAGAGCGTGTCACCCGTCTATGCGATTGTTGATGGAGCCTACGCAACATGGCGGTGGGCGGAGCTCATGGTGGTTGGAATTGTGAAGATCGTGCAGGGTGAGCTTTCCGCAAAGAATATTGGAGGTCCGATCCTCATCGCCGATATGTCTGCACAAGCGGCGTCGCAAGGATTTCTCAATATCGTACTGTTTGTTGCCCTCATTAGTATTAACCTTGGTATTGTCAATCTGTTACCGGTGCCAGTGCTTGATGGGGGGCATTTGATGTTCTTTGCCATTGAGGGCATTAGAGGGCGACCGCTCGAAGAGCGGGGACGCGAGATTGCACATCAGGTTGGCCTGTTTCTTCTGCTTTCTTTGATGACCTTTGCCTTTTATAATGACATCATGCGATATCTTTAAAGAAGGATACCTTATGCCAATGACTTCTGAACATTCTCATCAGCATCAAAACGAATCTTCATATGTTGAGCATCCCCAGGAACATCTTGCGTTTGCGCACAAGATTTTGGAAGAACACGGCGTNTTACGATATCGCAAGCACGATGACTTTCTGGAATTGCTCAATGTTATGAAAGGCCATCGGTTAACCATGCGCGTTGTGATTGAAATGCTCAAAGAACATACCCCTAGTGAGGTGTTAGAACGCGTGCGTCCACGCGAAGACGATGATGCTTCCACATCGATATTGCAGGCTAGTGTTGAACTGTTGTATGGAGATGACGCCTCGTTGGTTCGTCCATTTTATCTCTGCCTTGTCCCGTTTCGATCATCTATCAATCGCGTAGCGCTACAACCTTATATTGATGTTATTGCAACACTCCCAGTGATGAAAGAGGTGGACGCGAGCAAATGGGAAGACTATCTGGCTACAGCTGAACAGGCTGGGGTGTTGAGTCCCGTTTCCGAAGGTGCACCTTTGCTGCATCTGCAACGGGCATTTGCATTTCTCCTTGAACGTCGGTGGCTGTTAGATGTGAGCGATGAAGATAAGCAGGCGATCACGAAAGCCCACATGGAGCATCTCCGTAATTTGATGTCCACATATCAAGTTCTGATGGAATCTGAGGACCAAAAAGAGCAACAGTTTGGCCTCATGGTCTGTCAGCAGGAACTTGAAAATGTACATGTGGCGCTCGACACTGCATTGGAGCTTCAGGAAGATATTCTTCCATTTGCGAAGTATCTGATGGCGTTTTTTGACGCTGCTGAGGAGCAGGAGACGGCACTCCAGATTGCAGAGGACATGCTTAAGAAACTTGAGCAGTACGATGAAGATGTGCTCAATGGACCCGCAGGTATCGGATACATGGCAGTCATGCATACTGTTGCAGATCGATATGCGATGACGCCGCAGATGCCGCGCTCTCGGGAGTTATATCACCGGATCATCAAACACTACGACCGGATAACAAGCATAACACCACAAGGCAAAATGCGTGGGCGTGCGACCGTATACGATGATTTAGGGGAGTTGGCGCTGTATGAGCAAGAGTGGGATGGCGCGGAAGAACAGTTTAAGAAAGCGTTAGAGTTAAAACGTGAATGTGCTGATCGTGAAGGAGAACTCAGCACACACGTCAGTTTAGCACGTGTGGCACATCACGTGAAGCGATGGAGCGATGCCAATACGCACTATAAGAAGGCGCTTGAAATTGCGGTTGAACTGAAGCTGGATGATAAGCAAGGTGGTATTCATCAAGAGTGGGGTGAGATTGCCTTTGATGAAGAAGATTGGAAGAAGGCCGAGAGTCACTTTAAGGCAGCCATTGAAGTGAATGTGAAGCTGAAAGACCATCGGGCACAAGCTGCGGCATGGCATCACTTGGGAAAGGTGGCGCAAGTTCAGAGTGATCTTGTTCAAGCATCTAGTTGTTACCAGGAAGCGCTTAAACTGTTCACCGANGAAGAGGATCACCACGCAAAAGCCACGACATTTCATCAACTCGGTGTCGTGGCGATGGAACAAGAAGAATATAACGAGTCACGGAAATGGTTTCTTGCTGCTTTAGAATCTTTCAAGGGCATTGAGGATGGTGACAATATTCAGCTCACTCTGTCCAATATGGCTCGTCTTGTCGGGCACTCCGGAGACCACGATGTACTAGCCGAAGCCGGAACCATGCTTGGGGTTAGCGAACAAGACCTTGCCCGTTGGCTGCAATCGCAGTAACTCGCCCGAATTTCCCCTAACCTTTTTTTTCAAAATCTGGGGATCTGATGTGTTTCTTTGAAATGGTTGCGTGTCTTTCCACCCAATGACGAAGGATAGCTCTCAACCTTCCCATTTTTAAAAATGGGATAGGAGAAATGTGGATCATAAAGACAATAAGTAATGAAGATTACCGCTCTTGATCTTTATAACTTTACCAAGTGTCAGCACCGGGTTTATTTGGATTCCAATGGCAATCCCAATGAGAAGGGTGAAGTTAGTCCATTTGTGAAGCTACTATGGGAACGAGGCCTTCAAACAGAACGGGAATATCTTAAAACGCTCGGCGATATTCAGTGGTTTGACCTTGGGGATTTGCCGATTGACGAGGGAGCGGCCAAAACTCTTCGGATGATGCACGAAGGTGTACCACTTATTTATCAAGGGGTCCTCAAAGACGATGTTTANGTGGGNCGGCCGGATTTGTTAATGAAGCGCTTTGACCGTCCATCTCGGTTCGGAGCCTTTTGCTATGAACCAATTGATATCAAGGCAGGAGTGGGGTGGAAGGAGCGTGGCAATTCGCGACGATTTAAAAAGCACTATGCTTTTCAGATGTTGTTTTACTGGATGGTCTTGGAGCGGCTTCAGGGTATGGCACTTGAGGTTGGACGCATTATCAACGTCGATGGTGACATCGAAGAGTTTCTAATGGATGAGTTTCGTGCGTCGTTTGCGACTGGATTGGAGGAAGTGAAACAGCTTGTTCCCGGATTGAAGACGTCAGAACCGGCTCTTGGGAGTGATTGCCATTTGTGTGGGTGGTATGGCCACTGTGAGCGCTGGGTCAATAAGCGGGCCGATCCTTCCGGACTCTTCTACGTTGGCAAACGAAAGTTTAAAATGAAGGAAGCGGGACTGCGGACAATCTCGGACATTGCGACGATGAACGTCAAAGAATATACCATTCCGCCGAAAAAAATCCATGGACTCGGCGAGAAATCGTTGAAGCAAATGAAGAATCGTGCGCAGGTGATGCTTGGAGGAGAACCTGATATTCGAGCTGGATATACTCTGCCACGGGGCAAGCGTGAAATTTTTTTTGATATCGAAGATGATCCCACACGCAATATAACCTATCTTTTCGGAGTACTCATCAAGGATGGTGGTGCGGAATTTCCGTTTCAATATTTTGTGGCTCGCCATCCTGCTGACGAAGAGGAAACGGTTAGAGCCTTCTGGGCATTTCTCGGTGGTATGAGAGAAGCTGTGTATTATGTGTATTCCCATAAAGAGCGGACAACATTGCGCAAGCTCATGGACAGATATCAGCTTGATCACGATGTATTCGATCGGTATGTTGCATCCGAGTACGATTTGTATGCGGCTTTGGTCGTCCGGTATTCTGATTGGCCAACGCATTCATATGGCATTAAAAATATCGCAAAAATAGTTGGATTTCGGTGGGGAGATATCGATCCATCTGGCGCAAATTCCATTGCCTGGTACGACGAGCACCTAAAGCACCCGGAAGATGAATCTTCGCTTCAACGCATCATTGCCTACAACGAAGACGACTGTCGTGCAATGGTGGCGGTGAAGGAATTTTTTGAACGACGCACAGGAGCTACAAGAATTTAATGTAGTGCTCTAACAAATCCTTGCGCAAGACGGCGTGTCTTTGATGCCATGCCTTGTCAAACCAGCAATAGGCAGTTTCCTATGACTGCAAATAATGAGTTCGTGCAATATGTGCTTGAACTACTCGAGTCGCTGGGTAGGCTGACCGCGAAAGCGATGTTTGGGGGATTCGGAATCTTCCGCCAGGGGATCATGGTGGCGGTGATCGCTGATAATATGCTGTATCTCAAAGTGAATGATGTTAACCGACAAAACTTCGAAGTGCAGAGGGTTGAGGCATTTAAGTATCAGAAAAAAGACAAGGTGCTTGCTATGTCTTATTATCAAACCCCCTCAAGGCAACGGACGATTCTAAGTCTCTGTGCGAATGGGTAGAGGGGGTGTATGATGCCGTGATGCGTAAAGTAAAGAAAAAGGCAACGAAGCCTAGAGTAAAGAAAAAGAAATTTAAAGCGAACTGACCCTGATGCCTCCTAGTGAGAAGTGCTCGAAGTAGATGAAATGATCGAATACTCACCACTTGATGGTGTGGGTAACATGATGCATAGGTGACTCATTCTGTACCGCAAAAAATGTTACTGTCGTTGTAGCACCAAAAGAATTCCCCCAACGATCACCACAGTAGCGGCGAGGAACATCACGTTATATCCGCCAATGTCTACTAGAAGTCCCCATAGTGGGGCACCAATCAAAAACCCGACATCGAATAGCAACGTGTAAAATGTCACGACGCTTCCTCGTGTCTCCGCATCTGCGTCCTCGATGATGATGGAGGAGAGGATGGGGAATCCATAACCATGCCCGATTCCACATAGCATGCCTGTGAGCATCAGGCCCCAGGTTGTTGGAAGGTGGACGATCATGAGGACTCCAGCAGCGAGGCATCCAAATGAAGTGCTTAACACTATCTTTTCACCAAGCCGTTGCGGTAAACGGGCACCGAATATTCTGATGAGAACGGCAACGCTTGAGTATGTGGTGAAAAAAAATGACACGTTTGTGAGGCCAACGGTCTCGGCGAAGGGCTTGAGAAATATGAAATAGGATGATAAGCCGAGCGAGAAAGCAAGGCTCACAATCCACAACACGACAAATCTTTGATCTTTGACGATTCCCCAAAGGTGCTGACTAGAGCCTTCTATTCCCTTAAACTCTGGTTCTGTGATCATGGCGAAAAATATTACTGCGATCGAGCTCATTACTGCGCCAGATATGAATAAGGCAGGGAACCCACCAAACCAAATCATCCACTCCCCAAGCATGACACTGATAGATCCGGATAAGTGGCCTGCAATTCCAAAGTATGCAAATCCCTCTGTCCGGCGTTTCTCTGGGATAATGTCTGCGGCAAATGTCATGATGGCTGCGAACAGAGGCCCGACTGACAACCCGTGCATTAAGCGGATTCCATAGATTAGTGGTCCAGCCTCGTCCACTAATATATAGCCGAGGTTCACGCCGACGAAGAGAGCAGCGGCTCCGATAAGGAATGGTTTTCTCCCTCGACGATCAAGGCTGATGCCAATCCAAGGTCGAATCAGCACTCCTGAGAGAGAGGCAGTACCCATGAGGACCCCGATCATGAAGCTGTCGTAACCCAAGTTTCCAAGAAACAGAGGGAGCAGGACGTAGGGCCAAAACGCCATGCCGATGCAGAAGTGCCCTGTGAATGCCAGAAGAAAGTTCTTGGTTATGATGGGAGTCGTGGTAGGGTGGGAGTGGCTATTATTGGCGGGCAGAAGATGCCGCGATGTGCGCATTAATTGCGGCGAAACTGTTTACTGAGAGAGAGGCCTTGGCACTGGTATGAAGATGCGATGTTGACTCCGTAAACCTTTTCCGATGGGGCCATCAGCCGCTCATAGATCAGCCTTCCTACGGTTTGTCCATCTTCGATGATAAACGGAACATCATGAGAACGAACTTCTAGGACGGCATGTGAGCCTTTGATGTCGCTTTGGCCGTATCCAAATCCTGGGTCAAAAAACCCTGCGTAGTGGATGCGGAATTCTCCGATGGATGAATCATATGCAACCATTTCCGCAGCGTAATGTGGTGGAACGCGGATCTTTTCTTTTGAGCCAAGAATATAGAAGTCATCAGGGTTTAAGATCAAACTGTTATTCTTTGGATTCTGAATAATTTCCCAGAAATCTGTTGGCGTGTATTGATTGATCTTTCTAAAATCAATCGCCGGCGCATGTTTTTTTGCACGATATCCGATCACCTCGCTATCTGATTTTCCTTGTAGGTTAATCGATAGTCTTAGACCGTTTCGGATTGATGCTTCGCCCGGACGATCCCCATCTTCATACACTAGAATTTCATCCTCATCTAATTTCTGGAGCTGGCTGTCAAGAGAGAGTGGGTTTCCTCGACTGAATCTGAGCTGGTTTAAGCAGTCACCTTGCGTGAGCACGACGGGAAATGTACGGGGAACAATTTCCGCATATAACCCACCTGTGTAGCCGTTTGGAACTTGTTCAAATTCGATGGCCCCGTCTGTGATAAGGCGTGTGAAAATATCTAATCGTCCTGCTGTGCTTTTTGGGTTAGTCTTTGCCCCAATGTCGTTGGGAAGGTTCATGCTTTCCATCAGGGGTACGATGTAGACACACCCTCGCTCGAACACTGTTGGTGTGGTGATGTCAATTTCCGCAATCATCCACTCCTGAAGTTTATTCATCACTCCGGACATGGGTCCAGGAAGGAAGCTGGCTTGGATACGGTAAGCCTTTGACCCTAGACGCAAATCAATACTTGCGGGCTGAATTTGGGTATCGGTGATTGCCACATCGGCGTGAACATAACCTTTTTCAGTAAGTTGGCCAATGATTTGAGACGGAAGGATTCCGGTTGTGTGGAGGGTGTTCTGCTCCTTCTCGTACTCTGGGAATAATGTTTCAGTGTGCGCCTTCATTGGGGTTTAGGCTTGTTATTCCTTGTTAAGGACACCGCTAGGGTTTCTAAGGCCTCCTTGGTCATTGACGGCAGCCTGTCTGGCTTGGAAGTAAGCATCTTGCACAGAGATATAAAAATCAAGCGATGCGGTCTCAATGTTCGCAAATGATTCAAGATGGAGGGATCGGGCGTTGGTTATCTCGGTACCGTATGTACCATAGCTTAGGACAGTTGGCAAAATCGGGTTTGTGACGGGTGTGTCAAAGGCAATATAGGTGAGAGGTTCAAGGGCAGTATCGAAAATCAGTCCGATGCTGTCGCGAAGGGATGATGGTCCAAAAAACGGAAGAATAATGTATGGACCGGAGCCCATACCCCAGACAGCAAAGGTTTGTCCCGTATCCTCATTACTCGGATCGATACCAACGAATGGATGTGATGCAATGTCATATAGCCCACCGATTCCGATGCTGCTGTTGATGGCAAACCGGACGAATTCTCGAGCGGCACCATCAAGTTTTCCTTGCAATATGCTATTGACAAAGCGTCTTGGCATGGCCAGGTTCGTAAAGACATTTTTGATATTCTGTTGTACAGAGTCTGGCATGATCCAGTCATATCCGCTTGCGAATGGCTTAAAAATAACCCTATCGAAGTAGCGGTTGAACGCAAATGTTTTGACATTTAACGACTCCCATGGGTCGGGATGAATCGCATTTTGGTCATCCCAGTTTAGTTTCCTTGCATCGGTAAAAGAGGTTGCAAAGGGATCCTCAAAGGGATCCTCAAAGGTGGTCGGTTGAACATTGATCGCCTTCGTCGGTATTTTTGCAGAACCGGGGGTTGAGGCACATCCAGAGAAGAAGACGAGAGTGACACTCAACAGCACGATCGACCTGGTAGCGAGTGTTCTTTTTCCAACTGTGTGTTGATATCTCATGCCGCGCCTCATCTCCGTTTCTCAGCGTGGGTAACGGTGAATCATTTGCGGTTGCAGAGCTATCATACCTCAATCGCTACCGAAGACTGAAGAGTCAATTTTATGATCGAGATCAAGTTTGCTTGAACCTTGCAAAGGGCCAGGTACTGTGCTAGCGTCTCCATGTTTTTTAGGTGGGGAACTGGATGGCTACTGAGGAGGAAGAAAAAGGTTTCGTTATCAAAGATCGGCGTGCGCGGTACGGCGACGATGATGAATCGGTCACATCGCAATCTGCGCAATCTGATGGTGGGGCCGCAGAGGAGACGGTCTCTGCTCCAGTGAACGATACTGCTTCTGGGACTGAAAGGGAAAAGCCAACTCAGCCTCGTGAACTGACATTTCAGTCCTTTGTCTACTCCCTCGCATCCTCGGCTCTGATGTTACTGGGAGGAGAGGCAAAAGAGGGTAGCGAACCCACACCGCCGAATCTTCAACAGGCAAGTGAGATCATTCAGATACTGACGTTGCTTCAGGAAAAAACAAAGGGCAATCTTGAGGCGGAAGAAGATTCGTTGCTCAAAGATCTGCTCTATACCCTCCGAATTACGTATGTCGAACGGGCCGCGCCGAAACCCTAAGCGACCCCGCTAAATAGTTCCTGATTAGATGCACGCGGTATGGCGTGCTGAGACCATCCCCTTATGTTAGTGAAATCGCGTATCGTGGTATCTCCACAATCTAAGTTAAGCCTTCGGCCGGTCTGGATTACCATTCTGTTTCTGTTGCCATGCCTCGGGCTCACCTATGCCCTGAATGAATGGACTGGCGCCACTCCTTACATTCCAAGCAACATTCTCGTTTTGACGATGGTCAATGTCGACCTAATTCTTCTTGTTCTACTTGCATTGCTTCTCTCACGAAATTTGGTTAAGGCAGTTTTTGAGCGTCACTACGGTTCCGGGTTCCAGTCAAAACTAATCTTGGCGTTTGTTGGTTTTTCCCTGATCCCGTCAGGGCTCTTGTTTATTGTAGCTAGTGGGCTGTTGACCAACAGCGTGAATAATTGGTTTAGCATTCAGGTTGAACAGTCATTGAAAGGCGCCCTTGAAGTTGCACAATCCTATTACCAAGATCAGCAAACACACATACAGCAAAGTGGACAAGCCATTCGTGATGAGATTGTGCGCCGGAATCTCCTATTGCTACGCCGAGAAAAGGCATTGCGTGTTGCACTTGAACGGAAGCGTGTTGAACATGGCCTTGCGGCAGTCGAAGTCTGGTCTCCACACATGGAGCTTCTTGGTTCAGCAACTGATCCGCATTTTCCAGAGGGCGAGTTAGGGCGCCCGATGGAGCCTGTATTGGAACAAGCCATTGCAGGTGTTCAGGAATTGTTGTTTGAGCCCACATCGTTTGGGAAGCTCATGCTTATCGCTTTACCGATTACCTCTTCTTCGACGGCTGCAGTGTCAGCAACAAACACGGCAAATGCTATTGTTGTTGCCTATCGCATATTTCCAGAGTCGGTTGTCGCAAAGGGTGAAGATATTGTGAGTTCCTATGAAGATTACCGGCAACTTAAAGCGTTTAAAAACCCTATTAAAACGACATATATTGTCTCTTTCGCTGTGATTGCGATGGCAATTCTGTTTTCGGCAACTTGGTTCGGCGTCTATCTTGCTCGTCGTATTACTGTGCCAATGGAAAAGTTAGCTGAAGGCACGAAGGCAGTTGCGGCGGGCAATCTTAGTGTCCACATTGATACGAAGGCTGACGGAGAAATGGGAACGCTTATGGAATCATTTAACACCATGGCCAACGATTTGCGGGTCAGTAACGCTGAGTTGGTTAAAGCACAGAAAGTGGCAGTGTGGCGAGAGGTTGCCCAACGGATAGCGCATGAGATTAAGAATCCCCTCACACCGATTCAGCTCTCCGCCCAGCGACTCCGGAAAAAAGTGCTGGAGGGTGCAGATGGGATTCAAGAAACAGTCCAAGACGCGACAGGTATTATCATCAATGAAGTGCAGAGCCTGATGCGCCTGGTGGATTCATTTTCCACTTTTGCACGAATGCCTGAACCAGTGATGGCGGAAGAATCCCTTCATGATGTGATTCGTGATGTTAGCATGCTCTATACGACGTCTCAGCGGGATGTGGAGGTGAATCACAGTTTGGATGATGCCGTTCCCCCGATCTCAATCGATCGGGAACAGATGAAGCGCGTGTTTGTCAACTTGTTTGAGAACGCGATTGAGGCAATGGATCACAAGGGGAAAATCTGGGTACGAACGCGGTATGATGCTCAGCAACGCAAAGTGTATGTTGAGGTAGAAGATGAAGGGAAAGGGATTCGGCCTGAAGACCGGGATCGACTGTTTCTTCCGTATTTTTCAAACACGAAGAATGGAACAGGATTAGGATTAGCGATTGTCAATCGAATTATCACCGATCACCATGGCCAAATTCGAGTGTTGACTAATGTATCTGTCGGAACGACTTTTTTCATGGAACTGCTCGTAGGGAAGAATGGCGAACATGTTGCGGTTGCATCTCAAGGAGTAAACCATGGATAAAACCGTACTTTCGGACTGAATCCGAACTTCCTTTTTCGCGGGAAACAGAAATTTACTGCGTTCAAGTATTCACAAGCGGTAAAGGATAGGCGCTTTCGGCAGGTACCATTTGTAAATTGCGCAGGAAGAGTGAGCCGATACTGCGGGCGTTTAAAACCTTCGATAAAGTTTTACCCTGTATGTCCAGCAAAAGATCGCATGCTTCACGCCGCTTAGGAGTTTCCACCAGCTTTACCGCCATTCTATTGGTTGAAGGTGTAAATCTATCTATAGACTTCTTGGTCAATTCTCCGATGTTTTCCGGAAAACTTACCATTTTTTCCTTCAATTCACAGTCTAATGGGGGGAAAAGTGCTGAGGTAAAAGTGCTGACATCTTCTAATATCATTTCCGGAATACGTGCAAAAGATGCGATGCTACTTTGAATTGCTGTATCAAAAGCGGACTTATATTCTTTTAGCAAGATAACGCTGAACAATATGTTCAACTTGTCGAATTCCTGATTGATTAAACGTTGAAAGTTGGTCTCATTGGAAAAGTAGGTTTCGATGTCTTCTGCGCTATCAAACCATTCAGCATGGGAAAGCTCATCAAACCGATTAAAAAAAACTGCTATGAGGCTCTGGTTTGCGTTTGGAGGCGAGCAAGTCCTCTGAGTGATTTCCAAAATATTGCGAAAGACATCTATAGGGTTGATGCCATAAAACTGGGCTACTTTCAGGAGCGGTTTGTAAATATTTAAATTCCAGCAGAAATCAATTAGGAAATGCAATTTCCTAAAATAAAATAACTCTGACTCTCTCATCGTATTAGTCTCTCGTACACTCTCTTCATATTCGAAGGCATGCAGTGTTGACCCGTCAGAGCACCTGTATATTCCCGCGTCTCCATGGATGAGCCTAAACCGAGTTTTGAATCCAAACTCTTTGCGCGTTTGAGTCGAATTGGTTTCGGCCCCGGCAAGTAGACGGATGTTGTGGGTATATATAATATCAACGCCAATATCGAGAAGTTCTCTTAATGCGTCTTCATGACTTTCCTTGGTTTCACCACCCATTGGAATGATCAATTCAGAAAACGTGTCCGACCCCATATTGCGAAATTTTTCATGGTAGTCAATATAGGTGTTCAAGGAGATATTAGAGCGTTTGATATTTTTCAAAACCTGCTCATTCAAACTCTGAACAGACATGAAAACTACGACCATGTCCCCGAGTATTTCACCGATCTCAATGTTTCTTTGGCTGACGTTTTTGGCCATCCAAATATGGCATCTATGAGGATATCCCGTCGAATCCTTGACACGCCGAATAGCTCTAGCAATTTCAATATCACGCGGGAAAATTCCAAAATTGGCATCGCAGATGATCCAGTTTTTCGCCTGAGTCCTCTGACCCACGTAATCGACTTCAGCCAAAGTAGTGTCCACATCAAAACGGCTGATTCGGTCTTTAGAAGCAGCGCCCCATGCACAGAATGTACACTTGTATGGGCAACCGCGGTTGCTTTCGAACATTGGGACCATTCCGGCTTCGAGAAATTCATCTAAATAACCATTCAGGTACGGTGAGGGAATATTGGTTATTATTTTCTTAAGAGGGCGAACTCCATTCGAAAGGATTTCTTTCCCATCACGCCAAACAATATTTTGCGGCAAATGGTTATAGTCATGGTTGCTTTCACGCCACCAGGTAACTAGTTCGGAAAAGGGTTCCTCTCCACTATCGATAACAAGGAAATTCAAGTACTGATGCCGGTTGAGAAAAGCGAGGCGTCTTTCTTGGTCTGGATCGATATTAGGGCCTCCGGCCACAATCAGTGCATTTGGTAGAGTTTTTCTGATGTATCCGCCTACCGACCTATTCAAAGTTTCGTTCCAACCATAGTTTGAAAGCCCTACGATATCAGGGCGTTCTTCCACGATTTTGGAAAGGAGTTTTTCGGGATGCTTGAATAAGGTGATGTCGACGTTGGAGCCATGCATAGCTGTGGCATAGGATTTTATATAACCAATGTTTAGAGGGGTTAACAACGAATCGTTTTGAACGGAATGGGTGTGGGCCAAGTCAGCTAGAAAAATTTTGGTCGCTTTTTTCATCATTTGATTAGCTGGGGGGGGGGGCTTAGGAGGAATTTACGCTGACAGTTAGGTTTCGCGATCAAGATGCTTTGCGCTATTTTAAGCAGCCATTTTTCATTTTTTGTTAACTTAGCTTAAGTAAGGTTTTCATTGAAAAGTAAAAAATCTTTGAAGCTTGTCTCGAGTAGGAAAGTATCTCTTGAAGCTCAAACCTTTGTTCGAATTCGCGCCAAAGTATAACATTTATTTGCCTTTCTTTGAAGACACGGTTTTTTAAAAAAGAAATTTTAAATTGACTGAAAGTGTATCTATTTTGGAGAAATTTGCTCTTAGCACTGGATCAACTTTACACGCCGTGGTCTCTTTGCTACCTTCAGACTATTCCAGAATGATCCTTTGAATTCTTTTTTCTAAACACGCTGTGATGCTCACGTAAAATGCATGTTGAGGCAGTAGGTAAAAGAAAATCGATTCGAATCAGTGATCGTCAACGGCATTATCATTAATCACCATGGTCAGATTTGAGTTTTTCTCAATGTATCGAAATGTATCGAGCAGAATGACTTTTGCGATGGGGATGCTTGTAAGGGAGAGTGGTGGATATATCACGGCTGCATCTCACGGAGTAGACCATGGGTGAAACCGTGCTTATTGTCGACGACGAGACCGCAATTCTGGAGTCTGTTTCCGGCATTCTACAAGACGAAGGGTTTAGTGTTGTGGCTGCGAATTGCAGTCGTGACGCCTTGGCCATGATCAAGAAGTGTAATCCGTCACTTGTTCTCCTTGATGTCTGGATGCCAGATGAGGATGGCTTGACACTTTTAACGCGGCTCAAGACTTTGAGGCCGAACATGCCGGTGATCTTGATTACCGGTCATGGGACTATTGATACAGCTGTTCGTGCCATTCGACTTGGCGCTGTGGACTTTCTCGAAAAGCCTCTTTCATTAGACGGTCTTGTTCAAGCTGTCAAAGGAGCAATTGGGAATGAAGTGACCAAGGTGGATGTGTTGCCCGTAAGCCAGACTGTCAAAAATCGCTATCGTGGTAGCAAAAGAGTATCGTCAGTGCCGCAACGAACAGTGGCTAAGAGTGTCGTGATAGGGGGAGTGGGGTTACACAGTGGTGTACGAACTGGCCTGATTTTGCAACCACTCGGATTGAACAATGGGATTCGATTTAGCAGTCTTGCTGGTGATGGCGTGGTTGAGGCCCATCTTGATAATGTCGACTTGACTGGATATGCCACCACGCTTCTCAAAGATGGGATGCGAGTACGCACAGTGGAACATTTCATGTCGTCGTTGCACGCTTATGGTATTACAAATCTTTTGGTGAAAGTTGAAGGAGAACTTCCAATTCTTGATGGTTCTGCCAGCGAATTTTGCGAATTACTTGAGTCCGCTGGCATTGAAGAACAAGCGGGGACCTTGCCACAGATTGTCATCAAAGAACCAATTAGTGTGACAGACGGATTAGATGCCGAGATCTCGATTAGCCCGTATGAGGGATTTAAGATCACCTACGAACTCTCTCATCCACCTCCCGTTGGCGATCAAACATACACCTTTGAACTAGACTCACCTGCTGCCTTCTGTAACGAAATTGCCCCGGCGCGTACCTTCGGATTTTTAAATGAGGTGAGTGAATTGGAAGAAATGGGACTGGCCAAGGGGGGGAAACTCGACAACGTCATTCTCGTTTCAGATCACGGAGTGATTAATACCCCACTGCGGTTTTTAGAGGAATTTGCTCGCCACAAAATTCTCGACATCATAGGAGATTTTTATTTACTCGGACGGCCAATCAGCGGTGCAGTTCATGCACGAAAAACTGGCCATACCGAAAACATTGCACTGCTACGAAAAATTCGAGAAACCATGAAACTCTAGTAGAATGTTCAAATGGCAACAATGATTATTGTTCTCCGTCGCCGCAACCATCTTCTGCGAGCGTCGTACTTCACTTCGCGTTCACGAACTGCTTTGGTCCATCGCCATCATCGGAACTCACTAGGACACTTAGCGCAGGTGGTGCAGACCTTCGGCACCGTCCGGTTCTACTAAAGCTCGCTCGTCGATCCTAGTACGCACAATCTGCACAATTGATAATCCCCATAATTGCCCTTCTTAAGGGAGCGAAACGATGATAATCGTGTCGTTGGAAAACCATCGAGTGCAATTATCGTATCTGGTCAGATTGTTTCTCAAGTAGCATTACATCATTCTCTTCGCAGATCAGTACAGCGTGCCATTGAGTGGCTAGCCATTCAAACGTTTTGCGGGAGAAAAAACACACATGGGTTGGGTCACGCTTATAGTACCACTGAGCAAATGTGTCATGTTCTGGCACAAGTTGGGTCATGATCCCAAGGATTCCTCCTGGTGTCAGGATTGTCCATAGACGGTCCAATTCAATTCTCGGGTAGTGAAGGTGCTCGACCACTTCGGTTGCGGTAATGAAGTCATAGGGTGCATCTAGTACCGCAGGATTTGGTGCATAGAAATGATCATAGAGTGCCATTGAATGTCCAACTTCCTCAAACATCACAGATAGTGTTGGACCGGGGCCGGAACCAAAATCGAGGCCGCGGCTTCCTGGGGCCAATCGATTTTGCATGGGAATGAATAACCGGCTGAGAAATGCTCGATATTTTGGATCCTCATAACTGTTCTGATGAGTATCATAACGTGCTTTTTCTTCTTCCGTCGACAGATAGTGTGCGGAGGGAACGAAGACTAATTTACATGTTTGGCATTGGAAATACTCGCGGTCTTTGTCTGTGTAGAAGAGTTTGATCGCGTCCTCTGTTTGGCACAGTGGACACATCATACATACCACACGCCGTTGCTTATGAAGCAATTGATTGAATCGAGGATCATGTGAATGAGCAATCCGATTCCAATGAGCCGTAGTTTTTTGGCAAAGCACAAGATTCCGTACATGGCGATTGCGATTGGATTATGAAGAGGGTGGAATCCGACGCTGCATCGGTTGGGGTCGTAAATTGGGTCAGCGAGAAGGTGGTCAAGATCCACGAACATTGTGGACATCATTACGAGATAGCTGATACGCCAGGTCGTTGTAAAAGCTAGTTTCGCGACAATTGCGGGAATGATGAAATGGAGGACAAGATGTGAAATCGCAATCTCTCACAGAGAGGTTCAACTGTTCATGTTTTTATCACAATAGTTCCTGCTAGCTTGTCGTGCCATCCTTGCTTTTGTTTATCGAACGCAACCCAGAGAAGGCCGAGCATCAACGGAATGGTTGAGAAAAAGTATGCAAAGTAGCGCCAGATCAGTTTTCCTGGTGTAGGGTTACCGCATGTTCTTGCGTCTACGATTTTGATACGTAGGATCATTTTTCCTGGAGTGGCAGCACGAAATACCCAAAAGACAATGACCACGACAGCTGGCATGACCCATGTAATCAGGAACGTTGATAGGCCTCCGGCTGTTTTCCCGGAAAGAATTAAGTCCATACTATCTGTTCCAATCAGCAACGGGGTGATGAGGAACAGTAATAGTATGGAATCAATGGTGGATGCAGCTACACGGATCAAAAACCCTGCGTACATTGGTTTCGAAGCGTTTTCGCCAGAGGCTCCATGTTGTGGAGGCTGACCTGATTGCTGGTCCATTCGGTTTTCCCTGTGTCTTGCCTGAGTTATATGTTATCTGCTTGCAAGGCATCAAGGCGTAGCTCAAAAATCGTACATGGCATAGTGATCTGCCAATTATCAAGTACTTGTGGATGGAGTTCGCCGAGGAGGCCACATGGCTCCTGATTCAGTGTGAGTTGTCCGACACGGCCATCAATGAAAGATGGATGTGTTGTTGGTTTGACTTTGTATGATAAGCCGAGGGTGTAAAACAGTAGGTCAACGTAGGAGTGTATTTCCGAAAAGTTGGCATTTGGGTGGGCTAAGAGTGCGCCGATGGCGTTGAGTGTTCGAGTGCCGGATTCGGTGTTCGGGTCTGGTTGTACGATCTCGCCTGCTTCGAAGAGGCAATGAGGATAGAAACTATGAGAAGACGCGGCTTCTACACGAAGTAACGAAGGAATTATCCATTGCCGGACACAGCTATAGGTGAGGGACATCACGTTGTCAACCTCGATGATGTCTGTGGTCGGGAGGTTCATCCGAATCGCCAAGTCTTCCTGTGAGGACAAGATGTTCGAAAGGATTTCTTGAAATCCAAACCCAATCATGAGTTCGCGGACTTTGTCCGAGATTATCTCAGATTGAGAAAGGCTTCCGACGGTGAACTCGGAAGGGAGGGCGGTTGAAAAGGCGTTATACCCAGTGCTGATGGCAATGTCCTCGATGGCATCGACGGGGTGCATGAGGTCATCACGGTAGGGAGGTTGTTTCACGTAGAGAGTTTTTACGTGTGACTTGACCTGATATCCATATTCAATTAGCGCTTGTTTTCCTTCGTTCAAGGTTAGTGAGTTACCAAGGGTGGCATTGATGATCTCCTGAGGCACTTCGATCTCTGACCCACAATCATACGGCACGTGAATTGATTTCCCGAATTCTGTCGGCGCAGGATAGAGTACCTCTATGGAATCAATTTTCGCCTTACGATCGGCGAAATTAGCTGCGAGAATATTAATCGCATGCAGGACCATGCGTAGATCGGTTCCAGTCACCTCGACGAACAGGTTTTTATCGCCAACCTGCACTTCCCCAATTTCACGGCTATTGATGATTGGGGGGAAGGAAAGGATAGTCCCATTGGCATCGGTGAGCAATGGGCAGTGTTGTTTGCCGTCTTGACCGATCAGCGTGGATTTGTACTCAATCCCTTTGGGATGGCATTCTAGGATCTCCGTCAGCGTCATTGGCTCGTCAAATCCTAACGGAGTGAAACGCACGGTGTCAGGGTCTGCGATGGTATACGTGACGGGGAACTGTATGGGATCAAGCCGATAAATGCCGATGGACACGCTCTTTCGTTTACGTCCGAAGATATCGGCCAGTTTTTCCTGTGTTTGGATCAGTTGTGCCAATCCTCGATCTGAGAGTGTGTAGCCTGTTGCCTTAAAACCGCCAATATACTGCCTGATTACATGAAGACCGTGTCCGACCTTGATTTGATCGAGAGTCTTCTTCGCTGGTTTGAAAAACGAATAGGGGAGGAGCTTCTCATCCAGTTTTGTGCGAATTTGGCGTGCAATTCCCTCAGTACACCAGAGATCTGGACGATTGGTATCTTGAAGTTCGATCTTAAGCGTGTCCGTTGCAGGTTCATAGTCCTTGATTTCGCCCTTTGCCAGCAGTATCCATTTGTCTAATTCCTCAAGGGTGAACGTGTGCCCGATGAGTGTTTCGAGGTCTTGTTTTGGAAAATCAATCGTTGGCATGGGTGTTAAAATGGCATTGGTTGCTGACGGATGAGGTCGAGATTGGCAGTAAAGAGATCGCGAATATCATGAATTCCCAGTGCGATCATTGCCATGCGGTCCAGTCCTAGGCCCCATGCGATGACGGGGACTTTGATGCCTAGTGGATGCGTAACTTCTGGCCGTAGCAGTCCAGCCCCTCCAAGTTCCATCCAGCCTAATTTCGGATGTTCGACATGCAGTTCAACTGAGGGTTCGGTAAATGGAAAGTATGCTGGTGCGAATTTCACCTTTGTGGTTTGCGCCATCTCCTTTGCAAAGAGTGATAAGAGTCCGAGGAGTGTCTGGAAGTTGATGGTGTTTCCAAGCACGATACCTTCTGTTTGGAAAAAGTCAGTAGCATGGGTGGCATCAATCTGGTCATAGCGAAAACAGCGTGCCATGGAAAAATATTTTCCGGGAATCTTCGGTTGTGACGCGAGAGTTCGCGATGATACTGCAGTTCCTTGGCTACGGAGGACCAGACGTCGAGTCTGTTGCTCATTGAAGGAGTAGCGCCAGCCTCGGGACCCTGTTGTCCAGCCATCACGATGGGTTTGGGAAACTCGGCTAACATAAGGTTCAGGGATAGGTTCTGAATACGCAGGACTCTTCACGAAATACACATCATGGATATCGCGGGCGGGGTGAAATTGCGGCATGTAGAGCGTGTCCATATTCCAGAATTCACTTTCGACGATCGGACCACGCATTTCCTCGAAACCCATGCTGACCAATGTTGTTTTGACTTTGTCCAAAAATGATCGGTAAGGATGCTTTTTTCCTGCAGTAATTCGTGGGGGACGTAGCGCGATGTTGTATGGGCGGGGGGCACGCGTTCGCCACGATCCGTCTTTCAATATTTCAGGCGTCAGTTGTGCGTAGCCCTCTTTGACTCCAGTGGTCATCACGTTTGTGGCAATTGCTTGCCCTGCGTCAGTGAGTGCAAAGGATCGCGTGATATGTTCATCAACCCGAAACGGTTCTTGTGAACGTCCTCGCCGTTGGGAAAAGGTATCGATGATCTTGCGTTCCGTATCAGGTCGCGTGTCGTAGCTTGCCGGACCGTGAGCGATATCTTCGATGAGCATACGGAGCGTAGACGTTAGCTCACTCACTGGTGATGTTGGTTCGAGTACTCCTCCAGGACCTATCTGAAGGGACCCTTCTGTTTTTAGCGCTCCGATGGGACCACTCAGGTCGCTTGCCTGTAGGCCTAGCGTCTCCTGAAGGGTTTTCATGGTGAGAAGGCCGCCCTGTTGCTTAGCTTCCGTGGCTCCAGTGAAAATTCGTTCTAAGAGGGATCCTTCTTCAGAAAACTTAGTGCCTACTGAGGTGAGGGAGACGACTTTTGTGAGAACCTCTGACGTGATCGTGATGTACTGCTTGGCTTGCATCCATCCGATGCTCATGCTGACTTGTGCAGGGTCGAGGCCAGTATGTGCTGCGAGGTCAGCTTCGCTGGTGGGGGATTGTTTATGCAAGTCGCTAAGGATGGCGACTTCGAGTGGATGAAGGCTTGAGAGTTGGTGCTCCTCTAGAGGAGACGATTCTTTTTGTGTCATGCTCGTTGGGTTTCCACTGGCATTGCCCCTATTCCAGCTCGGCGCATCTGCCGGATAACCATGTCGTATGGTGGTGTTTTGAAAATTGCAGATCCTGCAACAAGAATTGTTGCCCCGGCTTGAACGACATCCGCAGCGTTGTCAGATGATATGCCTCCATCAACTTCGAGTTCTATCTGAAGGGCGTTGGCATCAATGAGGTCCTTGGCCTTTCGGATTTTTGACATGACTGATGGAATAAAGGATTGACCACCAAACCCTGGATTGACGGACATAATGAGCAGGAGGTCGAGGTCTGCTAAAATCTCCTTGAGCGATTCAATGGCTGTTTCTGGATTCAGAGAAACTCCCGCTTTTGCGCCCAAGTCTTTGATGGCTTGAACGGTGAGATGGAGATGTGGACAGGTTTCGCAATGGACGGTCAGTATGTCCGCTCCCGCGTCACGAAATGCCCCGAGATAATCGTCTGGGTTGGTCACCATCAAATGGACATCGAGTGGAAGCTTTGTGCTACGACGAATGGCTTCGACAATTGGTGGGCCGACGGTGATGTTTGGTACAAAGTGGCCATCCATCACGTCGATGTGAATCCAATCTGCTCCACCGGCTTCGACTGCCGCCACTTCGTCTGCAAGCCGTCCAAAATCGGCAGCGAGAATTGATGGTGCAATTTTTAATGATGGCATCATGCGATGTTGGAACGGCGGAGTGCCTCGATTCGTTCCTCAATACGTGGATGGGTTGATATTAGGCTCATGAATCCGCCCGTTCTTCCCGAAATCTTCATCGTCGCCAGTGCGTCTTTCGTTCCGTAGTCAATTTGGGATTGTTGGACCCAGGTTCCAATCGCTTGTAATGCCGCGATCATGGAGTCTGGGCCATAGACTCGTGCAGCAAAGGCATCTGCGGCGAACTCACGCTTTCGTGAAAACCAGCAAATCGGGATCATTGCAAGAAATGACAATACAATCTGAAGAAAAATATACGTGGCGAAATACAACATCGGGTTACGGTTTGCAATATGACGTGCGATGAACTGACTCAAGAAGTAGACAAAGGTGTTCATCAATCCGGCCAGAATAGTTGTGGTGAGCATGTCCCCGTTTCGGATATGTCCCATCTCATGCGCAAGAACGGCTTGAAGCTCTCGCTCGTTAAGGTTCTGCAAGAGTCCGGTTGAAACGGCAACCATTGAGTTGTTTTTGCTCGGCCCCGTCGCAAACGCGTTCGGATCGGGGGCATCATAGATCCATACCTCTGGCATTGAGATTTCCATTCCACGGGAAATTTCTCGGATGGAATCGAATATCACGGATTCTATTGGGGATCCGGGGCGCTCAATTCGTTGGCCGGACACCATGGCTCGCGCCATTTGCTTTGAAAAGGCCAAGCTAATAAATGCGCCGCCAAATCCAATGACAAACGACCATAGCAACATGGTTTGGTTGATTGATCCTCGAAGATCAACGCCAAACATTGGAAGAAGGATCTCAACCAAGACTGTAAAGGTGATCGATAACGTAACAAAGATCAGGATATTTGCAAGAAGTAGCAGGAACATTCCTTTCATTCGACTCATCAAATCGTCTCCTCTTGGGTATTTGCTGCCAAGGGCAGAGGTGTGCTTGTCAAGGTTGATCCCGAATTAACTCTATGTCCGGATAGGTAAGCATGCGCAGTCATTCTGCGTCGTGAGGCTGGTTGAAGTTCACGAATTTCGATTGTGCCATACCCTGTTGCAACGGTGATACTGTTTCGTGTCGTGTCGAGGACAGTACCTGGAGATTGTGATGACGGCGAATAATTTACTGATTTGACGTCCCACAGTCGCCACTTTTCAGTTCCATAATAGGTGTGTGCTCCAGGCCAAGGATCCATCCCACGCACGAGATTTGCAATCCGTGATGCGTTATTGCTCCATTGGATCATCCCATCTTGCTTTTTCAGGATTGGCGCAAGTGACGCGTGGTCTGAATTTTGTGGTTGGGGAGTGATCGTATCGGTCTCAAGTGCCTCAAGGGTTTTGAGTATTACCTCAGCACCGATGTCTGCGAGTCGATGTGCCAGTTCTCCAGCACGTTCATTTGGTCGGATGGCAATAGGACGTTTTAACAAAATTGGTCCGGTATCCATGCCGTGGTCCATGAGCATTGACGTGACTCCAGTTTCTATCTCTCCATTGCAGATTGCCCACTGGATTGGCGCTGCGCCGCGATACTTAGGAAGTAACGAGCCATGAAGGTTTACGCATCCAAATTGAGGGACATCAAGAATTTGTCGTGGCAAGATGCGGCCAAAGGCGATGACAACACATGTATCAGGTTTCCACTGGTGCAACGTCTCAAGAAGTGTCGAGTCTTTCACACTCTCGGGTTGCAGAACCTGGATATTTTCACGTAAGGCAAAGACTTTTACCGCTGACATACTCATCCGGTGGCCGCGTCCTTTCGGTTCGTCAGGCTGTGTGACCACTCCGAGAATATGGTGCCTAGAATGTGATAGGGCGGTCAGTGTGGGAACCGCAAATTCTGGTGTCCCGAAAAACACAATCCGCATGGGGGTTAGCCCACGGCTGCGTGTTCATGTGCACGATTCTTTTCGAGTTTTTTGATACGCTTGATGTAGAGACTTCGTTTTAATGGACTGAGTCGATCCAGCATCAAGACTCCTTGCACATGATCATATTCGTGCTGCATCGCACGAGCCAATAGCCCGTTGCCTTCAAGCGTGGATGGCTTGCCATTCCGGTCGAGGCCGGCCATCGTGATGCTTGCGGCACGTTTGACATGGTCAACATATTGAGGAAGGCTTAAGCAACCTTCCTCGTCGATAACCTCGCCCTCTTGGGAGAGAATGCTTGGGTTAGCCATGACGATGATGGGGTGGTCGGGGTCTTGCACTGCACCATCGATAATGAAGAGCTGCAGTGGCAGACCAATTTGGTGGGCGGCAAGTCCAATTCCAGGCGCTGCGTACATTGTCTCGATCATGTCATCAATAAGACGCTGAAACTTGGCGTCAAATACTGTAACCGTTTCGCCCTTTTGTGCTAGAACCGGATTGGGATAATGCCGAATTTCTCGAATTGCCAATTATCTGCCCTTATCTTCCACACCTACTTAATGTTTGATCGTGAAACATCACTCACCGCTAGCTGTTTTGTAGCATCCTGCAGGGCGCAAAATCAAGATTCTCCCACATAATCAGGCTTCTAGCGGACTGTGGGAATTCCTAATTAGTTCGCGAGGGATCCTGTTCTTCCGAGGTATGGCGCGATCCTCAGAATGCTCTACAGGATGTTCTTGGTGCAACTCATGAACCATGCAGTGGGGATCTAGATAGTTGCCTGTCGTTGTGAGATGAAACGCAAAATTTGGTGAACTTTGCGTCCCAGCTGTTCCGTCTTCTCTCGCAAATACACATATGCGGGTGTTGATTCGTGATCAAGTGCCGTTCCCTTTGAATTTGATTGTCGGAAATGTAGTGTCATGACGTGATGGGACTGTGGCTGTTATAATCCGACAGTTTTGTAACGACGATGTCAATGGAGGAACTGTGGAATCTTTTGGGGAACAACACCACAGATCAAATATGAAGTTTCTGAAACAGGATGGTGCCTATGGTCATGACGTGAACGCAGAAGTCGAGCGGCGCACTCTTCTGGTGAAATCAATTGGGGTGATGGTAGGCACTGCTTCTGTGTGTGTGGCTGGATCTGTTGGCATTTTCCTTATTCTGGCAAATCTTGGAAATGGAATCAAAGGGGTCAAACTCGGATGGTTTATTCTTACCCACCCGTCAAAGTGGCTTTCAGTAAGCACAGTTGTGGGTATGCCGGTGTGGGAAGCTCTTTCGATTTCCAGTGTATTGCTTGGCGGTGTGCTGATCTACGGGATGATTCGACTTGTCCGCCGACCTCTCTCTAGTCAAATAACTCGTCTGAAAAAAATCTTGATGGGCTGTTTCCTGCTGGGTGCTGTGCCACTTCTTACGTTTTTGGCAGATACAGGCCAATGGTGGGTGATGAAACATGCATTTGACTATGAGACAAAAATGCATGTGCTTACAGGTGTGCAGAATGACTATGAGCGATGGTTTCGCAAGACATTTTCTTCGGTCAGCGAAAAGGAAGTCCAACGCGATCTCTTGACAGGCTTCAGAAACCACTTTCGTGACAATGAGCTGGAGATATTAGACGACGATGTTGCCGCACATACGCAAAAAGTTGATTGGTGGTATGTGGAATATCCCGATTTCATTGAGGTGATTACGAAAAGTCCGCATCGAACGTTAGCTACTAGTTATCGTGCGGGATTGCTGGGCGATCGTCAAGGACAGCTCAAAACCTCCATTGGAACGGACGGAAGGGTCGTGCTTCAATTGGTGTTGAGTATTGAAGGATCGTTGTCTGATAAGGTGAATGCATCCCAGGTGACGACGGTCATAAGGGATACTGACCGTGATGGCATTCCGGATGAGTTTCAAACCATTCCTGCAATGGAACGAGGCTATACCGGCCCTGTGACCTTGGAAGGCTTTATTCCATTAAAGCGGAATACAGGTTTTGATGATGTGTATAGCTTGTGGTCGCAGGGAATAGGCTATGCGGTCAATTTTTTCTTGCATGGATATGACTCAACACTACCTCGCGGTCTTTTCCCGGGTGAGGATCAGGAAACTTAGTAGAGACTGGCTATAACATAACAGAGGAGGCATCTTAGAAAAATATGATTGCGAAGATGTATAGCATTATCTGTGTAAGTATTGTGGGATGGTTTTTTCTTTTTCCTCTCAGCGGAGTAGCTGAAGAGAAAGGAACAACACAGGTCACGTCCGAAATGCACGGGGTAGAAAAAATCTGTGGTGTATGGGAGATGCACATTCATAATATGTTGAATCACCAAGAATATCAGTACATGTTGCATGTTCCTCCGTCTCCGGATGCAGGCGTTCCTTTTACGAGTCAGCACGTCGTCCCTTCCCAATTGCTCGTCAATGGACAGACGGTATACATTCGATGGGATTTCCCCGAGGGATTTTCTGAGGATAGCCTGTTGCTTCGGCGTGGAGGAAAGGCGATGGACGGGACATTTATGAATTTCGCTGGGGCTCGTGGGGCCGTATCCGGAAAACTGATTCGCCCGTGTGCTACGAATGATGAATGACCAATATGACAAAATAATTACCGCAAAAGTGCGAGAAGAATTTAAGATTTGTCTTTGGGAAGATCGGACTCGTGGGGAATTGTGGGTATCGACCTATGATTCTGATCAGCTTGCGCTTATTGATGATGCTTTTCAGCGGAAGACGGGTGGGACTATCAATGATTCAGGAATGCGGATATTTCGGTTTCAGGCTGATCATCCAGGGAAATATGGACTGGTATTTGAGAAGAGGTTGGGCTGGAGATTTACATCCATCAAGCGGCGGGACTACATTGTCTCCGTCGAACCGTAGAATCAAACGGCATGTCTGACATTGCCTACCTAAATGGTGAATTCACAAAACTTGCTGAAGCCTTTGTTTCGGTTGAGGATCGAGGGTTCCAGTTTGGTGATGGGGTCTATGAAGTCATCCGAGTGTATGACGCGACACCACACTTATTGCGAGAACATATCAATCGACTCAAGCTCAGCGCGGCATCAATACATTTGGATGATCGTCTGTCGTATGACGAGTGGGAAAGCATCGTTCGGGAAGGTATCGATCGAAGCGGATACACTGCAGCCAAGGTCTATATTCAGTTAACGCGCGGTGTGTCGCCGCGTGATCATCGTTTTCCTGTCACGGCACCTCTCACTAGGGTTATGACGGTACGCGAAATCGAGCCTGATGATCTACAGTTGCGGGAAACCGGGGTTCCTGCGATCACCGTCAAGGATATTCGATGGAATCGCTGTGATATTAAATCGCTGAACTTGCTTCCGAACATCCTTGCGAAGCAGCAGGCGACACAAGTTGGGGCGTTCGAGGCTTTGTTCGTCAAGGGCGAGTTGGTGTTTGAGGGCTCAAGTAGCACTGTGATGGTGGTATCCGATGGTGTTGTACATACGCCACCGGAAGGGCCTCGCATCTTGTCCGGAATTACACGTGACTGGGTGCTGAACGTAGCCCGCGCGAGCGAAATCACAGTTGTTGAAGAACCCGTATCAGTGGAGACGATGCTTAGTGCCAAAGAGGTTCTGCTTACCGGGACGATTATTGAGATTATGCCTGTGGTTAAAGTAGACGAATATCAAATTGGCGATGGGAGACCAGGGAAAATATATCATCGCTTATATCAGAAGTTCCTCGCTTCGATTTCCTAATTGCTCCAAACGTCCAGGTTGAATCGCTATAGGTGGTCTTTTCCGTTGTTTGTGGCATCTGCTCTGACACTGTGCTCAGGATGACAGTGCCTCTGTTTTTGCAGTGCTGTTGAGTCAGTTAGTGCAGTGTGGTTTTGTCACTGATCTACTCTACAAGTGGCACCATACTTGGTGTCGCATTTTCCCTTCACCAATTTGAACCAGCGGAGGGTTCGTCGTTTTACAGTGGTCCATTACTTGGGGACAGCGGGTGTGGAAACGGCATCCCGTTGGAGGATTGAGTGGGGATGGTACGTCCCCTTGGAGAGGAATACGCTTTGTCTGTATTGTTGGGTCGGGGATGGGATTTGCTGAGATCAAGGCTTGGGTATAGGGGTGTTTGGGTTCGCGAAACAGTGCATCAACAGAAGCCACTTCTGCGAGTTTTCCGAGGTACATGACCGCAACTCGATTCGCAATGTGTTGCACCACATGAAGATCGTGGGAGATGAATAGGTAAGACAGGTTGTGTTCTTCCTTAAGATCTTGAAGCAGGTTCAAGATCTGGGCTTGGATTGACACATCCAGAGCTGATACGGCTTCATCGCATACAATAAACTTAGGTTTCAAGGCGAGGGCTCGCGCGATTCCGATCCGTTGTCGTTGTCCTCCTGAAAATTCATGAGGGTAGCGGGATTGATAGGTTGGAGAAAGACCAACGTTCTCGAGTAATGCGGCGACTTTTTGTGTTGTTGCCAGGCCATTGGTGAGTCCATGAATGTTCATGGCTTCGCCAATAATTGACCCGACGGTCATGCGAGGGTTCAGCGAGCTATATGGGTCTTGAAAGATGACCTGCATGTGTGGGCGCGTGTGCCGAAGTTGTGCCGCATTCATCGCTGTGATGTTTTTGCCATCAAAGACGACAGTTCCGGATGTTGGCTCCATGAGGCGAAGGAGGGTTCTCCCTGCGGTAGTCTTTCCACATCCTGATTCGCCAACCAGTCCGAGTGTCTCGCCCGCATAAATCTCAAATGATATATCGTCAACAGCTTTGACCCATCCAGCAATTTTTGAAAACACGCCATGGCGAACGGGAAAGTGTTTTTTGAGATTGCGTACGTCGAGAAGTACGGTCTTGGATAATGGGGCTTGAGTTATCACGGCGTAGGTTTAGCTCAACGGTTCGATATCATCCGGCTTCTGACTTCTCGCACAGCCAGCAGGCTGTCTCATGCGCAGGCTCGGTTTGAATTAACGATGGGTTCTGATCCATACAGTGGTCGAGTCGATCTTTGCAACGAGGCGCAAAGTGGCAGCCTTGAGGGTAGAGCAATGGGGAGGGAACCATGCCGTCAATTGATGCGAGACGGGTAGACGGGTGGTCTGGTCGAGGGAGTGCATTGAGTAGGGCTTTCGTATAAGGATGCTGAGGGTTCTTGAAGAGCGTCATCACGTCAGTTTGTTCTACGATTTTACTTGCGTACATGACCACCACGTTACGTGCAAATTGTGCAACGATGCCAAGATTATGCGTGATCAAGAGGATGGCCATTCCCATTTCAGACTGCAAGGTTCTTACTAGGTCGAGAATTTGAGCTTGGATGGTCACATCGAGGGCTGTGGTTGGCTCATCCGCGATAAGAAGGTCGGGGCTGCAGGCGAGGGCCATGGCGATCATGACTCGCTGCTTCATTCCACCTGAAAGCTCATGGGGATATTGGTCGATTCGTCTCTTGGATGAGGGAATTTCTACTCGGTCCAATAATCGTAAGGATTCGGTTCTTGACTGTTCTTTGGTAAAACCCTTGTGTGTGAACAATGCTTCTCCAATTTGTTCGCCGATTCTGAATACCGGATTGAGTGATGTCATGGGTTCCTGGAAGATCATTCCGATCTTGTTTCCACGAATATTTCGGAGCTCGTGGTCGGTAGTTTTCGTCAGGTCTTGGCCATTGAAGATGATTTGGCCGTTGACAACTTTTCCTGGATAATCAAGCAATTGCATAATCGAGAGCGCCGTCACCGATTTTCCACATCCGGACTCTCCAACTAGGGCAAGGGTTTCTCCAGGCAGGATCTGAAAACTCACATCTTGCACAGCGCCGACTTCACCTTTCTCGGTAAAAAATGACGTGGAGAGATTTCTCACATCAAGTAATGGAGTGTTTGGCTTGCTCACTTATCTTCTTCTCAGTTTTGGGTTTAGCGCTTCTCGTAAGCCTTCTCCAAAAAGATTGAACGCGAGGACGACGATGAGAATGGCAAATCCGGGGATGAAAAATAGCCATGGGGCATCAAAAATAAATCCCTTTCCGTCGGAAAGGATATTCCCCCATGTTGCAAATGGCGGTTGTACTCCAAATCCCAAAAAACTCAGGCCTGATTCGGTCAGAATAGCCGATGCGACACCAATGGTGGCTGAGACAAGGACTGGAGCCATCGCGTTGGGTATCATGTGGCGGAAAATAATTCGGTGTTCTGGCAATCCCAACGCCTTTGCCGCAACGACAAAATCCTGTTCTCTCAATGACAAGAATTCTGCGCGAACGAATCGCGCGGTACCCATCCAACTGGTCACTCCGATCACGATCATGATGTTGTAGATACTTGGTGGGAGGAGTGCAACGACCGTAAGGATCAAGAAGAATGTTGGAAAGCAGAGCATGACATCAGTAAAACGCATGATCAGAGTATCGACGGTGATGAAACCAAGTTTGACGTTGCCGTAGTACCCAGACAGACCCCCAAGCAAGATTCCAATTGCCACTGATATTCCAACTGCGATAAATCCTATTGAAAGAGAGACAAATGACCCTTGAAGCATGCGAGCGAAGACATCACGCCCCAGCTCATCGGTTCCGCATAGGTAGACTCCAAATACCGGACGGTCTTCACTAGGAATGAGATTGGTAGACGATTCCGACATAGGAGGAAGGAACTTGTCTGGAAGGCGTACGGTTGAAGGATCGAAGATCACGACCCATTCGGTGGTGAACTTGGCTACGATTGCCAGCATCAATAGTAGACCCAACACGATCATGCCAAAGATCGCGAGACGATCTTTCTTCAGTATTCGCCAAAATTCCTGCAGTTGGGTTTCAGGCGGAGGGAGTTGGGCTATTTCCTGCTGGGTGCTCATCGCTGATTCGTTTGTTGCCATCACTGTAACCGTATTCGAGGATCCACCACTGCATACAACAGGTCGGAAACCAATGTTCCTACAAGCGTGAGCACGGCAGCGATAAAGTTGATGGTGAGAATCACGGGGAAATCGCGTGCAAGAATGGCTTCATATCCAAGCCGTCCGAGTCCTGGCCAGGCAAAAATCTGTTCGAAAATAACCGAGCCCCCGATAAGAGCCGGAAGTAGGAATCCAAACATGGTGACGAACGGAAGCAATGCGTTCTGAAGTGCATGGCGGTAGATGACGTTATCTTCTGAGAGCCCTTTGGCGCGTGCAGTTCGAACATAGTCCTGCCCCACCACCTCCAACATTTGTGAACGGACATAGCGTGAAAGAACCGCGATGCCACCGATGGCGGACATGAGAGATGGGATCACTAAGTGCCAGAGGCGGTCCATTGATCTGAATACCATGTCAGCATCTTCCATGCCAAACGTTTTCATCCCAATGACGGGTACATTAAAGGTGTTGACCACCCACAAGATCATGATGTACGACAGGAAAAAACCGGGGATTGAGATCAGTGCATAGGCAGTGAAGGTTGTTGTCCGGTCGTACGTTGAGCCTCTTCGAATCGCCGCATGAATGCCTGTAGGAAACGAGAGACTCCATATGATAAGGGTTGCACAGATCAGTAAGGGGAGTGAATTGAGAAAACGCTGCCAGATTTTTGGAAGGACAGGCTGGTTATCTTTGAAGGACTTCAATTCTCCAGTGAAGAGATCCCGCATCCAATACACATACTGAACGTGCAGTGGGTCATCGAGATGAAAGGCAGCCCGGATATTTTCTATGTCGGATGGCTTCATTCTTGGGTTTGACGGATCAACCTGACTTGGCTCGCCAGGAGCAAGGTGTATGACCGAATGTGCCACGATGGAAACAATGATCAACGTGACGATGCGTTGGAGGATGTTTCGAGCGATGTAGGTCCACATAATCAGAATGCTGGCGTATGTTCCAGTTTTCGCCACTTATTAAAGTAGAATTGGATGGCTCCATGCTTGAGCGGATAGATTTTTTTATAGCGCTCGGTTCCATCAGGCTGGGGCTCCACGATTACGATCTTTTTGTCGAGAATGCGAGTCCCCTTACTCGCATAGAGGAATGTATATGGCTGATCTTCGTGAATAATTTTGTGTAGTTTATGTGTCAATGTGCGCTGTTGGACACGATCATATTCTTGTCGAATGCGGACGATCAGTTTATCAACTTGTGGGTTGTTGTATCCGACAAAATTTAGCTGTTGAGGACCGGCTTGGGACGAATGCCATATTTGATAAAGGTCTGGGTCGATACCCATACTCCATCCAAGTACTGTCGCATCAAAATCTCCGGTATTAATAAAGTCTTTGAGAAATACCGCCCACTCAAAGTATTGCGTATTACATTTGATTCCGATTTTCTTCCAAGCGTTTTGCGCGATCGACATAATGTTTTTGCGAATAGAATTGCCGCTATTTGTGACCATGTTAAATTCGAAAATATTTCCATCTTTTTCGAGCCACCCCTCAGTATTTTTTTCCCACCCGAGGGATGCAAGTAGTGTGCGTGCACCCTCTGGATCGTAGGGAACTGGCTGAATTGACTCGTCATACCACTCTGTGATTTTGGGAAAGGGCCCGGTTACTCGCTCCGCCTCGTTGTACATAATATATTCGATAATCTCATCGACATTAATGGCCATGCTCATTGCTCGACGGACTTGAGGGTTGGCAAAGAGTGGTTTGCGGTTGTTGTACCCGATATAGACGTAGCCGAATCCAAGGTTCGAGAAGTTTTGATATCTGTCGTCCTCACGATAGCGTGCGACTTGGTGTGGGAGGGTAGAGTAAAAGTCAATTGCGCCTGTTCGAAACTCGACTTCTTGTATTAGACTATCTGGGATAATTCGAACGATATACTGCTCGTATTCTGGCGCACCCTCCCAGTAGTCCTCGTTTCGATCAAGCTTGATAAACTGGTCGCCCTGCCATTCGACAAAACGAAACGGTCCAACTCCGATCGGATTACGATTGAACGTGCTATCACGCATGCCGAATGTTTCTCGCGTCACTTCTGAGAGGTTGCGCTCATCCATTTCTTTTTGCATGGCGGTATCATTAAGGAGATGCTCTGGAAGGATACCCATCGTCCACGCCGAGATAGCAGGTGAGTACAGCCGTTTATAAATTATTTTTATGGTGTGGGAGTCAAGAATTTCAATGGCCTTGATGGGTTCGAAGTCTGAAGTCCGGGGCGAAATGTTTCTGGGGTTCATAATCGAGGCATAGGTAAATTTGACATCGGTAGCGTCGAACTCTTGTCCATCGTGGAATCGCACTCCTTGGCGAAGATGAAACAAAATCTCTGGATTATGCTCGGTAACATTGAGGAGTGATGGGAGTTGCGCTTTGACCTGCGCCACAATGTTGTCATCCACTGAATCTACATTGTTGAGGTACTTGTTGTGTCGAAAATGGGTACCGTATTGATTTCCGATGACCGGTGTTAAGCGATCGAAAAAGTCTTGATCAACTCGATTAAGCGTAAATGCAAGGCGTTCGGGGATAGTGATTGATATCGCAACTGATGTCGTTTTCGGTTTATTCTTGCCATCCCGAGTTCGAACGTCGATAGTCGTGGTCTGCAATTCCGAAGGTATCCTGCGCATACCAAGTAAGATGCTATTCAACTCAGGAAAGGCTTTGGTGTCGAGCGCATACTGTATTCGTTGTTCAATACGTGCACTGGTTGCTGGCTTTCCATCAGGAAGTTGAGAGTCTGGGTCGACGAGTAAATAGGCCTGCTCTGTAATGGCCCAGTTGGTCGCCAGGCGGCCACGAAGTGCAAGGTTCTCATCTAGATCCACTAGACCCTCGAAGACCATACCGACGATAGTGCTGCTTGCACTATCTGCATTCAAAATCGGGTTCAAAATCTTCGCATCACCACTTGAGGCTTCAATGTATTTTAGAAGTCGTTTTGGGTTTCCCTTCGTCTGCGTCTCATAGGTGGGAACCCAGAAGTAAGACTGTAGCAAGAGAGCGGCTAGGAGCAGTGGAACGAGAATCAGGAGGCGCTTAATCCACATGGTATACGTGGATGAGGTTTAGGCTGAAGGAGGGCCTTTGATATTCGGTTCGTAGAGGACTTGTATGGTATTGCCATCGGGATCAGCGATGTAGAACGAATAACTTCCATCACGGTGTGTCTTCGGTGCCTTCGTGATTGGTATCTCACATTGTTCAATCCATCTCAGCATCTCGTCGACGGCTTCGGGGTTTTCCATGAGAAAGCCAAAGTGGTCCAGTGAGGTTGAGCTTGGTTGCGGGTATATCGTGGGGTGTTCTGCAATTTGATGTAAGGCCAAATTATCTGCACCAGAACTGAGGTAACTGTTCAATGGATCTGGCTCCCATACGGGATACATCCCGAAGACGCGCAGGTAAAATGCTTTTGATTGTTGAATATCGCCCACACGAAGGGCAAGGTGTCTAATGCCGAGTGAATGTGGTGATTGTTTCACGGTGTTTTCAGCCATCGCGAGTTCTGCCTATGGGGTTAAGAAATGAGAGCAAAACTTATCACGAACCGATGTGACTGGGCAACGGACCCCGATAGATTCAACGAGGCGTTGTTTGGTTTGGTATTGGCCATTACGTATAGGGCTTTGAAGTTCGGCGAAGTCCCGTATAATTACGTTGGGAATACGAATACGAAATGGAGGGAAAGCATGATTTTTAGATCATATCTGATTGGCGTCTTTCTTGTTGTGATCGTGATGCTGAGTTATCACCTAGTGTATGCCTTTGGCGATGAGGCGATGTTTCTCAAGGCTTCCTCTGGAACATTTAACCATCCGCACGATCTAACCCTCGACCCGAGCAGTCAGTATCTGTACGTTGCAGATGTGGGGAGTCACGTGGTTAAGGTTCTCGATCCCTTTTCCCTCAAGATACTTGGTGTGATTGGGAAGGGAGAGCTGTCGGCTCCGCACGATGTAGCCTTTGATCGTATGGGTCGATTGCTTGTGGCTGACAGTGGGAACGATCGGATTGTGATCTACAAGGTCAATGGTGTGAATGCGACATATGAGGGAGAGTTGAGTAGTAACTTGGGAAGCCCTGAGGGAGTCACGTCGGATTCGCGTGGCGTCATTTATGTGACCAATGCGCGATTGCACAACGTTGTAATGTTTAAAGATGGAAAGAGTATTGGTGTTCTCGGTTCTCATGGGGCAGGGGCGCGTCAGTTCGTTCGACCACACGATATTGAGCTTTCCTACGATAGCCAACTCTATGTTGCCGATCCTGGGAATAATCGAATTCAAGTCGTGAGTCCGAGTCTTGACGTGCTCGGAACATTTGAGGGTGATAGGACGGATTTTCACGAACCAAAATATATCGCTATAGACGAAGGTAATTGGCTATACGTTGCGGATCAGTACAATCATCAAGTAAAGGTGTTCAATGAAGCTAGGAAGTATTTAGCAACGATAGGGACAGGCAAAGCTGGACAAGAGATTGATCAACTCAATGGGCCGGAAGGTGTTGAGGCACGTAGCGGGCAGATCTGGATTGCCGACACGCATAACGATCGGATTGTGTTGTATAAGTGGAAGATGTTCGAGCCATAAAAGATATTGGCGATTTGATATTACGCCCCGATCGGCATGCCCGGGACAGAGTGTGTTATATTTCGCGGCAGACAATCAAACAACTGTATGCATTGATTTTTAGACATGTCTAAACGATGAAAATTCATCTCTCTCAGCCTGATCGAACTCTCGAGCTTCAAGGTCCCAAACAGGTTAAGGCGATTCTGAAAAACCTTGATATTATTCCGGCGACTGTACTTGTCATTCGCGACGGTGGGCTTCTTACCGAAGATGAGATGGTTCGTGATGTGGACAGCATTGAGATTCGATCGGTGATCTCCGGGGGCATATAGATGAAATGTCGTAAATGTTTAGACAAAGCGGTGTTGTCGATTCCCCGGCACAATACCGCGCTATGTGGTCCGTGTCTGACTGAGTATGCGCAAATTCAAGTGGAACGTGCGATCGGACGAGAGAAAATGTGTACAAAGGAGAACAAAATTCTCGTTGCAGTATCTGGAGGGAAGGACAGTCTGGCATTATGGGATATTTTGCTGAAGTTGGGGTACTACGTAGATGGACTGTATGTGAACTTAGGCATCGGTCAGTATTCGGTTCGATCACGGCAAAAAGTGGAAGCGTTTGCGGAGTTGCGTAACGCAATGTTGTTCACAAAAGATGCCGCCAACGATGAGGGTATTGGCATTCGTGAGTTAGCCGATCTTGTGCGCCGTCCCACCTGTGCAGCGTGTGGGTGTATCAAACGCTACCAGTTCAATCGAGTGGCTGTTGATCAGAACTATGATGTTCTTGCCACAGGACACAATCTTGATGATGAAGCCGCTCGATTAATGGGAAATGTGCTGCGTTGGAACCAGGAGTTTCTTGAAAAGCAGGGGCCTGTTCTGCCCGCCTCGATGGAAGGTTTCGCGAAAAAGATCAAGCCCCTCTATCGTCTGACCGAACGAGAAATTGCAGCCTACTGTGTGGTGAACGGTATTGACTACATCGTTGAGGATTGTCCCATGGCGACGGGATCGCGACTTCTTGTCTACAAGGAAGCACTGGATGTGATCGAGCAAGCTTCACCCGGGTCAAAACAGAGTTTTTATTGGGGTTTTCTTGTTCAGCAAGGGGCAAAAGCACAATTGGATCACCAATCGATGTCTGACCGAGACATCGCGATACTTCATCCCTGCGAAGAGTGTGGGCAGCCAACCTCTGCAGCAATGTGTAGCTACTGTAAGCTTATGGCGAAGGCGCAAATCCATCAAAAAGTCTCATAACCTTGTCACAACACAATCACTCGCTTCTCTCCGTTGTCATCCCGATTCATAACGAGCGTGACAATGTTTCTCCATTGACCGAACAGATTATTCGTGTTCTGTCAGACGCGCAGGAACCCTATGAGATTATTTTTATTGATGATGCAAGTACTGATGGGGGCGATGTCATTCTTGACAAACTCGACGCAGCGCACGAGGGTGTGCGGGTATTTCATTTTGCACAACGTTGTGGCCAGACTGCGGCGTTTGATGCTGGCTTTAAACAGGCTAGAGGCGATCATGTTGTCACGCTTGATGGGGACTTGCAATATGATCCCGCAGATATTCTTCGCTTGCTTCCCTTAAGTAAGAATTTTGACCTTGTGTGCGGAAGGCGAGCGACACGAAATGATGATGCGATTCGAGGATTCTCTTCTCGACTGGCTAATGAGGTTCGGAATTTTGTAACCCGTGATCATGTGCATGATACGGGGTGTTCGTTGAAAATATTCAGTCGAAATCTAGTCGATCGATTGCAGCTTTTTGACGGAATGCATCGATTTTTTCCAGCACTTGCAAAGATGCATGGCTGTACTGTAACCGAGTGTGATGTCCAGCATTTTCCGCGTGTCCACGGAGAATCGAAGTATGGCATCTGGAATCGATTGTGGCGTGGGCTTGTGGATTTATGTGCGGTGTGGTGGATGAACAGGCGTTGTCTGCGATATGAGTATCGATTCTCGGCAGCAACTCAAACGAAAAAGGAGTCACCATGAGTGAAGCCGTCTGGCTCTCAATAGGATTTCTCGGGCAGATAGCGTTTTTTTCCAGATGGTTGGTGCAGTGGATTTATTCGGAACGGCGGAAAAAAATGGGCGTTCCCGTCGCATTTTGGTATTTGAGCCTTGCCGGCGGACTGATTACGCTTTCCTATGCCATACACCGGATGGATCCGGTATTTATTACCGGCCAAGCCGTTGGGGCGGCTGTTTATATTCGTAACCTGATGCTTATTGACAAGGATCCCCAAGCGTCATGAGCTGAGGTGACTGTCTTGTGTAGTGAGGGGGCATGGAATAGAATAGCCGCCCGTTAGAAGTCTTCCAGAGACGGAAGGATCCTTTATGGAGGATCTCCACCATCATTTTTTATAAGTAAGGAGGAGTAAAGATTATGGCAGTAGATGTTAATTCAAAGGCCCCTGTTTTCAATCTGTTGAATACCAAGCGAGAATCTGTGACTCTTGGTGATTTGAAAGGGAAAAAAGCGGTACTCGCGTTTTTTCCCGCAGCCTTTACAGGGGTATGTGCGAAAGAACTGTGTACATTTCAAGATTCAATGGCGGAATTGAATGGTTTGAATGCGGTGGTGGTTGGTATCAGCGCGGATTCGCCATTTGCCAATGGGGCGTTTGCCGAAAAGAACAAGCTGGAATACCCTATCCTATCAGACTACAATCGTGCGGCTATCAATGCGTATGGCGTAGGTCATGACGATTTCGTAGGTATGGCTGGATATACGGCGGCCAAGCGATCGATCTTTGTTCTTAATACCGAGGGTACCGTTATCTATAAATGGGTATCTGATGATCCTGGTAAAGAACCGCTGTATGACGAAATCAAGGCAGTGCTAGCGAAGTGACCTAGGGAACTATTGATTGATGCTTCAGGTAGGGAAACGAGCTCCGGCATTTAATCTAGCGTCTGATTCAGGGATAAAAGTTTCTCTTGCCTCTTTGCGTGGAAACCGGGTGGTGTTGTACTTCTATCCAAAGGATGATACCCCTGGTTGTACGCAGGAATCCTGTGATTTTCGCGATAATCTGTCCCGTATTGAATCACAAGACGCTGTTGTATTTGGGGTGAGCAAAGATAGTGTCAGTTCCCACCAAAAGTTCAAGGAAAAATTTTCGTTGCCTTTTCCGCTGTTGAGTGATCCGGCATACGCCATGTTGGAGAAATATGGCGTGTGGAAAGAAAAAAAACTTTATGGGCGATCTTATATGGGTATTGAACGCACAACCGTCATTATCGATGAGTATGGCAAAGTCGCACAGATCTTTTCGAAAGTTAAAGTCAAGGGCCATGTCGAGAGCGTCATCGAGGCTCTTCAGGAAATGTAGGTAGGGTCTGTCATAAGTCATTGCCTTCAAGTTGGCAATGTTATTCCTGTGTGCCTATGAGTGATTTTCCATCTACGTTGAACGATCTGGTGGTTTGACGTGAAACCATATGTCTTAACGCCAAGTCAGGATAGTTTCCTTCAGCCTGCATCCCGTATCGATTACGAAGGTGCGCTAAACGCTGCGCAGCTTGAAGTCGTCTTTTCTCTTGATGGCCCGCTTCTCGTTATTGCTGGTGCTGGAAGCGGGAAAACGCAGACGTTGGTCTATCGTGTCGCGCGTCTCATCGAACAAGGCGTCCATCCGTCGCATATTCTTCTTTTGACCTTTACACGTAGAGCCGCCCAGGAAATGCTTCAACGTGTTGGACTACTCGTTGGTGGTCGGAGCGATCAGGTGCGTGGTGGCACCTTTCATTCGGTCGGGAATATCCTTCTTCGCCGCTACGGACAGTCGATTGGTCTGGATTCAAGTTTTACCATCATGGACCGATCAGATGCAGAAGACGTCATTCATCTTCTTCGTAGTGAGTACGGGCTTCATGAAAAAGGGCGACGCGTTCCCAGAAAAAACACAATTGCAGAAATGTTTAGCAAGACAGTCAACACCCTCCGGGCTTTAGATGATGTGATTTTTGGTGACTACGCGCATTTTGTTGAGCTTATTGATGACCTGAACCATCTTCAGAAGGCCTATCAGAATTACAAGGCCAAGCACTCGTTGGTCGATTTCGATGATCTATTGGTAAAGCTTGATGAGTTATTAGACAGTGAGGCAGCATTGCACGAAGAAATCTCAAAAGCCTTTCGGTACATGCTTGTTGATGAATATCAGGACACCAATTTTCTTCAGGCGAGGATTCTTCAGAAGCTGGCGTCGCCGCATAACAATATTATGGCAGTGGGTGACGAAGCGCAGTCAATCTACTCATTTCGCGGGGCAACATTTCGAAACATCATGGATTTTCCTAATCAGTTTCCTGGGACGCGTGTGATTAAGCTTGAAGAAAATTACCGGAGTACGCAGCCAATCCTGAATCTCGCGAACGAGGTCATTCGTGGAGCAGAAGAATCCTATGATAAACGCCTTTTTTCGCGGCGAGCCGAAGGGGCGATGCCTGTCCTTGTTCGAGCGGAAGATGAAAATGCGCAGTCGCGGTTCGTTGTACAGCGCATCCTCGAATTGCGTGAAGAAGGGACGGCGCTGAATGATATTGCTGTTCTCGTGCGTTCAAGCTATCAGGCATTTGATCTCGAAATAGAACTTGGAAAACGGGGGATTTCCTTTATTAAGCGTGGAGGCATGCGATTGATGGAAACGGCGCATGTGAAAGACCTGCTCGCACATCTCCGCGTGGTGGAAAATCCTCATGATGCGGTGAGTTGGAATCGTATTCTAATGCTGATTGAAGGCATTGGACCGAAGAAAAGCGCGCAGATCGTCGCGCAGGTGGTCCAGGAGGCTTCGCCGGGGCCATGGCTCGTAGAGGTGGCGCGGCGGATGCGATCTACCGGCCTTGCTGCATTCGCCGGGTGCGTGGAACAACTCAACGAAACGCCGACGTCATCGCCGGCAGATCTTCTGAGCCTTGCCTCGGCCTATTATTTGCCAATTCTAAAACAGCGCTATGACGATTATCCAAAACGGATTCGGGATCTCGATCATATTCAGATGATCGCGATACGTTACGATTTACTCCAAGTGTTTCTCTCAGACATGACTCTTGACCCACCGAATGAATCAGTCGTTGATAGTGAAGGTGAATTGCTCGACAATGAGCGACTCGTTTTGTCAACTATCCATTCTGCCAAAGGTCTTGAATGGTCGTGTGTATTTCTTTTGTGGCTGCTTGATGGCAAGTTTCCCTCAAGCTATTCGATTTTTTCGAATCACGAGCTTGAGGAGGAGCGGAGGTTGTTCTACGTGGCGCTAACTCGTGCGAAGCATCTGTTGTACTTGAATTACCCGATTAATATTTATGATCGACAGGCAGGCGCGGTATTGTCGCGACCGTCCCGATTTCTCGATGATGTGTCGTCAACCCTTCTTGATTCCTGGGTATTGGTCGACGGAGGAATGTCAGAGTATGGCATCAATGATATCTAGAGTCGCTTTGTCCGTCGATGGATGTGGAAGACACTTGAGCGTGAGTACAGACTAGGAGCAGAAAAGGAAATTGTGGGAAGATGCCTGGCTGTTGTAAGAGTGGCAGACTCGTACTGTGATGTGAAACCTGAAAATATGATTTGGTAGGTTATGGGCTAGGGGGGAGGGAGATTTCCAGTTCCTGCTCCTGAAGTCGCTTGATCTGATCACGTAAATCTGTTGCTCGTTCGAACGCCAAGGCTTTCGCTGCTGCCTTCATTTCTCTTTCCAAACGTGTGATGGTTTTGTGCCTATCTTCAGTTGTCTGATCCGAGGCGTATAGCTCGGCAGTGAGTGGAGTGGTCGTACAGGCATTACTTTGTGTGGCATAGGGAACGGGTAACAGACTCTTCACTACAGATCGGGGGGTAATGCCATGTTTTTTGTTATATCTGTCCTGAATTTTTCGTCGTCTATTGGTTTCATCGAGAGTTTTCTTCATTGACTGTGTTACCACATCGCCGTAGAGAATAGCTTCGCCTGAAACATGGCGTGCGGCACGACCGACGGTTTGGATCAGTGAACCGTGTGATCGCAGAAACCCTTCCTTATCCGCGTCTAAAATCGCGACAAGCGATACCTCAGGAATGTCAAGACCTTCGCGGAGGAGATTGACACCAATTAAGGTGTCAAACAATCCACTGCGGAGATTACGAATGATCTCGATGCGTTCGAGTGTATCGATATCTGAATGTACATAGCGGACTTTGAGGCCTAGGTCGTGATAATACTCACAGAGATCCTCAGCCATTCGCTTTGTTAATGTGGTCACAAGAACACGTTCGTTGTTCGCCACACGATTTCGAATTTTGCCGAGCAGATCATCAACTTGCCCCTTGGCCGGCGCAATTGTAATCAGTGGATCCATAAGCCCGGTTGGCCGTAGAATTTGTTCAACGACTTTACCTTTGACACGTTCCAGCTCATAGGGCCCAGGAGTTGCGGAAACATAAATGACCTGATGAATCTTCTGCTCGAATTCCTCAAAGGTGAATGGGCGATTGTCAATGGCAGACGGCAATCTGAAGCCAAAGTCCACGAGGCTTTTTTTTCTGGAATGGTCGCCGGAATACATGCCGCGAACCTGAGGAGTGGTCACGTGACTTTCATCGATAATCAGCAAAAAATCTTTTGGGAAATAGTCAAACAGGGTTGGCGGCGGCTCGCCGGGCTGTCTGCCACTGAGGTGACGGGAATAATTCTCGATGCCGTGGCAATATCCGACGGAACGAATCATTTCAAGATCAAATCGCGTGCGTTGTTCGATACGTTGAGCCTCAACGAGGAGATTGGCGTTCTGAAAATATCGAATTCGTTCCTCAAGCTCTTTTTCAATTGCTTTCAATGCCTGCTCCTGGCGATCTGGCGCGATGACGTAGTGTGTCGTCGGGTAAATTGAGAGCGACGGGAGGTGGCCGAGGATGTTGCCGGTGAGCGGATCCATCTCCGTAATTGATTCAATCGTGTCGTCGAATAGTTCGACACGGAAACTTCGATCTTCAAACGCGGCAGGGTAGATGTCAATGACATTGCCACGAACACGAAACGTTCCGCGATTGAAATCGACATCATTGCGTTGATAGCGAATCTTGACGAGTTTCGACATAATTCTCTCGCGGCTTATTTTGTGCCCTTTAGTCAGCAGAAGGAGCATGCCACGGTACACGTCTGGGGAACCCAGCCCATAAATACATGAAACTGATGACACAATAATGACGTCGTTTCGCTCGAGGAGGGCTGAAGTGGCAGCATGGCGCATGCGATCAATCGCATCGTTGATGCTGGCGTCTTTTGCGATGTAGGTATCGGTCTGCGGAAGGTATGCCTCTGGTTGGTAATAGTCGTAATAGCTGACAAAATATTCGACAGCGTTGTGGGGGAAAAAAGCTTTGAATTCAGCATATAGCTGTGCTGCCAGTGTTTTGTTATGGACCATAACCAAGGTTGGTTTTTGAACCTGATCAATCACTCCAGCCATGGTGAATGTTTTGCCTGAACCTGTTACGCCAAGGAGCACGTGGTGGCGTGCACTTTGGGTGAGACCATCAACCAATGCCGTAATCGCCTGGCTTTGATCTCCCTTTGGGGTATAATTTGCTGTCAGTGTGAAGAGTCGTTGGTTGGTATGATAGTGTTCCGTGTTCATGACGATTGCATGGGCAGGTGATGCCCATTGTACCCAAAGTGTTCATGCTCGTCATAGGGCTGGGCCTTTCCATTCATCCTATATATTTAATTTTATCGCGGAGGCTACTAATGGGATTGATTTCTAAGTACAAACATTGGGTGGTGGTCGTGGGCATTGCAAGCGTTTTCAGTGTTTTGCAATGGTCTGATCAGGCGCTCGCTCAGGATACTGGGAAGTTACGAACCGCAGTTGATGAAACGCGACAACATGAACTGCCCTCCATGCTGCAACTCTCCTTGAAGGAGAGTATCATGTTGGCGCTTGAAAACAACTTGGACGTGAAAGTGGACAAGTTGAACAAAGACGTTCGCCTCACGGATATTGTGTTTGAATTGGCGAAATTTGACCCAACGATTGAAGCCAATGTCAATCACCAACAGCGAGCATTTCCGCTGAACTCAACCATCGATCCGATCACCTTCCAGGAAACAGAGGAGACGCCGCTGAGTCAAGTGAGTGGGCAGAATTTTGGTGTGGAGTTGCAGAAACGTCTACAGACTGGGACTGACATTGAGGTTGAGATCGAAAATGAGCGAACAGATCTGCTTTTCTTTAACCAGTCCCCTGGAGGACGACTTGATCCTGAATATCGAAGCAACGTGAACTTCAGCATTGCCCAGCCGTTGCTGAGAAACTTTGGTATCGATATCAATAAAACGTTTATCAACGTAGCGAAAAATAACATGGCAATCGAAGAGCATATCTTCGAAGGGGAGCTGATGGAGTTGGTTGAAGATGTTACCTCAACCTATTGGGATCTCGTGTTGAGCATTGAACTGCTCAAGGTCGAGCAGGAATCCCTTAGAGCAGCTCAAAGCTTATTGGAGCATAATCGTGCACAAGTTAAAGCAGGGGTTTTGCCTTCAATTGAGATTCTCGTTGCCGAGGCGGATGTTGCTTCTCGAGAAGAAGACGTGCTTGTTATGGCACAGGACATCGAAGATGATGAAGATGAGTTGCGACGGCTCCTGAATTTGCCAAACATGCCATTGATAGAGAAGTTGACGGTCATTCCGGTGGATTTACCCAGATTGACAACTGACCAAATTTCTCTACAGGATGCAATTGAAACGGCATTTCGGAAGCGGCCTGATATCAAAGAGAGAAAACGAGATCTCACAAATCGTGGGCTAGAGGTCAATCATGCAAAAAACCAGTTGCTTCCCGATCTGTCCTTAGAGGGCGGCATGGGCTTATTCGGGTTAGGGGGGGATTTTAAAGATGACTTTGCCGGGCTAAGAAATAATGATTCCTTTCACTATCAAGCAGGCCTTGTCTTAAGCGTCCCACTTGGCAATCGGTCGGCGAAGAGTACGTACAATAAGCGGCGGATCGAAGCAGAGACGGCATTACTCACATTAAAGAACCTTGAGTTGGATATCACGGTTGAGGTGAAAAAGGCGCTGCGTGAGATTAATACTGATCTGAAGCGAATCAAGGTTGCTCAACTTTCGACAAAGCTTGCGCAGCGAAAAGCAATGGAAGAAGAACAGCGCTACAAAGCGGGTTTGAGCACGAGTCATGACGTGTTGATGTTTCAGCGTGATTTGGCTGAAGCCCAGGGTCGAGAAATTGAGGCCATTATTGATTTTAATAAGGCACTTGTCTATGCACAGCACGTCTTGGGGACTATCCTGGAGGATGCTGATATTACGATGGCATGAATCTGAAGATTTGAGTTGTGTACGCGGAATCTGAGACATGGTATGATCACCTTGCAATCTTACCCCTGCTTTGTTAGGGTCCACGCGTTATGACAATGTGTCGTACCATACAATTTGGCAACTCCATTTTCGCCTGTGTTGTCCTCCTTCTTATCATGAGCGGCTGTGCCGGATCGGGCCAAAAGAAGGTGGGTGAAGGGATCGACCATGCGGCTGTTGATGAGGCGGTGTTTGATCCTGACTTAACCCGTGTCGCCTACGATCCGACGATTATTATGAAACGAGCGGAGGGATTCTTTGAACGCAAAGAGTTTGCCGAAGCCGTTGTTGAATATGATCACTTTCTTGATCTTCACAAGGATCATCGACTTACCCCCTATGCGTTGTATAAGACGGCGTTGAGTTATGTTAACCAAGTTCAAACGATCGATCGAGATCCTGAACCCGTGATCAAGGCGCGTAGGTCGTTAGAGAGGCTCTTCACAAATTTTCCAGGGAGCCGATATGAAGCCGATGCACGAGCGATTCACAAAACCTGCTATGGGCTGATGGCAAAACAAGAAGTGTATGTCGGTCGGTTCTATTTCCGAACAGGAGGCTACCTTGCCGCATTGCATCGCTTGGAAGATGTGATAAAGGAATATCCTGATGCCCCGGAAGCCATAGCTGACGCTCTCTATTATCTCGTTCTGACCTATCGCAAAATCGATGACTTGGGTCTTGCGACAGAATACGCGCAGAAATTACTTGAAGGGTATCCGACCTCTGAGCATCACGAAGAAACGACGCTAATGCTTGCCGAGTTACGAGAGGAAGCTCTCCCGCCACAGCAACAGCCAACCACCAGAATCGCAAAGCGCTCAACAGACTGGGTCAAGTCACTACGATCCATGTTGACATTTACTCGCTAACAGGACGTTGAAAACGCTTACCAGCGGTGTTTTGAATCGCTGTCGTGCACACGTGCTTTGAGTGTTCAACTGTTCACCCCTCAAGACAATCTTCCTCGTCGGTTGGGGGGAGGTTCAATCGGTATTGGAATTGTCGTAAAGGCGTGAGCGAGGGATGCGAATTCCTCAATGGTCAGTGTCTCTGCGCGTCGAGTAGACGTGATCTGTGACTTCGATAATGCATTCATGACCTCCTGTTTATCTAGACCTCCTTGGCACAATGCTCCCACCAATGTTTTCCGACGGTACGCAAAGGCCCGTCGCACGATATCTAGAAAATGGGATTCGTTGCCGACTGCAATCGGGGGTTTCGAACGCACCCGAAGGCTGATCACAGCCGAATTCACCCTAGGTGGAGGAATAAAACACGTAGGAGGGACAGTAAATCCAATCTTTGCTTCAGTGAATAACTGAGCGGCGACAGACAACTGTCCGTATGCTTTCATTCCAGGGCTTGCGGTAATACGATCTGCTAGTTCCTTCTGAAACATAAGGGTGAGGCGTGTGACCTTTGTTCGTAAAGCCAAAAATCGAAATAAGAGAGGAGTTGCGATGTTGTAGGGCAAGTTGGAGACGACTACAATCTTCCCTGGAATGCTCTCGTAGTCAAATGACAGCGCATTCGCGTGGATGATCTCAAGATTAGAATATGTGCTCAGTCGGTCTTTGAGTGTGGTCACTAATGAGGCATCAATTTCGATGGCAATGACGTGTTGCGCGCGTTCAGCGAGTGGCTTTGTCAGAATGCCATGTCCCGGACCCACTTCCACAAACGTTTCGTCACCTTGCCCTGAAGTGGGGGGAGTGTACCCTTTTGGAAGGCCAACAACGGCAAGGATTTTTTCAGCCACACCTCGATTTACGAGGAAGTGTTGGCCAAGTGATTTTTTCGGTCGTCTCATGATGCATCGTATTTCGCGGGATATTCTAGAAGTTTATCTCGCTCAGTTTTCGGTTTGTGCCCAAGAACTCTGACCGCCTCGTAAAACGCTGAGAGGTCGTATTGATGGTCGGCAAGCAACGTTTGAAATACTGGGACATAGTGATAATAGGTTCCGGTTGATGCAAAATGGGCATTGTTAAGGTTGCGGCTCATCCACGCATCGTACGTTGAGTCTCCGTTCCATTGATGTTTGAGCTTCTTGTACTCTTTTTTGAAGTGGCCAAAAAGTATTTGTTTCTGCGCTCGCTTCCAATCGTCGGGTTGATTGGCACCAAAGATTTCTGAGAGGAGGTCTCTGTAGTTCATGATAAGTGAGATGAAGGTTTGCTGCCGCCGTTTTTTTGTTTGGTAAGGGATAATGGCATCGGGATGGCCGGTGTTTTCAAGCCATCGGCGGGTCCCTTCTTGTTCTACGACGGTCGCAAATGATTCGTTGAATATAGAGTCGTCGGAGATGTAGATCATCTGGTGCGACAATTCGTGAAAAATGAGGCTGGCCAGTTCAGGGTCGGAGTAGTGAATAACAGTGTTCAGAATAGGATCTTTAAACCAGCCAAGCGTTGAGTAGGCTCGAACACCGGTTATTGCAACATCATATCCACGCTGTCGAAGGGTGTGCGCAAATAATTTTGCCTTTTCATGCGAAAAATATCCGCGATAGCTCACGCAACCTGCAATGGGAAAGCACCAGGTCTTTGGTATCATTGAAAGTTCCGGCGTAGCCACCACATTCCAGACCACATAGGGTCGATCGACGTCTGTATAACCGGTATAGCTTCCATTATCTGGAAGCCCAAGCTCTTGGGTTGCAAATTTTCGGATTTGAAGTACACGAGACAGTTTTTGTTTGAGGTTTTTTGGTGTTTCAGGTTGCTCAATGAGCATGGCAATAGGCTTTCTATGGGAAATGATATCAAGGTGCCCAGCGACAGCTTGTATGTAGTATTCAAGGGTGGAACAGCCGGTAATGGAAAGGGCTAGCAGAAGACTTGCGAGGCAAGAGTAGCGAGTCGCGTTACGCATGTTTTAATCAAGGGGCTGTTGAAAAGAAGGCTGCCAGCGGCGTTCTCTGCCCATTGTTGCCAATTTGAATCTTTTTTGACTTATTCAACAGACCCTCGATGGTCTGGTATCTCGGCCGGGGCTATGCGTAATCTCCATGCGAACGAGGTGTTTGACGTTCGCGCATAGATCGCCTAGGCCAGGTGTGGTAAGGCGAAAAGGCCCGCCTTTTTCGATAGGAATGGGTAGATCATCGAGTTCGTAGATTACGATGCCATAAGCTCGGGCTTGTTCTAGCGTGAGGCTGGCAGAAAACTTACCATCGGAGGAATGAAAAGTGATATGGTCGGCTTCTGCATCAACGGTTAACAAATCCAGGATCTTCTTCAATCTCACGCCTTTCCCTTGTGATTGTGCAACGATAGTACTTGAATCCATTACCTGTGCTTCAGTGGGAAGACGGGCAAGCGCGGCGCGGTCAAACGTGAATGGTGTAGTCAGTTGTCCATTAATGTGAAGAGTGGCTTTTTTTGTGGAAGGGCGTGCCATTTTGGCCTTCACAAGGCGGTAGAGGGTTTCATTGACAGGCACAGGCACGCCAAAAGTTTGAGCATGACGAACGAGATAGCCATTGAGATGCTCGATTTCTGTTTGACGGCCTGCTTTCCAATCATCAAACATCGACGTATGGATATTGCGCACGGCTTTGGTAGTCGTCACGACAGTTTCCGGTGTCTCTGGTGGAAGAACAACCCCAAACTTCTCAGCCACGATGATGGTTTCTTTCACAATATCTGTGGTTAGGGCGAGAGTGTCATCGTGATCCAATGCCTTGGCCACGTTGTCGTCGAGAAGAACCGTTAACGGATTAAATACGACGTTCCAGCACATCTTTTCCCACTTGGCCTTAGTAATGTTTCTTGATATTTTGCACGGAATGGGGGTTTTCGCGAAGAGGTCACGGAGCGCGGTAATTCGTGGAGTATTGGTGTTGCCGGAGAGCTCCCCAATCGTTACGCTGCCTCGTGCGAAGTGGTCGATCACTCCAGGTTCTGCGATTTTTGTATAGATATAGATGATCCCGGCTACGATATGGTGGCTTTCGAATGTTGCCATCAAGCGCTCTTCGGTATCGACACCATTTTGAAAGGTTAAAATGACGGTATCTTTTTTGAGAATTTTACCAATTTGCCAGATGACCTGATCGAGGTCATAACATTTTATGCCAAGCATGATAACGTCTGGAGTAGCGAGCTTGCTGGGATCAGTGGCAACTGGCGGATGGACAGTGAACGACGTGTTTCCACTTCGCAAAGTCAGTCCACGCGATCGGACGGCCTCATACGTACGAGGCCGAAGGAGAAACGACACATCGACGCCAGCATGTGCTAGATGTGCTCCAATGAATCCACCGACAGAACCTGCACCGACCATTAAAATGCGCATAGTCTTCCTCGTTGTGATGGAGAGTAGCAATAGAAATCAGTATCGAAAGCATCTCCATTCTACCCGAAGCCTATCAGGCTTCAAAAGGGGTCTGCTTGCCGCTCCGCAACTGTTGGGTTGCCGATGATCACCATGCATTGTTTATCTATGCGAGCCCCGTCATTTCTTGCCGGAAGTGCTCTCATCATTTTAGTCATGATGAATCTCATGGGTTGTCAACACCAACCGTATGCTGAGCATCTCCCTCACCCGAAAGTGTCAGCGGATTGTGAAGCGATACGGAGTCATCTCGATATTGATGATCGCATTGGCACGCTGAGAAATATTACGCATGCGTTCAATCAGGCATGTTACGACGTGGTTCTTGAGTACGGAAGCCGTGCGCAAACGGATTATCGGTATAAGCAATTCTCGATAGTCAAGGAAACCAGCAGTATTTTTTTACCCGATGGAATGTTGACGGAATATGTCCTTGAGAGTTACGAAAGGGGGTTTTTGACCTTCCTTCTTTCAGCGAGTCATTACCAGTTGAACAATTTCGATGGATCTAAGGTTGAATTGCGACGCTTGGATCATGAAATTATTACTCCGCTATATAATTATGGGGAGGATCCTATCAATATTCTTCTAAGCGCAGTTATGTGGGAAACGTTGGACCAATCTGATGAATCATGGGTGGATTGGAATCGTTTGAGTACTCAACAGGAGAGACATGCGCTTGTCTCAGAATTCGCGTCTCGTCGGATGAGAGCTATCGATGAAGGTCAAGGAGTGGTTGGACCGTGGAGTATCTACACGGGGGGAACCTTTCCGGATATCGATTGGGACTTACAATTTACCGGTTCCAACAACGGATACTTTTCCGTCAAACCCAAACAACGCTTTGGAGAAGATTGTGTGTCTGACACGGGCGTTCGAATATCGACACGGCCATGGTTTGCAAAGATCGCGTTGCGGCACAACGATGGTTATCATCCCATTCTCAACGTGCAGAGTTGGATGCGGCTTCCGTTTGGCGTGGCCTATAGCATCACCACGTTTGCCTCTGGAGCGAGTATTGCCATTGGGGGTTGCGCTCTCGATGTTTACACGCAAGCAGAGGGAGCTCTTTGTGAGGTTTTCTTAAATGGGGGGACCGCCCTTATCAGAAAATCACCAAAAGTCCTCAGGCATGTTCTACAGCCAGATTTACGGCACTGGGACAATGTGCCAATACATTTTCTTTTTACCACAGCTTCCACTGTTGAAGATGAAGAATGTTTTTCAAATTTATCAAGGCAGGAGCAAAGACAAACAAAAAAACTCTTTGATGCCAATCGTGTCGTGAAGAGCAATGGAGCTATTGATGACTAATGAATCGGTCATCAAAAAGGTGCAGCACAAGCTATGCAGTGCCAAGTTCGTTGCGGTCTTAACCGGTGCGGGGATATCAGCTGACAGTGGTGTGCCGACATTTCGTGGAGCGGAGGGGTTGTGGAAACAGCATCGAGCGGAGGATTTGGCCTCTCCCCACGCCTTTGCGCATGATCCAAAGCTTGTTTGGGAGTGGTACTCTTGGCGACGTGAGCTAATTGCGACAAAGGTTCCAAATCTTGCACACGAAGCTTTAGCGACAATGGCGGGGAGATTTTCTTCTTTTGTATTGATGACACAAAATGTAGATGGTCTTCATGGTATGGCTGGTAGTCAGGATTGTTTGGAGATGCACGGCAATATTTGGAAAGTGCGATGCACCAAGTGCTTCACTGTTACGGAAAATCGCGATCTCCCGATCGTATTCCCCCCCCAATGTTCGGCATGCGGAGGGTTGCTTCGGCCGCATATCGTGTGGTTTGGTGAGCCGTTAGATCCTCCGGTCTTGGATCGGTGTATGCATGCACTGCAATCCTGTGATGTGTTGCTGGTAATTGGCACATCTGGTGTCGTACAACCCGCTGCCTCTTTCGCGATGATGGTGAAATCGGCTGGAGGCTACACCGTTGAGATAAATCTCGACCCTACGCCTTCATCTGGAAGCATAGATATCGTGATCACTGGTAAGGCAAAAGATGTGGTGCCGTTACTTTGCGAAAACAGTATTCAAGACGTATAGTCGGCACTTGGCAGTGATATCAATCATTCATTGATGTATTTTTTGATAAAAAAATATACGTAACAACTGAAGACTCATGGGTTTGGTTTCACCAAAACGTCCAGATCTCTTGTGTTGACAAGGGTTAAGAGCGTATGCCACTGTAGTCCCACAGGATCAAGTATTGCAGTGGTGTTTATGAGCAGTGAGGTGTCATATGCTATGGAGGGGTAGACGCATACGAAGAGCAGTTGTCTTAGCAATATTGGTGATAGTCTGTGGTGGTTTGCTTCTTGGCGTTCCTACCTTGAGTGTTGCGCAAAGTGGATTTGGGGTATCAAAAGGGCTTCCTAAACATCATCAGGCTCCTGATTTTCATCTTCAAACCATTGATGGTAAAGACGTAAGTAAGCGTGCTCTGAAAGGCCAGCCGACGCTGATGATGTTTTGGGCTCCCTGGTGCCACGTATGCCAAGTTGAGCTTCCCAGGATTCACGATTTTCATGAAGCGGTAAAACTGTATGGACTTCAGGTGCTATCGATTGGATTTGCCGATGCGAAAGAGAATGTTCTCGGATATATTCATGGGCACTCAGATGTTTTTACATTTCCAAGCGCGTACGATGCAGATAACATCGTAGCAGCAGATTTTAGGATTCGTGCGACCCCGACATTTATCCTTCTCGATGCAGATGGATCTGTCCGGCTTGTCCACCCAGGAGCAGGGGTCCTTCATAATCCAAAACTATTGGCCTTTATCGAAGACCTTGTTTCGTAACGCGATTGGACTTTCGTAGTTGGTAGATTAGGCTTCTGGTAGGTTTCTTGAGTTATCCTGTCGCTGTTCTTGCGGCAATGTGGACAAACTCCCGATATAATCTTCATCGCGGATGTTGTGGTACGCAATGATGATCGTGGCGATAGTCACGGAGCAGTTCTAGTATTGCAACGCGGGGAGCGTGGATATCATGCAGGGTGCTTTGCTCGAGAGATGATGCGCCGATATGAGCCCAGTTTGAAGAGAACGCGAATAAAGGTCATTAGTGTGGCGGCAACAGCGCTCCTTTTCCTCGTCTCTTGCATGGGAAAGAACCCTTTTCTGGAAACTGCCCTTGATCCTGCGAAAACGCGTGGGGAGACGCAATCCTGGTTTGAAAAGGAATGGGGAACGCCTTCCTCGAAAGATTCGCGTTGGCTAGGAGGTGAGGTCTGGACGTATATGCGTATTGCTGGAGGGCAGAAAACTCTTCTCGGAAATCTCGATCCGCTTACATGCAAAATCACGCTGAAATTTGATGATGAGGGAAAACTCTCCTCGTACAAATATTCCGGATGTTAAGAGTAAAAATCTGTGGCATTACCAATGTAGACGATGCTCTTCACGCCGTGAATGCCGGTGCGGACGCGTTGGGGTTTATTTTCTACCCCGAGAGTCCGAGATATGTTACGCCGGAGACTGTACGAATCATCATAGAGCGACTTCCACCGTTTACCACATCTGTTGGTGTTTTCGTCAATGAAGACCGTGATGCTATTCAGCGGGTTATACAGGAATGCGGGTTATCGCTGGTTCAGTTGCATGGTGATGAGTCTCCAGGCGATTGTTTCACGTTGGGGCATCCCGTGATTAAGGCTATCCGGTTGCGGTCTCGAGATGACATTGTTCTCATGGGAAGGTACGCCGTTAGGGGGTTTGTGCTTGATGCATCCGTTGCTGGAGTCTGGGGAGGGACTGGAGAAACGATTGATTGGAGGCTTGCGCGGGAGGCGACACGACAGGGTCCTGCAATTCTTGCTGGGGGGCTGACGCCAGACAATGTTGGACGAGCTGTTGCCGAGGTGGAGCCCTTCGGAGTTGACGTCAGCAGTGGCGTAGAGATTTCGCCAGGCAAGAAGGATCACGAAAAAGTTCGCCGGTTTATTTTGGCGGCAAGAAACGGTGATGGATGAATCGGGTTCCGAATAAGAAGGGTCGTTTTGGTGTGTATGGTGGTCGGTATGTTCCTGAAACCCTGGTGCCTGCGCTGGAAGAATTGGAGCGAACGTATACAGAGGCGAAACGAGACCCTGTTTTTCGTAACACGTTGCGGGCATATTTGAACCAGTATGTTGGACGTCCGACTCCATTGTATTTTGCCAAGCGGCTCACCGAACATCTTGGAGGAGCGAAGATTTATCTCAAACGTGAGGACCTCTGTCATACCGGAGCTCACAAGATTAATAACACCCTTGGGCAAGCGTTATTGGCTACACGCATGGGGAAGCGACGTGTCATCGCGGAAACTGGTGCTGGGCAACATGGAGTCGCGGTCGCGACGGTTGCCGCGATGTTCGGGCTTGAATGCGATGTCTATATGGGAACAGAAGATATGGAACGCCAGGCACCCAATGTCGTTCGAATGAAGTTGCTTGGTGCGAGAGTATGTGCTATCGATACTGGGAGTCGAACACTCAAAGATGCTATCAGTGAGGCACTTCGGGATTGGACAACACATGTTGGGAATACACACTATATTCTTGGGTCGGTCTTGGGTCCGCATCCGTATCCGACGATTGTGCGGGACTTTCAATCCGTCATCGGACGTGAAGCGAAATGGCAGCTCCGGAAGTGTGAAGGCCTGTTGCCTCACGTCCTGATTGCATGTGTTGGTGGGGGGAGTAACGCCCTTGGACTATTTTCCGCGTTTGTGAACGACGACGTGGAGATGATTGGTGTTGAAGCTGGTGGATTGGGTGTCACGACGGAGAAGCATGCTGCCCGTTTCGCTGGGGGATCTGTGGGGGTCCTCCATGGGACGATGACATACCTGGTTCAAGATGATGATGGGCAAATCCGGCTGACGCATTCGATATCTGCCGGGCTGGATTACGCTGCCGTTGGGCCAGAGCATAGCTATTATCACGATCTGAAACGTATCCGCTATACATCGGCAACGGATGATGAGGCGTTATCAGCTTTTGATCTTCTCACGCGGATTGAAGGGATTATGCCGGCTCTTGAAAGCGCACACGCTCTTGCGGAAGTAGTGAAGTTAGCACCTAGATTGGATAGAGAAAAAGTGATTGTTGTGAGCCTTTCGGGGCGCGGTGACAAGGATGTTCACCATGTGGCGCAGTTGCGTGGCGATCATCTCTAGGGGCGTGAGTGGGACGAATTCACTCGACATTTTCACAACTTCGCGTGAAGAAGCAGAAAGCGCTTATCCCCTACCTGATGGCAGGCGATCCGTCGTTGGAGATGACGGAGGCGTTGGTACTTGAGATCGAACGTGCTGGTGCAGATATCGTGGAACTTGGAGTGCCGTTCTCTGATCCAATTGCTGATGGACCTGTCATTCAAGGGGCTGCCCAACGTTCGCTGAAGGCTGGAACATCGTTAAACAGTATCTTTCAACTTGTTCAGACACTTCGCACTCGCACACAGATTCCGTTAGTCCTGATGTGTTATTACAATTCAATATTGGCATGTGGAGAGAAACAGTTTTGTTCTACTGCTGTAGAAGCCGGAGTTGACGGGATCATCATCCCGGATCTTCCAGTCGAGGAGGGGAAGAGTTTGAGAAAGATGGCTCGGATGTTGGGCTTGGATGTGATTCTTCTTCTTGCGCCTACCAGCACTGCTGAGCGTATCGGGAAAACTGTGAAGGATTCAAAAGGCTTTATCTATTACGTCTCACTCACCGGCGTGACTGGTGCACAATTGATTCATAGTCGCGATATTGAAGAGAAAGTTCGGGAGATACGGCACGTTTCTAAATTGCCTGTTGCCGTTGGGTTTGGTATTTCAAGTCCCTCCGAGGCCGCCACTGTTGCCTCGTTTGCTGATGGGGTGATCGTTGGAAGTGCCCTCGTGAAGATTATTGCGGAACCTACTACTCACTCTGCTGTGTTACGTCGAGTCAGTACCTTTGTTCATGACCTCAGGCAAGCGGTATGTTGAAAATATCAGGAGAGTGAAGTGATGACGACCCAATACGCCTCTGTGTTATCGCGATGTCTGCGCTTATATCTCGCCTTCATCCTCGTTAGTCTGCTGTGGCCATCTGCAGTTCTTAGTCAAAACGTTGCGGGGTCTGGGTTGTTTGGTCTTGGAACATCATCAGAGTCAGGAAGCAGTAGAAGCAGTAAAAGAGAGAGAATCGGAAGATCACCAAGATCCCAATCGGAAGACGATGAAGCCTCGTCGAACGACGCGAGGAGCGGTAAAACATTACAGAGAGGCGGGAAAGAGAAGGGATTGTCGTTGAGCAAAGATGCGAAAGAAGATAATGCCGCACGGAAAGCGATCGAAGATGCTAACGACTTGCTTTTGCAAGCTGGAGACCTGAACCCTACTCTGGTGGACGGCAAACGCTTTCGTGATGTGAAGGAAACCATTCGTGAAGCTGAAACTGCCTATGAAAGTGAGAATTTTTCTCTGGCCAGGCAGAAGGCTCTGGCTGCGAAGCGGACCATTGTCTCCCTAGTCCCAGAGCTAAGTCCAGAGGAAGCCATTGGGATGGCTACAAAAGAGACAGGCCCCTCAGTGATTGAGGCTAGTTTTGCTTCAGAAGAGGTTGATCCCGATATTTCTCGTCAGCTCACACAGTTTGGATATGATATTTTCGGTTCGCCAGCATCGACATTTGCTCCAGTATTAGACGTTCCGGTGGGGCCTGACTATACCCTGGGTCCAGACGACACTCTACGGATTTTGGTCTGGGGATTGGTTGATGGCGAGATAGAAGTCATGGTTGATCGGGAGGGTAAGATCTTTCTTCAGAATATTGGGACGATTTTCGTGTGGGGGCTGACCTTTAAGGAGGCGAAAGCAGTCATAACGAAGCACTTGAGCCAGTTTTACCAGGAGTTTGAAGTGGATATTACTCTTGGGTCTCTGAGAACAATTAAGGTGTATGTGGTGGGAGATGTAGCGCAGCCTGGAGGATACTCCTTAAGTAGCCTGTCCACCGTGACCAATGCCTTGTATGCCGCTGGTGGTCCGAAGAAGTCAGGGTCCATGAGACAAGTAAGCCTAATCCGCGATGAAAAAGTTCAAGGGGTTGTTGATCTGTATGACTATTTATTGCTGGGAAATAAGCGCAATGATTTTAGGTTGCAATCAGGGGATACCGTGTTCGTCCCTCCAATAGGTCCAGTTGTAGGTGTCGCAGGATTCATCAAGCGACCGGCTATCTATGAACTCAATGAACCTATGAGGATCTTGGATGGTTTAAGTCTGGCGGGCGGGGTTTTGCCGATTGCATACTTGCGACAAATACAGGTGGAGCGAATTAAAAATCATCGCGAGAAGGTTCTTCTTGATCTTGATTTAACCGAGCAGCCATCAAAGGGTAAGGATTCAACGCAGAACGTGTTGCTACAGGATGGCGATTTCATCAAAGTGTTACCAATTTACTCACGAACATATGAGTCAGTGATGCTTGAGGGCTTTGTTAAACATCCAGGTAAATATGAACTCAGGCCTAAGATGCGTCTAAGCGAGTTTCTCCAGGTGGACGATATCGTTCCCGAGACCAACCTAAAGCGTGGGGAAGTGGTCCGAATGGATAAAGTGACCCTTCTCCATGAAATCATTCCTTTTGTTCCACACCTTCTGTTTGAAGGGGATCGCTCTCAGGACTTTCGGCTACAACCGGAGGATAAGGTTATCCTATATTCTGAGTTCAAGGAGCCAGAAAAAATATCCTTGGGAGGCGAGTTTATGCGTCCCGGCGTCTATACCATCGAGGAGAGCGAACGACTATCTTCCGTGATTAGCAGGGCGGGCGGGTTTACGCGGCAAGCTTATCCGAAGGCTGGGGTGTTTTTGCGGGAGGCGATTAAAGAGCGACAAGAACAACAAATGACACGTATGACAAGTGTTCAAGCGCAGCGTATGGCCGTTCAGCAGGCGGCGTTAGCTGCGGGTGCGGTTGCGACGGGTATTGCTGCTGATGCATCTGCGGAGGGGATAGATTTAGCGGTTATGGGTGAGCAAATGGTACTGGAGGAGGCCGCGTTACAGGTTACGATGGGGCGCTTAGTGATTAACGTGACCGATTTAGACTCACTCGTAGGGTCCCCTGCCGATATCCCTCTACAAGATGGGGACTCATATCATATTCCACAGACACCAGTTTCAGTGGCGGTGTTGGGAGCCGTGAAAAATCCGACTGCGGTATTGCATGCCGCTGGACATCTACTCCCGTATTATATTCAACGAGCCGGAGGATACACGAACGACGCTGACAAAGGTGAAATGTATATTCTTCGGGCCGACGGGGATGCGGTTTCAGGATCGATTAAACGATATCTGCTTGAACCGGGTGACGCGGTTGTAATCCCGCCGAGGATTAAAGCGAAGATTCAGCCCTTACCATTTTGGTCATCCTTATTGACTATTGTTGGCAACGCAGCAATTGGCATTAGTGCCATGTTCCTCCTGTTCTGATGCAGATGCGATTATGACTACCGGGACTGAGGGACCTCCTGACAAGCATCTAGTGCATTCACTGCGTGCACCAGAAGTAATATATCCGTATGAGGATGAAGTCAGCTTCATCGACTATCTTAAGATTGTCTGGAAGTGGCGTTGGATGATTGTTGCCTTGTGTGTGTTTGCTATGTTTTCGGCGATGATACTGTCGATCAAGGCGCCAAGAGTTTATGAAGCTAAGGTTACAATGATGTTACCTGCACAGACTGGGGGCGTTAATTTATCCGGTCTATTTGGGGGTGGCGGGGGTGGCTCTGTGCTTCAAATGCTCGGAGGTGGAGGAGATTCCTCTGCTTCCCAAATGGTCTTAGCATTATTGAGATCGCGGACAATGGCTGAAAAAATTGCCAAAGATTTTGACCTTGTGACCCGATTTGGAGTGACGACGATACAGAGTGCCGCTGGCCAATTGAAAGGCATGACGGAAATTGACAGTGAGAGTGGGATTATCTCGATTATCGTTGAATCTCAGGAGCCGAAATTATCTGCAGAGCTGGCTAATCACTATGTTGTTGTTTTGAACCGTATCAATCAGTCGATGAGTCTTACCGCCGCGAAACGAAACCGGATGTTTGTTGAGGAGCGTATGAACGACAACTTCAGGGAGTTGAAGCGGACTGAGGACGACATTAAGAATTTCCAGCTGGCCAATATGTCAGTTTTTCTTGAGTCGCAAGTGGCTGGATCCATGGGCGAGGCCGAAGAGATTCAGAACAAAATCAACCTCCTTGAAATGGAGTTGAAGGTTCGCGGAGCATCTCTCCAGGCCGAGCATCCAGACCTTAGGAAGTTAGATATTGAGTTGGAGTATTTGCAGAAAAGATTAAATAGCGTTGAGGTGGGGCCAACTGGGAAGGGGCTACTGCCTGGAAAACGGATATACCCTGCGTGGAGCAGTGTTCCTGACCTTTCGGTGCAGCTTAGGCATTACAATCGTGAGCTCGAAGTCAGAGAAGAAGTCTACATTCTTTTAGCGGGGCAGCTCGAACAGGCAAAAATCGAGGAAATCAAGGATGACCCAACGGTTCAGGTTCTCGATTCTGCAATTGCTCCAACTGGGGCGAGTAACCGACCGACGGAACAAGTCGTGCTGGGCGCAGGCATCCTCGCATTCTTGCTTGGGGTGTTTCTTGCGTTTCTCGTTAACTCTATAGCTAACTTTCTAGCGCAGCAGGCGCAGCGCCAGAAAGGTACTGCGGTAGCATAGTCATTGTGGTGCGGGGTGGGACGCAGTGATGACGCTTCGCATTCCACCGCGAACGGTGAATTCTCCCACAACGGTTGCTTGGGATGGATTACAGGCCGCAACGACATCTTTGAGAACTCGATTGACGGCGTTTTCATAGAAGATGCCAAGGTTTCGGTATGAATGAATATAGGCTTTGAGCGATTTGAGTTCGAGGCAGAGACGATCTGGAATGTAAGTGATGGTGAGAGTCCCGAAGTCAGGGAGGCCAGTACGTGGACAAATTGAAGTGTATTCTGGAATTGAAATGGCAATCTCGTATGCGGAAAACTGATTGGGCCATGTGTCAATAGTTGGCAGAGGAGAGGCAATGCCGCTTTCGGCATGCTTGTCCGTGTAAGTCGTCACACCTGTCGCATCCATTCAAGCCTTCCTATCTTCTCCAGTTCACTATACATGGTGAACCAAGGGCATGTCATTGTGGGGTAAACCTCACAGAATCCGCCTGCGCGCACTCCACCACATGGACCATGACTCATGAATTTTGGGCACTCCTCGTTTGCCGCCGGATCAGGCATCTGTGGCCGTAGATGAACGCCGTGTGTTTTTGGAAGGTAGCGTATGGACATCGTTACTTCGATCGCATAAATCATCACCGTCGTGTTTTCAGGATTATAGCTGGCATCTATAGCAGTGGAAAGTCCCATGTAGATGCTCACCAAAAAGTTATTTTGGCATAGGGCTTTTGGGGGATTCCTGAGGCGTCTATTTCTAAATGAAATTGGGGTAAATAACAACACATATTGGGGCGAATTCGGTTTGACACTTTTGGAATCCCTTTGATAGAGTGCTTGCTGTGCTTTGAAGTGGCAGTGTATGTATATTGGGGTACGGATGGATCACGATAACACTCGGCTAGGTGTTGCAATCAAGAGCTGAGTGTTTCGTTTTTTGGAGGATAGAAAAATGAGTCTTGAGTATGTCAAGTTCACTCCAGGGTTTGCGAAGTTTATGCCGAAAGAATATCGGGACATGGTCGACCATGGTCCGTTTGGAAGGAAAACAACGGTCGCTCAGACGGGGCAGTTCAAGGAGATTCTTGAAGAGCATCCAATGTGTGCGGGATGTGCCATGACGCTATTCATCCGACTGGCCTTCATTGCATTGCCCAATCCTGAAGACACTGTTATGGTCGGGACAGCTGGTTGTGGCCGTCTCGCGATATCCCAAGCAGCCATTCAATTTGTATACGGCAACTATGGGGATACCAATGCCGTTGCATCCGGGTTGACTCGCGGTCTTAAACTCAGGTTTGGAGATAAACCGAAGGATGTTGTGGTCATGGCTGGCGATGGCGGACTAGCCGATATTGGGTTTGGAAACACGCTCCATTCTTGGTTTAGGAAGGAAAAGTTTACGACGGTTATGCTTGATAATGAGATCTATGGGAATACCGGTGGGCAAGAGAGTGGTATGACGAATAAAGGCCAGGTGTTAAAAATGGCGCCACTAGGGAAAAAGTTTGAGAAAATGGATATGCTGGGTATGGCAAAGGTTGCGGGGTGTGCGTACGTCGCTTCCGTCATCCCCAATAATCCAAAACGAGTGGAGAGCGTGATAAAGAAAGCTGTTTTGGTTGCGCGTGAAGTTGGACCGACCTACATTCAAGCGTATACCTCCTGCAATATTGAATACGGTATTCCAACCGAGCAGGTGATGCAGGATGCCAAGGATGTTGAAAAAGAGCGATATGCATTTTCGGAGTATATTACCGATGACGCAAAAGAATATTTGGCAACTCAGCATGGCTACAAACAATATCTTCCGAAGCCAGCACCTGCCAGTGTGAGTTGACGAACACATGAGTGAGTCTGAAAGAGATAGGTATGTAAGCGAGGGATCTGATGGCAAAACGGTTTAATATTCGCATGGCGGGTCTCGGAGGGCAGGGCGTCGTCACTGCCTCCCATATTTTCAGTACAGCTGTTCTCGGATTCGGTGGTGAAAGCACCATTGTCCCATTCTATGGATCAGAAAAACGGATGGCTCCAGTTGAGAGTTATGTGCGGGTTTCGAATGAACCGATTTATGAGATTGGGGAAATTACCTTTCCTCACATCATTATGATTTTTCATCCCCAGGTGATCACGCACGGCAAGTCATATACCATGCCGTTCTACTTTGGGCTGAAACAGGATGGCGTGTGTTTGATCAACGCCGATGCTCCCATGTCTCTTCCGCCCGACGAGACACGGGAACTTAAGGAAAAAAATATCAGCTTGTATTACATCCCAGCCTATACCATGGCGCTGGATGTTGCTGGGACGGATTTGGCCACCAATATGGCAATGGTTGGTGCGATCGGTGCGATTACAGGGCTTGCAGACCTTGACTCTATGGCGGAGGCTGTGAAAGAGCGGTTTCTTGGGAAAGGTTTCGTGGTATCTGGAGGCACCGCTGCTCTTGACAGTGTCGTCGAAAAGAAGTTCAAGAAAAAGCAGGACTTGATTGATAAAAACATTGATGTTCTCAGAGCCGCGTATCAGTACGCTGATGAGCATGGTTGGAGGCCGGAAGGCGTGCAACAGCCAACGAAAGCTCTCGCATAGGAGCAATGAAATGTATCTTGTCGCAGACATAGATCAGGATATTTGTTCGGGTACTAGCTGTAAGTTGTGTACACAATATTGCCCTGAGGCCAATACGATTCAGTATGACGAGGGGCTTGGTGCGGAAGGTTCGAAGTATGGTTCTGCCTACGTGTCTGTGGATCGCTGTAAGGGGTGTGCGATTTGTGTGTGGGTCTGTGACACCATGGCAAAACACCATGCGATTAAGCTAGAGATGATTGATAAAATACCAGAAATTGCCACGACACTTGGGATGCAGTACACCGCAACTGGGGTGGTTGCCGAGAGAATAAAATCTGAAGTTCTGTCCGAGGGTTAATTATGACTGAAAAGCGAGAAGGCGAGGCGAAAACGAATCCACAAGGTGATCCCGTTACAAGTGTTGTTGCTGAGGGGAAGATTGATCCTCATGGGGAGGCAAAACAACAGAGGGTCGTCACGCCCCATCACATGTTTTTTGAGGCGGAACGGAAACGTGAGTTTATTACTGGAAGTGAAGCTGCCAAAGAGGCTGTTCGACGTTCCAATATTGACTTTTCAGTAGCGTATCCCATCACGCCGCAAAGCGAGACGATGCAATTGGTTGGCGTGCTGTATGGTGAAGGATACATCAAAGATTACTACCGTGGAGAAGAGGAATATGGGGTCATGTCGGCGATGGCGGGAGCATCACGGGCCGGTGTCAGATGTTTTACCGCGACCGCAGGCCCTGGCACCATCAGAGGGCTTGAGCCAATCGTTTCCTGGCCAGGGCATCGCTTGCCGGCAGTTGCGATGTTCACCTGTCGTGTCGTCAATGCGCCTCTTGCAATTCAGCCTGATAATGTTGAAATTGCCTACCTGTTGAATTGTGGGATGATTGTGTTTCATGCGGAGAATCAAAACGATCTTTTTAACTACATAATGAAGGGTTTTATTATTGGCGAGCACAATGAAATTACGCTTCCGGTTGGCGTGTGCTGTGATGGATTTTTCGTCACGCATGCTCGTGGCTATGTGTATACGACGCCGCGGGAATTAAAACTGCCGCCACGGGATCCCTATGGAGGTGCGGTTCCTGTACTGGATGCCGAAAACCCTCCGGCGCGTCTTTCGCGCGATGCTCCTGTTCAGAAGAGTAACTTTATGGCGTATAACATCCACGCAGTGTGGCAACAGGAGATATGGGCCGCCGTCGAACGATCGAGAAAGTATATTCACCGCTACATGGGTGGTCTCATCGAAACCGAGAATGAAGATAGAGATATACTCTTTATTGCCTCGGGAAGTGCTGCGGCGCAATCTCGAGAGGCCGTCAGGTTGTGTGCTGAGGAAGGGATTGAGACTGGTTTTGTGAAGATCGCGTCGTTGCGTCCGTTCCCAACTGAAGAACTCAGGAAAATCTGTAAACATACGAAGATCATTGTCGTTCCGGAGTTCAACTATATTGGCTGGCTGGCCAAGGATATCGCTGCTGCGATTAGTGGCTACTCTGATGCCAAGGTTATCTACGGGCCGCATGTCTATGGTGGCATGTCGATGCCGGTAGAAATGATTCGCGATGAGGTTGTGAGGGCACTAAAAGAGAAGTCAACGATTATTGTTTCCAAGGCAAAGATGACGAAGAAATAGTTAGTCCAACGGCTGTCGGGCACTTTATGCAAAACAGTTAAGCTAGTAAATATTCTCCTACTAAAAAATGAGCCCATCCGTTAGTTTTCGGGTGGGCTCATTTTTGTTGAGAACTGAGAGCAGTGTGTTTTTTTACTCGTATGCCTCCATTGCCGCGCGTTCGACAAATGAATGCGTACAGTGTGAACATGTGACAAGGTAGTACGAATCTCTGACGGAGGACTGCACCCGGCAGTGGAGTGTAGCCCCAAGTTTTTCGCATATCGGGCATGTAACTGATTTAAACCATCCTATCATGTCCGGCTGGCTTTCTAGATATAGAGCGACATCTGTGTAGAGTGGAAATGAGTATCGGCATTTCCGGCATTGGACTTTGTGTATATCGCCGCTTTGATCGGTGCGAGGGTCAACATGAAATGAATGTTCAGCGCAGATTGGACAGGAAATATCGTGTAAGCGCGATTCGATATCTTTGATATTGCGTGAATTCAACTCGCACACTCTACAGTGGGGGAAGGGGGGAAGCTTACAGTATCACTGCGGCGTGATCTCACCAACCCAAGGAAGAAGAGCCCTTCAAAGGGTATACGCAACTGGTCCAAGAGGAACGGGACGAGATTTACATGCTGCAAAGCTTCGGATGTTATTGGATCAGGATTGCCAAAATGCTGGCCCACACAACCCCCTCATCTATCGGCCGTGAGATTCGGCAGAATCATGGGTTTGCGAGGGTATCGGCTTCGGTAGGGCTCTCTGAAATCCGTAAATTCTAGGGGAAGGTCTCAAATAATCCATGCTGGTTTGTGGTATAGGAGTCCGTCTCACAATCAAATCTCAGAGTCGCTATTTTCCTTCGTGCGAGGGGAATGGTTCCGATACTTCATTTTCAGTGTTCCTGCATTGTTCCGCTATTATTTAGGGGATACTATCCCGGCTTCTTCAAGACAGGCCAGCGGCGACAGTGATTCCATTCCATTGTTTGCGGAGCTTTGTGTTGTTGTAAGACGGATAGTTTTCCCATCTGTTGGCAGCGTGATTCCCAGTTCCTGCCGAACCCTCCGGATAATCTTAATCATATGATCAAATTTTTGCACATCTAAATCCTGTGCACTCAACATGGCATCTTCATGGATATCATGACACCATCCAATCGTTAGGCAATTGGTACCCATCCGCACCATACGAAGTCCGAGGTTCGCGTAATGGCAATGAATGCCGATGAATAAAGCAACTTCGATTTTATTGGTGTTAATCGTTAAATTGGGATGATTTGGATTAATTGCTTCTTCCGGGTCGATCTTCGGATACTTCGGACGATAATCTGGCATTGGAATAATTGATACTCCGGGAATTTCCGCGGCAAGTCGTAACATTGCCTGTGCCTTTGCCATCCATTCGTTATTCCATGCCCACAGATACAATGGACCGGGGAAAATAGTGGGATTTTTGCGCGTAAGAAGTTGTCGCGCCATTTCCTCAAGCACTGTGTCTTCCGGTGCGTGATGCCCATATAGAAGCCCAAATCCTGAATCTGGATGAGTCACCCCCATCGACATCGCTGATGGTACTAAAAACCCGGCAGGCCCAACATCTATTATTCGATCTGATGTATTTTTTTGAGCAGTAGTCACGTCTACATCCCCTTCCTCTGAAGCTCTATCACAGTTGAACCTTTCTCAATAAAACTCACCGAGAGAATATATCATTACGTGCTAACGAAATTCAAACATGGGGGAGTTGCTACTTTACGCAAGTGATCCCAAGCTGTAGTATGTGCGGCCGAGGAAGACAAGTCGTGCTATGTCGGGGCAATTGATTACCTCGGACGTATTAGGAATTCGAGCGGTGGTTTGTTGATGGAGTTGCCTGTTGCAGTGATTGCTTTTCAGTTGCGCTGGCCAGAAAGATTTCAATGTCCGCGGTGCGGGAAAAACAATTATGGTTAGCGTTGTTGAGGTTCACTCAGAAGGGATGTGGGGATTTTTGGATGAGCGCAAATGCGCGTATTGCTTACGCTTTGATAGCATCCCATCTGTTGCCTAGTACGTTGAATCTAGGTTGTCGAACAGGGGGCGTTTGACTACAATTTTGTGTGATCTGTGGCATAGAGGAACTCGAGTACATGAAAAAGGCTAATTATCATGATTTGTCGTTGGACATTGTCGATACGTCTTGCGTGGTATGTAGGAAACCCTTTTATCGGCGAATTACGTTCTTCACCGGAGGATGGTCGAGGTGTTCTATATGCGATCAGTTCGTCCACTACGCATGTCTAGCTTCAAGCTCGTTCAAGTATTTTAAACGGCGGCCACGGGTGTGTCAGCATTGTGTGGAGTGTGCAGGAACACGTCAGTCTGCTGAACGTCATGCATGAGGCATATCGACGAGTCATCTGTCGTGCCTCGACTAGCATTTGTTCTAAGACAGTAATGTTAAATAAAGCTTTCATTGGTGTGATCATGATCGTTCACTGGGTGAGCGGGTATTGGATTGCTGTCGTTATTGCAGGGGAGGTGTTGTCGTGGCCGCAAGTAGCACGAGTGCTACTCTACAGTCTGATAAACCTGATTCTTGCATATGAATTTGTGTATAAACCTGCAAAGGATTGTAATCCGAGTCGCGCGATCGGGCATGTTTTTGGCGTAAGTCTGATCCCATTTTGTCTTGGGATTGCGTGTGTCATCATTCTGTTCGTGTTGTGAGAATTAAGAACAAGGAGTGATGCCTTGTCGTGCAGTCCCACAAGCCTCATCCAGTAGCTTGAGGTTGTAGCTCAGGCTACGACTGAGTGAGTGGCCTTGCCTTGCAGTGCTGCGAGCGCATTTTCCGCAGACATCTGAGCTTGTCGCTGTACTGTTTCTTCTGTGCGAGATCCCGCGCGTGCTGTCATAATCACATTATCCAATTCAAGGAATAAGTGGCCAAGCGGTGGTTCTGGTGTGTGGATGTCAAAGGCCACACCGCGGATTCGTTTGGCCTTGAGTGCTTCATAAACCGCATCTTCGTCAATAAACTCCAAGCTAGAGGCATTAATCAAAAATGCACCTGGTTTCATGCGATGAACACGTTCCCGGGTGAGAAACCCAACTGTATCGGGTCCAAGGTTAAGGTGTATGGTGACGAAATCGGATTCTTTCAGGAGTTGATTTGCAAGGACATATTCAATGCCATGCTGCTCTGCAAACTTCTCATCTGGGCGATGGTCAAACCCCTGTACGTTCATACCGATTGCCACGGCTCGTTTTGCAACCTCTTTCCCGCATCGTCCGACGCCAATAATTCCTAGGGTTTTCCCCATAACCTCGATTCCCGTGGGTTGTGTCCATTTTTGTCTTCGAATATCAAGGTCCATGCGAGGGACGTTTCGTGCAAGACCCAACATGAGAGCGATTGTCAATTCTGCCACCGATATCTGATGGACTCCAGGAGTAAATGTCACCACGATTCCGCGTTCCCTTGCCATATCCATATCAATACTGTCGACGGAGACTCCAAACTTTGAAATCACCTTGAGGTCTCTGGCCTGCTCGATAATCCGGCGACTGATCGGTTCTTCTCCTGCGATCAATGCAATTGCGCCATCGAGAAGAGCAACGATTTCATCTTCACTGAGATCTCGGCGCAACGAGTTCTGAACAATCTCATACCCGGCTGCTTGGAGTACTTGGATTGGTTTATCACCCGCTTCGGTGAAGAGAGCTGGCAGAATGACAATTCTATTTGCGAGTGTGGTCATACGAATTCAAACTCCTTTCCGATATACTCTAAGGCGCCACGGCAACGGCTTAGGACTGCCCATATGCGTTCTTTACACACCACACCGGCTCTAAGTCTATAACCGCTTCCGACTAGTGAGCCTGTTAGTATGCCGGGGCTGTCTTCCTAAGCCGAAAACCAGTAAGAACAGCCTCTCAACACGTAATGGAGGGCGCGCAATGGCCCAGTATAGAGCATTCCAGGGAGAACCTCAACGAAATCTTCCCAGTGCTAGGACCTCTTGCTTGTAAGAGGAACCGCATTTTGCTATGTTGAAGTCTCACTAGAGCGTTAATACGCGGTGAAAAGGAGGATTCTGTATGGCGTGGCAGCAGGGTGATCAATGGGGACAGTCCGATAACCCATTACAGGACATTTTTAAGAAAGTTGAACGTCTTTTTGGTGGTGGAGGTGGACCTGTTAAGGGGCTGAAAACCATCATTGCATTGGGGTTAATCATTCTATTTTTTGTGTCTGCTTTTTATACCGTGGCACCAGACGAGCAAGGCGTTGTCAAGCGTTTTGGCAAGGTGGTACGAGTCACAAATCCTGGACCGCATTTCCGTGTGCCCGTCATCGAAACAGTCTATAAACCGCAAGTGACCAAGGTTCATCCCGTTGCCATAGGGTTTCGTCGAGATCCTAGCGGGCGTGCACAGGTGCTGCCACGAGAAGCTTTGATGCTCACCGGCGATGAAAATATTTTGCAGGTTGAAACGGTCGTCCAATATCGGATTCAGGATGCTGAAGCCTATCTGTTTAACGTTGCGAACGTTGAATCAACCATAAAAAAGGGGAGTGAAGCCGCAATTCGTGAAGTGTTAGGAAAAACTCACGTCGATGATGCTCTGACGACTGGGAAACAGGAGATCCAAACCAAAACTCAGGACATTGCCCAAAAGATCTTGGATAGTTATTCCGCTGGGGTTGAAATTACGACTGTTCAGTTGAAGGATGTCTCGCCGCCCAAGGAAGTTGTTGCAGCGTTTAAGGATGTAGCCAGCGCAAAGGAGGATCGTGAGCGGCTGATTCGTCAGGCGCAAAGTTATGAAAACGATATTATCCCAAAAGCGAAGGGCCAGGCAGCTCAAACGGTCAACGAGGCTGAGGCTTTTGCTCAGGCGAGGGTGCAGCGTGCCAAGGGCGAGGGGGATCGATTCGTAAAACAGCTTAAGGAGTACCGTCGTGGAAAGGATGTGATCCGAAAACGCATCTATATCGAAACGATGGAAGCAATATTACCGAGGATGGACAAAGTCATTATCGAAGGGAAAGTTGCGGATGGCATCCTTCCCTATCTTCCACTTGGACAAGGGGTGCGAGCGAAAGGTAATGTCGGACAATGAGTGTGCAGAATATAATTCTTGGCGTTGTTGTAGCCGTCGTTGTGCTGTTGATGCTGGGAGCCTCACCGTTTTTCGTTGTGGATCTCACCGAGACTGCGATCGTCGTTCGTTTGGGAAAACCGGTCAATACGATCATCGAGCCTGGGTTAAAGTTTAAGATTCCGTTTGTTGAGGAGGTGCACTATTTTGATAAGCGTCTTCTTGATTACGATGTTCCTCCTCAAGATGTGATTACCCTCGATAAGAAGACAATTAGGATCGATAACTACGGGAAATGGACGATCCGTGATCCGTTGAAGGTGTATGAAGCATTTCGGACACAACGGAGAGCGCTCAATCGGCTTGATGATATTATCTATTCTGAGCTTCGCGTTGAGCTTGGGAAACATACGTTGACAGAGATTGTTTCGGAAAGCCGGACTGATCTTATGGCGAAAGTGACACATGCTGCAGGTGCGAAGGCCTCAGCATATGGCATTGACATTCTTGATGTGCGGATTAAGCGTGCTGATCTCCCAGATCAGAACGAAAAAGCAGTATTTGCTCGGATGCAGGCGGAGCGTGAACGCGAGGCCAAGTTATACCGATCTCAGGGAGAAGAGGAGGCACAGAAAATTCGCTCATCTGCTGAAAAAGAGCGAGAAATTCTTCTTGCTGAAGCTGACAAGACCGCACAGGAATTGATGGGAGATGGGGATGCTGCGGCGTTTGCGATTTTCTCAGAGGCTTACAAAAAGGATCCTGATTTCTTTGCCTTTATCCGCTCAATGGAGGCCTATAAAAAGACAATGAACGAGCAGTCTATGCTGGTGATTAGTCCAGATTCTGAGTTCTTCAAATATCTCAAAAAATCAAAGTAACCAGAGTTCCGTCTCCTCAAATGCGGAAGACTAAACATACCTCACATAGCTCCCATATTGTGCAGAACGTTGGGCGGTATGGTGTTGTGTGGCTAGTTGTAGCGAGTGTGATTCTTGCTCCAAGTAGCTTTGTCTTTGCTGCTGCTGTTGCCTATATCACCAATGGACCCAATGTTGAGCTCACGGGTAATGCGCGGAATATCGAAGCGATCGATACGATTGTGCATCAGAATGTGGGGACCATTGATCAGCGGTTTGGCATTGGAAAGTTGCCACGTGCTGTGACATTTTCACCAAACGGGAAAAGGGCCTATGTGGCAAACTTTAGTGATGACTCGGTTTCGGTCGTAACCGTCCGTTTTAATGAGGTTATCAACCGTGATATTGGTCCCGGTAATGACATTATTCGTGTTGGGGATGGACCTTTTGGCGTTGCAGTGACCCCAAATGGGAAACGGGCCTATGTGTCTAATGAACTGGACAATACCATCTCTGTCATCAACGTGGATACAAAAAGTCCTACATTTCACACAGTTCTGGAGACTATCTCAGTTGGGGAATTGCCAACGGGTATTGCCGTAACACCGGATGGCACAAAGGTGTATGTTGGACATCTTACTCGACAAGGAAGCGAAGTTCCTGCAACGTTGACGATTATTGAGGTTGCGACGAACAAGGTGCTTAAGACCATAGAATTTCAGCCACAGGAGTTTTCACGTCCACCGGCGATTGGGATGGTGACAATTCTGAACCAGGCATACGTGACGGGTGTAGCACTTGATAATGAGGGTGGTCAGAGTGTCAGCGTTATTGATGTATTGACTGATGAGGTCATCACTACCATTGGTGTGGGTGCACGACCATCAGACGTGGCGTTTCACCCCGATGGAGCCCGCGCGTTTGTCGCAAATAGTGGTTCTCATTCGTTCTCGGTCATCAATACATTGACTGGGCAGGTGACCAACGAGATCGTCACGGACCGTAATCCATGGGCCGTCGCGGTTGCGCCTGACGGATTAACCATGTATGTCGTATTTGCGGCAATTGATGAAGCGGCTATCGGGATTGCTGCGGTATTCGACATCGAGAGCTTATCTGCTAATCCGCTGGTTCCATTTGTCGAGCATGACGGAGCGTCAACGGATATTGCGATTCAGCCAGTTCTGAGGCTGAAGTCCCCTAATGGGGGGGAGGTGTTTCGATCTGGAGATGAGCAGGTTATCAGGTGGCGAATGATACAAGGAGGGGCGCAAAACGCTAGGACAATTGTCGTCGCGGATCATGTAGACGTGAGCTATTCGCTGGATAGTGGTCGAACATTTGGGAACATCATTGTTGAAGGAGCTCCAGCACCGTGTCGAAAAACACGAACCTCGATAGAAGACGGCGTCGAAAATTCTGAAATCGATGTGTGCGAGAAGTTTGGTGGAGACAATCTTTGGATTGTTCCACAAGCAGACTCAGCTTCAGTACGCGTTAAAATTGTTGTGAGAGATGCGTCAGGTCAGGCCATTGCCACGGATTTCAGCAACGCTGATTTTACGATCTTGGCAAATTAGGAGAGTGCTAGTCACGCTGGCGAGACTTTCTCGGCAGACCAATACAGAGGCTAGAAACGAGACCTAACACCAATCCGGAAACGAAAACCAAAACGACGCCTGCTACGGCAATCCGGGTTGTGAGTGGAGGTAAGGTGCCTGTCCATCGTCGACGCGGAAGCCCTCCAATAATGGCTTCTCCTCCAAGCCACTCTGAGGCTGTAATGTCGGGGTGTGGTTTGAGATTCTGGCTCACGTACTAGCCACCATATTCCATTCTAGGCAAGAATGTGTCGGCGAGTCAAGTTACGACCATGTGTTTCGGAGTGAGTATAAAGTCTTTATGTGGATAGGAAACGTATTTTCTTTTGAACACACACTGACTGACACTGATGCTGTCGACAATAGCACAGTGCGCAATGTGAAAAGGGGGAAGTATGGAAGTAGAGTCTGGAGGAAAAAGGCCTGTTCGGCGACGGGAACTACCCATTGTCTCAGATGACTCAGAAGACATGGAACAAGCCATGCGTGAGTTCTTCGATGAAGAGAAAGTCACGCATCAGCATGGAGAAGCTAAACCGGAACGAGACTAAAGAAGACTGCAATCAGGACCCTTCTCTTGGTGTTCTTTATGTCGTCAGTACGCCGATTGGGAATCTCGAGGATATTACCATTCGGGCTCTTCGTGTTCTCAAGGAGGTCAGGATCGTTGCAGCGGAGGATACGCGGCATACTCAGAAGCTTTTAAGTCATTATCATATCCATACTACGCTTACTAGTTATCATGACTTCAACAAAGAGCATAAGACCCCACTTCTCCTTCAACGACTTCGAGAAGGGCAGGATATTGCTTTGGTCTCCGACGCTGGGACGCCTGTCATTTCTGATCCCGGCTATTTTCTCATCACTCGGTGTGTGCTGAGCGGTATCAAGGTTGTTCCTCTCCCCGGAGCGTCGGCAGTGCTGGCGGCTTTGTCGGTTTCCGGTTTGCCGAGTGATACGTTTCTCTTTGAAGGATTTCTTCCTAGGCGGAGTGTCGCAAGACTGAAACGATTGGCTGCACTTAAGACTGAAGGACATACACTTATTATTTTCGAGTCTCCGCATCGTGTGGGAAAAACACTCGCTGATATAAAAACTGTGATGGGTGCCCGACGCGCTGTGCTTGCGCGCGAGCTAACCAAAAAGTTCGAAGAGATCATTCGCGGGACGCTCGATGATCTTATCCATTGTACAGAAACACGTAATCTCAAAGGGGAGATGACGCTATTGGTGGCAGCAGAAAAAGTTGAATGCTAAGAGGTGTGCTTTTGTATCCACAGTCGTGCGTAAGATTCCAGCGGCTCAATCCTAAGAATGGTATATCCCTCTATCTCTACGCTTGCTCGCACGTTTTTTAATGGTTCGCCATGGTCGATGGTAACGATGAGGATAGCTCCATTCTCCATGTCTTCAAGCCGAAGCTTGGTTTTGACAAAATTGAACGGGCACATGATGCCTCTAAGGTCTAGCTCCTCATCGGCCGTGAGTGCGGTATCCTGCATGGTGAGATAGGGTAAATGTTCCATCATGCTCTCTTAACTTGCCCCGCAAGACTACGGATGCTGCTTTGTGTATGTCAAGGTGCTCTTCGTTGTTTGACAGAAATTCTTACCCCATTTTATAATGCTTCCTTCGTAATTTCACACGAAACCCATGAAAATGGATGATTTAACACATTTTAACGCGGATGGTAGAGCTAGGATGGTGGATGTGGGTGCAAAGGCGATGACCAATCGCACTGCAATGGCTCAGGCACGCGTTCTCATGCAACCCGAGACGCTTGTCAGAATTAGGGAGGGCCAGATTGCCAAAGGCGATGTACTGGCCGTCGCGCAAGTCGCAGGGACGATGGGAGCAAAACGAACGCCTGACCTCGTTCCCATGTGTCATCCGCTACTGATTACAAGCGTCAACATGGCATTTAAGCATGACGTGACACCAGATGTGGATGGGCTTGGTAATATCTTAATTACTGCAGAGGTCAAAACGACTGGTCAGACTGGAGTAGAAATGGAAGCTCTGACCGCGGTTTCTATAGCGGCGCTTACAATCTATGACATGTGCAAGGCGATTGATCGAGGAATGACAGTTACTGATGTGTGCGTACAGTCCAAAGCTGGCGGGAAATCGGGGACCTATAGACGACCATTGATGCGAGAGCATGATGCGACAATTGCAGCAGGGGAATCGTGATGGGGAGTGATGACGATTAAGTTATTTGGGATACTGAAAGACCTAGCTGGCGGTAGGGATGAAGTGGTATGGCATCCTAGCCAAAATAGCCATTTGGTCAAGGATTTTGTGTGTGAACTTACCGGTCAGTTTCCTCAACTAGGAGAACTGATTCAAGAGAACAAGGTGATGATTTCGGTGAATCACGAGATTGCAACAGATGAAATGTCCATTCACGCTGATGATGAGGTTGCGCTCCTTCCTCCATTTGCAGGGGGGGCTGGTACTCTTTCTGTTGCAGAAGAAGAATCTGTCTTGGTTCGCGTACAGCGGGAAACTTTTTCCGTTGATCAGGAGATTGACCGTGTTCGAAACAGTTCAAAGATGATTGGTGGAATTAATGTGTTTTTGGGAACCGCGAGGGAGCGTTCGCAGGGGCGGGATGTGTCTAGAATGACCTTTGAATACTATGAAGGGATGGCGCAGAAAACAATGAGAGAAATCCGTGAGCGAGCCCTCAAGCAGTTTGATATTCGTGAGGTTCTCCTCATCCACCGATATGGGGAAATTGATATTGGCGAGAACATTGTCCTGATTGTTGTCGGTGCCGAACACAGGGCTGATGCATTCAAAGCCTGCCAATGGTGCATTGATGAGCTGAAACAAATCACTCCTATTTGGAAGCTCGAGACAACTCCGTCCGGCAAAGTATGGGTGGAGCAGCACCCTTGATGCTTGCAGATTTCTATCACAGGGAACTTCGCGATCTTAGGATTTCTGTCACAGATCGATGTAATTTTCGGTGTACGTATTGTATGCCCTTTGATGAATACGTCTGGATTGACCGGGAGAAGCTTCTCACGTTTGAAGAAATTACTCGACTCACGCGCCTTTTTGTTCAGTTGGGTGTAACCAAGGTGAGGTTGACGGGGGGGGAACCTCTCTTACGATCTCAACTTGAGGGCTTGATCACACAGCTTGGTGAGGTACCTGGGCTCTCCGATATTTGTCTCACCACGAATGCGTCTAGATTGGTTGAGAAGGCCACTTCCCTTCGTGCTGCGGGCCTGAGTCGTATCAACATTAGTTTGGATACGTTGGATGGAGAAAAGTTCAAACGAATAGCCAAACGAGATAAACTTTCAGAAGTCCTTGCGGGCATTTTCGCTGCAAAAGCAAGCGGGTTTAAACCAATTAAGATTAATATGGTTGTGGAGCGTGGTGTCAACGATGACGAGATCATCTCGATGATAGAATTTTGCCGAGAGCATGAACTCTCGCTTCGGTTTATCGAGTACATGGATGTGGGCAATGCAAACACTTGGAGTTCGAGTAAGATTGTGTCTAAGAAGGAAATACTTGAGCGGATTAGCAACTTTTACCCGACTCAGGATGGAGGTCGGGAGAAGGCCAGCGATCCAGCCGTCCAGTATGCGTTTTCGGATCGTCGTGGAGATATTGGATTTATTGCATCAGTCACTGAACCGTTTTGCACTAACTGTACGCGCGCGCGCTTAACTGCCGATGGGAAGTTCGTAACGTGTTTGTTCTCAAACGATGGTCTTGATCTCAAGACGATTCTGCGAGGTGGTGCCACAGATGAAGTCGTGACTGAGCTCATCACATCGGCATGGCAAAAGCGATCGGATCGGTATTCGGATGAACGTTTCGAAGCGCTCAACTCTTCCGAAGGGTATGATCCTCGTCTGCAGAAGAAGATAGAAATGATTACATTAGGTGGGTAGGCAATTAAAGAGGGTTTGATATTAAAGCAAAGTGCATGCATCGATAGCATGAGATAATGGAAAGGATGACCAATGCCAGTAGTTCATACATCAACAATTAAACGTGCCAGGCAAGCCGAACAACGCCGTCTCCGAAACAAGGCTGTTCTTTCAAGGGTAAAGGGTGTTGTCAAAAAAACTCGTAGCGCTATTCAAGAGAAGGACAGTAACGCAACAAAAATACAGCTTCAGGCTGCTCAGGTTGCTTTGCACAAAGCAGCATCGAAAGGGGTCATTCACCGAAATACCGCATCGCGTCGATTATCTCGTCTCGCGCGGGCGGCGAATGCATTGGCATCCTCGTCGAGCTAGCTTCTCTTCTCGTATCATCATATTTCTTATGGCACTGTCGTTTCGCGACACAGTGCTATCACCAAGGCGTCGAGTACGATGACGGGAGGCTGTCCACCGAATCCCTTCAAGCGTGAGTCGGCCTCAGCAATGCTTGCAAATGCAGCCCGCAAGTCATTGGTCGTAAATTGGCCCACCTGTGTCAGCAGCGATTTCACGCGAAATGATGAAAGCCCGGCAGTCTTTGCCAACGCGTCAGGAGTAAGCCTCGTTCCATTTACATCCTGTGTTAATGATTTTACTTTCCAGAGTTGGCGAAACTGCGTGGTAAGGAGTGCAAGGAGTCGTAATGGGGGCTCACCCGCCTCGATGGTTGCTCGCATGGTGAGTAGCGCAGAAGCGAGGTCGCGACGCCCAATGGCGTTGCAGATTTCAAAGACAGAGTCGATTGACTCTCCAGCAAGTAGCGCTTGGATATCTGCGAGGGTTGCGTGTGTGTGGGGTGTAAGGTAGGTTGCAAGCTTATCCAGTTCATGCTTCACAGTATAGAGGTCTCGTCCGCAAGCGCTTGTCAAAAGGACAATGCCAGGTTCATCAATACGTAGTCCGATGGTTGCGCTATATTGGCGAATCCAGCGAGGGATATCTCTGCTTAGCAGAGGTGCGCACTCAACTAGGACTGCGGATTTTTTGAGGGTCTGAGTAGCTTTGCTCCGACCATCGAGCTTGGTTCCGATTAGCGCTAAGCACGTGCTTGCTACTGGATCTATCACATAGGCCTGGAGGGCGTCTAAAGAACGGGGGCGAAGTTTGTCAATGTGTTTCACCGCTACAAGACGACGTGACGCGAAGACAGGCAACGTCTCACAAAACGTGAGAATTTCTTGAGCATCGGAATCTTCTCCAAAAACGAGATCATAGTTGAATGCCTCGGCGGCATCTTTCAGCGTCGATTTTTTGAGCGCAGCTAGGCACGAATCAAGCAAAAACTCCTCCTCTCCAAGAAAGAGATAGACCGGCGCTGGTATGACTTTGTTTATCTGGGCAAGAAAGGCGTTTGGTGTTGTCGTTTGTCGCGGTGTGGCCACGAGAATATCTTATTTCTTGGAATTATTCTTCTTATCTTTGCGTTGTTGGGCTTCGTATCGGCCAAGAAGCTGGCCGATCAGAATATTTGCAAATGACGCACTGGCTTCCTCTATCGCTCGGTCTTGTGCCGATCGATTCAAAGTGAGGTCTGGACCCAAGTAAAACGCCGCGCTAGCCTTGATCGTCTCGCGCCAAAGAGGTTGTTGCTTCCCGGGGTTCTCTGCTTGGACGACGATCGAAAGTTCGACATCCTCTTCAGTGGCAGCACGCTGATCAAACGCTGTGGTTCTTGTACGGTACCGGATGATGCTCCCTCTGACGATAATATCTGCGCTCTGCGCATTGTTCACCACTTGAATGCCTGGAGTTTTCAACATTGCGTCTTTGATGCCTCTGGTAACCAACAATCCAAGTTTAGGCTCACTGGTTTTATTCTGAAACATGGGTATGTCGACATGCAACGTTGATCCTGTCGGATTCCCTGCTCCGTGGCCAAGGTGGTATCCGCATCCAGAGGTGATGAGCACGAAGAAGGCAGAGAACACGATGACCAATGCTCTTGAGCGAGACTGGTGCCGAACGTTTTGAGGTTCTGGAGAAACGAGGCTACTGGACCATTCAAAAAAACTCAAGGCATGCTTTTTCAGCATCCTGCTATACAACGAAATTGACGAGCCGCTGTTCCACATAAATCACCTTGCGGGTTGTCTTGCCCTGTAACCATGAAGACATTTTTGGTTCCTTCCGTGCCTTTTCGACAACTTGTTCTTCTGTCCAATCAGGGGGGATGCCTTCAACTTTGCCTCGAGTTTTACCGTTGATTTGAATAATGATTGTCAAAGGCTCTTCCTGAAGGAGTGCGGGATCATGCTGTGGCCATGAAGAGTGAAGAACATGTGAGTCATTGCCCAATGCGTCCCACATTTCTTCAGCGATATGTGGGGCAAATGGTGACAAGAGCATCACCAGTGCATCAAGCGCTTCTTTCATGACCCCAAGTGTTTTTGAGTCGTTCTTGATCGCGTCGGTTATCGGGAATCCAAATGCATACAGCACATTCACGAGTTCCATGATTGCACTAATGGCGGTGTTGAATTGGAATTCACGTTTGATGTCTTGCGTCACCTTGCGGATGCGATGATGGACCTGACGGCGTAAGTCTCGTGATGTTTGAGGGATCTCAGTTACAGTGTTCTGCACTGGACTAGGATCGAGAGTTTTGAGGATCTCTACATACTCAGCAACAAGGCGCCAGACACGATTGAGGAATCTCGCTGCTCCCTCGACTCCGTCATCACTCCATTCCAAGTCTTTTTCTGGTGGTGCGGCAAAGAGTGAAAAGAGCCGGGCCGTATCGGCGCCATATCGTTTGATCAACTCTTCAGGATCGACAACATTATTTTTTGACTTGGACATCTTCTCGATTCGACCAATTGAAATAGTATTGCCACAGTGTGTGCAATGGTGGGTGTCTGTCGCATCACTTGGTAGGATAAATCCGTGTTTTGGACAGTGATATGTCTCTTTGCACACCATGCCCTGTGTGAGCAAATTCGTAAATGGTTCACTGACTGTGGTCAATCCGAGATCTCGAAGGACCTTGGTAAAAAATCGTGCATATAGGAGATGTAGGACGGCGTGTTCAATTCCTCCGATATATTGATCAACCGCCATCCAGCGTTGACTTGCGTCAGGTTCGATCGGAAGATCGGTTTGGTGTGGTGAGGTATAGCGCAAAAAATACCATGAGGAATCCACGAAGGTATCCATCGTATCAGATTCTCGTGTGGCTTGATTTCCGCAATCTGGACAGGTGGTATGGGCAAATTCAGCAACATTTTTGAGCGGCGATCCTCTCTTTCCAGTGAACGGAACATCTGGGGGGAGGATTATGGGTAAGTCTTGTTCCGGCACAGGAACTAGTCCGCATGTTGGGCAGATAATCATTGGGATCGGGGTGCCCCAATAGCGTTGTCGTGACACTCCCCAATCACGGAGTCGGTAGTGTACCGTTCGGGTTCCATGTTGTTTTTCTTCGATCCACCGCGCGATCTGAGTCCTTCCGTCCTTGATTGGAAGGGTGGAAAAATTATCTGAGTTGACGAGATATCCGTCTTCTTGCGTGTATGCCTCGTTGAGATTGTTTTGGTCGAGAGTGCAAGTTGGGTTTTGGATGACAAGTCTGATGGGGAGTCCATATTGCTGCGCAAACTCGAAATCCCGTTGGTCATGTGCTGGAACGGCCATAATTGCGCCCGTCCCATATTCATAAAGTACGAAATTGGCAACCCAAATTGGAATCGCATCACCGGTCAATGGATTTCTGGCATAACATCCGGTAAACAGCCCCTCTTTCGCTGAACTGGCATCGGTGCGGGTGTTTCGATCCTGCCGGCTGATGCGGGTCACAAATTCATGAACCGCCTGTTCTTCTTTCCTGCCCTTGACCAACAGATCGACTGCGGGTGATTCAGGTGCTACGCTCATAAATGTTGCACCGAAAATCGTATCTGGGCGTGTGGTGAAAATTCGGATCGATGGGAGTTCAGGGGGACTATCAATAACTTGGAAATCGACCTCGACGCCATCGCTTTTGCCGATCCAATGCCGTTGCATGCTCAAGACACGTTGTGGCCATCCTGTAAGAGTGTCGCAGGATGCGAGGAGTTCTTCGGCATAGGCGGTGATTTTAAAAAACCATTGATCCATTTCCTTGGGAAACACCTCGGAATCACAACGCCAGCAACGGTTGTCGATCACCTGTTCGTTGGCAAGGACGGTCTCGCATGATTCGCACCAGTTGACAGGAGAACGCTTTTTATAGGCCAGGCCGCGTTGATACATCTTGAGAAATATCCACTGGTTCCATCGGTAATAGGATGGATTGCAGGTCGCGATTTCCCTAGTCCAGTCATACGAGAGACCAATGCGCTTCAATTGGTCGCGCATCGAGGCAATATTGGCCTGAGTCCATTCGGCTGGGTGGATGCCTTTTTCGATCGCGGTATTTTCAGCTGGCAGCCCAAAGGCATCCCACCCCATTGGGTGGAGAACGTTAAAGCCACGCATGCGATGGAACCTGGCAAGGACGTCTCCGATGGTATAATTTCTGACGTGGCCCATGTGGATACGACCCGATGGGTAGGGGAACATCTCAAGGCAGTAGTATTTCGGCTGACTCGGATCGTCCTCAACATTGAACGTGCCTTGTTCGGCCCAGTGTGTCTGCCACCGTGCTTCTATTGTCTGCGGATCGTATTTCGTTTTCATGATGGGGTAAATTCCGGACTTCCCAACAAATCCCTTTCCCGTGGCAGGATATGGGCGAAGAATGGGAACCACGGTTCGCTTCTCAGTATGGCGTTGTTTGTTGTGGAGGCCTTTCTCCCGAATCTACGCCAGAGCGCAATCTAGCATAGGTTTTTACAACGGACAAGCTCACGATGGACATGAAAACATAGCAAATCTTGCGCGGTCTAGGATGACGGTGGAAGGATGCATTTGGTACTATCGGCGTTATGAATTTTCTGTCACAGGCATGTCACAATGGGGGGGCTTAAAATGGGCATCCCATTAATCCAAATGGTGCGAGTCGGTTCGTACATTATGAAGCAAAAATTGGTCGGGAAGAAACGTTTCCCACTTGTGCTGATGCTTGAGCCGCTTTTCAAGTGCAACCTCGAGTGTCTGGGGTGTGGCAAGATTCAATTTCCAAAAGAAATTCTCGACAAGCAACTTAGCCCACAGCAGTGTTTTGATGCGGTTGAGGAGTGTAGAGCTCCAATAGTCTCTATTTCAGGTGGCGAACCATTGATTCATCCTGAAATCTATGAGATTGTCGCGGGGCTGGTGGACCGAAAGAAGTTTGTCTATCTCTGCACCAATGCCAAGCTTGTTATGAAAAGGATCAACGAGTTTACAGCAACCAAGTATCTCACGTTCAGTATTCACCTCGATGGCCTTGAAGTAGAACACGACGCTGCTGTACGTGAGCCCGGTGCCTACAAGAAAGCCATTGAGGCGATCAAAGTATTGTTGAAGCGTGGGTTTCGAGTCACCACCAACTCAACCTTTTTCAACACGGATACCAGTGAGCATATCCGAGCGTTTTTCGATGTTGCGATGGAACTTGGGGTTGAGGGTTTGAGCATTTCGCCAGGGTACCCCTATGAAAAGGCACCTGATCAAGGAATTTTCCTTGAACGAAAGAAAACTAGATCACTGTTTAAGGAGGTACTCTCCAACCCGAAGAGTTCGTGGCGGTTTAATCAAACTCCTTTGTTTCTTGATTTCCTCCAAGGAAGGGTCGAATACCAGTGCACTCCGTGGGGCAATCCGACATACAATGTATTCGGGTGGCAGCGTCCCTGCTACCTTATGAGTGAAGGTGACTATGCCTCGTCGTTTAAGGAATTGATGGAAGAGACTCCGTGGGGGAAATATGGACATGATAACCATCCCAAATGCGACAATTGCATGGTTCATTCTGGCTATGAGGTGTCTGCCGTGCTTGACTCTGTCTCTTCTTCCTCAAAGATATGGCGTGCGACTATCGCGTCGCTGTAGATATGTCATCTAGGCTGGGACCCAGTTTTCGTGCAATGTGGCTGCTGAGTTCTTATGCCACGCACGCTACCGCATCTCTTCACTTTCTGGGATTCTGATTGTGGCTGAGGAATATGGTCTTTCGGTACGTGAATTTAAACGTCGTGTATTGGAAGGTGTAGCCAGGGCGGTACGAGAAGGTGTTGGCGTGTACTACTCTACTACGGAAGATGAGTTTGCGACACGTGAATATAGTAAGTCTGCTGTGTTGATTGTTCACGATGATTCTGCTGGACAACGGCATTTTAGGTCTATGACGTTGCGACAACAGCCTCTGACTTCACAGTATGTTGAATTTATGGCCACAGGATTGCTTCGACTGAGCACGAGGCTTCTTAGTCTGAAGGATGAAAAGATAGAAGGTCCGCAGATACGGGCTAAGGCACGGCAACTGGAGGCACTCGCCATTCGTATTCGCAAAGTCTTTGGTGAGGTACAGCGCGAGCATGGTGAGGAAAGTCTCTATTTGAACGCACTGTCTCTTGTAAACGTGGGTGAGTTTGACGTCTCGGTTCCAGTGACTCGGCAGAAAATAGAAGTACCGTTGATGGAATTGGTCATGAAGCTCATGGGCGGCGCACCTGATGTGATGGAATTTGTGAAACGAGTGGTCGATGCTCTTCCCGAAGGTTCTCTCACCGAGGAGGTTGTGCTTGGGACCGTCGAAAATGTTGCCGTTGACCATGATCCGCCAGAAATTGTCGATGAAACGCGCTGTGCTGCACAAGTGGTGTATGGGGGGTTGGCACGGTGGGAGGCTTCTTGAGTCTCTGGTTATTTCTCCCTTTCGCTAACCTACGTGCGGTGTAGTGTTGAGGAATCGGACTCTAATGCCGACACTGTGTGTTTCCATTGATGTGGCTTTGTTGCTTTTCTGGAGACGCTGACTTATACTAAAACGCCGTTGTACTTACCCCTTACAGTCAAACAGGGAGATCTACCATGTTCGGAAGTTTAGGATTTACAGAGCTTATTCTCATTCTTTTCATCGTCCTTGTCATTTTCGGTGCTGGAAAGCTTCCCCAACTTGGTGAAGGGATTGGAAAAGCGATTAAGGGCTTTAAACGGTCTGTCCATGATGAACCAGCGATTGATGTGAATGCTGACGCATCGAGTGCAGATCAAGGTGAGAGCACGCAATCCGATACGGCGGCTCCGCAGCAAGAGACTTCTCGTCCCACCTCATCGAATACTTGATCTTCTTTACCACTTGACCCATCTGATGTGATGTCTGGGGTCAAGTTCCTGTCTCACCAAAGTCTTACCCCAATGCAGTGATTGCGGTTGCGGCATGCTCGCTTGGTCTCTATCTAGGGTCGTTCTGGCATCAGTGTTCCGAGAAGGATATTTGTTGGAAACAGCAGACTACATGATAAGTCCGGTATATCGGTATAATGGTGACTGTGAGCGTGATGACCAATAGCCTACGTATTGCCGTAGCGATCATTCTCCTTCCTCTCTTCAGTAGTGGTTGTCAACAAGAGGAAGCTGAGGAGTCTCCTCGGCGGTCACATTCTTCGCCTGTCAAAGTTGCATCGGTAGTTGTCAAAGAGGTTCAACAGTCTGTTACGCTTGTCGGAACAGTTGAACCTTGGAAGCGAAGTCTTGTCGCAAGCGAGATTGAGGGTTTGGTTGAAGAATACCCGCTGAATGAAGGCGATGTTGTTCAAGAGGGTGAACTGCTTGCACGCCTTCGGACCGACACGATTGACATTCAGATGAAGGAAGCATTGGCTCGACGCCGGGAAGGGATTGCGCGATATCGAAAGGCAAAGTTTCAGCTCAACCGTACGAAAGCATTGTTGCGAACGGGTACGGCATCCCGGCAACAGTTTGAGGACGATGAAGCGGAAGAGCTTGCTCTTCATGAGCGATTGACTCAACTAGAATCACAGATCCGGGAATATCAAGATCAATTGCGGATGGCGAAGATTCTTGCTCCGTTTGCTGGGTGGATTATCGAAGAACATTCTGAACTTGGACAATGGGTTGAGAAAGGCGGACCTGTGGTGGAGATGCTGGATCTGTCGCATGTGCAAGTTGAGGTGCCACTTCCGGAACGCTATGTGAACGGAGTGAAGCTTGGAGATTCCGTCATCGTGCATTTTGATGCCGTGCCGTTGATAGAGTTTTCCGGGACGATTTTTTCTATCGTTGCACAGGCTGATCCAGAGACGAGAACTTTTCCGATTAGAATTGATGTTCCGAACCCAGAGGGACGAATCAAAAGCGGTATGTTCTCCCGAATTACGCTGGCAGTTGGCCGGCCTTATCAGGCGATGCTGGTTCCAAAGGATGCGGTGGTTCTGCGAGGTGGAACGGAGTTTGTTGTTGTCGTCAACGAAGGAACGGTCACTCAGGTGCCTGTTCAATTAGGCCAACATGTTGATCACTCAGTCGAAGTCACTGGTAATCTAAGTGAAGGAATGAATGTTGTCGTTCAAGGCAACGAACGTCTATTGACCGGGCAACAGGTTACAATTCTTCAGTAGCGATCAGGGTACGATTCTCGAATTGGCATCACGCTGTGGAAAAATAAGTGTGAGGCTGCATTGCTGCTCACTATTTATTCATGAAACTCGTTAATTTCGCGATCCGAAATCCGGTGAGTGTCACCGTGTGGGTGCTCTTCATCGCGCTGTTCGCGATCGTCTCCATTTTTCGCCTTCCGATCCAACTTGCGCCTGACGTCGAAAAGCCAGAGATTACGGTGGAGACGGATTGGTTTGGGGCGAGTCCGCAGGAAGTTGAACGAGAAATTATCGATGAACAAGAGGAAGAACTTCGAGGGGTTGAAGGCCTAGAGAAAATGTTTAGTGAAAGTTCGGATGGAGGGGGGCGCATTATTTTGCGGTTTCCGGCCGGCACGGATATGGATACAGCGCTTCTTCGGGTCGATAATCGCTTGAATCAGGTCGAAGAGTATCCGATCGACGTGGATAAGCCCGTTATTACGAGTGCTGATGTCAGGGGTAGTGCGATTGCATGGTTTATTGTAGAGCCGGTCCAAGGGAATCCAGTTGATATTCAGACCATGCGCAATTTTATTGAAGATATGGTGAAGCCGCGATTCGAGCGCGTACCTGGCGTTGCAATTTCCAATGTTTATGGAGGACAAGAGCGCGAGATACAGGTTCTTGTTGATCCCGCCAAGCTTGCGGCTCGCTCAATTACCATGTTGCAGCTTGCGCAGGCCGTCGATCGCGAAAATCGCAACTATAGCGGCGGTGATTTCGATGAAGGGAAACGCAGCTACGTAGTGCGAACGGTCGGGGAGTATCCGAATCCGAAAGCGGTTGAGAATGTAGTGATTGCGCAAATGGATGGGGCACCTGTTTATGTTCGTGACGTTGGGACTGTCCACGTTGGATACAAAGATCCTCAGACCGTGGTGCGAGAGATGGGCAGAACCGCGATCGCTGTTAACGCCATTCGCGAAATCGGGGCCAATATTCTTGACACAATGGATGGATTGAAAGAGGCGTTGCATGAGTTGAACGAGGGTGCATTAAATACTCGAGGGCTGCACATCTACCAAGTCTACGATGAAACAATTTATGTCAACAGTTCTCTTGATCTTGTCAAGCAGAACTTGGTGATTGGAAGTCTTCTCGCGGTTATGGTGTTGTTCCTATTTTTGCGAACCGGAAGCAGTACCTTGGTGGTGGGAGTTGCGATTCCGATTAGCATTATGGGGACGTTTATCATGTTATGGGTGCTGGGACGTAACTTGAACGTGGTGAGTTTAGCGGGCATGACGTTTGCCGCAGGGATGCTCGTCGACAACGCTATCGTGGTACTGGAAAACATCTACCGCCACCGAGAATCGGGAAAGTCGCTGTTCCAAGCGGCCTATGATGGGACAGTTGAAGTATGGGGAGCGGTACTGGCGAGTACGCTGACCACGATTGCGGTGTTTGTGCCGATCATTTTCGTTGAGGAACAGGCAGGGCAACTTTTTCGAGATATTGCCATTGCTATTAGTGCAGGTGTGGGTCTCAGCCTCCTGGTATCAATCCTAGTCGTCCCGACGCTTTCGGCGCGTGTTCTTACGACGGCAAGTGTGCGGGAAGACAGCAAATCGCAGGGTTCAAAATTGGACCGTGGAGGGCTACGCCAGAAGATGCCATCCATTCCTGATCAGTTAGCGTACTTGGTGCACTGGTTGTGTGGTGGAGTTGTCCGGCGTGTGGTACTCGTTGGTGGGCTTACTGCACTGGCGATTAGTATGGGTTGGGCATTGCTTCCGAAGGCGGAATATCTTCCGGAAGGGAATCGAAATTTGGTGATGGGTGTACTTCTTCCACCGCCAGGCTATAACACGGATGAATTTATCGAAATGGGTAAAACAATTGAGGCGGTTCTTATGCCACATTGGGAGGTCAAGCCGGGTTCTCCTGAGGAAGCTGCGCTAGACGGACCAAGTATCTTAAACTTTTTCTATGTTGCGCGAGGGCGACAGGTATTTCTTGGGGGGAGAACAAACGATCCTTCAAAAATACGGGACTTAATTCCATTATATCGAAAAGCAACACGTGATCTTCCAGGCGTTATTCCGATTATCAAGCAACGTGGGTTGTTTGAACGTGGCCTTGCCGGTGGAAGAACGATCGAGCTTGAAATCACTGGTCCTGACTTGAACATTCTTTTGATGCATGGAGGCAATATCTTTCGGCAGGTGAAGGCACTTATTCCAAGCGCTCAGGTTCAGCCAGTGCCAAGCCTTGATCTTGGAAGTCCAGAAGTTCAAGTGGTGTTAAAGCGTGATCGTGCCGCGGATGTGCAGATGACGAACCAGGAGTTGGGTTTTACGGTTGATGCGTTGGTGGATGGTGCGAGAGCGAGCGACTTTCAGTTTGAAGGTGATGAAATCGACCTCACCATACGGGGAGAAGATCAGTATGCAACCAGAACGCAAGATCTCGCCCACCTCCCACTGTATGCGCCAGGAGGGCAACTAACAACACTTGGCGCGATTGCGGAGATCGATGTGGTGGCCGGACCAGAACAAATCAACCATATCGAGCAAAAACGATCGATCATGATTCGAGTCGTTCCCCCAGATGAAATGCCAATTGAAGAAGCCATGGACTTAATTGATGAGCAGGTAATTGTCCCGTTAGAGACCAGTGGGACGTTAGGGCGATTATACGCATTGACGATTTCGGGAACTGCCGACGACCTTACATTGACCTACCAAGCCTTAAAGTGGAATTTTCTTCTTGCACTTATCATCACCTATCTTCTCATGGCCTCTCTTTTTGAGAGTTTTCTGTATCCATTTGTCATCATCTTTAGTGTGCCGCTAGCTGCGGCTGGCGGTTTGCTTGGATTGTTCTTGGTGAGCAATTTGGTAACGTATCAAGCACTCGACGTTCTTACCATGCTTGGTTTTATTATTCTCATCGGGGTGGTGGTGAATAATGCCATTCTCATTGTCCATCAAGCGCTCAATCTTATGTATCCTGATCGATTGCAGAATGCATCAGACGGCATCGAATCCACAAAAAAAGGCCTTTCTATCCGTGATGCCATCAGTGAGTCTGTTCGCATTCGCGTCCGGCCTATTTTTATGAGCATGATGACGACGGTGTTTGGATTGTTGCCGCTGATTCTGGCAACTGGGCCAGGCTCGGAACTTTACCGTGGCATTGGCAGCGTGGTGCTTGGAGGATTGGTGGTTTCGACAATATTTACGCTACTGCTTGTTCCTTCTTTGTTTAGCCTCGCTATGGATGTGCGGAGAAAGTGGTCTGACGCTCCGGCTCATTCGTGAGAACCTACGGAGAATAGAAATTTTACGAAGACGTATGAAGTGAAGAGTGTAAGTTTATGTCTTTTCCGTTGCGACACATGAACGTCGCCTGCCACTTCAATCGTCCTCTCTGTTTTTTTAATACACCGTTCACCGAATACGAATGTGTTTGCTCTTGCCCGTGAGGTTTGATTGTCACTTCAAATCTGTGGATCACTGCATACCCATTGTGGGCTTCATAGTCATCGATGAATGCCTGGACGAGGAATGCTCGTTCCTGTGGACTTTTAAAAAACGGAGCTGGCAGAACAGGCATCTTGAGAAGCTCTTCAAGTGGGTGATTAAAATGGCGGGACGCACTGTTGCTGATCATATCAGGTTTGGCGATTAGTAACGCTTCCACGGTGGGTTGTTCTGGATATGCGACGAAAATATAGGGTACGGCATCTTTGATAAAGTCGTGTTCGGCAACCCGTTGATTGATGCGCATTGCTGTTCGGGAAATGAAAAATGGTGGAATGAACGGCACGAGAAAAACCAGGTATTTAAACGGAGGCCAGATCTCCATGAGGGCCTGGACCACTTGCAGTAACATGATGATGCTTGTTCCCACAACAAGAGTTGCTCTTATGGGTTTGGATACGATCTGCTCGAGTGTGTGTTGAACGATTCCTGATGATTGTGTAGCCATGAGGTCTCGTTTCTGCGGCTTATGAGTCGAATTCCAAGAGGCCAACCGCGTTGAGGAAGATCAGGGCTACGAACACTGGTGCGATATACCGCAGGGTTATCTGCCATGCTGAATATAAAGTTCCATCGCCGAGAGCAAGTTCATCAACGGTTGATTTATGCGACATCAACCATGATGCAAACACTGCCATCAACAATCCACCGAGGGGAAGCAGAATGTTCGCGGTAAACCCTTCCACGATATCAAAAAACGTTAGTCCGAAAATGGTAATTCCGGCCCAGACATTAAGTGAAAGTAGGCAGCCTATTCCGATAAACCACGCAAGCATGCCGGAACTTAGTGTTGCCATGATACGGGTCATGCCGTGGTTTTCTACCAACCACGTTACTGCTGGTTCAAGAAGCGAAATTGCCGATGTCAGTGCAGCAAACACAAGCAAGATGAAGAAGAGGGTTCCGACAAGCTGACCGAATGGCATTTGGCCAAAGGCAATGGGTAATGTTTTGAAAATCAATCCGGAGCCTTCGGATGGCTCTAATGCATAGGTAAACACGATGGGGAAAATTGCCATGCCGGCGAGAATCGCAATGAATGTATCAATGAACGCGATAGTACAGGAGGTGTTTGCGATCGACGTTTGTTGGGGCAGGTATGCCCCATAAATCATGATGGCTCCCATGCCAAGACTGAGACTGAAGAATGCCTGTCCGAGAGCGATGAACACACCTGCCGCACTGATTTTGCTAAAATCTGGGGTGAATAGGTACACGAGTCCATCGATGAATTTTTCTGTAGTCATGGCATAGCCGACCAACACGATGAGGATGATGAACAGTGTCGGCATCAAAAATCGTACTGTTCGCTCGAGGCCTCCGGTTACGCCGCGGGATACCACCATAATTGTCAACGCCATAAAAACAGTATGCCAGGCGAGAAGTTGTTTTGGGTCTGATATTAACTGTGTGAATATGGTTCTCGCACCTTCAGTGGTTGTGCCGTTGAAGGTTCCGGTTGCGGCGTGTACAACGTATGCAAGCGTCCAACCTGCGACTACGCTGTAAAAGGTTAAAACGAGGAATCCTGCTACGATACCCATCCACCCAATACATTGCCACCATTCGCTTCGTCCTTCTTCTCGAGCCAGGGTTAGCATGGTGTTAATTGGCGTTTGTCTGCCGCGACGGCCAAGCATGACTTCTGCCATCATGATCGGAATTCCTACCACGAGAACACAGAGAACGTAGATGAAAAGAAATGCTCCGCCGCCGTTTTCTCCGGTGATATAGGGGAATCGCCAAATGTTTCCTAATCCTACAGCTGAACCGGTTGCCGCAAGAATAAATGTCCAGCGGGATGACCACTGTCCATGTATGGATTCTCGTCTTTCAGTCAGCATGATTATTTTGTTGGTGTGCGCTCAATGAGGGCTGTGGAGCACAGTATTCAATTATGTTGAAGATAGCAAGATAGGCCATTGCCATGAACGATGCCTGAACTTCCAGAAGCAGAATGTGTCGTACGCTGTCTGCGTGGGCGTATTCTCGGGTCAACCATCACGTCAATCTGGGTTGGGAGATGTGATATTGTACGCCATGGTATTGACTCATTGGACTGGTACACCGGGGCGCAGATTGTGGAGATTGAACGTAAGGGAAAATGCGTGGTGTTTGCGGCGTGTCGTGGGGGCAATACGAGGTATGTGGTTGCGGAACTTGGCATGAGTGGTCTATTGCTATTCAGCAAAACAGCTCAACCGCTTCCGCAACATACTCACCTTATTCTGAAGTTAGGTGGGGCAGAACCTGAAGTTCGCTACTGGAACGCACGTCGGTTTGGACGTGTTCATCTGTATGATCGTTCGGGAGTTGACCATTTTCTTAACTCAAGGTATGGCCCGGACCCGCTCTCCCTCTCGTTTGATTTGTTTGCCTCCATTCTTCGCGGTCGGAGGGGACGATTGAAGGCGTTGCTTATGCATCAGAAGGTCATTGCTGGGATAGGGAATATTTATGCGAATGAAATTTTGTTTGACGCACGACTGCATCCACAGTGCCAGGCGGACCAATTGAGTTTTCATGAACAACGTCGTCTTTTCGCTTCAATGAACGTGGTATTGCGTGGTGCGATCGCAGAAGGTGGATCTTCGGTCCAGAATTTTAAGATTCCTGATGGTAGGCGCGGAATGTTTCAAATGCATCATTTAGTGTATCGCAAAGAAGGCTTTGCGTGCCCCTCGGGATGTGGGAGCATAATTCGTCGTTTCACTACGGAGCGAAGCTCGTTTGTATGCGTGAAATGTCAGCGCCTTCCTCGGCGAAGGCGCGATGGTACTCGGAAGCTATCTCGGATTGTGAAATCAAGTAATCAATAATCGCCTCTTCGGTTACTCGATTTTGGATTTCCGCTCCGTACGATTGCACCATTTTTCTGACCGTTTTTGCCCAGAGAGTCTGTGTCTGTTCCCGGGTGAGGCGTGGTTGCATCGCAACGTAATCCAAGTTATGGCAGGTGGTGCAATAAGTCTCGATGAGCCGTTGTCCCTGGGGAGGTACATCCTCAAGCGTTTGCGCACCCACGTGTAGCGGCAAAAGCATCCATAGGGATACAAACATGCAAAGTCTTGTTCTCTTCAGCTGGTGTTTCATGGCCACAGCGTTACCTGTCAAGTGAAGTTGATCAGTCATGGCTCTGGTGGTAGAGTGCCTCAATTGGTGCGGGTTTGGCAATGTTCTGTGGAATTGTTGAAGAAATAGGTGTCATAAGTGGGAGCACTGGTGGACCGCAAGGTGCTCGGTTGACCATTCAAGGAACGGCGGTGCACGAGGGGCTTCGTGAAGGCGAGAGTGTTGCGGTGAGCGGCGTTTGTTTAACAGTGACCACTGTCAATACGGATCGGTTTGCTGTCGATGTCTCTCCGGAAACCTTAAGGGTGACAACCTTTGGCACTTTAAGTATTGGGGCTTTGGTCAATCTTGAGCGTTCAATGACGCTTGATCAGCGTATTGATGGACATCTTGTCAGTGGACACGTTGATGGTATCGGAACCATTGTAGAGCGCAATGATGTTGGCAATTCCATTGTATTCCAGATCTCTGTGGATAAGGGAATTATGCGGCATTGTATCGTCAAGGGTTCAGTGGCGGTGGATGGAGTCAGCCTGACAATCAATCAGATCTTAAGGAGTGCCTTTGAGGTTGCGATTATCCCGCATACGGCAGAGATGACCACGTTCGGGTCGAAAAACGTTGGGGATTCAGTCAATATCGAAACTGATATGATCGGAAAATATATCGAGCGTTTGTACATCTCCTCGAGGTATTGAGCGATAGGTTTGTTCAGTAACAACTCAGCTTACTCCATTTTTGCTCAGGACGGTGTTGGTGTGTTGTTCGCCTCACGCACTTTCTGATGCACTTCTCGTGCCTTGTACTCGACCACGCATAATTGAGGCAATCTGAGTTGCTACCTTAAACCGTTTTCTCCTCTGCCTTCTGGTCGAGACTTTTCGATTGCAGGTGCAGAGCCTCGTAGCACAACTTGCTTTTCCTAGCATATTATTGACCATGGAAGATGCTCGTGCGATAATCGCTGTTAATTTTTGGCAGAATTCAAAAGGAGTTACGTGTAAATTGTTCAAGGCCGGGAGGTAGGTTCGAGCAGTGATGATGAATGGCTCTAAAATCTTTATTGAGGCCCTCAAATGCGAAGGGGTTGATGTCATCTTTGGTCTCCCTGGGGGAGTTGTGTTAAAGATTTTTGATGAGTTGCATCAACAGAGTGACATTCAGGTAGTTGTTACCCGCCACGAACAAGGAGCTGGCCATATGGCTGAAGGTTATGCCAAAGCGACGGGACGACCTGGTATCGTGCTGGTAACCTCCGGTCCGGGGATGACTAACATTGTCACTCCACTTGCCGATGCCTATATGGATTCTGTGCCCATCATTGTTTTTACTGGTCAGGTGTCAACACAGTTGATAGGGAACGATGCCTTCCAAGAAGCGGATAATCTTGGCATTAGCCGTCCGTGCACAAAACATAATTTCCTCGTGCGGGATGTCAAAGATCTCGCTCGAACGATTCGAGAAGCTTTCCATATCGCGACCACAGGTCGTCCGGGTCCTGTGCTTGTTGATATCCCGAAAGACGTGTCGATTAACACGGCGGAGTTTAAATATCCAAAGAAGGTCAATCTTCGCGGCTATAACCCTAATCATTGTGGTGATAAAACGCAGGTGACACGCGCGGCCGAAGCGATTTCTCAGGCGAAACGCCCAATTATTTACGTGGGTGGGGGCGCAGTATTCTCAAATGCTGCCGATGAAGTTAAAGCACTCGCGGAGATTGGGAATATTCCGGTTGACATGACCCTCATGGGATTGGGAGTGTTTCCAGCAACTCATCCACTCTCGCTTGGGATGTTGGGGATGCACGGTTCGTATACCGCGAATATGGCAATTCATCATGCCGATTTGGTCATTGCGGTTGGATCGCGATTTGATGACCGAGTCACCGGTAAAACGTCTGAGTTTTGTCCTAAGGCGAAAATCATTCATATCGATATTGATCCAACCTCTATCCGTAAGGTTCGGGATATTGAGGTCCATATTCCCATCCTCGGAGATGTCAAGGCCGTCCTGATGGAACTGACTCAGGCGTTAAAAGTCAGCATTGATGGGCGTAAAAAAGATCTTCGTGAACCTTGGTGGAATCAGTTGCGTGACTGGATGGACCGATATCCGCTGACCTATGCGCAATCTGACGATGAGGCAATCAAGCCACAGTATGTTATTGATCGACTCTACCGACTGACCACGGATAACGATCCTATCGTCTCAACTGATGTTGGCCAGCATCAAATGTGGGCGGCACAGTATTTTAAACTAGAGCATCCGCGGCGATGGTTGACCTCTGGAGGATTAGGAACTATGGGATTCGGATTTCCTGCGGCCATGGGGGCGCAGCGGGCGTATCCTGGCCGTCTTGTTTTGTGCGTTTCTGGCGATGGAAGTTTCCAGATGAATCTCCAAGAGCTCGCTACGGCTGTTCTGTACAAGCTTCCCGTGAAAGTCGCGATCATCAATAACCACTATCATGGTATGGTGCGCCAATGGCAGGATCTTTTTTATGAGGGAAGATATGCCTCCAGCTATCTTTCCGGTCTCCCTGATTATGTGAAGCTTGCGGAGGCATATGGTGCGCTTGGTCTGCGGGCAACCTCTCCGTCAGATGTTGATGCGGTGATTCAGGAGGCGGTACATATGGATGGTCCAGTCCTGATGGACTTTGAGGTCAGTCGGTCAGAGAATTGCTACCCGATGATTCCTGCTGGAGGGGCAAACAATGAAATGCTTCTTCAAGATCCGCCACATCTTTCTCCGGCTACAAAGTCGCTGGTGGGAGTGTCGGATGACAGTGATTCAGTCTTGACAGCTTGAGCCTGAGGCTCACCACATTACATCAATAATAAGAGGAGAGGTTGTGAGCGTCGAGAGCGTTGAGCGGGAACATATTGTTTCTATGCGAGTTGAAAATCGCTCTGGTGTTCTTGCGCGTGTCGCAGGTTTATTCAGTGGACGTGGGTATAACATTGAGAGTTTGACCGTAGCTCCAACATTGGACCCAACGATTTCGATGATGACGATCGTTACCAAAGGGGATGACCTAATCATCGAGCAGATTCTTAAACAACTGAACAAGCTGGTCGAAGCTATTTCTGTTGTTGACCTGACGGAGCGCGCGTATATTGATCGTGATATGGCCATCATAAAAGTGAAAACCACGCTCGAAACTCGCGCGGAGGTGTTTCGAATCGCAGAGATTTTTAGGGCTCGTGTGATCGATTCGACTAACACGATGTACACTTTGGAGGTGACAGGGACGGGACGGAAAATTGAAGCGATGATCTATCAATTGGAATCTCTTGGTATTGAGGAACTCGTTCGTGCAGGTCACATTGCCGTTGCGCGGGAACCTTATGGGGCAGACACCGATAGAAGGAGTGAATAAATCATGGAAGTCTTCTATGACAAAGACGCCGACCTACAGAATTTACGCGGAAAAACCATCGCGGTTCTTGGCTATGGTAGTCAAGGACATGCGCACGCTCTCAATTTGAAAGACAGCGGTATGGATGTGATTGTCGGTATACGCCCTGGCACTTCCTGGGACAAGGCGGAGAAATGTGGACTCAAAGCCATGCCAACAGCAGACGCCGTTGGTGCGGCAAGTATTGTGATGGTGTTAGTTCCTGACGAAGTGCAGTCGAAGTTGTATTTAGACGCAATTGCTCCGAACATTCAATCTGGTAGCTACCTTGCGTTTGGGCATGGATTTAACATTCACTTTGGACAGATTGTTCCTCCTTCCCATGTGAACGTGTTCATGGTTGCACCGAAGGCTCCGGGTCATCTGGTTCGCTCCTCATACACCAAAGGTGGTGGAGTTCCGATGTTATTGGCAGTGCATCAGGATCCAAATGGTGATACTGAAGCAATCGGCTTGGCCTATGCATCAGCGATTGGTGGAGGGCGTGCAGGGATTCTGAAGACGGATTTTCGTGAAGAGACGGAAACTGATCTCTTTGGTGAACAGGTTGTACTTTGCGGCGGCTTGACGGCTCTTATTCAGCAAGCCTTTGAGACTTTAGTTGAAGCTGGATACGCTCCTGAGATGGCTTATTTTGAATGTCTGCATGAAGTAAAACTTATCGTCGATCTTATTTACGAAGGCGGCATCTCAAATATGCGCTATTCCGTTAGTACGACTGCTAAGTACGGCGATATCACTCGCGGCCCACGAATTGTGACGGAAAAAACACGCAAAGAGATGCGTGCAATTCTTCGAGAAATTCAAAGTGGTGCGTTTGCTCGCGAGTGGATTCTTGAGAATCAGGCGAATCGACCAGTGTATAACGCTCTTCTCAAAAAGGGTGAACGTCATCCGATTGAAGAAGTTGGAACGAAGCTCCGAGGGATGATGCCTTGGCTACAGCAGGGAGCGCTTGTCGATCGTACGAAAAATTAGCCAAAGCAAACGATTGATCTTTGCAATAGCCGGCTGATGCGGAACTTTCCTATAGCACCCGAGGCCTCTCCATTTGTTCTGCTCCTAGGGACTCTTGCTATAGGAGCATGGTTTCTTGGTTTTAAGATTGCGAGCCTCATTCTCACAATTCTCGGAGGCTGGGTGTTGTGGTTTTTTCGCAATCCTACACGAACGATTCCTGACGCTCCACGTTCAATTGTTTCACCGGCTGATGGGAGAGTGATGGAAATTCACGAGGAGGAGGAGAGGGAATATTGTAAAGAACGTGTAATACGCGTGAGCATCTTTTTAAATATTTTCAATGTGCATATTAATCGGATCCCTTTTACCGGGGAGATAATGAAAACTGGATTTATCCCCGGCCGATATTTACCTGCAATGAAACCAGCGGCATCTCAGCTGAATCATCGACACGCCATTCTCATTCGAACCTCAACAGGGCGACAGATGCTGGTTGTTCAGATTGTGGGATTGATTGCACGACGTATTCGCTGTTGGGTCAAAATAGGAGATCAGGTGACGCGCGGGGATCGATTTGGCCTTATCCAATTTGGGTCTCGCGTGGATATTTTTTTGCCGTTGGATGTGAATCTTCGGGTGCAGGTTGGAGATCACGTCAAGGGGGGCAGTTCAATTCTTGGAGAATTTTCATGAGAGCAAGGGGTAGTATTCTGTATCTTCTTCCAAGCCTTTTGACAACAGGCAATTTGTTTGCCGGTCTCTACGCCATTATTGCGGTCATGAATGCCAACTATATGTTTGCAGCCATCGCTCTCCTCATTGCCCTGATCTTTGATGGACTTGATGGAAAATTTGCGCGGATGACCAACACCACGAGTCGGTTTGGTCTGGAATATGATTCCTTGGTTGATGTGGTGTCATTTGGTGTTGCGCCTGGTATTTTGATCTATTCGTGGGCCCTCAGTGCACGAGGAATGTTTGGGTCTGCTGTTGTCTTTGCGTTTGTTGCCTGTGCGGCGCTGAGGCTTGCACGATTTAACGCACAGAGTAGCGGTGATGATAACCGGTTTTTCGTTGGCCTCCCAGTGCCGGCAGCCGCTGGGGTGATTGCTACTTTGGTGATCTTTGATCACCATATTTTACGATTGGGGAGGGAAGTGAAGCCACTTCTCATTTTGAGTATTACGCTTATCCTCGCATTTCTGATGGTGAGTGTAATTCGATATCGTAGCTTTAAAGAGTTTGATTTTAAAAAAGGACGTCAATTTAACTATCTCGTGATCGCTGTCTTAGTGTTGATGCTTGTGTCTGCGGCACCTCAACTAACATTGTTTGTATTGTTTGTTGGATATGCGCTTTCTGGCCCGCTAGAACCGTTAGTTCGCGTGTTGATGAAAAAGCTAATCGTGCAACCGGTTACACATGATATGGGAGATCCAAAGGAATAGTGCGACTACTCGATGTTCAGCAAAAACTGAAGTTTTTAGGTTGCTGATCCCCGCTCCCTGATCGCTGACCGGCTGGTTGAATTATGCCGCGCCTCATTACAATTTTTGATACTACTTTAAGAGACGGAGAGCAGTCCCCGGGTGCAAGTATGACCTCTGATGAGAAGTTGATGCTTGCACGGCAACTCGCACGGTTAAATGTTGATGTCATCGAAGCTGGATTTGCGTTTAGTTCACAAAGTGATTTTGAAGCGCTACAACGGATTGCTGAGGAAGTTGAAGGACCGACGATTTGTAGTTTGGCGCGTGCAAAGCCGGGTGACATTGATCGAGCCTGGGAAGCAATCAAGGGGGCGCCAAAGCGCAGAATTCATACCTTTCTATCGACTTCTGACATCCATCTGAAGCATCAGTTTAGACTTACAAGGGATGAGGCGCTCAAGCAGTCTGTGGAAATGGTGCAACGTGCGAAAGGATATATCGATGACGTTGAGTTCTCACCCATGGACGCTACTAGGTCAGACCCTCAATATCTGTATGATGTATTGACTGCCGTGGTCGAGGCTGGAGCGACAACTCTCAATATTCCTGATACCGTCGGCTATATCAATCCACAGGAATTTGGAGCGTTAATTCGCGGGATTCGTGAGAATGTGGATGGGATTGCGGGTGTCGTAATCTCTGTCCACTGCCATAACGATCTTGGTTTGGCGGTTGCAAATTCTCTTGCCGCGGTTGCTGAGGGTGCTGGGCAGGTGGAATGCACGATCAATGGGATTGGCGAGCGTGCCGGCAATGCTTCTCTTGAGGAAGTCGTAATGGGACTCCGTGTGCGGAGACAGTTGTATGATGCAGATACTGCCATAGTCACTGAGGAAATTATGAAGACCAGTAGGCTAGTCAGCAAAACAACGGGGTTGCCAGTTCAGCCAAACAAAGCCATCGTTGGGGCAAATGCATTTGCCCATACTTCCGGCATTCATCAAGATGGACTGCTGAAAGATGGAACGACCTATGAGATCATGCGACCGCAATCGGTTGGTCTGCTCCAGAGCCAAATGGTGATGGGAAAGCTCTCTGGCCGGCATGCATTTCGAAACCAGCTCGAGGTGATGGGCTACAGACTTTCGGACGACGAGTTGTACGCTGCATTTCAAAGGTTTAAGCGTCTTGCAGAGCAGAAGAAAGAAGTTTTTGAGGAGGATATCGAAGCTATTATTTCGGAGGAAGTTCAGAATATGCCTTGTTCCTATACGCTGAAGCACCTACGCGTAGAGAGTGGAACCGATATGACACCAACAGCCACAATTGAAATGGAAATCAATGGGACACTTCAGAAGCATACGGATACAGGGGATGGACCGGTTGATGCTGTGTACCGTACGATTGCGGCGATGGTCAAAACAACGAGTACCTTGACATCCTATGCAGTAAAAGCCATTACGGGTGGGATGGACGCGCAGGGTGAAGTGACAGTGAAAATTGAATCTGAGGGGAGAACCGTGACTGGAAATGGGGCCTCAACTGATATTATCATCGCATCCGCGCGGGCTTATTTGAATGCCATTAATAAACTTGCCTACTGGAAAGGCAAAACACTCCACGATTTAGAATCCACTGTTTGACGGAGCGGGAGGAAGAACAAACGAGTGAAAGCCACGATTGCGACCTTACCTGGTGATGGTGTTGGGCAGGAGATTCTTCCTGCAGCCATCAATGTTTTAGAAGCTATTGCGAAACGCTTTGGACATTCATTCGAGTTTGTGCCAGCAATTGTTGGGGGTGCAGCGATTGATGCGACGGGACAACCTCTTCCTGAGGAAACTCTCAACATTGCAAAGTGCTGTGATTCCGTATTGCTTGGTGCAGTTGGAGGACCAAAGTGGGAGGGCCTTGACTACAGCATACGGCCAGAGCGGGCATTATTGGGGTTGCGAAAAGAATTAGGCATGTACGGGAATCTCCGGCCCGCGAAACTCTTTCCGATGCTTGCCGATGCGTCGACGATCAAACTTGAGGTCCTCAAGGATCTTGATCTTCTGGTGGTCAGAGAACTGACAGGGGGAATTTACTTTGGTGAGCCTCGAGGAATCCAAACAACCGAGACAGGCAAGCGAGGAATCAACACAGAAGTCTATACAACGGAAGAAATTGTTCGGGTTGCTCGGATTGCTTTTGAAGCTGCACAAAAGAGAAATCAGCATGTGACGTCTGTTGACAAGGCCAATGTTCTTGAATCATCAGAGCTATGGAGATCGGTTATTATTGAAGTTCATAAGGACTATTCCGATGTTCGATTGGATCATATGTATGTTGATAATTGCGCAATGCAACTTATACGAAATCCACGGCAATTCGATGTCATCGTGACGACAAACCTGTTTGGAGATATTCTGAGCGATGAGGCTGCGATGCTCACGGGGTCTATTGGAATGTTGCCTTCTGCAAGTCTTGGTGACAAACATGCCATGTATGAACCTGTGCATGGAAGTGCTCCTGATATTGCCGGGCGTGACATCGCAAATCCAATTGCGATGATCGCATCTTCCGTGATGATGTTGACACATTCGTTTCACCTCGATGCTGAAGCGCAAGCGATTGACGCTGGAATATATAAGGCGCTTGAGCAAGGGTATCGAACAAAGGATTTGGAATCACCTAGCTGTATCACAGTTGGGACAAAGGAGATGAGTGGACATATTGTGGCGGCGATTCTGACCTCATAATGGGTCAAGTAGCAAAGCAGGAGAACGTGGGCTATATCGCATGAAGAAGAAAACTGCGTACGCAGTTGCCGTTGTAGGAGCGACGGGTGCTGTGGGCAAGGAGATGATTTCTATTCTTGAAGAACGTAGGTTCCCGGTTGATACTCTGCAGTTGTTTGCGTCATCGCGATCTGCAGGTACTAATGTGAGTTTTAACGGTCAGAGTATGACGGTGATGGCGTTGGAAGAGAACTCGTTTGCTGGGGTAGATATCGCATTGTTTTCGGCAGGAGCTAGTGTGAGCCGTGAATACGCGTCTAGTGCCGTAAATGCTGGAGCGGTTGTGATTGACAACAGCTCGGCGTTTCGAATGGATCCAGATATTCCCTTGGTCGTACCTGAGGTGAATCCGGGGCATTTATCTCGCCATCATGGGATTATCGCGAATCCAAACTGCTCCACTATTCAGATGGTGTGTGTCTTGAAGCCACTGCATGATGTGGCGAGGATTAAGCGAGTTGTCGTAACCACATTTCAGTCGGTTTCGGGGACTGGTAGCGATGCTATGGCGGAATTGCTTGAGCAATGTAAACATCTGCTTGCATTCCAAGAGGTGAAACCAATCGTTTATCCCCATCAGATTGCGTTCAATGTGATTCCGCACATTGAGGATTTTCTGCCAGATGGATATTCCAAGGAAGAGATGAAGCTGGTGAATGAAACGAAAAAGATTATGGGCGATGATTCTATTCGCATTGCGGCAACAGCGGCGCGAGTTCCAGTCTATGTTGGACATGCGGAATCGGTTAATGTTGAAACTGATCTCAAAATGACACCGGAAGTAGTCCGATCTACCCTTTCAGAGTTTCCTGGAATCCAAGTCTTTGATGATCCTCAGCGAAAAGTCTATCCCATGCCGCTACACGTTGCTGGAACCGACAACGTGTTCGTCGGGAGAATTCGAGAAGACCCATCAATAGAGAATGGATTCCATCTCTGGGTTGTCGCTGATAACCTTCGAAAGGGCGCAGCGTTGAACGCAGTGCAAATTGCAGAGAAGCTTATCGACATACCTGAATCGTAAGTTGACTGTAATTGCCTAGAACGCTTCGATCGACCGAAATCACCTTGAACGCAAATCGTCATCGTGGCCTTGCCATGCGACTACCTTTGATGAAATTCAAACGAGCTTTTGGCTCTAAATGTTTTTTTGCGTTCATTGTAAGGACTGCTGTCCTTATTTTTGTGAGCCTTCTCTCGCCAACAGTAGGTTACGCCGAATCAATTCGCGTAGCGATCTTCGAACGGCAGTTAGGGGTGACCATCTTTGCACCAGGTGGGGTTCTCCTCAAGGAGCCAGGAGGTCCGTCGTGGCGACAATACACCTCCGAGGCAAAAATCTCCCCCATATCAGGGGGAATCCGGGTTAATACACACCAGTATTCAGTGCAAGTGCTTACGATTAGAGGTAAAACAGGAACGCTGAAAGTCAATGACCTTTGGGTTCGTGGATCGGTCAAAATAATCAAGCGACATGGACGCTTTCTTGTCGTTAACAACCTAGACATTGAGGAGTATCTCGTCGGAGTTCTCTTGGGAGAAATTCCATCGGCATGGCCTCTTGAATCTTTGAAAGTGCAGGCAATTGCATCAAGGACATATGCGCTCTACCAGAGATCAAGAGAGCGATATGAGCATTACGATCTTGTTGCCACGACACTGGATCAAGTTTTTACGGGTGCATTATCACCAAACCCGACGGCATTTGAGCGTCGTTCACGAGCAAAAGTTGTCAGAGCTGTGAACGCAACACGAGGACAATTTATGACCTTTAACGGACAGCCAATTTTAGCGGCGTTTCACTCAACTGCCGCTGGTCAAACCGAGGATGCCTTGCAGGTATGGTTGGAAGATATTCCTTATCTCACAGGGGTGGCGTGTCCGTGGGATTATCAGTCGAAGTTCTATGACTGGACACGAGAAATTCAAATTACGACATTAGAACAGCGACTACGAAACCATGGCCATCGGGTTGGGGTTGTCGCTTCGATTACCCCAATGGTGATGACTAGGTCGGATCGTGTTGGATCACTCAGGATTCTGCACTCAAATGGGGAACTCATAATCCGCGGAGAATCATTTCGAAAAGCCGTTGGCTACACCGCGTTATTGAGTACTAACTTTGAGATTGAGCATTTCGGTAAGAACATTGTATTTCGTGGAAAAGGTGCGGGACATGGGGTTGGCCTATGCCAATGGGGCGCAAAAGAACTTGCTGAATCCGGCTTCAACATGCATTCCATCCTGCAGTACTACTATCCAGGAGTTAGCATCCAGCGTCTGCGTCGCTGATCGAGTTTTTTCGAGTTGCGACCTCCTTTATTCACGCGGAAGCGCGACTACCACGGAGAAATCAATTTCGACTCCTGGTGAGACGAGAAACCCTATTCCATAGGGTTTCTCGTCAGGGTCCATGTTAAAGAAACGAGAGTAATCTTCTGAAGCATCGACGTACTCTGTGATCCATTCGTTTGTGGGTATTGCTTTGCTTTGGACGACGACTTCATGGGGTCGGAAGAATCCTTCATTGAGTTCTGTTCCTTCTGGATGAGTATTACTCCAAAGATATTTCACGATTTTTGGGATGCCGATAATGTCAGTTCCAAGTGATACATACACGGCAACAGTTTTTTCATTGTCGGTGGGCATTGCATGTAGGCGCCATTTCCATGTGAGGATTGGGTGGGTAAATGGATCCCAAACAGTTTTTTTGAAAATGCGCTGAGGGCGTTGGCCAATCTTGGCTTTGAGATATGGACCGTTTTCATCGTGATGGACCGCATAGAGGTCTTCTATTGCCGGGTGATCATTGCGACTCTTCCAGGCGTGAGGAAACTCCGAATAGTTCGCAATAACAATGGGTCCGACTTTCGAAAGTTCATGTTCTGCAGATACCGTTCCTTCTATCGCAAACCAGACAATCAATCCTAAAACAAAAATGCGCATAAGGGTCATTGTGTGTCTCCTGCTGTTTGTCGCTCCAAAATTTGTGATGCAGTATGGATGGCTTGGATCAAGCTTCCAGGGGAAGCAATTCCTTTGCCGGCGATGTCGTAGGCCGTTCCGTGATCGACCGATGTTCGCAGGATGGGTAAGCCCACGGTGATGTTGACTGCTTGTCCAAACGATAACAATTTCAAAGGAATGAGTCCTTGATCGTGATACATGGCCACTAGGACATCAAACTCACCCTTGGAGGTTCGTTGAAACAGTGTGTCGGCTGGGAAGGGTCCTGAGCAGTCCATCCCTGCGGTGTTCGCTTGCTCTACAGCAGGTGCAATAACTTGGATTTCTTCCATGCCAAATAACCCCTCTTCTCCAGCGTGCGGATTCAATCCGGCAACACCGATTCGTGGGCGTAGAATGCCAAAAAAGTCTCGGCATGCCAAATGTGCCAACCGAATAGCTTTCATTACGTTTGGAATCTGAATCAAGGATGGAAGATTTCGCAGGGCAGTGTGCGTGGTGACGAACATGATGCGTAGTGGGCCACCCATCAGCATCATGCCAGATTCTCCACCGGTTGAAATGACTCCAGTGAGTTTGGCCAGTAACTCGGTGTGGCCAGGGTAGTCATGCCCGGCCATGGCCATGGTTGCTTTGGTGATGGGAGCTGTAACGATAGCGTCGAGGTCTCCCTTCATCGCGAGCCTGACAGCCTCTTCAATAAAGGTGACCTGAGCATGTCCGTTTGCGATAGATGGTTTACCATGTATGACGGGTGGCAATGGGTCAGGGAGGGGATCGAGTACGTTGATGACATTGTCGCTTGTATTGTGAGGGCCGAGATGATCAAGTCTCTGAACGTGACATGGGAGTTGAAGAGTCAGGCACATCTGTTTCATGACGGGATATGATCCGAGGACGAATGTCCGCGTTTGGGATCTCACATTTTTGCCATTGTCTCCAGTTAAGGTTTTTGCAATAACCTCGGGACCGATACCGGCAGGGTCGCCCATGGTAATTCCAATGAGGGGCCGTTCAGGCATGTTTCTTAGGTTTTCCCTTTGATGCGATTGTGCTCTCTGCGCAATCGATTGCGCGGCGCACTTCGTCCATAACATCGCGGACTGGCGTTCCAGTTTGTTGTGCTATCTGTCTACAGTCTCGATATTCAGGCGATCGTCGCTGTGTCCCATCGTTCAGCATTGCAACCTTCACGGATATTTCACCATATTTTGTTTTCACTTTTGTCTCAGTACGTGACAGGATCGTACGGGCGACGTCATGAAAGCGTATTCCTAATGTCGTTGTTTCTCGAAATATCATCTCAGTAACGGCATTGATGTGATTGCGTGTTGTGAGAATCCCGAGGATAATTCCTGGCCGGCCCTGTTTCATAATGACTGGCGTGAGTGTGACATCCAATGCTCCGCCACTTAATAATCGTTCAATGAATAAATCGTAGACCTGAGGATTCATATCATCAAGATTAGTTTCAATCATCACCGCATGCTCATCGGTGCTTCTGAATGGCTGTAAGTTATTCATTCTCGCATCTTCTCCGATAAAGATGCGGAGGAAGTTCGGGTGGCCATGGATTTGCCATGTTCCAGCTCCGTGCCCGATTGACTGCACTCTCATTGCAGGCATTAATCCGAAGTCATTAGCAAGTGAAGTCAAAATCGCTGCCCCTGTTGGTGTTGTAAGTTCAGCTTGGATTTCCGAGGTATATATAGGCACACCTTTGAGAAGGTGAGCTGTGGCTGGGACTGGTATTGGTAGGGTCCCATGGGAAGTTTTGACTAGGCCAGATCCAAGATTCAAAGGTGATGCAGTTACTCGTTCGATGCCGAGGAGAGTGCATCCCAATAGTCCTCCTACGACGTCGACAATGGTGTCGATCACGCCGATTTCATGGAATACAACTTTTGCAGGGGTGACTCTGTGGGCGCGGGCTTCTGCGCGAGCCATACGAGAGAATACGTCGAGGCTTTGTTTGATAACAGGTGGTGGAAGGGCTGCTTTGTTGATCATCCTGACCATGTCCTCAAGGGTTCGTGGAGCCTTGGGATTGCCCTGTATAACCACATCAACCTTTGTGGCGGCAATTGTTGATCGTCGAACGTTCTTTGCTTTGAGCGAAAACCCTTTGATTGGGAGGGTCCGCAATCCCGTGGAGAGTTTTGAAAGTGGAAGACCGGCGTCAACAAGGGCTCCGAGAATCATGTCTCCGCTGACACCGGAGGAACATTCAAAGTGGGCGGTTTTCATCTCTTCTTTCCAAGCTGGTTAATCTTATGAGCAAGACATCCAGCTCCGAAACCGTTGTCAATGTTCATTACGCCAATACCTGGAGAGCAGGAGTTTAGCATTGTATGGAGTGCCGCAATTCCATCTTTTCCGGTCCCGTACCCTCGGCTTGTTGGAATGGCAACGATGGGTTGACTAACGAGTCCCCCGATTACGCTTGGCAATACACCATCCATTCCGGCGACGACGACGAAGACACGAGCTTTGACAAGTTCTGGTAAGCGATCAAGGAGACGATGGATTCCCGCAACTCCAACATCATATATCGTTGTCACCGCGCTTCCAAGTACTTCTGCTGTGACTTTGGCTTCTTCAGCAATGGGAATATCAGAGGTGCCGGCGGTGACAATGATGATCCGTCCAGTTTTTCGCGTTGGGGGACGTCCAATGACCACAGTACGACTCTGTTCATCGTACCGTGTATTGGCGTTTACTGTGAGTAATGCGCGGGCAATGGTGGGGTTCGCTCGCGTCGCTAAAACCGGTCCCCCGTGCTGATGTAAGCGTGATGCAATTTCGACGATCTGTTCTATTGTTTTTCCCGGGCAAAAAATGACCTCGGGGATGTGTTGACGGATGTCGCGATGATGGTCGATTGATGCGAACCCGGTATTTTCATATGGGAGGAACTGCAACTGTGCTAATAGGACATCAATCGTGGAATGACCACGCTGAAAATCCCGAAGCAGTCGTCGGAGTTTCTTTCGATCCATAGCGTTCCGAACAGCCTCTTTTCGAGGCATCATGAGGGGTAACCGGGAGGGAAAGATCAGGAGGTGCGATCGGCCGTGGCAAGTTCTACGTGATCTGGAATTAGGCGCTCCAACAGTGTCAGAAGAGTTTGCCGTGGGTCTTCGTCGTCATACATGATTGCGTTCATTGCCGTGACAATTGGCATATCGACGGAATGACGTTTGGCAAGTTCGGCCACAGCCTTTGCCGTATTTACACCCTCCGCGACCGACATCCGTTCTTCCATGATCTTTTCGAGTGATCGACCGCGTGCAAGTCGCACCCCAATGTCTCTGTTACGGCTGATAGCTCCGGTTCCAGTGAGGATTAAGTCACCCAATCCCGCCAAGCCGATAAATGTCTTGGAGTCGGCGCCCATGGCTTCTCCCAGTCGAATAATTTCAGCCATCCCGTGGGTCAGGAATGCCGCTTTGGTATTCTCGCCGAATTCAAGTCCCTCAAGCATGCCAGTGCCAAGAGCAATAATATTCTTTATGGCACCACTAAGCTGGACACCAAGAACGTCAGTGGATATTTCCGGTCGGAAATAATGTGTCATAAGTTTCTTCTGCCATTCTGTCGCCATGGCAGGGTTTTCGGACGCGAGTATGACATGAGTTGGTTGCCGCCTCCGAACGTCTTGGGCAAAGCTTGGCCCAGAGAGAACAGCGAACTGATCATGCATGGATGCAGGAAGAACATCCTTCATGATCTCGGTCATTAGCATAAGTGTGTTAACTTCAATTCCTTTGGATACGCTGAGGATTGGACGAGGCTCAATAAGGAACTCGACCATCTGAGTCAGCACCGAGCGTGCTGCATGTGATGGGACGGCAAAGACGATCGTGTTTGCATCCTCTAAGGCAATTTCCATCGAAGAGGAGGCCAACACGTTGTTCGGGAGAAGTACGCCGGGCAGATACCCTAAATTCTCACGGGAATTTCGGATTGCCATGACCAAGTCAGGTTCATAGCACCATAGGTTAACCTGGTACCCGTGTTCGGCTAGAAGCCAAGAGAGGACGGTTCCCCAAGCACCCGCTCCTATGACGGCGACGACATCAGCATCTGCACTGAGGTCTTTCGAATCGCCTGCAAGTGTACTTTCCTGAATGTCTTGTTCTTCCATTGTTTTCCTAGGCTCAGGGTGGCGGATTATATGTTTGCACTATAAAGCCTGTCAAGGCGGGCTAGCGGCTTCGCGATGATGTTATATTGCTCTGTTAGGAGATGATAGCGAGACCGGTTCGTAGTCAAATGCCATTGGAAAAGGACAACTTTCTTGCGCATAGGCTTAATCAACCGCTTGTTCGTTTCTGCTAAAATGAAATGTAATGTTATTTATGCGATAGGTATCGTTAAGTTGTTAATATAGATGATTATTTATCATAGAAATAGATGGAGGTGTCACGGTTTCAACTGTGCGGTAACCCTTGTTGTTTTGGCTGTACTGCCGGTTGTAGTATTCGCCACGGAGCCACCACGCTTGTTGGATGTGGTCGTTGAGCCAGCGATCCTGACGCTTGGGACGGGTGAGCGACAGGTGACTGTTTCTGTCATGGTGGTCGATGGGGATGCCGATTTAGATCCTCAGAGCGTGAAGTTAAAGAAAGTTAAAATTGGAAAGAAAAACCCTACGATTTCGGTTTTTGCTGATGATGGGCAGAATGCTGATGCCGTTGCCGGTGATGGACGTTTTACAACACAGGTTTTCCTCGATACTAGTATGCCTCGGCAGAGGGTCTTTCGAATTAGGGCAAAGGATCAACTGGGAAACAAAGCAGTCTCCGTTTCCTTGACGGTTTCCGTTGGGCCTCCGCTTGGACTCTCTTCCCTGCCGCTCAGAGATACACTAAATCTTAGATTGGAGCGCGTATTTGCTGGATTGACATTTACAGATCCTGTTGCCTTGCTTCAGGCTTCAGGTGATGCCGATCGATGGTATCTTGTCGAGCGAACGGGTGTTATTCAAACGTTTTTTAATCATCCCGATGTAAGCGAATTCACAACGGTTCTTGATCTTCGCTCCATCGTCGAGCCCCTCAGTGAACTTGACCTTGAACTTGGAATGCTCGCGTTGGCCTTTCATCCTGATTTTTTGGAGAACGGGAAAGCCTATGTTTATTACACCGCTGAAACAGACAATGGCATTGAATCTCGTCTTTCCCGTTTTGTCAGATCTGATGAAGATATAACTTTCGACCCTGACTCTGAGGAAGTTTTGATTCGCGTAGAGCAACCGCGGACGCGTCATAATGGGGGGCAAATTGCGTTTGGGTCTGACGGCTTGCTCTATTTTGGTCTAGGTGATGGTGGGGATCGTTTCCAGAGTCAGACTATAAATAGTTTTCTTGGAAAGATGCTCAGAATAGATGTAGACGGTGGGTTTCCATATGTTATTCCACCGAATAATCCATTTCTTGGAGAAAATGGTCCTTCCGAAGTCTATGCGACCGGATTACGCAATCCATGGAGATGGAGCTTCGATACACAGACGGGAGTCTTATGGTTAGGAGATGTTGGCAATCGTCGTTGGGAGGAAATCGATATTGTTGTTCCTGGAGCTAATTACGGATGGCCTATCCTTGAAGGAGAAGAGTGCGCCGGTTTTCTTCCATGTGATACTTTCACACTCGTAAATCCACTTTTTACCTATGACCATGACGACGGCTGCTCGGTTATTGGTGGGTACGTGTATCGTGGGATCGGAATTCCAGAGCTCGATGGCGTCTATCTGTTCTCGGACTTTTGTAGTGGGGCCATCATGGGGCTCTCAACCGACCCCGCAGGGACACTTGTGAAAAATGTATTTGTTCAAGGAGGTCATGACCCCGTGACTGGGGAATTCGGTTTGCTTGTTCGATCGCTGTCTGTTGATCAGGAAGGAGAGATCTACGTCATTGAGAATGGTGGGAGCATCTTCCGCTTGGTGCCGGCGAGTCATTAGTGCCGTAGAAATTCTTTATGGTTTTTACCACCAAAAAGTGACTACACAAATAATTGCAGTATGAGCAAGTATCCATTTCCAGTTTGTTGGCCTACCTCTCAATTTTTTTAAATCAATGATTTACGCAACAGTAACCAATATGGTGTGGGGATATCTTTACACGTGGTTTTACAGAAAGAGTATTAGAAATTCCATTCAAACCAGATCTCATGGTTGGTACTCAACGGTTTTTCGGTTTCTGGATCTAACTGGCCACCTGGGACTAGGCCATGCCCAACATTATCCTCACAGTGACTGACAATTCGAAGCGTAAAGGGAACGACTGGGTCCGTTCCAATCGCGACCGGGCTGAGATCTTCTTGAAAGAGATGAAATGGGATTGCGCCTTTGATCAACGGATAATCTAGGCCGATTTTCAGCCGTCCATTGCCATCGGAGTCAGTAAAGAATCCGTTGATAAGATTGTCGGATCCTGTTCCATCATCCCCAACACCCAATGCAAATATGTCACGCTCAAGATTTCCATCCGGAGTTGCCTGTGCTAGGTCGCGCATTGCTGAGACAGGAGCTAGGGGTATTGCTCCCATCTGAGCCATTCCAGAAACGGCAAGAGGAGTGGTTCCAGCAAGTCGAATCCAGATTGTCCAGAAAACATCAGGTACGGTATTTCTAACTTTAACGGTAATTTTTGTCTGTCCATCACGTTGTCTAATATTTGCCTTTGCGCTTGAATTTGACCACGCTGATGACAGCCCACAGGCCGTTTCCTCGGCAACGACATTTTCAAACTCCGCTACAATCTTCATTTGAGCGTGGGAGATGGAGACACCTGATACGCAAAGGCTAACCGCAAGACATCCAAACACCAATCTCGTTTGTCTAAGTAATGCTGTCATGATATCTCCCCCTCATCGCGGCAGCCGTAGGAATTATTAATCCCCGTCGTATGCAGCGGGGTATTCAGGAAAAGAATTAATTAAAAACTTCCTTAGCCAGTTTTCCAAAAGGCGGACTCTGATGGTGACTCCGTCAAAGAGTCCTAAAGCATAACAATATCAACTCATTCATATGGTATGTAAAGGCGGCAGCATGGGGTCTTCGGAAGTCGTCTGTTTAGCATGTTCCTCCAGTGTAGAGGACATATCATGCCTTATTGGGAAGCAGAAATTCCACTTATTGTTGTGTTGGCTAGATTCCCCAGTCACTCCCCCTTGATCAGGGCTGTAAATAGTGAGATTCGCTTAGTGTCCTACCAGTAGGTTTACGAGCATTCCGCCAATGGTAAGGGAGAGGGTCCCGATTGCGAGTGCTCCAAGGTTGGTGATTTCAAAACTGTCTAGGATTTTGTCGGTCACCCAGAGGAGAAAAGCATTCAAGATAAGGTGAAATAGACCAAATGTCACCAATATAAGCGGAAAGGAGAGAAAAACTAGAATGCCCTTAAAGAGCCATGAAAGCACTGAATACGTAAATGCGACCGCGACAGCTGCGCCGTAGTTTTTGACGTTGATTCCGGGCGTAAGTTTCGCAATGATGAAAACTAATAACGCGTTGAGAAAAAGTCCGATAAGAATTAGAAGCATGTGTTGTCGTGTAGAGGATTCTAGTGGGTGAGTTTAATCCCGGACCATTTCACGTTTTCCGCTTTGAGCCGATCGGTAGCATGCTTGTGCGATTGCCAATGAGGCAAGGCCATCATCGACTGTAATCTTCAGTGGCTGTTTTCCTCGAAACGCTTGAGTGGCATCTCTTAACACGTTTATGACGGTCATCGCGGGCTCTCCAACGTTGATTGGCCGTGATCCTTTCTGGTCGAGGAATTCTAACGCATTGCGCATGTGATCGCCTAGGAGCATGCCCTTTGGGCCGATAAGATCAACGCGTCCATGGCGGCCTTGAACGTATTTCGACCCTTCAAGGGTAATCTGTACTCCATTACGGGTTTCCATGATTGCAGTGAATCTATCTTCTACCTCTCTTTCTAACACATGGCCATAGATGCACGACACGTGCCTGACTTCGTCTTTTGTGATAAATCGTGCCAGATCCAAAGATATGAACGCCCGTCTGAATGATATTCCCTCCACCTGCCGTTGCTTTCTTATGTTCCCAGTGAAGGGGCTTATGCTCAAGACGTTGTGACAGAATGAGGCCGACAAGATTCCCAATCCGAGTTTTATGTTTTGTGATTGCAGTGATGACATTTGAGTATCGCAGGGTGTGGGCGAAAAACAATTTTACGCCTTTGCGTGCTGCTTTTGAAACAGACTTCGCAATAGCTTTCCCTTCTGTGAGGGTAGGGGCAAGGGGTTTTTCCAGAATGACGTGCTTGAACGCTTCTAATGCCGCAATTGCAATCGGTCGATGTAACGAACATGGAACACAGATAACGACCGCATCAACATCTGGGTTTTGAAGTAGTGTTTGCCATGTTGGTTCCCAATGAACTCCGAGAGCGCCTGCTTCTTTTTTGCCTTTGCGCTGGTCCACCCGGGTTACTGCAACGAGTGCCGCGTGGTTTGTGTCATTGCGGATGTGTCGGATGTACCGTTCTCCTTGACGACCCATGCCGATGACGCCATATCTGATTTGATCTCTATTCATCGGATATGCACAAAACCCATGAGAGCCTTCCGCATAATAGTGAAAGGCCCTCATGGGTTTTAATGATGGTGCGTTGGCTGTGCTGACTAATAGCGATAGTAATCGGGTTTAAATGGTCCTGAGACTGGCAGTCCTAAGTACTTTGATTGCTCGTCTGAAAGTACGGTCAGTTTCACGCCTAGTTGGTCAAGGTGTAGTCTCGCAACTTCTTCATCGAGGCTTTTGGGAAGGACGTGAACACCAACAGGATATTTTTCTGTCTCGCTCCACAGGGCGATTTGCGCAAGAACTTGGTTGGAGAAACTATTGCTCATGACAAACGATGGATGCCCGGTGGCACATCCTAGATTCACTAACCGGCCTCTGGCGAGTACGATGATGGTCTTTCCGTCTGGAAAGATGAATTTGTCAACCTGAGGCTTAATTTCTATCTCGCTCACGTCCGAACGATTTACGAGGTAGGCAATGTCGATTTCTGAATCAAAATGGCCGATGTTGCATACGATTGCATTATCTTTCATGGCATCCAAATGACGGCCATCAATGGCTTTCATGCAGCCTGTCGCGGTGACAAAAATATCTCCGATCGATGCGGCCTCATCCATTGTTACGACTTCAAACCCTTCCATCGCGGCCTGAAGGGCGCAAATTGGATCGATTTCAGTAACGAGCGCACGGGCACCAAATCCTCGTATCGATTGGGCACAACCTTTTCCAACCCCTCCGTATCCTGCCACAACCACAATTTTTCCAGCGACCATGACGTCTGTGGCACGCTTTAGGCCGTCGACCAATGATTCACGGCATCCATAGAGATTGTCAAACTTGGACTTAGTGACGGAATCATTCACGTTCATGGCTGGGACCTTGAGATCGCCCCGCTCATGCATTTGGTACAGGCGGGCGACACCGGTTGTGGTCTCCTCACTCAATCCTCGCATGGTTTCCAGAATTTCAGGGTGTTTCTGGTGAACGATGGCCGTCAGATCTCCGCCATCATCGAGGATCATGTTCAAGGGTTTTCCGTCGTCCCAATATAACGTTTGGTCAATGCACCATTCATATTCTTCCTCGGTTTCACCCTTCCAGGCAAAGACTGGAATTCCCGCAGTTGCCATGGCAGCCGCGGCATGATCCTGGGTTGAGAAAATGTTGCAGGAGGACCAACGGACGGTAGCGCCTAATGCAACCAAGGTCTCCATGAGCACTGCGGTTTGGATGGTCATGTGGAGACAGCCGGCAATGCGGGCACCCTTTAACGGTTGCTCTTTCTTGTGTTTGCGGCGGATTGCCATGAGGCCTGGCATTTCTTTTTCGGCAATTTCAATTTCTTTCCGGCCCCAGTCGGCAAGCGTAATATCAGCGACTTTATAATCCTGTGTAGCTGTCGTCATTACGAAACGAACCCCCTTTCTGTACTTTGTTTGTCCTCATCTTGATCTCGGTGATCAAAACCACCCGCACACTCTGCCGTTTACGTGGCGGCCACGTCAACAAAGGCACGATTACATAGAAGAGGCTCTTGGCAAGTGGACTATGGACCATTGTAACAGGAAAACCTATTAAACCAACCCCTGGCGCGGATGAATCACGTTGTGCATGGTGTCAGTACGCGACAATCTCCTATTAATAGGGCCTAGGACTCCTCTACATCTGAATATCTGGCATGCTCCGTTGTATGGCAGATAGGCAGTAAGGTATGATTGGCATCCGCTAGTCCTATTGCATGCTGCTTTTATTCCATGAGTCCACGAGGGGAAGATGAAAGAGAAAAACATCCTGTTGGTCTTCATTCTGATCACACTACTGCTTGGAGGAGGTTCTGCAGCAGCATACAATGCAATATTGATTGACCATGGAGCCACCGTCCGTGGCTATGTTACGTATACGGGTGTAGTTCCTGAATCCGATATTTACTATATGCAGAAAAATCCTCGGGTGTGCGGTCAAGCACGTGATGCAAAAGATGGAACGCGTTCCGTGTCAATGGTTCGTGTTGATGAGAGAATGCTTAAGGATGTGGTGTTGTATTTGGATGGTGTTACTGCAGGCAAGCCGTTTTCCAAAGACTTCTCAGATTTTTCTACATTTCGGTCTCGATGGTGCACCTGGGAACCACGGATAGGGGTTTTTGTAAATGGAGAGCCTATTACAATCGTCAATCTTGATTCTGTCGTCCACAATCCAATTGGATATGAAACTATTGGGCGTGCACGCCTGAATCACTTTAATGTTCCATTGCATATGGAAGAGTCGCAATTTCACATGCCGGTGGTGTTACGTAAGGGGAAGGTGCTGAAACTTGAGTGCCTGCAGCACCAATTTATGCACAGTTGGATCTTTGCAGTTGATAATCCGTATTTCGCAATCGCTGGTGATCATGGCGATTTTAGAATAGGGGACATTCCTCCTGGCAACTATTCGTTAAACGCATGGCATCCTACGTTAGGCCACAAAAGCAAATCTGTAACGGTTGTGGCTAACCAGACCCTAGAGGTGACGTTTGAATTTTGATGACTCTCATCTGATTATTGCAACAACGATTTTTGCATTGACCTACGCTCTGATTGTTTGGGAGCGCTTTAACCGAGCAGTGGTGGCGTTATCTGGTGCGGTGTTGATGATTCTTTTTGGGATGATTACCCAAGAAGCGGCGATTCAAGGAGTAGATTTTAATACCATCGGCCTACTTGTCGGAATGATGGCCATGGTGACTATTTCTCGCCAGACGGGGATGTTTGAGTACGTCGCTATCTTGAGTGCAAAGATGATGAAAGGAGATCCATGGGGATGTTTGGTGATGCTCTCTGTGGTGACGGCGGTGTTTTCCGCCCTTCTCGATAACGTGACCACCGTGATGTTAATTGTTCCAATTACATTGCTGGTCACAGAGGAACTGAAAGTATCGCCATATCCGTTTCTTGCCGTAGAAATTCTCGCTTCGAATATTGGTGGTGCTGCAACGCTTATCGGAGATCCCCCTAATATTATGATTGGAAGCGCTGCTCATCTGACATTTATGGACTTTATCATTAATGTCGCGCCGCTCATGCCGTTTGTGTTTATTGCAACCCTTATCCCTGTTTGGTTTATCTTTGGGCGGAAGATGGCGGCCGATCCGAAGGATCGGGCGAAAATCATGCAGTTCAATGAGCGCGATGCCATCCGGGATATCGTGCTACTTCGCAAGTGTTTATGGGTCCTCGGATTGGTTGGGGCTGGGTTTATCTTTCAGCACCCTCTCCATCTTGAAGCGGCAACGATTGCACTAACTGGAGCTGCGTTACTGTTCCTAATTAGCGGGGCAGATTTTCATGAAAATATTGAAAAGATCGAGTGGACGACGATTTTCTTTTTTATTGGACTTTTTATTGTGGTAGCTGGCATTGAACATGCCGGTTTACTTACCATCATGGCGCAGTGGGTATTGGATGTGACGGAAGGGAGTCCTTCTGCAACCGTTCTCATGATCCTTTGGGTTTCGGCCGTCCTCTCGGCGCTCGTGGACAATATTCCATTTGTGGCAACTATGATTCCAATGATTAAGGAAATGGAAGGACCTTTTGGTGGAGAAGAAGCCCTTTTGCCGCTGTGGTGGGCATTGTCTATCGGGGCATGTTTGGGCGGCAATGGTAGTCTGATTGGGGCATCTGCAAATGTCATCGTGGCGGGATTTGCCGATCGCGCTGGTCATCCCATCGGCTTTATCCGCTTCTTACGGATTGGATTTCCACTTATGCTGCTGTCTATTGTAATCAGTACGGGTTATGTGTATTGGCGGTTTATTTGATTGGAGCGTTGGGATGGTGTTTCGATATGTACGAGGTTTGAAGGTGAGGACGATATGATTGTACGAGAAATCATGACAACCGATGTGCGTTTTGTGACTGGTGATATGACGATTGAAGATGCGGTCGGTATGATGCGAAAAGCGAAAGTACAAACGATCCCCGTGGTTGGGCCGGATGGTCTTTTCGCGGGGATGTTTACTGTGAGAATGTTCTTAAAGAAAGCATTGCCCGCGTATATTCGAAGTGGAGATTTACCGGATGTTCGATTTGCGCCAGACTTGCCGCAATTTCATGAAACTTTGAATCAAATGAGGACGGCGGCGGTTTCGACTGTCATGGACGTAAACCATCCCACTGTGGTCGCGGAAAATTCTGCGCTGGAATGTGCTGCGTTGTTGATTAACACGAAGCGGCGTATCCGAAGTGTCCCTGTGGTCAACGCAGCGAATCAGTTGATCGGGCTCGTCACAGGGTGGGATATCATCAAAAACCTCTATCAATAAAAAATGGCTTCAGGATTCCTGACTTAATTCTGGGAGTGGAACTCAAGAAGTGGTGGTGGGGAATGAGATGTGACTGCCCCTCAATTATTCATGAGAGGCAGTCACGCTTGGTGTGTGTACAAACGATCTAGAATCCTCCTGCCAACGTTTCCACGACTGTGATTTGGCCTCTGACTTCACCTGGAGGATGAGACTCGGTGTGTACGACGAGGTAGGCTTGGTCGATTCGCATACGTTCAACCAAGACAGAGACTGGTCCACCGCTCAGTTCATTCAGCAACTGGTCTTCGCGCAAAGTCCCCGCACTCTTATCCCCGTTGTCTCTCCTAATGATCCCGTTAACAGGTCCTGTAGGGTCACCTATCGGAAACAGGAAGGCGCCAACTGGTCCGCCCGACTGTGCGAATCCAAGATGGAGATGGACTTGAGTAATTCCCTCGATATTAAAGCATTTGACTTTGTATTTGAGATTCTTTCCCTTGGCTCTAAGCGACCCAATGCACGAGGCATCTGTTGATACCGTATCAGGCCGCATTTGGCCGCCGCTTAATGTCGCGATGAAGAACTCGTCAACGATGTTGGCGTCGCCAATTTCGACTATTTGGCCACGAACTTCCCCTGGCCGATTTCCCTCTGTGTGTACGTTAAGATAGACCTCACCGTTTTTCATACTGTCTGTGAGGTCGTCGATGGTCCCAGTGAGCACTATATCTTCACTGATCGTTCCTTTTGCGACAAGTCCATCAAAATCTTGTCCTTCAACCGGGCCGAAAATAAAAGCGGCGAGGTCCCCTACGTTATCTGCATCTCCAAGATGAAGATGAGCTGCGGTGACTCCAAGAATATTAAAACATTGAAGTTTATATGGTAATTCACCGTCAGCATTTGCGTCACTCACATTGAGGATACATTTGGCATCAGTGAGGACACCTTCAATATCATCAAAACCTTCCCCAACCTGTTGAGAGCCTGTTGCTGAGGCAATGAAGATCGCTGAGGCCTGACTTGTCATGCCAAAGACGATCAGTATGGACGCGAGCAACGCGGAGATGACTGTTTTCTTCATCATAGCTACAACCTCCTTAACTTACCTGATTTCTTGTCACCATGCAGCCTGTTTGTTCGTCATGCTAGAGTATGCAATCCTTTATCCTGCCGTCAAGGAAAAGATGCTCGGTGAAGACGCACGGGAGACTTTACCCGACGGTAGATCCTCTAGTAGTAGAAGCACTTTGCTTTGGTTTGTGGGTACGAAACTGTGATGCGCATTACAGTCAATTGTAGTGGCGTTCTCGGTCGATGTGACAAATTTTGGTGCTGCTGTTATCCAGCTTGTGACACAGGCGGTTAGGGGATGCTGTTTTCGGTCCCGATAGTGGGAGGGGTGCTTATCCAAGAGTCGGGGCTGTCACCGTTGCCGCGGAACGAGAGTGATTGCCCAGCAGGTGGAGAGGGCACAAAGGCCTCTTCCGGCCAAATGTTAGCTCCGACGGCTACACCTTGGCGAAAATGATTAGGTTCTCCCCACTGCATATAGTCAGTGATGAGATCACTGTTTGCAAAATTATCATCCGCAAACCCGAATGGAACATAAAGGCCCATTTCCCCATGGGGAACGTTCATTGGGATTGGTACTTCAGGAAATGCGAAAATTTCGTTTTCAGAATTTGTGCCACTGATTCCCCAGTTTACGATCAAGAAGGCGCCAGGTTCAATGATTGTGTTATCGGGTATCTGCGCGTAGATGAGAGCAGGAGTAGTATGGCACAGCCAAAATCCACTGATATCAGCGGATGCACGTGTTGGGTTGTGTAGCTCAATCTGTGAAGTCTCTGGGAAAATTTCGTTGATGATGATGATTTCTGGATTTCCGGTGGCTTCGGTAGCCCCAGTATTACTAGTAGGGTTAGGAGCGCCGGTAGACTCTGTGCTGTTCGTTTGTCCGCTCACCCCGGTATCTGGCGAATTCAGATCAATATTTCCAGCATCACCGCATCCGGATCCAAACACGATAAGGGGTAGAAAAACGAGAATGGAGAACCGAGTGTGGCGTGTGGTTAGTGGAGATGCAGACATGCCGTCTTTTTCAAATTAATCTTTTGAAAAGTGGTCCTGGGAAAGTATACTATGATGGTAGTCTGGCAATGGCGTGAGTACTCACTCCTACTCTATCAGGAAGTCTACGATACTACGACATTATGAAAAGTACAAACTCTAATGCATCTTCGATAACACTTACGTTGGGTATATATACTGCGTGTATCGGCTTTTCCTTGGTCATTTCTGGAGGGAGTGTAGCGATTGGATATCTTCAACACGATGAAGATATCTTGATAAAGGCTGGTCAATCTATGCCAGTTGCTGGGGCAGAGCCTCTTCCGGATCTTCCGGATGTAACCCTGACTACTCAGGATGGTCAAGCGGTTCGTTTTCACGATCTGTTGGATAACCAGCTTTCAATCATTAACTTTATCTATACTTCGTGCAGTAATGTATGTCCTCTTACCACTGCAAATTTTGTCCAACTAAAACACCTAGCGAGTGATCTGGATTTCCAAATGATTTCCATTTCCATCGATCCGAAACGAGATACCCCAGCGCGTTTGCAAAAGTTTATGCAAGTCCAGGGTGCTCTGTCACCACGTTGGACATTTCTCACTGGGTCGTCCCGTGCAATTATGCCGTTGCTTGGAGGCTTTGGGTTTTACGATGTTGCAGTTGATGATCACTCGCCCGGTGTGGTGATCTGGGATGGGAGGAATATGCAGTGGACTCGCCTCGTGAGTCTTCCGCCTCCCCACATTTTACTTGAGGCATTGCAAAAGTTTTTTCCGGGGTGACATTGGGGGTGACATTGATGAGTAGGCTGATGGCAGTGGGGATCGTTATGATGTTAATGGGGTCTGTTTGCTTGGCTCATGCCGATCAGATGGATGACGTTGTCCAGACTCTAATTCGTGAAGCGAGTGAAGAATCTTTAGAGGACGTTGAATCTACACTGCTGAGGCTTGGTCCCATGGCTGTCGATTCATTAGTTCGCCTGCTCGCATCAGATGATAACGCGTTGCGGATGACTGCGGTTCGTGTGCTCGGAAGTATGGACCATACCATTGATGAGAAACTATTTCAGGCACTTCGGGATGATAGATGGAAGGTGCGAGTTGCTGCAGTGAGCGCATTAGCACATCATCAATCCGAGATGGTTGTAAAACACCTCCTCACCAAACTGCACGATTTGCACCCTTCGGTTCGTTCCGCTTCCGCTAGAGCACTTGGACGGATTGGAAATGCTGAGGCGATTGACAGTCTTATCCTGGCGCTACAGGACGCGCAACGGATAGTGCGCAAGAGTGCTGCAAAAGCTCTCGGACGAATTGGGGATCCTCGTGCAATAGTGCCGCTGATAGCGATTCTTCAAGAGGGTGGTGTCGTACAGAGGGAGTCAATGCGTGCATTGGCACACATCGGTCCACCTGCAATTCAGCCGCTCTCGGCAATTGTTTCCGATGGGAATCAAAACGCTTCTGTTCGACAGATAGCAGCGTTGGTATTGAGGGAAATCGCTTTACTGGAGCGTGTGACTTCGATAGCGGACAGTGTTCCTGCTCTTGGTGTTGGGTTGAGGGATAACGATGCTGGCGTCCGTCAGGCCTCTGCTGATGCGCTCGTCATTATTGGCCAGCCCGCCGCCGATCTTCTGCGTACTGCGTTGCTGAACGATCTAGATCCAGGAGTGCGCGCTGAAGCTGCAACCATCTTTGGACGTAGTGGTTCTGCCACAGCTTGGTATGCGGAAGCTGTGGACGCGCTAATTCTTGCACTTGCTGACCAAGAGGAGCATGTTCGTGTTGCTGTACGAACGGCGCTTATTCGGATTCATGTCATTGCGCATGGGCAACTTGTTGCTGCATTGAATGATAAAAACCCCGTTCGCCGGATGGGGGTAAGTGAGGTGCTTGGTGCCATTGGGCACCGTGGGTCAATTCAGCCACTTGAGACGCTTCGCAAGATCGAGTTAGATCCTGCCGTTCGAACGTCTATTGAGTCGGCTTTGGAGGTGTTGCATGCGAAACCAAGCGCCAAAATGCCATCTCTCCCCTCTCCATCAACCTTGAAAGGTTCTCGTTCAAGCGGGTTTTGAAGGTAAGGTAGTTATTACGAAGGCGGTAGCGCTTTCGTGTGTGACGTGCGCAGGATGTGTTCGGCACGTGGGTGGTCATACGGCACTCTGACTGTACGATTAAAGCAGTTCGTGTCGAATGGTGATGTCGGTCTCTGCTTTCAGTGACTCTTGGAAGGCAAGGACGGCACGTTGCTGTTTTCTGAACAGGGCGGCAAGGACAAGCTGTTCCGGTGTTGGGTTTTTTGCGGGGTCGATATCCTCATCCGAGGTTTCAGGGATCTCAATGGCGCGTACCATGTCAGCTTCTCGTGTGGTAAGTACGATCGAATCTCTGACAACGGCCTTCACTTTCTGTCGGAGAATCTCATTCATCTGCTCAGCTTCGAATTCAAGAGGGGTGATGTACATAGTACGAAGGATCTGCTGGTAACGTCGTGAGTCAAAACTGCCATTCGTCCTAAATGCTTCCGTCCCCGTGATGAGTGTCTGAAGTTCATCTGCTGTTGCCGTGACACCAATCGTTTTTGCGGCTTGAAGCCACACGGCATCCTCAATCAGAGTGTTAAGAACTAACTGACGAACAGTTTCTTCTTTGACGTCTGGGCTAACTTGACGATATTGCCGATGAAGGTTGCGGTAAGCGCGGCGGTATTCGTCCAGCGTGACGGTGTTGCTCCCTGCGATAATAACGGCATCGCGAATATCAGCTCCTTCTTCCCCAAATCCCCACCAACCCATACCGCCGATAAATGCGATTGCGATTGCAAACATCAAGGATCGAAAGAACCACACTCGTGCCATGGCGCCTTCTCGAATTAGCTTAATCATCGTGCCTCCAGCAGATTGCGATGGTTGGTCCGAGAGTAAATCCAGATGATAACCATTATCCTAGTATTTTAGGCTGTGTGTGTAGAAAAAGGCAATGCGTCGGGATAAGAAAGCCTAGAAGCTTGTTTTCTTACCGGGGTATCACCGATTCCGAAATGCAGATTAAAGAAGAATGTGTAATGAATAAAGGTTTTTGATATATTGTGGATGGCAATGTGGCGATGAAATCGGCGAGTCGACTGTGGCATGAGAGGGTATTAATTTGAGATGAATCTCTTTGGATGGCGTGCAGACATGAATATTCTGGGATTGGTGTCAAATGATCTCGCTATTGATCTTGGCACGGCGACGACCCTTGTGTATGTCAGCGGAGCAGGGATTGTCATCAATGAACCTTCAGTGGTGGCTGTCGAAGAGAAGAGTAAAAAGGTGGTGGCAGTTGGACTTGAAGCCAAGAGAATGCTTGGGAGAACACCCGGCTCGATTGAAGCCATTCGTCCGATGAAAGACGGGGTAATCAGCGATTTTGAAATCGCTGAATTGATGTTACGCCATTTTATTTGCAAGGCCAGCGGGCGTAAGATCTTTGTGCATCCGAGGGTTGTGATTGGGGTGCCGTCTCGAATCACGAAAGTTGAACAACGTGCTGTTATGGAGTCCGCTGAGTCCGCCGGTGCTCGAAATGTGTACTTGATTCCGGAGCCAGTTGCCGCGGCGATCGGGGTTGGGCTTCCCATCACAGAACCGTGTGGAAATATGGTGGTTGACATTGGAGGGGGGACCACAGATATCGCGGTGATTTCGCTTGGAGGTATTGTTACTAGTGAATCCGTAAAGGTTGCAGGTCATCGTATGGACGAAGTGATTGTAAATCATATGCGACGAAAACACGGTCTTCTGATTGGTGATCACATGGCTGAGAAAGTGAAACACGAAGTAGGTTCGGCATATCCGTTAGGCGAGAAGAAAACCATGAAGGTGAGGGGGAGGGATCTTGTATCCGGAATTCCTCAGACGGTGGCCATTGATGACACTGAAATTTATGAGGCGCTATCAGAGCCGATTGGCGTGATCGTTGACACCATTAAGCAGTCTTTAGAAAAGACGCCTCCGGAACTTGCAGGCGATATTATTGACCGAGGGGTTGTTTTAGCTGGCGGAGGATCAATGATCTCAGGGCTGGATACGCGACTTAAGGAGGAGACAGGACTTCCGATCATTACTGTTGCTGACCCTCTCACAGCTGTCGTTGCTGGGGTTGGCAGGGTGCTTGAAGACAATGACCTTCTCAAGCAGGTTTCGAATCTATCTGCATTTGCGGTGTGACGTTAAGGCGTGACTGCATCTCACAACCTTCACCATCATTAGGAACAGGTTGGACCCCGTTAGAGTGTTATTTGTGGGGGTGCTGTTGTCAGCGCATCATGCTAATGTTCGATTTACCGTTTTCCAAATTGGGCGCCTGACGCTTTGGCAAGATGATTTTCCTGCAGGCTAGCTGAGGCTACAGAATGCTCCGTTCCCGGTCGCGTGCAAAAAAAACGTGGAATGTTTTTCTTGTCCTTCTTGTGGCCGGACTCATTTTTTTTCCATTCTCAGCAGAAGAATCACTCAACGCCGTTGCTGTTCCCCTTGCTGAGGTCATCAAGGTTCCTTTGACCGTTGTCTCACTTATCAAGCAAAAGCTGGACGCAGGGAGGGAAGTTGTGCAGGGGTTAATTAATCTTCATGACCAAAATCAGGCTCTGGCTGACGAACTAATAAGAGTGAAGATTGAAGAGAATAGACTGAAGGAAATCGCAGCTTCGGTTGACCGCTATCGCGTGCTTTTCGACTTTCAGCAGCAGTGCCCGTATTCCACTATTGTGGCGCAAGTGATTGGACGAGCCCCAACTAATTGGCACCGGAGTGTTGTCATTGCAAAAGGTAAACGAGATGGCGTCATTGCCGGCATGGGGGTGATCACACCTTCAGGGGTGGTTGGACGAGTGTTGAAGGTTAATCGTACGTTCTCCGTCATCCAGTTGATTCTTGACCGGAACAATGCAATTACCGCGGTCGTTCAGCGCACACGTGACGAGGGTATCATACAAGGAACTGACACTGGCCAAGTGGTCATGAAATATCTTCCTCCGCTATCATCGGTGGAAACGGGGGATGTTGTTGTCACATCAGGTCTCGATAATAGATTCCCAAAAGGTATGATAATTGGGATTATCAATCAGGTCGAGAAGAAGACAGTCACACCGTTCAAGTCTGCTACTCTCACTCCTCATGCAGATTTCTCAAAGCTTGAGGAGGTGGTCGTCTTGTTAGAAACAACCTCATCCGATGAACGTGACGGAGAGTGTTTTATGCAGTACAAGGACGAACGCGAAAGAGGCACGTGAGGCATAGAGAATGAAGTTCCTTGTGTATGGGGGAGTGGCTCTATTGATCATCCCTCTCCAGGTTGTTGTTATTCACCAGTTTGCCATCATGGGCATTATTCCTGATGCCATTCTCCTGATGGTATGTTTAGTCGGATTGTGGCGAGGGAAATTAGAAGCCGTTGTGTTTGGTCTTGTCCTCGGGTTTTTGCAGGATCTCTTATCCGGGACCTTGGTGTGGGTAAATCTTGTGACTAAGCCACTCGTTGGATTGGCGGGAGGAGTTTTGGGGCGTACAGCAATATCTCTGACGAGTTGGATGATTCCAATTCTTATCACGGGAATTTCGCTTGTATCTGGCTTACTTGTGTTCCTGCTTTTGCAAACAACCTCTTCTGAGATGGATGGGGCGCAAGTTTTTCTTGGAACTATTCTGCCTCAAGCGTTGTATGATGGAGCGTTTGGGGCAATTGTTCTCCTAACTGCCTTTCGCTTCTTCCCCACCTTGCATCGTAGCGTATGGAATCCGTAGTGAAGCAGAGTGAGAATCTCCGTCGAATCCAACGGCGGCTTATTTTTCTTCGATTGGGTGTTGTCGTAGTGCTTGCGATTTTGTTGATTCGTATGTGGTATATCCAAATCGTCAAAGGTGAAGAGTATGCCATCTTGTCAGAGCAAAACCGTGTTCGCATGGTTTATCTCAAACCACCCAGAGGGCTGATTTATGATCGCCATCATAATCTTCTCGCCAACAACATTCCGAGTTTTAATCTCTATGTTGTGTTAGACGATGTTGATGATAGACAGCGCCTCCAAGAGGATCTTTCAGCCCTGATTAGGGTGAGCGCGGATGACATTCGTGTGGCGATGGCAAAGCATAATACTCCTCGGTTGCCGCTCAAAGTAAAAGAGAATCTCACGCTCAAGGAGGCAGCAGCTATTGAGTCTAACCTCCCACAGCTTCCGGGGGTGGTACTTCAAGCAGAAACCGAGCGGTCGTATCCGCAGGGTAGTGCGGCCGCTCACATTATTGGGTACGTTGGGGAAATATCGGCGCAAGGTCTGAAAGAAGAACAGTTTCAGGGTCTTAATCTCGGCAGTGCCGTGGGCAAGTACGGTGTTGAATTAGAATATGATCAAATTCTTCGCGGGCGTGTGGGACATAAAACAATTGAGGTGGATGCACGCGGTCATGAACAGAGAGTTATTCAAATCAAAGAGCCTGTTCCAGGCGATGATCTGCATCTGACGATCGACTTACCTCTTCAACGCCTTGCTGAGGGCTTATTGGAAGATGCGGCGGGGGCTATTGTTGCCCTCGACCCGCGCAATGGTGATGTTTTGGTTCTTGCTAGTCACCCAACATTCGATCCCAACGTCCTTACACGTGGATTGACCGTGTCACATTGGAATCAAATTAGGCATGATCTGAGGAAACCGATGACGAATCGGGCAACCCAAGGCCAATATCCTCCAGGGTCGGTGTTCAAGTTAGTCGTGGCGGCAGGTGGGCTTGAGTCAGGCAGCATTTCAAGATCTACGCCGATTGAATGTCGTGGGAGGTTTCAAATGGGAAGTCGCGTGTTTAAGGATTGGAGAAAAGAGGGACATGGCCTCGTCAATCTGCATGAGGGACTAGTGCATTCCTGTGACATCTATTTTTACACCCTCGGTCGCCAATTGGGGATTGATAAGCTCGCACACTATGCGGCGCAGTTTGGGTTGGGACGTCGGACAGGGATTGATCTACCTGCGGAAAGTCCTGGCATCGTGCCTTCCAGCAAATGGAAGGCACGCGTGCTTGGTGAACGCTGGTATCCCGGAGAAACAATTTTGGTTGCGATTGGCCAAAGCTATGTCACCGTAACTCCTTTGCAGATGGCTACTCTCATTGGAACTATCGCTAACAATGGGTTGCAATATCGACCACGTGTTGTTAGGAAATTTGAAAAACGTCAAGATGATACGCTTGTCGATATTGAGCCGTTTCTATTGGATACGGTGCCTATCCATCACGAGACGCTAACCGCACTACATGAGGCACTTCGAGATGTTGTCGTTAGTGGCACTGGAAGACGTGCTCAATCACGGGATATCGCTATTTCTGGAAAAACAGGAACAGCGCAGGTGGTGAGTTTGGATAAAGTTGAGTCCGAGGACAATGTTCCGCATGGGTTGCGTGACCATGCTTGGTTTGTTGCCTATGCCCCTTCAGACGATCCGGAAATAGCAGTTTCTGTTATTCTTGAGCACATGGGACATGGGGGTACTGTTGCCGCGCCGATTGCGCGGGCGATCATTGATGAATATCTACAGCCTGATCGTGTCCTCATGGTTCCATAGTGGGAGGTTTCACAGCATGAATGGTGAGGGTGAAAAATTCAGTTTGGGGGGTGTGCATGAATGGCAGTTTGGTCTTCCAGTCCTCATTTTGACTATTTCAAGCTTAGGGATTTTATCCATTTATAGTGCTTCACAGAATGTGGCACACAACTTCGAGTGGGCGCCGTTGTATCTGAAGCAGATTACGTGGGTTGTGATTGGAGGGGTAGCGTTTCTGGTTATGTCCGCGTACGACTATCATCGACTTTCGCGATACGCCTATGTGTTGTACGTCCTCAGCCTCCTTCTTCTCGTTTTGGTCTCATTTGCGGGCCGAAGTACTCGAGGTGCTCAGCGCTGGTTAGAGATTGGCTCCTTTTCGTTCCAACCGTCGGAGGTTGCCAAAGTAATGTTGGTGGTGATGTTGGCTCGTTATTTTTCCACTTGGCCCTCTACGGGAGTGTTGCATAGAATTATTATTCCAGTGATTTTGATGTTTCCTGGGTTTTTGCTCATCCTGCTTCAGCCAGATTTAGGGACTGCAATCACATATCTCTTCGTGTTTCTTACGATCATTCTGTTCGTTGGTCCGTGGACTCGTAGTCTGATCTTTGGATTTTTTGGCATCCTAATGGTTCTGCCATTTTTGTGGAAGGGATTATGGATGCCTTTGCGGGCCTACCAAAAGGAAAGAATTCTCGCTTTTTTGGATCCAACGTTGGATCCAATGGGACAAGGATACCAAGCACTACAATCAAAGATTGCGATTGGATCTGGTCAGCTTTCAGGGCAAGGGCTTTATGGTGCTACCCAGAGTCAACTGCAGTTTCTTCCAGATGGGTATACGGATTTTGCGTTTGCAGTATTTGCAGAGCAGTGGGGGTTTCTTGGCGTTGTTATCTTGTTGTTCCTATACTATCTCCTGTTCATGATGATGATTGGAATTGGAGAACGTGCCAAGGATCTATTCGGTGTCATTTTGGTGATTGGAATTACCGCGATGCTTAGTTTTTGCCTGATGGTTAATATTGGCATGACGGTGGGGCTGCTTCCCATTGTTGGGATTCCACTACCGTTGATGAGCTATGGGGGAACGACATTGGTTATGACCTTTGCTGTGCTTGGGCTATTGCTGAATATTAAACGCCGGCGCTTTTCCAGTTAAATTGCTACGGGTTTTATCTCTCCTGCCTGTGGAGTGGATTTTTATTGAGCCGTTCGTGTGAGTATCGATATGACGTGGTATAGCGGTATGGAATCTAGATTATTCTGAAAGGAGAATACGATGAGTGTGCGAAGCACTCATCGTGGTCGTATGGCAATTGAGATCTTAATCAATGTGATGTCTGAAGAAACGCGAGTTGCGTTGCTTGAAAATAAAGTTGTGACTGAAGTGTATATTGATCGCAAAAAACGGCGTGACTTGGTTGGAAATATTTATCTTGGAAAGGTTGTCAAGACGTTGCCGGGTATGCAAGCAGCCTTTATCGATATTGGGCTTGATCGTGCGGCCTTTCTTCACGCATCCGACATTCTTCCACCTAACAATACTGAGACCACCATGGAGATAGGAGGGGATATCGAGCCCGATCATGATTCTGCCCATGGTGAGGAAGATGTGGGCGAGGGGGGGGAAGAATCAGAAAAGGCATCTCGACTCCGTCAACGAAGTCATATGCCTATTGAGGAGTTGTTGCATCAGGGACAAGAGATTACGGTGCAAGTATCCAAAGGCCCGCTGGGGACAAAAGGTCCGCGTGTCACATCATATATTTCGCTTCCCGGGCGGCATCTGGTTTTGATGCCTGGGGTCAATCACATCGGAATTTCGCGCCGAATCGAAGGAGAAGAAGAACGGAGCCGATTAAAAAACATCATGACATGCCGGCGAGAACCGAGTGTAGGATACATTGTTCGGACTGTGAGTGAGGGCACTAGTGAGGATGATCTGATAGCGGATATGCAGTTTTTACGTCTTTTGTGGAAGGATATTCTTCGCCGAACGACGCGAGCCACACCGCCATGTCTGCTTCATACTGATCTTGATCTTTCATTTCGTATCGTGCGAGATCTGTTCAGTAAGGCAGTGAACCGATTGCTTGTTGACTCGAAGAAGGAATATTCTGCAATTAAAGAATTTGCACGACGCTATCTTCCTGATCTGGCAACTCGGATACAGTTCTATGAGAAAAGCAACATGATCTTTGATCACTTTGGTGTCGAAGCAGAAATTTCTAAGGCGCTTGGGCGCAAGGTGTGGCTCAAATCTGGTGGAACAATCATCATTGATCATTCCGAGGCATTGACGGTCATCGATGTTAATACCGGACGGTTTGTTGGGAAGCGGGATATTGAAGAGACCATCTTTAAAACGAATATGGAGGCGGCGAAAGAGGTGGCTTCTCAGCTTCGATTCCGCAATATTGGCGGCATTATCGTGATCGACTTTATTGACATGGAGCGTGAGAAGAACCGTGAAAAGGTCTATCAGACATTAGTTGATGCTCTTGCTCGTGATCGCGCGAGAGTGAGAGTATTGCGCATCTCCGAACTTGGTGTGATCGAAATGTCTCGGGAGCGTGTTCGCGAAGGGCTATTGCGGACGATGTGTGAGCCGTGCGTATCGTGTGAAGGCAAGGGGGTGTTGAAGTCGCGTACGACAATCTGTTATGAAATCTTTCGCGAAATTCGACGACTTGGACTTGGGCCGAAAGAGAAATGTGTGATCATTGGTGCGCATGATTCGATCGTAGAGATGTTGTCAGATGAAGAGCGTCAGGGCATCGAAGACATCGAGCGGGATCTGCAGAAACAAGTTTTGGTTAAGGCCGATCCGACGTTGCATTGGGAACAGTATGACATTGTAGTGATCTAAGTGAATATTGTGATATATCCGTGGGTGGTGAAAATTCTAGGATGTTCGAGGGGGGAGATGTTGCCTTTCGATATCTCGGTGGAGTCTTTGCATTGATTCAGGGCACTGTGCTACACGTCTTGGCTGTCGCAGGACGGCTTCTTGAAATGGAATTGAATAGGCCTGTCAAGCAATTCATGGGGCGGTGGTATCAACGTGTTCGATAGCGGCGAAAGTCATTATGGCTAAATCTCTTATCATTGTTGAGTCCCCAGCGAAAGCAAAAACGATTGCTAAATACCTTGGTCGATCCTATCAAGTTGTCGCGTCTGTGGGGCATGTCAAGGATCTTCCCAAATCCAAAATTGGAGTTGATGTCAACAACGATTTCGAACCCACTTATGTCGTCATTCGAGGAAAAGCTGCTGTGCTTAAGGAGATCAAAGCGAAGGCAAAGACTGCAGAGAAAGTCTATCTCGCGACCGATCCGGATCGAGAAGGTGAGGCAGTGGCGGGGCATATCGCAGAGGAATTACGTGGTCTCAAAACTGGTCAAGTATTTCGTGTTCTCTTCAACGAGATTACAAAATTAAGTATCAAGAAGGCCTTGGAGTCTCCAGGTAACATTGACAAGCAAAAAGTTAATGCGCAGCAAGCTCGGCGTGTGTTGGATCGCGTCGTTGGCTATCACCTCAGTCCGTTGTTGTGGGAGAAGGTGCGTCGTGGACTAAGTGGAGGACGTGTTCAGTCAGTGGTCGTTCGTCTTATCTGCGAACGAGAGCGTGAGCGGGAAGCATTTCAGATCAAAGAATATTGGACGATTGCGACTATGCTTAAAGGTGCGCAAGAGGCTCCGTTTTTTGCAAAGTTGCATTCTGTCAATGGTAAATCGGTCGAGATTGGCAAACCGGGCGAGATTACCACAGGTGAACAAGCGGCTGGTATTGTTGAAGCGCTCAAGACAAAACAGCTTGTGGTCTCGGACATTGAACAGAAAGAGAGGAAGAATAACCCGCTTCCGCCGTTTATTACGAGCCGTCTTCAGCAGGATGCTTCCAGAAGACTTCGTTTTTCACCGAAACAAACGATGATGTTTGCCCAACAACTGTATGCAGGTGTGAACATTGGGGAGGAAGGGCCGGTTGGACTGATCACATATATGCGGACGGATTCGACGCGAATTGCCGGTGAAGCGACAGCCGAAGTCAGAACATTGATCAGCGAAAAATTTGGACCGGAATATGTTCCGGGAAAGGCTCCGATCTACAAGACGCAAAAAGCTGCCCAAGAAGCGCATGAAGCCATTCGTCCAACCTCGGTGACGCGGACACCTGAAACCCTGAAAGAGGTATTGAGTCCAGAACATTATCGGCTGTACGAACTGATTTGGAAGCGGTTTGTCGCCTCGCAGATGATGCCAGCAAGACTTGCCATTACTTGCGTGGATATCACGGCGGGGGAGTATCTCTTCCGTGCTACGGGTACGCAAGTGATCTTTGCTGGCCACCGGCAGGTGTATCAGGAGGGGAAAGACAGTGACCCTCAAGGGACGATTCACTCAAGGACGGATGATGCCGCAGAGAATATCCTTCCTGCATTGGCTATTGACGATCAGCTTCGTGTCGATGGAGAGGGATTTAGTCCAAAGCAACATTTTACGCAGCCACCTCCGCGGTATACCGAAGCGACATTGATTCGTGATCTTGAGGATAAGGGGATCGGGCGGCCATCCACCTATGCCTCGGTTGTATCGGCGGTCCAAGATCGTGGCTATGTTAAAAAAGAGGAAGGTCGATTATACCCGGAGGAGGTGGGTACGATCGTGAACGATCAGCTTGTGAAGTTCTTTCCAAGCGTTCTTGATGTGGCGTTTACCGCCACGATGGAAGAAAAGTTAGATCAGATTGAGGAAGGGAATTGCGAATGGGTTGAAACTGTTCGAGAATTCTATCAGCCTTTTGCCGCACAGCTGGAAGTGGCGCGAGAGAAGATGCCGAACGTAAAGCGAGAGGAAGTTGCTACGGATATTTCTTGTGAGAAATGCGGAGCATTAATGGTAATAAAATGGGGAAGATTTGGACGATTTCTTGCCTGCCCTTCCTATCCGGAGTGCAAAAGTACGAAGGAGTTTAAAGAGAATGCTTCGGGTGGTATTGCAGTTCTTGAGAAGCCGGAAATTACAACCAATGAGGCTTGTGAGCAATGTGGAAGTGCCATGGTTGTCAAGACAGGTCGCTTCGGACAGTTTATGGCATGCACTGCGTATCCAAAATGTAAAACAACCAAGGCCATTGGCATTGGAGTCAAATGCCCTGAATCGGAATGTGGTGGCGACATTGTAAAGAAGCGAAGCAAAAAGGGTGGTCGTACGTTCTACGGTTGCAACCGCTACCCAAAATGCGGGTTTTTGTCGTGGTTTTTGCCGGTAAACAAACCCTGTCCGTCCTGTGGAGCGGCGTTTTTAATCGAAAAGGCCCGCAAGCAAGTTGGGCCTCAAGTCGTGTGCCGTGATACAGACTGCGGATATGCAGAGCCTGACACCTAGTCTGCTTGATGCTCCTTGCCGTTTGTTTGTTGTTTCTCTTCAAGCCTACATGAAAGAGGGGTTGGTGTCTCACAGTTTGACAGCGTTTGTAAAGGGAGTTGCCGTCGCTACCCGTTTGGGTTTGGCATTGGTGGCTACTGTCATTGTTGGTGCGGTTCTTGGGTATGGGATTGATCTGTGGCTTGGATCTGCGCCGTGGGCAATGATTGTTGGTGTGTTCTTCGGTGGAATTGGAGGCATGCTGAACGTATATCGCAGAGTAATGCGCACTGGTGTGTGAGCTAGAGAGTCCTTCTCAACAAGTTTAGTATGCCTTGCCTTGGCGGTACCCCTCAATGTCCATTGTTACATGACGAAAACCAAGTGTTTTGAGTTGTGTCAACACTCGGTTGCGAGTCTCCTCTTTTAATAGGCGTGGAAAATCATTCACATCTAGTTCGATTCGAGCAGCATCGTGGTACCAACGAACTCTGACGTGGTGGAAGCCCTCATTCAACAGTACTGCCTCTGCAGCAGCGACATTGTCTAATCGTTCATAGGTGACTGGAATTCCGCGGGGAATTCGTGATGAAAGGCACGGAGATGCCGGCTTGTTCCAATTCGGAAGGTTGGTGGATTGTGCGAGTATTCGCACATCATTTTTCGTTAATTTTGTCTCCATGAGCGGGCTTCTGACGCTGAAAAATTGTGCCGCAACGATCCCAGGTCGGTCGTCGTGGAGGTCATCATAGTTTGTCCCATCAACGATGGTCGCAATGCCTAATTGATCGGCAAGTTTCTGGAGTTTTGTGTACAGGTCATTTTTGCAATGATAGCATCGCTGTCCGTCATTCTTTACGAAGTTCGAATCAAGAAGCTGATCGGTCGTGATGACGTGATGTTGAGCTCCAATGACGTCGGAACAAATGCGGATAGCGTCTCTGAGTTCGTGTTCCGAGAGAGTGGGGGATAGGGCTGTGGCTGCAATCGCGTGGTTTCCTAAACAATCGTAGGCGGCTTTGAGGACAAGAGTGCTGTCGATTCCTCCTGAAAATGCCACGAGCACCGATTGCATTTTTTTAATAACATTTTGAAGTTCCTGGTACTTTACTATTTTGGCATTGTGCATAATAACTCTCTTGTACTGGCGCCTAGTTGCCCACATGCTCCGAAGACATCTGGACCCTTGCTTTTTCTGAGATAGGTGTCGATATTTTGCCGGATAAGAATATTTTGGAATGCAAGGACGGTGGCTTCATCGGGTTTGGCATAGGATGATCGTGGAATTTCATTAAAAGGGATCAAATTCACCATGCAAGGAATGCCTCGTATGGAACGGGCAAGCCGGACTGCATCCTGTGGAGAGTCGTTCACCCCTCGCAGAAGAACATATTCAAACGTGAGGCGGCGCCGATGTGGGAGAGGGAGACTGCGGCACACATCAAGTAACTCGGGAAGAGGACAGATCTTGTTTGCCGCAGGCATGATTGTACGTCGTTGCTCGTTGGTACTTGCATTCAACGACACGGCAAGGTTGACACCGAGTTCAACAATATCGCGAAACTTATTGGGTATTCCTGCAGTAGAGATAGTAATCCGCCTTGGTGAGAGGCCTAGTCCACATCGTCCATGAATCATGTTTTGGATTGCAGCACGGACTGGCTCAATGTTCGCTAGTGGTTCTCCCATTCCCATCATCACTACGTTTGTCAATCGTGGTGGAGTCTTGTAGGTTTTCTCAAGATAATCCTGGACGCTTAAAAACTGTCCAATAATTTCCCCAGCATTGAGATTCCGTTTCAATCCAAGTTTAGCGGTAAGGCAAAACCTACAGTCTAAACTGCATCCGATCTGTGTTGAGATGCAGACAGTACGACGGTCACGTTCCGGGATGAGGACGGTTTCAACTGTGGCACCATCGTGCAATTGGATGAGAAATTTCGCTGTCCCGTCCTGAGATTGCAAGACGGTGGTGATTGTTGGCCGCTTGATCGTTGCAATAAAGCCGAGGTGCGTTCGATCGTGAATCGAGAGATCTGTCATGTCATTGATCTGTGTGACATTTCGTTGGTAGATCCACCGCAGAATTTGCTCGGCACGATATGGTTTCCAGCCCTGCAAATGAATGAACCTTTCCATCTCCGGTTTTGTGATCGAGAGGAGATCGAGTTTCTCTTTTGATGCAAATGGGGGCATGTGAATCACGCTATCATAGGCATTTCGTGTCGAGCAAGACTTCACGTCACGCTAAAATCGCTATGTTACAATGTCTTTAATGCGGCATGTTCGTGCGGTTTTCTGTAGCGTGACTCTTGTCAGTTTCTTCGGAATCCTCTCTTCTCCAGCGTTGGGAGAAAGCCCATCCGCAATAATGACGTTTGATCACACTCAACAGTGTGCTACAGCTAGAGCCTGTTTTGAATCGCACGATCTGCGCGTAGTTGTGAGCAGATTTCCGGATTCTGTGTGGGCCTCCCGTGCTCGTTTTTTAATTGGAACACAGTTGATTGAAAATGGCGATCCTGCTGGACGGTCATTGCTTGCGCATTTGGCCGATAAGCTCTCTCTCGTAGCCGATTATGTTCAGTGGTTTCTTGCAAAGTCATTTTTCATAGAAGATAACTTTAAGCAAGCTGCACTTGCGTATCGATTGATTAATCAGCGATTTCCAGAGAGTCTTTTGGCGCACCGTGCCCGATATTTTGAAGGGTTCTCATGGTATAGATTTGAAGATTGTGATGCTGCGGAAAAACCATTGATGAAGGTTTTTGTTGGGCATTCCGATCATATGGACGTGGATCTTTCCCTTCGTCCGGTATCTGGCCTTCATCTCGCGGACTGTTACCTGAAACGCGGGCGTACAGGGGATGCCGCAGACGTCCTCTGGCGCGTTTGGACAGATATGCCACACCTCCTTCGTAAAGCAGATACACAAGCCGCTCTTGTCGCTTTCGAAAGTCTTAAAATTTCAAGCGAACATGCTACAACTGAGCAGTTGTGGCGGCGAGCCGGCGCATTCTTTCATGCCGGTCAATATTCAAAAGCTGTGGACGCGTTCACCGTGTATCTTCGTGTTGCGACTGCACAAAGTCATGTGCACAGCGTGGATGGACAGGTAAAGCTTGGTATCTCGTTGGTAAAAATACGGCGGTTAGACGAAGCTAGGAGGATCTTGGAGAATGCAGTTCAGCAGTTTTCATCTGATGTTGGATCTGAGGCATATCTATGGCTCATGCGGACATATCTTCGGTTGGGAGATGGAGAAGAACTCCAAGCTCTTAGCCATAAGGTGGCAACTTTACCTCTCCCTCCATCTACCAATGTTGCAACTCTCTACTTCCTTGGTTTATGGCAAGAAGATCAGCAGAGTGTGCTAGAAGCACGTAGGACGTATCAGTATGCGATGGAAATAGCTGTTGACGAGCATGCGGATGAGTGGACGTACAGTGTGCTGTGGCAGTTAGGGTGGATTTATTTTCGGACAGGAGACTATGTTGAGGCGGTTCAAGTATTTGACCGCATAATTGCAAATCCAAGCGGGAGTGGATTTCAGAGAGCTCTCTATTGGAAAGCAATTGCGCTAGAGTACTTAGGTAAAGCAGAGGACAGTCATGTAGTGCTTCTTGCGCTCTGTGAAGATTTTCCGCATGGATACTACTGTCAGAATACGCGTCGTTATCTTGCCATTTCTCGATCTGGCGAGAAACGTTCACTTTGGTTCGGATCCATAGTAGCGGCAAATCGGTCTCTCGATAGAGTTCAGGAGATGATCTTCTTGGGATTAATCAGTGATGCAATGACTATCCTGCAAACTGCTCTTGGGGATGATGTCCTTGAATCAGGGCAGTATTTGGCCGTTAGTCAACACCTACAGGCTGTTGGTGCTACGCACCAGTCTCTACGGTTGATGAAACAACGCTTCGCTGATGTTATTCATGGTGGAGATGACGGTGTGCCGTCGCTGTTCTGGGATTTGGCGTATCCGAAGATGTATATGCCTGTTATCCGGGACGCTATTGCCGAAGACTCCATCAATCCCCTTGATCCTTATTTGGTCACTGCGTTGATTCGGGAAGAAAGTGCGTTTGACGCGAGTGCACGGTCAAAGGCTGGTGCATTGGGATTGATGCAACTCATTCCTCAAACCGCGCATCAGATCGCAATCTCCCGTGAAGTGAAGTTATTTAATTCGAACAGGTTGCTTGATCCTCACCTTAATATTCGATTCGGAGTATCGTATTTCCGCTCGTTGCTCAAGCAGTTTGACGGAAACCTTGTTTTTTCGATTGCCGGGTACAATGCGGGTCCTGCCGCAGTCGCGCGGTGGAAGGATAAGGTGGCGGAAATGTTATGGAATGCGGGGGAGCGTGTGTCTGATGAAGAGAAATTTATTGAATCGATTCCCTATAAGGAAACACGAAATTATGTGAAGCGTGTACTCCAAGTATACAGAGAATATCATCGAGTAAATGAGACCGATTGCAGAGTGAGTGCTCTTGACAAACAATGTTGAACGTCGTACGATTTTTATCGGAATATTTGTAGAAATGCACAATATATTGGGCCATCATGGAAACGAAGATACTTGATGTTCTCGATTCGAGGATTAAAGGGTTGCTTCAGGTCATCCATGATCTGCAACGTAAGAATGCGATGATGGTGATGCAGCTTGAGGAAGTAGAATTGAGATTGGAAAAACAAGCAGGTGAGGTTGGCCGATGGGAAGGCGAACGGCAGATGGTTCGAGATAAGATCGAATCTGTTCTGAATGAGCTTGAGTTGGTTGGTGATTCACCTCGGGGTACTGCTGTGATAAACGGTGAAGATTGAAAACGGTGAAGAATGAAGTTGAGGTGGAAGTTTTTGGCCAGAAGCATACCGTCATTGGCGATGGTGAGCCGTCCTACATCAAGGAACTCGCGCAGTATGTTGATCAGGCCATGGTACGCTTAGCAGGCAATATGCGTAGGGAAACTGCTGCGAGGTTAGCCACCTTAGTCGCGATTAATTGTGCCGACGAGTTGTTTCGTTTGCGGAAAGAACGTAATGATGACCTGCACATGGTTACTGTGTGGGCAACAAATACGATTGAGTTGATTGAGCAGGAAATGGAGGTAGCATCCCAATGAAGATCGTAATAGATGGTGTGAACAGGCTTTGGTGTTTAGTTTTTGTAAATTTTACTGCATAGTCAGTGTTAGATTGTCCTAAGGAGAAGGAGATAGTCGTTTCCTAATTGGAGGCGGTGGTGGCGTAGCACGGTACTTGGTAAAGGTTGATGTGCAGGAGGAAGACTGGTTCAAAGTGTATGTCGTGAAACTGACATACTAGTGTTTGTGTTGTGGGTGCGCTGAATACTGTACTGGGATTAGAAGATGGTGGGTGATACGTGTGGGTCTGTAGCGGAGAAGGTTGTCATTGGCCTCGTGAAAGGAACTGTATTCGTGGCATTTCAGGAGGTTTTCGCCAACGATGAGCTCTAGGCTCATTCGGGAATAATATTTTCATTTAGCTTTTATTACACCCTAACTTCTAGTTCTCTCTTCAAGTAATTCTTTAGCGCACTGCTCGCGGTCTTGCTCAACGACTTTTCCCGTTTTTCTGCTCCCGTCCTTCATAATGCAGTTCTCGTCCTGATTTTGGCTTTCTGTGGTATGGGCGTAGTGACGTCTTGGCGTCCGATACTCATTCTGCATCGTTGCTCTGGGCTAAAATCCGGTTATAGATTGGGAGGTGGTTAACATGAGTGGGATTGCACCTTATATTTATATTGGGGTGATCCTGGTCGGCATCATCGTTGGTTTTGGAACCAGTGCACTTCTTCAACGGACTCGCTTGGCCGCAAAGCGTCAAGAGGCTGAAGCCCAGGTTGCCAAGATTATCCGTGATGCAGAGTGGGAAGCAGATGCTAAAACCAGAGAAGCTCAGCTTGAAGCAAAGGATATTGCTTTCAAGGCAAAATTAAAGTTTGAGCAGGAAAGCAAGCGGCGTCAAGATACCTTGGCCTCAACTGAGAAGGCCATACGTAAGTTGGAGGAAGATCTTGAGCGCAGAGTTTCGGGAATTGACAAGCGGGAGGCAGAACTCAAGAAACGTGAGCCTGCTCTTTCCAAAAAGGAAAGTCAGTTGGCTGAGAAGGCTGTTGAGCTTGACCGTAGTTTGGCCGAGCAGCGGCAGGCACTTGAGCGTGTATCTGGGTTGACCGTGCAGCAGGCCAAGGAGATGCTTATTGCTGAGTTGGAAAATGAGGCCAAGTTTGATGCCGCAAAAATGATCAAGCAAATCGAAGATAATGCGCGTGAAACGGCTGAATCCACTGCGATTGAGACAATCACTAAGGCGGTTCAACGTGTGACGAGAGACTATGTGTCGGAAGCCACAATTTCTGTCGTTCAGCTTCCCAATGAGAGTATGAAGGGACGGATTATTGGAAAAGAGGGGAGGAATATTCGTACGCTTGAGGCTGCCACGGGTGTTGATTTGGTCATCGATGAGACTCCGGAAGCCGTTATCATCTCTGGATTTGATCTTATGCGGCGTGAAGTGGCAAAAATCTCTCTAGAACGTCTCATGGCAGACGGACGGATTCACCCAACCCGCATTGAGGAAGTGGTAGAACGAGTTACCAAGGACTTGGAAAAGCTTATGATTGATGAGGCTCAGCGGGTGATTCTTGAGCTTGGTCTCCACAATGTGCACATTGAGCTGGTCAAGTTGCTTGGGCGGCTTAAATATCGAACAAGCTATGGCCAGAATAATCTTATGCATGCGAGGGAGGCTGCATTAATCAGTGGAATGATGGCGGCTGAGCTTGGACTCGATATACGTCTCGCTCGACGCGGGGGCCTCATGCACGATATTGGGAAGTCGCTGAGTCATGAGGTCGAAGGGCCTCACGCGATGATTGGTGCTGATGTGGCAAAGAAATACGGCGAGTCGCCCAAAGTCGTTAATGCCATTGCCGCACATCATGAGCAGGTAGATCCAATTTGTCCAGAATCGGTTTTGGTCGCTGCGGCAGAGGCGCTGTCTGCTTCGCGGCCTGGAGCGAGACGCGAGACGCTTGAGGCTTATGTAAAGCGGCTTGAGAAGTTGGAAAAAATAGCTACGGGTTTCAAGGGCGTTGACAAGGCTTATGCTATTCAAGCAGGGCGAGAGGTTCGGGTGCTGGTCCAACATAGAGAGCTTTCTGACATTGAAACCGCGCAGATTAGTCGTGAGCTTGCTAAAAAGGTTGAGCAGGAACTTACGTATCCCGGTCAAATTAAGATCACGGTGCTTCGAGAGAGCCGCTATGTTGCCTATGCGCGATAATGGCCGTGTTGCTCTGCACAACTGATGAAAATTTTCTTCATTGGGGACATTGTTGGTGAGCCAGGCAGAAAGATCGTTGCGCGACACTTACCTAGACTCATCGAACAACATGCAATCGATGTGGTGCTTGGGAATGGTGAAAATGCCGCTGGGGGATTTGGTATCACGCCTGATATTGCGCAGGAGCTGTTTGATTACGGGATTGATGTCATTACGACGGGAAATCATGTGTGGGATAAAAAAGAAATTCTGGAATATATCCACAATGAACGGAAGCTTCTTCGGCCTGCCAACTATCCTGATGCAGTTCCGGGAAAAGGCAGTGTTGTCATTGAGACGGCGAAGTGTGGATCGTTAGGCGTATTGCAATTGATGGGGAGGGTAAATATGCCTCTGCTCGATTGTCCCTTTCAGGTTGCCGAGCGATCTATTGAAATTTTGCAGCGGTCGGTCCAAACAATCGTAGTCGATATGCATGCTGAGGCTACCTCGGAGAAGATGGCTATGGGATGGTATTTAGATGGGCGAGTAAGTGCTGTATTGGGATCGCACACTCATGTTCAAACGGCAGACGCACGGATTCTCCCCCAGGGAACAGCCTATCTCACGGATATGGGAATGACAGGGCCGGTCAATGGGGTTATTGGGATGAAGAAAGAATTGTCTCTTGAGCGTTTTTTGACTCACATGCCACGGAGGCTTGAAGTTGCAAGGGGGCCATGTGTGTTATCTGGCGTGATTGTCGAGGTTGAACACAAATCGGGAGTCTCCGTTTCGATTGAAAGAGTGCAGGTAAGCGATTGAAAAATGAAGACATGATGGCTAGTCGTGCCACGGCTCGAGCAACAGGCTCTTTTGCGGCCTACACGGTGTCTGAACTCACGAGCTTGATAAGGGCGTCCCTGGAATCTGCATTCGGGACGATTTGGGTAGAAGGTGAGATCTCGAACTTTCGTTTGGCGCCAAGTGGACATACGTATCTTACGCTAAAGGATGAGGTGAGTGGGATTCGTGCAGTTGTCTTCCGAGGAGTCGGAAAACGTCTTGGATTTTGTTTGGAAAATGGGCTACGTGTGGTGTGTCGAGGCCGCCTTACCGTGTATGAGCCACGCGGTGACTACCAAATCATTATCGATGCGCTTGAACCGAAAGGGATTGGAGCGCGGCAGTTGGCACTCGAACAATTAAAGGCTCGTCTTGCCGACGAGGGGCTGTTTGATACCGCACGCAAGCGTGCGCTCCCTTCCTTCCCTCAACAGATTGGCGTTGTAACGTCGATCGCTGGAGCAGTGGTATGGGATATTATCAAGGTTGTTCATCGCCGCTTTCCTTTGGCAGATATCTTGATTTTCCCCGTTACGGTTCAAGGTCAATTGGCGGGAAGGGATATTGCCCGGATGATTCGTGAGTTAAACACACAAAGGACATCGGACGTTCTGATTGTCGCACGAGGTGGTGGGTCTGCTGAGGACTTGCGGGCGTTTAATGAAGAACAGGTAGCTCGTGCGATTTATCAGAGCAGGGTTCCAGTGATTTCAGCAGTAGGGCACGAGATTGACTATACTGTGGCGGATCTTGTTGCAGACTACCGAGCTTCGACACCATCCGCTGCTGCAGAAGCCGCGACTCCTGCTCTCACAGAGCTAGTGAATAGACTTCAATCCAATCACACGAGGCTTGCTCATTCCTTTAGCCGACTGTTACAGCAGTGGTGGGCCAAGGTGGAGGCTTTGAACGTTGCAGGGTTAGATCCGCAGGCTGTGTTACAGCGATATTTGCAACGTGTGGATGAGTTAGAAACGAGAATTGGTGTGTGTGTCATGCGCAACATTGATCGTGTGAAAGAGCACGTATTGGGGTTATGTCAGGGCCTTGGATATTGTGGCCCAACCAAACATACTGTTAGGCTGGTCGAGCGTGTATCACATCTGACGCTTCGTCAAGATAAACAGATTGTATCTTTTCTTGAAACAAAGAGTAGGGCGGTGGAGAGTGCCGGAGCTCGTCTACATGCGTTGAGTCCACTCGCGGTTTTGGAGAGAGGCTACGCAATTGCCAGACACTGGCCATCATTGAAGCTTTTGCGGGCAGCGACTGATGCGCGGGTACATGATCGCGTACAGCTTCAGCTTTTCAATGGCTGTCTTCTTTGTAAGGTGCAGGAGGTTCAGCAATAATGCGTTTGAGTCTGGGAATCCTATCCATCCTGAGATGGAATATCTACAAGGATGTTGCCGATGGCCGTTCGGAAATTTGAAAGCGCCCTTGCACGTCTTGAGGTTATCGTTGCTGAATTGGAGCAAGGAGAATTGCCTATGGATGCTTCACTGAAAATTTTTGAAGAAGGCGTTCGACTCTCAAAACAGTGTATGAAGATGTTGGAGGATGCGGAAAAAAAAGTTGAGGTTTTGCTTCAGGGGGAGGATGGGAAAATGTATCCGAAGCCCTTTCCCCCCGACTCTGGGCAGACAAACAAAGATATGATTATTGATGAAGCTGCATCGGCAATTCTAGAGGAAGAACATTAGTCGGCAAAAGGAACGTCTTGATTGTCACCTCGAGCGTCGCGGTTATGTATCAAGTCGGGAGCAGGCAAAACGCTTTATTCTTGCTGGAGCTGTTTCTGTCAATGGACAACGAGTCGATAAGGTCGCCTTCTCAATTCCGACCGATGCGCTCATTCATGTAAATAAACCTGACGATACGTACGTGAGCCGAGGGGGTGTTAAGCTCGCGGCCGCGCTTGATGCATTGCGCGTCGATCCCAGCGGCGCTGTCGTTCTAGATGTTGGGGCATCGACTGGTGGCTTTACTGACTGTGTTTTGCGGCGGGGTGCAAAAAAGGTATATGCCATAGATGTCGGGTATGGACAACTTGCTTGGAAACTACAGCAGGATCAACGTGTGATCGTTCTTGATCGCAAAAATATCAGATACTTGCCAGATGATTGTATCTCTGAACCCATCGACTTGGTCACGATTGACGTCTCATTCATCTCTTTGCGAAACGTGTTGCCTCGTGTTCGTGAATTTGTAAAACCGGAGGGAGATATTGTGGCATTGGTCAAACCGCAATTTGAAGTTGGAAAAGGCATGGTTGGCCGTGGCGGAATTGTGAGAGATCCTCGGCAACGAAGTGAGGTTGTTGCGGAAGTAATTGCCGCAGCTCACTCGCTTGGGTTGCGTTCAAAAGGAACGGTCCTGTCCCCTATTACCGGGCGTGATGGAAACGTTGAGATCTTTGTGCATTTCACGCCGGGGTTTGTATCTGACATGCTCTCGGTTGTGCGTGAGGACCGTATCTCCTGAGATGAAAGTTTTAGTGACCGGGGGGGCAGGATTTATTGGTTCTCATCTCGTTCACCGCTTTGTGGAGGCAGGACACAATGTCGTGGTGGTTGATAATCTCTCTGCCGGAAAGCAGAAGAATATTCATCCTAAGGCCCGCTTTTACAAAGTGGATATTACTGGCTCTGGGTTGCGGCGGGTTTTTGAGAAAGAAAAACCAGAGGTTGTCAGCCATCATGCGGCACAGGCTGGTGTTCGGCAATCGATAGAGGATCCGCTATTTGACGCTCGGGTGAACATTCTTGGAACGATTAATCTTCTCCAAGAATGTATTGTTGCCAATGTCCGACAAATCATCTTTGCTTCGTCTGGTGGGGCAATCTATCGTGAATCGAAAACGGCACCTCCATCTGAACGTGGTGTGGTGAAACCATTGTCTGCGTATGGAATTGGAAAGTTTTCCAGCGACCTTTATCTTCGGTATTTTTGGCATATTTACCGATTGAATTATGTCAGTTTTCGGTACGCAAATGTCTATGGTCCTCGGCAGGATCCATCTGGTGAAGCTGGCGTCGTGGCTATTTTTGCGGAAAAGTTGCTCCAAGGAAAGTCTCCAGTTATCAATGGGACAGGAAAACAGACGCGTGATTTTGTCTATATCGATGATGTGGTTGAGGCAAACTATCAAGCGTTTCATGCTAAGGCAAGGGGGATATTTAACGTCGGCACTGGCAAGGAAACATCAATTAATCAAATCTTTCGACACACTGCCGGCTGTATCGATTCGATGATAAAGCCGTCTTTTGGACCTGCGAAACAAGGAGAGGTAATGAGAAGCGTATTAGATGCATCACGGATTCGACGCACACTATCTTGGAAGCCGAAAGTTTCGATTAAGGAAGGACTTCGCCGAACGGTTGATTCCTTTAAAGCGGAGCGGACACGTTAAGAGAATATCGTGTGACCACTGAATCCGAGATTCTTCTCTTATCAACCACATCGACGCGAGCTGAAGCCGAAAGTCTTGGACGCTTGCTGATAGAAAAGCGGTTTGTGGCTTGCGTCAATATCATTCCACATCTCATGTCGATTTTTTTGTGGGAAGATTCAATTGCGACTGAAGAGGAAGTGCTTTTGCTGATGAAATCGACGATGGGACGATTTGAGGATATTGAAAAATTTATCAAAGAACATCATAGCTATTCCGTTCCTGAAATCATTGCCGTGCCGATTCTGAAAGGATCGCGTGAGTATCTATCCTGGATACACGAGATGACGAGTGTAACCCCATGACGGTTTGGATGTGGGTTTCTGGCTTGTGGCGTACCGGAGCGGTTACAACTTTAGGACACGGCCTGGAGGGGACTGTACGTCCTTCGTGGCATTTCTGGTATCAATGATTAACGTTGAGTTTGCAACAACGAAAGCCCAGTCATAACTCGAATGGTCAGTGACGATGACGACACAATCGGCAGCAGTGAGTGCAGAAGGAGTAAGATCCTTGATGAAAGTTGGAGCAGGCGTTGTGGGATAGTCTGAGATGTATGGGTCATTCCACGAGATCACTGCTCTTCGAGCCTGCAAAAGGGTGATGATATCCAATGCTGGCGATTCTCTGATATCTGCGACATCTTTTTTATAGGATAGCCCCAAGACGAGGATGTTTGACCCATTCACGCTCTTCTTGATCTGATTCAATCCCTCCGCGATCATATCGACAACATATTGAGGCATCGCTGCGTTGATTTCACCTGCCATTTCAATGAATCGGGCCTTGTAGTTCAAGGTTTTGAGTTTCCACGCTAGATAGTGAGGGTCGACAGGAATGCAATGTCCGCCCAATCCTGGGCCAGGATAGAACGGCATAAAGCCATAGGGTTTAGTCGATGCAGCATGAATTACTTCCCACACATCAAGTCCGAGTTTCTGTGCCATGATTGCCACTTCGTTCACCAAGCCGATGTTGACACTGCGAAACGTATTTTCAAGAAGTTTGACCATTTCTGCAGCCTCGGTTGACGAAACNGGAACAAGATGATCAACAATGTTTCCGTAGAGCTTTTCAGCCAATTTGAGGCACTCAGGTGTCGTTCCTCCAATAACTTTGGGAGTGTTTTTGAGCTTGAAATGTGCATTCCCTGGATCAATTCGTTCAGGAGAAAAGGCCAGAAAAAAGTCCTTTCCCACTCTGAGTCCAGTTTCGCTAAGGCGTGGTAGAACAAGTTCGCACGTAGTTCCAGGATATGTGGTACTTTCCAGACATATTAGTTGTTGGGAATGTAGATATTGATGAATTGAATCTGTGGTGTGTAGGATGGACGAGACATCAGGGTCTTTTGTCTTACTGAGTGGTGTAGGAACACAAATGCAGATAGCGTCAGCCTCTTGAAGTACAGAGAAATTTGTCGTGCCCCTCAAGTGTCCGTTTTGTGTGACAGCCCTCATGGTGTCATCAGAAACGTCACTGATGTAGTTGTGCCCATTGTTGATGTCAGCAACGCGAGCCTGATTTTTATCGATCCCAACCACGCGAAAGCCCGCTACAGCGAAATCTATCGCTAATGGTAGGCCGACATATCCCAGCCCAATCACGGCGATTTTTGCTGTCTTGGCTTCAATTTTTTGCAAAAGGTCATCCATGGTTAGAAGACTCTCTAGTGAAGTGATTAAAGAAGAACTCGTTGTGGCATGGTTTCGCTATCTGTGCTGATATCGTCTGCCGTTTCCGTGGATCACAGGTTTCCGTGGATCACAGTATCACATAGTTGCAACTGTGGACGTACGTGTGAGTATAGCTTGAAAAAAAACGTTGGCAATCTGTGAGAAGCTGATGACTGATCCTGATGCCGTGACGAGAATCTCCAAATTGCTGGTGGAGCGATATGCTGGATTAGGTCGGCAAGCCGCAGCGCGGGTCCGCACATGGGTGTTTGGGAACATCCCCTACGGATACTCGGAGATCATTGTACAGCATTTGACGGATCAACATGTCGATTTACTTTTTGACGCATTTTGGCAGGTGCTTCCGTTTGGGACTGGAGGGAGACGGGGGCGTGTTGGATATGGTCTGAACCGACTCAATCACACCACCGTAGCGATGACCGTTCAAGGGCACTGTCAGTATTTGCGCAATGCCCATCCTGGGCGCCGTGATATGGCGGTCGTGATCGCACATGATGTGCGAGTGTTTTACGATATTGCGGGCGTCTATAAATTTTTGGGGGACTCACATCCGCTTCTAGGTGTTTCCTCCCGAGCTCTTGCGAAACTCGCATGTGAAATTTATGCCGGTAATGGGATTCACTGTTATTTTCCTTCGCCGTTGAACGACCATGCGGTTCTAACGACTCCGGAGTTGTCATATTTGATCGGCCGTCTCAACGCTGTGGGTGGGATTAACCTTTCGGCGTCTCATAATCCGCCTGACGACAATGGGATCAAAGTATATGACCAGTATGGAAGTCAACCTGTGGCCCCTCATGACCAACAGCTAGTGGATTTGATGGAGAAGGCAACGAATGTTACTTCGACTCCATTTGATCAGGCACTTCAACGGGGTATGGTCTTGGGCATTCCTGAAACACTGCATCAGGATTATGTGAAGACGTATGTGGTTTTGCACGACGACATCCATCTTCCTCAACCGAATGTTTCGGTGATCTATACTCCCTTGTGTGGTTGTGGGTTGACCACGGTTGGTGATGTGTTCACGCAGGCCGAGTTGCCATTTTTGGTGCCACCAAACGAAGGGCCGGATGGGAGGTTTTCGGTGATTCCGTTCAAGGTGCCTAATCCGGAGGTGTTTCAGGCGACTGAACCTGCTCGCGCATTCGCCGATGCAGAAGGTGTTGGAATTGTCTTGTCCAGTGATCCGGACGCTGACCGCGTTGGTTTGGAAGTCAAACTCCAGGATGGCTCATGGTATCACTTTGACGGAAATCAAATCGCTGCAGTGTTGTGTTATTTTTTGATGCTTGATCCGCAAGGACCCCAACGCAAAGGACTTGTGCTCGAAACGCTTGTGACAACCAAAATGCTTGGCGCGATTGTTTCGCAGGCAGGGGGATCATGGATTGTTGATGATTTACTGGTTGGGTTTAAGTATGTGGCGGATGTTCTGAATACCCTTGATCGTGATGGTCGCTATCGTCATGTGACGTGTTCTTCCGATCAACTCGTGTTGGCTGCTGAAGAAAGCCATGGAATTATGGTCCTTTCTTCAATTCGAGAGAAGGATGCCACCCCGGCGTGTATGTACCTTGCCATTCTCTACCAGCGCTTGCGGCGTGAGGGCAAGACCATCCTTGACTATTACCTTCATCTCCTGGAGCAGATTGGTGACTACGCCGATGTCAATCGTTCAATCATGATGGTTGGGGCAGCTGGTATCTTGAGAAGAGATCATATTATGACCTCCTTACGGCACAGCCCTCCTGAGGTTCTTGCCGGACACGTTGTTCGAAAGGTAATTGATTATTGGGATGAGAATGTATTTGGGACCTTTGCAAGCGAGTCTGATAAATTGTCAAGAAATATTGTCCAAATGTGTACTGACCAGTATATCGTCACAGTGCGTCCTTCCGGCACGGAGCCGAAGCTGAAACTCTATTGCCAGCTATTACCAGGAAGTGAACCATCGTCTTTACGTGGCATGAGGTTGTTGGACGAACTTCGAGGAAAGGCTAATTCAATTGCATGCTTGCTGTATTCCGAGTTGCTAAGCTTGATTGGGGTGTCTATTGGTCATGTTGGGTTGCTTCTGCCCGATATTGTTGATCTGGATCGCAAGTGCGCGTTTGAGCAAAAGACGGTTCCGCAATTACGGGAGAAACTTTCAGATGGAAGCCTTACCCACTTACATGAGCTGCATGCATGGCTTGCTGGGGAGGTGTCGGGGCTTATCCCAGGTGTCGATTCTTTGCCGGCATTGAAAGCACCGGTGGCCTATTTGTGTCGCGAGTGGTCAGCTGAGCTTGGCTCGACTGCTCTGTGTAGGGATCTGCGCAAGTGGGCAATGTGATATGAATCGGCCGTCAAGGTTGAGCCCGTATCTCTTGACGCAACGCTGGTGAGGCGTGTCATTGATGAGGAAATCGGTGATCGTTATTGGATGTGGCTCGGAGTCATTTAATATTGTTGCAGGACGCAGGTTGTATGGGATATATGTGGTCAATTAATCGTGACCATAATAGACTTAGGGGGAGTCGAGACCGTGAAAACCCGGATGCAGTGCTAAGGACATTAATGCGCGCGCCATGCTCCGCACCGGATTTGGAAAGTGTTGCTTTCAGCTTTTTAGTGCATTGGGAGATTCCTAGGCGGGTGTAATGCGATCCTCCGTTCGGGATACTGGAATGATGGCTGCGTTTCGACAAAGGATATAGCAACGATGCTTACCGCTTTACTCAATCAGCTTTTTGGAAGTAAGAACGATCGTGAACTCCAACGGCTTTGGCCTCGTGTCACACACATTGCATCGCTTGAAGAACATGTATCGAGTCTTAGTGATGACGCACTTCGAGCCAAAACGGAGGAGTTTAAGGATCGGTTGGCTCAAGGCGAGGGGTTGGATGACGTCTTGCCTGACGCGTTTTCTGTGGGCCGAGAAATGTCAAAGCGTACGTTGGGCATGCGGCACTTTGATGCTCAGGTATTGGGCGGTATTGTGCTCCACGAAGGCAAAATTTCTGAGATGAAGACGGGTGAAGGGAAGACTCTGGTTGCGACCCTCCCGCTCTATCTCAATGCGCTCGCAGGGCAAGGGGCACATCTTGTCACAGTCAACGATTATCTGGCGAAACGAGATGCGCAATGGATGGGCATGCTTTACTCCGCACTCGGTCTTTCTCTTGGCGTTATTCAACACGAAGCTTCCTTTCTGTTTGATTCCTCCTACGAATCACCTGATCCGCGACTACAGTTATTGCGGCCGGTAAGCCGCACAGAAGCTTATCAGGCAGACATTACGTACGGCACAAATAATGAATATGGGTTCGACTATCTCCGAAACAACATGGTGGTTGATGTATCGCATCGGACTCAGCCTGCACTGAATTTCGCGATTGTCGATGAGGTGGATAGTATCCTGATCGATGAATCGAGGACACCGCTGATCATTTCAGGGCCGACTGAAGAATCAACGGATTTGTACTATCGGCTTGATAAAATCATTCCACACCTGAAGCCCAACGAAGACTATACGATTGAGGAGAAGACGAAAACCGCTTCCTTGACCGAGGAAGGTAACGCAAAGGCAGAACGTCTTCTTGGGGTAGACAATCTTTACGATCTCTCCCACATCAATCTCGTACACCATCTAGTTCAAGCATTGCGTGCGCATACCCTATATCGTCGTGATACAGACTACGTGGTTAATGATGGAGCGGTCACAATCGTTGATGAGTTTACCGGAAGATTGATGCCTGGGCGTCGCTGGAGTGATGGTCTTCATCAGGCCGTCGAAGCAAAAGAAAAAGTAAAGATTGCCAATGAAAATCAGACCCTTGCAGCGGTCACGTTCCAAAACTATTTTCGAATGTATACCAAGCTTGCGGGAATGACAGGAACAGCGGACACCGAGGCTGCAGAGTTTGCAAAAATCTACAATCTTGACGTGGTGGTTGTTCCAACGAATAAACCCATGATTCGGGTTGATTTTCCCGATGTGATTTACCGGACCGAACGCGAAAAGTATGCGGCGATAGTTGAAGACATTGTCGATTGTGCTCATCGAAAACAACCAGTATTGGTTGGAACCGTCTCCATCGAGAAATCGGAAAAGATAGCGGCAATGCTCAAGAAACAAGGGACTAAACATTCTGTACTTAATGCAAAATTTCACGAGAAAGAGGCTGAGATCATTGCGCAAGCAGGCAGAAACGGCGCAGTGACGATTGCGACCAACATGGCAGGTCGTGGTACCGATATTCTTTTGGGGGGCAATCCGGAGTTTCTATTCAAGCAAGTTATGTCTCAATACCCTGATCTTTCTTCTGATGAGCAGGCTGGCCGGTTTCGGCAGGTACAGGACGAATGCGATAAGGAGAAGCAAGAAGTGACGGCAGCTGGTGGGCTTCATATTGTTGGGACTGAACGGCACGAAAGTCGCCGAATTGACAATCAGCTACGGGGGCGAACTGGCAGACAGGGAGATTGCGGCTCATCACGGTTCTATCTTTCATTGGAAGACGATCTTCTTCGTATTTTCGGATCTGAGCGTATTGCGAACATCATGGAAAAGCTCGGAATGGAGGAAGGTATTCCGATCGAGCATAAAATGATCACGCGGTCTATTGAGAATGCTCAAAAGAAGGTTGAAGCACATCATTTTGATACTCGCAAACAATTGCTTGAATATGACGATGTGATGAATAAGCAACGAGAAGTGATTTATGAACGCCGACATCTCATTCTTGGGGGACACGACCTGACCGAAGAGATTCGAGCGTCAATTGAAGAGCTCGTTGATGGCGTTCTTTCGATTTATTGTGATGAAGAGCAGTACGAGGAAGCGTGGGACCTTGATGGCTTGGCGGATGCGTGTCAGAGTCAATTCTCCATGGACATTCGTGAAGGTGAAGGGAGTGATACTGGGGCTCTCACGGATGTGGGACGCGATGCGCTTCGAGAGCAGATTCTTGAACAGGCACGGGAATCATATCGTCGGAAAGAGGAAGCGATTGGATCAGAGATTTTTCGTCAAATAGAGAAAATGGTGATGCTTCGCGTCATTGATGCACAATGGAAAGATCACCTGCTGGGCATGGATCACCTCAAGGAAGGCATTGGGCTTCGGGGATATGGTCAAAAAGATCCTTTGGTCGAGTATAAGCGAGAAGGGTTTGACATGTTCGCCAACATGATGACCCGTATTAAATCTGAAGTGTTGGAGCACTTGTTTCGTGTTCAAGTGGCAAAGGGAGAGTCCCCACCAATGCTTCAGGCTACGCATCGTCCTCCCATGCATCTCAGCCGTGGAGAACCTGAACCCCGGGTTCAAACAGTTCGACGTGAAGGGATTAAAGTTGGACGTAATGAACTTTGCCCGTGCGGAAACGGGAAAAAATACAAAAAATGTCACGGCACGTGATTTTGCATGTCACAGCCCTGCACAACACTAAACACAACTAGCAAACATCAAATTCCGCAAAAACCCAATGAAACAGTGTTCTTGTGCGCGAAAAGAGCCGAACTTATTTTGCACTTGACAAATTATGTAAGGAATCGCACAATTGCGCTCCCCTCTTGTTGAGGGGAGGTAGTTTTTCTATCACGCACTGTGGGGGTGAGGATTTTGTGGACGGGAAGCTATCTTGCAGGGGGGCAATAAAATGGAGGGGTTGCACTCGCTTGCGGCGAGTGCTTCATAACCGTATCAACATTTTAGTGGGGGGAATGACATCATGATGCGAGGATTAAAACTTGCAACCATTGCTGTTGCCGTGACGTTTGTTGGCTTTGTTGCTATGCCAGCACAGGTATCTGCGCAGCCAGCGACTATGTTTGCTCCAGCAGCACCAGCGGCCATTTTTACGCAGGTCGCATATTCGGATGAGGACGCGATGCTGATTATCTATCACGTCTTGCGTCCTGGGCCATTTTTTACGTCAACTCAGACTGGGGTGGTGTATCGATTCTTGGATGATGCTACCGGGGAAGGGTGTGTTAACGAAAANGGGCGGGCATTAAAGCCTGTGTTTCGGGAAAATGAAATCCTGAACGATTCAACCCCATTTTTCACCAATCCGGAAATCATTCTCGATGAACGGTCGGATTTTGCACGGCGCTCGGTCACGGATGTCTTCTTCCTCGATGGCTGTCCCAACGGAAAAAACCAGCCACGGTCTGAAGAAGAGATTTTAGAACTTGAGGATGAGGGTGAAGTCGAACTTGTGCCGGATGCCGATATTGTGAACGCTGCGTCAGTGCCGTCTCCCAAGATGCGATCTGATTGGAATTTGTGGGAAGCCCCAGCTGGCGGATTCAATGTCTTCGATGGATCGCCTTCCGCGCAGAGCAATGCCGCGAATGCAGAAATTGGGGACATCGAATTGTCCGCGATGGTTCGTCCGCGGCACAAAGGGTTTGCTGGTGGCAAATCCATGTGGTACATCACGTATGAAGTTTGCTCCGATGAACAGTGGTCTGATACAGGATTCTGTAGCGGAGATGGGGTGAAGGACATCTTTTTTGTCCGATACGGCCCTTCGCATTCTGAGCTCGACATGACAAACATTGCTTTTGGCATTCCTTTCCCAAAGGCTGAGGTTGCGTCTGGAAATTCGCCAAAGAGTGGGGGGAACTATAGCCCGATCTGGCGAGGACAGTGTGTCGGGGGCTTGCATGATGGAGGAGATCGTGGCTTTGACGGGACTGACCATGGTGTTGGTCCTCCCGCCAATAATGCCAACTGTTTTGGTCCGACTCCTGAAGAACTCAAAGCCTTCACTTCCGCAAACGACATTTCGTTGACCGGCGATGATGACTTGGATGATGATGATCCACGCCGTGGGGGTCAGGTCCGGTCATCCGCAGACTTTTCCCCACTCATTGAAGGTGGGTTTTTTGGGGAAATGGAGCCATTGGCTGCCAAGATCAAGATCATCAACTGCCCGATCACTGCATCTGATTTGAACCAGGATCGGAAGTTTACGGCGGATGAGATGATCATTTTCCCGAACCATGTTCTGGAGGCGAATCGGAATGGTGAGTTCACTGTCTTTAATGCAGGTGGCCCATCGGGTGAGTAAAAGACCTGAAGGTAGTAGGAAAGCGAGGAGTTTTCCGAGTACATAACTGGGCGGGGGNGCCTCATTCACTGAGGTTCCCCCGTCGCTTTTAGAAGCCTTTTTAGAAGCCTTTAGGGTTCTACTTCAAGGGGTTTTCTGGCGAGCGTTCTGTAGCAACAGTCGCAATAAAATGGGGTTTTACTCACAGAGGGTATAAATTTTGTTTCGCCGAGGTTTCAACGTTGAATCATCCAAAAGGCGTGGTCAGTGGGCGTGGCATGCTAGTCTGACTCTCTTGCTGTGGGTGTTTGTCGGGTTTGGATGTGGTGGTGACGGTGGCAGCATGGATCTCGCTGATATCTCGCCGTCGACANGATTCGCCCCGCCGACAATAGGATCAGTTCAGCCGACAACAGGATCAGCTCAACCGGCCGCAGGATCAACTCAGCCGGCCGCAGAGCCCGCACAGCGGTCAGTTGAGGAAATCCTTGGTATCCTCGATGGGCCAGATCCCTCAGAGGAGCTTACACGAGACTTCGGTAGCACGATTGCAATCAATCAGCTCATCCCGGAGATGAACGGTGTAATCATTAACGAGATCTTCCCACAGGTATCTCAGATTGAGTTGCACAACCCGACTTCAGAGCCCATCGATATTGGAGGATTCTGGCTTTGTCACACCACGCCTGCTCTGGTTTACGACCTGATACCAGACGACACTTCAATTGCGGCCGGAGGCTTTCTGACTATTCATTGGGGCACTCAAGGAAGGAATACGGAACGACAGCTCTTCACCACCCCTGCTGTTCCGCTTCCCTTGAATATCCCTCATGGAGAGTTTGGGTTGTATACGGATTTTGGATTTGACGAGGCAAACTTTGCGATAAGCGACTTTCTTCAAGATTATGTTCAGTGGGGTGAAGACGAACATTGGCGTGAGCGAGTGGCAACCGAAGCTAACATCTGGCCTGCAGGAGCATTTGTCCCTACCCCAAGTCCTGAGCAGTCAATATCGTATGACGGTGATGGAGATGCGGCAGAAGATTGGGTCGCCACTGTTTCGACGATTGGATTTGCAAACACACTTCCAAACACACTTCCAAACACACTTCCATGATCGTTGAGTCACCGAACTCTCTAACCTTTGTGTAACACAACAGTAGGTGCAATCATGCTGACATGTCGTCTCATAAAACAAAATATCCTCATTGGAGTGTTTCTGCTCGGATGTGGTGTATTTCTGAGTTCACCCGCACATTCTCAGGGAGTGTCGGCGTTTGTCGTGCCTGACGATCAGCCAACCATTCAGGCTGCTGTCAACGCGGCAAACCCTGGAACTACAATCATTATCCGAACCGGAACCTATCGCGAATCGATTCTGATATTGAAGGACAATATCCGCTTGGTAGGTGCAGAGGAGCCGGGAACCGTTATTATTGATGGCAAAGAGCTTGTGGATGTCCCAGGCATTCATCTGCGTAATGCGAGTCGCGTTGAAATTCGAGGTTTGGTCGTGCAGAACTTTGATGGATTTGTCGGCCCGGGACCTGCGGATTATCATGCTGGGATTCTCATTGAAGGTGGCCGGGCCAATAGTATTCGACACAATAAACTCCGTTTGAACGGCAGCAACCTAGTGCTTGATCGTTCCGATAATAACCAGATCCATGGAAATACCGTGGCACTAGCAAAACATGCAGGTATTTTGCTCAGAAATGGAAGTGATGGGAACACTCTCAAGAGCAACACTGGATATGATAACGATCACCGACCCTTGACCCTTCCATTCGCTGAATTGCCGGGATGCGGCATTCTCATTACGGGAGGGTCCAAGGGAAATTCGGTCAAAGATAACGAGTTCTTTCGCAATGGCCGTGGCATCATGCTTGAGGATGGTGCGAGCGACAATCAGATCGTTGGCAATATGCTCCATGATAATGCAAAGTTTGGTATCGCGGTTTTTGCCGGCGGCGATAACCTCACGAAAAATAATGTGCTCACGAATAACGTTGCCATTAACAACGCATTTCGTCTGNTGACGAGTGAGGAAGGTACTGTGATAGGGGAGGCTGGGTTTGAGGAAGGGGCAGACCTCTTTGACGAACTGGGTGACAATTCTCGGCTTCTTTTTGACAGTAGTGCGGCTCTCCCGAATACGTGGAAGGATAATATTTCCGAGGCCAATAATGTGGGGGGGGTTGCAATTAAGTGCGCAACGAGGGCGCACTGTCATCGGCATGATCGGATACCCTCGCAGTGAACAGTGAAGAAGTAATAAGTTGATTGAAATGGAAGAGAGTTTTGTAGCTGCGATATCGATTTCCTGTAGGTTCTGTGAGTCCGTCTTCTATTTTTTTCCTTGAATATCTTGACTGCTTGCTGGAAGTTTGTATGCTACCTAACGTTTTTTGTCGTCTGTTTTGATTGAAATNNCCTGCGGCGTGGACTTGTATCTCCTCCAATGGGGGTTAACGTGGGGAGATGCGTTGGGATTGTGATGGTGGGTTTGTTTTATAATTGCCTCACGGTGTTCGATTAGGTAAAGGGTNTACGGCTTCGAAGGTAACATGGGTTTGTTTGGNCTTTGTTGATAGTTTGGTGTGAGCTTTAAGCATTTTGGAGGNGAGTAGCTATGGCAATGTTGTACACGAAATATCGTAAGCGTTTTTGTGACCTTGCGAAGCTTGGTGTGTTGTCAGTGGCAGTTGGGGTTCTATTTTTGTTTGGCCCGCTTGGAGTGAATGTTGCGGTTGCTGAGCATGAGGAATTATCGGAGCAGGCAGCAGCATCGCCCTGTCCTTCGAATGCGCCAGAGCGAGAGTTTAATATCGCCGCTTTTCGCGTTTCAATTGTGTACAACACCTATGGTGACACGGATCCGGTTGGTGCTATGTACGCTTTTGTTGGCGAAAAAGATGCCATATTGCAGCAGGTAGATGATAATCCCGGGAAACCTTCATGGCGGGTGCAACCCCTTGTCATGCGGGCCAATGTTGGGGATTGCATCAAGATGAACTTGCGGAATGACCTTGCCGGTGGTGCTTCGCTCACCCTCAGTCGAGCTCAGTACAATGTCCTGAACTCTGAAGGTACCAAGATCGGGAGGAATGAGACTGGTGACCTGATTCCGGCAGGTGGCAACCATACCTACACCTTTTTTATTGAAGACAAGTCAGAAAATCAGGGGTCGTATCATATCCACAATACCGCTGCTCCTACCATTGAGAATGCCTACACTGGGCTTTTTGCATCCTTGAACGTACAAGCGAAGGGATCGCGCTACATCAGCAGCTATACAGGCGAGGATCTCAATCAGGAAGGTGATGGTGGTCCGGCACCTCACGGTGGTCGCTGGGAAGCCATCATTATTCCTTGCGAAGGGGTGGATCCTGGCGAAAGCACTTCCTGTGATCGACTGTTCGATTCTCCGGGAGCCGGGCCAGGTACGGCGAACCCGCTATATTCCTTCCGGGAGCATACCATCTTCTATCATGATGGGCTTGGTGCAGCCGGAGGATGGGGCGCGGCAGATAACAAGTTCTTCCTAGGAACGGGAAAGCCGGAGTCTGAAGCATGTGGCGAAGATGCGAACGGATGTGTAGTGGTTCAGACTCACGGTACAGAAGAAGAGCCTGAAAAGTTTACGCTTACTCCTCGAGACTTCAATATTCCGGGGTACAGCCCGAGAGTCCCAGTCGAGTTGCCGGTCAAAGGGGAGGGNTTTATCGATGGCTCTCCCAACCAGCATAATCTCGCTGGGATGCTCGCTCTTGCCGGATTAATTGACGGGCCCATTCCGAATATAGGCGCGAATTCAACGCCTAGTGGGGTCGAATTAGCCCCGAACAATAACAACATGAGTTTCAATGAAACGCGGCTCTTTGGCAAGGCGATTAACTATCGCTTTGAGCCCTTTGATATTCGCGAATCCCAAGATGCGGATGAATCATTAAATTACAGCTCGTATGACGGTGGCGATCCTGCAGCCATCATTCCTCGCAGCTACAATGGCGACCCGACGGTCCGACGGTTGCTCCATGGNGGTGGGGAAGAACGCCATATCCCTCATCTCCACGGGATGCATCGTTGGCCGCGCCAGCCCTATGCAGAGCGTGACCGGGAGACGGGGAAATTCATTAGTAAGATTTATATGCTGGGGACGGTTGAACCAGAAGATGGTATGGGCCTGACCGAGCAAATTGCGCGGACGGCCACTCTCTTGAAGAACCGTTCGACAAATGAAACTACCTCCCAAGGGGCGAGCTTAAATCATGTCAAGTCCACTGTCAGCAGTATTATCGATGTGGAACTTATCGAACCGCATACGGTGCGTGATATGGAGCTTGAGTGCGGGGCGGGAAGTTGCGAAGGCGAAGTCGGTGACTTTACCGAGCATTGCCACGTCGCTGACCACTATACTGCCGGCATGTGGCACTTCTGGCGCGTCACAAATGTTCGCCAGGCCAATCTGTTCCCTCTGCCTGGGCGTATCGCGCCACCAGATCCGGTTGATTCGATCGGGCTTTTGGCGAGTGGAACGACGCTTGATGGAAGAAAGTTCTGTGCGACGGGTGCCGAGGATTGTCCCGAGATTGAGAGTGACGACTTTGTTAACATTGATCAGTGGGTGAGACATCTGTTGCCGCTGAAGGGAGTGCCGGAGGGCTGTGGCACTGAGAATCCTCGAGCCTGCCCACATCCGCAAAATGTTGTTGCATGCCCGTCCCTTGAAGGCCTTACAGGGAATGAGTTGTTGGCAGCGCATCAATGTCAGATTAGGGGCTATGATGCGGACCGGTATGATTACACGAGTCGGCTTGTTGGGGGGCAGCCTCTGTATTTGAATGAGCCGGATGGACCGACGTTTGAGAACTTCCCAAACAGTCCCAATGGGCAGGGGGATTTTGGAGGAATTGGGGATGCTCAAGGGCGTTTTTCGAACTGGAAAGATACGCCGATTGACAGCGGAGGTGATGATATTGAGGCCATTCGGGCCAATCTTCCCGGGCCGTCCCCTGGCCAGCGTCCTTTGTTGCTCTTCAATCCGGAGGATGGACGTTTAGCCTATCCTCACCATCGTCCGCATCGGGGAAAGCGGCCGCCACTGCCTGGTCCTCCGCTCGCGGATGATTCCGGAAGCGCGCATAGCGGCGCTCCCTTCTTGGGTGAGGTCAGTACGATGAGCCCGGGCACAGATCCGATAACAGCTCCAAAGGCTGAACTGGGTACCCGCCCGGCGGGCCTTTGCCCGCAGGATGCTCCCGTGCGGAGCTATGACATCGTGGTGACCCCTGTTTTGGGTGACGGTGCCGTGTATAACCGGTTCGGCGATCGTGATCCCAACGCGGCGATTCATGTTTTGGCGAATGATGAAAGTGAACTCCAGTCTGGCATGCGGCAACCTCATACCCTGGTGGTTCGTGGGAATGTGGGAGACTGCATGGACATTCAGTATCGGAATCATCTTACCGATGCGAATCCCATTCAGGAGGAATTCAGCAAGGCGAATATGCATCCGCATATGATGCATTTCGATGTACAGGCATCGGATGGAGTCATTATCGGGTTTAACTATGAGCAGTCGATTCGTCCCTCAAAAGATGCGCTGGCAGGAATTGATGTGCCGGGAGGCGAAGAAATATGCTGTGAAGATCGGCCGGCGTTTCGGCAAAATGAATTTACTCGGTATCGCTGGTATCTTGATATTGAGATGATGGCCTTCTGGCATTTGCACCTTCAAGGCATTTTCGGGTTTTCGATGGGGGTGACGGGTGGAACGGTCGTAGAACCAGCGGGATCTGAGTACTTGGATCGGATCACAGGCGAGCCGATTTATCGTACCCATGTGGAGTTTCCTGAGCCGGAAGAATATGCGGAAGTTACCGAGAACCACAATACCTTGGCTGACGATCCGCGTATGTTCGGGGTTATCTCAAAACGTGGAGATGAGGCACCAACTGGTATTGGCATTATGACGCGCAGTATTTCGACTCCGCTGAATCCGGCGCGGCCTGAAATAGAAAATGCCGGTACGGAATTAGCTGATATCACGCCTGCGGATGAGCCCGCGTTCCGCGAAGCGGTTTTCTGGATGATTGATGATGTGAATATGCTCTTGGCTGAGACTAACGAATTCACCACGCATATGGCTGGGCCTAGTGCCATGAATATGCGGGCTGAGCGCCTTGATAGTCGGATGAGAGAAACTGGAGCGGCTCCTCATGAGGTTCTTCAGACGAGTGCCGGTGATCCATCTACCCCGACGATTTTGGCTCATCCAGGGGATCGAGTGGTACTCCGGGTGTTTACGCAGGGTACTCAGGATGCCCACTCTCTTCGTTTTCCAGGCCAAAGGTTTGGCTGGGAACGGTTCAACGCAGATGGTCGAGTGCTTGATACGCTCACGGAAGCCATAGGCTCTTTCCAACACTATGAACTCATGGGTGGCGCTGGTGGGCCATCGAATGTTCCTGGCGATTACATGTGGTATATGCCTATCGGCGCGCTTGATTTTGCCAATGGTGCCTGGGGGATCATGAGGGTTGGGGATCCCACTGGCCTTCAAAGTATTGGAAATGGTGGGAGCACCGATGTCCCAGATATCTGTGCTTCTGCGACTGGGACGCAGACATACAATGTGGCGGCAATCAAGTCACCTCGACGTACCTTGGAGGCAGCAAAGATATTTGTTTTGGCGGACGCGGATGGCAATCCTCTTTTGGATGAAGTTGAAAAGGGACAACCGCTGGTCATGCGTGCCAACAGTGGTGACTGCATAACGGTGCGACTGTTCAATCAGCTCGATGACGGACACGTTGGCATGACGCCTGGACTCTTAACCCTTGATCCGAACTCAAGTTACGGGTTTAATTTTGGCGACAATGCTGATGGTCAAACTGTCGCACCAGGTGACGATATTGTGTACACCTGGTACGCAGAACCACAGATGAAGCCGGCCGATGGTTCGTTGCTCAATCCCGATAAGGGCATTGGGGCTATTGAGTGGAGCAATCTGGGTAATAAGGAGCAAAAGCGGGCGTTGGGACTGAGTTACATTGCGAGCTTTGCAAATGTTCCGGAAGATCTGAATGATGGCTTGTTTGCCGCATTGGTCGTTGAACCTAAAGGGTCGTTCTGGTTTGATTCAGAAACAGGCAGGACTCTCAATCCGAAGAAACGCACTAGTGTGTCGGCCGTGATTGTGCCTCCGAATGGCAAGGCATTTCGCGAGCATGTCCTCTTTATGCATGAAAATTCCGTGGAGTTCATTTCGAATATTCGGCCACTTGATTCGGCTGTCACGGCTGGTGCAGCGTTTAACTACCGACGTTCTCCTGGAGGCATGCTGACGAAAACTGATCCTCGAAAGATAAATAGTATTCATCTGGTCACTTCGCAGGCGGGTGATCCGACTAGGGTTCGGCTTGTCTATACGAACGGGTCGGAAGATGTTGCGTTTAGGCTTGATGGACATCGGGGACCGATTGAGGCGGGGACCAAACACTCAAATAACCTCAACGTTTGGCCGATGAATGTTGGGCACAAGCACGATATCGAACTAGATGGGGGGGCCAGTAGCTTCCCCGGCGATTACCTCTTTGGCGCAACTGAACATCGGAGGCTTATGGATGGCGGTCAATGGGGGATTTTTAGAGTGATTGATGCAGATGAGGCAGCGGCCTTGGGAGCCAAGGATCCGGAAACCAGGCTTCGAGGATTTACGACGCTGGAGCGAGCGACTAAGAAAGCGCAGCGAAAGCGCGATAAGGGGAAGGAGCCAAACAGTTAGTTAGGGATAGGTGCCCCTGCTGTTTGTGGGAGACATATGTAAGAACTGAGTTTTGAATTGTACAGCGCTAACGCAGTGTAGTGCCGCCCTGTCTGACGCTCGGAGAATTGGAAGCGTTGGTCAGGGCGGTTTCTATTGTAGTAGGATCTTGTAAATGAAAACATTGTATCGAGCATTTTCACCCTCTTTTTTAACCGTATTACTTTTACTCTCCCTGTCTCTTTCTCCTGTTTTTGCCGAGGCAACTCGATCTGCCGCTCTTTGGGCCTTGAGCGATGATCTGCCGCAGTTTGATGCGGTCCTATGGACGACTCCTGCAAACCCTTCTGCCGAGGAGGAGACAGTTATTGATGTTTCAATTCGTTATGGCCTGGGGTATGGGGGAACGACGACGCCTGGAGATCCGGTTCAGAATCTTCAAACGCTATATGGCCGAACCATTGAACTTTTTGTGATTTCCGAGAATCTGGACCATTTTGCCAGGCTTCGCCCTGAGCAGTTTAGTGCAGTTCCAGTGCATATGAAGGAAACCGCGATGTTCCAACTTCGGCATCGTTTTCCTTGGGGAGGACGATACAGGCTTGTGACCACCTTCGCCCATCGTGGCAAGGTCTATCAGAAGCAGTTTGACCTGCGTATTCCTGGTTCGCCAATCCTCGCTTCTGGCTCTCGTGATCTTAGTCGTCAGAAGGTTTTTGATCGTTACAGTGTCTCACTTGAGGTGCAGCCTGACAGCCCAATAGCTGGTAGTGAGGTGCAGTTTCGCTATCGGATCCATACTGATGGGAACGAGCCGGTCGTTGATTTGGAGGCATTTGAGGGGACTGAGATGCGCGTAGCATATGTCCGCGATGATCTTCGCTTTTTCGCGCTTGAAGACCCTCAACTTGCGGAAGATTCTGCGGCCGTTCCGGTCGTTCCTCGCTTGGTTACCAAACGGCTCTATGGCAGGGGACTTTTGAAAGAAATCTTGCCTGATGGACGCATGATGATTGAACACGGGCCGATTAAAAACCTTGTATCGATTGCAGGGAAGATGCCGTTTCGAGTAGTCGATGCAGACGCGTTGAGAAAAGTGCATTCGGGGGATTGGGTGGAATTTTGGCTGATAAATGATCGAGCATCCGGGCTTGTCGTGACGCGGATTGAGCCTCTGAGTAGTCTGGGCTTGGGAGAGAATCCGGACGCGATTCGGCCATCTTCAGCCCATCCGTTGTTTCCAGGACCGGTCGTGCCGATCCGGCATACATTTCCATCATCCGGACTCTATGTGGCGTTTGGTCAGTTCAAGCATCAGGGAAGTTTGGTCACAACGCGGTTTATGGTCAATGTGAGTGATTTTGCTGTGGTCAGCGCGCGGGAGGAGTCGACACGGCACAGTGCGACACTCAATGCTCAGAGCGTGTTGACGCCACAGGAACAAAACGGCAGGATGATCTATACTTCCTCGACCAGTTTGTCCAAAGAATTGATTAACCTCAGTATCGGTGATGGACAGCTATTTCCAGCCAATCGCGTGACGTGTGCAAACTGTCATGGGCGTGATGGGCAGGGGAGTCGTGAAGGAGGTGCGGTCGCCTCTGACATCCGGCACGCTACTCTCAGTAAGCCATATTCCACGACAACAGAATCTGGACGAACTCGCTCGCCATACACGAATAAGCTTTTGAAACGTGCGATTGTTGAAGGGATCGACTCGAATGGCCATGTTCTGGATTTTGCGATGCCGCGCTGGAAGATGTCGGATCAAGATCTCGAAGATCTTATTGCATACCTTCAGCGACTGGGGGCGCTTGAAGCTCCGGGGGTAACAGAGACTACGATAAAGCTCGGAACTATTCTTGACTTGTCGGGGCCGCTCGCGCGGACCGGAGAAGCAGTGCGCCGTGTTATGGAAAATGTTTTCCAGACTGTGAATGCCGGAAAAAAGGTGTACGGGCGATCAATCGAACTTGTTGTCGCTGATGGCAAGAACGATCCACGCCTGTCACTTTTAGCGGCAAAGCGACTAGTCGAGCAGGATCGTGTTCTTGGGTTTGTTGGAACCTTGGGGGATGCGGCGAATCGGCTGGTGGTTCCCTATTTGGACGAGAAAGATATTCCGCTTGTGGCACCCCTCGCTCCTGCATTACAGCCCGCAGAGTTTGCAGCCGATCAACTTTTTTCCATTTATCCTTCGTTGGATTATCAGGCTAGGGTATTGGTTGACTATGGCATGGGCCAAAAGCCGGCTTCGTTTGCCGTGCTCTATTCCGATAACTCGTTTGGTAAGGCAGGGCTCAAGGCAGCGAGGGATCAATTATCTCTTTACCATGTGGAACCGGTTGCCGAATTTTCTCACGTTTTTGGCAGGCTGGACGCTGAGAAGATTGCCAAGCTCTTTAAGGAGAGCAATGCGGATTTTGTGCTCCTCTTGACCGGTGATCCTTCGGTGATTGATGTTATTGCGGTAGCGGATCGTTTATCGTATTCTCCAGTCTATCTCGGACACAATCTTCTCGTCACGGGAACCATGTTGCAAATTCCAAGGGCTGGTGAACGGGTGGTCTTGGCTCAAAATTTCCGGTCCGGTAGGGTGCAGCATCCTTGGGTGGAAGAATTCACTGAGGTCCTGAAGGCTGTTCCCGGTTCTGGGCGCGACCGCGTTCTGCAGATCTCTGCTTTTGTTGCGGCAAAGGTGATACTGGACGGTTTGAGGAACGCAGGAAATGATCTGACGCGTGCATCCCTTGTCACAGGTTTGGAGAAAGTGAATCTGGATACTGGGCTTCTTGGAACCATTCGCTATAGCCAACAGAGTCATGAAGGATCGTTTGGAATTTCACTTGTGAAACCTGATGGGCTTCGTAAGACCTTTCCCCTTGTCGCAGACCGACGTGAGCCTGTTACGCGTAGCCACTAAGGGCATAGTGATATGACGATACGGGCATTCCTGTGCTCGGTCATCATGCTCATTGCTAGCATCAGTGCTTGGGATGATGCATTGGCGACAACACCGTTCCCTTCCAAGCAGAAATCTCTCGGGGTTTCCATTGAATTTGAGGCATCTCATCCTGTTTATGTCGGTGATGGGGCCACACTGGATTTTCGTGTTTCCGATGCGGTGACAAATCAGCCAATTCGAGCACTTCGGCCGGAGTCTGCGGTACGACTCAACAATGGAGAAAGGAATCTCAACCTTTGTGGCGCGAATATGAAAACCAAATCTCGCCGGTATGGTAGCCACACTCCAGTCCAATTTAACTCCTATATTGTGGCGTTGAACAGTCTTGAAGGTACTCTGAGTGTGATGAATCCTGGTCGCACGTCCCGCATGCTCATCAAGAAAATCGAGCTTGGTGGTTCTGGAAATGATATTGCACTAGCTTGGCTTGGACGGTACATCTATGTGACTGTTGAGCCAAACGAGTTAGTGGTTGTGGACGGGGTCCATATGGAGCCGGTTCGGCGACTTGAGGTCGGAACTCATCCCCATCATCTCGCCATTCAACCGGACGGTAAGTACGTGTGGGTTGCTCATGATGGTGATGCGTCAGTCAGCGTGATTGATACTGATATACACAAGATTGTTGCCACAGTTCCTGTTGGTCGAGGGCATCACGATTTTGCTATGACCGATGACAGCCGCTATGTTGCGGTCACCAATCAGGAGGACCATACGGTGACCTTGATCTCGGTGCGTGATTTGGCGCCGGTTGGAACAGTCGCTGTCGGACGTAGACCGCATGGCGTTGGGTACTCATCATTAAGCCGTTCATTCTATGTGGCCAATGAAGGCGATGGAACGTTGACTGTCATCAATGTCGCGAGGCCTAGCGTGCACAAAACGATTTCCGTCGGAAAGGGAGTTCGTGTTGTGAGATTTGAAAAAGGAGGACGATGGGGCTATGCACTCAACCGGGAAGAGAATACAGCCACCATCGTTGATGCCACGACGGATACGGCGGTTGAAACGTTCCCGACTGGAATTGCGCCGGACGATATTGTCTTTGAATACGATTGGGCCTTTATTCGGAACGCGGGAAGTGCCGATGTGACGATTGTGAGCCTTCGTCACCAAGGGTTGCTCCAAAACTTTCCTGTGGGCCATTTTCCTCCGAATCATGTCGATATACCTCAAGATCATTCGTCATTAGTCAGCTTTGGCGATGGCCATCAGGTCCTTGTTCCCAATCCGGCTGATGGGGCTGTGTACCAGATGATGGCCGGTGGGGTGGTTGGAGCATCGAGGGTGTTTGAAACCAAAGGGCGTGGGCCAACTCGTGCAGTTGTGTATTGGCGGGGTCTAAGAGAGGTAAGTCCAGGTCTTTACCGTCGAGTGCGCACTTTCGATCAACCAGGGCGTCACGAAATCGGATTTTATGTGTCCAGTCCGCAAGTAGCAACCTGCTTTGAACTTACCGTTTTACCTGCGCTACCACCCTGATCTAGAGATGGAGTTGCTTCCCTTTAAATCTTTCGCGGCTCATTCCTAGTTATGGTATAAAAGTAGGCGTGATTAGCCGGACGTCTTTCATAAAGGGAAGTTTGATTGTACTTCCGCTTCTCCTATGGTTTTTTGTCGAGTCAGTATTGGCGTTGCCACGATTTTCTATGCGGACTGGAGTACAATGTATTACTTGCCATGTGAACCCAAGTGGTGGGGGGATGCGGACTGAGGCCGGATCTCTTTACAGTCGTATGAGTATTCCTTATAAACCGTCCCTCCGAACTACGGGCAAGAGGTTTACACCGAAAATTAACGAGTTTTTTACTTTTGGAACGGATTTACGGGTGATGGCATTTGATGATGATCGAGGCACCACATCGGTATTTCCTATGCAAGCTGATTTCTACTTTTCTGCACGACTGACGGACAAAGTCACGTTGTATCACGATCAAGGCTTTCGTCGGGGGCTGGATCTTAATAATTTTGAAACATTTGCTCTTGCACAGGTGTTGCCGTTTGATGGCTATGTCAAGGTCGGAAAATTTGTTCCCGCGTTTGGATTAAAGCTCGACAACCATACCGCGTTTATTCGAGGCGGAAATTCAAGCACGGCTGGAGCTGGATCTCGCGCACCAGATTTTGCAAGTTTTACAAACGGGACGGGGTTTAGTCAGCAAGACAAAGATGAGGGGGTGGAAGTCGGTTTTTATCCTAGGAATGCATCAATCCAGATTGCGGTGCTCAATGGAGGACGCGATAGCACAAACGACTTTGACACCAATACGAGTAAAGCATTTGCTTCACGTGCCGACTACATTTTTGATTTTGATGTTGCGCGAGCGACAATTGGTGGGTCGTTCTATCAGAATGATGGATCCTCATCATTAGAAACGATTTATGCGACGCACTTCGGGGCGAATTGGTCAAAGTTTACGTATTTGGGCGAAGTTGATTGGGAAACGCTCGACGACGAGATGGCACGGGAAGGTGTGAGGCGGGGTGTACGACGTACTGCGTCATACCACGAATTGAATTATCTTGCAGTTCGAGGCATAGACCTAAAAATGATATATGAATTTATTGATCCAGATCGTGAAATCAACGATGATTCACTTACCAGAATTAGTGGCGGAGTCGAGTTTTTTCCACTTCCGCATCAGGAGATCAGGCTTGAGTATAGGCATACGCTGGGAAATCGAGACGTGAACCCAGATGCAAATCTGAATGAGGTTATCATGATGTACCACGTTTTTTTCTGACCTTACGTTGTTTGCGAATATGAAATAATTTGTGATAGATATTGCGACACAGATAATCACAATGGAGGATCGAATGAAACTTTATTCTGTACATGCAAATGGGTTTCCACTGCAGGTGGGAGGGCTAGTGTTGCTTATGGCCGTTTTGGTGATCAGTGGGGGGGTAGCATATGCGGGTCTTGAGGGTGCGGGAGAATCCCTGAAGCACATGGATGCCGCCGTGGTAACGATCGAGGATGCCGCAAAGCATGCAAGCCAAGGGCATGGCGATCAAGTTTCATCGCATTCAAGTCAAGCGATTACGCATGCTGAGCAAGCCATCAAAGCAATGCCGACGGGAAACGCACACGCGCGGGAATCGCTGACGTTGCTCAAAGAAGCTGTTGAAAACCTGAACAAAGCAACGCAATTTGCGAATGAAGGGAACACTAGAAAGGCAACCAATCATGTGAATCTGGCACTCGACTTTGTTGATGCTGCGATTTTACACCTTCGTCATAGCCACTGAGACGATCTCAGTGACATAGCATGACATTGCAGTCCAGGTATCGCTTGGACTGAAGAACTCATCGCTAGTGCCAAGCAGGACAGGCACGCCAAACTTCAAGCGGTCGTTGTATTGGTTCTTTGCGTCTGTCTCAACTTCCTCAACTTCGAAGATCTTGTGGCCGGTGATTCAATCGCCAGGTGATCGCGCTTAAATATTCTTGCGAATAGCCTGACAGTTCTGGTCCTTTCAGGGAAATACTGGCAGCGCAGATCAGTAGGATTTTCCATTGCTTTCGAGTGTGGGGATCGCAGAAGTGCTTTGTCTATCCGTGGTGACGGTCAATTGCTATGGGATGTCATCGCCATGCAGTTCCACTTACGTGCATGGCGGAAACCCTAACCACTGGATAAACATACACTATCAGGACGGTCGCAAAGGGGTGTCCGGCAAAGTCCCTGGTATGCTACGGCAGATGGCAACGGCCTGAGGCAGTAGAAGGGGGACTTTTCCAATATCCTGCTATGTATGTTAGGAGATTCGTCCTTTGATAAGCGTGTCTGTTATAGAAGGGTCGGCAAGTGTTGTGGTATCACCAAGGTTTTCAATATCGCCTGAGGCAACTTTACGAAGAATTCGCCGGACAATTTTCCCCGACCGTGTTTTTGGAAGAGCATCAGTAAACTGCATCCTATCAGGAGTGGCGATTGGACCGATGACTTCTCGCACATGATGCACCAACGTTTTTCGGAGGGTATCAGAAAAATCAACGCCTTGTTTTAGCGTGACAAAGCAGTAAATGCTTTGCCCTTTGATATCATTTGGTATTCCAACCACGGCAGCCTCAGCTACATTGGAATGTGAGACAAGAGCGCTTTCAATTTCTGCGGTTCCCAGTCGATGGCCTGAGACATTGATGACATCGTCAATGCGTCCCATGAGCCAATAAAACCCGTCATTGTCAACCCTGCATCCGTCCCCCGTAAAGTACTTCCCCGGGAAATGTGAGAAGTATACATTCTTGATGAGGGAATGATTTGTGTCGCCATATACTCCACGGATCATTCCTGGCCATGGGGCTGTAAGTACGAGGTACCCTCCTTCGTTTACCTTCGTTTTCAAACCATCATGCCGCAAAACTTCTGGCTGAACGCCAAAAAATGGTTTGGATGCTGAGCCAGGTTTCGTCGGAATAGCTCCGGGTAATGGTGTGATGAGAATGCCGCCGGTTTCAGTTTGCCACCACGTATCGAGCAGGGGACAGCGTTCTTTTCCAATCACGCGGTAGTACCACATCCACGCTTCAGGGTTGATGGGTTCGCCAACTGACCCAAGAATTCGCAGGCTGGAGAGATCATGCTGCTTAGGCCAGTCGTCCCCAAATCGCATCAATGCACGGATTGCTGTTGGAGCGGTATAGAACACTGAGACTCGGTGATCTTCAATAATTTTCCAAAAACGATTGGGTTGAGGGTAGGTGGGAATTCCTTCAAACATCAAGGTAGTGGCACCATTTGAAAGAGGCCCATACACGGTATAGGAGTGACCTGTAATCCATCCGATGTCTGCAGTGCACCAATGTATGTCCTCGTCCTTGAGGTCAAAAACCCATCGACTAGTGAGGTGCGCGTATAGCAGATATCCAGCAGTTGTGTGAAGTACTCCTTTTGGTTTTCCTGTACTGCCGCTGGTATAGAGGATGAAGAGAGGATCTTCTGCATCCATGGATTCTGGATCACAGGTATTGGTGATATCCGGATCATTCATCGCATTGTGCCACCAGATATCTCGTCCTGATGTCATGGGCACCTGACCATCACCACGTTGATAAACGATCACGCGTTGGATGGTAGTCCCTGACTGAATTGCTTCATCCGTTTTTTGCTTCAACGGAATTGTTTTCCCTCCATGGGCCCCGGTATCAGCGGTGATAATGATCTCCGAATCGCAGTCTAGAATTCTATCGCGCAGTGCAGAGGCGCTAAATGCAGAAAATACAACAGAATGGATCGCGCCAACTCTTGCACAGGCAAGCATGGCAATGGGGAGTTCTGGGATCATTGGAAGAAAAATGGTCACACGGCTTCCTCGTTGCACCCCGTGTTTCTTTAGGACGTTGGCAAATCGGCATACCTCGGTGTGAAGTTGCTGGTAGGTTAATGTTCTTTGCTCACCGTCAGCTTCGCCTTGCCAGATAATGGCGGTTTTGTTGCGTCGGTTGGAGAGAAGATGGCGGTCTAGACAGTTAAATGAAAGGTTTAGCTTTCCACCAGTAAACCATTTAACATAAGGAGATTCGCTATCTCCAATTGTCAGGAAGTCGTACGTGAGGATATTGTCCCAAGGCTTGAACCATTCGAGGTGTTCTTGCGCCTGTCGAGCCCAGAATGTCTCTGGAGATTTGATTGATTCTTGATAGAGGCGGTTGTATTCTTCGAGGCTTGAAATGTGGCCATGTTTCTTTGCTGTCTCGGGAGGCGGAAAGACTCGTACTTCCTGCATCAATGAATCAATTTCGTTTGCCATGAAACGTTCTATCCTCTTTATCCGATATTGCGTTCCTCGCAGGAGCTTCCTGCCATCGTTTTCAACGATATCATTTTGAAAAAAATGAATCAAAAGTTCTCCTTCGCTTTGTGCGACGTTTTAAACAGCAATGGTCACAATCATGTGTTAAACGGTCTTTTCTGGTCTTGACACGTCCACAAAAGCCAAGCTACTATTCCGTCGCGGGGTGGAGCAGTCTGGAAGCTCGTCGGGCTCATAACCCGAAGGTCGAAGGTTCAAATCCTTCCCCCGCAACCAATCATTCGTGGTTCCATCGGTAATTAAAATTCAGATGATAGATTTGTCCCGGTTTTTCTTCTGCGGGTTGTCGGATGGTACGTGTTTTTGGACCATCTATGTTCTAGTTATGCGTGCAATATGCGAAGGCGAGATTGGCTGTGGGGATCGATTTATCAGATTCGACTATCAGCCATGTGAGCCTCGAGGTTTTACGACATGGATCATGAGTGAAGCAGGATCTGGAGACGTTCCTGAACCACTCTTTTTTAGTGAGGCGTGTAGAACTACGATGTAGCGCTGATTTTCTCGTAATGCTGGTGTATTCTGTGGCAAAAAGGAACGATTACATGTTAGCGGGCATTGTAATGAGCGAGGGGAACAGTCAATGAACGGATCAATGAAGTCTATCATTGGAAGTTTTATTGGAATTGCCGGGGCCTTACTGCTTTTTGGGTGTGCCACGGCAGTAGAAACAACAGTGCCTGATGCGACACTGTTTCTGGACGATGGGACGAAAGGGAGGGCGTTTCTACTTCAAAAACCGGATGACCTTCTCAAGCATGGATTTCGTGATGGGAAACTCGCGATTGTGAACATTATCGGCGTGACCGGCAAGTTCGGCATTTCAGAAATCCACTATGGACTAGTCTTGTTAGCTCATCCCATGGCATCGCCGATCCCAAACCCTGAGGTTGCCGCACACGTTCACGTTGGGGATTTTAAACTGAGTTTAGGAAATATGCCAGTAGATCATAGTGGGTGGCCGCATTATGTGCGGGTGCAGAATTTTGCAGATGATCCTAGCAATCTTTTAGATGTCGTTATCGCATGTGACCCTAAGCCTGATCCAAGAACTAGATTTAATGCGAAGAGTGAGATGGGAGTCAGTTTTGGCAACCCTTATACGTGTGACCTTAATCCGAACGAAGTGTACGGGAATTTCTGGGGTTTGAAAGTGCACGATTATGGTAGATTACTGAACGGTGGGGATACAGATGATTTCATGCTAATAAAACTGCAGCAACTGCGAAAAATTATGGATCGGTTTAATGCCACGGTGATTGATAAAGTGAAGAGACAAACCGTCCGGCACCATTAATCGAGGGAAATAGTGTCACCAGAAAGAATTTCAGTTTTACCAGTCTCGTTGCTTTGACTGCCCCGTATCCATTCCTGACCGTCAAAGTTGATGGACCATTCGTTCTATCGTCCTCGTCAGCTAAATTACTCTAGGCAACTTTTATTTTTTTTGGTGAAAAAGGCGGTGGGATGAGTTACTCAATTCGAGTACAGGATCTAAAAGAGCGTTTGGACAAAGGAGATGATGTTTTTCTCCTTGATGTACGGGAGTCGTGGGAATATTCGATGGCAAAAATTGAAGGATCTGTGCTCATTTCGCTCGGTGAACTTCCGCAATCCCTCGATCAATTAGATAAAGAGGCCGAAATTGTTTGTTATTGCCACCATGGGATGCGAAGTGCTGACGCGACCATCTTTCTTCATCAGCAGGGGTTTCCCAATGTGAAAAATCTTGAGGGCGGTATTGACGCCTGGTCAGTGCTGGTTGAGCCGAGTATTCCGCGGTACCAATGATGTGTAAATATTGCACTGAGTGGGGTGATTAGTTCGGTGATATGGGATGTTGTGCTAGATTGGTAAAGCGTGTGAGTTGTACCATCTCGGCAGGCTAGTTATTGGCTTGATAGAGAGAAATTAAGTTTTTGAACATTTGAGTGATGATGCCCTGTACAGGGCTTTGGTGTAAGTAACTCGCTTTAATTCCGTATCTACTCCTGATTAATAACCGTGCACGATCTTTGTCGGTAAGTAGCGTTCCTCAATTGAACCAGTCAATAAATATTGTGTAATTTTTTGCTTCACACTTCACCAAAAAGTGACCATGGCGTCCCAACTCCATGTAGAGGAAGATCTATTTGAGATCCAAGAAGAATATTAAAGAACGGAAAGTCCGATCGGAATCCCTGTCCGACGGGCGATAACTCGATGGAGGAAGTTATTATCCGCCTCATCGTAGTTTGATTTCCATGAAAGACTTGGTCGACAAAAAGTAATAAGTGCATGCATCCAGAATATTTTTGCTACTTGTATATAGGCTAGTCCTCTCTCGAATTTTCTTCACCATCGTATCTAGTTGTTCGGTATAGGCTTGCATATCGACGTTAGGGTAGCCGAACTGTGCAATAAGAAAACTCCTTTATTACCCTGATCTCCTCAAGCACTGGCTCAATACGGGAGGCCAATGTTGGGTTCGTTACTGTAGCTTCTTTGAGGTATGGAATCGCTGTTGTAGCGCTATTGACGATGCGCTTGGCAATGGTGTCTACGATATTTTGATCCCTCATCGTGGTGCAACGCGATGAGGGATCCGATATCCTTTTCGCTCGGCCGGTTCATTGAAGCAAACGTTCCATGCATTTATCACGTGGCTAACAAAAGAATTAGATATGTCACATAGCATAGACCGCTGAACAGCATGTGGTAAGGCCTGAGTGTCCCGCGATGGATTTGGATGAAAAGATAGATGGATGCAAGTAGCGTAATTCCTATTCCTAACAGCATTTCAGGACGAGGAGACCATGCCGTCAATGCGATACCAAGTGCGGGTAATAAGCTTCCCTGAAAGACTAAGGCACCACTGATGTTTCCAAATGCCATAGTGTCACGGCCACGGCGAATCCAAATGATACTGTTCACCTTCTCAGGGAGTTCTGTCGCAAAGGGGATGATGATAAGCGAGAGGGTAAGGGCGGAGATTGCGAGCCAAGTCGATATATGCTCAATGCTGTGGATAAACCCTTTTGTTCCAACAATGATCAGGGCAAGTCCGAGGCCAAGCTGGAACAGAATTGTCAGCAGGTTTGTCGGGAGTTTGATTTTAGAGAGAAATAATGGATGATCCGCTTCTGTGCCATGTCCTTCCTCAACTAAGGCTTTCGACGCGCGAATGGTTAGTATCAGATATATGCAGTACATGAGGACGAGCATTCCGGCGATACCCCATCGTAGTGTGCTCCATTCTATGGGAATGAAAAGGGCACCGCTTCCGAGGGTAAAGGCTAGGAGAAACCATGTGAGATCGCGGTTAATTCCTGATGGCTCTGGGTGAAACGCCCCATTCCATCCGCGTTGTTGTGCAGCGAAGACTGCCATGAGGAAAAGCGCGAGGGTTGACAATAAGAGGGGTGCTCCTAAGATCGCGCCAATCCCAACTTCGTGTCGTACTGCCTCACTCCCGGTGCTTCCGAGAATTGCAATGACGGGTACCATAGACTCAGGGAGAGCGGTGCCTACAGCGGCAAAAATTGATCCTGTAATGCCTTCAGAAATCTTGAGCCTCTCACCGAGATGTTCGAGCGCGTTGGTAAAGGTTTCTGCGCCAAGAAGGATGATTCCGGACGCGATAACAAGGATAGTGACTGCAAGGAGGTGACTATCCATGGTGTAAGCCATGGTGAATTGAAAGTATCAAAAATTGTGGGATCATCCTGCGCCTTTCCACGTCGTACGTAATTGCAATTAAGAAACTTGTAATCCTACCACAGCCCGTTCTGACCTTTCTGATTTCAATCGAAAGTGTGTTATAGGTAGTAGCGTTATGAGTGAGATGTGAGCGGAGTACTGGGAGTCACGATGCGAACAATAGAAGAGATCGTTGAAGCGCATTTTTCGGTTGTGGCTCCAAAGGTGGATTTTTGTTCACTGCGTTTTGTTAGTGAACGAGACGAATATCTTTCGGTACGGCAGAATATTCTTCAACCAGTGTCCACATCCCATGATGTTGGGGTGATGATCACTGTCATTGATCGAGGTGGTATGGGCTATGCGGCTACAAGTGAACTGACTGAGTCGGGCTTACGGGATGCTGTTGAGTGTGCGAAAACATGGGCTCAGCGCAGTAGCGGTTGTGGTGTGATGGATTATGCCACGATTACATATCCCCAGGCGGTTGGCGAATACGAAAGTCCAACGAAGAAACCGTGGGACTCAGTTGCGCTCTCCGAAAAAATCAATCTGTTGCAAGCTACCTGCGAGCAGCTGAAAATAGGCGATCGTATCGTCGACTGGGAGACCAGCCTTTGGTATACCGAGGCAAACTCACTTTATCTGACAACGCATGGGGGGCGTGTTCGTCAGCAGCTTCGATTTGTTCTTCCCATGATGGGCGTGACGGTCAACCAGGGTGTGGAAACCGAACGGCGAACATTTGGAGGTCATGGATATGGGAGACAAGGCGGTTTAGAGGTGCTGGATGAGTTGAAGTTTTCTGAGGCCCCGGCACAGCTTGTCGCAGAAGCTTTAGAGTTGCTGGAGGCCCCAAATTGCCCGTCTGGCACCATGGATCTTCTACTGGCCCCGGATCAGATGATTCTTCAGATCCACGAGTCCATCGGGCATCCGATAGAACTCGATCGTATCCTCGGCGATGAGCGCAATTACGCGGGAACGAGCTTTGTGACGCCCGACATGTTTGGTACCTATCAATATGGTTCGGAACTCCTCAATGTGACTTTTGATCCCACCAAACCGGAAGAGTTTGCGAGCTATGGCTTTGACGACGACGGTCAACCAGCAACCAAGCAGGATATTATTCGTAACGGGGTGCTGCTTCGACCGTTAGGAGGGGTGACTTCACAAGTGCGAGCGGGCATGGAGGGTGTGGCCAATTCGCGCGCAGCTGGCTGGAACCGTCCGCCGATTGATCGGATGGCAAATTTGAATCTCGAACCTGGGTCTTCCAGCATGGAAGAGATGGTCGCTAGTGTTGAACGTGGGATTTTGATGAAAACAAATTGTTCATGGTCAATTGATGATTCACGAAACAAATTCCAGTTTGGGTGTGAGTGGGCACAGCTCATTGAGGATGGAAGGCTGACCACTGTGGTCAAGAAGCCTAATTACCGAGGGATCTCCGCGACATTCTGGCGCAATCTTAAGATGGTTGGCCACACTGGCACGGTAGAAGTTCTAGGGACTCCATATTGCGGGAAAGGTGAGCCCAATCAGTCTATTCGCGTTGGCCACAGTACCCCCATGTGTCTTTTCTCACAGGTAGATGTGTTTGGAGGTGTCTAGGCAAGATATTGAAAAAGGCCGTCAGCAGTGTGTGTGGCTAGGTGTCCTCCTCGCATACTCTCGTTAAGCCACTCTTTTTGTCTGGGAGGAAAGCATGATGGATGCGGCGTCTTATTATGATGATGATGATGGCGTGCCACCATACTCGCAGGTTATGTAAACCATGCAGACGTATTTTTACCAATTAGCCGACGATATTACAGCTCGCATGCAGGGAGACGAACGGTTCACCTGTACCTTCTCGGCAGAGGACTCCGATTTTGTACGGATGAATAAAGGTGTGGTCCGGCAAGCGGGAAGTGTGGCGCAGCGATCGTTGACCATCAACCTAATTACGGGTATGCGTCATACAGCCGGGTCGGTCTCGCTGTCTGGAGACCTCTCAATGGATCGTGCATGGATTGATACGATGCTAGTGCGATCGAGGGAAAAAATGCCTCACCTTCCAGAAGATCCTCATCATCTGTATGCCACCGACGTTCGATCAAGTGAACAGCAGGGCAAGAATCTCCTCGCGAAAAGTTCCGATGTCGTTCCAGCTATTCTTGATGCTGGCCACAATCGCGATATGGTTGGCCTCTATGCGTCGGGTGGGATGTATTACGGGTTTGCTAATTCATTTGGTCAGCGCAACTGGTTCTCGAGTTTCAATCACAATCTAGAATGGAGTTTTTATTCCCAGGCCGATAAGGCGGTGAAAAGTAGGTACTCCGGTTTTGAGTGGGATCTTGCGGCGTTTCGAGGAAAAGTTGATTGGGCAAACGAGCAGCTTGATGTCCTCACCCATCCATCCCACACTGTCCATCCTGGCCGCTACCGCGTGTATATTTCGCCCTATGCGCTCTATGATGTGGTTGGAATGTTGGGTTGGGGCTGTTTTGGCTTGAAATCCCACCGTACTAAGCAGACTCCTTTGCTGCATATGCTCGAAGGTGGTGCGAAGCTCCATTCGGCGGTGACGATGTTTGAGAATACACACGACGGCATTGCTCCCAATTTTCAGGACGCTGGTTTCATTAAGCCGGATTACGTATCGCTTATTGAGAAGGGCGAACTCTGCAATACGCTTGTCTCTCCGCGTTCTGCGAAAGAGTATGGGATTCCTACCAATGGCGCATCCGGCCATGAAGCCCCAGAATCTGTGGAGATGCTTGGAGGCGAAATCCAAACCGATCAGATCCTCCGACAGCTCGACACTGGGATCTATATCAATAACGTGTGGTATCTCAACTATTCTGATCGTAGTGCGTGCCGTATGACGGGGATGACTCGCTTTGCGACCTTCTGGGTTGAGAATGGCATTATCAAGGCCCCGCTTTCCGTCATGCGCTTCGATGAGACCTTGTATCGCATGCTTGGAGAAAATCTTATTGGTTTGACTGCCGAACGCGATCTTATTATGGATTCTACTACCTATCAGATGCGATCTACCGAAAGTGGCCGGCTTCCTGGTGCGTTGGTTGGAGAGTTTTCCTTCACCCTGTAGCATGCAACACTCTACACAGTGTGGAAATGGAACGGTACGTTTGTAGTCGATGCCGTGTGTGTTTCTTGTGCGTACGTGAGTTCATACAGGCGGGACCTATGTAACTGCTGATCCTTCCTCCAAGATGCTCAATCAGTACTGCACGATGGCAATTGCAGTCGATCTTCACCTCCCTCTCACCCGCTGATCGTGAAAAACGTTGGGCATTCAAGCTTCATATGAGGTATGCTTCACCACTGCCAATGAGAACCGTTGTCTTGCAGCGTTGAATCTGTCTAACCGTGTAGTGTATTTGAAAATCCAAGGGGGAGTATAGTTATGATGCGGATGCCACACATATTGACTACTCCATTAGTTGTCGTCGTGGGTTTGTTTTGGGCAACCGGAGCCTGGGCGCAAGAATCTAAAATTGATACGGGTGATACCGCATGGATCATCGTTGCCACAGCATTAGTGTTTGCCATGGTGCTACCTGGAGTTGCATTTTTTTACGGGGGATTAGTCCGGAGTAAGAATGTGCTAGGTATGCTTATCCAAACAGGCGCCATTATGTGTGTGATAAGTATTGTTTGGGTATTCTGGGGATACAGTTTGGCATTTGGACCAGATAAAGGGGGTATCATTGGAGGTTTAGATTTTGTGGCCTTGAGTGGGGTTGGATCTGAGCCGGGTGCTTTAGCGCCAACGATTCCGCATCAACTCTTCATGGTCTTTCAATTAATGTTTGCGGCAATTACCGTTGCTCTGATTACTGGGGCGTTTGCCGAACGTATGAAGTTCACCGCCCTACTACTATTTGCGGTTCTTTGGTCGACGTTAATCTACTCACCGCTTGCACATTGGGTGTGGGGAGGTGGCTGGTTACATGCCCTGGGAGGGCTGGACTTTGCCGGTGGAGCAGTGGTTCACATTAGTTCCGGATTTGCGGCCTTGGCCTGTGCCCTTGTTTTGGGAAAACGGAAAGGGTATGGCACGGAAAATATGCCACCTCATAACCTCCCGTTCGCGTTTTTAGGGGCGGGAATGCTCTGGTTTGGCTGGTTTGGGTTTAATGCGGGTAGTGCGCTTGGAGCTAACGAGGTTGCTGTGACGGCTTTTGTCAATACGCACCTCGCGGCGTCTGCAGGGGCGATTAGCTGGATGGTTGCGGAATGGGTGCATCGAGGCAAGCCCACTCTTTTAGGTGTCGCGAGTGGAATGATCGCTGGTCTTGCGACCATTACTCCAGCGGCGGGATATGTAACGGCGATTCCCTCGGTCTTTATTGGACTGATTGGTGGCGTGGTGTGCTATCTTGGCGTCGTGTTGAAGCTCAAGCTTGGGTACGATGAGTCACTTGACGTATTGGCTATCCACGGATTTGGAGGCATCACTGGGCTTCTTGCGGTTGGACTGCTTGCCACGGAAGGGTCTGTCAGTGCCCAGTTGGTAATGATTGGTGTCGCCGTCGCGTTCTGTTTCATCGGGACCTATGTTATTTTGAAGATTGTTGACAGAGTGATTGGGCTGCGTGTTTCGCTTGAGGAAGAGCAGGAAGGTCTTGATCTGAGTCAACATAGGGAGAGGGCGTATAGTTAAAACAGCCTCATGTGCTTCTTGTGTTCAAGCAAAGGGTAAACGAGCATGCCCAGCGTTGGATGCCCTTATTTGCCCCCGTTGTTGTGGCGAGCAACGGCTTGTTAAGATCGAATGTCTACCAAGCTGTAAGTATCTTACGATCCATGAGGGCTATCAGCGGGAACGGTCAGCGCAAGTCTTTATGATGGAGCGCGCTAAGGCACTTCACTCATACAAGGACAATACGGCACTAATGGCTGTGGTTGGTCTTGAGATGACCATGTATAAACATTTGGCCAAGTACCCGCAAACGCGAGATTGGGAAATTATTGCGGGAATGGAGGAGCTCAGGAAACGTCTCAGTCCACTGGCATTTCCCGATTCGAATCGCTCAACCCATGGGAATGAATCGTTGTGGAAGGACTTTGAACCCTTTCTTAAGGATATTGATCGTTCTGAAGCTGCAGATATTCTTGGAGTATATATTCTCTTTACAAAATCGTTTTCTGGAGATGAGCTTCAGTCGCGGCAGTTTCAACGCGGTCTACTGGGATTTCTTCAGCAATATCAGTCTGACATCATTGAGAAAATGCCGCAGCAAGAGAATTCGGGCCAAATCATCACGGCGTAGTTCCGGCCCTCCGCTCCAGTCCTGCTTTAGGCCCCGTTACAAAGATGGCGATGTTTCAGAGTGAGATACCATTCCATGGTATGCGGGATATTGATGCCTGCGTGGAGATCATTCGTTCTTTCTATGTCCGCGGCTGGGTTCTTGGAACAGGTGGAAATTTTAGTGTCCTGCTGACCAGGAAGCCGTTTCGGCTTGCCATTACATCAAGCGGTATAGATAAAGGCATCATTGCTCCTGAGCATTTTCCTCACGTTGATGCGTCGGGGAATGTAGTGGAAGGAACTGGAAAGCCGACGGCGGAAGCCGGATTGCATCTTGCCGTGCTTGCGGCTGTAAACGCGGGAGCGGTCTTTCATACACATTCAGTATGGGCAACACTCCTATCCACCATTTATTTTCCCAGTGGTGGACTGCATATTGAAGGCTATGAGATGTTAAAGGGATTGCACGGCGTTGATTCGCATACACACCGCGAATGGCTTCCAATTATTGAAAACTCTCAGAATATACCCAGCCTTGGTGACACGGTCCAGAAGCTTCTTGAGGAGAGTCCCACGGTACATGGATTTTTGATTCGTGGCCATGGGCTGTATACCTGGGGGAAGACGATCTATGAGGCAAAACAACACGTTGAAATATTCGAGTTCTTACTTGAGGTCATTGGGCGACGTCGTACGATGCTGATAGAGACATAAAGGAGCACGAATGGCTATTGTGAAAATACCATATGAAGGCAAGACGCTTGATGCTCAAGAAAGCATTATAGCTTATTTGGCTGGTATAGGGATTGACTATGAACGCTGGGAGCCGACGTATCCAATTGCACCCGATGCACCAGAAGACGAAATCTTAGATGCCTACAAGCCTGAAATTGATGCGCTGAAAGTTAGGGGTGGATATGTGACGGCAGATGTGATTGACGTGAATGCGAGCACCCCCAATCTCGAGGCCATGCTGAATAAGTTTCGCAAAGAGCATTGGCATGATGAAGATGAAGTACGTTTTATCATCGAAGGACGTGGAGTGTTCCACATTCATCCAAAAGAGCAACCTGTGGTGGCTATTGAAGTTGGGGCAGGGGATTTGATTCGGCTACCACGTGGAATCTGGCATTGGTTTGATTTATGTGAGGAAAAACGTATTCGTGCGATTCGCCTCTTTCAGGATCCCGCGGGATGGACACCGGTGTATACCGAAAGTGGACTTGAACAAGGATATTTGCCTGTGTGCATGGGGCAGAGTGATATTCCCTAATCGTGACGGGAGGACTGGTCGTGACGTTCTCAATAGAGTTTGATGTCCTCTTATTGGATATTGAAGGAACGATCACTCCCATAGATTTTGTGCGCAACACTCTTTTTCCGTTTGCGCGATGCCATGTTCGGGCATTCGTCGAGCAAAATCATGATGAGCCTTCTGTTCAAGAAGACCTTGAACATTTAAAGATCCAGTGTCTGACAGACATCGCGAATGGTCTGACCCCACCAAGGTGGCAAGGTGCGTCCCATGACATTGCAGCGATCGAAACATATGTACATTGGCTCATGGATCAAGACCGAAAGGTTGCTCCACTCAAGTCACTTCAAGGAAAGGTGTGGAAATTTGGGTATGAGAGTGGGGTGTTGCGAGGGCGTGTGTTCGAGGATGTCCTTCCTGCGCTCCAACGGCTTCAATACCAGAAGAAGCCCATCTACCTATTTTCCTCTGGAAGTGTGCTGGCCCAGCAACTACTCATTACGCATTCAGAGCGTGGAGACTTGAGTCAATATATCAGCGGATACTTTGATACAAACACGGGGTCGAAAGGGGAACCTCAGAGTTACGAAACGATTGCAGCGACGATTGGCGTTAAGTCTTCCAACGTGTTATTTATTTCTGATGCAATTATCGAGCTTGATGCGGCAACAACAATTGGGATGCAAGTTCTGATGGCAAGGCGCTTTGGAAATGTGGAGCAGGGGGAGTCTTCGTATTTGCGCATTGAGTCGTTTCATTCATTAGAACTGTCGATGCCGTGATTGAGGATACACTGACGTATTCAGGAATGTTGTATAATGGTACAAAGATGGAATATATGTCGAAGGGGGGGCATGGGTAAGATGTTGTTTTCTTTAGTCGTTATGGTTGTGATGTTGCTTCCGTCACTGGCGCTAGGAGGAACAGCATCTCCAGATGGGGCAAATCTTTATATTATTTCGCCGTCTGCCGGAGAGGTTGTGCAGAATCCGGTCACTGTGAAGTTTGGTCTGCAAGTCATGGGGGTAGCTCCAGCCGGTGTTGATAAGCCCAATACTGGCCATCATCATCTGTTGATTGACACTGCGGTTCCATCTTTGGATAAGCCAATTCCTTCTGACGCTACGCACAAGCATTTTGGGAAGGGGCAGACAGAGACTAGTCTCATGTTGTCTGCAGGAAAACATACCCTTCAGCTAATTCTTGGCGATAAGGGCCATATTCCCTTCTCTCCCCCTGTGATATCTGACAAGATTACGATTACGGTGAAGTAATTAGGTCTGGTTCGGGGGGCAGGGGAGGAAAAACCGAACCAGGAGATATCATCCTTCTCTTTGCTGTGCGCCACCCCAGAGGTTTGGACGATTCACTGAATTTTGAAGTCGTTTGAGGAATTCTGATCGCGGGAGACCCTTGGCCCCAAATCGTGCCAGGTGCTGTGTGGGAACTTGGCAGTCAACGAGATCGAAACTCCACGTTTGCAGTTGCCAAACCAAGGCAACTAAGGCGACTTTCGATGCATCACTCTGGTGGGTAAACATTGACTCGCCAAAAAATGTTCCACCAAGCGCAATCCCATATACGCCGCCAACTAGTTTCCCCTCACTCCAGCTTTCGATCGAATGGGCAATGCCTAGCCTATGCAGTTTGGAATAGGCATCTCGCATAGCCGGCGTGATCCAGGTTCCATCTTGCCCGGGTCTGAGGGTTGTGGCGCATCGTTCTATTACGGCGTCAAACATGGTGTCGTAACGTACCGTGTAACGTTTGGATCGGATCACTCGTCTGAGACGTTGCGAAACATGTAATTCGTGAGGCAAGAGCGTAAAGCGTGGATCTGGTGACCACCAACAAATCGGCTCGCCGGTGCTATACCATGGGAATATTCCAAGGCGATAGGCTACGAGTAGTCGTTTAGGAGAGAGGTCGCCGCCGACCGCAAGAAGGCCATCGGGTTCCGCACGATCTGGCGGGGGGAATAGCGATTCAGGTGGAAGCTGATAAATTGCCATGGCAATATTGTTGGCTAAAAACGGGGTTTACACCTTAACTTAAGCGGAGCGATTATTATGAATGAGAAGGGAGTTCCTCATTCCGCGATACTTTTAGTCTCCTGTTCTGATCAAAGCGGACTTGTGGCTACCATTACTCGATTTATCCACGAAAATAACGGAAATATCCTCAATCTTGAACAGCATGTTGATCCCGAAGAGAAAGTATTTTTCATGCGATTGGAGTGGGATCTTGAACATTTCGAAATTCCGTTGAGCACTTTTGGAGAGACATTTCAACGTTTAATCGCAACGAGATTTGACATGGAATGGTCGTTGCATTCTGCAAACGAAAAACCACGCATGGCCGTTTTTGTCTCCACTCTTTCCCATTGCCTGTATGACATTCTTTCGCGTGCACATGCGGGCGAGTGGAATGTTGAAATTCCGCTTATTGTTAGCAACCACCAGACTCTTAAGCCTGTCGCGGAGAAGTTTGGTGTTGAGTATCGTGTGTTCCCGATGACACCGGATAACAAGCGTACTCAAGAAGAGAAAGAACTTGCTCTGCTGCAGACGTATCAGATAGATTTTGTTGTTCTTGCACGCTATATGCAAGTTTTAACCTCTGAATTTCTTGATCACTATCCAAATCGAGTGATCAATATCCATCATTCCTTTCTTCCAGCGCTTGCAGGCGGCAAGCCATACCACTCTGCGCATGATCGAGGAGTGAAAATTATTGGTGCGACTAGTCACTATGTGACGGCGGAGCTGGATGCTGGGCCAATCATTGAACAAGATATTGTTCGAATTAGTCATGCGGATTCAATTGACGATCTAGTTCGGAAAGGCCGTGATCTCGAAAAGGGTGTGTTGGCGAGATCAATTTGGCACCACCTCAAGCGAAACATCCTTGTGTTCCGCAACCGCACGATTGTTTTCACGTGATTCAACGGTCAGTTGATATTTCCCGTGCCCTGCACCATTACCCCCAGAGGAGGAAAATTATTGGGGTTATTGGTTCTTCTGCCATCGAGTTGTCCCAATCTCAGCAACAGCTTCCGTATTGTGTGGGCAAGTGGATTGCTGAAGCCAATTGTCATCTCTTGACGGGTGGTGGGCCGGGAGTCATGGCCGCCGCCAGCAAAGGTTTCTGCGCTGTTTCGTCACGTACTGGCCTGTCTATTGGAGTGATTCCGCATGGAAAGCCTGTGGAAATGTATCCGAACTCATGGATAGAGTTGCCGGTCTATACGCATCTTAGGGGAGAGAATCCAAAAGGGGAAGATTCGCGAAATCACATTAACGTTCGTAGCTCCCATGCGATCGTTGCTTTTCCGGGTGGAATTGGAACTCTGGCTGAGGTGGAGCTTGCAGTGGCGCGGGAAGTTGCGTGTCCTATCGTTTTATGTTTGCGGGGGCAGGAAATAATCGGTGGGTTGGGAGCTGAGGCTCTCCGCAATTTCGGTGTTCCTGTCGTTAGTGATTTAGATGCTATTATTGAATTTCTAAACACCGCGTTAGCGCAAGTTGTTGTGTGATACTACGGGATGAGCTGTTGCTATTTCGCCAAAGCGAGGATCAGTGAGATGCTAAAGTATGGCACGATGATTGGCCGATTGGGGCGGATTGTCTGGGTTTAGTGCATCTTCCTTAAAGTGGGTGTTGCACGAGGTGTTCAAACGTGAGGTGACATTGGGTGGCTCTGTCGCTCATATCCGGTGGATGAATTCACCTTACGCCATATCCCTTTCGAGTCCATTTGTGGGGGTTGCTGCGGGGAGTGGCCATCAACTGTCCATGGGACGTGGCACCATATCTATGTTAATTGTAAGTTGGCCTACAGCTTTGTGTAGGGAGTTCACGCACGATAACCTGATTTGGATGAGAAGTTTCGGTCTGCTCGTAGTAATGGATGTGAGCTGAGTGGATCGTTATTTCAAATATGCTTGGGTTGGGCTTGTCGGAATATTTGTCGTTTTGCCGCTGTTAGGTGTGTGGATGCGGGAACCAGGACAGGTTGAACAGGAGTTAGTCGAAGTAGCTCTCCAAAGTAGTGAGCAAACTGCCAATATTCAGGATGGGTTCATGATTACGATTCCGGCAGGGGAGTTTATTCAAGGGAGCAGCAGTGGTGCTTACAATGAAAAGCCAGAAGCAGTAGTCTTTCTGGAGACGTTTTCCATTGACAAGTATGAGGTTTCCAATCGTCGGTATGCTGAGTTTGTCGGACAGGCGGGGCACCGTGCGCCGGCGTCTCGGTATGGCGGAATGGAAGCATTTCAGCGTCCTGCTTTTCCGGTCGTGTATGTGTCATGGGATGATGCGGTGGCATTTTGTGAGTGGGATGGCAAACGGCTTCCTACGGAAGCGGAGTGGGAAAAGGCTGCACGAGGTGTGCAGGGCTTGATATGGCCATGGGGCGATAATGCACAGTCTGGAGCGGCGAATGTCAAGGGCGAGCATGATGGAGCGAAGTACACCGCTCGGATTGGGGCCTTTGAAGATGACCGGAGTGCGTATGGCGTGGTAGATATGGCTGGCAATGTTCGCGAGTGGGTTCACGACTGGTACGATCAACATGCCTATCGGTTGCGGGCTGGCGAGAAGGGTATTGAGCCAGAGGCGCGTACGACACGGGTTCTCCGCGGTGGGTCCTGGACCGATTCCTTGGTTACTGCCCGTACAACAGCGCGGTTTAAAATGTTGCCGCGTTACCGTGACACCGCAATTGGTTTCCGGTGCGCGAAGAGCGGGGATCTGGAAAGATCGACGCGGGATGGAGCGGCGTGATGCCGTTAGAGAAGGTCGAAATAGTAAAGTAGCATGAATACTGCGAACAGGATGTTGACGACGAGTCCAGCAAGTACGACAGTATCGAATATTCTTTTGCCTTTGTTCATTTTGGTCGGCCGACTTAACTAATCCAAGTGGACTTGAATAACGACGACACTTGAAATATCATATGGCGTTTTTTGAAGTCAAGGTGTAAGGTGTTGGCCGGCAGAATAATAACATTGTAACAACGCTGAGGGTGGTGGGTATATGACAGACGGAGGTGGGTTTAACAAGAATGCGCCTAAGTGGCTTGGACCGACGTTGTTCGGGGCCTCGTGTGTTTTTGCCGTGTGGTTCTTTTACTGGTTCGCGACAGTTGTTCATCACTAACTGGGGAGTACCGTTGATATGGCAAAAGACGTCATGATGACAATCGTACTGTTTGCGGCTTCAATCGCTTACTTCACGTTCATCAATTGGTGGTTGATGGACTTTCAGGGACTCGACTACTGGTATATGTTTCGATCGGGAGCCGAATTAAGCAGTGGTGGCCATTGACGTAATGGGTATAGTGACGCGTTGCCGCGACACATCAACTATGTACATGAGCGTACAGTTCCGGGGGAGGATGAAACATGAAGCGGCTTTTTGAGGGGAGAATGAGAAATAAGCAGCTATTGAGCTGGCTAGCCGTTGGGGTTCTTGTGGGCGCCTTGCTGCTTCCTCTGGTGATCTCAATTCCCCTGTTGGCGGAAGAGTTTGAAGATGCAGCGCTTGAACAGGCGGCTTTTGCTGAAGAGACCCTAGGTGAGGATGTTCCTGCTCAGGAAATTGGATATGACGTTCATTACGGAGACGAAGGAATTGTTCAAGGGCCACCTGCTCCTGTGACCTCGGATAACGAAAATGATTATCCGCGGTACAACTTCGAGAGTCGGGTCATTATCTGGGTTGCGAACCAACAGCACCTCTATTATGGCAGTTTTGTGCTTGCGGTGCCGATCTTCGTGATGATCATCGAGTTTATCGGGATGGTCACCAAAGATCGTGCGATGGCGCAGAAGTACGATACGCTCGCGTATGACTTTATCAAAATCAGTATTACCGCCTATTCGATTACCGCAATTCTAGGAGGGGTGCTGGTATTTACGTTTATGATTCTCTATCCGGCATTCTGGACGTACATGACGAAGATCTTCCATCCAGCCATGCACATCTACGTCTTGTTGTTCTTGGCTGAGAGTGGGACGCTCTACATCTACTATTACGGCTGGGATGCAATGCGAGAAGGACTTCTTAAGTGGGTCCATCTTAGTATGGCGGTATTCCTGAATGTATTTGGTACGGTGCTCATGATGCTCGCGAATTCATGGGCGACGTTTATGATGTCTCCTGCTGGAGTCGATGCCGAGGGGCAGTATCTTGGGAACATCTGGTTGGCAGTGCATAACCATCTTTGGAATCCCGTTAATATTCACAGGATTCTTGGCAATATGGTATTTGGTGGAGGGATTGTCGCTGCCTATGCAGCCTATCGCTTCTTGTCAGCGAAAAACGATGAGGAGCGAGCCCACTACGATTGGATGGGGTATGTCGCGATGTTCATCGCCGTCGCGTTCCTTATTCCTCTTCCCTTTGCCGGTTATTACTTAATGCGGGAGGTGTATGCATACCGGCAGCAGATGGGTATTACGCTTATGGGAGGACTGCTGGCTTGGCTGTTTATTATCCAAGCCGTCCTGATCGGGGCGCTATTCCTGACAACAAATTATTATTTATGGCAAGGGATGGAGCGTATGCGAGGTGCTGAACGTTATCAGAAGTACATTAAGTACATGACGTTTGTGCTCATCGTCTGTTTCTTGGTTTGGTTAACGCCGCATACGATGGTCATGACACCAACTGAATTAAAGGAGATGGGAGGGCAGCAACATCCTGTCGTTGGCAACTACGGGGTCATGTCGGCTAAGAATGGGGCAGTAAATATCATCATAACCACGACTGTGCTGAGTTTTCTTTTGTATCAGAGGTGTAACAAGATACCAACGGTTCCGTGGGCAAGGTATGGGAATATTGCGCTATGGGCTTTGTTTAGCGTCGCATTTGTCAACATTATTTGGCTGGCAATCTATGGCTATTACATACCTGCTAATGTGCGCGTGGGGCTTTCAGTGCCCCAAGTTGTCTCAACGCTATCGTGCTTGTTTATTGGAATGACAATAAACTTATTTATGATGCGTGGTGCGAAGCCAACAGGCCCGGTCGAATGGGGAAAGATTTCGGTTCGATCTCAGTATGCGTTGTTCATGCTGGCAACGTCGTTTACCTGGATGATGGGATTGATGGGGTATATCCGATCATCTGTACGGCTTCATTGGCATGTCAATGAAATCATGCGTGATAACTCTCCGTGGGCTTTTACGCATACCATCGGTTTTGCGGCGAACATGATCTCATTTAATGTGCTCTTCTTCTGGGTCACATTACTCTTCGTCTTCTGGCTTGGATCTTTGGGGACGAAGAAGGCGGTAGTAGAAAAGGGTAGAGCCGCTCCGGTTGCGGCTCTTGCACCAAGCACTAACTAAACTAATGCCATTGAATGAAGCGAGGGGATAGGTGGACTTTCTGAAGGATAAAAAATTGCTCTTCCGGCTCTGGATTGGGTTGTTGGCTCTTGGCTTGGTTGTACTCGCCATCACCAATTATCGTGTGAATTTCTACGGGAATTCCAGGTTGCTCCCTGTATCATTAGGGATCTTCGTTACCGCAACGTTCTTGCTCGGAATTTATTTCCAAAAAGTTCGTGTGGTGATGCATGGTGCGGCATTTATGATTTTCGTTGCTGCAGCGTTTGCTGGATTTTCCAATTGGCTTCCCCAAACTATTGGGGAACCTCCTCCATTTGAAGAGAAAATTGCGGATATTTCCACGATGTCAACGCAAGAACTTGCCGATCTTGGGGAAAAGCTGATTTTTGGTGCGGTGGGGGCGAGTACCGTCAAAGGATCAATTGGGAAAGGGCAATGTCCTCTGTGTCATGTATTTGGGTCAAGCGAACATGGCGAGCGGGCACCCAATATGTATGGGTTGCCGGATCGCTCTGAGAAGATTGTGAAACTCGATGAATATCAGAACCGTGACACTGTACAGACGGTGGCATTTGATGGAAGCGGGATTGCAGAGAGTGGACTTGAATATATGGCGGAGTCGCATGCATGCCCCAACTGTTATGTGAGTCCTGGTTTTGGAAAGGGTGGCACAAACGATCGTGAAAGTCCGATGCCTGCCATTCATAAATCGCCAATCAATCTCACCATCGATGAAATGGTTGCCATTGATACTTGGTCGTATATCCGTGAGGGGCTTGAGGCACCTTCTGTTGACGAGATGCGTGTAGCCTATGAGAAGTTTATTCCAGAAGATGAGCGACCGCAGGCCTCCTCTGGAGCTGATGGGGAAGGCGAAGGGGGCGAAAGCCAGCTGTATGCTACCGGGGATGAACCGTTGCCGAAGCTTTTTGAGAAAGCGCAGTGCACGGTTTGTCATGTGATTCCAGGGATTCCAGATGCCGATGAAGGCGATTTTGGGCCTGAGCTTTACGTCAAGACCAATGCGCCTAAGCGGATGAAGGATAAAAACTATACGGGATCAGCGTCATCGGTTGAGGCATACATCTTAGAATCTATTCTGGATCCTAATCTCTATATCGTTCCGGACTTTGATGAAGACTTGATGCCTGAAGACTTTGGGACTGGGCTCAACGCCAAAACTGTGTTTAGAATCGTCAACTACCTCTCGCAGCTTGAGAAAGGTAAAGATCCTCCGAATCACGAGGAGATGTAAGGGCAGGCAATGACTCCACCGGTAATTATGGGGAGAGAATATATAATGTGCGTGGACAAAGGTACGGCCGTTGTCATGAGGGAGGCTTAAATGCCGGGTTTTATTGAAGGGATGATGCCTGTTCAGCTATTGGCGGAAATATTGCTGATCATTGTTATCTTCGTATTGGGTGCGATGATCTTGGACAAAAAGATGGGAATTCGTATTCCCATGTTGCTCCAAGCAGCCTTGGTATTCATTGCTGGATGGTGGTACTACAAGTTTAGAATTGAACCTCCGTTGCCATTTAGTGTGCGGGCGATCTATCAGGTAATGATTGCCATTGGTATTTTCATGTGGGTGTCTTCGGCTGAGAAAGGTTGGACAGAGTTTAAACGTCCAATTCTTGCGGTGTTGGATGCGAAGACGCCGTTAACGTGGTGGGTGAGGGCGGTTCTCCTTGTCGTATTGCCGCTTTCTGCAAGCGGAATGGCCTACAAGAATCTCTTGCCTAGCCTGGGAGAACCTATTGAGCTTCGAACTGTCCATCCGGCCCCACCGGCAGCAGTAACGGTCCATGGTAAGAAGTTCCCCTTGCAAACCTCTGAGAGTCCGGTCAGGGTTGATGAAAGCGGTGAATACTCCAATCATATACAAGACGCGCATGTGATGGACAATCCATTCGATCCTGACAGTATCCAGTACATGCAGAATGTTAAGGAAGGTGGCGACATTTTCTTTCAGAACTGCCACTTTTGCCATGGGGATAATTTGAATGGTCGCGGTTTATACGCCTATGCGTTTAATCCGATTCCCGCAAACTTTACCGATCCTGGCACCCTCGCGCAACTCCAAGAGACATTCGTGTTTTGGCGCGTAGCCAAAGGTGGGCCAGGGCTGCCGCGTGAAGGGTTTCCCTGGGCATCAGCGATGCCTCCATGGGAGCAGCATCTAACGACGGAAGAGATCTGGAAAGTAATTTTGTTTGAGTATTGGCATACTAAGTATCCGCCGCGGACTTGGGATGAGTAGCCGTATGGGTGCTGTTGGGGGAAATACAACAATGATGACAGATCATGCCTGGTGGCGGTCTCGCCGTGTTATCTTGATTGGGCTTGCGCTTGGCCTCTGCACGCTTTTAATGTCAGCACCTTGGTTGGTGAGTGTTGCTCCTGGACAGGAGGAGGAAGAAGAGGGTGAGCAATTGCCTGCCGGTTTTGTCGACGGCGAATTACCTGCAGAGCCGACACCAGAACAACTTGAAAATGGAAAAAAAGTCTACTTCAGCAAATGTGTGTGGTGTCATGGCGTTGAGGGTGCGGGTGATGGGCCGGGTGCGGATCGGTTGTGGCCGCGACCGCGGAATTTTATTCAGGGCACCTTCAAAGTAAGGCATACGTTTAGTGGAGAATTGCCCCTGCTCGAAGATCTTTTTCAAACTGTCACGCATGGGTTGCCTGGGTCGGCCATGCCTCCGTGGGATGGCATTTTGAATGAGCAACAACGTCGCGATGTCGTTGCGTTTATCGCGTTTGTGCTTATTCAAGATCGTGCGTTTGATGATGACGAATTTGAGTATGTGACCAAACTCGAATTGGACACGCTGGAGCCAATTCCAACTTCGCCTGAAAGCCTTGAACAGGGTAAGGCTGTGTTTGACCGCTTGCGTTGTGCAGAGTGCCATGGCCAGGAAGGGCGCGGGGATGGGAATCCTTTCAATCTGAAAGATGACTGGGGTTTTGCAATTCAGCCGGCAGATTTCAGCAAGTGCTGGAATTTTAGGGGGAGCCGGCAGGATCCTTATAATGTTCGAAATATATTTCGGACGTTTTCAACAGGACTTAATGGAACACCAATGCCTTCCTTTGCTGATCAAACGACGATTGATGAGCGCTGGCATCTCTCGAATTTTGTGAATTCTCTCTGCGAGCGGGATGACGAAGGCAATCCGATGAAGATTGATCCGTTAACCGACAAGCCCGCTATTACATTTGTGGTGCGTTCGGGGTTTCTCGAAGAGGGTGCCACGATTCCCGATGATCCTCAGGACCCGGCATGGGAAGCGCGCGAACAACGTTTTATTGGCATGGCCGGGCAGATTATCCATAAGAGCCGAAACTTTGTAAATAAAATTGACAATATTTTTGTTCGGTCGCTTTATGACGACAATGACATCGCGTTTTTGTTTGAATGGAACGATCGGAGCCAAAGCATCAAACCTGATGACCTTGAAGCTGTTATGCCAGAAGAAACTCCTCCGAGTGGCGATCCAATCGCCGGCAAGATTCGTGCGTATGGACCATTTAATGATGCGATTGCAATTCAGTTTCCAACCGATTGGGCTAACCTAACTCCTCCTGAAAAGCCACGATTTATTCATGGAGATAGCAAGAACTCTGTGGATCTGTGGAAATGGGAATCTGACAATACAATCAAAGCCTATACCGGGACCGGTGCATTGGAACCATTGGTTGAGCGCGAAGCATCATCCGCTGGGCTGCAAGTTGTTTTTTCCGAATATAAAGATGGTAAGTGGACGCTTATGGTGAAGCGATCCCTAGCGGCAGAGAATGAAGGAGATGTCGAATTTGTCCCTGGTGAATACATTCCGACAGTGTTTTTCGCTTGGGAAGGCCACAATGGAGATTATGGTATTAGAATGGCCATTTCGACGTTTTATAGTACCATTCTGGAGCCTCAGATTCCGGCTTCCGTCGCTTGGTATGCAATCTTTATCGGTATAGGGATTGTCATTGTCGAAGTTTGGGTCTTAACGGGAAGGCGCAATCGCGCACAAGGGAAGGCCGTGTAGCCGACTCAGCGGATCAGTTTCTGAAATAACGAATGTGTGTTATGACAAGGGGTGCTTTCCACCCCTTGTTTTTTATACAGCATCATCAGATCCTATGAACCTTCTACCAGCGACGTGTGTCATTCTTGCTGGTGGCAAAAGCCGCCGAATGGGGATGGATAAGCGTTTCCTTGAGGTAGGCGGACAAACAATGTTGGGACGCACGATCACTGTCTGTGAGACGTTGTTTGCTGACATCATGGTAGTGACTGCTGCTCCTGAACCTTCGATTGAGACTCAGCTCAGAGTCGTTCACGATGTTATTCCTGGCTGTGCAACCCTTGGGGGAATATATACGGGCCTGTCGTACGCATCTTTCGAGTATGGATTTGTTATAGCATGTGATATGCCATGGATACATCCAGATTTGGTTAAATTTCTTGTCGCTCTCGTTCAGGAGCCTCAAGAAACTGAGTATGATGTCATCATCCCAAAACTACAGTCTGGATTGCAGCCAACACATGCGGTCTATTCTAAACGCTGCCTTCCATTCCTAAAAGAAATGCTTGATAGGCGTGATCTCAAGGTGCAGGGGCTTTGTGCTTATGCCAACGTGTCTGTGCGTTATGTCTCCAGTGATGAAATTGAAAAATTTGATCCACATGGTCGAGCATTTGCAAACGTAAACACTTTGGAAGATTTGGAAAACGTAAGACGAGATGCGGATCTTGATCGTTCACCACAGCGCATTGAGTGACTTGCTTCTCGGCATGCCAGAGGTTTTTTCTTTACGCGCAGATACATGCCGTGCTTGATCATGGTTGTAGAGGGCTCTCTTTTTCTTAACTTTCTTGGGTGGCATTACCTCGCCAGATAAAGTAGCTTCCTCCCGAGCGTATTTTTCAATAATACGTTAATGCGTTCCGCTGATTTGTTCTACGCAAAGAAAAATCGAGCGTGTTCGACTCGATCAATTATTTTGTAGGGCCACATTAGCTTGACTCTGGTTTATTGGTTCTTCGGAAGTCCTCTTGGTGAATAGAATGAGGCGTGTTGTGATGCAGGGATTGTTCTTTGTGGTCGAAGATGGGTTTTTGAGGTAGTGATGACCCATTGACCATATGGCGAAGCTCTTTTCCGACTTTGAAAAATGGGATTTTTTTGGGAGGAATGAGAACGGTTGCACCGGTCTTTGGATTTCGCCCGTTTTTCATCTGGCGTTCGCGAAGCTTGAAACTTCCAAAGCCCCGCACTTCAATTTTTTCTCCTCGCGCGAGTGCGTTTTTCATTGATTCAAAAATGGTATTAACCACAATCTCAACTTGACTTTTTGTCAATTGGGATATTTGGGTGGTCAGTTGACGTATCAGGTCAGCTTTTGTCATAGGCAACGTTTTCCAATTTTCTTGTCTCCGTTCATGAGGTTTGCCTTTGTTGCACCGGTGTTGGTAATCACTATCAATACCTAACTCAGCTACATGATTCTTGCATCATAATGAAAATTTGTATTTGAGGCTAAACATTGCTGGCGTAGTAATTGTATATAGGGCCTCACGGAATTGGATGCGAATAAAATCCTGTAATGAAAACCGCGGTTTTGCTTCGATGACAGTTGGCTCTTCACTGATGCCAGCAAGATCTGCCGCCACTTGGATTGCGTCTTGTAGTGTTCCCAAGCGATCTACAAGATTGGCTGCAAGTGCTTGACGTCCGGTAAAAATTCTTCCATCGGCAAGGGGGTTGACTTGGTCAACCCCCATTTTCCGCCCTTCTGCCACTGCATGAATAAACTGATCATGGACATCGTCCATGACGTGCTGAAGAATGGCTCTCGCGTCCTCACTGAGAGGTAGAAATGGTGATCCAATATCTTTATGGAGCCCGCTCTTCACCACAACACTCTCAAGTCCTATCTTGTCAAGAAGTTTCTCGACATTGGTTATTTCCATGATAACTCCGATGCTTCCAGTAATGGTTCCGGGGTTCGCGAGAATGGTATTGGATGCAGAGGCAATGTAATACCCTCCAGAGGCCGCCATGTCTCCCATTGAGGTCACCACCATTTTTCCCCCGTCATCACGGACGCGCTTTAGTGCCGCATAGATTTCTTGGGATGGGACTACCGCTCCCCCCGGGCTGTCAATGCGGACAACGATTGCTTGAATAGTGGGGTCATCAGTAAAGTGCTCAATCTGGTCTATAATTTCTTGCGAATCGAGGATGATTCCTTCGATGCGGATCAAAGCGATGTTGCTATCATTCCCAATCGGTATCGCCTCTACGAGCAGGGTGATTCCAAGGACCAGGATGAAGAATCCTGCAATAACAAGGCCTATAGTTCTAATTCCACGGCTGAGTGGCGATGGGCCGCGAGAGTTTGAAACCGATTCATTCATGATCATTAATTCGTGTCATTGGGATACGGGTTCATGGAATGTTTTCACCATCTGTTTTTTCCTCGATGGGAGTTTCGGTCGCGGTGTCGTCGGAGTTTTCCGCATCAACTTGTTGCGTTTGGTTAAATGTTTCGATTTGTTCTCGCTCAATGCCTTGGCGATATTCACGGATGCTGAGGGCAATCTTTCGTTCCACAGTATCGACTTTGATCAGCTTTGCCTCGACTTCTGTGTCCACAGTAAAGTGATCTTCTATTTTGGCACTTCCTTCTAGGTCGGCTTCGCTGACATGAATAAGTCCTTCGACTCCTTCTTCAAGTTCCACAAATATGCCAAAATCTGTGATCTTCGAAATCCGTCCCTTCGATATTTCCCCCACATGATAGCGACTTGGAATAAATTCATCCCATGGATTTGCAGTTAATTGTTTGTAACCCAAGGAAAGACGTTCTTTCTCGCGGTCGATTTTAAGAACCACAGCCTCGGTTTGTGAGCCTTTTTTAAAAATCTCCGATGGATGCCGGATGTGCTTTGTCCATGACATATCTGAGATATGGATTAAACCGTCAATACCTTCTTCCAGCCCGATGAATGCGCCAAAATCAGTGAGACTTTTAACTTTACCTGGAATTGTGGCGCCCACGGCATATTTGCGTTCGATGAGATCCCATGGGTTTGGTTCAGTCTGCTTTGTTCCAAGGGATATTTTTCTTCCATCCTGGTCAACATGAAGCACAGTGACCTCAATCTGGCTACCGACTGAAAGTATTTTTGAAGGGTGGCGAATTTCTTGTGTCCATGACATCTCGGAGACGTGAACGAGCCCTTCGATGCCAGGTTCAAGCTCCACAAACGCGCCATAATCCGCTAGGCTCACCACCTTTCCTGTATGACGGATCCCAACGGGATATTTCTCGTTCATATGAATCCAAGGATCCTCCGAGCGTTGTTTTAGCCCCAAAGATACCCGAGAGTTTTCACGATCATACTTGAGTACCCTCACATTGATCTTGTCTCCGACGACACAAATCTCCGCAGGGTGAGTGACTCTTCCCCAGGACATATCAGTAATGTGTAACAGCCCGTCGATTCCTCCCAAATCGATAAACGCTCCGTAGGCCGTGATATTTTTTACTGTGCCATCAACGAATTGGCCTTCTTCAAGGGAGGCGAGGGTGTCTTTTCGTTTGATTGCCCGAGCCTCCTCAAGGACAACACGTCGTGATACCACAATGCTACCGCGCTGGTGATTGAATTTAATAATTTTCATGGGGAATGTTTTGCCAATCAGTGCATCAAGGTCTCGAACAGGGTGAAGATTTACCTGTGAACCTGGAAGGAACGCTTTGACTCCGATATCGACTATCATTCCACCCTTAATACGAGAGACAATACGACTTTCAATGACAACTTCGTCGTGATACCACTTTTCTAATTCTTCCCAAACCTTCATTTTGTCGGCTTTTTCTTTGGAAAGGATCAGGTTGCCTTCATGATTTTCTTTTTGCTCAATGAACACTAACATTCGGTCGCCAACTTTGAGGTCTTCAAGTTCCTGCTCAGTGAGCTCCCTGACAGAGACCATTCCCTCGGATTTATAGCCGATATCAACAAGAACATGGTCTTTCCCGATATTGATGACTTCTCCTTCCACAACGGAACGTTCTGTAAATGGACGAAACGACTCTTCATACATTTCGTCCAAGGAGGGCTCATCGTTGGCAAGGGCCTCTTCTACTGGTGTGGCTATTGGCTGTTCCATGAGATGTTTACTATCTCCTAAGGTGAAAGGTTAATAAGATGCCAGCGACTGTTTCGTCGTATCAATCGTTGGCGTAGGATCTGATCGATGTTTTATTTGTCTTTGCTTGATGAGTGCAAGGATTGCATCAACTACTTGTATTGCTGACAGATCAGTTGTATCGATTATCGTCGCGTCAGAGGCAGGACGCAAGGGAGCTGAGTTACGGTTTGCATCGCGAGTATCACGCTCCATCAATTCGCTGGCGGCTGTTTCATGTGACACAGCCGCATCGTGGCCTTGTAGTTCCAGAAAACGTCGTTGAGCTCTGATGGTCGGGGAGGCATCAAGAAAAACCTTGATCTCCGCGTCTGCGAATACATGTGTTCCCATATCGCGGCCTTCCGCGACTATTCCTTTGTCATTCCCACAGTGGCGTTGTATGGGTCTTAAGAATGTACGCACAGTTGGAAGTCTTGATATTTCCGAGGCGATAAGGCTTATGTGAGACGTCCACAGTTCGTGCGTGAGTCGAGTTCCATCAACCACAACAGACTGGTAATCGCCTTGGAGTGAAAGTAGAAAATTTGTCGTTTTGCAGAGAGCAAGGACGGCATCTTCATCATCAGTATTCACACCTTGCTTCGATACTTTCCAAGCAACGGCACGATAGAGTGACCCGCTATTCAGGTATGGGGTTCCAAGGTGTTTTGCAAGAGATTTAGCAAGGGTGCTTTTACCTACGCCTGCCGGTCCGTCAATTGTTATTGTCAGCGCACTCATGAAGTCTCGACGTGACATGTAGGTGCAATTTGCCGAAGCTCATTGAGAAAACTTGGAAAGGAGGTCTGAATGCAATCAATATTTGTGAGCGTTGTGGCTTCCGAAGCTTTGAGGGCAGCAATGGCCATTGCCATGGCGACACGGTGGTCCCCATAGCTTGGACATTCTGCTCCACGTAATTGTGTTCCTCCATGAATTACAAGGCCATCTGGGCGTTCATCCACGTCAACTCCAACACGTCCGAGTGCTTTGGCCATGGTTGCAATTCGGTCACTTTCTTTCACGCGAAGGTCTTCCATTCCCGTGATACGAGTCTGTCCCTTGGCGAATGCTGCCGCAACACACAGGATAGGAAACTCGTCAATTGCCCGTAACATGTCTTTTGGATCAATTTCAGCACCTTCTAGGTGTGATGATTGGATATGAATGTCCCCGATGGGTTCTCCAGCGTCGTCATGAATGTCTAGGGTTTGTAATGAAGCGCCCATTGTTTTGAGGATATCCAAGAGTCCGATCCGAGTTTGATTCAAGCCGACATTTCGAATCGTGATACTCGAGTCTGGAAGTATCAATCCCGCAACAATAAAAAAAGCAGCTGACGAAAAATCACCTGGGACAGTAAGGTCTCTTGCCGTGAGAGCAGATGGATGAAGATGGATCATTGTATCACTTTTACACTCTAGCTGGACTCCAAAATATTGCAGCATGCGTTCTGTGTGATCGCGGGAACGAGCGGGCTCACAAAATGTTGTTGGGTGTTCAGCAAGTAACCCGGCGATGAGAATTGCGGACTTGACCTGTGCGCTTGGGATTGGTGAGGTATGGGAAGTTTTCCGCAGACGCGTTCCTTGGATGGCGAGGGGGGCTAGCTCTCCTCCTTTGCGTCCGTTGATTGTCGCGCCCATCTGCCGCAATGGGGTCACGATTCGGCCCATCGGACGTTGCCGAAGTGATGCATCTCCGGTTAAGACAGAGAAGAAATCTTGCCCACTAAGTAGCCCGGTGAGTAGGCGCATGCTGGTCCCGGAATTGCCGCAATCGAGAACGTGTTGCGGCTCTGAAAATCCCCACGAACCCTTTCCGAACACACGCAATTCGGCGTTGCGCTCTTCGATTGAGATCCCTAGTGCTCGAATGGCGCTGATGGTGCGGAAACAGTCCTCTCCATCACAGTAGCCACGAATGGTGGACGTGCCTTCGGCCATTGCGCCAAAGATCACGGCACGATGAGTAATCGATTTGTCTCCTGGAATAGGAATTTCCCCATTGATTGGGCCGGAAGGAGTGATACTTAACCGTGTCATCAGCACAGTTGATCCCTAAGGTTTTTCGCTTGAGTGAAGGTATGTTGTAGGCCGTGCCTGTCACGTTGTCTAACAAGACTTGTTAATTTGCTGATTTCGCCTTGGTAGGTCTCGAGCATCATGACTAGATTTTCCGCATTCCGACAACAGATCTCGCTCCACAAGGACGGAGAACTTGAGGCGATACGAGTCATGTCATTCAAACTTGGAGGTAAGAAGGTCGGGGTGTTTGCGGTGGGGAAGATAGTCTCTTGGATAAGTGCAATGCTATTCAGTGTCGCATACGCGATCATATGTGGGAGATGGCTTACAGCACCAAAAATTTTATCATGTAGAAGAGGGTCCATCATTGTTACGATTGAGCCAATTGACTCCCAAAATGAACGAATCATGTTGAGTGCGTTTGCGTTGGTTGCTGTGGTTGGTGTCAACACGCAGTGCTTGCCGTTGAAGAGATCGGCACGGCTTGCCGCGGCACTTGATTTCTCGCTTCCGGCAATTGGATGTGTCCCAACAAAGTAACGATGTGGGGGGAGAAGTGCATCGATGTTCATAACCATCTGGCCCTTCACGCTACCCACATCACTTAGAATGGCATCTCGTTCGAGAACGTGGATGGTGGAACGAACGATTTCTTCAAATGTTTCCACTGGTGACGCAAGAATAACCAAAGATGAACCTTTGACTGCACGTGAGAGATTCGTTTGCCCTCGGTCGATGGCGCGTACTGCAAGAGCCTGCTTGATGGCTCTATCATCCATATCGGTACCGACAACAACATCCACAAGGCCTGTTGATTTTGCTGCAAGGCCTATAGATCCTCCAATGAAACCAGTACCAATAATTGTGATTTGAGAAAAATGTGGTCGCATAAATTAGAGGTTGCTACTCGCATTTGATGCAGGGGATGTCTGCATCACGGTGCGAAACGCAGTAATAAATCGTTCATTTTCATGGGGGAGTCCTACGGTGATGCGCAACATTGGTCCATCAATATGTCGGACGATGACTCCAAATCGTAGGAGCGCTTCAAAGGCAACTTTCCCGTTTTGTTTTGTATTGACGTACACAAAATTGGCTTCCGAGTGAGTAAATGGTAATCCAAGTTGGGTAAATGTATCGTAGAAAAGTGCCTTCCCGGTAAGATTCATTGCGCGACTGGCATTAATGTGATCATCATCTTGTAATGCAGCCAATGCTGCTCGTTGTGCTAGTGTGTTGGTGTTAAATGGAAGCCGAATCTTATTCATGGTTTCGATCACGGTGGGTGAAGCAATACCGTACCCAATTCGAAGACCTGCAAGGCCGTAAATTTTAGAAAACGTTCGAAGTACGACAAGAGGATGTCCTTGCGATTGAAGGCCGATGATATCTGGATAGTCAGGTGTCGTCACATATTCGCCATAAGCTTCATCGACGACTACAAGCACATGTTTGGGAATCTGGTGCAGGAAGGAGAGAAGTTGTTCACCATTAACTATGGTGCCAGTGGGGTTATTTGGGTTGCAGATAAAAAGCAGCCGTGTTCGTGGGGTGATGGCCTTGGCCATAGCTGACAGGTCATAATGACAGTCAGTTAAAGGAACAATGATTGCATTCCCAAATCCAGCGGTTACCGCAGTCTCGTAAATAGAAAAAGAAGGGGTAGCAATGATTGCATCATCGCCTGGCGCCATGACGGTCTTGACGAGAAGTGCAATAAGTTCGTCTGAGCCATTGCCCAGCATGATACGGTCGGCAGTAATTCCGTATTTCTGAGCAAGCGAGTGCTTTAATGCAGTTCCGTTACCATCGGGGTATCTGTTAAGAGTGTTGGTCTCATCTCGTAGGACTGATAGAGCTTTTGGAGATGGTCCCAATGCATTCTCATTGGATGCAAGTTTTGTTGCTTGAGTAATCCCGAACTCCCGCTCAATTTCCTCAGCAAGACGTCCAGGAATATATGGGTTGATTGCTGCAATTGTTGGGTGAATTTCAATTGACATGTGAAGTGCCAAACGGTTTTGTCGTTGTCTTACTGCTACTTCTCATGTTCCTCCGCAGGATAGGAACCTAGGAGCTTCATGCCAAGCGTTTGAGTCTCCAGTTCATGGATGGTTTTTGTGACGAGTTCATCATCGATGTGCCCCTCAATATCGATAAAAAATACATACTCCCATGCTTTTTGCCGAGAGGGACGTGATTCAACTCTTGTTAGGTTGATGCCATGGGTTGCGAATGGTCTTAGAAGATCGCACAGTCCACCAGGGCGATCTTTTGTGTATATCATGAGTGATGTCTTGCTTTTTCTTGTACGCTCAGGTGCATGGTTCGACAAGACAAGGAAGCGTGTATAGTTATTGAGGTGACCTTCTATATGCTTCTCCATGATGTTTAGTCCGTAAATTTTGGCTGCAAGTTCTGATGCAATCGCAGCCGTTGTTGGATCTTCTGCGGCAAGTTCGGCTGCTCGTCCCGTACTAAACACATCGATGACGGGTGGCCCGGGGATGTTGTCTTCGATCCAGTTTCGGCACTGCGCAATAGCGTGAGGATGGGAGTAGATTGTCTTAATCTCATCCAAAGTCGTAGCCTTCGAGAGGAAATGGTGGCTGATTTCTTGTGATATCTCGCCGTAAATTGTCGCGGACGATTCAAAAAACATATCAAGGGTGTGATTGACCACCCCTTCTGTTGAGTTTTCAACTGGAACAATGCCGAAATTGGCTTGACCTCGACAGACTTCCTGAAATACGCCTTTGATGCTATGTATGGGGATATATTCGGCTGAAGACCCTAATTTTCGTATTCCCGCAAGGTGGGTGAATGTTCCTTTTGGGCCAAGGTATGCAACCTTGATTGGGCCTTCAAGGCACAATGAGGCGGACATGATCTCTCGAAAGACGTGACGTATAGCTTCATTTGGATATGGCCCTGGGTTGTTTTTGAATAGGCGCTCAAAAACCTTTGCCTCACGATTTGCGGTATGAAGATTAACGCCCTCGCCATTGGCCATTTTTATGGCACCGATGGCGATGACCGCCTTGGCGCGATCACCAAGGAGTCGGAGGATCTGATCGTCAATTCGATCGATGTCTGACCTGTACGATTCAAGAGATGGCATGGGACGTAATTCAGACGTAATTCAATAGAAATTTCAATAAGATACGATGGTAACGATACAAGAATCATGACGTGTTTGCAAGGGCTCGCAAAGTCTAAACTTGCTGCCAAAATGGAGAGTAAATGGCCGTTGACTGATGCGTAGAACTTTGATACCTTTCCTTCCGATAGTGCCCTCTTGTGGGCTGGATTTATAGGCTAATATTCCAAAAGGAGGGGTGTGCGCAAAAGTGATTCTTATGCGGTGGTGATCTTTCATCATCATGCATCTCCGCCACGGCAGTTCTTTGTCAAGAAAAGGACCGTGAAGACTTTTGCTCTTGTCCTGCTCGCCATCTTGGGGGGGCAATGGGTTTTCTTTTCTCAGTTTCTTGATCAGCGTCAGAAACTTGATGAACTTGATCGTCTTCGCGTAGAACTTGAGGTGAGTCAAAAAGAGGCGTTCGCTGCAAATTCTGCAATTGATAAACTAAGATTCCAGCTTGCGGATATGAAAAGTCTTACGACGAAGGTGAGGGAGATGCTGGGTCTCCAACAAGACTTTGATGGGGCTGTTTCTGGGCAAGGTGGGGAGGAAAATTTATCAAAACTTTCAGGTAGTGAATTCTCTGATGATCAGCAGTACGCTGGGCTTGATGTAATTCGTTCGGATATCCAGCAAGAACTTGCGTGGTTAAGAAGCGATGCCAAAGTTGAGCATCGCGATTTGCAGGCGCTTGTTGAAACGGTTGAAAATCGGCGCGCGCGCTGGGAGGCAACTCCTGCGATCTGGCCCGTGAAGGGTTGGGTGACATCGGGTTTTGGTCCACGGATGTCTCCATTCACTGGTCGGCCTGCGAAGCATCATGGTATTGATATTCGCGCTTCGATTGGAACTCCAGTTGTCGCACCCGCAGCGGGCACCGTTGTTCGTCGTACGCATGATACTGGGTTCGGGAAAGTGCTCACGGTTAATCATGGTCATGGCGTTTCAACACGGTATGGGCACCTACACACAATGGATGCGACTGTTGGCCAAAGCATTTCGCGAGGAGATGTTATCGGAACTGTGGGAAACACTGGACTTTCAACCGGACCACATCTCCATTATGAGGTTCATGTGAACAAAGTTCGCATTGATCCTATGAAATTTATCCTTGAATAATAATATGTTACGATGCAAAACCTAATTGTTCCGGAGAGATATTAACATGTGGAGCTTTGGGAAGACGTCGGAGGTAGAAGAGTTAGAAAATGCGGAGCTTCTGACGTTTGTGGGAAGGGGAGCTGAGCTTTCGGGTGATATCAAGGTCGAAGGTTCAGCGCGCGTTGATGGAATGATCGAAGGCTCCGTGCATGTTAAAGGTACGCTGATTGTTGGAAAACACGCCGTCATTAAGGGTGATGTTACTACGAAGGCGCTACTTAGCTCTGGAAATATTAGGGGAGATGTAATTGCTCTGGAGCGTGTGAAACTTTTGTCTCCCTGTGTGTTGACAGGAAGTGTTCAGACACCGCTTTTGTCTGTTGAGGAAGGGGTTCTCATTAGCGGCACATGTGATATGGTTTCTCCGTCCAGCGACTGCGAAGACCGGCCTATTGAGGAACTCTTACAGCAACACGAAGATTATCCCGTCGCGGCTAGTCGGTAGTCCTAGCCAACTTTAGCTCTCCGGCTCTCTACATTCCTACTTCTCGTCGTAACGGTTCTACCATGTTTGTGTCTTCCCACGTGAAGCCCGGTTCATTGCGACCAAAATGTCCGTACGTAGCAGTCTGCCGATAAATTGGGCGTCGTAATTTGAGATGGTCAATCATTTTGCTTTGGGTGAGTGGGAAAACGTTTCGAATAGCCTTGATGAGCCTATCATGCGGGACCGTTTCTGTGTTGTGTGTGCTTGCAAGGACTGATACAGGTTCGACGACTCCAATTGCATATGCAACTTGAATTTCACATCGTGACGCCAAGCCTGCAGCGACAATGTTTTTTGCGATATAGCGCGCCATATAAGATGCTGAGCGATCGACCTTAGTGGGGTCTTTCCCCGAAAATGCACCACCTCCGTGGCTTCCGACTCCGCCATACGTATCCACAATAATTTTACGTCCGGTGAGCCCAGTATCTCCATGCGGACCTCCAATGACAAAACGTCCAGTTGGGTTGATATGGTATGTAACTGTCTTTTCGTCGAACAGTTCTGGAGGCATGGTGGGGCGAATGACATGCGCGATAATATCATCGTGAATTTGTTTATTTGTAGCCTTTTCGTCATGTTGGGTGGAGACGACAATGGTGTCAATTTTTACGGGTTTTCTCTCGCGATACTCTATCGTCACTTGGGCTTTGCCATCTGGACGTAGGTACGGGAGAATATTTTGTTTGCGGACCTCGCTGAGCCGTCGCGTGATTCGATGCGCAAGAACAATTGGCATAGGCATGAGTTCTTTGGTCTCATTGCTTGCATAGCCAAACATTAGTCCTTGATCCCCTGCACCACCAACATCCACACCTTGGGCGATATCCGTCGATTGACTATGGATTGCAGTCAAAACAGCACAGGTGTCGCCGTCAAAACCGAACGTTGCGTCAGTATAGCCAATGTCTTTGATCGTTGCTCGAACAATATCAGGAACTTCGACATAGCAACGCGCTCCATTTGTTGTGGTAATTTCTCCTGCGATTAGTGCAAGTCCAGTGGTTACAAGTGTCTCACAGGCAACTCGGCAGGTAGGGTCTTGAGCAATAAACGCATCAAGAATCGCGTCTGAAATTTGATCTGATACTTTATCCGGGTGCCCTTCAGTCACAGACTCAGAGGTGAAAAGAAAAGATTGATCCATGCCAATAGCTCCTTGGGTGAGAGTAGGTGATAACTGCGCAAAGTGGTATCGCAGATCAATGGGTTTCTGTCAAGGAATGTGTGGTTTTACTTGCTTGACACCTTTCTTTCACGTTCGGTAAGATCACGAGCGTTTGTATTAGTGTTTTCTTCTATTCGCTCGCAATTTTACGCCTAATAATACATGGTTAGAGGAAGAAGGCCTTGGCGGATTCGCCCGCGGAAGAATCTCTGAGTAAAAAATCTGCAGAACAGAGCGGGTGGGGCCGGTTTGACTGGTCCGGACTGCCAGGCGATGTTGTGGATACGCTGAGTTCTCTCAAGCTTGCTATCTCCCTATTCATCGCTCTTGCCATCCTTTCGACGATTGGAACTGTCATTCAACAGGGTGAATCCTCTGACTTCTATATCAAAGAATATGGGGAACCGCTCTTTCGATGGTTCCAGACGCTCGGGTTTACAGATGTCTATAACCAAGTGTGGTTTCGGGCCGTTCTTGGTCTACTCATTGTCAACTCCTTGACGTGTTTTTACAAACGATTCCCAGGAATTTGGCGGTCCATGCGCCAGAGTCAAATTACGGTCACTCCAACGTTTATTGGTGCCTTGAAGCAACATGCGAAAATTTCCATCGGTCGTGAAGGTGGGCATGTGGCTGAGAAAATGATTGATATTTTTGGTAGCAAAGGATATCGAGTGTCTGCCACACGTATCGACAAGGACATATCGGTTTTTGCTACAAAAGGAATCATGGGCAGGGTTGGTGCGCATGTTGCGCATGTCAGTGCCGCCGTGATTGTGCTGGGCGGACTTATCGGATCCGTCACGGGTTTTCGGGACTTTGGAGTCGGTCTTCCAGGCCAGACCTACTGGATACCTCAAGGGGAATTTAACCTGACGGTTGATAAGTTCTGGATGGATTATTATGAGAATGGCGCTATAAAATCCTATAATAGTACATTGTCCGTGTCGGATCCGTTAGTTGATAATGGGAAAAAACAATTAACAAAAACGATCACAGTCAATGATCCACTTGTTTATAATGGCATATGGTTCTATCAATCGTCGTATGGGGATCACTGGGATCAGATTGATAAAGCTAAGGTGTTGATTAAAGAAAAAAGTTCTGACCAAGTTGTGAGTGATGTCATGCTGGATTGGAAAGTACCCATGGAGATTCCTGACTTGGGATTAATACTCAATGTGACTGGGTTTGCTGCTGACTTTGCGTTTGATTCGGAGACGAAACAAGTATCGTCCAAGACAAGTGAACATAACAACCCAGCGGTACAACTTGCGATTACGGAAGAGAATAAGACGGTTACGCCGTGGCTATTTGTTGACTTTCCAGGAATCATTGATATACCCGATTCAAAGTATGCATTTGAAATTACCGCCTACGGGCCGTCAAAATACACCGGTCTTCAGATAGCGAAGAATCCTGGCATTACGATTGTCTGGACCGGGTGCTTAATGATTGTTGTCGGGATGGCGCTTTCATCATTTATTTTTCATCGGCGCCTTTGGGTGAATATTCAGTCGGAGGGAGAAGGGACCGTCCTTCATGTAGGGGGCAACACCCATAAAGGACAAATTGATTTTACGCGGGAGTTTTCAGAATTACTTGAACGGATACAGGGTATTGCATAGAATGATGGCGGCGGGAGTTTCTTGAGATAGGGGAGACAGAATGTTCACGGCACTATTTCTTTTTGATTTGACCTTCTGGTTGTACCTCGCGGCTGTTGTGTTGTACATCGGATACGTTGCGGTCGGACGGACTGGGTTGCAGCTGGTTGCTGAAGGGCCTCGGCAACTGTCGACATCGGATTGGTCTGTGCCCGTTGGTCAACTTGCGACGATGATCACTGCCGTGGGGTTATTCGTCAACACGGCGGCGCTTGCAATGCGGGCCCACGAACGGTATTTGCTCACGGGAACTTTCGCCCCTTGGTCGAATCAATACGAGGCTATGGCATTTGTGGCATGGTCGATTATTGCAGGATACCTTCTGCTTGAGTTCAAATACGGCATCAAGGCTATTGGTGCATTTGTCGTTTCAATTGGCTTTATTGCGATGGGCGCAGCGTCTTTGCTTCCCTATCGTTACCAAACGGCAGAACCCCTTGTTCCAGCTTTGAACAGTTATTGGATTTATATTCACGTCTCGGTCACCCTCACTAGCTATGCGGCTTTCGCGATGGCAGGTGGTTTAGGAGTAATGTATCTCCTTAAGGAACGTGCTGAGCGAAAGGGATTACAGTCCTCTGTAACCGCGGCATTCCCAAATCTTGAGACGATTGATGAGCTTGGATACAAATCGATTACGATTGGGTTCCCCTTACTAGCTTTTGGAATAATTTTGGGAGCGATGTGGGCAAATTACGCTTGGGGAGGTTATTGGAGTTGGGATCCAAAGGAGACGTGGTCTCTTATTGTGTGGCTAATCTATGGGGCCTATATTCATGCGCGTATGACGCGTGGGTGGGGAGGGCGCCGTGCGGCGATTTATGCGATTTTTGGACTGCTGATGGTCGTCTTTTGTTTTTGGGGAGTGAACTTCCTGCTTTCTGGGCTCCATGCCTATGCCTAAGGTCAACGAATCAGACGTTGGATTCAATGAACCCAACGATGCCGAGGCGAGTGGCGAGGTACCGTCAGCTAGTAGTAGGGTTTCGCGTCTCCCTGTCATAATCGGGCTGATCGTTATCTGTAGCCTTGCGTTTGGACTTGTGTGGATGCAAGGTGCGAAGTATGAACCCGTAGTGGTTGGGAAGGTGGCTCCTGATTTTGAGTTAAAGAATTTGAATGGGGAGACATGGAAACTTTCAGATCAGCAAGGACAAGTCGTGTTTCTGAATTTTTGGGCAACCTGGTGTAAACCCTGCCAAGAGGAAATGCCTTCCATGGAACGTCTCCACCAAACTTTCGAGTCTGAGTTTGCAGATGACTTTGTCATGGTAGCTGTGAGCATCGATAAGTCGGCCGATGATATTCCGGCGTTTATGGCAAAGCACGAATTGACATTTCCTGTGCTTCATGACCGCTGGGGAAAGGTCGACCGGATTTATAAAATCATGGGAGTTCCGGAGACGTACATTATCAATCAGGCGGGTGTGTTAGTTGAGAAAGTCATTGGACCACGCGATTGGAATAAAACACAGCATATCCAAGGTATGCTGGATCTCTTGAGAAGCAATCCTGGCCAAGCCGATGCGTAAAAGAGCGACATGAGACGGATGATCGATTGGTCTCTGGTTTTCTGGGGGCTCGTGTTAGCCCTTGCAGGGATGTCGTGTGATCAGGTTTCAAGCACGCAAGTTGAGGCCAAAGAGCAACGCTCGGTTGCAGTATCAACACCGGAAAGCCCTCGCGTTGGTTTTCGTGCTCCGACATTTAGCCTGCCGGACTTGCATGGCAATGAGGTGAATTTATCAGATCTCAGAGGCAAGGTAGTTCTTGTCAATTTTTGGGCCACCTGGTGTGGACCGTGTGTCATCGAGATGCCGTCGATGGAGAAGCTCTATCGTGAATTTCACAGTGAAGGATTTGAGATTCTTGCGGTGTCCAACGACTCACAGGGGCAGCTGGTTACGAAGCCATTCAAGGAGCAATTTGGGTTGACCTTCCCTATTCTTCATGACCTTCATCATGAGGTTAATGCTGCCTACCATATTCGCTCGATTCCTGCATCAATGTTGATTGGAAAGGATGGAGTGATTACGTATCGTGTTCCTGGTGCTCGGGACTGGTATAGCGAAAAAGCTCGTGATATGATCCGTCATCTTCTAGATCTCGCCTAGAGAGCGTTTCTTTTCTTCCGATGTTTGAACCTCAAGTGTCTTTCACGATCGCGTTTGTCGCAGGGTTTCTCTCCTTTATCTCGCCCTGTGTGTTGCCATTAGTCCCGTCCTATTTAAGCTACATCACAGGTTTATCTCTTGACCAGCTCACCAGTGACGATGATCGCCGGAAATTACGGGGTACCATTATGACAAATTCGCTTCTTTTCATCGGCGGATTTTCATTTGTTTTCATGGCCTTTGGTGCCTCGGCAAGCTTTGCCGGTCAGCTCTTGTTTTCCTATCACGATTATCTTCAAAAAATCGGTGGAATCTTAATCATCCTGTTTGGTTTGTATGTAATGGGAGTGTTCAAGCTTAAGTTCTTGGCTGCTGAAAAGCGACTTCAGCTTCCTAGGCGGCCGGCTGGATATGTAGGATCTGTTATTATCGGGATGGTCTTTGGTGCTGCATGGACGCCGTGTGTTGGACCAATTCTCGGTGCAATCCTGGCCCTTGCAGCCACGTCTGATTCGATGATGACTGGCGTCCAACTTCTTGGAGTATATTCCTTAGGGTTAGGTATTCCGCTTTTTCTCGCGGCGTTGGGTGTGGACTCATTCTTGAATTACTTCAAAAAGGTGCGTGCCTATATGTGGGCGGTTTCAGTCACGAGTGGCGTTTTTTTGGTACTCGTAGGCGTTATGATTTACACTAATTCATTTGCACAATTCACTCGCATACTGACCGAGTATGGTATCGGGTGGTATGTAGGACCGGATGCTGCCGCAGGGTCCTTCTGATCCCTTATCGAACAATCGGTCATCGCTACTCGTTTTCCTTTCCCAATATCGCCCACACAGCGTTCGATGGATTGCATCGTTGCCGCACATGTGGATCGTGCTTCACTGGGACGAAACTGGGTAGCAGGAGTCTTTCCCGCAGTGGTGCAGTAGGGAGAGTATAAGTCGGTTTATGGACTAGGAGCAGAATTAACCTATGGCATCCAACGATGGAGTTTCTGGTGTTACGACACGTATCATGGGCATACTGGGATATCCCCTTGCACATTCCTTATCACCAGTCATGCACAATGCGGCCTTTTCCGCAACCGGAATCAATGCGTGCTATGCGCCTTTTGTTGTCACACCTGAGAATATAAAAATTGCAGTCAATAGTTTGGTAGCACTAGGGGTGTGTGGCGTCAATGTTACGATTCCACATAAAGAGAGAGTCGTTCCACTGCTTGACGAACTCGACAGTGATGCGGAACGTATCGGTGCGGTGAACACGATTGTGATAAAGGACTCACGCTTAATCGGCTATAACACGGATGCGAAAGGATTCGGGAATGCTTTTGCTGAGGAAGTTGGTTATTCGCTTGAGGGGCGGCGTGTAATGCTTTTTGGCGCTGGGGGTGCCGCACGTGCTGTCCTCGCAGAACTTATCACAGAGGGGGTGCGTGACCTCGTAGTTGTCGTGCGGGAACTTGAACGTGGAACGGCAATGGTAAAAGATCTATTGGCGGACAAGCAAGATGGCAGGGTAAAGGTAGCTGTGCAGACTTTTGAGGCATTACATGCGGATATTCAACGACCGGATGTGTTGATCAATGCCACATCGGTTGGTCTTCTTCCCCAGGATCCCATATTGATACCTTCAGGATTTGTGACGTCCAAAATGGTGGTGTATGACCTTATCTACAATCCACCGACCACGCCGCTTTTGGATGAGGCAAAAAGGGTGGGTGCTATTGCGATAAATGGCTTGGGGATGCTTGTGCATCAGGGAGCCTTGGCTTTCCAGCTTTGGACAGGTGAGCGCGCCCCGAAGAACGTAATGCGTGAATCGCTTTTGAGGGCGCTTGAGGGTATAAAACATCATCCATAGAAACAATCGGTGCCGAAAGTCATGCGGAGGTGATGGCTTAATTGTGAAGATAACGTATTCTTGGAGCTTCTTTACACGAGAAAATAAGGAAGCCGGCGGTCCAGTACAAGTAGGTGCGGACATTGAGGTCTTTGTACGACAGTTTATCGATGTGATCAACGCTGGTCTTTCTCTTGTCCACGCGCTGGATTTTTTTGGTTCCAACGTGAAAACAAACAACTTGCTAGATTGGCATACTCGTAGAAACTTTGAGCATGCGTGAGTCTCGCTGAGGAGAGGGCCACCGTAGAGCCCTTGGATCAAGAAGACGTCTTCCCACCCGTTATCCACAATATGATTGCTGTTGGGGAGTCAATTGGCGCGGTGGTTACCATCCATGATGATTAAGGTTACTGAGTTCTACGATGATGAGATTTGGCCATTAATATGTTCACTGCAAGCCTCTGACCCATGCTTAGGATGGTGCTAAGGTTTCTGGAACGATCGTCATTGCCACGCATTTTGAATTTTCTGGATGGAGGACACTATCGGGTAGATGCAATGCATTGAGGTTATTGCCCCTGCAAAAATAAATTTAATTTTGTCCGTTCTTGATCGTCGACCGGATGGGTATCATAATATCTGGTCGTTGATGCAGATGCTTGAGTTGCATGATTCTATCGTGGTGTCTTGCGATATGCTCCCCGAAGCGCATGATGTTGCGGGTTCTCATCAAAAACCGTTGCCCATCACGCTAGAATGTTCTGATGCTCGGTTGCCGTGTAACAAGGAAAATTTGGTATATCGTGCCGCGATAGCTGTCATGGAAAAAGCTGCCGTTTACCCGAAACTCCACATTCGAATTATCAAACAGATTCCCATTGCCGCTGGCCTTGGAGGGGGGAGCAGTGATGCTGCGGCAACCATACAAGCCCTAAATCGTTTGCTACGTCTTGGGTGGGGGAATGCTGAATGTGCACAGATTGGAGCGGGCATTGGGAGCGATGTGCCGTTTTTTTTCCATGGACCGACGTCGATTGTTCGTGGGAAAGGAAGCGAACTGTTTCCCGTTACGGTTAAGTCACCGCGCTGGGTCGTGCTCGTGAAACCTCCATTTGATATTTCAACCTCTTGGGCATACGAGCAACTCGATGAATGGAGGGCATTGCAGGGTGAGAGAAGGCGTTTTACTGATGATGAAACAGTGCAGACCCTCCTTCAATCACCTCGATCGAATGAAGAGATTTACCCATATTGCTGGAATGCATTTGAGCAGGTAATGGAAGAACGCTTCCCTGTTCTTGCTATGATTCGGCAGGAACATCATGATTTTGGCGCTAACCTTGCCATGCTGGCTGGCAGTGGGTCGACGGTCTTTGGCGTATACCCTTCAGAAGATATTGCCATCGCAGCTAAAAGAAAATTTCTGGATCACGAAAACTATCAAGTCTGGGCAACAAAGATGAAGGTTGCTCAACCACCTTTGGGCCATAAAACCGTTGGTTGACAAGGGTTTTAATATCAGATACGTTGTACCGATTTTGCAATACTGCACATACAGAAGGGGATGGGCAGTTGGGCGATAACCTCAAGGTTTTTGCTGGGAATTCTAACCCTGAGCTGGCAATGGAGGTCTGCCAGTATCTTGGTATTGGGCTAGGCGATATTGAAGTTTCGACGTTTAGTGACGGCGAAATACAGGTTAAGATCGAAGAGAATATTCGTGGAGCGGATGTTTTTCTCATACAGTCCTGTTCGCCACCGGTTAACCGACATATTATGGAATTGCTCATCATGATGGATGCAGTGAAACGCTCATCTCCACGCCGCATCACCGCAGTGATCCCATATTATGGCTATGCTAGGCAAGATCGAAAGATGCAATCTCGTGTCCCTATCTCGGCTAAGTTGCTTGCAGATCTCATTACGACTGCGGGTGCAGACCGCGTGCTCACCATGGACCTTCATGTCGGCCAAATTCAAGGGTTTTTTAATATCCCATTAGACCACTTGTACGGCACTCCGGTTATTCTGGATTATGTTGATGCTGTGGGATATGAGAATTTGGTTGTGGTCTCTCCTGATGCAGGCGGAGTTGAACGCGCTCGTGCATTTGCCAAGCGTCGGCAGTTTAACCTTGCGATTATTGATAAGCGGCGCGAAGGACCAAATCAAGCTGAGGTGATGAATATTATTGGGAATGTGAAGGGACACGACGTGTTATTGCTTGATGATATGATCGACACAGCCGGCACGATTGTTCAAGGGGCAAAAGCTTGTGCTCAGCAAGGTGCAAAGCGGGTGAGGGCGGCGTGTACTCACGCGACGCTCTCAGGTGCAGCTCTTGACCGACTTAGTGCGGTAGAGCTTGAGGAAGTGATTGTAACGAATACTATTCCTCTTCATGGAAAGGAGCAGCAATGTCCCAAGCTCAAAGTTCTGTCCGTTGCTGCCTTGTTGGGGGAAGCCGTGGCGCGTATTCATGCGGAGGAGTCGGTGAGTTCATTGTTTGTGTAGAAATGGGCAACTTAACCTTCCAATTAGTAGAGTGAGATCATGAATCAATGAATTGTCGGTTGCCTTTAACCAAGAGAGTTGAAACAGGCAAGGGTGCCGTGCGTCAACTGCGCAGAGAAGGCAAGGTTCCTGGAGTGCTGTATGGGAAAGGTGAAACGACCTCTCTCACCCTTGACTACGTCGAGTTCAACAAGGTTCTTCGTTTAAGTCGGCAAGGGTATGTACTGGTCACCCTGACTGAAGCGGGTAACAATGGCACTGTACAGCACAATGCGATACTCAAAGATGTCCAGTATGACCCTATCGATGGGAAAGCTCTCCATGTGGATTTTTTTGAAGTTGCAATGGACCTGCCTATTCAAGTAACAGTTCCGATTGTGATCATTGGATCAACTCCCGTAGGCGTGGTACTTGGTGGAGTGTTACGGCAGAGGCAGCGGCATCTACACGTTGAAGGACTCCCATCAGAGATTCCTGATACAGTTAGCGTTGATGCGTCCGGATTGGATATTGGGCACATTGTGAAGGTGAAGGATATTCCCATTGCAAAGGGCATCAAAATACATGATGACCTTGAGAAGATCGTTGTCAATATTACCGCTAAGAGGATAGTGGTCGAGACAACAGAAAGCGAAGGCGAGGAAAGTGTTCAGACACCTCAGGAATCTGCAGCGTCAAAACCTGCAGCGTCAACTACTTAGGTCTGGGGGAAATACGTTCGATTGCTATACGCCTTATCATCGGACTTGGAAATCCAGGTGTCCGTTACAGATGGACTCGACATAACATCGGGTTTATGGTCCTTGATCAGCTCGCTGAGGAATGTGGCGTGGCGTTTAAGCGTGATGCGGGGTTTCTCGCTGGGTTTGGAATGATAGGAAGTGAGCACGTCATCCTTGTTAAACCGCAAACGTTCATGAATAACAGTGGGGATATGCTGGCTACTCTGTATGCAGAAGAAAGGGCATCAACCTTTGATTTAATTGTGATTCATGATGATTTGGATCTCGATCTTGGAAGGATTAAAATTCAACACGGTGGGGGTGGTGGTGGACACCGTGGAGTCGAATCAATTATTGAGCAGTCGGTAGGCAACCAATTCACTCGAGTGAGAATGGGAATTGGACGTCCGACATTTCCGATGACGAGTGCTGATTACGTGTTGTCTCCACTGACAGAGAGAGACAGGTTGGAGTTTAAAAAAATAACGCAACGTGCCGCAGCTGCAGTGCATTGTCTCGTGCGCGATGGAATTACAAGAGCGATGAATCATTTTAATAGCAGCAAGAATGAATCGTCCATGTCGCAGTAAGGGATATCCTTTGTCCACTTTGGGTGTGTAGGGGAAAACATGAATCAAGAAGAAATACGGATGTATGAATTGGTAGTGATTCTGAGGCATTCCTTAGGTGATCCAGAAATTCAACAATTTATTGATGACTACACCGTTCGGATAGAACAGAGCGGGAGCATAGTGATAAAAGTCGACAACTGGGGCAAGCGAAAGCTTGCATATGAAATTAAAGGTGAGAGAAAGGGGACATATCTTTGTTTTAATTTTCAAGGGAAAGGGGCTGTTATTCAGCCGCTTGAAAATGCAAATCGTATCAATGATGTGATTCTGAAGTCTATGATAATCCGAGTTGAGAAAATCGCTAGTGATACAGTAGCTGGCAACGAGGTGGAGGAACGGGAGAGTGCCGTCGTTTAATAAGGTCATTCTCATGGGGAATTTGACCAAAGATCCTGAGCTTCGCTATACCCCTAGCGGTACATCGGTCGTGGAGTTTTCCCTTGCGGTGAATCGGAAATTTGGCCAAGGTGAGGAACAGAAAGATGAAGTTTGCTTCATTGACATTGTCGTGTTTGGGAAGCAGGCAGAGAATTGCGGGCAGTATCTGACAAAAGGAAATGGTGTCATTGTCGACGGGCGGCTTAGCCAACGGCGCTGGGAAACTGCTGAGGGTCAAAAACGCAGTAAGCACGAGGTGGTTGCTCTTAATGTGACTTTTATGCCAAAGCGGCAGGAAACACCCTCTGAGAGAGGTGTCAGAGACGTAGTGGAATTGTCTGGTGAGGAAAGTTAGTCGTGCAGAGGATTAGATTTCATCTAAGATCCTAAGAAGGAGAAGGAAGCTTGGAGCGCTCGAGATTTAGTCGAAGTAGAATTTGCAGATTTTGTCATGAGAAAAAGGTAGTGCACTACAAGGACGCAGTGGCATTGCGGGTGTTTTTGACGGAACGAGGCCGAATTATTCCGCGCCGAGTTTCTGGGAACTGCATGCGACATCAGCGGGAATTAACCGTTGAAATTAAACGTGCGAGAACTATTGCACTTCTAGCGTTTGCAGAAGAACAACGCTGATGTTCGCGAGCATTTGTCGTGAGATATCTTATATCAGATATCCCGCAGGGTTCTGCAAAAGGGTTCAACCAATCATTCTCGGAGTCTTCAGAAAGTCTTGGGTTCACCGAGGGCGAGATTTGTATTGAGGGTAAAGTTGAGGGCCATCTCAAACTCTGGAGAGAAAGAGCCATTGTTACAATACAAGGAGAAATTTCGGTTAACGTCTCCCTGCAGTGTTGTCGCTGTCTTGCAGGTGTCATGATGTCATTGTATCCAGTCTTGACATTACGGTGTTTCCCGGAAGCATTGATTGACAATGATCTACACGAGACAGGGGAGGTAAGTCCTGAAGATGATATCTACACGTATGCTGGAATGTTTCTAGATATCCGACCAATTGTTCGTGAGCAACTGCTTCTTGCTGTGCCGCCGTATTCGTACTGTCGTTCGGACTGTTATGGGTTGTGTGTTGTCTGCGGCCAGGACTTGAATCGTGTCAAATGTGGATGTTCGGCTACTCGGTCTGATTCTCGCTTTGTTGCTCGACAACACTTGAAACCGACATTTAGGATAACAAAACATGGCTAATCCAAAGCATCGGCACACCAAAATGAGACGTGATAAGCGTCGTGCACACGACGGATTGCGTCTTCCATCCTTCTCCAACTGCCCGCAATGTCATGAGCCGAAATTGCCCCATTATGTTTGTCTTGCCTGTGGAACGTATAAGGGGAATGAGGTTATTGCGACCAAGGACTCCTAGCGTCTTCGCAATTTTCCCACGTCTCGCCACGTGAAAATTGCGGTTGATGCTATGGGGGGTGACCGGGCACCAGCCCAGGTAGTGGGAGGGGTCTGTCTTGCAGCACGTGATCTCGACGTGGAGATTATTCTTGTTGGAGATGAACCTGAGATTCGTCGCCATTTGCGTGAGACCATGGCTGATGTACCATCCAGTATTTCTATTCGGCATGCCTCGCAGCAAGTTGAAATGCACGACCCTCCTTCTTCAGTTGTCCGCAGGAAACGCGATTCGTCAATTTGGATAGCGACAGAACTTGTGCGCAACAAAGAGGCTGCGGCTGTGATTAGCGCGGGTAATACAGGCGCTACTATGGTGTCAGCCTTCTTTCTGCTAGGCGTTCTAAAGGGAATTGACCGGCCAGCGATTGCAGTGACCCTTCCAACTTTAAGAGGACAGGCAATTATGCTTGATGTTGGCGCAACTGTTGACTCTCTTCCGCATCAGCTCTATCAATTTGCAATTATGGGGAACGAATACGCAAAACAGGTGCTTGGGGATGCCAAGCCAAAGATTGGCTTGCTGAGCATCGGGGAAGAAGATGAAAAGGGTAATGAAACTACCAGGGAAGCCTTTAGTTTGCTTAAAAATAGTTCGTTGAATTTTATTGGTAACGTGGAAGGGCGGGACGTCTATACTGGAATGGCTGACGTAATTGTGTGTGATGGGTTTATTGGAAACGTTGGATTAAAGATCAGTGAGGGCGTCGTTGAGATTATGACGAAGATGTTGATAAATGACATTAGTCATTCGCGCATCGGAAAGCTAGGATATGCGCTATTACGTCCCTCACTACATCGATTCAAGAAGCGAATTGACTATGCAGAGTTTGGGGGTGCGCCACTTCTTGGTGTGAATGGAACATGTGTCATTTGTCATGGACGATCATCAGCAAAAGCAGTTTATAGTGCGGTGCGGCTCGCACGTCAGCTCATCGATCAAAAGATTAACGAAAGCATACAAGATGATGTAGTACACGAAGCGGCGTTCGTGAGTGCTAATGATTCTACGCGAGCCTCGGGATGAGGGCGAGAGTCGTTGGAACCGGATCATATGTCCCACGCTCAGTCATCACAAATTCCGATCTCGAACAAACTGTTAATACATCTGATCAATGGATTACCGAGCGTACCGGGATTCGCAGTCGCTATATTGCCTCTCCGGGTGAAGGAAGCTCGGCCTTAGGTGCTAAGGCGGCTACAATTGCGCTAGCAACTGCGCGTCTTGACCCTGCGGATCTCGATCTCATCATTGTTGCGACCTGTACGCCAGATATGCCTTTTCCATCAACGGCATGCCTTATTCAATCAATTCTAGGTGCCAAGGCGGCTGTTGCCTTTGATGTCTCTGCGGCATGTTCAGGGTTTTTGTTTGCACTCTCTATTGCGGATCACTATATTCGACTTGAGACTTACCGGAATGTACTGGTTGTCGGTACCGAGGTTATGTCTTCGGTCACCGATTGGACTGATCGGGCGACATGTATCATTTTTGGTGACGGTGCTGGCGCCGCTGTCTTACAAGGCATCAAAGGCGAAAATGGGATTCTTTCAAACCATCTCCACTCTAATGGTCAGAGGTGGGATTTAATTTACGTCCCTGGAGGGGGATCGCAGCAACCACTATCGGAAACTGTCCTGAATGAGAGACTAAATTTTATAAAGATGCGCGGGAGTACAACGTTCAAACTTGCTGTAAAGATGATGGAAGAGGCCGCGCGGGAGGCCTTAGCTGCAAATAATCTTACAATAGATGACATTGATCTTTTTATTCCGCATCAAGCGAATGCACGGATTATTAAAGCGACTGCGGAGCGGCTACATGTTCCAATGGAGCGAGTCGTGATGAACATTGGACAATATGGGAATACCTCTGCGGCATCAGTACCATTGGCACTTGATGAAATGGTGAGGGAAAACCGGATTAAAAGCGGCACTCACGTGCTCTTGATTGCGTTTGGTAGCGGTCTCACGTGGGCATCAACACTAATTCGATGGTGATAAGGTAGCGCTATGGAAAGAAACAGTGATCTTGTAGGTGAGTGGGCACTTATTTTGGGTGCCTCAAGTGGATTTGGTGCCGCTTGTGCAGTTGAACTTGCAGCACAAGGAATGAATATTTTTGGTGTTCATCTCGATCGAAAATCAACACTTCCACAAGTAGGAGATCTTGTACGAAACATCCGCGGTATGGGGCGAGAAGCTGTCTTTATAAACGCCAATGCTGCTGATGCGAATAAACGGAGCGAAATTATTGATTCAATTACGCAAACACTTTCTAGCGAAGCTGAAAATAGGCGAATACGTATTTTGCTTCACTCCCTCGCATTCGGAACCTTGAAGCTCTTTATTGCTGAAGAAGAGGCTAGTGCTGTAACGAAGGCTCAAATCGATATGACAATTGATGTCATGGCCAATAGCTTAGTCTATTGGGTACAGGATCTGATGGTCCGTAAGCTTATGGGAGAGGGAGGACGTATTTTTGCTCTCACAAGTGCTGGAGGCTCAAAGGTATGGCCAAATTATGGAGCAGTTTCTGCCGCAAAAGCCGCACTCGAATCCCATATTCGACAGCTTGCCCTTGAACTTGCTCCCGCAGGAGTGACGGCAAATGCAATCATGGCAGGTGTGACTAACACCCCAGCACTTCAAAAAATTCCTGGATCTACCGAGATGCTTGAACGTGCATTACAAAAAAACCCATCACGACGTTTGACAACACCAGAGGATGTTGCTAGGGCATTGGGCGTACTAAGTCATCGCAAAACACAGTGGATGACTGGGAACGTTATCGCTATAGATGGGGGGGAATTCATCGTTGGGTAAGGTGCCTGAGAAATCGGGTTCTCGCGTTGCATTTGTTTTTCCCGGGCAGGGTTCGCAGTGCCTTGGAATGGGAAAACTATTCTATGAGACGGATTGTCAGGCTAGGAAATTGTTCGATACGGCAAGCGCTGTCCTTGGTTTTGATCTTCCAGCTCTGTGTTTTGATGGTCCGGACGATCGTTTAAATCTCACCGAATATACACAACCGGCAATACTGACGGTAAGTGTGGCAGCGCTACACGCGCTTATTCGCGCTGGCATTTCACCATTGGCTGTTGCAGGTCACAGCCTTGGAGAGTGGACTGCTGTCGTCGCTGCCGATGGGGTGGAATTTCCTGATGCTGTCCAAGTCGTGAGGAAACGAGGCCGTTATATGCAAGAAGCAGTCGGTACTGGACACGGAATAGTTGCTGCTGTTCTTGGTGTTCCACGAGACGTAATTGTGGAGTCCTGTCAAACCGCCTCTCGTTTAGGAGTTGTCTGCCCCGCGAACTTCAATAGTCCTCGTCAGGTAGTCATTGCGGGAGAAACAGTGGCGGTGGAAGAAGCATTGCGATTAATCCATGCACAACATAAGGGCCGTTCAGTGCGCTTGCCCATTAGTGTTCCAGTGCACACTCCGCTAATGCTAAAAGCTGCGGAACGTCTTGCCTCAGATCTCGACTTAATTACTATCCGTGATTTGGAAATACCATTAGTCAATAACGTCCATGCAAAACCTATTAGGCTTCGCCATGATGTTCGCACTTCACTTCTTGCGCAACTGCCTTCTCCTGTCCTGTGGGAGGATTCAATTAAAACGCTTGTATCCATGGGCATTAACATTATTATTGAAATTGGCCCTGGGATGGTGTTGTCCCGATTGATTAAAAGTATTACGGATCAAGCTAGAGTATTTAGTGTGCAGGATCCAGAAAGTCTTCATTGTGCAGTTGAGGTACTAGCTCAAGGGTAGTCTGCGTGTAGCATGCTTGATGGTCAAGTTGCATTAGTCACTGGTGGAGCGCAAGGAATTGGGAAGGCCATTGCGACTTCGTTAGCCCATAATGGAGTCAACGTCATCATTGGCGATTTAAATGCTCAAGCAGCTGAGTCCTCTGCGACTGAGATCGCTAAGGCTGGGATCCAATCTGCGGGGATTGCTCTCAATGTAGCAGATCTTGGGTCTGTCAAGTCGGCGATGGAGCATATACTTGGAACGTGGGGGAAGATCGACATTCTTGTCAATAATGCCGGCATTACCAAAGATGCTATTCTCTTGCGGTTGCACGAAGATGCTTGGGACAAAGTTCTGAGTGTTAATCTTACCGGTGCCTTTTACTGTACAAAGGGGGTGTTGCCGGGTATGGTAAAGAATCGAAATGGGCGTATCGTAAACATTGCCTCGATCGTTGGAGCCATGGGGAACTTTGGTCAGGCAAACTATGCTGCCTCCAAAGGAGGGCTTATTGCATTTACAAAAGCCGTTGCTCGTGAGTACGCGCGCCGAGGGATTACATCGAATGCGGTTGCACCTGGGTTCATTGATACGGCGATGACTCAGGCGATGCCACCAGAGGATAGAGAATCTCTTGTCAAACAAATACCCTGCGAGCGATTGGGGACTCCGGAAGATGTTGCACATGCAGTGACATTTTTAGTTTCTAAAGAGGCGAGTTACATCACCGGTCAGGTTCTTCACGTGAACGGTGGCATGTTGATGACGTGAACATTACAAACACAATTGAACTCTATCGAGAGAAAGGAGGTGGCTCCCATGGCGGCTGATATGACTGCTGACACGAGTAGCCGCGTGCGGAAGATTATTGTCGAGCAACTGGGGGTTGACGAGAAGGATGTCACTTCCGACGCTTCATTTGTCGATAATCTAGGTGCTGATTCGCTTGATACGGTTGAGCTCGTAATGGCGTTTGAGGAAGCCTTTGACGTTCAAATTCCAGATGAGGACGCAGGCAAGATACTTACGGTTCAGGACGCAGTGGACTATATTCAGCAACGCTTGTAATTTTTAGCAAGGTGCTGAAAGAGTTCGCTAGTGGTGTTCTCGTTTCATTGCCTTCTACATGTTCTCTGCATGCTCGTGCTGTCAACGGATCTGATGTTTGATGGCGGCCATTTTCGCATTCTGCAGTGTACTGGGTGGTAGTACGAGGCACCGTGATACACGTGGAATGTGAAACGGGTTGATTTTTTTCAACAGCTGGCAAAACTGTACAGGGTATTTTCCCACCTATGAATTCTATGGTCTCGTCACGCAATTATTATAGCGTTGTCATTGCGGCAAATTGTTGAGGCGATGCCGTGAATCTTCCTAAAGAAGACTGGTACGGGGAGAATCAGCCAAGACGAAGAGTTGTTGTTACCGGAATTGGGCTTGTCACTCCTCTTGGTATTGGACTCGAGGCAACCTGGGCGGCTGTTTGTGAGGGACGCTCAGCTGTTCGAAGGATTACTAGGTTTGATCCGACAGACTATCCATCTCAGATCGCCGCGGAAATCATAGATTTTGTTCCAACAGACTATGTGGACAAAAAAGATGTTAAGAAAATGGATTCATTTATCCAATATGCAGTTGCGGCGAGCCGCATGGCTGTGAATGATGCTCAGTTTTCTATCACGGCACATAATGCGGATCAAATTGGCGTGGTCATTGGATCAGGCATCGGTGGGATTCATGGGATTGAACAGACACATACGATACTTCAAGAAAAGGGACCTTCTCGCGTTACACCTTTTTTTATTCCGATGGTTATTGGCAATATGGCCGCTGGTTTTGTCTCGATTTTTCTTGGCGCACGTGGCCCTAACTCAGGAACTGTTACTGCCTGTGCAACAGGAACACATTGTATCGGTGATGCCTATCGCATCATTCAGCGTGGCGAAGCCAACGCAATAATCGCTGGAGGAACAGAGGCAGCGGTTACGCCTCTTACGCTTGCTGGTTTTGCGGCGTCGCGTGCGCTCTCAAAGCGGAATGATGCTCCTGAATCCGCAAGTCGTCCCTTCGATCAAGATCGAGACGGTTTTGTTGTTGGCGAGGGCGCAGGCATTTTGTTTCTCGAAGAACTTGAACATGCCGTTAAGCGCGATGCAAAGATTTATGCGGAACTTGTTGGCTATGGTATGACAGCTGATGCATACCATATCACTGCGCCGCCGAATGATGCCAATGGTGCAGTCCGGTGTATGCAACAGACACTTCACGATTCTGCTTTATCCCCCTCAGATGTTGGATATATTAACGCCCATGCGACCTCGACGATGGCTGATAGGCTTGAGGCGCTTGCCATTACTCGTGTATTCGGAGAGGGAACTCCAGGTATTCCTGTGAGTGCGACGAAATCAATGACTGGACATCTTCTCGGGGCTTCAGGGGGAGTTGAAGCAGCCTTTACTGTTTTGGCAATACAGAGAGGAGTTCTGCCTCCAACAATTAACCTTGATAGCCCAGATTGCGAGTATCCGCTTGATCATATTGCCAATACTGCTCGGCGGGTGCGCATTGATGTCGCTCTCTCGAACTCATTCGGATTTGGAGGAACAAATGCATCTCTCCTCTTCCGCCGATATGCATTCTAAACACCTTCCGATGTCAAGAACTTCTGATGCGCTATATGAGTTGCAAACGACACTCGGCCATTCGTTTGTTCGCATTGAACTTCTTATTGAAGCGCTCACGCATTCATCTGCATTGAATGAATGGCGGGGGAATCATTCACATAACGAACGACTTGAATTTTTGGGGGATTCCGTTTTAGATCTGCTGATTAGTGAGTATCTTATGAGCGAGTTTCAAGAGGTCGATGAGGGTATTCTCTCAAAGATGAAAGCACGATTGGTGGGTAAGGACACTCTTGCTGCACTATCGAGGAGTCTTTCTCTAGGCTCTTATCTTTTTCTGGGGCGAGGGGAGGAGTTGAATGATGGACGTCAGAATCCCTCCATCCTGGCTGATACGCTTGAAGCAGTTATTGCTGCGGTCTACCTTGACGGAGGCCTCTCATCGGCACGTCGATTGGTGTTGAACGTCTATCGGGAAAAGTTTAATCTCCTCAATTCAAATGGTCAGAAAACGGATGATAAAAGCCAGCTCCAAGAACTTTGCCAGCGGCGATTTGGCTTTCTTCCTGTGTATCATCTCAGCCATACGTCTGGTCCTGATCACCATCGAACATTTGAGGTGGAGGTTCATCTTGGAAATGATCAATATGGGGCTGGGGCTGGAAGAACGAAGAAGAAAGCTGAGCAGGAGGCAGCAAAGCAGGCTTTAGTCCGACTACAGGAAATACAAGCATAACCAGCAAAAGGAGGCTCGTGCAATGATGTTTCGACTGCTTGGGGTAGTTGTGGGTGGACTGATGTTATCAGGTGTAGCCGTGTCACAGGTCGAAGCTGGTGAGAAGTCTCCACGAGTCATTATCGATACGAAATTTGGATCTATTGAAATCACTTTTTTCCCCAAAAAAGCTCCAAATCATGTCGAAAATTTTTTGAAATTGGCTAGATCTGGATTTTATAATGGGACCATTTTTCATCGAATTATTCCAGGGTTTATGATCCAAGGGGGAGATCCCAACACCAAAGATGACGATGTCTCTACGTACGGAACAGGCGGGCCTGGATATACCATCAAGGCAGAGTTTAATAATCGTTCCCATGGCAGAGGCATTCTATCAATGGCACGCTCACAGGACCCTGACAGTGCTGGATCTCAATTCTACATTGTTGTTGCTGCATCCAATTTCCTTGATGGACAATATACCGTGTTTGGAAAAGTGGTTAAGGGGATGGATGTTGTTGACGCGATTGTTTCACAAGACCGTGATTCTCGCGACTTACCAACCCAACGTATCGAAATGATGGTTAGGGTTGAGGAGTGAGAAGTTGCTGGTTTGCTTTCTAGGGATTAACCAGTTGCTTAAGTTTGTCCAAAGGAATAGCTTCGGCACGGTGCCCGTCGCGACCAATCGTGGTTGTCGCCATAGCAAGAGCGTTCAGAATTGCTTCTTCGGTTGCTTCAACCACTGCACTGAAAATTGGATTGAGATAAATGTCGGAGATGATCGTCATTGAGTAGGTTCGCTCAACTGGATAATGGGGGATAGTGTTCCCAGTAGAGAACGCAAGAATAAAATCTCCGCTACCGTGGCGGCCAATCGTTCCGGTTCGCGCTAGCCCGAATGTTGCTCGTTTTGCAACGCGTTTGAGTTGACGACTTGTTAATGGAGCGTTGGTGGCGATGATAATAATAATTGATCCTTCAGTTGTCTGTGGAGAAGATTCGGGTTTCGAAAAGTGGTGTGCCATAGGACGACCGAGAATGGTGAGTTGATCTCGTCGTCCATGGTTTGCGTTGACAAGCACTCCAACGACATAACCTCCGTCCGATGATGGCAGGATACGTGACGAAGTCCCAATTCCACCCTTAAATCCATAACTCCTCATTCCAGTGCCTGCACCAACAGATCCCTGTTTAATATTTCCAGAACTCGCGCTTTCTAACGCAAGCATGACATCATGTTCTGTGACATGGCGTCCTTGGGCATCGTTGAGATAACTGTCATCGCATTCTGCGACAAGGGGAGTTAATGTGTCATCGGTAATACCAATCGCGGGGTATTTTTTAAGCATCCAACTGATGATGCCATTGCCGACAAGTGGGGCGTTTAATGTATTTGTGAGAGCGATAGGATATTCAAGAAATCCGGCCTCCTCAACCCAAGCAAGACCCGTCATTTCGCCCGTGCCATTGAGCACAAAAGATCCTGCAGGCACTTTGTGATTCCATACATTGTCGCGAGGGATAATCACGGTTACTCCTGTCCGAACTGGACCTTGCCCTGGTACAAGCGGACCATGCCCTCTGTGTAGTGTTGTATGTCCTACACGAATGCCAGGAACATCGGTGATTGCGTTAAATGTGCCGGCTGGAATAGTGCCGATAGGAACGCCGAGTTCACGGAGCGATTGGCGAATCTCAGGTGCAGTCTGGGATTGGGCAGTACCGAAGACGAATAGGATAGTGATAAACCAGAATCCCCCGCTGCACCACGCAATAAGGGGGATTGGGCACATGGAATCAACTAGGTGAGGGTGCAGGAGTTGACTTTACGGTATCAATCATATGTGCAAATGCTTCAATATCATTCATTGCCATATCAGCAAGTACCTTCCGGTTTAATGTAAGCTTTGCACGTTTTAAGTGTGCAATTAACTCGCTGTACGTCAATCCATGCGCTCGTGTTGCTGCATTGATTCGCGCAATCCATAAACGCCTAAAATTTCGTTTTTTGATCCGACGATCTCTGTAGGCAAATCGTAATGCGCGGTCGACCGCTTCGGTTGCCTGACGATACAGTCGGCTTCGACCTCCGAAGTAGCCTTTGGCTAACTTCAGGCGCTTTTTCCTGCGAAGATGTGTCTTAGGTCCTCCTTTTACCCTCGGCATGATGCACTCCTTATAGCATAGTGAAATGAATGCGTGCGAACGTCATTTATTTCGTAGGAAGTAATCGATTAAACATGCGATTGACAGTTGCGTCCACTACTGCTGCCCCTTTTAGATTGCGCTTTTGCCCTCGCGATTTCGTGGTGAGAAGATGACGAAGCGACGCTTTTCGGCGCAGATATTTTCCCGATCCAGTAACTTTCACTCGCTTTGCCGTACCACGATGAGTTTTTAGCTTTAACCCTGCCATTATTCTCCTCGCTATCGTGTTTATGATGATTTTGGTGAAAGGAGCATGACCATGAAACGGCCTTCAATCCGATAAGGTTGCTCCACTTGGCCGTGATCAGCAATGCCCTGAACAATCAGATCCATCAGTAGCTTTCCACGTTCTGCATGTTCCATTTCGCGTCCTCGGAATACGAGAATGACCTTTGTTTTATGCCCATGATCCAAGAAAGAGTTAATATGCTTGATCTTTGTATTCAAGTCATGGATCCCGGTTCGAAGTCGTATTTTTGCCTCCTTGACTTGTGTTGATTTTTGATGAGATCTGTTTGCATGTTCCTTTTTATTGGTCTCATACATATACTTTCCATAATCCATAATCCGGCAGACCGGCGGATGAGCCATTGGCGCCACCTCCACCAAGTCGTATCCTCCGTCAAGCGCCTGCCGAATTGCATTGGCGGTCTGTAAGATACCAAGTTGATCGCCCTCTGGTCCAATGACGCGAACTTCAGCCGTTCGGATTCGTTGATTAACACGAAGTTTCTGAACGATAGGCCACCTCCCTAAATTCTACGTTATCTCATGATTGAGTGGGTGCAGGAGATGCGGAAGAGTATTCCAATATCTCTGCAGTTAACATCTTAATAAATGGGACAAGCTTCATTGTACCCGCTTGCCCTTCTTTTCGTTTTCGAACTGATACAGTGCTTGCTGCCACTTCCTTATCTCCAACAATGATCATATATGGGACTTTTGCCGTTTCCGCCTCGCGGATCTTAAGATTTATTTTTTCGGATCTCAGATCTGCTTCTGCACGAAAGCCATGTTGCTTTAATTCTACGATGATGTTGCTCGCATAAGAGGATTGGGTTTCGCCTAGGGTCAACACCTTGACTTGAACTGGAGCAAGCCAGGCTGGAAACGCACCATCAAAATGTTCAATGAGAACACCAATAAATCGCTCGAGGGAGCCAAAGATTGCTCGGTGAATCATAATCGGTTGATGAGGTTTTCCATCGGGGCCGGTAAATGCCAATTCAAAACGCTGAGGAAGGTTAAAGTCTAGCTGAATGGTAGAACATTGCCATGAGCGTTCCAACACATCGCGAATTTGTATGTCAATCTTTGGTCCGTAGAATGCTCCTTCTCCGGGATCGATCGTATAGGAAACCTTTAGGGCATGTAAAGCGGATTTGAGTGCATCTGTAGCATGCTGCCAATCTTCAGCTGAACCTACAGCATGGTCGGGGCGGGTTGAGAGAAATATTTCAAAGTCTTCAAAGCCAAAACGCCGTAGCGTTGAAAAAGTGAACTTAAGGATGTCAGCAACTTCTTCGGCTAGTTGCTCAGGACGGCAGAAAATATGGGCATCATCTTGAGTAAAGCCTCGAACACGCTTTAGCCCCTCAAGAACCCCGGAAAGTTCACGACGGTAGACGGTACCGAGTTCGGCCCAACGCAAGGGAAGGTCACGATAGCTTCGTAAACGTGATTTGTAGATCACAATATGGAACGGACAGTTCATCGGTTTCAGTTGGTAGGGGTTGTCCTCTGCCGAGATCGGTGAAAACATGCTTTCGTGATAGAAGTCAAGATGTCCGCTCTGCTTCCAGAGATCGAGGCGGGCAATGTGTGGGGAATAGACAAGCTCGTATCCGCGTTCAATATGTTGCTCGCGCCAAAATGTTTCAATAAGATGTCTGACCATTGCACCTTTCGGGTGCCACAAAATAAGTCCTGAGCCTGTTTCCTCACTGACGGAGAAGAGATCAAGCTCTTTTCCAATCTTTCTATGGTCTCGACGTTTAGCTTCTTCGAGCAGGAGGAGATGTTGATCAAGTTCTTCCTGTGTCGGAAATGAAATTCCGTATATTCTTTGGAGCATGGGATTCTGCTTGTCTCCACGCCAATAAGCTCCTGCCACGGACAACACCTTGAATGCTCCGATTTGTCCCGTCGACGTCATGTGTGGCCCACGACAGAGATCAATGAAATTTCCTTGCCTATACATGGATACGGATGGATCGGCAATGGCCTTAATAATCTCAACCTTATACGACTCATCGCGTTCCTGGAATAATGGTATAGCGCCTTCTTGGGAGGACTCTATGCGTTCAAGGGGATAATCCGCTTTCACGATCGAATGCACTTCCTCTTCTATCCGATTGAGATCCTCGGGAGTGAAGGCTCGGTCAAATCCAAAATCATAGTAAAACCCAGCATCAATGGGGGGGCCAATAGCTAATTTTGCTAGAGGGAAGACAGTTTGTACCGCTTGAGCAAGAATATGAGCACTCGTATGCCAATACACTTCTTTTCCGAGTTTCGAATCAAAGGTGAGGGGTTTGAGTGAGACATTTGATGTTAGTACGGTTGAAAGATCAACCGCGATACCATCGGCTTCTGCAGCCAAAAGTGTGCGGTTGTTTGGGAGGGTGTAGCCCGCTATGGCTTCAAACGCAGTAACCCCAGATTCGTACGAGCGGCGAGATTTATCTGGGTATGTTACTTCAATCATATTAGCCATTATTGTGAGCGAGGCGGGTGAGTTTTCGAGAAGACAATGGTAGGCGCGGGCGGTTTTGAACCGCCGACTTCTACCGTGTCAAGGTAGCGCTCTCCCCCTGAGCTACGCGCCTAAACCATGATGTTGTCGAGAAGAGCGGATGGAAGTCTTCGTTGTCATGTTGTGCAAAAAGTACCACCGAAATATATCAGTCTAGCTCTGAGCGGTCAAGGGGAAAGCCGTGCAGGCACGGAAATGGACGCAAATCAACGTGATAGCCAGTGCGGCCAGAGGTTTAACCCGATACAACGCTTACTATTGGTGATGGCTGCTAGCAGAGGTTTTTCCGTCAAGGATCGTTATCTGGAATTGTAGGACGATGGATTTGAAGATCTCGGATTTTTTTTCGAAGAGTATTTCGATTTAGTCCAAGGACGTGTGCGGTCTGCGCTTGGTTCCATTTCATTTCTGCAAGGATTTTTGTAATGAGAGTTTTTTCAACTGCACGGATGAGTAAGGGGTGAAGGTTTCGCGCTCCACACCGGGTCATACGATTGGCAAACTCTCCGACTTTAACTTCGAGCGATTCTTCGGGGTTTTCGTTTTGTTGCATTGGATTTGAAGCCACGCCCAATGTTCCTTTCATCTCGAGAAAAAGTCAAGGGCAGGATTGGTCTCTTCGATATGGTTCATCCAATTAGGGGCTATAGTCGTTTTGCAAGTGCATGTCGTATTGCGCTAAGTTCTGGGGAACGCATAAGAATATGGATCCCAAGATATACCGCAATGCTGAGAAGTACTCCAGTTCCAAGGAGCATTGCTTTTGCTACCCAGTGACCACTCTGGACCCACAGGCCGTGTATGGCCACCCATCGGCAAATGATGCCAATAACAAGGCTTGCGATAGCAGTCCGAAGTAATGAGGTTGCGATTGCCTGCCAATCCAGAGGTCCGATCTTCTTCACGAGTAACCGGAGAAGGATGCTGACGTTTAGTATTGTGGCAATTGATGTTGCCAAGGCTAGTCCTCCATGTTGAAGGGGTCCGATAAGAGAGAGGGAAAGAGCGATGTTGCAGAACAATGCAAGCATCGCGACTCGAACTGGCGTGCGTGTGTCTTGCAACGCGTAAAAGGCTGAAACCACTATCCGAATAGCTCCAAAGGCCCACAATCCGATTGCATAAAATGCTACCGCAATCGCTGTGCCTCTCGTAGCTTCGGCGGTAAACTCGCCGTGCTCGAAAAAGAGATGGATCAGTGGTGTTCGAAGCATGATGAGTCCAACGGTCGCCGGAATCATCAAGAAGAGTACATGGCGTAGGCCAAATTCGATACGTCTGTTTAACTCATCGTGCTCGTCGTTAGCCGTCAGGGCGCTCAGTGATGGAAGGATGGCGGTCGCCAAGGCAATACCAACGAGTCCAAGAGGAAAGTGGATAAGCCGCATTCCGTAAAAAAGGAATGTGACGCTACCGGTAGCAAGGAAGGAGGCGAGAATGGTATTGAGAAGAAGATTTGCCTGTGTGACACCTAAGCCAAATATGGTGGGAACGATAAGTGCTCCAATCCGTTTTACTCCAGGATGCGATAGATTCCATCGGAAGGAGAGTGAAAAATTTGCTCGTCTCAAATGTGGAAGCTGAATGAGAAACTGAGCACACCCACCCAAAACGACACCAATCGCAATGCCATAAATCGGGTTGGAGAGCTGTGGGGCTACAAGAAAGGCGCAGAAAATGATAGTGAGGTTAAACATTACTGGAGCAAATGCTGGCGCGGCAAAACTTCGGACAGTATTGAGGATGCCCATGACAAGCGCGGAAAGGCCGACAAGAATCAGGTATGGGAACATCATTCTGGTGAGCTCAATGGTCAGCGCTTGTTTCTCAGGGTCGTCAGCGAACCCCATGGCAATTACGTATACAATTGCAGGGGTACCGAGGACACCAAGAATGCAAACCAGAGTCAGAAGGAGAAGGAGGGTTGTAAACGCTGTGTTGGCAAGGTCTTTGGCATCGTGATGTGACCGCTTTTTAATATATTCACTAAACACTGGAATGAAGGCAGCGGCCATTGACCCCTCAGCAAATAATTCTCTAAGCATATTAGGAATACGATATGCAACGAAAAATGCGTCTGCGGCGATCCCTGCCCCAAAGAATCGTGCAAGTATGATGTCGCGAGCAAACCCTAAGATGCGGCTGAGGAGTGTTGCCCCACTAATCAGGGCAGATGCCCGAAGAATGCGTCCTTCTTCGCGTGATGGCAGACGAGGTGAGGGCTGAGGTGGGGGATCCTGCGGCAATGGATTCCTTTTCGATTGCGATGTGAGGGCAGTGCTACACTCCCTATGCCGCAGGATTGTATCCAAGTACGGGAAAAGAATCTATGTGTGGCCGTGAGTTTTGACCGTCTTAGGTATAGAGATATGATTGCCTTAGCAACCATTGAAAAGCGCTGGAAATGAGCGAGTGCCTGCCGGTTGTGTGTTTGGAAGGAGTTCTTGGGTGAACCGTCTATCTCAAGCAATGTTCCATTATTCTACTTTGCTCAGCCAATGCCTATACAACCCTCGCATGCCGTTGCCTATTGATATTTGGCCTGTTGTGACTGAGCATTCTATGGCTACAAACAGGACGAGATGGAATGAACGGAGAGACGAAGGAGATAATTGCCGTGAAAGCTGCTGGCATCTTTTTCTCCGCTCGAAAATAGTTCCACTACATTAGCTCTTGACATGTGTGATGTTTCGTCCAACACTGTGTGATCATGTACCTAAGGTCATCATTGCTGAGCATACTTGCGGCGATCCTGTGTGTTCTTGCACTGGGGTGTATGGGGGTCGCGAGTGATGAGCATGAAGATTTATTGCCGGTGACTCTTCCCAATGGAACGAAGTTTTTTGTTGAAGTCGCCGATACTGATCACTCGAGAGAACAGGGTCTGATGCATCGAGACCATTTGCCAAGAGATAGTGGGATGTTGTTTGTATTCGAGCATGAACAAATTTGGGCGTTTTGGATGAAAAACACCCTTATTCCGCTCGACGTGGTGTGGTTGGATGCCGAAGGTGTCATTGTGGATGTTGCCGAACATATGAAGCCCTGCATGACTATGCCGTGTACGCACTATCGCCCAGACCATGTATCCTCATTTGCCCTCGAAATTCCTGCTGGCCGATACGCAGAGGAAGGGCTTCAAGTAGGTATGCGTTTAATCTTTCCCGCACCGTAAGTCTGCGGTCCAGATTTTCTCAGTAGCTCTTTCCCGTGCGCGTGCAGTGCCAAATTGAGGCCGAATGGCGTATGAATGATAAGTTTGTGATACTTCAAGAGCTTCCTGCTATTGTGGAACAATGTCGGGCTCGGGGTCAGAGGATTGTGTTTACCAACGGGTGTTTTGATTTGCTTCATGTTGGTCACGTACGTTCCCTCCAAGCTGCACGGCGCCTCGGTGAGATACTTATCGTTGGTCTCAACAGCGACATCTCTGTGAGCCAACTCAAGGGTCCTCAGCGACCAATTGTTTCAGAGAATCAACGGGGTGAAGTATTGGCAGCACTGACTTGCGTAGATTATGTTGTCGTATTTTCGGAACCAGATCCCTTGCGTGTCATTACTGCCGTGCAACCCGATGTTCTGGTGAAAAGTACTGATTGGGACCCGAAAGAGATCATCGGTCGTGAGGTGGTTGAGGCACGGGGTGGATCGGTTCTATCGGTCCCAGAGGTGACTGGTATTTCCACCACTATTCTCATTGAGCGCATGCGGACAGCCTTGTAGTGACAAGTCTTGCGACAAAAACCAAGTCGGTTGCAGGATTTGACGCCCTGCTTGCTCAGCTAGACAGGGTTCTGAATCAAGACACGCATCTTCCAACGATCACAGGGCATACCAGATCGGCCAAATCTTTACTCCTGCTTCGATTGGCGCAGCACACCTCTAGAACGATGCTGATCGTCATGCGCTCTGAGGTAGAAGCCGAGGCTATATATGGAGACCTGTTATTTTTCCGGGATTTTTTAAACCTTCCGATATTACCTCTTCATCAGTTTCCTGATTGGGATCTCTCACCGTATCAACCCGCAATTCCAGCAGTTGACTGCGTCGCACTACGCATGAGAACCCTGTATCAATTAAACCAAGGATGCCCAACGGTTGTCGTGACCAGCATTTCAAGTGTCCTGCGACGTACGCTTCCGAAAACTATATTTGCCGCGTCCTGTCTTGAACTGCACCCAGGTGATCATCTGGAGAGAGAAACCTTGATTGAGAGTTGTTTGCGATCGGGGTATCGCAATGTCTCTATCGTTCAGGATCCGGGAGAATTAAGCGTTCGAGGAGGGATCATCGATCTCTTTTCAACTGCCCATGATAAACCGGTGCGGCTTGAATTTCTTGGGGACACGTTAGAGTCGATGAGACTGTTTGATGTCGATTCCCAAATGTCGACTCATAAACAGGCCGGAGCGGTGGTCTTACCCGCACGGGAATACATCCTTGAGGCACTTCCCGAAAGTCCATTGCCGTTGGGCGTTGAATGGCAAACTCCAAAGCACTATGGCACGATGAATTCGTTAGCCGATTACTGCCTCGATCCACCAATTATTGTATTGAATGAGCCGCAGGAACTTCGACAACATGCCGATAAGCTTATGATTCAAGCGCTAGAGGAATGGAGTGAGCCGGCAACTCCCCCAGAAGCATGGTATCTTCCTTGGGAATCGATTAGTGTCGCGAACGATGGCCAGACAGTTGTCGTCACGGAAACGATTCCCCATGCTGTCGATCGCCAGATTCATGTTGGAATTGATCCGGTCAATGCCCCCATTCATATGGCGTGTCGATCGCCGGAAAGTCTTGGCCTCGGCATTCAAGGTGCGCCGTTCGTGTCGGCTATAAAAATCCTTGAGGATCTTCGCTCCCGGGGACCTGTTGTCGTTATTGCACGGAGTTATGGTCAAGCCAACCGGCTGTGTGCGCTCTTCTCAGAACATGATGTGCCGGCTGAACTGTGGTCCGCAGGTCATCAGACTGCAATGGGATCTCACATCTCTGGGGCCCCAATTTATTTGACCCATGGCATTGTGTCGAGTGGGTTTCTCATGGAGGGGTTCGGCGCAATTATTCGAGAAGAAGACCTGTTTGCGAAATCAATGTCGCATTCTCCACAACGGCAATCGAAGAGTGCACACTTTCTCCCGTCAGTCGAAGATATTGAATTAGGGAGTCCGGTTGTTTACGTTGAGCACGGAATTGGACGATATGCTGGGCTTCGTCGCCTTGCAATTCATGGCTATGAACAAGAGTTTTTCATGATTGAATATGCGGGGAATGACGTTGTGTATGTGCCGCTTGATCGCATGAATCACGTTCAGCGCTATCAGTGCCAAGAGGGACATATCCCTCGCTTGGATAGCCTTCGAGGTACACGGTGGAGTCAGACTAAAGCCCGAGTGAAAAAGAATATCGAGGATATGGCTGAAGAGCTTCTCGAGCTCTATTCGCGTCGTGAACTTGTTGAGGGAGTAGGGTGTTCTTCAGATTCGATTCTTTCACATGAATTTGATGCCGCATTTGAGTATGAAGCGACTCCCGATCAATTGACGGCGATCGAAGACGTCAAACGAAGCATGGAATCTACGCGTCCCATGGACAGATTGGTATGTGGCGATGTGGGGTATGGAAAAACAGAAGTAGCCATGCGCGCAGCATTTAAAGCAATTTTGGATAATCGCCAGGTTGCCGTTCTTGTCCCCACAACATTATTGGCCAATCAACATTTCGAAAACTTTTCTCAGAGATTTGCCCCCTTTCCAGTACGTGTCGAAATTGTGAGCCGGTTTCAGTCTCGCAAGGACCAGCAAATTGTGATCAATGACGTCAAGACTGGCATTGTTGACATTCTGATTGGGACACATCGTTTGTTGCAAAAAGATATCGCATTTAAAGACCTTGGGTTAGCTATCATTGATGAGGAGCAATGGTTTGGTGTTCGTCATAAGGAGCGACTCAAACAACTTTTCCATTCTGTTGATGTACTGACATTAACGGCTACTCCTATCCCTCGCACGCTGCAACTTTCGATGTCTTCCTTACGGGATATTTCTATTATTGACACCCCTCCCGCCGGTCGCCTTGCCATAAAAACGCAAGTGGTCTGTATGAATGACCGTGTCGTACGTGAAGCCATACAATGGGAACTGAGAAGAGGAGGACAGGTATTTTTTGTCCACAATACGGTCATGACTATTGAGCATATTGGCATGTGGCTAAGCGAGTTAGTTCCAGAAGCCAGAATTGGAATTGCTCATGGGCAGATGGATGCTCGTGTGCTCGAGTCGGTTATGCTTCGTTTTCTTCGCAAAGACCTAACTGTTCTCCTCGCAACCTCGATCATTCAATCGGGGATGGATATTCCTTCCGCAAATACTATTATTGTCAACCGTGCTGATCAATTTGGTCTCGCGCAACTGTATCAATTGCGTGGACGTGTAGGACGTTGTGGTGAGCAAGCTTATGCCTATATGCTTGTTCCAAATGAAGGCATTCTATCGGACAATGCGAAACGGAGATTGCAAGCCATCGAAGAGTTCTGTGAACTGGGGGCAGGGTTTCGTATTGCCGCAAGAGATCTCGAGATCCGTGGCGCCGGGAATTTGTTAGGGAAGCAGCAGTCTGGGCAAATCGAAGCTGTGGGATTCGAATTATATGTACAGATGTTGGAACAGGCCGTACGCCAACGACGAGGTGAGGTGCTCAGCGAGCCTGTTGAACCGCAGATAAAACTCCCAATATCAGCCTATATCGCAGACGAATATGTTTCCGATGTCTATCAGCGATTATCTCTCTATAAACGCCTATCATCGAGTATGCAGGTTAGTGATCTCGCATTGCTCCATGGGGAAATTCTCGACCGCTATGGGCCGATTCCTGATCCCCTTGAACATCTCTTCCAAGTTATGGAGATTAAGCTCTTAGCGAGGGCATTGGGTTTGGACCGATGTGAGGTCAACGCCCGTGCCATCACATGCAATTTTGCGGCAGGATCTGCTCCCGCTACTGACGCTATCCCAGAACTGATTCGTCAACATGGGGACGACATGGTGCGATTTCCAACACCACAAACGGTCGAAGTTCTAATTCCCTCCCAAGGCTGGCCTCAAACGTTTTATGAGCTTCGGCAGTGCCTCAATACCATGATTGGATTGACTGATCGTGAACACGCTGAGGCAATTACTCTGTAGCAAAATGCTTAAACACCCCCTCATTCTCCTTCGTGCCTCTTCCGAGGCTCTACGTTCCGTAGAGCACGGTCCGCCTCCTTTGCTTGCCATGATTTATCGTGGGGATAATACCACAAATGCTCACACAATTAGTTTCTTGATTGCACGGGGTTTTCCCCCAATATCCTGCTAGTACTTTTGTGCAAATCATTCTTCTCATCCTGATTGCCATTGCACTTCCTAGCGGATATGGCCTTGCGCAGGAGCGCGTGGATGCCAAAGATCGTATTGCCGCCATTGTCAATGAAGACGTGATTACACTTTCGGAGCTTCAGGAAGAACTAGAAACCTTTATGCCTCAACTAAGCGCGCAGTTCAGCGGAGAGGATCTTCAACAACAGACGAAACAATTACGGTACAAATTATTAGTATCCATGATTGAGCGAAAGCTACAACTTCAACAAGCCAAGATAATGCGAATGACTGTTAGTGATCGTGAAATTGACTCAACCGCGCAGGATATACGCGCACGACGTGGTGCTGATGCCAACACAGCTCCGACGGCGAATGACCGGAAAAAGGCGAGAGAGCAACTCCTGCTAAGGAGAGTGTACCAACAAAAAATTCGGAACACGCTACTGATACCAGAAGCTACACTGCATGAATACTATGATTCACACCGAGAAGATTTTGCCATTCCAGGCATGGTGCGCATCAGCCAGATTATGCTAAGTGTAAGTGCCTCTGGAAATCTTGAAAAAGCGCGTCTAAGATCGGAACATGTTCTTAATGAACTTGAGCAGGGCCGTTCCTTTGAAGAGCTTGCCAAGGATTACTCGGACGGGCCAGAGGCAGAAGATGGCGGCAGTCTTGGGATTATGACACGAGGGTCTCTTTTGCCTCAGATGGAAGAGATTATTGATCGGCTTGGTCAGGGAGACATTGGGCAAGTCATCGAATCTCCTGTTGGATTGCATATCATTCGCGTTGACGAGAAGAAACCAGCGGGATTCAAACCGTTTGAGGAAGTCAAGAAAGACATCGAGAACAAGCTATTACAAGAGCAATCACAACGACTCTATCAAGAGTGGCTCAGTGAACTAACAGACACTGCGTTCATTGAAGTTCGATTTTAGGCGGATGTTCAAAATGGCTTCCAACGGCGTTTTGCTTCGCTTAGTAGCCAACATGCGCTTGTATGATTTGCGCGTTTATCAGAGTGAATCATCGAAAATAACATGAGCTGGAATATGGCATATACATATCTATTCATGGCGATAGTGGCTGAGGTGATCGGAACAGTTGCCTTAAAGGCCTCTGAAGAATTTACGAAGTTTCTTCCTAGCGTTGTAGTTGTGCTTGGATACGGCATGGCGTTTTACTTTCTCAGTGTTGTGCTCAGAACAATTCCTGTCGGTATTGCATATGCAGTGTGGGCTGGCATTGGGATTGTGCTCATCGCCATTGCTGGCGCGCTGGTGTTCAAACAGATCCCTGATCTTCCCGCCATTGTCGGTATATCATTGATCATCTCGGGTGTGGTTATCATTTATCTATTTTCGAAGACGGTCAATCATCTGTCATAGCGGTACACAACCAAGAGATCTCTTCATGTCCCTACATTCTTTTGCACCATGTTTGGCATATTTGGTTGATCTAACCTTCTCGAAGGAAACATCTCGGTTTTGCTCGATCTGCTTATATACCTTGCCCTGTGACAAACACTCTTGGGCATTTCTCCCAAGACGATGATCAAGATATTTAATGGAAAAAATGTGGCAAGAAATGGGTGCGTGTGTGAATTCGATAGAGTAGGAAATTTTGATTTCACTGTCGCATTTTTTGTCTAGGTGAAATAATACGACGAGGGGAATGTTTAATCACCTTGATAGATAATCGTTTTCGGCTTGAATGCTGCCCAAGAAAACCAAAAATGGTCGCCGTGTATGATTGGTGTGAGTCGCTGGCCTGCTAAAGGGCCATCAATCGCGTGCCCGAGAATATTCCACGTACTTTGCGTTTCTGCATCGGTGATCTTGTTTCCATCTCGATGAAATGTGAGAGTTTGGTTGCCTAGTCTTGAATCAAAAACACCCGTTGCCCCAACATCTTCTCCCTCAGCGATTCTCGGCGCGCCCAACGCACTGTTCGTCCCAGTGGTATGAAGTACGACTAAGGGATATCCAGCTGGAATATCATGAATGACTCCACGGTCAGCGAGAATGTGGAGTGGATACGCGATGTCCACTGTCTTCAGTGACACGCTGACGACGCGGGCCATAGCGGGGAGACGATTATCTAGGAGGCCGCGGAACATAAATGGTGTGTTGCCAATGGTATCGTAGTCTTTGTAAGGATTACTGCCATACGCACGTATCATTCCAGTATCGTGAGAGAGTATGATGCCGTGTGGATAGGCCGTGCGAAACTCGGCAAAACTGATGAGACTTGCAGGCACAAACTGAAGATATGTGCCGGCTTTTTCTCCAACGACTCCCTCGCCGGTAAATTGCTGCCAGAGGCTTTCTGTGGTTCGATCATACATGATCAGATCTGAAAACCGCAGCAGGCCGGAAGTGCCAAACTCATGAGTTTTTCCATCGAAACGACGATCAAAAGCGATAGCTGAATTACATAACGGGCAAAATGTCACGATAACCGGGACACTGCCAACAGTATCGTTAACAATTTCATGCCACGTGAGAATCTGCAGGGGATACGCACGGGCATCACCGTTGATGTCTAATACGACAACAGGTTCCGTGGCATTCAAAACTGACGCGGCTAGATCGACAGTGATGAACTTGGGCTGATCAATAGATCGAATGCCATCACGAGGTGGCCCTCCTGAGAGGATTTCGTTATATGCAATTGTGTGACGAGTCCAATCAGTGTTCCAATTCCTCGTGATACGTTGCAGTTGAGCAGAACGGTTATCGATGGTCAATATGGGCTTGACAAGATTTGACCCCGGTTGCGCTGTCGTCTGCAGGACGGTCGTGCGAGGTTGAGCTTGGGCATGCCCCACTGTCACATCCACGCAAAAGGCAAACATGAGCAATGCTGAGATGCTTATGTTCCAAAGGGGGAGAGATTGTGATATGGGGCATCTAAATGGGGAGTCGGATTTAGTAGACTGGGAAGAAAACCCAGAGCAACAACTCTTTAGAAGCTTCTTCTCTATCAGAGTGCAGCACAATAAGACCATCTTCAGAAAACGCTTACGGCTTCTTTGAAAATCACCAAATCTGTCGCCTAAAGCACTAGATTTCGCAGATATGTACGCTCTCGACTCAACCGCACTAGATTTAGCACTAACACCCCTCTTAACGTCCCGATGAGCCTCCGCTTTAGCTCGTTTCCCTTGTTTTGCTCTCCTCGCAAATTTTCTACCGGCAATAGATTTTTCAAGATTAATGTCAGCATAGAAATACCGACTATTTCTGCTTCGCATTCTCGGGCCTTTGCTACGAATTCATGAGGTGTGATTGGCTTTTTAAAAGTATTTATAGCGGTAGATACGTTAAACCCCTTTTCTTTCAGCACACCAGCTATCATAGCCAATGAGGTTGGTATTTCTCCAATAATTGCAGGGTATATTAGAAGAACATTTTTCTTCATATATGATTTCCCTTTTTTCCCCGCCAATCAGTTGTTAACGACAATGATGCCTTGATTGTATTAAGTGTGGCCACTTGTCTTAATGTCACTACTATACCTCATTCCCATCTTACGGGATTGATTTCAGGACTTATTCTTTTGGGCAAACTTGGTGTTTCTCCAAACTTTTTATCAAATAGCGTTAGAAAACACGTTGCTGGTTAATTATCACAATGATTGAATGCCTCAATGCAATAGAAGATGTCTGTTTCTACCTCTACTCTGCCGTGGAAACCTGAGGCCGTTTTGTGATTGTGTTGATCTGGATTTTATTAGTCATCGTCAGCCCAGTCGCATAGTTAAAATAAGACTGATCTAGACGGAAGGATCCATCCTCTTTGAGATCAATAAGCTTTTCCAAAATAAGCGCCTTGTACTTAGGCTTACCATAAGGTGTCAAGCCCATAACCTTATACTCCCCACTGTTGACTCGAAAACCCGTATAGTAGGTAAATGCTGAATACAGAAGCTCCAATGAAGGATTGGCCGCATTTTTCCTCACGACGCACGGTATATGCGGAGGGCGTTTGATCGGGCGGTGAAAGCGTCAGGCTTGGCCCCGTTTCGCTTTCACGACCTGAGACATACTTTTGCCTTACGTCTTGCCGAGCGGGGCGCAAATGACAGAACGATTATGGCGCTTGGAGGGTGGAAGTCTACGGCCATGCTTTCCCGATATGCACACCTTTCACCAACTTACCTATATCAAGCGGTTGAAGGGATCGTGGAAACTCGATCGGGAACCGTGACCACAACCGTGACCACAAAAGAGGATGACACCGTAAGTATGGAGCGGGAAACGGGATTTGAACCCGCGACCCTCGCCTTGGCAAGGCGATGCTCTACCACTGAGCTATTCCCGCCCTTTTTGGTGTGGTCTGACGCGGATTATAAGAACCCCTTTTAATCCCGTCAAGCACCTGTTCTGAGGGGCAAATGGAGACAATCAGCTTTATCTCGACACTGTGAAACGGACTGTGATAGGCTTGCCTCCCGATGTTTAACAAAATTCTTATTGCCAACCGAGGCGAGATCGCAATGCGGGTGATTCGTGCGTGTCGAGAACTGGAAATACCGACTGTCGCGGTCTATACCCAGCCAGATTCAACAGGCATTTATGTTAAGAAGGCAGACGAAGCCATCTACCTCGGCACAGAACCTCTGCAGGGATATCTTGACATGGAACGGATCGTCCAATTGGCAAATGAGGCAGGAGCCGACGCAATTCATCCGGGATATGGATTTCTGTCGGAAAATGCAGAGTTCGCGTGGCTCTGTCGACATCACGGTATCACCTTCATCGGGCCATCCCCACAAACGATTTACTTAATGGGGAACAAGATTCAAGCGCGACAGACAATGATGAGGGTTGGAGTTCCGGTTGTCCCGGGTACAGACAGCGCAATTCAATCTGAGGAGGAGGCACTTGCCTTCGCGAAGAACGCGGGATATCCCCTCATGATTAAAGCCAGTGCTGGCGGCGGGGGGCGTGGGCTACGTGTGGTTCGAACAGATGATGACCTCCGTGCTGGACTCGAGTCTGCGACACGGGAGGCAGAAGCGGCTTTTGGAGAATCTGATGTATTTCTCGAAAAATGTATTGAACGCGCTCATCACATTGAGTTTCAAATCGTTGCGGACAAAGAAGGAAATTGCATCCATTTGGGTGAACGCGATTGTTCAATTCAACGTCGTCACCAGAAGCTGATCGAGATTTCCCCTTCCTTGGCACTTGATTCTTCACTGCGAGACACCATGGGGAGAGCTGCCGTCACTGCAGCAAAGGCTGTGGAATATGACAGTGTTGGTACCATTGAGTTTCTTCTCGATGAGAATCAAAACTTTTATTTTATAGAGATGAACACACGAATTCAGGTCGAACATACCGTGACTGAACAAGTCACCGGGATGGACTTGGTCCGTGCTCAGATCGAATTTGCAGCAGGGATTCCACTGGGAACGAAGCAGGAGGACGTCGTTCTTAACGGCTATTCGATTCAATGTCGTATCAATGCTGAAGACCCTAAAAATGATTTTTTCCCTTGTGCCGGAACCGTGACGGCCTACTATTCGCCTGGTGGGATAGGCGTGCGTATTGACGGCGCCGTCTACAAGGATTATGTAATCCCTCCGTACTTTGACACCTTGTTGACCAAACTGATCGTTACGGGTCGATCCTGGCCAGAGACAGTAAGCCGCATGCACCGCTCGTTAGAGGAGTTCGTGCTTCGAGGCGTCAAAACAACCATTCCATTTTTGCAGCGGGTTATAGAGGATCAGGATTTTATCGCTGGCCGATTTGATACCACGTACATTGAAACCCATCCGTATTTACTTGAGTATCCGGACCACAGCACTCCAGAAGACGTCGTTACCGCAATTTCTGCTGCCATTGCAGCATACGAGGGGCTCTAAGGATGGCGAAGGCAACATCCACCACACGCAAGTCCGCAACTAAACGCCGAACTCCTGCGATCATTAAAGGCAAAAAGACTACAAAGATTCCACCTAGTGTAGACGTCCCATTTCGGCCGGCGAAGGGCAAACAAGTATTTCTCACTGACGTTGCAATACGCGATGGGCAGCAATCGCTTCTCGCCACACGCGTTCGAACCGATGATTTGCTTGCAAGTGTTGAAAAGATGGATCGTGTTGGATATTGGTCCTTAGAGGTGTGGGGAGGGGCAACATTCGATACCTGCCTGCGTTTTCTCAAGGAAGATCCATGGGAACGCCTGCGTCAGTTTCGAAGTTTTGCTCCAAAGACTCGTCTTCAAATGTTGTTGCGTGGGCAGAACTTGCTTGGGTACGCACACTACCCCGATGACGTGGTTGAAGCATTTGTGGAACGAGCTGCTACCAACGGGATGGATGTGTTTCGAATTTTTGATGCGCTCAACGACTTGCGGAATCTTGAAACGTCGATAAAGGCTGTTCGGAAAGTGGGGAAACATGCACAAGGAACTCTGTGCTATACCACTAGTCCAGTCCATACGATTGAGATGTTTGTCGAACAAGCCAAAGAACTCGAAAGCATGGGGATCGATAGCCTCTGTATCAAGGACATGGCAGGTCTGATTGCACCACTTGACTCCTACGTGTTGATCCGCCGCCTGAAGAAAGAATTGAAAGTGCCTATTCACCTTCACTCCCACTCTACATCTGGGATGGCAAGCATGTCGCATTTGATGGCGATTCTCGGGGGGCTTGATGTGATCGATACGGCAATGTCACCGCTTTCTGGTGGCTCCTCACATCCCCCAACAGAAAGTCTGATTGCTTCACTGCGAGAAACGCCATATGACACGAAGCTCGATTTGCTACCTTTCCCGCGCATGGCTGCGGAGTTAAGTGCCATTCGCGAGAAATACCGGAGATTCGAGAGCAACTTTACGGGCGTTGATTCGGAGATACTGATCTCTCAAGTTCCGGGAGGCATGCTCTCAAGCATGTCCGATCAACTCGCACAACAGAATATGCTTGGACGCATGAAAGAAGTATTGGATGAGGTTCCACGTGTACGCGAAGATATGGGATATCCTCCGCTGGTGACTCCGACTAGCCAAATTGTAGGAACCCAAGCCACACTTAACGTGATTACCGGTGAGCGATACAAGGTGATCACAAACGAGACTCGCAATTATGTCAAAGGATTGTACGGTCGCCCCCCGGGGGAGATAAGTGTTGAATTGCGGAAGCGGGCACTCCGATCCGGAAAAGCCATCACCTCGCGCCCGGCCGACCGCTTAAAACCTGAATTAAAAAAGCTCAAGGCGGCACTCGATGGTACCACCAGTAGCCTCGAAGACATTCTGTCCTATGCGTTGTTTCCCAACGTAGCGGCGGAGTTTTTTGAACAGCGAGCTAAAGGAGAACTGAAACCCGAGCCGATCGATTGTGAGAACGGCGGCGGCACTACAGGTGATGAACACAAACGCTTAGCTCCACGTGAATTTCACGTCACATTACATGGAGAATCGTACCGCATAGAAGTCACAGGTGCGAGTCACAAGACTGAAGGACAGAAACCCTATTACATTAGAATTAACGATCAGCTGGAAGAAGTCTACCTTGAGACAATCAGTGAGATTCTGCCGGGCACACCTCAAGCCTCTGAGACTCAGGCCAATCTTCCATTCGCACGGCCAAAACCTCAGCACCCTGGTGACGTCACATCCCCGATGCCAGGAAAGGTGGTGAAGGTGTTGGTGCAGGAAGGTGATCAGATCAAGAAAGGTGCTGTCGTTCTGATTATCGAGGCGATGAAGATGGAATCGCAAGTTGTGTCTCCGATCAATGGGACAGTTGCGAAAGTGAATGTAAGTTTAGGTGATGATATCAAGACAGACGAGACACTTATCGTTGTAGGATAGACAGCATGTGTGGGGTCATGATGAAACCCTGCTTGCAATTCTCCTCTTTCCCATTTTGCCAGCTGGCAGTTCGTGCTAGCAATGCTACCGTCGGTGTTACCGACGGCACATTTTCACATTAAGAATTTTACAAAACTTGAAGCGATAGATGTTATTCGTGCTGAGGTCCACTTGCGACAATGAGGCAGCATAGTCATGTATAATGCATGGGTGGTAGGCCCGTATAAATCGCACATGAGCAAAGATGGAGAATGAGTGGACTATCCAGTATCATTTGAGCACTTGACCGACACTGTTGCTGCCCTGCGGGGGGAGAATGGCTGTCCATGGGACAAACGACAAACGCATGAAAGCTTACAACCATACCTGCTCGAAGAGGCATATGAAGTCTTGGACGCAATTGAGGCTCACGATGTGCGGTCCCTCAAAGAAGAGCTTGGAGATCTTCTCCTTCAAGTACTTTTCCATGCTCAAATCGCCTCAGAAGAAGGGGCATTCACCATTCAGGAAATACTTGCTGCTTTAAACGCCAAACTGCTTCGCCGTCATCCTCATGTGTTTGATCCTGGAACGGTAGCGACTGAGCAAGAACTCTCTCATCAATGGGATGCAATTAAAAAGCTCGAGAAAGCAACGCAAAGTGATCAATCAGCGCTGAGCAGTGTGTCCAAAACAATGCCAGCGTTGTTTCGAGCGGTTAAGCTACAAAAATGTGCGGCCAAAACAGGCTTTGATTGGAGTGACATTGCTAGTGTTTGGAAGAAGCTTGATGAAGAGATCGAAGAACTTCGGCAGGCATTGGCGCAACAGAAAAATATCAATACGCAGCAACGTATCGAAGAAGAACTTGGCGATATGCTATTCACCATCGTCAATTTGAGTCGTTTCCTCGCCGTCAATCCCGAGCTGGCATTAAATGGCACCAACGATCGTTTTGTTGCTCGATTCCAGCACATGGAGCAGGAGGCTGATATATCGGAAGTAAACATGAAAGATATGACGCCAGACGACTTCGATGTGTTATGGAATCGAGCAAAACAGGCGTTGGCGAACATACGAAAGGAGACACCATAATGCCGCTAGTATTCTTGACATTTCTTCTAGGCATGACATTTTTCGTAGGCGATAGACTCTCCCATGCTGACCCTATTCAGTTGCGTGAAAGTGTAAAGACGATTCCTGAAAAAGAGTCATCTGCTTCCGCAATAGCTACGAGAGCATTGGCGATGCGATATTTTAACCTTGGACTTGAACTACAGAAGATCGGGAAATGGAAGGCGGCATCTCTCGAATATTTTCGCTCTGTTGGCGAAGATGATACCTTGGCAGAGGCACATGCTAATTTGGGACTTGCACTTGCACAGCAAGGCGAACCTGAGAAGGCAATCCCCCATCATTTGCGTGCCATTGAATTAAAACCGACGTTGCCTCAAGCGCATGTTAATCTTGCCATAGATCTTGCTCATATTGGACAGTACAGTGAAGCTTGGGATCATGTTCACGAGCTACAAGCCATGGATCATCCAGTGAATCCAGAGTTTCTGAAACTCTTGGCATCTCGACTTCCCGACCCGCGGAAAAAATAGCCCAATGCGGCATTATATCGTGCATTTGCCGTTTTGGTGTGGGCAACGTTTGATTCATTCCGCAGAATAGAGGTCAACATCAACTAAATTTCTTCTTGCGTTTCCGAGTTATCAGGCTTCTTTGCCTTAACTTCATGGGGCAATAACTTTCAAACAGAGTGCGAGTATTACAGTGAGAGGTGCAAGTAGAATCGAAACGAGACATGGGAGTGCTTGCATTTTCAACCATGGCGCGGAATCCAATATGATGCAGGTCAATCCACTTAGATGGGTACTGGTGCATTTGTGTACCGCTATTTTTGTTTGCAAATATTAACGACAGCGTGGTCCGACATGTGCTGTATGCAGTTGGGAAATACAGTACGAGTGTATTTGCAGAAAGAAGACATGCCAATCTAAGGCGACGGAAATATTGAAATGCCAGGACATGTGGAATCTTCGCATAGCCCCTTTATCAGCTCCAGAAAATGTTCTGGGTGGTGGATATATTTTGGGACAGTGGCCATTCTCTTTCTCCTGATGCTTGGGAGTTGCATCCCTGGGGGAGAAACTATTGTTGTGATTGCGACGCATCCAAAGAATCCCAAGATTCTTTATGTCGCATCTAATGATACGTTGTATAAGACTCGTGATGGTGGAGATACGTGGGAAACGACATCCCAATCATTTGCGAGTGATCGCATAACAGCTCTTGCAGTTGATCCACTCATGACTTCGGCCATCTATGCAGGAACCAACGGTGATGGAGTCTACAAGAGCGGAGATGCAGGTCGAACATGGCACCCATTCAATTCTGGACTGAGAGAGCACGTCATGATTGTGGGTCAATTTGCCTTCGACCCTATTGACCAAGGGATTGCGTATCTTGCGTCCACAGTTGGGGTCTATCGGAGTGCAAACCGTGGTCGCGACTGGAATGAGTGGATGGAAGGAATGAAAGAGGTACATTTCGTGGTCAGTATTGTGTCCCACCCAACGAATCGAAACATTCTGTACGCGGGAACGAGCGGTGGAGTCTACAAAACAACGAGAAGTGGCAAACCGTGGAAACGAGCCATTGTCGGGATGCTTCCCGAGAATGATCCAACTACCGCTATGGCCTTAGGAGTCAATGCGTTGGCCATTGATCCTACAACTCCATCGACTGTGTACGCAGGGACAACTCAGGGGCTGTTCAAAACTATCAATTCAGCAGAGTCATGGACACGTATCAAAGAAGGCCAATTAGCGGATGAGTTCATTATGGGGGTCAATATCGACCCAACTACTCCGAATGTGATTTACGTAGGGCATCGTGCGGGCATTGATAAGAGTACAGACTACGGTCAAACATGGACCACAATGAACCGCGGGCTTACGAATTTGAATGTCAGGACACTTGTGATGAGTTCTCAAAATTCAATGTTGCTGTATGCGGGGATGAACCGTGGAGGTCTATTTCGTTCAACTGATGGAGCAGAAACCTGGGTGCCGGTTTTAGGTAATGCAGAGTCGTGACAGGTCACCAAAACAGATACAGTACAGCAGTTCCAAAGGCAATGCGGTAGTACGCAAACGGAACAAACGTTTTTGTGGTGATGTATTTGAGAAATGCGTCAATCACTGCGAGTGCGGTGAAGAAGGCTACGACCATGCCGATTCCGAGAGAAACTATGTTTTCTGCAAACAAGAGTTCTTGGCTTTTGACCATTTGATACCCGGTAGCAGCAAGCATCGTTGGTAATGCGAGAAGGAAGGAAAACTCGGTCGCCGTTTTTCGATCCAACCCAATCATCAAGCCTCCCATAATGGTGGCACCCGAGCGAGAAACTCCGGGGAAGAGAGCAAGGCATTGCGCGAACCCAATTAATATGGCATCTCGAATGCGCAACTCGCTGATGTCGTGGATGCGAAATTGCGGTCGAGTGCGCTCGATAACGAGGATAGTGATGCCACCAATGATCAATGCTCCTGCCACTGTTTTAGGGTTAAAAAGGTATTCCGTAATGTAGGAATGTGTGGCCAATCCTATAATTGCTGCTGGGAGGAATGCACACCCCAGGGCAATGATGAGCATGTGACTCTTTTCATCTTTTGGGAAGGTGGTGATGACGGCAAGAAGTCGCTTGCGGTAGTAGAACATCACGGCAAGAATTGCACCGAGTTGTATAGCAATTTCAAAACTCGCGGCCATCTCACCCGTAAATCCGAGAAGATGCCCAGTGACAATAAGGTGTCCGGTAGATGAAACGGGAAGAAATTCTGTTAGCCCCTCAACGATCCCTAAAATAACTGCCGTCCACCATTCCATAAGCTATGCCTTTCGTACAGACGCGGCGATGATCGCAATCTCATGGGTGAAAGTCAATCAAGTGTCTATACTCTGCAATTCGTGATGAGGACTGCGTTTAGTTGACAGCCAGAAAGATGCTGCGATACGATCTCGCCGATATGGTTGCACTTGAACATGAACAGAGAGTTTCGAATAAGGAGTGACGTAAGTTATGGGAAATGCTGCAACAGTGGAAACAGCGTCATGGGAAGATGAAGTTTCCAAAGCCGAAGGGCTGGTCATGGTCGACTTCTGGGCGGTGTGGTGCGGTCCATGTCAAGTGGTCGCGCCTATTGTAGAGGAATTGGCGACAGAGTATGACGGACGAGTAAAGGTGTTAAAATTGAACACTGACGAGAATCCTGAAATCGCGACGCAATTTCACGTCATGAGCATTCCGAGCTTGATCTTTTTCAAGGATGGCCAACAGATCGACAAACTTGTCGGTGCGCAATCTAAACAGAAATTCAAGGAAACCATCGATCGGCTCTTAGCCTAAGGTTCTAAGAGGTATTCGCGTTACTCGAGTCCACGATTTCATCTTCTGTATCGTAAAACTAAAACCTAGGCCTCTTTTTCGAAATCACTAGAAGAGAGGCATTGTCGTGTCTGACTCCTTCCGGCCTATCCATCTCAACGGGTACTCCTAGGATGCTCCTTGAACTGCGTATTCAAAACATCGCAATTATCGATGATCTACATCTTCGCTTTCCAACAGGCTTCATAGTTCTCACAGGCGAAACCGGCGCTGGAAAATCGATCCTCGTAGATGCCGTAGGCTTGCTCATTGGTGAACGAGCCTCCGTAGAGCAAATCAGGACGGGTGCAACCGAAGGTGTCATCGAGGGTATTTTTGCGACTACGAACAACGATGCACTCCACGCTATTCTTACAAGGTTAGATCTGCTTGGCGATGATTCTGGAGAACTTGTGATTCGACGAACCCTGCCATCCTCCGGACGTCATCGTGTCCGAATCAACGGAAATGCAGTACCATTATCGACACTCCAGGACATTGGCAAGTTCCTCGTTGATATTCACGGACAGCACGAGACACAGTCGCTCTTTCGTTCGATCACTCAACTTGATCTGCTCGATTCGTTTGGCGGCCTTCTTGATGATCGTGCGGCCTTTTATGAGATCTATTATGCTGTAAAAAGGCTACAGCGGGATCTTTCGATATTTGAGGAACAAACTACGGAGTCAAGAAAAGAAGCCGACCGTCTGCAGTATGAGCGAGAGGAAATTGAATCAGCAGCCATTGAGCCGGATGAAGATATTGGCTTAGAACACGAACGGCAGGTAATTTCCCAAGTTCACACTCTTGCCGAACTTTCCAATGAACTTTACTCTACGCTTTACGAGGATGATCGCTCAATCCTCTCGCGAGTTGGACACGCCGAATGGTTGCTTCAGCGACTATACAATGTCGATTCCCGTCTTTCTGATACTGCGGAACTTCTAGCCGGAGCCACAGCACACTTAAAGGAACTGGTTGGACGTGTTCGGGACTATCAAACGCAACTCGATGCAAATCCGGACCGTCTTGAACATGTGGAGGCTAGGCTTGACTTTCTCAACCAGATCAAGAAACGGTATGGAGGATCAATCTCAAGTGTGATGCGCCATTTGGAGCAGATCACAAAGGAACTTGATGGGCTGACCGTCAGCGATGACAAAAAAGAAGAGCTTCAGAGCGCACTTGCGACCCTACGAATGCAGCAGGTCACACAGGGAAAACACTTGTCCAAGCAACGTAAGAAGGTTGCAGCTGATCTAGACCAGCGTGTCAATAAGGAGATGAGTGATCTGCACATGAAGCACGCTACATTCAATGCCGTTGTTGAACAAGAACGTAACGAAACTCTAAATGCAAACGGTCAAGACCGTGTCCAGTTTGTTTTTTCCGGATCCGTAGGTGAATCACCTCGCGCTCTGAGGGATGCCATCTCTGGCGGTGAACTCTCCCGAGTGACCTTGTGCATCAAGACCGTACTTGCGCGTGAAGATCGGATTCCCATTCTGATATTTGACGAAATTGATGCTGGAATTGGTGGTGCGATAGCGGAACGAGTAGGGAAAAAGATGAAAACCCTAGGACAGCGGCATCAAGTGTTCTGCATCACACACCTTCCGCAAATCGCAGCCCTTGGCGATTCACATTTCTCGGTGAAAAAAGTTGTAAGACAGAAGCGTGCGATCACCCAAGTAGTACAACTCGCAAAACAAGAACGCGTCAGTGAAATTGCACGCATGCTTGGAGGCACGAAGATCACGCAAACAGTAAAGCGAATTGCCAAAGAAATGCTTGAAATTGGATAATGGATGTACGGTTATCAATATACGAAGGCTACAAGAAATCGTGGTACCACCATGTGTGTAAAGCGAACTTCCTGCCGCCACTCTTGGATCAGTGCAAGTAGAGAGGGGAGTAAACTCTTGATGTGCTGTAGCTCGGGAACAAAAACCTTCCTCAGGAATGAACAAAAATGGGGTTGATTAAATTGAGACATCGCGGTCGTAATTTACACAGTGTCTCAAGTCTATCATTGGACAATGCAATGCAGACTGATGTGCACCACGAATTATTTTCGGTGAGTCACTCTGTATGAGAATAGATTTCTTGGAATACTCATTGTGATCAAGGTCGCTTTGACAGGTGGTATTGCCAGTGGGAAAAGTGTCGTGGCTCGTTTGATGGTTCGTTGCGGAGCCTATCTTATCGATGCAGATACTTTAGCCAAGGAAGCTGTTCGTCCTGATTCCGTGGTTTGGAGAAGAATAGTTCGAACCTTTGGACGAGACATCACTAACCGCAGACGTGAGATCGACCGGGAAAGGCTTGGGAAGCTTATTTTCAGCAACTCACAGAAACGTCAGCAGCTCAATGCCATTATCCATCCATGGGTTTATGCTGAATATCAACGCCGTGCACGGATTTTAGCGAAAGATCACCCTGATGGAGTTCTCCTGTTCGATGTTCCACTCTTGTTCGAGACCAATGTACAGCAACGTTTTGATCATATCATTGTTGCCTATGTCGACAAGCAGACACAGATACGACGGATTATGACACGGGACAATTTACGACGATCTGAGGCATTGGAGCGTATCAATGCACAACTGCCTCTTTCACAAAAACGTCGCGATGCGGAATATGTTATTGACACACGAATGCCAATTGCAGATCTGCGAAGGGAGGTTCGTGCGGCATACAATGCACTTCAATTGATACATTAACTTAAAGGATTTTTCTTCTTGTTACTATTAACTTTGGAGAAATAATATGCATAAGGTTGTCATTATTGGATCCGGTCCTGCAGGCCTTACTGCCGCACTCTACTGTGCTCGAGCAAACCTTTCACCACTGCTGGTTGAGGGCCTTCAAGTAGGAGGTCAACTCACCCTCACCACGGATGTCGAAAACTATCCAGGATTTCCGCAGGGCATTCTTGGGCCACAGCTCATGCAGGACATGCGTGAGCAGGCTGAACGCTTCGGTACTAATTTCCTGACTGGAGATGTCACGGCGGTCGAGCTAAACACACGCCCGTTTAAGATCACCCTCGCCGAAAACGATCAAATCTCAACTCAGGCCCTGATCGTTTCGACTGGGGCTACCGCGCAAATGCTCAATATCAAGTCTGAACAGAAATATCTCGGACAAGGTGTTTCCACCTGTGCGACATGCGACGGTGCGTTTTTTAGAGAAAAAGAACTGATCGTTGTTGGCGGAGGAGATTCAGCAATAGAAGAAGGAATGTTCTTAACGAAGTTTGCCTCGACTGTGACGATCGTTCACCGGCGAGACTCATTGCGTGCATCAAAAATTATGCAGGAGCGTGCATTTCAAATGAAAAGATGAAATTCATCTGGGATTCCATTGTGGAGGAAGTATATGGGGATAGTGTCGTTCAGGGAGTGAAGTTGCGCAACCTCAAAACCAATACACTGACGGACATACCATGTTCCGGTGTATTTATCGCAATTGGACATACGCCAAACACAAGACTTTTTGTCAACCAGCTTGATATGGATGAGCAAGGATATTTGCTGACGCATGATGGTACTAAGACGAATGTTCCCGGAGTGTTTGCCGCTGGTGATGTCCAAGACCATGTCTACCGTCAGGCGGTGACAGCTGCAGGTTCCGGTTGTATGGCGGCGATTGATGTTGAACGTTTTTTGGAGCAAGAGGCACTCTGACATCGAATGTGGTGTGTTATTGCCCACTACCATGAACTGGCTTTAAAGGGGCGCAATCGATCGTTTCTTGTCCGTAAACTGATCAATAACCTCAAGCTGGCTACCAGTGATCTTGACATCATAGGGATAGATTCTCTTCCAGGGAGAATCCGCCTTCGATTTACGGACGAGACCTCCGTTGAACCGTTATGGCAACGTCTGCAGCGACGACTGTCTGGGGTCTTTGGAGTTGCCAATTTTTCTCTGGCATTTTCATCTCCAATAAGTCCGAAGGGAGATCTTAGCCAACTCAAAGAGGCTCTGGGATATGCAATTCGCTCGCAACAATTCCATTCATTTCGCGTCACCACTAAACGAGGAGATAAACGGTACCCAAAAACATCAATGGATGTTAGCCGAGAGATTGGGGGGCACATCAAAGAACTTACTGGATGCCAAGTCGATCTCACCAACCCTGATCTCACGATCTATCTTGAGTTGTTGTTTGAATCAGCCTATGTGTCGTTTGCAAAAATGGCAGGGGCTGGTGGGCTGCCTCTGGGCATGAGCGGGAAAACCGTATGTCTTCTTTCTGGTGGCATTGACTCCCCTGTGGCAGCCTATCGCATGATGAAGCGTGGCTGCCGTCAGATTTTTGTACACTTCCACAGCCATCCGTTTGTCAGTCGTGCGTCTCAAGAAAAAGCTGAGGAACTTGCCATGCTTCTCACTCAATATCAATGGCGGTCCGTGCTCTACTGCGTTCCATTTGGAGAGATTCAGCGTCAGATCGTACTGTGTGTTCCGCCTCCCTTTCGTATCATTCTCTATCGGAGGTTTATGATTCGGATTGCGGAGCAGATTGCGCGGCGATATCGTGCTTGGGCCTTAGTGACAGGAGATAGCCTTGGACAGGTCGCGTCACAGGTCCCTGACAACCTCACAGTTATTGAGGACGCGGCGCACCTGCCTCTCCTACGTCCACTCATCGCCATGGACAAAATCGAAATTACCGCTCAAGCCCAATCCATTGGGACCTATGAGACCTCGATTATCCCAGACCAGGATTGTTGTACACTGTTTATGCCGGCACATCCGGCTATCCGACCTAAGATTCAGACAATCCGAAAACTAGAAGAAAAATTAGATGCAGATATACTTGTGAGGCAAGGGTTGGGAGGCGTCTACAAACAAGAATTTCGGTTTCCTTGATCTGACAATTTCGATGGATGCTTTGACGATCAACGGTTGCGTGAGGCAGAAGAAGATTGCTGGGAATTCTATTGCATGCCGGATAAAGTTGTGCATGAAAAAGCGTACTGATAGGTGAAAGCAACCTCAGTGAAAAACTGTGTCGCGTTGAACAGTTGATTGCTAGTCTCACAATTGAAGGAGCCTTCTGCTTGCCGCAAGTGCGCTTGAACGTATCCGATAGTGATTGATCTATTTTTTGAGCAATTGTATGAACTTCTACATTCTATCCGGATAGATGGTGCCAGACGTGAACCATGACCTTAGCACTCGTATTAAAGACAAAGCGTATGAACTTGGATTTAATCAAGTTGGGATTAGTCGAGCCGATGCCGACGGCCGAGCGGAAGACAAGTTGAGTGTGTGGCTGAGCCGTGGGTTTCACGGTGAAATGACTTGGATGGAGAGGACAGCCGACAAGCGAAGAAATATCAAGAATGTGTTTCCTGATATTCGGTCTGTTGTATCAGTGGCGGTGAACTATTACACGGATCACGCTCCACAAGAAACTGGCGGGAAAGGACGGATCTCTCGTTACGCATGGGGAGATGATTACCATTACATCATCACTGACTGGGTGCGCCAGCTCGCGACTTGGATCGATGCTGAAGCAGAAAAAGAGGGGATACCGTGTGAATCTCGAACTTACGTTGACACTGGCCCGATTCTTGAAAAGGCATGGGCGCAACGTGCTGGAATTGGATGGGTCGGAAAACATTCGAATTTAGTTTCAGCAGAGTACGGGTCTTGGCTTCTACTGGGAGAAGTTCTGCTTACTGTTGACTTGGAACCAGATATGCCTGCGCCTGACCAATGTGGAGCATGTCGATTATGCATTGAGATTTGTCCGACCGATGCCATTCCAGAACCCTACGTGCTTGATGCAACAAAATGCATTGCATATTTAACCATTGAGCACCGCGGTCCCATCCCAGCTCCCTATCATTTCGACATGGGAAACCGCATTTTTGGTTGTGACGATTGTCTTGACATTTGTCCATACAATGAGCACGCAGTGCCAACATTTGAACGTGCATTTGAGCCACGCACCTATGCCCTCAGCCCAGACCTCAAAGAATTAGCCGAACAAACGCCGGCAGAATTTCAGATAACATTTAAAAAGAGCCCACTGAAACGAGCGAAATACGAAGGCCTTCAGCGCAATGTAGCGATTGCACGAAAAAATGATTCGCAATAGTGTCCTGCCGCTAACGGTTCTTTCAGCACCGGCACGATTTCCTGAAGGATGTTTAAACTTGCTCTTTAGAAAGGGCACAACAACCGTGGAGAGAATCGTACTTCGGGACGCTGAACCTTGGCACGAAGCGAGATAATGCTGATGGACGGTTTCACGATGCTGAAAGTCACAGAGATTTATCATAGCATTCAGGGAGAGTCGACATATGTTGGCCTTCCCTGTGTTTTTGTTCGTCTCACGGGCTGTTCACTCCGATGCTCTTGGTGCGATACCACATATGCTTTTCACGGCGGTACCTATATGACCATTGATCGCATTTGTGAACGAGTCCACAGCTACGAGACTGCATTGGTTGAAATTACCGGGGGCGAGCCTCTCGACAAGCCAGAGGTTCTTCCACTTGTTGAGCGTTTGTGCAACGATGGGTATGAGGTACTTATTGAAACCAGCGGGGCGATTGATATTACTCCGATCGACGATCGGGCTCATGTCATTATGGATATGAAATGTCCTAAAAGCAGCATGACGAAATACATGTATTGGGAAAACATTAACGCGCTAAAAGCAAAGGATGAAGTGAAGTTTGTTATCGCAGATCGGGAGGACTATGATTGGGCTGTTTCGGTCATTGAGAAACATCGGCTTAGTGGCCGTTGTCCTATCCTATTCTCGCCCGTCTTCGGAATTTTGGAGCCTTCTATTTTGAGCGATTGGGTTCTTCAATCCACATTGAAAGTGCGCATCCAACTGCAACTTCACAAATATATTTGGGATCCTCGAGCAGAAGGAGTGTAGGAAGCAACGGGTTTATAGTCAGCAAAACAAAATTCAAGGAGGAGAACTCAGTGCCAACTAGCATTAAAGTCAAAAAGGGCCTTATCGAAAAAGAGCGTTCCGAGGCCATCATTATTCCGAAATATCAAGATGTTGGGAAACTTGACGGAGTTTTCGCACATCTAAATCGGGCGACAGGGGGACGCCTACGGGCACATCTCAACAGTGGAGAGTTTCAAGGAAAACTCAATCAGGTTTCTATTTTACATACGAATGGTGAATTGCCGGCAAAGCGAATTGTCCTCGTTGGTCTTGGAAAAAAACCGTTGGCGCGGCTAGACGCGATCCGTCAAGCAATGGGAACCGTCAGTAAAGTTATGCGCTCACTTGAGCTTACCTCGTTTACCCTTGTAGCCCCAGACAGAGGAATTGCGGGAATGCCTCTGGATACAACAATCCAGGCTATGATCGAAGGATGCCTCCTCGGACTTTACCAATTTCTGCACTATCAACCGAGTCGTGCAAAAGAGACGAAACTTGTTCAGGTAATTACGCTTGTAACTCGAGATGAGAAGGCAGTGAGCATGGTGCGAGCTGGCGCTCAACGGGGTCACACCATCGCTGAAGCTACAAACTCCGTTCGGGATTTGTGTAACCATCCATCTAATGTTTTGACGCCGACAACTTTAGCGGCGGAAGCAAAAACAATCGCAAAAGCACGGAGTATTCAATGCACGATCTTGAATCGAGCGAAAGCCAGAAAACTCGGAATGGGTGCGTATCTCGGCGTAGCACAAGGTAGCCATGAACCTCCGCAATTTATTGTGCTCGAATACACTGGCGCAACCAAAGGGAAAAATCCCATCGTGCTTGTCGGGAAAGCGGTCACCTTTGATACTGGAGGCATCTCGCTCAAGCCATCAGAAAACATGGAGCGCATGAAGGCAGACATGACCGGAGGAGCCATTGTTCTTCAAGCAATTCGTGCGATTGCCACCCTGAAACTTCCAATCAATGTCGTTGGAATTGTCCCCTCAACAGAAAATATGCCTGGAGGCCTGGCGACAAAACCAGGAGATATCCTGACAAGTCTCTCTGGCAAAACTATCGAAGTCTTAAATACTGATGCGGAAGGGCGCCTTATTTTAGCCGATGCTCTAGCCTATGCGATGCGCTATAAACCTGTGGCGGTTATCGACATTGCCACGCTTACTGGGGCAGTGTTCATCTCGCTTGGATGCCATGCCATCGGCCTTTTGGGAAACAATGACACTCTCATTGATCGTGTCAAAAGAGTAGGGGACTCTATTGGTGAACGGGCGTGGCAACTTCCACTGTGGGATGAATATAAAGAGCAAATAAAAAGCGACGTCGCAGATGTTCGTAATATTGGTGGTCGAGGGGGTGGAACAATTACAGCAGCGGCTTTTCTCAGTCATTTTGTCGACGATAAGTATCCATGGGTACATCTCGATATTGCAGGTACGGATTGGGGGGAATCTGCACGACCCTATATTCCCAAAGGCCCAACAGGAATTGGTGCACGGCTAGTCATTGAGCTCCTTCGAGACCTCTCATCAAAACCTTTATGAATCTAAAAGAGAAAATTGGCCAGCTATTCATTCTAGGATTTCATGGAACCACTGTCTCAGCTGATCTCGCGCACATGCTTTCTTCCCACAAGCCGGGCGGTGTCATTCTATTTGCACGGAACCTCGCCGACCCCATTCAGGTTGCTACACTTGCTAACGAACTACAATCACACTCTCCTGCAACACCTCTTTGGATCTCCATTGACCATGAGGGAGGAACAGTTTTTCGTTTCCAAAATGGTCTTACTCCATTGCCTGCTAGTGGTGAACTTGGACGACACAATTCAGAAGAACTTGTCACGTCTGTGGCATCGGTCGGCGCGTGCGAACTTAGTGCGATAGGAGTAAATGTCAATTACGCTCCTGTGCTTGATCTGAATACCAATCCTGATAATCCCGTTATCGGTGAGCGGAGCTTTGGGGCTGACCCAGAGAAGGTCTCTCGTTTAGGGTTGGCGATTATCATGGCATATCACGAACAAAGGATCATGGCATGTGGAAAACACTTTCCTGGCCACGGCGATACCGATGCGGATTCACATCATGAACTTCCAGTGGTTTCTCTGTCAGCAGAACGACTTCGAGAACGCGAATGTCGGCCATTCCATACCCTCATTACAAAAGGCCTGCCCGCGATCATGACCGCCCATGTGCAATATCCACAGCTTGATAAGCACTATCCGGCGAGTTTGTCACGATTGATTCAGACAGGGCTTCTCCGCGAGCAACTTCGGTTTAACGGTCTCATTTTCAGCGATGATCTTGAGATGTCAGCGATCATTGACCACACTGATATTTGTGAGGCCGCCATCATCGCGATCGAAGCTGGAACAGATCATCTCCTCATCTGCCATGACGATAAGCGACAGACCGCTGCCATGAATGCTGTCTACAAGGCAGTAACCGACGGACGTATTGCGATGTCACGCATTGACGCATCCTTCAACCGGATTATCCATTACAAAAAGCAATATGCTTTTCCACATGTCCCTACGGATCCCGCGACGGTAAAAAAGTTAGTGGGAATTGCCGCACACAGACATATAGTGGATAGGGTATACACCACGGCTTCTGCTTCCTCCTTATATTCTGCGTAACTGCAATGCGAACAGCATCTGATTTTCCATGCGAGAACGGGAGAGATCCAGTTACTCGTCGTGAGATTTTTGCATGGTGTTTCTTTGACTTTGCAAACTCCTCCTTTGCGATCCTGATCCTCACTCTCGGCTACAGCGTCTACTTTGTACAGGTTGTCGCGAGTACATCAGAGCACAACCCGGAACAGTTATGGAGTTGGGGGTATGCATGTTCAATGTTTTTGGTCGCGCTGTGTGCTCCAATTTTGGGAGCAACCGCTGATGCAACGGCTACGAAAAAACGTTGGCTGGGGTGGTGTACGGCACTCTGCGTCAGCAGTACGGCAAGCCTGTTTTTTGTGCTCCCAGGCGATATCTGGTTTGGTCTTATTGTCTTTGGTCTGGCCAACATTGGATTCGATCTCGGATTTATGCTTTACAGCGCATTTCTGGTAGAAATCTCGACCAGATCGAATATGGGGAGAGTCTCCGGCTACGGTTGGGGGTTGGGGTATCTGGGAGGGATTCTCGCGCTGGCGCTTGCCTATCCTCTGCTCAAGGGAGGACTGGGTCCAGAGAACCTTCTCAACTATCGACTTAGCTTTGTCCTGACCTCCTTGTTTTTTTTCATGACAAGTCTGCCGACATTTCTTTATTTGAAAGAGCGTGCAATCGCGTATTCTCCTGTCGCAGAAGAATCTCTCTGGACCATTGGCTTTCAGCGACTACGACGAACGTATGGTGAAATCAGACGATTCAAGGAGTTATTTAAGTACCTCCTTGCCTACTTGATCTACACTGATGGTATAAACACCGTTGTTCTATTTGCGGGTATTTTTGCGAGCAGGGTACTTGAATTCACACCAGCGGAATTGATTATCTATTTTCTCATCGTCCAGATTTCTGCTGGTCTTGGTGCATATGGCTTTGGACTCGTCGTCGATCGCTTTGGACCACGGCGACCGATTATGGCTACTCTGCTAATCTGGGTTGGAATTGCCATTGGCGCCTATTTTGTTCAGACCGCCGCTCAATTTTATGTTTTGGGATTAATCGCAGGGGTTGCGTTGGGATCAAACCAATCTGCGAGTCGAACTCTTATTGGATACTTTACGCCTCGCGACAAGGTGGGGGAGTTCTTTGGATTTTTCTCCGTCAGCGGGAAATTTGCGGCAATGATAGGGCCGTTGATCTATGGCCAAATCACCGTCATCACAGGAAGCCAGCGCCCTGCGGCACTTTCCATGGCAGGGTTCTTTCTCATTGGATGGGCAATACTGTGGACTGTACGCGAGCAGGATGGAATCCAAGCCGCAAAAGCGTCGACATAAATCAGGCGCTTTACCATGATCTAGATACTTCTCTTTTACTCGGTGAACCATAGCATTGCAAGCATGTTTTTTAACAACTCGTCTTATTTTGGAGAGCCTAGAAGGACACACAACTATATTGTATGGTGGAGTAGTGAGGAGCCGAGCTGAAAGAAATACCTGTGATTTGTTGGGTAGCGAAAGAGCAAGGCTGAGTTTTGACACTGTCTGCAAGTTTGGGTATTTTTGCGGTGAAAAACCAGTCTCACTATACTCGCTGTTTCGTTTACACTAATTAACCTTTGGAGTCCACTGAGATGAAAGCACCCATTACGAAAAAAGGCTACGAAATGTTGCAAAAAGAGCTAGAGCGGCTCATTAAGAAGGAACGACCAAGTGTGATCAAAGCCATTGCAGAAGCTCGCTCTCACGGAGATCTTTCCGAAAATGCTGAATATGAAGCTGCAAAGGACAAACAGAGTTTCGTCGAAGGCAAAATTCAGATGCTTCAAGCAAAGCTCGGAGAATTGGAAATCATCGATCCCAGCAAAGGACCCAAGGACAAGATTGTGTTCGGAGCAACGGTCGATCTTCAAGACCTCGAGACCGCTGAAAAACGCTGTTATACTCTTGTCGGCCAAGAAGAAAGCGATCTCAAGGAAGGGAAAATTTCAGTTCAATCTCCAGTTGGTCGTGCCCTTATTGGACACCGTGTTGGCGAAGAAGTCGTGGTTACCACCCCAGCAAAAGTCGTGACCTATAAAATTCTCGGCATCAACTTCGGCACTCTAGAGTAGTTCAAAGAGTAGAAAGGTTTGGATGAATAAATTCGTAGTAGATGAACCGCCCGAAGGAGAAGGTGACGTTCGCTTATCCTTTTTGGGGGAAATACTGCAACATACAAATTTGCATTTGCCAAATCTCTATTAGATGCAGTTGATCCGGAGCAAACTGTTGTGACCATTGATCAGTTGGCGTTACCTTCATCACCTAACATGCTGTTACTGACAAAAAATCGATAAGTTCAACGCCGGAATCGCGTGATGGATTGGATAGCAGTTTTTACAATGTCAACCATCACTTTAAGTTCATTGTGAGTGGCTGTCAGCGGAGGCATCAGGATAAGAATATTCCCGTTCGGGCGGATAATCAGTCCATGCTCGCGGGTTTCCATGGCTATGCGATGTCCGATTCTGTCTTCGAGGCGATACGGTTGCTTAGTTTGTTTATTTTGAATCAACTCTATCCCTGCCATAAGACCAATCTGCCTGACCTGTCCAACATGTGCAAGAGATTTCAGTGTCCGTAGCGCTAATTCAAAAGTGCAAACTTTCTTTGGCAATATTTTAAGAAGTTTTGTTCGTCTGAAAAGCTTTAGATTGGCTAATGCAACCGCACATCCAAGCGGATTTCCTGTATAGCTGTGGCCATGGAAAAAGGTCTTGAAATCATCGTAGGACCCTAGGAATCCATCATATATTCGTTGGGTGGTTAATGTCGCTGCAAGTGGCATATATCCGCCAGTTAACCCCTTACTGATCGCCATCAAATCAGGAGTCACGTCCTCATGGTCACACGCGAACATCTTTCCTGTGCGTCCGAATCCGCTTGCAACTTCGTCCGCAATTAACAAAACATCGTAACGGGTACAGAGTTCACGTATCGCTTTTAAATATCCTGGCGGACTCGTAATCATTCCGCCGACACTTTGAATCATGGGTTCAATAACCAATGCCGCAATGTCCTGATGGTTGTCTCTCAAGGTTGCTTCAATTGGGTGAAGACATGCGAGACGGCAGGACGGATAGCGAAACTGCATTGGACATCGATAACAGTAGGGTGGATCAGCCCTAAAGGTCTTGAATAGGAGCGGTTTATATGTCTTATGAAAAAGCGAAATCCCGCTGAGGCTGACGGTTCCGAGCGAATCCCCATGATATGCCATGTCGAAGGCGAGGAATTTCTTTTTTCGACGGAATTGTCGTCCCTGTTGTTGCCAGTATTGAAATGCCAACTTCATAGCAATTTCCATCGCAGTGGAGCCGTTATCCGAATAAAAGACCTTCTGAAGGCCTAGAGGGGCAATTTTGGTGAGTTGCTTTGCGAGTTCAATTGAAGGAACGTTGCTCAGTCCTAGGAGCGTGGAATGGGCAATCTTTTCGAGTTGTGTTCGTATGGCTTGGTCGAGTGCGCGGGTTCGGTGGCCATGGATATTGACCCAGATTGAAGAGACACCGTCGTAATAACGATTTCCTTCTATATCGACGAGGTATCTTCCATCGCCGTGTTCGATGATGATGGGAGGCTCCTGTACCCACTCCTCCATCTGAGTGAACGGGTGCCAGACGAATTTATGGTCGTCACGTTGAAGCCGATCCTGCCGTTTTTTGGCAGAATGGTGAACAGAGCGCCTACGATTTCGGATAGCTGAAGCGGCAAAATGGCGAACCATGGGCAGGATTATAAGGTTGGTCTCATGCTTTTGACAATGAAATCACTAGCCGCATATAATCCCTCGTTTACACGCCATTAGGAGAATTCAGATTCAGCGACACATTCGGAATTTCGCGATCATCGCGCATATTGATCATGGCAAATCAACCCTTGCTGATAGGTTACTCGAGGTTACCGGTGCCATCACCTCACGCGAGTATCGGGACCAGTTTCTCGACGACATGGATCTCGAAAGGGAACGTGGAATCACCATAAAGGCACGTGCTGTTCGAACAACCTATCACGCAAAAAACGGAATTTCCTACCAACTTAACCTTATCGATACCCCGGGACACGTGGATTTTAACTACGAGGTGTCACGAAGTCTTGCGGCATGCGAAGGAGTGCTACTCCTAGTAGACGTGGCCCAAGGCGTCGAGGCCCAAACGATTGCCAACGCATCCTTGGCTCTGGAACACGATCTGACTGTACTCTCCATTCTCAATAAGATAGATCTTCCTAACGCCGATATCGATGGGACCAAGAAGCAAATCGAAGACGTCATTGGAATTGACACCTTTGACGCATTGCAGGTGAGCGCAAAAGAAGGAGATGGCGTCCAAGACGTGCTCGAGGCAATTGTCACACGTATTCCAGCACCCCATGGCAATGAAAATTCCCCATTAAAGGCCCTTATTATGGACTCGTGGTTTGACGATTATCAGGGCGTGATTGTTCTGACGCGAGTGATCGATGGAAGTATTACATCGGGACTCAAACTGCAGGTCGTATCGACGGGGAAAGTTGTTACTGTCGGTGAAGTCGGTATTTTTACCCCAAAACGTGAGAAGTCCGCTGTACTTAATGCTGGTGAAGTCGGATATGTTGTTTGTGGTATTAAGCGGATAGGGGATATCACCATCGGGGATACCCTGACCGAAGCAGCTCGCCCAACGGCCAATCCTTGTCCGGGGTATCGCGAACCCAAACCAATGGTCTTTTGCGGACTCTATTCTTCAGATACTGAATATTTTGAAGACCTCCGGGATTCATTGGAAAAGCTTCGCCTCAATGACGCTTCGATTCGCTATGAGCCGGAGAATTCCTTAGCGCTTGGTTTTGGTTTTCGCTGCGGTTTTCTTGGCCTTCTCCACATGGAAATCATTCAAGAACGCTTGGAGCGAGAATATGGACTCGATCTAATCAGCACCATGCCCACTGTCGTCTACAAGGTGACGCTGACTGACAATTCGATCATTGAAGTTGATAATCCTGCAAAGTTGCCGGACCCTCACCACATGTTAGGCGTTGAGGAACCGTATGTGGACGCAACAATCATGACACCGGAAGCCTACATTGGCCCCCTTCTTACACTGTGCCAAGAGCGGCGAGGCTCACAGAATAGTCTCACCTATACAGGCATCGGTCGTGTCCTCCTTTCATATCGGCTTCCGCTTAACGAGATTGTTCTTGATTTCTATGATCGCCTGAAGTCATGTACCCAGGGATATGCATCGTTTGACTACGAGTTTGCTGGGTATCAACCAGCCAACGTTGTGAAAGTAAATATTCTTGTTAACGGGGAAATGGTAGATGCTCTGTCGTTTGTTGCCCCACGAGAGGTTGCACCATTTCGTGCTCGCCGACTTGCCGAGCGGATGAAGGAAGAGATCCCACAACAACTTTATGAAGTCGCAATTCAAGCTACGATTGGTCACAAAATTATTGTGCGAGAAACTGTAAAGGCCCTTCGGAAAGATGTGACTGCGAAATGCTATGGCGGAGACATTACACGCAAACGGAAACTATGGGCAAAGCAGAAAGAAGGGAAAAAACGAATGAAACAAGTGGGGCGCGTTACCATACCTCAGCAAGCATTTCTGGCCCTGCTCAAAATCAACAACTAGTAATGAATAGTTGAGAATGCCGATATCTCATACACATGTCAGACGGGACATCTAACATCTGACATCCGTTTTGGATTCATTCAAGAGGAGCCGATGGAAAGAAATGTTCAGCTAAGCAATACGCATAAGCTAAAGTCAAAGAAGTCCCTTGTGCGTGAGTATGCCGAAGCAATTATTATTGCCATCATTCTCGCCTTGATCATCCGGACATTTGTTGTTCAGGCATTCAAGATTCCGTCGGGTTCCATGATTCCGACATTGGTCATTGGCGATCACATTCTCGTCAACAAGTTTTTATTCGGGGTAAAAATTCCCTTTACCGATCGTATTCTGTTCTCATTTGATACACCTGAGCAACGAGATATCATCGTCTTTAAATACCCAGAGGATGAGGATAAAGACTTTATTAAACGAGTTGTGGGAACGCCTGGTGATCGAATTTCACTGCGGGATAAAGTTTTGTATGTCAATGATATCCCAATGGTTGAACCCTATATTCAACATACGGACTCTTCAATTTTGCCAGCTGTTTTACATCCACGAGATAATTTCGGTCCAATCACTGTTCCTCCCGATCAATACTTTGTCATGGGGGATAATCGAGATCAAAGCCTTGATGGCCGCTTTTGGGGATTCGTAAATCGGGAAAAGGTCAAAGGGAAAGCTTTTTTTATTTATTGGTCGTGGGATCGCGAAAATACAAATGTCCGCTGGAACCGACTTGGAAAAACTGTCCATTAGCAAAATCTTAAAAAAGGCCGTCAGTGGCGTTCTCGACTCGCTGTTGCCTTCACGTACTCCCGTGTACGTTCCGGGCACCAATATCCGGCGTTTCTGGAAAGGCCCTCTTGAACATCCTGTGGGATCCTGTTAAGCCATTACATGCCCACGCTTGCTACTTTCGTTGAACAATTTCGTTCTGCCGAAGTTCTTGTCATTGGCGATCTTATCCTTGATGATTATATCTGGGGGAATGTTGAGCGCATCTCCCCCGAAGCTCCAGTCCCCGTTGTTTCCGTCACATCGAGGTCCCAAGCACTTGGGGGTGCAGGAAATGTATTCCACAACATCATCACTCTTGGCGGTAAAGCACGGGTATGTGGGGTTGTAGGAGAAGACGAGGCTGCTCAACGCCTTCGTGATGAACTCGAAGCATGTTGTGTCACTGAGCACGGAAAGGGTACACTTGGCCTCTGCAGTGATTATGAGCGACCCACAACGCAAAAAACGCGTATCATCTCCCACAATCAACAAGTTGTCAGAGTTGATACTGAGCATACGCATGACCTCAATGCTGACTTAGAAGCTCGTCTGCTTGAGCAAATTACCAAAAACATTATTCACGCATCCTGTATTGTTATCTCAGACTATGCGAAAGGAGTCGTGACTCTTCCGATCATGCAAGCTGTTGTCAATATGGCAACGAAACAAAAAATTTCGGTTATCGTCGATCCAAAAGTCGAGCACTTTTCACGTTACTATGGGGTAACAATGCTGACACCCAATCAGCAAGAAGCAATGCTTGCAACAGGGGTATGGCCTTCATCAACTACAAACCCTGAACTCATTGAACAAGCCGGGCGCACCATTCAAAATCAACAGCACTGTGACGCTGTACTCATCACGCAAGGTGAGCATGGAATGAGTCTTTTTGAAATTGCTCAAGAAACACGGCATATCCGAACCACAGCAAGACCTGTATTCGATGTAACAGGGGCTGGAGATACGGTCATCGCAACCCTTGCTCTCGCACTATCAGCCGGGGCATCGTTCTATGACGCCGCTGTTCTTGCCACTCAAGCTGCTGGAATTGTTGTCGGGAAACTCGGTACATCAACAGTTCTGCTAGGAGAGTTATTGGAATCCATCATGACATACGACAGAGGAACTACCAAATAGTGTCAGTACTCGCGGTCATTCCCGCAAGGTTTAACTCCTCACGCTTTCCTGGAAAACCTTTGGCGACGTTATGGGGAAAACCACTCATCCAAACTGTGTACGAGGCTGCATCCCAATGCTCGAGTGTCGATCACGTTATTGTGGCCACCGATAACGTTGACATTGAGCAATGCGTCCAAGGATTTCACGGCGATGTTGTTTTGACGGAATCTTCCGCGCGAACAGGTACCGATCGAGTGGCAGAGGTTACGTCGCGCATTCCCGCTGAGGCAATCGTGAACATTCAGGGTGACGAAGTACTGCTCGACCTACGGTTACTTGAGGATCTTATTGATCCCTTCCTAGAGAGCTCTGCGCAGATGGGGACCTTGTGTCGCCCCATGACCAAGCTCGACAACTTTCATAATCCGAACGTTGTAAAGGTCGTGATCGACAGTGCCGGAAAAGCGCTGTATTTTTCGCGCAGTGCTATCCCCTTTCATCGGGAGCACGAGAATCACGTATCCATTTCATGTAATCATTCTATCTATGAGCACGTTGGGGTCTACATATATAGGCGTCAAATGCTTCGAAAATTTGCAGCGATGCCCACAGGTATCCTTGAGGCCGCTGAGAACCTTGAACAACTTCGTGCCATGGAAGCTGGCATCGCAATTCAGACCTGGAAAACCACTTATCCGTCAATTCGCATTGATACACATGATGATCTCATGGAGGCAGAAAAGATGGCTCCGCATCTCATTAGCATGGATAGAGAGATCCAAATGCCGCCCACGAACACACGGAACATACAGTGACAAAATTTATTTTTGTCACTGGTGGGGTTGTGTCTGCATTAGGCAAAGGCTTAGCCTCGGCATCTATCGGAAACTTACTTTCCCACCGCGGGTTAAGAATTTCCTTCCTCAAGCTCGATCCCTATGTCAATGTGGATCCAGGAACAATGAACCCTTATCAACATGGAGAGGTGTATGTCACCAACGACGGTGCCGAAACCGACCTTGACTTGGGCCACTATGAGCGTTTTACCTCCCTAGATATGACTCGCCAAAACAACACCACGACCGGACGAATCTATTTTGATGTCATCACGAAGGAACGTCGAGGTGACTACCTCGGCGATACTGTTCAAGTGATTCCTCACATCACAGACGAAATTAAAGGAACAATTCGACGAGCAGGTCGCGGTTTTGATGTCCTGATCGTAGAAATTGGAGGAACGATTGGTGACATCGAAAGTCTTCCGTTTCTGGAAGCAATTCGTCAGATTCCGTTTGATATTGGACGGAAACATGTGATCTACATACACCTGACCCTTTTACCATACGTTCGTACTGCTGGAGAATTGAAGACGAAACCAACACAGCATAGCGTCAATAAACTTCGAGAAATTGGAATTCAACCCAACATCATTCTCTGTCGAACAGAGCGCCCACTCCCGGATTCTCTCAAACAAAAAATTGCGCTGTTTGGGAATGTTGATACTGACGCAGTTATGACTGCCATGGATGTGGATACCGTATATGAGGTTCCGCTTTGCTTTTCACAGGAAGGTCTCGACAAATTCATTGTTCGCCACCTGAAACTTCCAGGTGCAGCACCCGATCTCTCTAAGTGGGCTGCCATGGTTGAACAAATTAAGAACCCATCGCGCCACACGACTATCGCAATTGTAGGGAAATATGTGGAGTTACATGATTCGTATAAAAGTCTTTTGGAAGCACTGACGCACGGTGGCCTCGCCAATCAATCTCACGTTGAGGTCCGATGGCTTGAGACGGACGATATCGAACAACATGGTATCGCCTCTCTTGCTACTGACGTCCATGGCATTCTTATTCCTGGTGGATTTGGGTGGCGCGGAACGGAAGGAAAAATTGAAGCGATTCGATATGCGAGGGAACAACAGATTCCATTTCTTGGAATCTGTCTTGGCATGCAACTCGCTGTGATTGAGTTTGCACGACACGTTGCCCATCTCAATGATGCCAATAGCCGAGAATTTGATCCTCAGACGCCGTTTCCAGTTATCGACCTCATGCCAGATCAAGAAGGTCGTGAAAAGGGTGGAACGATGCGCCTTGGCGCATATCCTTGCCAAATTCAGGAAAATACGATCAGCCACGCACTCTATCAGGCAATAGAGGTCAGTGAGCGTCACCGCCATCGTTATGAATTCAATAACGCATACCGCGAAACTCTCACTAGTCATGGATTACTTTTCAGCGGACTATCACCTGATAGTCAACTTGTCGAGATCATCGAATTGCGCAACCATCCTTGGTTTGTGGCGACACAATTTCACCCAGAGTTTAATTCTCGACCGAGAGACCCACATCCTATTTTTGTCGCATTTGTAGCCGCTGCACTTAGCTATCCCGGAAGCGCATAAGATCATCGCTTGCAACGACTCAGGTTGTTTAAATTGTGGCTTAGAACAAGGCACGAGAAGTACAAAACCGAAACGCGGACATCCGAATTCGATCACACAACAATGCTGTCATGCGGCAAAAAAACCTGACCTAACATGAGTCACACGGTTCACATCAGCAACGTTACCATTGGGCACGCAACTCCCCACGTTATTATCGCAGGTCCCTGCGTTATTGAGGACGAGTCACTGCTCATTGACATTGCCGCGACACTCAAGGATATTACCACTCAGCTTGGCTTTTCCTTGGTATTTAAGTCCTCGTATGACAAGGCCAATCGAACCTCTCTTGGATCATATCGTGGCCCCGGTTTATTGCATGGCCTTAAAATACTTGAACGGATTCGCAGTCGATTTAATATTCCTATCTTGGCAGATGTTCATTCAATTGAAGAGATCAAACCCGCAGCTGAAGTTCTCGACATCATCCAGATTCCAGCCTTTCTTTGTCGGCAGACAGATCTCATTGTTGCCGCCGCGCAAACTGGGAAAGTCGTCAATATCAAGAAGGGACAATTTCTCGCTCCCTGGGACATGAAATTTGCTGTTGAAAAAGTGATAGCCCAAGGAAACCACAACATCATCATCACTGAACGAGGCACTATGTTTGGGTACAATAATCTCGTCGTTGATTTTCGCTCCCTGATGATCATGCGTACCTTTGGTTACCCTGTTATTTTTGATGCAACTCATAGCGTGCAGGTGCCCGGAGGCGGCCAAGGTGCATCATCTGGTCATTGCGAATTCATTGCACCGTTGGCCTGTGCGGCCATTGCCGCAGGATGTGACGGAATCTTTATGGAAGTTCACCCAGACCCTACCAACGCTCCTTCTGATGGCCAGAACATGCTTCCTCTCGAGGAGGTTGGCCTGTTGCTCACCCGTCTCAAGGCCATTGCAGCAGCAACACACGTCGGAAGCGAATGAGTATCGAGGATGGGAAGCGAGTCCTTACGATCGAGGCCCAAGCGATCTTTGCGCTCGTTGCTCGCCTAGACACACAATTTAGTGATGCTGTCGATATTTTGTATCAGTGTCAGGGAAAGATCGTTGTGATCGGAATGGGGAAATCTGGTCTCATTGGCGCAAAGCTGGCTTCAACCTTTGCAAGTACGGGGACTCCTGCATTTTTCTTGCATGCTGCAGAAGGTGTTCACGGCGATATTGGGATGATTGATCATAGCGATGTTGCGCTCATCATATCCAATAGCGGTGAGACGGCTGAAATTCTCCAGATACTTACAGCAATCAAGCGGATTGGTGTGCTTATCGTGACACTAGCCGGTAATCCGCACTCTACGATTGCAAATGAAAGTAATGTGGTTCTGAATGTTTCAGTCAACGAAGAGGCGTGTCCCCTTGGGCTCGCACCAACAGCAAGTACAACCGCAGCATTGGCGATGGGGGATTCGCTTGCCGTTGCACTCCTGCGCAAGCGCGGTTTTCAGGAACAAGATTTTGCTCATGTTCATCCAGGAGGCACTCTTGGCAAACGGCTCTTACTCCGCGTTTCTAACCTTCTCCATGAAGAAAAAACGATTCCACGTGTTCAGGAGAATACGTCAATGAAAGCTGTCATTCTTGAGATGACATCAAAAAAACTCGGTTTGACAACTGTGGATGATAAGGAAGGCCATTTGCTAGGGGTCATAACAGATGGTGACTTGCGAAGGGGGCTTGAACAAAACACCAACATTCTATCGCTTAATGCGAAGGCAATCATGTCAACCCATCCGAGAACAATTCACAAAGATGCTCTTGCTGCGGAAGCCTTGCATGTGATGGAACACTACGCTATCACTTCCTTACTTGTAACCGATCTCCAGGGAAGAACAACGGGTGTTCTGCACCTGCATGATATCTTGAAATCTGGGGTCATATGATTACGGAAAGCCCAAAGGGTAACGAAGCCTTGAATTTCCCAAACGCGCTCACGCTCACACGCATTCTCTTAATTCCAGTATTTATTTTCAGCGTCGTGAGTTCGCTAGAATATGGCCTTCTGCTCGCGACAGTTATTTTCTTGACGGCATCGGCTACTGATGTGCTCGACGGCTACATTGCACGACGTCACTCGCAAGTCACGGTTCTAGGACGTCTTTTGGACCCAGTTGCAGACAAGCTATTGGTTATGGCGGCCTTATTTTTACTCGTTGACATGGATCGAGTTATCGTATGGGTTGCAATTATCATTGTTGGGAGAGAACTCGCGGTTACAGCGCTTCGTGCCCTTGCGGCATCCCAAAACCTGATTATGGCGGCAGACACCACCGGAAAATACAAAATGTTTCTCCAAATTGTGGCTATTGTGTCTTTGTTGCTACAAGATGAGGCAATTGCATTTCTTGATCTACACATGTTGGGATCCTTGTGCCTCTACGCCTCCATGATTCTCGCAGTAGTTTCCGGTATTCAATACACAGTGCAATTATGGAAACATATGTCTTCCAGGCAGCACTAAGAGAACGAGAATAAGATGTGGGTTGACCTTGTTCAGGTTATTTTTGCCTACCTGCTAGGGTCGATTCCTTTTGGATTAATTGTTTCGAAGCTAATTGCGGGAATTGACCCTCGAACAAGCGGGAGTGGTAATATTGGATTTACCAATGTTCTGCGCGTTGCAGGAAAGAAAGCTGGAGTCTATGCACTAGTTGGAGATATTGGAAAGGGGCTTTTCGCTACCCTTGTCATCCCAATTGTTTTTCTAGGACATGTTACGGAACCACGAAATCTTCTCTTTATTGGGTTTGCCGTTGTCATTGGACATTGTTACTCTGCGTTTCTTGCTTTTCGAGGAGGAAAGGGCGTTGCCACAGCGCTTGGAGCAATCCTCGGTATTGATCCAGCCCTTGGGCTAATGCTACTAGGCGTATGGCTGATCGCCGTGGTCATCTGGAAATTCGCAGCGCTTGGAGCCCTCATTGCCTCAGGATTATTACCAGTGATTATTGCACTATGGGATCCCAGCATTGATAAACTGGTTTTTGGTTGTGGAATTGCTCTTTTGATATGGATTCGCCACCGAGACAACTTAGATCGTCTCCGTGCTGGGACGGAATCTCATATTGGTCCTAAGAGCAGATAGTGCGATGGAAAATCCGAAGCCAACATTCTTGCAACATAATATCTATTATCCGACATTGCTGTTATTCGAAAAACTTCCCTCCCCCCCCATGAGCATTGCCCTCCTTCACGTTACCTCTAAAATCCAACGTTTTACGTGTTACTGGGCACCGAAGAGAATAACAAAAGCGCGTACCGACTCGACCTGCAGTCTAGAGCAGCCTATGTGGGGCACTTGAAGTTCACTGCTCTTTCTGCCTTGCTTGAAACCAACATCATTAACCTGAGTCCTTGCACGAGCACCGCAACATTAATTCAGTGTCACAAGACAACGCTGGCGTTGTCTAAAACTCCCTCTTTTTAAAAGAGTTGGATAGGGGGCGTTAGTAATAGCGAAAAACCTTCACAGCTTGAGTGCTGTGGAGAAATTTGGAACACGCAAGAGATGAAAACCAGCATTGACGAGACGATTCTCAACGTGATAGAAACCTCACCGATTAAGACAGTGGGCCGCTAGCTCAGTTGGCAGAGCACCGCCCTTTTAAGGCGGGTGTCCCCGGTTCGAGCCCGGGGCGGCTCACCAGTTTTTTTAATCATTTGCGTCACCTCAGCTCTCCCGTTACCCTCCTCTGTTCCAGTTTTATTCACGGTTTTGAGCCCCTCAGCCTCATTCCAAAGATGGGTCGTGAGTAGCACGCAGGGTCACATTGACGACTAGGGTAGTTCGTAAATGCTCCGTAGTCCGCACTCTAACATCAGATACTTGGTGTATTGCATTGACCAAAAACTCGCGCTCAAAGGCGCATAAACAGACTCATCATGATCTGGGTTCTGTGGTCCAGTGAACAGCTCATGGGTTCAGGGTTTCAGCCCTTCACACTTCTTCGTAACTATAAGAATGTGTTCGGAGAGCTTTCTTTTTTGGTGAGTTTCAGGCGATAAATACAATGTTTTAATTTTCGATCGGGGAAGTTGCGATGTTTCAGCAAAACTCTCCCAATCTAATATCCATACCAGATGTTGATCCACACACCCACAATATTGCGCTGAGAAGGTTGCAGCCAGGCAACTGGCGTGCCGTTTCGCTACAAGGTTCGCAGTGGAGGTTCGCAGAAACTTCTGTGCACTTTCTTTTTCATCCTTGGAACGCATTCCCAACTCCTCGTCTAAGTCGAACCCCGTGATGATTGTCTCAGCGTTACGTAGCAGAATTAGTTTGAGCTTCTGTGTTCGCTCAAATTGTGTCTCGAAGATCCTATACTTCGCCACGTATTCATCAAACAAGGATGTCGTCAGTTCTCTCGCCGTGTCTATTTTACGAATGGCTTTCGCTTCAGGTCCGAGTTTAGACCAGTTTTCAGGAGGTGTTCCATGATCACGAAACCCTTGGATGGTGTCAGAATATCTTGTCTGAAGCATCAACCTTTCTTTGATTAGCACTATCGTTTGATCACGCATGGCTTCAAATTTTAGACATGCCACAGGCTCAATAAAAGCCTCACCTCTCTCAAACCGATCCATCTCGCCAAGGCACTCGTCGAGCTGATCAAGGTGAGGCAAAAACTCATGCGAGAATTTCATAAATTTTGACGCATAGTAAGAGGGAGTCATGACATCAGCTTGTTCAGCGAGGATATCCCCAGAGGGCCAGAAAAATAGACAGGTGAGGAGGAAAAATGAAATAAGATTATTTGTTTTTTTTTGAAGTGGTTTATGATTCCTCATTGCATGACTCCTTATTTTCCAGCATCCAAAATATTAGGGTGGTGTGGGTATCAGGGTTTGTCACATTCGCATACAACGCCCCATTATCGTTACATCTAGAGAGGAGCATCAGTCATCCAAAAGGAGTTGCTTAGAATAGACGGCCCGGTTGGATCGCAGACAACGTGGGAAGGGGTGTTCTTTCTTTCAATTTTCAAGTACCCCCTAGGGAAAATCGCAAGTTTAGCAGGTGTTATAGCCCTTGCCTTTTCGCAGAGGAGACTCAATATTCAGTAAGGCTACCGTCCAGACAATGCTGCAAACTCCTGGAAAGTTAGACGTACTCCTAACACAACACGCAACTTTTACCCTAAATGCTGTTTCACCACTGCCGCGAGTTCGCTGGCGGTGGTATCGACAAGATGTTGCTCTTTTCCTTCAACCATGACGCGGAGTATAGATTCTGTTCCGGAGTAGCGGACCAATACTCGGCCTGCACCATCAAACGTTCTCTCAACATCTTTGATAGCTTTTGCAAGTTCTGGAATTTCATGAATTGGAGGTTTTGTTTTGACAGGGACATTAATGAGCGTCTGCGGATACATAGTGATGACATTGGCCATTTTTGAGAGGCTTGTTCCTGACATCTTGAGCATGGTTAGGACCTGTAGCGCGGTGATCAGGCCATCGCCAGTGGTGTTGTGCTCCATAAAAATTACGTGGCCAGATGGTTCTCCACCAAAAACAAATCCTCCTTTGACCATTTGCTCAAGCACATAGCGATCACCTACTGGAGTTTGGAGAACCGTGATACCCGCACGTTCCATCGCTTGAATAATGCCAAGATTGCTCATGACCGTTAAGACAACAGTGTTTTTATGCAGTTTTCCATTTTGGAACAGATCTAATGCCACCATGCCAAGAATTTTATCTCCGTTGATTACTTCACCTTTCTCAGAGGCAAAGATAACACGGTCAGCATCTCCGTCATGCGCAATGCCAATGTCTGCACCATGGGTTTTTACTGCTTGACACATCTGTTCGGGATAAAGCGCACCAACCTCATGGTTAATGTTGATTCCGTTAGGTTCATGAGCCAGCACAACAACCGATGCTCCCAATTCTTGAAGGACGTATGGACTGGTTTTATATGCGGCGCCATGTGCCGTATCGATCACGATTTTCAGGCCGTCAAAGGTCATACCTTTCGGAATTGAGCGCTTTACATATTCAATGTAGCGTCCTTCCGCATCATCAACCCTGAATGCTTTGCCTATTTCGTTTGCAGTTGGACGGATTGCGTCAATTTCACCAGAGAGTACAAGGTGTTCAATTCTATCCTCAATGTCATCGGGAAGTTTTCTGCCATCCCGAGAAAAAAACTTAATGCCATTATCTGCAAAAGAATTATGCGATGCTGAAACAATTATTCCGGCATCTGCGCGAAGAGTTCGTGTAAGGAATGCGACAGCTGGTGTTGGCATTGGACCGACCAGTACAACATCAACGCCCATCGAGCAGATTCCAGATGTAAGCGCGGATTCAAGCATGTATCCGGAGAGACGAGTGTCTTTTCCGATGACAATACGGTGTCGCCGTAATGTTCCCCTAAACAGAAACGCGGCTGCCCGACCAATTTTAACGACCGTTTCACATGTCATCGGCTCAGTATTGGCCAGCCCTCGAATTCCATCAGTTCCAAACAACTTCGTCATATTTTCCCTCTAGCCATCACAAATGTTTTATCGTGTTTTTTGGTCGCAGTAACTTGATCAGGAGGCATAGCTCCATCACAAATCGCGTGTGCAACCCGAACAACCTGAACCATCTCCGCAACATCATGCACTCGAACAATGTTTACGCCATGGATAATTGCAATCGCCACTGCCGCAGCGGTTCCCATGAGTCGCTGCTCGACTGGACGTTGCAGGATTTGTCCTAGAAATGATTTGCGAGATGGCCCGATAACTAGTGGCTGGCCTAAGGTTAGAAATGTTTTAAGCTGTTGGAGTAATGTCAGGTTATGCGTAAGGGTTTTCCCAAACCCGATGCCAGGGTCAAGCAGGATTTGATCTGCATGAATTCCTGCCGTTTGTGCTACTCGTAGTTGTGTACGAAGAAATGCATATACTTCATCGAGGAGGGACGTGTACATGGGTTTATTCTGCATATCCCGTGGATTGCCTTGCATATGCATCAGGATAATTCCCGCGCCAGTTGAGGCTACAACGGAGGCCATCTCAGAATCTCCTCTGAGAGCTGTGACGTCATTGATTATACTCGCTCCAGCATCAAGAGCACGTTTCGCAACTGCAGATTTTGACGTATCAATGGATATTGGAATGGATGTGTATTTTGCCACCTGCTCGAGAACGGGAAGCACACGGCGACACTCCTCATTGAGGGAGGTGGGGGCAACGCCTGGTTTCGTTGATCCTCCGCCAATATCAATAACATCTGCGCCATTCTCTTCTATCTCGATGGCACGGGCAACGGCACAGTCGGTTGCTAGATACCGACCCCCATCCGAGAACGAGTTAGGGGTGATATTTAGAATACCCATGACTAGTGGACGGTTTTCGAGGCAAAAGTCTTTGCCTGCTATGCGCATCACGGCATGGAATCAGATGAAATTAAACGGAGATTATAAAACAATAAAAGCGCTAGGAAGATGTCAAAGCGGTTAGGCACATGCAGAGATAGGATGAAGATTGCGTCGTGTTTAACTCGGTGCCCACCGGGGAATCGATTCTTTGAGAATCTGGTCGATTTCATGACTATCAAGGGATTCCCTTTCCAGCAAAGCCTGCGCAAGGGCAATAAGGGCGGCCATGTTTTCTTTCAGGGTTCTTCGTGTTCGATCATAACACTGAGTGATCAAGCTCCTGACTTCTTTATCGATGATTATGGCAACTTCTTCGCTGTAATCACGGTGTTTCGCGAACTCTCTTCCGAGGAAAATTTCTTCTTCCTTCTTCCCGAAGGTCAGTGGTCCCAGTGTTTCACTCATTCCCCATTCACACACCATTTTCCGGGCTAATTCTGTCGCACGTTCAATGTCATTTCCGGCACCAGTCGTGATGTCATTGAGGACCAATTCTTCTGCCACACGTCCTCCCATAAGAATCGAGAGGTTGTTATACAGGAACTGACGGGAGTGACTGTAGCGATCTTCAAGTGGAAGCTGCATGGTAAGTCCCAATGCCTGTCCTCGAGGGATAATTGTGACTTTGTGTACTGGGTCTGTTCCGGGAGTAAGTTTTGCCATCAGAGTGTGTCCGGCCTCATGGTATGCAGTAACACGCTTTTCTTCATCACTGATCACCATACTTCTGCGTTCTGCACCCATCAGAACTTTATCCTTGGCGTAATCAAAATCTTTCAAATCTACTGAGACCTTATTTTGCCTTGCTGCAAACAGTGCCGCCTCGTTAATCAGATTCTCAAGATCGGCACCGGAAAATCCTGGTGTTCCACGAGCAACAGTGCTCATTTCAACATCGGTTGCGACAGGAACGTTCTTCGAATGCACCTTCAAGATCTCAAGGCGACCTTTGACGTCAGGGCGGCTTACGACAACGCGCCGATCAAATCGTCCTGGGCGAAGAAGCGCGGGGTCAAGTACATCAGGCCTATTTGTTGCTGCAACTAGAATAACGCTATCGGTCGTTCCAAAACCGTCCATTTCAACTAACAATTGGTTTAGGGTTTGTTCTCGTTCGTCGTGTCCACCACCAAGGCCGGCACCACGTAGCCGTCCAACAGCGTCAATTTCGTCAATGAAAATAATGCAGGGAGCATTTTTCTTGCCCTGCTCAAAAAGATCACGGACGCGAGAAGCCCCAACGCCAACAAACATTTCGACAAAATCAGATCCACTAATATTAAAAAATGGCACGTCCGCTTCCCCAGCGATGGCTTTTGCAAGAAGGGTCTTGCCAGTGCCGGGAGGTCCCATAATAAGCACCCCCTTCGGAATGCGGCCTCCGAGCTTCTGAAATTTCTGTGGATCCATTAGAAATTCGACAATTTCCATGACTTCACTCTTGGCTTCCTCCACTCCAGCAACATCAGCAAAGGTAACCTTCTTGCGCTCCTCACTGAGTTGTCGTGCGCGGCTTTTGCCAAACGAAAGCGCACGGTTTCCGCCAAGTTGCATCTGCCGCATGAGAAAAAACCACAACCCCAAGAAAAGAATAAATGGTCCCCAAGTCACGAGGAAAGTGATATACCAAGGGTGATCGTCGTCGGGTCTTACTTCAACACGCACATCATGTTCGCGCAATAATGGAACGAGGTCTGGATAATCGATCGCGTGCGTCGTGAACTGATTTCCTTCCTTAAATACGCCGACAATCTTGTGGTCAGTAATAGTGACTTCGCGCACTTCACCTTCTTCGAGTTTTGTGATGAAGTCACTGAAGGGAACTTCCTTCTGAATTGGCTCACGTAGGGGTGCATTGAGCAAATTAAAGAGTAAGATCATGAATAATCCAATCACGACCCAAAAGACAAGATTCTTGTTTCGCGAATTCATTTCTTTCTCCAAGCGCACGCGGCGTTCAGTGTAATTCCCATGGTTTTCAGGATTGCCTAGTAGTTGGTGGGGACAGGCAAGGCTTTGTATTGGACGACGGAGACTTCATCGCGGATGATAACACACATGAGAATTTTCTGACAATGCTCGATTACCTAATTGCAGAGCGTGCAATTCTTCCGACAGGATACTAGACTGTCAATTGAAATCGATGCGGCACTACCGACCTTTTGGGTAGCTATTGCATGAGCTGAGCGATACACGCGTGCCTCGTCGTTGAGCGACGTCGAAATCGATCATCTTGCCGATATCCAGAGATCCAGAGAATGCCTTCCGGGGCCACAATAAGTGGGATCTGTCTTCGCATACGCTTTGGAACCTTTGTATCGACAAAATAGTCTTGGAGCTTTTTCCTCTTCCCTCCCATGCCTGAAGGACAGAATACGTCGCCGTCTTGCCATGGCCGAACAGTGAGTGGGAGTCCAAAGGTGTCCTCATCAAAATGTGCGATCATAGGATCGTATGCTGGAAGACCACTGCGTGAAGCTGGGGCATCGTCCAGGAATGATGACTCTCTCCATGTGCGAATTCGACAGCCAATAGCGTGTAATTTAATCTCGGCGGGAACAGAGAGATGTTGCGCCTCCCAGAGTGGGAGTTGCAGCCGTTCACTGCTTTTCGTCATAGCAATTACATCGTGACAATGATGGCTCACCGTAATCCCAGCACATTCGTATGCGGCTGATGGCCGGGAAAATGCTGTAATATACGCAATTGCCGCTTCGATGTGTGCAAACGTGAGGCGGCGGGTATCTCCTTTGATGAAGGCCACGACTCGACGTATACACCGGCGTTGCAATGCGCGTGGGAGATCGAGAAAGCGTGATCGCGAGATGTGACAACTCTGACTTTCTTGAGTATCTTGACTTGGGACGAGTATGTCCTTGAATATCTGTCGCGTCAGCGTGCTCAGGACCTTCTCATCCTCACTGACAATTTCGGCAAGATGTGAGAGCGTTTGGCGTATTCGCGGGTTATAGGTTTGCAACACTGGAATCAGATCATGACGAACACGGTTGCGTAGATATGCAGGGTCTTCGTTAGTGGAATCGGTTTGGAAAGTGAGATGTTTCGCATCAAGGCACGCAAGGACATCGGTTCGCGTGAGGGTGATAAGTGGTCTGATAATTCGTTGACACCTCCGTACCGGAATGCCTCCAAGTCCTGTCAAACCGGTACCGCGTAGTGCCCACAGGAGCACTGTTTCGGCTTGATCGTCCGCGGTGTGTCCAGTTGCAATCTTGTCTGCACCCCGTTGTTGTGCCACACGTTCAAAAAATCTATAGCGTACTGTTCGCGCACGTACTTGAAAGGATTCCTGCTCTGGGTTCGCAAGATCATCAGGCGTAGCACGTTTGATGGAAACATCGAGATTCAGGTCTTGCGCGAGTTTTCGTACAAATAGCTCGTCCGATTCAGATTCGTGGCCGCGTGTCCCATAATTCAGATGTGCAAGATGTAAGGTCAGGTCCCATTTTTCAATGCAATCATGCAATACGACTGCAAGACAGGTAGAATCCGGACCTCCAGATACCCCAATGATGATATGGTCCTTAGGCTGGATCAGGTTATACCGCGCAATCGTCTCGTGAAAACGAGTAACGAAATATGCTATTGGGTTTCGACGATTGTGCCGTGACATTATTCTTAATAAGCAAGCGTCTCAGACACAGCCAAAGTTTGACGCGCATGACGCACATCATTTTCGATTTGCCGTGAGAGGGAGGTCGCATCGGAAAAGACCATATCGCCTCTCACGTATTCGGAGAAACCAAGCGTTATGTGTTTCCCATAAAGATTGGACTCCATGTCAAAAATATGAACTTCCAGTAACCGCTCCGTTCCGTGAAAGGTTGGACGAGTTCCGATATAACTCACGGAGTGATGGCAAGTAGCATCAATTGTCGCGATTGTTGCATACACCCCATTTGGAGGAATCACGCGATCTGCCGGAAGTGGAAGATTTGCCGTGGGATATCCCATTGCTACCCCATTTTGTTCGCCTTTTTGAACAACTCCAGCGATTGTGTATTGACGTCCCAAAAAACGCCTAGCATCGGATACACGGCCCTCTCTGATGCATTTCCGAATGGTCGATGAACTCACGATCTCACCACCATTTTGAACGGGAAGAATCGGTGTGACGTGAAAGCCCATTCCAGGTCCCAATCGTATGAGATCTTCGATTGTTCCAGCACGATCCTTGCCAAATCTAAAGGTTGTTCCAACACACAACTCGCAAACACCGATGCGGTTGTTCAGGATGTCGTTCACAAAAGTCGCGGGGGAAATTTCTGCGAGTTGAGAGGTGAACTCAAGGCAAATTGCATGTGTAATACCTGCCTGTTCAAACAAGGAAAGTTTTTCATCCAGTGTCGTAAGAAATTGAACTTCGAGGTGTGGGGAAATAACTACAAGGGGATGTGGATGAAATGTGAGAACCACGGATTCTCCACCAACACCTTGTGCTTTCGTGACTATTTCTTTGAGGAGTGCCTGGTGTCCAAGATGCACACCATCGAAATTCCCAATGGTCACAATCGGGCTGTCACCACGGGAAAGCCGTTCAAGGTCTTTGGTTACCTTCATTGACATGTCAGGCGATAAATATGATCGGTGGGTAGTGGTGAGATTATACTACGCGTTGGAGTAGTCTCGCTGCGTCTTTCGCAAAATAGGTAATGATCAGATCAGCACCCGCCCGCCGAATGGCTAACAAGGATTCCATCATGGCACACTCTTCATCGAGCCACCCCTTCTGGGCTGCAGCCTTGATCATGCTGTATTCGCCGCTGACTTGATAAGCCGCGACAGGCAAGTGAACAGTCTGTCGTGTCTGGTAGATGATATCTAGGTAGGGTAACGCCGGTTTGACCATTACGATATCCGCACCTTCAGCAATGTCCGCTTCAATTTCCCGCATGGCCTCTCGACTGTTTGCAGCATCCATTTGATAGGATTGTCGATCACCAAACATTGGACCCGCTTGGGTTGCGTCGCGAAACGGTGCATAGAACGATGATGCATACTTTGCCGCATATGCCATGATGGGGATGTCGTGAAATCCATCCGTATCCAAGGCCTGCCGAATAGCCTGAACTCGTCCGTCCATCATGTCTGATGGCGCCACTATATCGGCTCCGGCTTGAGCATGTACTAGAGCCATTTTCTGTAGCAGGGGGAGAGTTTCGTCGTTGAGAATCCTTCCTTCTTTGACCACGCCGCAATGTCCATGCGAGGTGTATTCATCAATGCACACATCGGTAATTACGAGAATGTCGGGAACGGCTTTCTTGATCGCTTTGACAGCGGCTGGAACGATGCCATTCGGATCCCATGCGCCACTTCCCTCCTCGTCTTTTTGATCAGGAACACCGAAAATCAGGATTGCAGGGATCCCCAACATCGCGATTTCTCTTGCTTCGGTAACAAGCTGATCAAGTGAGATTCGATACTGGCCTATCATCGATGGAATTTCGTGTCGAATATTGTTGCCCTCTGCCACAAAAATTGGTGCAATAAATTGATGCGGGGCGAGGTGCGTTTCCCTCACTAGCCTCCGAAGCGACCCGGTTTCCCGAAGGCGGCGGAGTCTATCGCGTGGAAATGACATGGATTCGATCCTGGCTAGCTCTGGAAATGCTCTACGATGGCGTTGACCAGTGCGGGAATCGTACTTTCTTTTGCGGCAATGGTTGGTGTCAGCCCAAACTCTTTCACTGTTTCGGAGGTGATCGGGCCTATACTTGCGATAGTTGTTTGTGAAAGAAGTTTGTGTGCCTGACCTCGCCCGCCGAAGAGATCAACAAAATTCCGGACCGTCGACGAACTCGTGAAAGTGATAACCGAAATCTCATTGCTCCGTAGCATCTCCATCGCCCACGCGACATCACGATTCGGATGAACAGTGCGATAGACGACTGGAACCGTCACCTCGGCACCCAAGGCCCGCAAGGTATCAGGAAGAACTTCTCGTGCAACCTCGGCGCGTGGGATGAGGACGCGTTTTCCCTTCAAACCCAATGGGGCTAGCACATCAATAACGCCTTCAGCCTGAAATGTTTCTGGGATGATGTCTGGAATGAGGCCATGTTTCCGGAGCTCCTGCGCCGTTCGAGGCCCTATGCAACAAATACGAAGGTTGTGAAGCACACGAAGATCCTGGTTTCGATCATATAGATGTCGCATAAAATAGGTAATGCCATTAACACTGGTGAACACGGCCCAATCATATCGGTCGATGTTATCGATAGCGCGATCAAGTTCTGTGGTATCGGCAGGGGGAATCATTTCAATCGTTGGGCACTCAATCGTTTCAGCTCCGTAGTTATAGAGCAGGTCACTGCACTCTTTTGCCTGTGACAATGCGCGAGTCACCATAACTTTTTTCCCAAACAAGGGACGTCGCTCGTACCAATTCAACTTATCACGTAGCGTAACCACATCTCCGACAACGACGATAGCAGGTGGATCCATCCCAGCGTCGGTACTTGTTTTGACGATATCTTGAAGCGTTCCTGTCAGCGTGCGCTGAGTAGCTCGTGTGCCCCATCGGATAAGCGCGACTGGCGTTGTCGGTGGCTTCCCCTCATCGAGCAACGAACGAACAATGCTGGGGAGATTGCGTATTCCCATCAGAATAACGAGAGTTCCATTCTTCTGTGCAAATAATTTCCATGTGACATGTGGGACATCTTTTACAGGGTCTTCATGTCCTGTGACAATTGCCACTGAAGAAGCGAGAGTGCGATGGGTAATCGGAATACCTGCGTACGCCGGACATGCAAGCGCTGAGCTGATTCCTGGTACAACCTCAAAAGGGATCCCAGCGTCAGCAACGAATTCAGCCTCCTCACCTCCCCGACCGAAAATAAAGGGATCGCCCCCCTTCAACCGAAGTACCGTCTTCCCTTCTTGGGTTCTCGCAACAAGTAGTGCATTGATTTCGGCTTGGTTCAGGTAATGTCCACGACCTCGCCGTCCCACATAGATCAGTTCGAGGGCTGTTTTTGTGGCATGCCGTAGAAGCGCTGGATTGGCAAGATAATCGTAGATAACGACATCAGCTTCCTCTAGGCATTCCTTGCCCCGCAACGTCAGCAGTTTTGGATCACCAGGCCCAGCCCCAACGAGATATACCCTACCTGTCCCCTGAGCAATAGGGGGCAGTGCTGGTGTCGAGATGCTAATTGTTGTACACCTCCTTCAGAATTTGATCTGCGCCTTTACTCAGAAGCTCTTCGGCCAGCGCTATACCAAGTGATTGGGCCTCGTTGACCGATCCCTCTATGTAATTGCGAATCATGCGTGTTCCATCCAAGCTTGACACAAGACCGTCCAGACGAATGAAAGAGTTGGTGACTACTGCATAGGCTCCAATTGGAACTTGGCAGCCTCCTTCGAGGCGGTCAACAAACGCTCGTTCAGCGCGAACGGCGTACGCGCTTGGGAGGTGATTTAATCGATAAATATGTTCTCGGACAAGCATATCGTCTTGACGACACTCAATGCCTAATACACCCTGTCCCATCGCTGGAAGGCTTTGTTCAACAGGCAGATACGCAGTCACTTGAGATTCAAATCCCAGTCGTTTGACACCTGCAGCAGCCACAATGACCGCCTCATACTCACCATTCTGAAGCTTGCGTAAACGCGTGTCTAGATTGCCTCTCAAGATGGCAATATTAAAATCAGGTCGAAGATGAAGAAGTTGCGCCTGACGTCTAAGGCTACTTGTTCCAATGGTCGCTCCAACTGGAAGGTCATCGATCCCAGTGATGGGATATCGAGTACTGATAGCGTCTCGTGGATCTTCTCGTTCGGTCATTGCAACGATCTCAAGTGCATCTGGCAATACAGTTGGAACATCTTTCATGCTATGTACGGCAAGATCAATGTCTCCCCGCAGGAGGGCCTCTTCGATCTCCTTGACAAAAAGGCCCTTGCCCCCAATCTTGGCCAACGGCACGTCAAGAATCTTGTCACCCGACGTTTTAATCTTTTGCAGTGAGACCTTCACATTCGAATCCTGCTCAAGTTTGGCACGCACCCACTCGGCTTGCCAGAGGGCAAGCCGGCTTGCCCGAGTTCCAATTTTTAATTCCATCTGTGGCATAGCAGCTTACACTCTGGTCAGGTTACTTGTCAGCACTGTGCTCCTCGTCCAAGGAAAATAGACGCCGTGTCGCATCCACATACATGGTACTGTTCGCATTGGCAGCTTCTTCCTTGAGCGTGACTAGGGGACGGTGAAGAAGCTTGTTCACAATAGATGAGGCGAGCCCATCAACAATCTCACGTTCCGCGTCAGACAAATCGGGAAGTCGTGCCAACACTTTCGCAACCTCAACCTGCCGAATCCCTTCTGCACGTTTTTTGAGTGCGACAATGGTGGGAACAGTTTCGAGCGTTTTCATCCATCCCATCATCATCGCAACTTCTTCGTGAACAATGGCTTCCGCTGTAAGAGCGGCCTTTTGCCGTTCTTCAATATTCACGGTGACGATCTGTTGCAGATCATCGATGTTAAAGAGGTAGACGTCGTCAATATTCCGAACGCCATCTTCAACGTCACGCGGGACGGCAATATCGATGATACAGATTGGTTTGTTCTGACGTTCACGCATAATATCAGTCATGTCCTGCACTGTAATAATGGGATGAGATGACCCAGTTGAACAGATCACAATGTCTGCGCGAAGCATCTCCTGCCTAAAGGTCTCGAATGCAACGGGTTCCCCTTTAAATTGTTTTGCAAACCCAACGGCCCGTTGAAAATTTCGTGTTGTCACCATCACTCTCGTGACCCCATGATTCACGAGATGCCGCCCAGCAAGTTCTCCCATTTCGCCTGCGCCAACCAGCATGACCGAATGGTCCGCAAGATTCTGAAAGAACTTCTTCGCAAGTTCAACTGCGGCGTAGCTTACCGAAACAGCCTGTTCGCCAATTGGAGTGTCCGTACGAACCTTCTTTGCAACTGAAATAGCTTTTTTTAAGACTTTGTTTAAGACCACGCCTGTGCAACCTTGAGAAACTGCTGACTCCATTGCGTCTTTAAACTGGCCAAGAATTTGAGGTTCTCCCATAACCATAGAATCTAAGCTCGAAGCAACCCGGAATAAATGCCGCACCGCATCATCGTCGGATAAAAAGTACAGATGCTGGGTCAATTGCTCAGGAGCAATCGTCGGGTTCCGCTGAATGAGAAACTGGCGTAATTCTTTGATGGCGGCATCAACGTCCTTCGTTGCCCCATATAGTTCAACCCGGTTGCAGGTTGAAAGAAGCATAGTTTCTTCTACCGCTGACAGTGTTTTCAACGATAGCAAGACGTCGCTGAGGTCGCCATTGGATATGGCAAGGCCCTCACGTATCTTGATCGGTGCGGTCTTATGGTTGAGTCCAGCGGTAACGATATGCATGGTTAGTTGATCCTAGACATCCATGACGTTTTACATTATCCCACATTGGCAAACGTGACGAGTACACCGACAAAACCAACAATTGTCAGATATGCTGCATGTTTGGCACGCCAGCCCATCAGAAGACGGCCAAGCAACACAATGAGATAAAAAAGCCAGGTCAAAGCGGTAGAGATTTGCTTCGGATCCCAGTTCCACACGAAATTTTCCCACACTGCACCTGCCACAATACCTAGTGTGAGTAGCGGGAATCCAAGGAAAATTGATTTCCGGTTAAGGTCATCAAGAAAGTCCAAAGGGGGAAGCTTATGATACATTGGGGTAAATTGCCTTGATTTCAAAAGACGTTCTTGGAGGAGATACATGATGCCTGCAACAAATGCTAAAGCGAAAGCAACAGTGCCTGAGACGATCATGCCCACATGCAGCCAGATAATATTCGAAAGAACAGGTTCGAGCACTTGAAGATCCTGTTTGACGGTCGCAGCGAAAATTAATGCAAGGACTGCGAGAGGAAGCACAAACGACCCAAGGACAGGGATGCGATTGGCGTATTCGACAATCAAAAAAGTGAGAATCAGACCCCATGCAAAAAAGACCATGACATCGAAGAACCTGCTCAGTGCAACATGGTCAGTTCCAAACAAAAGGGTATGGAGAGTGGCTGAATGAAGAACAAACCCAAAAGCCGTCATACCAACCGCAAGACTTGACAGAATTTCGGTGCGAACGGCAAGGGAGGTCACAAAAAGCCCTGCACCGAAAAAATATACGATGAGTGTCAACTCAAAATACGGGATGGTCATTGCCTCTCTTTGGCCAATTTGCCCCTGTGCTCAGGATCGCTAAACATGCGTAGAAAGGGCTGAATAGTACCATATTCGTATGTTTTGCCTCAACATGCGGGTGGTAGTCCATGCGGATGGAGCGAGCATTCCTTTCCGCAACATTTGTGGTATAACCTCCGACGTTGTTCAGAGCAAGGAACACTGCCTGAACTGTTGTGCGAGAAAGGAACACTGATGAAACAACCCGTTATCGTGTGTCTTGATCTTGAAGGGGTCCTGATACCTGAAGTTTGGCTTTCTCTTGCCGAGGCCACGCAAATCGATGACCTACGGCTCACAACCAGAGATATCTCCGACTATGACGTCCTGATGAAAAAGAGATTGAAGATCCTAGACGAACATTCGTTACGTTTGCAAGACATTCACGCTGCTGTTGCTACACTGAATCCGCTTGAAGGGTCAAGTGAATTTCTGAAGGCGTTACGCGCAACCTACCAAGTGGTGATCCTGTCTGACACCTTCTATGAAGTTATTGCACCCTTGATGAAGAAACTCAACTACCCAACGTTGTTTAGTCATTCCCTTGAGGTTGATCCCAATGGCCGAATTTGCCAATATCACCTACGTCAATCTGATCAGAAGCGAAAAGCGGTGATGGCGTTCAAGGGACTGAATTTTCGCGTATTGGCGGCCGGAGATTCCTATAATGATACGACCATGTTGCAATCCGCGGATGTGGGAATTTTCTTTCGGCCACCTGCCTCTATCGTTCAGGAATTTCCTCATTTTTCCGTAACACAGACCTACGCCGAATTACGTGCACAGCTGGATAAGGCTGCCTCTCCTCCTCAATGAGCACTCCCATTGCCTTGAGCATTGCCGGCTCGGATAGTAGCGGAGGAGCGGGCATTCAGGCGGATCTGAAAACCTTCGCTGCGCTGGGTGTCTATGGAGCATCTGTGATCACGGCTCTGACGGCACAGAACACGAGAGAGGTACGTGAAATTTACGATCTGCCCGCGTCGTTTGTCCGCATCCAAATGGAGACGGTTTTTGCCGATCTTGCTATTCGAAGCGTCAAGACCGGGATGTTGAGCCAGCCAGAGGTCATTGTCACTGTTGCTGACTATTTTCGATCCTATCCCGCATTGCCCATCGTGGTCGATCCGGTCATGGTGTCCAAAAGTGGGAAGACCCTACTGTCACCCAAGGCCATAGACATGCTCAAGACTCAGTTAATTCCACTCTCAGCCGTAATTACCCCCAACATTCCAGAAGCGGCAATATTACTTGATATCGCAACCGACGATGTCGAGAAGCAGAGAGACGCGGCGTGCAAGCAACTCTTCGATTTAGGATCAAAGGCAGTGGTACTCAAGGGAGGGCATGGAAAAGGTTCTCTGAGTGAAGATCTATTTTACGATGGCCAATCCGTGACTCCGTTGCCAGGACCACGAATCACAACGACAAATACCCATGGGACTGGATGCACCTTTGCTTCCGCTATCGCCGCACATCTTGCACATGGAGTCTCCCCACTCTCCGCTTCACGATTCGCAAAAGAATACATTACAGGGGCCATTGCCGCAGCAGGATCCCTCGAAGTAGGCCACGGTCATGGTCCGGTACATCATTTTTTTCAGCAGAAAAGACGATGAGGCTATCGTTCTAGGTTTTTCGTCAGAAAAACGTTTCTGTAGAAGGCTACACCCGACAATTCTTCGCACTGGCCACAAAGCAAACCATTTCCCTATGGTCACACGGCTTCCACGTGTTGCCAATCTCCGTACACAGCACCGTGAAATCCCTCCCGTCCGTCGGTTCTACGAAGCTTAGACCACCGAAAGCGCAGAGCGAGAATTCAGAATGAACTCCAGACTCTGGTCTAGGGTCAACCGGTATGACAATGACTGTTTTCCCTGTCATGAAAACCAGAGAAATCCTTCACCCTCCGCCTTAATTCTTGCATCACTCCCAGTGAAGGTCGGAAGATCTCCCGACTCAATAAAACCAAGATGTGGTCCACATCAGCACACTAATTATGATGTGATGGGAGAAGACAAACTGGCATCGAGCAGTTCGGACACTTTTCTGCTTATATTCTGAGCCTTCAACAGCGCTTCGCCAACTAGCATTGCATGGATTCCTACCTCCGCAAGACGCTCAACATCAATTCGAGATGAGATCCCACTTTCGCTTACAATGGTCATGTTGTTTCGCAACTCGGAGGAAATGCAGTTGACCAATCGAAACGTCGTCGCCAAATCTGTTGTGAGGGTGGTAAGATCTCGATTGTTGATGCCAAGTAGTTGGATATCTGGCATGGCATCAGTCGCAATTGCAAGTTCCCCTTCGGTATGAATCTCAACCAATACATCAAGGCCAAGCTCCTGCGCAAGATGCGAATATTCAATCAATTGAGAGCGTTCGAGAATCGCCACAATGAGGAGGACAGCATCGGCCCGATACGCTCTAGCTTCATAAAACTGGATTTCATCTACCATGAATTCCTTGTTCAGAACGGGCAACGCTACCGCCTTGCCGACTGTAGCCATGATATCCAGACTGCCGTGGAAGTAACGTTGATCCGTCAAAACGGACAAGGCAGACGCACCAGCGCTTTTGTATGCATTGGCAATAGCAAGCGGGTCAAATGGATCACGAAGAACACCACCGCTGGGTGATTGTTTTTTGACTTCGGCGATAAGACGCGGACATTCGCCTTGAGTGCCATGGAGGGCTTTTGCGAAGCCAACTGCGAATGGGGTGTCGGCAATAATTCTTTGAAGATTTAATTTATGCGACGACGACTTGCGGTCATTTACCTCATCTCGTTTACAAGCAACAATTTCTCGCAGCATAGGTATTCGTTAGCTTAAAGGCTTTACAGACTGTGATATCGACACGAGTTGATCCAGCTTTGCTTTTGCCTTTCCGCTATCAATCGAGTTCCGAGCCTCGGCAAGCCCTTCAGCCAACGTCTGAGCTCTACCCGCGGCAACAATAGCTGGAGCGGCATTAAGTAGCACAATATCTCGGCACGGACCCGGGTGTCCTTCCATGATTTGAGTGAGGATAGTGGCGTTTTCATTCGCGTCGCCGCCCTTCAATTCGACCGACGTGCAGCGCGAAAACCCAAAGTCCTCCGGCTCAATAAAGTAGTTTTCGATCATACCGTTTTTGCCCTCGGAGATCTTGGAGCGGTTTGTCAGTGTAATCTCGTCAAGCCCGTCCATCCCATGAACAACAAAACTATGTTTACTTCCTAAACGGAGCAGGGCGTTGGCCATCAGTTCAGTTAAAGCTTCATCATAGACACCCAAGACTTGGCTGGTCGCGCGCGCTGGATTCGTCAACGGACCCAGAATGTTAAAGGTGGTCCTAATGCCAAGTTCCTTCCGTGGACCCGCGACCTTTGCCATCGCCGCGTGAAATATCGGCGCAAACAGAAATCCAATGCCCGTTTGGTTGATGCAGGTTTCGACGTCGGCAGGTGACAAATCAATGCACACACCAAGTTGCTTGAGAACATCTGCACTCCCCGATCGCGAAGAGACTGCACGATTTCCGTGTTTCGCCACTGTAATTCCCACGCCGGCTACAACAAACGCGACGGTTGTTGAGATGTTAAATGTTTGTGCACCATCCCCACCGGTTCCACAGGTGTCAACCACAGAGGAGGCATCGATATTGATATGGGCTGCACGTTTCCGCATCGCCCGTGCTGAACCGCAGACTTCAGATAACGTTTCACCCTTCATGCGAAGGGCAGTTGCGTATGAGGCAATCTGTGCATCGGTAGCTTGGCCGTCCATGATTTCAGACATTATGGTCTCGGCTTGCTCCTCAGTAAGGTCAGTCCCGTCGACTAGTATTCCGATCGCTTCTCGAATCACAATTCTCTTCCGCAGACGAAGTTTCGTAGCAGATCCATACCCGTTCGCGTCAAAATTGATTCAGGATGGAACTGCACACCTTCGATTGGTAGTTCCCGATGACGCATTCCCATGATTTCACCCTCAGCCGTTTCCGCGGTCAGTTCGAGACAGGCAGGGAGAGTGTCACGGTCGACGATGAGAGAATGGTATCGCGTGGCTTCAAAGGGATTAGGAAGCTTAGCAAAAATTGCCTTGCCATCATGCAAAATCATCGAGGTTTTCCCATGCATTAGTCGTTCTGCACGCTTGATCTTGGCCCCAAATGCTACGGCCATAGCTTGATGCCCAAGACACACCCCGAGAAGTGGCACTGCAGGAGTTTTTTGTGAAAAATGTTGAATGAGGCGAATCGAAATGCCGGCATTCTCAGGGACTCCTGGTCCTGGGGAAATCACCACATGATCTGGATGCAGCGCATCAATCTCACCTACCGTAACTTTGTCATTCCGAAACACTTGAATCTCTTCCCCTATTTCACCCAAGTATTGGACTAGGTTGTAGGTAAACGAATCATAGTTGTCGAGCATTACTAACATCGCTATCAGTTCACTCTAATCCATATTCAGCCATTTCGATTGCAGCCATCATAGCCTTAGCTTTCGAACGCGTTTCCTCGAATTCTCTCGTCGGATCGGAATCCGCCACAATTCCAGCTCCGGCCTGAATGTAAGCACGGTTTCCTTTTACAACGATCGTTCGAATACCAATACAAGTGTCGGCATTGCCTGAAAATCCGACATAACCAACCGTGCCAGCATAGGAACCTCGGCAGGTAGGTTCCAGCTCTTCAATAATCTGCATCGCTCTTATTTTTGGAGCTCCGGATACCGTCCCAGCAGGAAAACATGCCTTGATGACATCAAACGCATCATGGCCTTCTCGCAAAACTCCTTCAACCCGAGAGACAAGATGCATCACGTGCGAATAATATTCAACGATCATAAAATCGCTCACGTGCACTGTGCCATAGCGAGCTACGCGGCCCACATCATTCCGTCCAAGATCGACAAGCATGACGTGTTCGGCGCGTTCTTTCTCATCCGCTCGGAGTTCTTCTTCCAATCGGTGGTCTTCGTCGGCGGTTTCTCCACGACGCCGAGTTCCTGCAATTGGCCGCACTTCAATCCGACCCTCTTCGCATCGCACTAGAACCTCTGGAGAAGAACCGATGAGAGCCATATCATCAATTCGTAAATAGTATAGATACGGAGAAGGATTGGTCAAACGAAGGGCACGATAGATGTTAAAAGGCGTTGCAGTAATTTCTGTTTCCCATCGTTGAGAGAGTACCGCCTGGACGATATCGCCAGCACAAATGTATTCCTTGGTCGCGAGAACCATCTTTTCAAAGTCGCCTTGGCTGAGGTTCGACTGAAAGGTCACGCACTTCGGCGATCTTGGTTGAGGGGAGTCGTCCGGGCGCGACTTTCTGAGACGGTCAACCATAGCAGCAATGCGCTCAAGAGCCGCTGAATAAGCGTGTGATAGGTCTTTTCCAGTTGTATGCACACAGGAGACGACTTTAATTGTCTTTGCGACGTTGTCGAAAATAAGCACCATATCGGTGAGGAGAAACACAAACGGCAACTGGTCAAGTCGGGACTTTTCTCTTTCCGGAATCTCGTCAAGCTGATGTGCCACATCATAGGAAAGGTATCCGACGGCTCCGCCATAAAACCGTGGAAGCCCCTTAATGGAGACCGGATGATACTGGCGCATCACGGACCGAAGCGCTTCGAGTGGGGTGGAGCCCGCAGGATAAGGCGTTACGGTGTCACCTTTCAGCACGTGTATGCCAAGGTGATCACCCTTTAAGACAAGAAATGCTCCGACTCCCAGAAACGAATAGCGCGCCCATTGCTCACCTCCTTCGACGCTTTCGAGGAGGTACGCGTACGCACCATCATCGATCTTGGCCATGGCCGAGACAGGTGTTTCCATATCAGCCAAAATTTCTCGATAAACGGGAATGATATTCCCTTCCCGCGCAAGAGACGTGAATGTGTCCAGATCTGGAAAATACTGCGACCGACGAAACCGATCAGCGTGCGGAGTCATACGGTAAAACTAAAGTCACGAGTCGTCGAGATCTTCACCTAGATCTCGATCATGGAGTGAACTGCCGTCCGTTTCCCCTTCGAGACGTTCTTCAAGATCAAGGAGGTGTGCGCGAAGTGAATCAATCTTCTCATCCAAGCGTCGAAGACGGGCCTCAAATTTCCGCTCCATAGTCTTCACTCGCACGTCTCCGTCATCAGGTTTCGCTTTGCGATTTTCGGCGGACTCAGTTTGTAGCGCCACAACCTGTTTTTCAATACGTTGGAGCTGTACGGACACAACATCCAATGATTTGTCTTTAAGCGGGAGACGTGTTCGCTGCAGAGTTTTCGATGTGATTCGCTTCTTGGGTATTTGTTTAGGTTTAACAGGGCGCCGTGCAACTTTCTTCTGTGGCACCTTTTTCGTCGTCCGTATGGGTTTTTTCTTTCCCGCCTGCTTTCTTTTGGTCTGAGCCATGCTATCTCCTCCGCTACAAAATTACGCTGTGCGTCCTTCTGGGTTCACCACGCAACCCTGATCCTCAAAACTGACGTATCTCTAGATCCAACTACTGAGCTAATCTAATACCCGAATTCCCGAAATTTCTCCAGAATAAAGCAGGAGCGAGTCAATGTGAGACCTTCTGCTCCGAGCCAAATTACCACCAAGATGGTTCCGAAGAAGTACCACCACAGCACCCAGACCCTTGAGAAGCAGCAATAAAGGCTTTTCGTAGGTGAACGCTATTTGATGAAAGATTCTCCTCGGAAATAGTGCCGTTTTTACTGTCGCGCTCGTAGCATTCAAGAGAATGGCTCTGAAATATTCTCGGGCATTCGCGTCAAGAGCTGATAATATTGGCGAACATCCTAGCTTGAGACGGCACACCGACTGCTGGAAAGCAGACGTGCAGATGGGTGTCGACCAAGCCAAATGGCTTCAAACCAATCGCGTTGAGTCGCTTTTTGGCCAAATACCCGAGACGTCGAGATTGCTACAATCCTACGGTTGACCACCCTATGCACACCGTCGGTGCGCTTCAACAGGTCGACGGCTACTACAACAGCCATGCTGGCTTGCGCCATATTCGAAGAAGAATCAAGACAAGTTTGGTTTCGAAATGGACTCCAAGTCATGGCGGACCAAGCGCTCATGTAGCCGCTCATCCTCTGGCTAAGAATAAATCCATTTGGCAAAACGTGTGGCATGACCGGTTGATCTCTGTGACATGTTCGAGGTTCTCCACTCTCCCTGCGTTCAATGCGCTGATACTATTACAGCTTCATAGAGACTGTCAAAAGGTGACAAAATAGTCTAACTGCCCTTCTTGATAAGCCTTTACGTTTTTTGATAATCCTTTACGTATGAGAGGTAGTTATTGGCCGATGTTTTTATCCACTGTAACTCGTCGTCAGTCAGTTGTCGTTTTGGTCGTGCTGGAGAACCAACCATGAGAGTGTTCGGTGGAACGATGGTTCGTTCTAGTACTAGCGCCCCTGCCGCAATGATGCAGTCCTCCCCTATCTTTGCGCCATCCATGAGGATGGCGCCCATACCAATCAAGCAACGGTTGGCAATCGCACAGCCATGCAGAACCACGTTGTGTCCAACGGTGACGTCGTTGCCAATGAGTAGCGGGTAGAGTTCCTTCGTGACGTGCAGCATGCAAAGATCTTGAATATTAGTCCTATCCCCAATGCGAATATAATGTACATCTCCTCGAATGACCGTATGGAACCAGACATTAGTCAATTCTCCGATGACCACATCTCCGATAATGGTAGCTGATTCTTCAATAAAGGCTCTTTTATGTATGGTCGGAGTGATTCCTTTAAACGACTTGATCATCTCACCTCCTTAGGCATGAACCCTATGTTACAATCGACGCCAAGTAGGGAACAAATAATGCTACAGGCGATTATCTTTGATTTCGATGGCGTCATCGCGAATAGTGAGCCGCTACATTATGCCGCTTTTCGACATGTGCTTGCCAAAGAGAGCATTCTGCTTACCGAGTCTCAGTATTATACCGATTACATCGGTATGGATGATAAAGGCTGTTTTGCTGCGCTTCTTACTCGCCACCATCGCACTCTCTCACCCGATGTCATCACCGATCTGATTCGGAAGAAATCAACCTACTTCCACGAGCATATCACGCAGAGCCTTTGCCTGTTTGACGGTGTCGTCGACTTCATATCTATGCTCACAAAGCGATGGCCATTGGCTATTGTTTCCGGTGCCTTACGAAACGAAATTGAGGTGATTCTCGGAGAAGCAGGACTCCGTGATGCCTTTCTCAGCATCATCAGCGCAGAAGATGTAAATGAGGGAAAACCTAACCCCGAGGGATTTCTCAAAGGCTTGGACGCCTTAAATCGATCAGAGATGCAGTCCATCGTGCAACCGGCAAATTGCCTAGTTATCGAGGATTCGGTCCCAGGCGTCGATGGAGCGCAGGCAGCTGGAATGCGATGTCTCGCGGTGTCCAATACCTATCCACCTGAACATTTTGCACAGGCTGATGCTGTAACCGATTCCTTAGCGGAATACGACATCGATGCACTTGAGCGCAAACTCTGGAATACTTGAGACAGCATGACGACCGATCAAGCACAACGGTACTGCGAAAACGTCACCAAACAGAGTGGGAGCAATTTCGTCCATTCCTTTGCATTTCTCTCCCCAAGCCGACGTGAAGCCATGTATGCAGTGTATGCGTTTTGCCAAGAAGTTGATGATCTCGTAGATCACCCAGACCCAGGCGTAGATTGTCAGAAAAAATTAAATGCTTGGCGTGTGCAACTTGCTTCCATCTACACCGGAATGCCTAGTTTCCCCGTTGCCGTGGGACTCGCAAGGCATGTGAAAACCTTTGATATTCCGCTTGAGTATTTTGAGGAATTGATCAACGGGGTCGAAATGGATCTCACCATTCGGCGCTATGCGACTTTTACCGATCTGTACCAATACTGCTATCGCGTCGCCTCCGTAGCAGGGTTAATCTGCATTAGGGTGTTCGGCACTCAATCTCCACACGCAACCGAGTACGCAGTAAATCTTGGATTGGCCTTTCAACTCACTAATATTCTTCGCGATGTCGGTGTTGATGCCAAACGAGACCGGATCTATCTTCCCCAAGAGGATTTAATGCGATTTGGATATCATGAGCGTGATGTATTTGCCAACACGACTTCCCTAGCCTTTCAGAAACTCATGGAGTTTCAGGCTCAGCGTGCACATGAGTACTATACTAAAGCCCAAGCAGCACTTCCACCGGAAGACCGCAAAGCACTTCTTGTCGCCGAGATGATGCGAAGGGTGTATCTCCACATTTTGCGCCGCGTTGAAAAAGATCCCTCCCGCGTATTTCAGGAACGAGTAAGAGTCTCCTCTCCACTCAAGGCCCTACTTGCCGTACAAACCTGCTTAAAAATCATGCTTCAACAGGCAATTACCCTTGCCTGCCAAAAGCCTCGGTGCCTTAAATTGCTTTAAAAACGTAATCGCTGATGTACCCAACATCATATTGGAGAAAAAGATGACGCTCGCAGAGTTAAATGCCTCGGTGCGTGATTGCCAACAATGCCGACTCGCTTCGAAACGAACCCAAGTAGTGGTTGGTGCTGGAAACCCCGCGGCCACCATCATGTTTATTGGGGAAGCCCCTGGATTTCATGAAGACAAGCAGGGCGAACCATTTGTCGGTGCGGCAGGGAAGCTCTTGACAGAATTGCTAGACTCGGCCGGACTTTCCCGCAATGATGTTTACATCGCAAATGTCATCAAGTGCAGACCACCAGATAATCGGAATCCATTGCCGGATGAAATTGAGACATGCAAGCCATTTCTCATGCAGCAAATTCAACTCATCAACCCCAAAGTTATTTGCACTCTAGGCAATTTTGCTATTCGCACGATGTTAGGGAAACAGGTGTCGATTACGAAGATACGGGGAGAACATTTTGAGGTGCAGGGATTTGACGTGTTCCCCATGCTCCACCCTGCAGCTGCATTGCATCAAGGGAACTTTAGAGTGCTACTTCAAGAAGACTTTCGTAAGCTAAAGAAATACCTAGATAATACTCATTTAATGCAGCCAAAAACTGCCGAGCAAATGGGGCTGTTTGGCTGAAGAATTGCCCTGATGCCCACGCCGAAAACTGCGAAGACGACGATTCCTATCGCGGGGATGTCCTGCGCGTCCTGCGTGGCACGGGTCGAAGCGGGCTTACGCGAACGATCCGGCGTGACCTCAGTGGCGGTCAACTTTGCGACTGAGCAGGCTTTGATTGAGTTTTTTCCAAACCAGATTACTCTTCAGGATATGGCAACAACGATCACTGAACTCGGCTACACGCCACATTTTCCTGAGGAGGCTACTGATCGCAACCCTGTTGAGCGAGATCGGGAATCTAGACAGGCTGCGTTGCAATCACTAACCATCCGGCTAATGGTTGCTGTTGGACTTACCATCCTAATTTTCGCATTGAACATAATCGAGACTTCCGCCCTCTCCGTACAGCAAGGGTTTCTATTGCAGTGGCTACTCGCCACACCCATTCAGTTTTGGGCAGGATGGCGGTTTTACCATAGTGCTTGGGCAGCCGGAAAACATAAGACGACAGATATGAATACCCTTATTGCACTGGGGACAACTGCTGCCTACGGATATAGCGTGCTGGCGACTCTTGCACCTAGTGTATTTGCGACTGCCGGCATCGCTCCTACGGTATATTTTGATACGGCTGCTGCCATCATCGTGCTCATTCTATTTGGTCGAAGACTCGAAGCCACCGCCAAAGGGAAAACCTCTGAAGCCATCACTAAACTTATTGGATTACAACCCAAACAAGCACGGGTAGTTAGAAAAGGCGAAGAACACGATATTCCTATCGAAACTGTTCGCGTGGATGATGTCGTGATTGTCAGACCGGGAGAAAAAATCCCGGTTGATGGCGTCATCAAAGAGGGGATCTCAACCGTTGATGAATCTATGCTGACCGGAGAAAGCATTCCGGTTGATAAGGGACCTGGAGATGAGGTCATCGGTGCGACCATCAATCAAACTGGAAGTTTCCATTTTGTCGCCAAACGGGTTGGAAAAGATACAGCCTTAGCCCATATCCTCCAATTAATTCAGGAGGCGCAAGGTTCGAAACCACCAATTGCCAAACTCGTTGACACAGTGGCTTCATATTTCGTCCCAGCGGTACTTGGAGTTGCAGCGTTGACATTTGTCGTATGGTGGTCCGTTGGACCCGAACCGGCTACAACACTCGCCATCCTCAATCTCGTTGCGGTCCTGATCATTGCTTGTCCATGCTCACTTGGATTAGCAACCCCCACTTCAATTATGGTCGGAATTGGAAAGGGGGCGGAACACGGAATTCTCATTCGAAAGAGCGAAGCCTTAGAACGAGCGCGAACTCTAACCACAGTCGTATTCGACAAAACCGGCACACTCACCAAAGGAAGAATGGACGTGCAAGAAATTATTTCCCTTGATAGCGACTGGGATCCTAATCGCATTCTATTCTATGCAGGATCAGCTGAGAAAGGATCAGAGCATCCACTTGGCGAAGCTTTTGTAAAAGCGGCCGAGGAGCGAGAAATCAAACTTGAAAACCCAAAAGAATTCCTCGCCATCTCCGGATTAGGAATCAAAGCTATCGTTGCCAAAGAGCAGGTACACGTGGGAAATCTCAGACATTTTGAAAGTGAAGGTTTCGATGTTACTAGTATTCAATCAAAAATCATTGAGATTTCTGCACATGGCTTGACCGTAATGGGTGTTGCAATAAACAGTAAACCCATTGGCATCGTGAGCGTCGCCGATTCCGTGAAGGACCATGCGGCTGAAGCCATATCAGCCATCAAAAACGCCGGGTTGGAAGCGATCATGCTAACTGGTGACAATCAGCATACTGCAACGACTATTGCAAAGTCAGTGGGCATCGGGAAAGTCATCTCGGAAGTCCTCCCGGATCAAAAGTCAGAAGAAATCAAGCGGCTTCAGGCTGAGGGAAAGATCGTCGCAATGGTTGGAGACGGGATCAATGATGCACCTGCCATTGCCCAGGCAGATATCGGAATGGCCATCGGAACTGGAACTGACGTGGCAATGGAAACGGCTGATGTTACCTTGGTTGGAGGTGACGTCAGAAACGTACTTACGGCAATAACGCTGAGTTGCGCCACCTTCAGAAATATCAAGCAGAACCTTTTTTGGGCCTTCGCTTACAACATAACCCTCATCCCAGTTGCGGCAGGAGTCCTCTACCCACTCTGGGGCATCCTACTCGACCCCATCTTCGCCGCAGGAGCCATGGCAATGTCATCAGTAAGTGTTGTCAGCAATGCTCTCCGGCTTCGCTGGTTTCGACCACCAATAGCAATTTGAGCCCCTGCTCCCCTACCATCCACCCCTGAAAATTGGAACTTCAACCCATCATGGCCACCTAAAAAAAAGCGTCTGCTGTTGGCCTGTTATTACCTCTACGTTTGTGCGTGTTTTTATATCATTGTCTTTCACCACGTCGATACGGTATTCCCCATCTGCAAGGTCAAGAAATACCCATGGCCCTTTCACATCAGATGCCGGGATTTGCCCCACCTGAGTTCCATCAACTTTCCAAATGGTGACTGCAATAAACGCCAGATAGGTTCCACTTGCCCGGCTGAAAACGAGCTTGACTGGGAAGCTAAGATATGTTGCATCTCTCTCTAACCGTCCAATTCCAGTCACGAAATAGCGCATGTCTCCAGATCGATGGATTGGAATGGTTGCCACGATTTTGCCGCTTCCATTGCTATCAATAATATGTAGTGACGTTCCGGTGGGAGATTCTTTCGTGATGGGTGTACACAAAACAACCGCGGCATTGCAAAGAAACAATCCCCATACTACACCAAGAATCCCAAGATGCTTGAGCGGGAGCTTTGTCAATGTTGCACAATCCACATACACGTTGTTGGAACGCTACTATGAAGAACTTACGACACCTTACACTTCATCTAACGAAGGATCAAGAAATGCAACGATTCAGCCACTCCCTTTTGCACATAACAGCGTTGTTGTGCGCTCAAACACTTACGGATTTCTATACGCACGGATTTGCGCACCTCAGATCTCCTTCGAACTCGAAATCAGAGAACCTAAGTCCTTGCGATGGGAAGTCATCCTTGACAATCTACCTTTGAACTCTTAGCATAAACACATGATGCTCTGGTCAATGTGGCCAGAGCTTTTTTGTGCGGTGTTATCGCAAAATTCGAGGAGAAACATGCCGAATATCATCGTTGTAGGAACGCAATGGGGAGATGAAGGCAAAGGGAAGATTGTGCATCTTTTAGCCAAAGATGCGGATGTGATTGTTAGGTATCAGGGAGGCGCAAATGCCGGCCATACCGTAATTGATCATCGCGCGCAGTATACGTTTCACATGATACCATCAGGCATTTTGCATCCAGGGAAAACATGTATTCTTGGCAATGGCATGGTCATCGACCCTGCCGCTCTCCTTGAAGAGATTGAACTTCTTGAGTCCCAACAGATTCCCGTGCGAGAGAATTTTTTGATCAGCCATCGTGCACATTTAATCCTGCCCTATCATCGAGCTATTGAGAGAGCAAACGAGAAGCTTAAGGGCCCCAGGCGGATCGGCACAACTGGTCGTGGGATTGGGCCTTCATATGCCGATAAAATGGGACGCACGGGTATTCGCATGTGTGACCTGCTTGATCCAACTGGGTTTCGAAAAATACTCGAGGCAAACCTGGCTGAAATGAATTTACTCTTTAATCGCCTCTATGACGCTGAAAGCATGGATCTCGAAAAAATTTTTGAGACCTACTGTGGCTATGGGGAGCGTTTAAAAAGTCATGTCGTTGACATCTCCTTACTTATTAACGATCTCATTGACCGCTCCAAAACAGTGCTTTTTGAAGGAGCGCAAGGCACACACCTTGATGTTGACCATGGGACATATCCTTTTGTCACCTCATCAAGTTCGACGGCCGGTGGCGCGTGCACCGGAACAGGTGTGGGGCCAACTCGAATCAACGAAGTTATCGGTGTTACAAAGGCCTATACCACGCGTGTCGGGAGCGGCCCATTTCCAACCGAACTCCTTGGAGATGCCGGCAATGGCCTAAAAACACGCGGTAACGAATTTGGAGCAACAACGGGCAGACCACGCCGATGCGGCTGGTATGATGCCGTCGCGGTCAAATATGCGGTTCGTGTCAATGGTTTGTCGTCTCTTGCGGTGACGAAGCTCGATGTGCTGGACGGAGAGCCAGAAATAAAACTATGCACAAGTTATCTCTATGATGGGAAACACTATACAGATATGCCTCTCAATGAGGCGATTATCAATTCCTGCGAGCCTGTCTACGAGGTGTTGGAGGGTTGGGAAACCCCAACAAGTGGAGCGACCTTATATCAGGAATTACCTGAACCTGCAAAACGTTTTATTGAAAGGGTTGAAGTGCTTGCTGGGTGCAAGGTTGATATCGTTTCAACCGGCTCCCGCGAAAATGAAACAATTATCATAAGAAATCCCCTTGTTACGGAAAAGCAATAACAAAGGGATGCTTGAAAAGAATCGACGTGTTGAAACTGGCAGTGAGTAGTAGCGTGCGAAGAAGCAATGTGATGCGCGACACTCAAGTGCCGCACATCACGCGCCTCCTACTACGAATCCTGAGATTTAGTGACGTTTGACGCTTGCGGGCCTTTTGCGCCCTGAATGATTTCGAATTCGACTTCCTCTCCCTCTTTCAGGGTTTTGAAACCATCCCCTTGGAGCGCAGAATAATGCACAAAGACATCGCCCCCATCTTCAAGTTTAATAAACCCAAAGCCTTTTTTCTCATTGAACCATTTGACTGTTCCAGTACTCACAACTGCCTCCTTCTTGATGCCAAAACTAAGGTTGATGCTAGAAAACTAAGACCTAGAGGGCATCTCTTTAAGCCGTAGTTGGGTGCAGGACAGAAAAAACCGTAGAAGGACAACTCCTCCTACGGCATACGCTGTCATCAAAGCCTAAAAATCTGTCCATGCGTGAACTAGTACAAAAACGTCCCCACAATAGCTGAATTGACCGCCGTGGTCAAGCACAGCAGTCAAGATACTTTTATCGACTGCCAATTCACCCCCCCCTCTGCATGGAGAGCTTGTTATCCTCGCCTGCCGAATTTACACGATAGCACTCATCGGCTATCATACCTAGGTTTTCAACCCATTTGCGTGAATCAGCATTCTCGTCTTCCCATCGCAGGTCTTTATGCGTTCCCTAACACTTAACCGGTATATTTTATCGGAATTGTGCCTTCCATTCTCCTTGGCCATTGGCGGATTGTTGTTTGTACTGCTGACTAGGGAGATGACACGGGTAGCAGAGTTACTAGTGGTGCAAGGCGTTTCGACACTTATGGTCCTCAAACTTATTGCGTACATCCTTCCTTCGTTTATGATTTTGACACTTCCCATTGCCACCCTCATTGCATCAACCTGTGCCTTTAGCAGGCTCGCAGCCGATCACGAACTCATTGCTATACAAGCAAGTGGCATCGGGATTCGACAACTTCTTATTCCGGTTTCAGTATTTTCTATCTGCATTTATGTAGTGGCCTTTTCCCTTTCATTGTGGGCACAGCCCTGGAGTGGGGCGTCACTGAAAACGCTCGCTCTGGGTATGATCAAGGAACAGCTGATGCTTCCTCTCGATGAGGGCATGTTCAACGATCCCGTCGATGGGCTTATGATTTATATCCCGCAAACGGACACAGCATCCAAAGGAATTTTCATTGCTGATTCCCGGAATGATGAAGGGAACAGAATCCTCGTCGCACAAAACTGGACACTGTTAAGTGATCCGGAAAGCGAACGCATAGGTCTCCGCCTGATAAACGGGAGCATCCATATCAAAACTCAAATCCCCAATGCAAGTCAGCGCGTGACATTTGATACATACGACATGCAACTAGAATTCGATAAGGGTTTTCAAACACCCATGACGGATATTCTAGACCTCAACGGCATTTATACGCGTCTTCATGCGTCAGATTGGACGGATGTCAGCGCATTGAAACAACTTGAGGCATACCACCGGACTTGGGCAATACCAGCAGCATGCCTAATCTTTGGATTCATTGGTGTTCCGCTCGGTGTTCGCTCCGGCGTTGCTGGCCGGATCGGAGGACTTGGCGTGGGCGTTGCTGGCATCCTCTTTTACTACCTGCTCAACATCTTTGGCGATTTCTTAGTATCCACGCGTACCATGACCCCATGGATCGCGGCGTGGCTTCCCAATGCCATCTTTATTGTGTTATCCGCATTTCTCTTCCGCTTGGTCTTGCCTTCCGCACCTCAACTGAGGTATCGCTGAGAGAGGATTGACGCATTGGCAATCTGGCTTTTAGATCGATACCTCATATCCAAATACCTCAGGATTCTGGGTATTGCAACGACGGCATTGCTCTCAATTTACCTGACCATTGATTTTGTTGAGCAGATACGTAAATACTTAAAAGATGACACTCAACTTCTTGATATAATTAGCTATTTAGGGCTTAAGATCCCTGCTATCATTTATCAACTAACTCCCCTTGCCATCTTACTCGCGACGCTTATCACGCTTGGAACCCTCTCGTACGACAATGAAATTACCGCCATGCGAGCGGGCGGTATCAACCTTTGGCGTATTACTGCCTCCTTCCTTATCTTTCCATTGGCCCTCAGCCTTCTTCTGCTCGCAGCCGATCATTCGTTGCTTCCAACCACAAATGACCGAGCCCACTATGTGCGAACGACTGTTCTTGAACAACATCCCGAGCAAGCGCTTTTCACACAAAACCGTATTTGGTTGCGAGTATCAGCAAACACTTTCATGAATGTGCAACTTGTTGATCTTAGTCAGTCAACGCTCTTTGGGATTAGTTTGTATCGGCTCAGCCAGGACTTCGCGTTGCAAGAGATGATTGACGCGCAAGAACTTCGACACGATAACGATCAATGGATACTGATATCTGGCATCAAGAGACATTTTCTTGACGACGGGAGAATCCAAACGATCCCGTTTTATCAGGAACCCGTTGACTTGAAATATGAGCCACTCGAACTTAGGAAGCGGTTAACCATCACGCCTGACAATCTGACCCTACCAGAGCTTGCAAACTATATTGATCGTTTAGAAGAAAGCGGATACCCCTCGTCCAAATACTCCGCGAATTACTATGGCCGGTACGCTTTTCCTTTTGCTTCTCTTGTTATGGCGATACTTGGGATTTCCATCACCATGATGGAACTCAGAACTCGTAGAAAACACTTTGCACGAAGCATAGGATTCACGCTCCTTATTGGGTTTCATTATTGGATCATTCATTCATTTGCCATCGGAATAGGCCGTGGTGATGTGATACCTCCAGCGGTCGCAGGATGGACTGCGAACACCCTCTTCCTTACTATTGGATTTTTTCTCATGTCACGAATCCGTCAGTAGAGGCGGTTGCAAAAGTCCATCACACCAATGTTATCGTCCCATTGTCGTTTTCACGCACTCCATATACACTTACGCGCCGACGACCCTGAAGTCTTGCGGTCAAGAATTTTAGCCCCCCCCCATAATACTCCTGACACTTGAGAGAATTAAAACCTTCTAAAATTTGTGACTTCGAGTCGTCGCTGGGCCTTTCAAAAAGCCGTGTTCTGGCAGAAAACTAAGAGGATGCTTCCATGAAAATTTACAATTTATGGAAAGCATATTATGGCCATTCTGAAAAAAGCGCAGGCTGAATTGTCTATTTCAAGGTCATATCAAAATTGATGAGCAGGAGGCGAAAAGGAATATGAGGATTGATCGTAAACCTGAATAGCTTGAGAAGCCTCGAATAGTTTCGACCAGACATCACTCGGATCAGGATTAAAAATAAAATTCGCATCCCCTTGCAATAGATGCCATGCACCTTGTGCCATCTCAGATGCAAGTTGACCTGGGGACCACCCCGCATGACCTGAATAGACTCGCAGTACCCCTTCAAGTGCAGAACTGTCACGAAGCGGCTGAAGCACATCGAAACTCGTGCTCACGTAAACATCCGAAAATACGTGTTGTCCATCCTGGAGCTTCTCAGGATAGCGAAAGAGAAAAATTGGGTTTTCCATGGCAACAGGCCCACCGAAATACAACATCAAATCTACGCCCCTTAATGCAGTTACCTGTGGCAGTGCTTGAGAAAGAGAGATATCTCTGGGACGATTAATAATGACTCCGTGCGTTCCATGTTCCCCGTGATTCCACAACAATACAACCGTCTGCCGAAAATACGGATCACTCATCGCTGAATCCGCAATGAGAAATACTCCTGGCTGAATAGAGGGATTCTCCACGCTTGGAAAGGCGTCTGCAGACACACCCTGACCAAGGAGCAAAAAAAGAGTGGCACACACGACACGACAGTACTGTTCAACATTTGCACCTCGACACATGAACATTAATCAATACGGACCGGCCAAGGCACATCTTTCAAGACATAAGTCGCAAGGCGTTTTGCCATCTCAATTTGCTTCCCAGTATCATTTTCGTTCAAAACATCTCTCAACCCTTGACCAAATAGCTTATCCCTCACCAAGATAAACTGAAGCTCTTCAGCTGCCGAGACATGCCACAGACCTCGCAGGCGAAACCAAGAGAAGACGACCTGGTCAAGAAAAGTCGGTAATAGATATCGAGCACGATCTGGATGATCGGTCGCCTCTTGCATCTTCCCAAGCCAATGGTAACACTCTGCTTTCAGAGATATTTTTTCATTAACAGAGGGGTAGGGAGGACCCTGTCGAAATCGCCGAGTAGCCACGTCTAGAATTTTCGAAGCGATCCCATCGCGCTCAAACAATACTCGCGCTTTGCGAAGAAATGAGGGAAGATGCAGTGATGTCTGAAGTTCTTCTTCAAGTCCTTTTTGGCCCCGATAGGAGATATCAATTAGCTGTCGTTTCACACGAATCCATTGTGCGCTCTGTTCTTCACCCTTGATGATAACGAGGATGAAATGTTTTCCTCTACGCTTTGACCGAGCATCGTAGGCTGCCGCGGGCATAATAATCCCGAGCAAATCTCCACCTCGCTTTGCTTTTATATGTCGTAGCGCTATGGGAAGAAGTTCATTAAGTTCATCGCCAAACTCGTCCGCAAGCCAGATTGGCAAGGAAGGTTCGGGAAGTTGACTCTCACCATCAGCGATTATCGTACTCGATGTTTCCTGGGGAGATTCATGTGTTGCAGAGAGATTCATCTCATTTTGTGTAAGATCAGTTTGAATTACTGCTGATGCGTCTAAATCAACATGCGGACGGTTCACATCCACGTCATCTTTCGAAGAGGCTACATAGCCATCTGGCTGAATTACATGCGCGACTTCAGATGCTTCGGGTTGAGCACCCATCGTTTGTTCTCTATTCATTTTGGCTACCCCTTCGCACGATACCTTAGTATCGTGCCCTCAGCCCCAACTGCCAACCCAAAAGAAGGAGTGACAAAGTCTAGACTCCACAATGTTTTTGTTGTAGGACTTTTCCATTTCGTCCACGTTGCACCGCCATCAACGGTATGAAGAAGACTCCCAAGCTCACCAACCGTCCATCCCTTATTCACATCGAGAAAGTCAATTCCGGTCAGTTCTATATCAATATCGCTGGGTTGAAAATTCCATCGTCGCCCAGCATCGTGGGTCACGGCAATAATTCCACCATCCCCACTTGCCCATCCGTGAGTATTATTCATAAACGACAAGTCAGTGAGGCGCATTGAAATCCCAACTGGAGAAAAGCCTATGACATTCATAGGTTCCCATGTGTTTCCGCCGTCAGCAGTATGATAAATCTCCCCTTGAACTCCACCTATCCAACCATGAGTAGGGTTAACAAATGTGACGGCAGAAAACCATCCGACATCTGGAATATCGTGTGCAGTCCAATTTTTCCCTCCATCCGTTGTATGAAAGACCTCACTAAAGGTTCCAACAGCCCATCCGTGAAGTTCATCAAAAAAATCTACTGCAAGAAATGCATTCTTGTTGTCGTGCTTCTGAATCTCCCACGTATCTCCTCCATCAGTCGTATGAAGAATGGTCATCATATCACCTACGACCCATCCTTTATCAGTAGTGACAAAGTCGACACTATAAAGACTTGATGAAACTCCACTTGGAAGAACAGTCCACCGATCACCCCCATCACTCGTACGTAAAATCGTCCCCGACTCTCCCACTATCCAGCTAGTTTTGTCGTCGAAAACCGACACCCCTGCAAGATTGTATGTTGTATTACTATTCCGAGCCGTCCAGTCTTCATGCTCTCCCGGACAGCCAAGCACAAAAGCCATTGACAAAATACTCAAGGTGCATAACACCCTAGACCATGATACCTTCATGGAATCACAACGATACCATGAGGATCTTTTCCAACGGGAATACTGGCCACAACAGTGTGTGTAGATAGCTCAATCACTTCGACAGTTTCGGTATCTCGACTCGTCACATACAATTCCTTGCCATCAGGAGAAAACACAGGAATATCAGGACGTTTTCCAACCGGGATTGTCACAATAGGAACGCGATGCCGAACATCAATAAGTGAAACTGTGTCATCACCTCGGTTTGCAACCGCAGCAAGCTTTCCATCAGATGTTATAGCGAGACCATGAGTATCTTTTCCAAGCGCAATCTCAGCGACAACTGTACGTGTCGCTGTATCAATCACCGACACCTGATCTTCGCCGCCTTCGGTAACCCACAGCTCTCCGCCACTCGGTGTGATGCTGATTCCCATTGCATCCTTCCCCGCAAACACATCCTGAACTGTTTGCCGTTCCCAAGTATCAATCACTGAGATATCCGCTGAACCACCATTACTCACATAAGCGTAGTGACCATCAGGACTAAATACGGTAAGCATCGGTTTTTTTCCCACAGGTATTGTGTCAATGACTTTCTGCTCTGCCAACGAAATAATCGAAACCGTATTTGCCCCCACATTTGCAGTGTAAAGATATTGACCATCAGGTGTTACCGAAACTCCATGTGTTTTCGTTCCAGCTGGAATGCTTACCACTTCTCGTTTGGCTACGGTATCAAACACCACAACATTGTGACTTCCGACGTTTGCAATATACAGGTGTTTTCCGTCTAAAGATGCCACAAGATTGTGTGGTTTCTTGCTTGAAAGTGGAATAGTGTGGGTTACCTCTTTCGTTGTGGAATCAATAACCGACAAGGAATTCGAAGCTTGATTTCCTACATAAATTGTCGCGGCGTGGACAGGAACACTGAAACAAAGCACGGCAGACATACACATTAGCCCCAAATGGACTATCCGTTTATTTCGAAGTAGCGTCATCATGGGTACCTCCATGTTGATCCGATGCCGAAAACATCGTGCGTAGGAAGTTTACAACATGCCACCGATCTTCTTCTGATAATTGCAACTGCCAGTTTGGCATGGCCCGCCGACCGACAGTGATTTTCCAGTAGAGACTGCCATCAGATTGTCGTTGTATCGCTGGATCCATGAAATTCGCCATGGCAACGCCCAAACTCAGTGACGATGGGCCATCTCCATCACCTCGCGAACCATGACACACTTGGCAATTCTTGGCGTACACCAATATCCCACGTCCAATTGAAGCTTGTGTCGGAAGAATCGGGTTTTGACGTTGTTTGGCTTCGCCTGGAATATCCCAAGACGTTGACCGTTCGATCGCAAAAAGGGGAGTAGAGCAAAAAACAAGAAATGCAATGCTAAGGAGAAAAGCGCGACTCAAATGAATTGTTAACACGTAGCACCCTTACCCCTCGGTAAATCGAAGCATCGTGGATGCTTCATACGCTTTCTCGTCACTGCTGGTGAAGACGACCCTAATTTGGCCTTCCTCTGAGGCTCGAAGTTTAAATGTCACAATTGGATCATCACTAAGTGCAGCGCTCATCTCATAGGTTGACACTAACGCGTCACGAAAAAACACTTCCATCTTGTTAATGTAAAATGCTGGCTCGCCTTTGGCAAAAACATGTTCCGCTATCATTCGAAGCCCTGTCCTAGCTGGATGGCGCATCTTGGCCTGCACTTTTATGACTTTCCCTCTGGAAATCCGTATGGGCAACCGAATGCGAGGAGGTGCAATCAGCTGTGAAGAGGAAATTGGATTCTGATGATGTTGCTTGTGCTGCTCTGCCATGTCAAACTACCCGTCGCCCAGTCTAACACCCACCAACGGCCACATCTATACTGTGTTCAGTGACCCATTTTCCATGCTGATTACACTCCGCAATAACATAAACTGTAGATTCACCAGAATCAATTCGAAGTTGGGTGTACAGATACACTTCGCCATTGTCTGGAGTAAAACTAAAGGTGCCTTTCCAGATGATTGGATCATGGTAGTCAAGAATTTGCACACTGGTTATGTAATGGTCCTGTTCCATAGGATGGTCCATTGCGACGATAATGGGGGCGTTGGCACCATCCTCAACAACATCAGGCATCCGTATCATTGGAATATGCAGCTTCTCAAAAGGAGTTAGGCTCTCTCGGTCACGAGGAAACTGAATCAGCTCAGGCAATGTCGACGCGCTCGCCACAGGTCTGCCGAGAAACCCAGATATGCCGAACGCGCCGAGGCTCCCAAACCATGCCCAGAGCATCTCTCGCCTAGTCAAATTCTTGGCAAATCGAGCCATGGAACGCACCCCATTAAACGAATACTGCCTCACCCATTTATCTCCACAGGTACTAGTAAAATAGCTAGAGCTTCAGATCCCATTTGAGACTTGTTAAGTAAGCATTCACTGCATTGAGTTCATCAGAAGATAAATTGAAACTTGGCATGAAAGTCCGTGGTTTCATTTTTTGCGGGTCGGTGAGCCAACTATCCCTCCATTCCGGTCGAATTTTACTTCCCACAAATGTCAGGTCAGGGTAGCCAAAAACACCTCTGGCATCGTCATCCTCACCAATGGTGTGGCAGGCTCGACAATCATAGGCATCAGGGGCGGCCAGAGCCTCTCCGATTTTCTCCAACGACTTCCCTGATGAGAGAATTGTGGCCGGGTCAAAATCAACCTTCAGGGTTTCAAGAAAGGCAATCACATCCGCAACCTCTTGATCACCTGCCCAGTCAAAAACTGGCATCTGAGTCTGTGGAAACATTTCCGTGGGATCCCAAATCCAGTTAAACAGCCACTGTTTGCTTCGCCGAGCCGTCACCTGGTTGAGTGTTGGGCCTGTCTCACCCCCAATATATTCACCATCTTGCAAGACACTGTGGCATTGAAGACACTGCACACCATCACCCCAGTCCTTTTGGAACAATGCCTCACCGCGCTTTGCATCACCTGCTGGGATCTCTGCCAATTCTCCTCCAAGCGGACCGGCGGCCGGGGCAAAACGAACCGACGGATGCATATCATCAAACGAAACAACAACTGGCGCCGGCGGTGACGATGAAGTTGCCTCAGACGTGATTTCTTCAGAATTGGTCGCGCATCCGGCCAACAGAAAGATGCAACCAATCACTAGCGGCACATAGGTTTTCCACGATAACGATCGCATTGTTTGCATTTTTGGAATGACCATTGGTTCCTCCCATTATTAATTGTCTTACTTTCATGAATACTACTGCTTAATGGAAATCGCACTAAAGTAAATATCGCTACACTGGACTGGGGGACAGGGCGACAACAATCCAGTATCATGTCGTTGATCCGACCACATGACAAGAAAACGTTTTGACTCACTCACAGCAAGACTCGGAAAAAGCTGATCTTCTGACCCTCCATCGTCATCAATCTGAACATTTTTTGTAAACGTTTTCCCTCTGTCACGACTCAGGGAGAAAAAAATATCAAAATTGTCATATCGCTTGTCCTCCCAAACCACACCAATCGTGCCATCGGAGGTAACTGCGATACTCGGATGAAACTGAAAGGCATCAGAAGAGTCATCGCTCACCTTAATGTTAAGACCAAATGATTTCCCGCCATCGACACTCTTTCCAAAATAAATATCTGGCTGGCTATTATTTCGAAGATCGTGCCAAGCAATATATATATGACCTTTCGCATCAACTGCCAGACTTGGGTTGAATTGGTGCGTCTTCGTTTCATCATCACTGACCATCAGATTGCGACTAAATGACTCGCCGCCATCAGTGCTTCTTGCAAAGAAAATATCCGCATTGCCTTTCCGATGATCATGCCACGCAAGAACAATCGTCCCGTCCGGACTCACAGCCAACGTTGGGTAGAGCTGCCCAGCACTGCCAAATTCGTCAGTGACCTTGACATTGCGGCGAAATGTTCGACCTCCATCCATGCTCTTTGAAAAATAGATGTCGGCCTGCGCACGTCGATAGTCTTGCCATACAACGTAAATCTCCCCTTTAGTTCCTAAAGCAACCATAGGATGTGTTTGAAACGCAGCTGGTTCAACGTATTCAGGATCTCCAAATTCATCGACTGCAGGCTCGCGGGTTTCATCATCATTCACCTTGACACTCGCAGTGAAGCCCCCAGTAACACCAAGAGAGATACTACGAGCAAAATAAATATCCTGATCTCCATCACGTTCGTCTAGCCAAACGACGTACACATGCCCCTGCGCATCAATGGCTGAGGTTGCTCCATACAAATGAGCCTTATCTGGGATATCATTTACACGAACCGACGGAGCGAACGTCGCTCCATCATCTAGGCTTTGGACAGCAAAGATGTTTGATCGCCCTGCCCGCTCATCCGACCACACCGCCACAACAAGCTGTTCATCAGTCTCAAGCTTTCGAGATACCAAGCCTCGTTGACCGGCAGACAGCGTCATTGCGGTGACCTTCCCAACGGGATAATCAGAAATCCGCATGTTTGACTGGCCTGCTGTTTGTCCCATCCGACCACTCCCAATCCAAAGGATCACTAGTCCAAGCAGGAGAATAATGAGGAAAAAACCGCGTCGCAATGGTGGACTACTATTTCAAGCTCTCAAGATATGTCGTAATTGCTGTGATAGCATCCTCAGAGAGATTGAAGTCTGGCATAAACGTTCCCTCGATGATATCGTCGGGGTTCCTCAACCAGATATGCTCCCATTCCCGATAAATCTTACTCCCAACATGGGTCAGGTCGGGATACATCGCCCGACCACCTCCAGCCTCCCCTTCCCCTATTGTATGACAGGCTCGACAATCATAGGCATTGACCAACACTTCTCCTGCCGCAATGTTCGCACCCCCGTGTTGAGTGATAACAGCCGCGACATCAGGCGGCGTTGCAGTGGACATAAGAAACGCGGCAATGTCAGCAGATTGTTGTAGGTTTTCCCATGGAAATTGCGGCATCGGCGTCTCTGGATAAATCGATCGCGGTTCATTCACAAATTCGAAAAGATGGTCTTCCGACCTGCGCAACCCAACCTCGGTAAGAGTTGGACCGACTCTTCCACCTGCCAACAATTTAGAACCATCTGGTTGTGCTTCATACAATGCCTCATGGTCAATGATATGACAATTTACGCAAAGGCTCTTCTTATACAGTTCTACACCCTTTACGGGATCTCCAACCAGCGGTTGCTCCTCCGCAAATCCAATAGTTCCCCCTAGGAACATGCCACTCAACAATACAGCAGCCCCGACATACCATATTCCTGTCCAGCGCATGGAATCGTGTTTCTGTTGCTTCATTGCCACCCTCCTCTAGCAAAGAATTAACGACGTACTATCCGCCCAAGTTTAACAACTCACGTACCGTATAATAGCAAACTCGCTCGCCCAAAGGGATAAAAAAAGGGGGAGAAGATTTCTTCTCCCCCCCCCTTTTTTTCTAGCACTCAGTTGAAACAGGAAACGCGATCTTACATGGCACCTGCAACCGGACCAGCCGGTAGAATTTTCTTGGCACCTGGTTTCCACTTCTTCCCTTTGCTAAAAGACGAGATATAGTTCGCAAGATCGACTGAGGCCTGAGTGTTTTGATCAATCCATTGGCCTTTGTTGAACGCCGAAATGCACATATTGTTCATAGCCGGAAGGTTCACCATAAACCCACGACGCGGCCCGCGTGGCTTCGGAAAGCTTACCGCAGCGCCTTTGAGGGTCGGAATCGACAATTTCGGACGAAACACGAATCCACCGGGTTTAATGACCTCAGTTGTAGCTGCCCCACCAATTGATCCTCCACCTTCATGACAACTCGCACAACTTTGTCCGGCATTCCCATTACCAAGCGTTGGATCGTGATAGATCTTCTTGCCTCGCTCCAACGAAGCTTCCATGGTATCTGGGGCGCTATTTTGCATTGCCTTCATTAACTCAGCCACCTCTGCATCCGACAAATACGGATCCGCCATCATTCTGATATCTATGGGCTTAGCGTTGGCTAATTTCGCTTCCATTGAATCGGCCCCAATTCCTTTACCGGCACCAGCCGTTGTACCTCCACCTGCACATGACGCGAAAGCAAACAGAGGTATGGCTAAGAGACTGATATATCGTTTCATTTCATCCTCCCATTGTCAGAGATCCTTAAGAACCTCATACCATTACCACATCTTTGCTTATGGCAAGGTTGGCTTACCACCCGGCTCATACCGCTTTCCTTTGCTCAAACTGGCAACATAGGACTCAAGATCAATCGCCTGGTGAGAATTTCTGTTTAAAGGTTTCCCCTTCAAAAATGTCATCAGGCACATGTTGTTCATGCCAGCGAGGTCAGTGACGACCTTCATCGGACCTCGCACGGCCGGAAAATGCGCAGCAGCACCCTTCAGGGTAGGAATGGCCACCTGCATGGCCTGTCCTTTCCACTTCATCTCTGTCGCACCCCCAACCGATCCACCACCTTCATGGCAACTCGCACAACTTTGCCCAGTGGTGTTATGCCCTAGCTTTGGATCATTGAACATTTTATTACCGGCTTTAACAGAATCCTTTAATGTCACGATGTCCATGTCAGCCATGGTACCCATCCCAACCATGCCGGTTTCCGGTGACAACAACTTCATCCCCGGAAGAGACGCTGCTCCAGCATACGTAACCACCCCGAGCAATATCGCGACGCTCCCCAAAAGCAAAATAACTTTTGCCATTTTCATCGCATTCCCCCTTAGGTTGGTAGATTACATCGCCCCAGGAATTGGAGTCGGGACGATCTTTTTTCCGCCAATTTTATACCGTTTTCCCTTGCTGAGAGACCCTATATAAGTCTGAAGATCGACAGCCGGCCGCATGTTTTTGTTCAACGGCAAGCCCTTCATGAAGGTCATAATGCACATGTTATTCATGTCCCCAAGATCAGCAATCCGCTTCATCGGACCACGAATAGCGGGGAAATTCACCGCAGCGCCTTTCAAGGTTGGAATGGCAACCATCATTTTCATGCCCTTCCAATTCATTTCCGCAGCGCCGCCGACCGATCCACCACCACTATGACAGGTTGCGCAAGACTGGCCCGTCTCGTTCTTACCCAACTTGGGGTTATTGAACATCTTTTCCCCACGCATTAACGAAGCTTCAAGGGTGTCTGGCTTCATGTTCATCATCATTTCTTTCATCTTCATGACTTTCTCTTTCGGGATATATGGGTCCGGCATTGCCCCCTTCATACCCTCGCCGGCTATCGCATACAGCGACACCCCAAAGACTGCAACCGCAATCGCGGCACTGATCAAAACTACTTTCTTACTCATCAGCTGACGTCCTCCCTTCTTGATCCTGAATTAATTGAACACAAATCTCTACCAATTTACGTCACACCAGAGTGTAGCAACGCTCACGCAACATCATATATCATTAGTGATATAGCACACAAAAGTACCACACGAAATTCAGGCTTGTCAAGAAATGAATATCCTTCCTCAAAATTCACAAATCGTTGTGAAATCACTGCTTTTTATCATCTTTTCATCATCGGAAGTATCCATTCTAGGCACTTCTACCAAGCTTGAAATGCCGACAATTACCACCCAGCAATAACAACACCACTTTGCATGTCCATAGCGTTTCCTTTATCATCAGTTATCATCAGTCGTGCGCCATCTCGCAAGACATTGGGGACGGTCGCACCTTTTCCTTTACAGCCCTTATCCTTACTCACAAACAACTAGGCACATCCCATTGAAAGATACGGATACAAGCACCTCTCTTCTCCATTATAGCCCCCTCCAGCAATACCTTGCAGAGGTGCGCCGATATCCACTTTTGACACGAGAGAAGGAAGCGCGGCTTATCAACGAGTACCGCGAATTTGGAAACCGCGACTCAGGAATTCAGCTAATTCTAGCAAATTTACGCTTGGTCGTCTCAATTGCCGGTCCCTACGCCCGTCCTGGAATGGAACAGCTTGACCTCATACAAGAAGGCAATATCGGATTGCTACAAGCCCTCAAACGCTATGACCCGTCAAAGGGCACGCGGTTTGGATCCTATGCGGCATGGTGGATTCGAGCCTATATCTTACGATATGTGGTCGCAAACTTTCGTTTGGTTAAACTTGGAACCACGCAGGATCAGCGAAAGCTCTTCTATAACTTGAAGAAAGAGCGGCAAAAGCTTGAATTGCAAGGGTTTGTTCCAGACACAAAACTTCTTGCCGACCGCTTGAGCGTGCGCGAGAGGGATATATGGCAAATGGAACAACGTCTCGGAAATCGGGAAATTCCACTGCACCAACCACTCGGAAATGATTCCGAGCAGACGCTTCTCGACATCCTCCCTTCCGCAGAAGAGCAGATCGACAAAAAACTTGCGGAAAAGGAACTCAAGGCGTTGTTTCGGAAAACGTTACGCGAATTTACTGAAACTCTTAACGATCGAGAGCGCTTTATCATGACACATCGCATTCTCTCCGAATCTCCGGTCACACTGGAAGAGCTTGGAAAACGGTTTGGGGTAACAAAAGAAAGGAGCCGCCAATTGCAAAATAGGATTATCGAGAAACTTCGCGACTTTGCAAAAGACAGAATTAAGGACTTTGGGCAACTCAGTTTTTAGGGTTTAGCCTACCTCTCAGGCACCAGTGAAATCACCATCGCTACCACCAGTTGATGGTCCTTGGGATCCTAAATAAATCATCCCATTCTCAATGTCATCCTTCACTTGCTGAACCCCAAAGTACATAAATTTTGCTTCGTCAGGACATTCGCGGCACAACAATAAACTCCGTCTGTCCGTTTTATGATGTCGCTGGTCTTGCTGAATCGTCTCAAGAAATTTTGATTCATCCATCTTGATACGAAGTCCACAAAAGTCGAGTAGCCGCTGTATTTCACACATTGGATCCTGAAAATAGTCATCATAGAAGGTCACGAACATTGGAATCCCAATGCTATGCCTAAATGCGATGTCCATATACTGCTTCCAAAGGACCATGCCGGACTGAATAGACCACCCATGCCGAGTTGCAAGTGAGTGAGCAACATCCACAGGATTCCGAATCACTAACACCAGACGCAATGCACTAACCACACGTCTCCAAAATGGTAGCGTGAGCGTCGTTCGCGGATCTTTCCATCCCCAATGCAATGCCCCACGACGCCCGTATGCCCGATGGAGGATGGCGACGGCCTCTTCCATTAGAAGGGGTATGTCCGACGCTCTTTCCCAGCCATTCTGCCATTGAGAAGGTTTCATCCAAGTGCCTCCTTGGGAAGCCAAAAGACGATCGTTAAGATCCATAATTTCTCGATTTTCCCAAAAACCTAAAGGATTGTCGTCTTGGGGATCTAAGAATCGTTCTGGATCACCAAGATCAAGCCCCGCACGATTGAGAAGACGAGCCACCATTGATGTTCCACTACGATGCATTCCAATGATGCAAATCGCAGATCCAGCAAGAGGTGTCATATGTCCACGGCCATGGCAGACAGAATCATCTGTTATCGGTTTACCTCTTCACGTGATTCGACCTTCTCCTTCACTCTCACGGAGATGTTGGTCTCCATATAAGCCAAACCGACAAAACGCTTCGCACTGTGGACTTGAAAGACAAGAAGGTCTTTTCGCTTGTCCAACATACGAACATGGGTGCCAAGCTTCTCTGTCACACCACAGCTTAGAATATAGTTTCCTGCGTGAAACTGCGTAAGGATTGAAAAATCAATGGTCAAGACCGTACCTGCTACCTGAGGGTCTAAGGGAAAATCAGCGTTATCAGTGCTGATACCGTATACGGCAACACCAACTGGAGTGTGGATTGCCATCCCTACACTCGGCGTTGTGATATCACGATGAAAGGAAATGGTCATTGCGATCGTAACCCAGCTCCCCCTCTGCACAGCCCGACACGGCATATTTTTGTGATCGTAAAGCTCAACCTCAAGGATCTCTGCAGCACGCGAACCAAACCTATATTCCTCTCCTTCTAAGGCTGGCTGAAACCCAACATCTTCCAAGCCACGTTCACCATCATCGAGCCAATATGCCCGAGACCCTTGTGTCAACTTCAAACGCTCGACATATTCTTCTTCCCGGCGAGACAACAACTCCCTATAGGAGTGAAAAACATTTACTGGAGGGCCTGCAGTAAGCATTGTTCCATGATCAAGTAAAATGGCTTCGTCACACACGGTTTGTATCACCTGCGCACTATGCGAAGCCAATACAATCGTTTTCCCATCCCTCTTCGCCTGTTCAAGACGCCGGAAACATCGCCGCTGAAACATGCTATCACCAACTTGAAGTGCCTCGTCGAGAATGAAGATATCAGCATCAATGTTTGCCGCAATAGCAAACGCCAGTCTAATGTACATTCCAGATGAGTAGGTCTTGACCGGTTGATCAAGAAACGTACCAATTTCCGCAAAGTCCACGATCAGATCAAAGCGTTCTTCCATCTCAGCACGATCAATCCCAAGAATAGCGCCGTTAAGATACACATTGTCGCGTCCAGTAAACTCGGGATCAAACCCTGCGCCCAACGCCAACAAAGCTGCGATTCTTCCCTGAAGCTGGATTGTCCCTGTTGTAGGTTGCAGAACGCCTGCGAGGAGCTGCAGCAACGTACTTTTTCCTGCTCCGTTTTGTCCAACCAAGCCAATAATTTTGCCCCGTTCGACCTCAAAAGAAATATCGCGTAACGCCCAATACTCTTCATGATAGCTTCTGCGTCGAATGGAAAACAGTTCACGTAATCGATCCACTGGACGACGATAAAGATTGTAAGATTTGGATAAGTTGTGCACGACAACCGTGTTCATCCGCTTCTCTCACCACACACTGCTGCGACAATCGCAAACTGTTTAGGTTTATAAAACATCGGCAAATGCGGGTTTGGATCGCATGAAAAATAGATACCCAAATGCGGCAACCATCACCATGACACACGTCAATATGAGCAATCCTGCTATGTCTGGAACAGTCCCTTCAATGATTGCAAGTCGATAACCTTTGACCAGATGGGCCATAGGATTGATCACCAACAGTATCTTCAACGATTCCGGAACTAGTTCGGCCGGATAAATGATAGGCGTGAGAAACATCCACATCTGGGTACCCAAGCCAATCGCATGCCCTGTATCACGTACGAATACCCCAAGACATGCAATCGTCCAAGTTAATCCAATCGTAAACAAAAGCTGAAGACACACCAACAGCGGAACAAACACGACCGTCCACGTCAATGGTGTAAAAAATACGCCGACTACACCCAGCAATAATGTAAATCCAATCCCAAGCTGAATCATTCCGGAAAGTGATACTGATAAAGGGAGAATCTCCACCGGAAAAATGATACGCTGCACAAAATGTGCGTTTTCTCGTATCAGCGATGCTGATCGATTCAGCGCGTCGCTAAATGTAAGCCAAGGAATCATGCCACACAGAAAATACACTACAAAATCAGCACTTCGCCCTCCCCCGAAACGTACCTTAAGGATTGTCGAGAAGACAAATGTAAAGATAAGGATGATACAAAGTGGCGTGATGACCGCCCAGGTAAACCCCATTGTCGTCCCTTTGTATTTTCCAACAAAGTCTTTGCGAATAAAGTCCGCAATAAGGCTTCGCGACCGATAGAGAGAGAGCAACAATGTGAATTTAAGCACGGCACGCTTCCTGGCTCGCATCACGCTGCATCACGTCTCAAAAGAATAACCGGACAAAAAATCATAGGATGCCATCTGCGCACGCACCCGCTCGATGTCGTCCTGATCCCAATCAATCTTATGGCGACTCTTGTTTGGGGAAGAAAACACAACCTGAGAACATGCCGTCGTATAGTCGTCCGGACAATTAATCCCCAAAAACTTACACAGGGTCTGTAACCACAAAACTGGGCGTTCAATCATTGCTTCATGAGGAATATCGAGCATGTCTTCGCTCGCCACTCGTCGCTTAATATCTGCCACTGTCTGATACAGTAGAAAATGCTCTTCAATAAGGCTTTGAAAATCTACCGTCCCGTGTCGCAAACGCTTCAAGTACTTGGTCGCGATATTATCGTAGGGGTTCCGAATGACATGGATCAATTTCACTGGAAGAGCAATCGTTTGCTCCAACTTCCACAGAAGTTTGGGGTCATCACGCAAATGCAAGGTGGCTTGCTGCCCCTTCTTATCTCCAATCACACGCATCGAGGTGAAGCGGCCTTGCCATTGATTGGAAACACCGTACAAATGGCCTCCCCGCGCCCTCCCGCGCTGCACACTCAACTGAGAATTGTGGAGAATTAACTCAAAGAGATGTTGTTTTCCAATGCCGTCTTGAATATATTTCATGGCATCAAGTTGATCGGCAATAATCACATTGGGATGAGCATCAAGCAATGCCCCAATAAGTGAGTGTCCGCTTCGTGCATAGCCAACAAACATGCAGTAGGTAGCGATGTCGTCAAAGATCGTTGAACTGTCCATCCTGCCCTGGGGAGAAATCAAATGCTGTTTTGACATCACTAGCAATCTAAAACAACATACTTCGATTGAAACATTCTACTGCCCGCCCTTACTATCAATCATAGGAATATCCATTCAAAAAACTAAACGGTTTCATCTTCTCACAAACTATCTCAATATCTTCCGGTTCCCATTCGATATCATTTCGAGTTTTGCGAGGCGCCCGAAACACAATCTGCGAGCACTGTTCAGCATAGTCGGTCGGACACTCAATCCCCAAGAACTCACACACGGTCTGTAAACATTGAGCCGGATCTTCAATCATCAATTCATGGTAGATTTCAAGGTATTCCTCCTCACTTAACTTACCTTTCACATCAGAAACGGTTTGACATTGGGCAAAGTGTTGTTCGATGACATGCCGAAGGTTTGCTGGTCCGCGTTGCAAACGTCTGCGATACTTAGTAGCAATATTGTCATAGGGATTTCTCACAACATGAAATATCTTCAGGGGAAGTTCAATCGTCTTGCGTAGTATTTGAAGCAGCTCGGGATTTTCTCGAAGCCGCAAACTCGACTTGCCTCCCTTTTTGTCCCCAATAACACGTAAGGTCGTATATCTCCCCTGCCACTGATCCTTGATTTCATAGCTATACCCAGTCGCTTTGCGCCCACGAAACGCGTGAGCTTTGGAATTTTCCCGCAACAGATGAAAGATCTGATATTTCGTAAAACCCGCGTGAACATACTTAAGCACATCAAGTTCATGAGCTAGGATGACATTCGGGTGTGCATCAAGCAATGCACCAAATAAAGATGTTCCGCTTCGGGCATAGCCGAGAAACATGCAGAATGTCTCAAGCTGCGTAAATTGAGCACGATGTTTTATCCCACCATATCCCGAAAGAAGATACCCCTTTATCAACTCTAAAACACTGGACCCAATGGGATTGTGGGAGAAAAGACTCATTGCTGATGAAACGTCGCCGCATATCGTTGCTCAAACAACGCAGTTGCAAATCGATAAAGTTCACTATCAAGAGATGTATAGGATTCAATCTGAGCTATGGTTTCGTGCGAAAGGGTTTCCTCCGTAAGTGCTGGATCGCGTAGCGCGTTCAGATGGGGAACATCCATCGTAGTCGTCCAGCCAAACGTAGCTAGCAAAAGCTCCATCGACTCCGCAAAACGATCTGTAATACCAACAAATTCAAACGAGGCAAGACGCTGCTTGGCTTTTTCCAGTAGCTCATCATCACTCATATTTGTCGTTGTATAGGAAAGCAACTTTGCTTGTTTTGGAAGAATTTCTTTCCCATCGTCATCGTAATATGTTTGGGTTAGATCAAAATCTATTGCAAGATTACGTACTTGAAAGTTGGTAATAAGTCGTCGCGTCGGAGGAAAGGAAAGAAAATCCTCAATGGTTACGTTGGGATCAAGAAACCGCTCATGGCCCACTGATTTCCTGACACGATTTCGCATCAAATTTTTAAAACGTGAGATTGTTCGGCTAACCGGTTCCCGAATCATCGTGATAACACGAGGCACTTGCGGAAGCAATGCGATGAGTGTATGGCCTAGATGACCGGCAAACAATGAGTAATTAGCAAGTTCATTTTTGTCCCGCTTCACGATATCGGCAAGTTCATGCATGTAAGAGAATGGCGCGATATGATCTTTTGAAAACTGTTCCTCAATGACGGATCGTAGCGAAGTTCCGGCCGTTTTTGGAATGTGGAGAAAGTAAGTTTGAGTTTTTTTAGCTTCGTTATGCATCAGCTTTTTCGACTCATCATTCAGCGCAACCGTATGATCATGGCGAGACCAATATGTTTTGTAGCATGCGGTGATAGCGTCGTCCAAATACAATTTTTAGGTTGTTGTAATTGTGGCGCAGGGTAAGACGCAAAGACGGCCGAAGCGGAAGATATCTTGAAATACGTAAAGATCGATCCCATAGCAACACTGTCATGAGGCAAAAGGGAAGTGTCCTGAAAAATTATGTTCAAATATTTCAGTAGCAAACCTATACAACTCAGCATCAAGCGATGTACATGCCTGTATATCAGCAAGCGTCTGATTCGAGAGTGGCCGAGCAAGCCCAAGTGACGTAGATGAGGCATTGAGAAACGGGCTATCCATCGTGCCCTCCCAGCCAAATGTTGAACACAAAAGATCAAGCGAGTCTCTAAATCGCTCGGTAACTCCCACAAATTCAAACGAGGCTAGGCGCCTTTTGGCCCTGCTCAACAAATCATGATCACTCAACCCCGTTGATGTATAAGCGAAGAGTTTGTTCATCTTCGGAACAATAGGATTGCCGGAAAAATCTGTATAAGTCTTGGTTAAATCAAAATCCTGTGCAAGATTGCGAACCTGAAAATTTGTGATGAGTCGTCGTGTGGGTTCAAATGCCAAAAAATCATCAATGCTGACATCAGGATCTAAAAAACGATTGTGCCCCCACGGAGCGCGTCCCGAACGTGCAGCATGTAGCCTCATATAGTTGAATCGTGAAATCGTGCGTGCAACAGGATCACGAAGCATAGTAATCACGCGTGGCGGCGTTGGAAGAAGAGAGAGCAGGGTATACCCCATATGTCCCGCAATCACTGGATAGGTGGCAAGCTCACTGACGTCCCGTCTCACCACGTCCGCCAATTCCTGCATGACAGAACAGGGACAGATTTCTTCGGGTTCAAATTGAGCTTCAATTATTTTTCGAAGAGACGTTCCAGCTGTTTTTGGAATATGGAGAAAGTAGATTTGCCGTAGATCTGCCGTCATTGGAAGGGCGAAATCGTGTCTCGAAGTCGTAGCTACCTAAAACACCTGACAATGTCATGACGGCACGGCGACAAGACAACATCCAGTATCATAGGCTCGGTCAGGTTAAGCATGACAAACGATTTCTCCTTTTGAAACCCCTTTGTTTTTGTCACAACTCGGTATTCACCCTCCGGAAGTCCGGTAAAAAAATAACGCCCTTCCTCGTCAGTCAAAGCTTTGTGCTTGAATACCGTTTTCCCATCATTTCGCTGTTTGAGTACAATTTGCGCGCCAAGCACGGCCTTTTCATCGCCCTCATCATCTACACGCGTCACCATGCCACTTAATGCTGTTGACGCATTGCCTGACGGAGGAACGAGCCGAAACACCGCATCAAACGTCGTGTAGTAGAGATTACCATCGGCTCCAGTTTTCACATCTAAAGTCCCGACAGGCCCTTCATCTACAAAATTTTCCAATACACCAACCTGATCATAGGATGGAGGCATAAGTTTGATGCGTTGCACCCGACCAGTATTACAGTCGGTAAAAAAAAGATCATTGCGGTATTGCTCCGGAAAGGTATTCCCAGAATAAAAGTCCATTCCGGTTGGACAAATGGATGGGTTGAAGTTGACAATTGGGTCGATAAAGATTGTGTTGGGTGTTTCACAGCCCCCCATGCAAATGGGCCAACCATAGTTTCCGCCTGCCTTCAACAGGTTAATCTCATCATCATTTCTCCCATTCTCGCTGAAGAATACTCTCCCAGTTATGGGATGAACGGCAATGCCAAAACTATTGCGGATTCCAGATGCAAAAACGGGAGAGCCTTCACTAGGATTGTCCACAGGAATCGACCCATCCGCATTCACCCGAATGATCTTACCCTGTACGACCTCATCGTCCTGCGCAAGATCTTGAAATCCCGTATCCCCTCTGGTAATCAATAAAGTATTGTCGGGTAAAAATACAATCCGTCCACCATTATGTTTACCGTCTCCTGGCTGCCTCAAGATTTCAACTTCATCAATTCCAATCCCTTCAACATCACGAAACCGTGATACCACGATTTCAGTAGGGGTTGGTGTATACAGCACATACAGAAACTGGTTGGTGGCAAAGTCAGGATCAGCAGTCAAAGCAAGCAACCCCAGTCCACGAGCACCTCCAACATCAAACGACGTCGCGACAGTAAGCGTGACAAAGGGCTCCGGCTCGAGAATGCCATCCTTGAGCACACGAACCGACCCGGTAAGCAACTCGGCATAGAAGAGCCGACCATCGGGAACTGGTGCAAGAGAGACTGGAATCGCAGCGTCTGTGACGAGGGTCTCGACCTGAAAACCTATCGGTGGATGTGAATCCACCTCTGAAACACCAAGCAGCGCAAAAAAACAGACCCACATAAGACGTAGCATGATGAACCTCTCACGCTGGCTGCTGGCACTCCACAACTACGCAATACATTTGACCTAACCTCATATAGCGTATAGCTAATTTCCAACAGCTGTACCCTGAACAATAGTCACATCTTGGCATGAGGAGTTGGATTGTGGACACGTTTGCCCATCCCAAACGGATAAGCGAACTGGGATCCCAACAATACTAATCGTATACGCAAAACCTCCAAGCACTGGGTCAACTATCGGCAACCCCGCCTCCCCCAGAACCGCTACCAACGCATCTGGGCTAAAAGTAAGTGAACCCGGAGCAACTCCCGTAGTTAACACACCGTTATTTGTTAATGGCGTTGTTGATACCACCTCGAGTCCATCCTCATCCCTACCAACAAAAGCAATCCTGGTCGCCGAGAGATCGATCAGAACAGATTCTTTGGACACGGCAAACGTCACTGGCGAAAAACTCGCGGTCGATACTTTAGGATTGCCAAGAACATCGAGCCCTATAACCAGCGCGCCACTGCGTGTGCCCGTTCCTTGATCTGGATGAACGGTAAAGTCAAATTTTACAGTCGCCGCATTCAGCGAATTCCCTGGAACTCCCAGAGTCGCCACAGCAGCGCTAATCTCGTTGACAGAAACAAACTGCACTTGACTGTCATCACGCATCACAAGGCCATTCCCCAGCAAAGTTATACTGAAATTGTCCTTTCCTAAGATAATCTCCCCCAAATTGGTAATACCACCTGGTACAGCCAGTACGGCTTGAGAACTGTTCGTCACATCACCACTCGTCACAGATGCCCGAATGGTAAACGGATTCGTCGCACACAATACCCCATTTGGTCCAGCAGGCACGTTAAGCACGGTGAACGATCCATCCGCACGAGTCATCACCGGTCCAACACCTGGAAGAGTCACCGCCACTCCAGCAACCGGTGTTACGGCAATGTTCTGCGAGCGCACAAGCCCAACTACCGTAGTACGTCGACAGGGAGAAGATGTAATCGCAGTGTGATACCACCCAAGCTTAAGTGGAGTTGGAAGCGGACCACACTGGACCTTGTCATCCAAATCATTCGCCTCGCCGTCCGTATCAACATCTATCACAGTGCACGAATCCCCAATCGGCTGCAACAGGCCATTCTTAATCCCATTGAGCGTTGGTACGTCGGCCACATTAAATCTATCAATATTGTCAAAGACAACGGACAGCACCGACCCAGCAGGACAATTCACATCTATCCCACTCGGATGAAACGTTCCAAGCAATGTGGAACTCTGACCAGGTGGTAATGGAATCGGAAGCATGGCTGGATTAACCCTTGTGATTGAAAGCAATGGTGAATCCATTACTGGCGGCATAAGCAAGCATCCTTCGGAAAATCGAAGTTTGAGACCAGCATTGTTCACCACAAGCGACTCACCAAACTTCACCTGAAATACTCCCTCCCCGACATCAGCGATGAGGTTAGACGGATCACTCAAATTTACCGCTCCATCGAGATCAAGTTCTGGCAAAGATACATCACGGAATACATTATCTACTCCGCCATTTATAAAAACGGGCAAATCACGAATCGTCAGAAACTGTCCACTAGTGCCTCCATCCACCGTGACGTCTGTTGCGCGTATCCCAGCAAAAACGTCTGTTGCGCGTGCCCCATCAAAGGTAACCCTCGTCACCCCCGTCGCCCCAACGGGAACACTCATTCGAAATAGGCCATTGGCATTTGTCTCTCCCGTGATGAGTCCTGTCCCAAGTTGGACACTGACCCCCGATAATGCATTCCCAACTCCATCAAACACACGGCCTCGAAAAACCGTTCCAAATTCTCCGGAAGCAACTATGGCAACCCCTGTTGCACCAAAATTCGACGCAACTGCGTCAACATCGAGCATATTAATAACATCGTCAGAAATCAGATCGAGCCCATCAAGATATCCCACCTCACCTGCTCGTACTCCCAAGCGGTTTATCAAGATGGGAACATCCAAGCCATCAACCAAACCATCATCATTGGTGTCTGCAATTGAAGCATCAACCAAGGGTTCTTTCACGGTGCCAACTTGAAGATCAAACGTTATTGCAACTTTATTTCCCGCAAAGTCTTTCGCAAAAATCTGCAATGGAATCGGTTCCGTATCAAGAGGGGTAAACGAGACACGGATGGTAAACACACCATCCCCAGCCAAAACATCTCCCCCAGTTCCATCATCGAGAAGTCGACCAAGTTTTCCCGCACGCCTTCTGGCCCCAGGTTCAGCTAATTGATATAACTTGACATTCTTGAGGTCACCAATTGGGAAGCCGATCGTTTTATCCGCCTGGGGATCCAGAACCCTCACCGAAACCACAACAACTTGTTTTCCACCTTGAGGGTCGAGAACGCTTGGCTGCACAGTGAGTTCACTCAACACAGGGGTAGCTGTGTGGTTGACAATCGAAAGAATGGCACCGCGTTTGGTTTGATTCCTTTCCTGATCCGTTGCCTTTACTTTTAGAAACACACGTTCTGCAACCTCAGTATCCACAATCAACTGAGCCGTGAAACGCCCATCTTCCGCTACCTCATCACCTCCAGTACCATCGTCAGTTAACTTCACTGTTTTCTTGGTCACACCTTTGCGGTTCACCACAACCTTCACAGTTTTGAGATTCAAATCCGGATCAAACACAAGCGCGGATACCGTGACCACCTGTACGCCTATGCCTTGCTCCAGCACTGTAGGCTCAACGGTCACATCACTCAATGTGGGAGGTAGCGCTACCACGATGCTTGGAAGACACACCACCCCACATGCCACTATGAACACAACCAGTAACGGAAAACGCGCCAAATAATTCGATGTGATTAATTTGACATATGCCACGCCGCATTGTATCACAGACACTTAAGTAACCTCACTGTGAGAATAGTCGCAACCACGGATAGTCGCAACGGTTTCCTCCTCATTCATCAATATGCGGAAACCGAAGAAACGTCAGAATGAGATAGAAACATTTTTACAGATCATGATATCCAAACCACGCGGCAGAAGCAGCACACATCGATTCGATACACTTTTTCTCTTCTATGCTCATCGCGCAACGCTCCTCCTCATTATTCCGGCTCACCAACGGTTTAACCGATCCAATCATCTGGTCTGGAAAAAACTGCTGGTAGATCCGCTGCAAATGAGGAAGAGGATCGACAATCAAATCTTCATATCTGATGATCGTATCGAAATCCGCACACATGATAATCTCTGTCGCCAAATAGTTCCATAGGCCAGCTCGTCTGGTCGACTCATCTGCAACTGCAGCTAGCTTAAGCAGAATAGCCCTCTGTCGTTCATCGGCAAATTTAAACACCGCTGAATTGAGAATAGTCGCATGTCGAAGATGAGAAAAGGTCTTCTTCCAGGACCCAATGGTGTAATAGGGATGTCTCACCAGGATCACTATTTTCGCTCCTGGAAATACCCTGCGGATAGTCATCAATTGCGTCAAGTATGCGAGAGGGTTCTTCGTTCCTAACACAAAATCTTCGCGGGTTACCAGTGGGCGGTATAAACGACGCTCCCCGTCATTCCAAGTATCGGAGACAACCATATTATCCACACACTGATTTTCAATCGCCTCGCCATTGGCGATCTTCGTTCGCCATGTCTTATATGAAGAAAAAAATCCTTCTAATGATGGGGTTTCAAATAAAAAGGGAAGTTCACGAGGCTCGTTAAGAATGGCGAGATTTGGGAGATGATCGAGTAGATGTGCCAGTAAACTGGTCCCACTGCGTGGGATACCCGTAATAAAGAGCATTCGCTCAGATTCCTGAACAGTGAGGGTGAACGGTGGTGATGGATGCTGTTGACTCATGACATGTCTGGTAGACATCACGCTTCTTGCTCTACTTGTCTACCCTTCCCCCTCGCATAGCGACCGTTTTGAAAAGCCAGAATATGTGGCGCATGCCGCTCGATTATCTGCCACACTCGTTCCGCTTCAGAATGATCGTAGTACATACTCGAATTCCTTGATTTAAGTTTGGATACCGGTCTAGATATCTTGAATCCAATTGCTGCCACTGCGTTATCAGGATCAGTCATGAGGTCCTCGTAACATATGATCGCGTGAGCAGAAAGATGTGACATGACACGTCCGAAAATCCAATTGAGGATCTTCACCTGCCTCACGAGAAGATCCGGTTCATTGACTAGAATCCGCAGTTCGGACGAAATCCGTTCTGCAGAATGCAAATGGCCGCGTGAAATCGGAAGATCGAGAGATCTCCAGGAAAGTATCGTTGATACTGGATCACGTAGCATAGCAAGCACTGAAATATCTTCACGTGCGACAAGACGATCGATCACGGCAACCAGCGGCGCATTGCGTTTTACCAAAAGCTGGAACCGAGACTCTGGAATAGGGAGCAATTGCGTTTGCCATTGAAATCCCGACTCTACAACCCAACCATCGGCGCTGTGTTCATGGCGAACAGCGTAATTCTCTGCAAGAGCTCCGGTATGCGGATCGATACGATTTTCAATTGGCGTTCCACGCAAAATGTCTTCACGGATTTTCGCAATAAACGCGACCAAGCCAGCGACAAACTCCTCTGGTGCGCTTGACTGTTCAGTCAGTGCATCAATCTTCCGCGGTTCACTCAAACAGATAACATCAGGCGGATTATGCAACAAGCTTGTCAGGAGTGAAGTACCGCTTCGCGGTGCACCCAAAAGAATGACGTTGTTTTTCACAGTCTAGCCATGGCTCCCTTAAAAAGGTTTTGGCAGTCGTTGGAAGTACCAATCAATTCTGCATTATATACATGTATACATGCCTCAGCATGAATCCACGGCAGAAACATGTCGTCCATACCAAAAACCATGTCTATCTTCTCGTTCTAAGTCAATCCTTCCGAAGATTCGTGATACACTTGATACTCACTGTCTGTCTCGACTTTGTAACAATGGCGTTCAAAAAGCTTTTCACACGGTTCTCACGACACAATACTGGCGATGTTTTCGTGTTCGATCAATCAGCATTATCAGCACTCGCCCACACGCACAAAAGCGCCTACGCCGAGGCAAAACCATTTCCTCACGTGGTGATCAATGATTTCTTACCGCCCTGTGTGGCAAACCGCGCTCTTGAGGAATTCCCTCCCCCCGACGCTCCACTTTGGCTTGATTGGAGGAAACGTGACACAGTACACCAGCCGAAGAAACTCGGAATCGGTTCCGCAAAACGCCTAGCACAAGCATCTCCATCCCTACAACATATTCTATTCACATTGAATTCACACACCATGCTCGAATTCCTGGAGGACCTGACTGACATTCATGGCCTCATCCCAGACCCTCACTTTACTGGAGGAGGCCTACATCAAATTCTATCTGGGGGCAAGCTTGCGATTCACAGCGATTTTAATTTTGACCGCCGCCTAAAGCTCTATCGGCGAATTAATGTCCTGATTTTTCTGAATAAAGATTGGAAGGAAGAATACGGAGGGCACTTAGAGCTTTGGGATCCTGCCATGACACACTGCATACGACGCGTCTTGCCCACATTTAATCGATGCGTTATTTTCAACACCAATAAGGATTCTTGCCACGGTCATCCGGAACCGCTGAATACACCGAATGATATCACGCGAAAATCACTTGCCCTCTATTATTACTCACGCGATTCCAACGAAGGTGATAACAGTATACGAAGTACAGATTGGCGCATTCGGCCAGGAGAAAATGGGTAACCACGCATGACAGGTATCGGACCTCATGACTAAACTGTCTGAGTCACACTCAGGGCTTGTGCAAGAATAATTTCATATTCCACAGCACCAATCCATACCAGTTGGCAACGTTGCTCATTATCATTTATGTACCTCCCAGGATTCTCGCTCGTCGCATTCTGCCAAGTGGAACCTCAACGCCTTTAATCTTGGAATTCATTTTTGCGCGAACTCTATAAACATGCTCGCACTTGGCTGCGAGATGTGAGTCGCCAGTCAAGACGTCGCCTGCATACACAAACTCGTACAGCATTACGCTTACGAAAACACGGTCTGCCCATGAGTTCAATGCTATTCGTGATGCCAACGTCAGCGGTTGGAGGAGGAAATGTGAAAATTATCCATTATCTTTCACATGCCCGCTCGCTTGGTCTTCGCGTGGGTTTGTGGGTGACTCAGGATAACGATCCCATCAATTGGTCTCCTCAATCAGTCGCAGACATTCACATCCGAACCCCAGAAACCCTAAAAGAATGGGACACAATTTTTTTCACCTGGGCTCCAGATTGGCCAAAGATTTCAGAACGGCTGACATCTCCGCTGTCCGAACAACACATCATTCATATCATCCAACATATTCGACATATCAATCCCGATTTCCTTAATGGATACGCACTTCATTTGCTGCAGACAAAAGCCTTTTCTCGCATCTGTGTCTCGCCGGAAGTAGCAGAGACAATTACCCCATACGTAAAAAACACTGCACTTATGAAAACGATTCCGAATGTGATAGATACCCGCCTGTTTCACCCAACCTTTCGCTGGATTACGCCATCGCGGCCATTAAAGGTGCTATATGCAAACTGGAAAACCACTTTTGGTAATCGGATCCGCGATTACTGGCAATCTACGCACGCACGGGATACCATTATCTTTGAATCAATTGATCATCCTCTTTCGCAGCAAGCGTTTGCCCATCGAATGCGGGCTGCAGATATTTTTATCGGGACCCCGAACAAAACAGAAGGCTTTTACCTCGCGCCATTAGAAGCCATGGCAAGCGCAGTTGCAGTCATCTGTCCCGACGTTATCGGAAACCGTTCATTTTGCCTACGGAATGTGACTTGTTTGATGCCAGTCTACGATGATCTGGACGGGCACGTCAGCACATTGCGCCAATTCCTCGATGATCCAAACTTACGACACACCATTGCGCGTAACGGTTACCAAAAAGCACGTTCGCGTCAGTGGTGGGATGAACGCGGCGATTTTCTTTGTTTTCTACAGCGTCTGACCCCAATTTCCAGCACAACTTCCCATTGTGATGAGAATGTGGCCACGACAGTTACATCACACGAGACGATGGCAAATCTGCGGGATTAAGAATCCGCTGTAATCCGAAAAATAACCCAGCCAACATCCAAAACAGCACCGCTAACATCCCAAGAAACATCACATCAAATGTGATCCTGATTATCATGCCCACGGTCATCAAAAGAAGTCCAAGCGCAAGCATTCGCTGAAATTCAGATGACCCACTCAGAAATCCAGTCCAGAAGGTGCGTAGAATGCGAAGCAGTAGCCATAAAAAAAAGCACAGAGCGGGAATGCCAGCACCAAACGCAAAATCCCCATAACTGCTATGAATATTATGAAGTTGTGGGGGACATCGCGATATGTGAATATCATGGTACTTTCGAGCGAACGTCTTCGTTCCATATCCCCATCCGGCGATCGGGCGCTCAATCACATCTTTGATGCCGAGTTCCCAAATATGAATTCGGCACCATAGTGTGCTTAAGTTCATCGTGTCTCCTTCAGCCTCCATACTTCCATGTTTCTCCGATGCATTCTTTGGCTCATTCTGCATGATCGCAACAATCAATGTACCCAACGCAAACACGAGCATCCCAGCAAGGACAATCTTCATCACGTTCGGCCCTTTCAGTGTGACAAGCACACAAGCTTGAACGGCGACGGCAATCCACGCACCACGCGTATATGTGAGGAACAGGGCGAATGTTGCGACAACCAACGTCACCACAAGCACAAAACGCCATTCCCGATGATTTGTTGACAATGCCCATACCATAACAATTGGCAACCCCATCATGAGGTAGGTGCTGAACCAATGATACTCTGAAGTCAGAGCATCCGCACGAAGCGTGCGTTGATGCCATTGCTCCACGAGTGACCCATTGGCAAGAAAGAATTCGACAATGCCGTAGATACTCATCAGAAACATACCGACGACAAACGCTCCAAGGATCCGCTTAACCTGCACTTCTTCTGAAATAAAGTTCACCATTAGAAAAAACATCAGTATATGGGCAAACAGCTTTCGCCATTCAGAAAAACTATACGCAAAGTCGGTTGCACTGAACACAGAGATGAGAACCCATCCAAGAAGAAGAAGGATCGGAAAATCTAACGACGTCCGGGCCAATCGCCGATTACGACTCGCGATCTGACGCGTCAGCACAACAATCGCAAGCGTGATGAAAAGATATTCCAGCAGGTGATTGAGGTCAGCAACAAGAATTGCCGCAGCGATAACCATGAGGCCACACTCGACCCCTCGGTCCAGAAGCCTATCGGTCTGAAAGCAAACCTGCCGCGAAAAGGCAGACGCTGTCCAGCTATTCTGATTCTTTTCGCTCAACAGACCCCACTTTCCATCGCAATGAACTTCTAGTCTAACTGGCTCCTATAGCACTGAAGTTCATCTCCTCTGAAGCTGGAGAATCACGTCACTCATCTCCCGAACGGCTCCTGCGCCGCCATTGCGTTCACAAATAAAATCAACAACCTCCTTGACCACAGACACGGCATCCGCAGGAGCGACGGAGAACCCAACATGTTTAAGCGCATCGAGATCATTGACATCATCACCGATAAAAGCAACATCATGCATGCCCAAGTTATACTTTACACAGAGTTCAGAGAGAACATTCTTTTTTTCGAAGGTCCCTTGGTGGATCTCCGGCACCTTGAGTCGATCGCCTCGTCGCTGAACGAGATTGGTCTGTTCCGAAGTTACAAATGCAGTGATGATTCCAGCAGCTTGTAACAACTTGATCCCCATTCCATCTCGGCTATGAAACTTTTTCATCTCATCCCCTGAGTCCGAATAGTACATTCCCCCATCCGTTAGGACCCCATCTACATCCATCGCGACAAGTCTGACTCGGCGAATCTTTGTCTGCAGATCAGCAGTCAGCTCTCGCATGCGGTAAATTGTCCCTTCTCGTTTTTTGTCATTAGCAAGTCGTTAATCGCGTCCACCACTTCGTCAACAGAAATCTGCGCCATGCAACTCTGCGAACCTAAACGACAACCGGGCACAAAACATGATCGGCAGTCAAAATTCTTGAAGAATACTCGATGTCTCGCACCCCATGGCCCCCATACTTTCGGATTCGTTGGGCCGAACAACGCAACAACAGAACACCCCATCGCAACCGCCATATGCATTGGACCATTATCATTTCCAATAAATAGAGCACATCGCTTCATGACTGCAGCAAGCTGAAGCACCGTTGTTTGTCCTACAATTGACACAGATGTCGTCAACATCTTCTCTTGTATGCTCTGAACCCGAGTACGCTCCTTTTCACTTCCGGCAAATACAATGCGAGTAGATCTCGAACTCTGAACGGTGTCAGCGACTGCAGCAAAGCGATTCAGCAACCACGACTTGGCTTCCCAACGAGACCCTGGATGAACCATTACCAATTGCTCCTCACGATTGATGCCGTGATTGAGCAAAAGCTCATTAGCATATTCTTCATCATTAGGCCCCAAAAAAAGCGTTGGAGCCTGCACCATCACATTGAGACCAATTTCCTTTACAGCATGCAAGTGATAATCCACGGAGTGCATCTTATCTGGGTCAGCATCGATGATCTGATCATAACAACGTCCTCTCCAGCGATGCTCAGCATTGTAACCAACACGATATCGTGCGTTCATAAGCCAGGTTATAATTGCTGCCCTGTCCCCATCGGTCAAATCGAGCACAAGGTCATACCGAGACTTCCGTAAGCACATAACTGCCCGACAACTTTCAATAAAATAACGTCGATCAATCGCGACAAGGTGATCCACAGAGGGGTGATTCTGTAGGATAGACTCGGTGCCCTTATTGACCATAACTGTCACGTTAGCGTGTGGCAGATTTTTCTTGATAGCCTGCAAACACGGCGTCATAAGCAGCACATCCCCTAAATACCTCAATTTAATGATAAGAACATCTTTAATGGTCAAGGGATCAATCATATGCTTTCAAAACACACCAGTGTATACCGCAAGGGTATTGCGCGCGGTCTGCTCCCAAGAAAACTCTTTTACTCGAGATAGCCCTTTCTGCCTAAGGCTCTCTCCGATACTAGCGTCGTTAAGAATGGCTTTTATCGATTGAGCCAATGTGGCCGGCTGCAACGGATCCACCAGAACTGCCGCATCGCCGACGACTTCGGGGAGAGAAGATGTGTTGGATGTGATGACCGGAATTCCACTTGCCATTGCTTCCAATGGTGGAATTCCGAACCCCTCGTAGAGTGACGGATAGACAAAGAGTGAGGCGTGTCTATAGAAAGCAGCGAGATGCTCCTGTGCAACATAGCCAGTGATTACCACATCGTTAGTTAAGTCAAGCTGACGCATCTTCTGTGCAATTTGCTCCATCCACCTTCCCATTCCACCAACAAGAACAAGTTGGTAGCGCCGTCGAAGATCTCCAAGCATGGAATAGGCCTCCAAGAGGCCCGAAATGTTTTTCCGCGGCCCCCCCCCCCCAACATGCAAAATATATCCGCCACCGTGAAGCCCATAACGCTGCTTTAGAAACTCCAGCGTAATATCCGTATGATCAACATTCCTTGCGAGTGAGCCTCCATGATGGACAACATTTATCCGCTCCAATGGAATTCGATAATAGTCATGAAGATCCTGAGCGGTCTGGTGAGACACCGCAATAATACGATCTGCCCTCGCAAACGCCCGACTAGACCGCCACGAAGCCCATCGTTGTCCGAATATTTTTTTAGAATGCTGCGGAAATCTCTCGAGAGCAAGATCGTGCACCGTGATTACACTTCTATATCTCCCGTAAGCCGCCAGTCGATAATTCGTTCCATGAAATACCTCGATAGCATCTCGTCGCACTTGGCGCCTCATACACCACTTTGGAACCTCCACAGACGAGAAGTTATGTTGATTGATAGATGGATCAATAGGAAATTGCGACGAGGCGTCATGGTAAAGCACATAGGTGTTTTCATGATCAATGCGCGCAAGAGAAGTCGTAAGATGATAAGCATACCAGCCGATTCCACCACGTTCACGAAACATCGGGGTTGCATCGATCCCAATTCTCATACGCTATCTGTCCAAACTCCAGTTCTTAGTGGCGCTTGACCTAGGAGTTCTGCATAGAGATCTTCGAACTTCGCGATCTCGGTTTTAATTGAGAAACAGGACTCGACACGCTCACGACCGCGCTTCCCCATCGCCGCTGCCTGTTCAGGGTTTGCCAAGAGATGGGAAACTGTACGAGCCAATGCTAGCGAATCCTTAGCTTTAACCAACAATCCGGTTTGTCCATGAATGACGACCTCAGGGATCCCTCCAACGGATGTAGCAACCACTGGTTTATTCATCGCCATGGCCTCAAGAAGCGCGATCCCAAATCCCTCACTCGTCGATGCAAGAACAAACACATCCATCACTGAGATGAGCGGATACACATCGTCACAAAACCCGGTAAAGATGACATGGTCGCTTACGTTAAGTTCATGCACGAGAGCATACAACGTTCTAGCATATGCCCGATTTCCATCACCGACAATCAAACAGAGAATAGATGGGATAACTGTTTTGATATGTGCAACGGCTCGAATCAAAAATTCATACCCCTTCACCGCAAGAAGATTTCCAACTGCCCCAATCACAACACGTTCTGGAGCAATTTTGTAACGGGTTTGTATCAAGGCAACATCTTGATGGTCCTCGATTTGCGAGAGATCAATTCCACTATACACCAAGCGTATACGAGAAGGATTGACCCCTGCACCTTCCAGAGACCGTCCCACTGCTTTGGAGACCGGCACACATATTTGACCGGCCTTCAGGCGATATCGACTAATATGCCGCGGCGCGTAATCTGCTCTGACGTGCGTAATGCAGGGAATATCAGCCAGCCGTGCCGCGGCAAGACCGATTGGAGCCCACCAGAGATCGTTAATGTGCAACACATCGATCTTGTGATTCACTAGGATCCGAAACAAGCGATACATCGCAGGCAGAATCAGCGGAAAAGCCTTGATCTTTCTCCACGGCGGCATATTCATGCAGATGACGGGCACTCCAATTTTACGGACCAAAGACACCAACGGATCCTGACAGGGACACACCACAACCGGATCAAACCCACGCAACGCTTTGATAATCGCCAGAAGGTCTCGCTCAGCGCCACCAATAGAGGTAATGCCATGGAGGAAAAGAACTCGCCCAGAAGCAGAGGTAACCGTTGTTGAGCCAAGGGTCCTCATAGGGGCTTCTGCGGCCGCCGTACCTTGCGAGAGGCTTCCCATGTTTTGGCGTACTTCAGAAAGGTATACATGGCAGAGAAGAGACTATTGATGAAACCTACCACACCGTCCCGCACTCCTTGCTTCAGGAAAGAGACCTTACACAGGGTAAGCAGAGGATTAAATAGAAGGTGGTACCAGGACACAGAGGAAAATGTTTCCAATTTTCTTCTCGCTGCAAGCGTTGTGTACTCATCCATCTTTTTCAAATGATCCCCAATGCATCGTTCTGTATAGTGATCAAGAGGATTACGTAACGTCCCAATGGACCCTTTTACGAGAAGATTTTCATGAATAAACACGTCGTTATAGAGGGCAGTCTCTTTCTTAAACAAGCGTATTTGATAATCGGGATACATTCCTCCATAGCGAACCCAATGCCCCCAGAGAAAGTTACGCCGCGGGATACGGTAGGCAACAGTACCAAGACCTGGGTAACACAATAGATTCTGGATTTCGTGCTGTAAGGCAAGAGTCACACGTTCATCGGCATCAAGAATCAGAACCCAATCCGACGATGCCTGCGCGATCCCAAAATTCTTCTGCGGACCAAATCCTGGCCAGGGTCGCGTAAAAACGCGAACCCCTGGATTCATTCCTCGCGCAATCTCCACGGTTTGATCGGAACTCTCCCCATCGACAAGAATACGCTCATCGACCCATTGCACACTTTCAAGACAGTCCGTAATGTTTCGCGCTTCGTTCTTCGCAATCACGACAACTGAGATGGTCATACGACCAACTAGCTTTCCAGATGAAAGAAGTCGAACATCCATGTTTACGAAACACCGTCTGAAGTCGCTGGAAATATTTTCTTATACTGGAGAAGCCTCCTCACACAAAAGAGATCGCTACAGTTTTCCATCAACGCCTTTTACATCTCGAGCAACCGCCAAACAGACTTCATCCTAAATATAGCGCCAAACCTAGTTTCTCACCTCAACGCAAAAGATGCGGGTCCACTGGAATATTGTGCCTTGCCGTGCATCGCACCTAATACTGTACATGTCCCAGGTTCCACAACATCAAACAAGTCATGAATGAATTTCCCCTTCAGACATCGACAAAACCACATGGTCATATCACGTGCCTTAAGTTAAAAATCAATCTGAAGGATTGGTGGAAGCGAATGCGTTAGCCATCCCAGTGATAACCGTCAGACAGGTGATGGCTACAACATACATCGCGCCGTCTATCATCCTCAAGAAAGGCAAACCGTTTCATTAGCGAGCGCGGTCATAGTGCTCCCAAAGCTTGGCATATTTGGTAAACACGTAGGCGGCATATAAGCCTGCCAGGACGAGTCCAGGCATGCCATCCCGAAACCCTTGTCGGGCAATGTACATTTTGACGAACGTAAACAGCGGATGCGAGACAAGCTGGTGGGCGTAAAACCGGCGCCCTTTACGAAACATAGCCTCTGCACCCAAATTAGAATAGCGATGCATCTTTCCAAGATATTGACTGATTGTGTGGAAAGGATATTGAAAAACATGGCCATGGAGATACCCCAATTTTCCATCAATCCCATCAAAAAACTCAAAACTTTCATGAACCATATCCTCTCGATAACGCATTCGTGCCCGGTGGAAGAATTGAGGCTGACGATAATCCGGATACCAGCCTCCATAGCGAATCCACTGACCCAAAAAATGGCTTTTTCGTGGAACGTAAAACGCATCAGATAGTGAGCCACGTTGCAGGATCGTGGTAATCTCATCACGCAATTCATTCGAAACCCGTTCATCCGCATCCACGCTCAAAATCCAATCATGCGTCGTATGCGCAATAGCCTGATTACGCAGTCGCCCAAAACCCTCAAACTCGTGCTGAAAAAATCGATCTGTAAACTCGCGGCAAATTTGTTCCGTCTTGTCAGTGCTGAATGAATCGACAACGACAATCTCGTCTGCCCACACTACACTCTCCAAGGCTGCACGAATGTTCGCTTCCTCATTGTGTGTCAACAGATAGACAGAGATGGGGGCTTTAGCGGATTCAATCAAGTGGCTTGGCTTCCTCAATCAACATTACCGGAATGTCGTCGGTGATAGGATAGATGCGACGACAGGCGTTACACATCAAACCATCATTCTGCACTGTCAATACCACCTTTCCTTTACATTTTGGGCAGGCAAGAAGCTCCAGAAGTGGTCGGTCAATGGTCATTGTGCTATCCTCACCGTAGTTGAAGCATTCTCTGTGCCGCCAATACGACATCTCTCACGGATACCTTGCGCAGACACTCGTTTGTGTTTGAGTTATGGCAGTAACGCCGAAAGCATGGACGACACTCAACAGGCGACGTTAATACAGCATGGCCATCCCCGTATGGCCCGGTACACGCCTGGCTGGTCGGGCCAAATACAGCCACCACCGGAGTCCCAACCGCCGCTGCTACATGCATTGGACCGGAATCATTGGTAATGAGCAAGCAAAGTCGCCGCACCACTGCCGGGAGATCACCCAGCGTCGTCAGCCCGGTCAAATCAGCTGCTTTGGTTTTCATTGCCTGCTTCACCCTCGCAATTTCGCTCTTCTCGTTGGCCGCGCCAATGAAAACAACTCTATTACGCCCCTCATGCTGCAATTGATCTGCAACCGCCGCAAATGATTCAGCAACCCACCGTTTTGTCACCCACCGCGCCGCAGGAGCAATCCCGATAAGTTTCGAAGCACCATCAAGTCCAACCTTAGTATACAAGGCTTGTCTTCGTCCTTCTTCATCCGGCGAGTCTGGCAACACAAACTCTGGTTGACGTTCTTTTGCCCCCAATGCAGAGGCAAGGCGAAGATATCGGTCGACCGCATGCATCTTACGCATTGATCCACAAATACGCTGCGTGTAAAAGAAAGAACTCCCCTCCCGTGCATCAGCGAATCCAATACGCACTGGGGCTCCAGAGAGTAAGGAGAGTACTCCAGTTCGAAGCAACCCTTGTAGATCCACGACGACATCAAACCGACGTGCCCGCAGAGAAGCAACCAAGGCAAACAGTTTAGTAGCTGAAAACTCCCCCTCAATGATATCGTCAAGCATTGGATGCCGGTAAAGAATGGGTGCCCATTCCTTCTTCACAAGCCACGAAATACACGCCGCTGGAAAGGTTCTGCGAATAGCCGCAAGCGTCGGAAGCGCATGAATAATATCGCCCAACGAACTCGGTTTGATGAGGAGAATGCGTTCAGGAAGTGTTGAATAATTCAACAATTGTCTCATACCCGCTCACCTTGGAAGCACACGCGGGATCACTTGAGCATGAGGCGGGGAACAAAAAATATCCGTCCAGCAAAGCCTCAGCTGTTTTAATGCGTGGAGGGTACAGGTCGTACACGCGCACGACAAAGGAGCGAGAATGCAGCCGGTAGTTTTTTTCATCCAGTTCATAATTATCTAGCGTTGCTCCGTAGATCCGCAAGCACCCAATCAACTGCCTCACGAATATCCTCAGCAATATAGTTTGGCTGTATACCCACTGTCCGAAGTTGATTTAACTCATCACCAAAATCGTGATGAGTTTTCACCAACAGCCCTTTTAGCCCGGCATTCGCTGCAAGCATAATGTCCGAGGCTTTATCACCAATCATATATGACCGTCCAATGTCCAAATGAAGATCATTAGATGCTCGAATCACCATCTCCTGACGAGGCTTTCGACACTGGCATTCATCATCGGGGTGATGAGGACAATAGTAAATTCCGTCAAGCGTTGCACCCGCTTCCTCCCTCAGAAGATCACGCAGTCGATCGTGTACTTCAGCCAATGTGGACTCGGTAAACAAACCTCGCCCAACTCCAGATTGATTGGAAACAACAACAGTCGTAACGCCTTCACCGTTGAGACGCGCAATCGCTGTTGACGCGCCCGGCAAAAGGGTCAGGGCTCTGGAATCTGAAAGATATCCTGGGTCGTAGTTGATGGTTCCATCTCGATCCAAAAATACCGCGACATCGGTCGTTGCCTTAGAACGTTTCAGCAGTGCCAGTGCTGCCTCAAACACCTCCTGTTCCTCAATGCCATTCATACACGCATGATCGATCGGACATGCCCGCAACAGACATGGAGAACACCCAATCATTGTCGTTACCACGGCATGTTGTGTTCCGTCCGGAGCTGTTGCTCTAGGATCTGTTGGTCCAAAAATAGCAACAACTGGCACACCTAATGCCGATGCCACATGCATAGGGCCGGTATCGTTCGTGAGAAGCATGTGACATCGTTTTAACAAAGCCATAAGTTCCCGCACCGAAGTCTTTCCACTAAGGAGCACGGAACGGGCCTTCATCATTTCAGCAATTCGAGAACCTAACTCCTCTTCACCAAATCCACCAAAGATAATAATTTTCGCTCCGGTTGAGGACACAAGACGGTCGGCAACTGCTGCATAACGCCGGAACGACCACTGTTTTGCAGTTCCATACACTGCCCCAGGATTAAGCCCAATAAGCAAATCCATTGACCCAAGGCCATGTGTTGCAAGCATAGCCGCAGCATGTTCATCCTCTTCCGGAGTCGTATGAAGCACAGGAGCACTCTCTCCAGGTGTAATACCTAATGTGGCAAGGAGTCCACAAAAATAGCGAACCAAGGGTTCACGGCCAGCTTGATGCGGTCGAGCAACTGGATGCGTAAGCAACCTCCCCCGCCCATCAGTGTCATACCCGAGTCGAATAGGGATGGCAGCTAAACGAGCGACAACCGCAACCCCAATAGCATTCTGAAATAGAATCGCAAGATCATATTCCCTTTCCTTCAGATCCCTCCCCAACTTCAAAAGTCCGCGCCATCCAGAATGAATGCCAGGATCTCGGTAGAGGACGACTTCATCAATATCCGGAGATTGCTCGAATAGCGCTGCAGAAGCTGGTTTAGCAAGAAGAGAAAGATGCCACTGCGGAAAAGCGTGTCGGATAGCAGCCAGTGCTGGCGTAAACATAACTGCATCCCCAAGCCAATTTGGGGACCGGATAAGGACTCGCTGTATTCGACCGAGATCGAGATCCACTACTAACTCCACTTAGGATCATAGCAGGAACGCTTAAGAATGGAACACCTCGCAATGCAGTCGTACCAAGTTAATAGAAAATCTCATAGATTGTGTCGTACTGCAAACCTAACCTTGCCTCTCCCCTGGCAGGTACATGGCAGGGAGAAAAAATTGTTCGCAACCTATCGAGCCGTAGATTGCGCTCAGTTTTAAAGAGATGTGTGAGGCTCTGATTTTCTATGCCTGCATTCTTACGGCATCACGACAGTAACACGTGATCCCACAAATGGACGCACTCACAGAAAGACTACGTCCTACCTCATCCCCAAGAAAGCGAGCCGCCTTGCAGGAGGTCCTGGAATGTCAAGATCTATTGGGAATATCGTCTGCCTTCCCACTTCCCGCATTGAGAAGCGGGTTCTGAAAAACCAAAAGACGCGCCGCTCACAAGGCAAAATCATCAAACTGGTGAGGCGATCACAATTCCAAGCACCTAGCTAACGCGATGATTTAGCACAAACCTCTTCCGCAGTAGTGTTGATGGCGACTTCCAGTTCCACCGCAAATCGTTTTCAACGCCTAATTACTTGCGAATTATAAAGCAGGTGCCCGTTGGGAGGTCGGCTGCCCAGACAGCGGGAATTGCTCGGGTGTGCCAAATGGTAGAGTTTCGACGTACAACGAGGTCGAAGGGAACGCGAATCCAGCGCCATGTCCTCCAACGATCTCTTTGACTCGATAGGCCAGACGCTCCTTCACCCGAAGCCACTCACCCCATTCTGTGGTCTTGGTAAAACAGTACAGCATGACGTCAACACTTGATGCTCCAAAGGAGTCGACAAACACAAACGTCTTGGTTTTTTTCGGATCCGTTTCAAACTCCGGATCTTCATTGAGAAATTTTGAAATGTCGTGAACAATAAACTGAAGCTGTTCTTTGGTAGTCCGATACTCCAAGCCAATCATCCAGTAAATTCGGCGATTGGTCATGCGTGAAAAATTGATGAGCGCTTCACCCGCTAACCGTGCATTCGGAATGGTCACCACGGCCTTATCAAAGCGTCGAATTTTTGTTGCCCGAAACCCGATGTCCTCCACTATCCCATCAATATCAGGTGTCTGAATCCAGTTCCCTTTCTCAAAGATTCGGTCAAGAAAAATAGTGAGTCCTGCAAAAAGATTAGCGATAAAATCCTTAGCACCAAGCGCAACGGCCATCCCGACGAGTCCTAGACTACCCAACACCGCCGCAACATTGAATCCCCATTCCTGAAATACCGCCGCGACTCCCAAACAAATCACGACAAATTTGGTCAGCTTAACCAGGAAGTCTTTCATGGTATCTCGCATACTGGGACTTCCAATCATCCCCAGAGCGCGGTCTATTAATACGGACAATGGGGTCAGCGCTCGAAAAAGAGTCCAAAAAAGGGTAAAGGCAATCAGAGACCGGACAAACTTTGCAAAAACATCTGCGACATGCTCGGACATCGGGACTACTTGGCCCGCAACATAGAAGCCCATGACCACAAATGCAAACTCAAGTGGCTTTTCAAATGCCACCAACAGCATGTCATCCAAATTAGTTTTGGTTTTTTTTGTCACCTTGATAACGGTTGCAACCACGAATCGGAAAAATACCCGACGGATCACTAAAAAAAGAATGAATATCCCGAAGGCGGCAAACACGTCCCCAAGGCTGACCCCCAAGACCCCAGCATCCGATACGGCTACAATGACCTTCCAAAAGTCACTGAGTGAGTTCACACCAACGCCTCCGCACAACACCAAGCCACTTTCAAAACCCCGCTAGATGAAAGGATATCAGGTATCATATCGAAACTTCATATATGCAACGCCCGCGGCTAAGGCCAAGCGCCACGCCAACTCGACATCGACGTTGTAATCAGGATCGTGTTCTCTGACTGTATCAAGCAAACTATCGATCCAGAAATCATACAGCCAAGGTTCAATATTCTTCTGACTGCGGCTATGCAACGCCGCAACATACGACAACTCTTCTGGCACTTTCAGATCGCTGTATAGGTTGATCACGTGCACGAGAGACTTCTGGAGCATCCGTTTCTGTCGCCGAAGATCAACATGCCGAAATTTCTCAGCGACGATGGGTGATGATGCAATGAATTTATCATAGAACATATCGAAAAAACGCTCCTTGCTATCCTCTCTACTCACGCGAGCATAGCTTTCCTTAAAAACAACTTTGTAATCACCCGTTCCTTTCAGTGTCATGGGGTCTCTCAGTTTTCTCCGAACGTACTCAGGACCGCAAAACTATTCCTACATCTAATCCTAGCACATGCATTGATTACTGTGAGACAACAAGACCCACAGCAGTAGCTCGACCAGCACATCTCACCCTTGATTTACGGCGTACATCAGATGTTCTTCTAGCGATTCTTGTCCTTCCTTCCACTCAAGTTCCATCCTAGCAGCGACAACTTCCAATGATGCGGGGAGCCGATGGCAAATCTTGACGGCATCTTTCTCTGTGGTGATGACAAGTTTTGGAGAACATCCTTCAGTGCTATTCCATATGGTTTGAAGATCCTCTGACGTGTATCGCCAATGATCTGAAAAACTCAGAAACTCATGAATCGTCACGCCCGCGCCTTCCAACATGGAAGAAAATGAGTTCGGATTTGCGATTCCGCAAAAGGCAATACAACGCTTTCCAGATAGCGCCTCTGGCGAGAGAAGTTCACCTGTCCGAAGGTTCACGAAACCTGCCAAAAAAAAATTTGATATTGCAATAGGCATCTCCAGTGAAGCTGAGGTGCACAACTGCGCGATTACACTATTTTTAGTGGACGATGCCCTCGTGACAATCAGTGCCGTCGCACGCTCAATGCCTATGGATGGCTCGCGCAACGGGCCTCGCGGTAAAAGATATCCATTACCGAAACGTGATTCTTCATCAACGAGGAGAAGGTTAGCATCACGTTTTAATGCCAAGTGTTGGAATCCATCATCCAGAATAAGCACATCGCACAAAAACTGACTAAGAAGTTGTCTTCCAGCAGCATATCTATTAGTTCCAACGATGACCGGAATTCCTGGGCATCGCGTAGCGATAAGAATTGGCTCATCACCTGCTTTCTGTGAGTCAAGCAAAATTTTCTTACCATCGGAGACCAGGAGAATCTGTTTTTCATCGTTTCGTCCATAACCACGACTGACCACTCCGACACGTTTTCCTTGATTGTGAAGCCACTGAGCCAGCGCGATAACAAGGGGGGTCTTCCCTGTCCCCCCAACAGTGAGATTTCCAACGCTGATGACAGGACAACTCAAAGATCGCGTTTTCAAAAACCCCAATCGGTACAAGTAGGAGCGAAATCTTCCGCCTACGCCGTACGCAAATGCAAACGGAACAAGGGCGAGATCAAGTGCGGGCGACAAAGTCCCATTCCGAATGTGCTGTTGAAACCACATTATAAGTCGTTGCATACTGACAAATGTGCAGTGCTAAATTGCCGCACGAGACTGATCACCCAGTACTAAGTCGAGGACTCGCATTGTGCGATCAAGCGCACCCTGATTATCCTTAACGACTTGCTTTGCCGCATTTCCCACCCACTCACGCTGTTTCTTATCTCGCAAGAGTCCTGTCATTCTCGTGGTCATTTCTTCCAATGAGAATATCTGAATTCCACCGCCACCTGCGACCATCATTTTCGCCATCTCAGCGACATGATCCATATACGGTCCGAACAACACCGGCTTTCCCCATTGCGCCGGCTCCATCAGATTGTGCCCGCCCACTGGGACCCAACTTCCCCCAACCCACACAATGGTCGCGAACTGAAATATGGCCGCCAGTTCACCATAAGTATCAAGAATCAGCACACGCTTTGAAACATTGCTTCCGGCATCCATCCTCGTAGTGGAGAGAAGATGATTCTGGCTAGCATTGGATGCCAATGTTTTGCGGAGAGGGACGAAGCTGTGGGAACGTATCATCGACTCAAGTTCTGACACGCGATCGAGATGTCTAGGTGCAAGCAACAATACCAACGAAGGAAACGTTTCAAGGAGCCTTTTGTACACTGTCAAAATCGCGTCCTCTTCACCCTGATATGTACTTGCTGCAACAAGCACATCTTCCCCTTCCGCCATTTTCACAAACGCTCCTAATGTTTTTTCGATCCGAGGGTTTGAGAGAGGCAACTCCTGATCACACTTGATGCTTCCCGTCATCACCACTTGTTCCGCATTTGCCCCCAATGCACGTATTCGGTCGACATCGCGTTTAGACTGCATGGCACAGAGCGATATGGACTGAATCACGTGCTTCATGAATGGTCTAATTTTCATGTAGCGGCCAAATGATTTTGACGAGAGTCGCCCATTAATAAGCAACGTGGGAGTCCGTCGGCGCTGTAATGCATGAAGCAAATTAGGCCAGAGTTCGGTATCGACAAACATGAATACGTGAGGATTGATTCTATTGAGTACGCGATTAACGATAACCACATAGTCAAAAGGGAGATACAAATGTTCTGCAAGACCATGAAGCTTATTCAGTACCACGTCACGACCGGTATCAGTGATCGTCGAGACAAATACTCTGGAGTTCGGATAAGCATCCTTAATTCGAAAGACCAGCGGGACGATAGCCATCGCTTCACCCATGGACACCGCATGAATCCACAGCACAAGATTATCGCTGTGGCCGACAGCAGGATTCCGGGAGAACACACCGAATCGTTCCAACAACCCAGCACGAGATCGTTGCTTGGCAATCAGAAGAAAGAGGATCACGGGTAATCCGATGGTCAGAAGAAAATTATATAAGGTATACCATCCACTCCTGCTAGGAGAGGCAATATTGATCGGCTTCATCGCACACTCGATTTAACTCATCCTCAATTTCTTTACATTTCTCTTCGCGCTCGATTTTTCCAGATTCGCGATGAACCCACAGCGGTTCACCCCACACAAAAACACTTCGTGTCCAAGGCAAGGGAAGCTGGAACCTATCCCAACTCTGAAACACGTATTTCTTGGCGGCACCAAAAGCCAAGGCTACAATTGGCAATCCGGTTTTCTGGGCGACATATGCAATACCTGATTGTGCCACACAACGCGGCCCTCGTGGACCATCTGGCGTAAACACAAGATCCGAACCAGCTTGGGCCAACGAAAGCAATTCGCCAACCGCGCGCATCCCTCCCCGCGTAGTTGACCCCCGCACGGTCCCAAAACCCAAACGTTGCAGGATTCCGTGAATATATTCACCATCCCGATGCTGACTCACCAGCACATATCCTGATTTCCCTCGATAGGCAAACGGCATCATCAACTGGCGACCATGCCAAAAAGCAATGATCACGGGCATCCGCTTTTTATGAAACTGATCGATACGCTCTGGATACAGCGTGTGGATGCGCAAGGTTTTAGCATATATCCGCAGCAACGCTGTCCCGAGCAGAGGAAACACTCGCCTTATGAAGAACTGTTCCATAGTCTACCTGTTCAACCTTGCATTCGGTGGAGATGGGTATAGACTCCATCCTGACGTAGCAGGGCTTCATGGCCCCCAGTTTCAATAATCTTCCCATGATTGAGCACGACAATCCGATCAGCCTGTCGGATTGTTGAGAATCGATGTGCAACTACAAACGTGGTTCGCCCCTTCATGAGATTGAGCAACGCAAGTTGAACCATCTGTTCAGATTCAGCATCTAAAGCAGCTGTGGCTTCATCGAGAATGAGGACTCGTGGATTACGCAGCATTGCACGTGCAATCGCAATGCGCTGACGCTCCCCTCCAGAAAGTTTGATGCCATTCTCTCCGATGATGGCATCATACTCATCCGGCAATTGAGTGATGAAGTTGTGCGCATACGCGCCTTCTGCTGCCGCAACGACTTCACCTATTCCAAGATCGTCACGTCCATACGCAATATTGCTACGAATTGTCCCTTCAAATAGCAGTACATCCTGTGAGACCATGCCAATCTGTTGCCTCAATGATTGAAGTGACACTTCACGTATGTCATGCCCATCGAAAAGAATTCTCCCTTCTGTCGGATCATAGAATCGAGGGATAAGGTTCACGCATGTCGTTTTTCCACTCCCACTAGGCCCCACCAATGCCACAACCTCGCCTGCTCCTGCGGTAATGTCAATCTCGACAAGCGCAGGCATCTCTGTCTCCGCATAATAGAAAGTCACACCTTGAAGCTCAATGGTGCCTTTCACCGCAGGAAGTACACGCTGACCCCGATCAAGGACACATTCAGTTTCTTCATCGAGGACCACAAAAATTCGCTGGGCTGCCGCTAAGGCACGTTGAATCGTATTATTGGCATGGGCCAGTCGACGGATAGGATTGTAGAGTAGAAACACAGCTGTCAGGAAGGAAGCAAAGGCGCCAGGAGTCATGACGTCTTGGATCACGAGATAGCCGCCATACCACACTACGCCAGCAACACCGATCGACCCCACAAACTCCATCACCGGAGACGTGAACGCTGCGACTTGCGCGCCTTTCATGGTGGCTCGAAAGTAGTTCGTATTAACGTCATGAAAACGACCTGCCTCAAAGGTTTCACGCACAAACGCTTTGACGACTCTAATGCCCGTGAGACTTTCCTTGATAAGCGCAGAAAGATCAGCAATCCGCTCTTGACCGGTCAAGGCAATTCTTCGAAGACGTTTGCCTAACTGCAACATGGGATAAATCGATAACGGGAGCACCACTACCGCAAGGAGAGCTAATTTCGGATTCTGATAAAAAATCACAGCGACGAGAACGAGAACGGTCAAACTCTGTTGAACAACATCTTTAAACATTCCGGAGACCGCCTCTTGAAATAGATGGACATCATCAAGTACTCGTGCCAATAAACGTCCGGATGCGTTCTTGATATGGAACGTAAGAGGCAAACGAATCAGGTGTTCGTATAACTGATCCCGGACATCAGCCACCACGCGTAACCCAACATAGTTCATCAGATACGCTTGGGCATAGGTAAACAGCCCTTTCAGCAGGGAAATCGCAAGAAGAACGAGCGGTAAGATGATGAGCATCTGCATATTTTTGTTGATGAAGATATCGTCCAAAACCGGTCGTGCGAGGTAGGCGTACATTCCAGTAAAACCAGACACAAACGCAGAACACACCACCGCGATTGCAAGGCGTTTCCAATATGGACCCAAATAACGGAGAAGTCTGAGGTAGTTTGTGATGCCTTCGGAGCGTTCCATTAATCAATCATGCAGTAGAGTGTGCTACTCCACGAGAACATGCCTCAGATGTTTCACGATCACAGCGGCAGCGCGATCCGCCGCCCCTGGAGGACTAAATTTTGTTCGAACAGCAGACAACTCGTCGACCATACGTTGATATGTTACTTCGTCAGACACTAGCGTTTGAATCAACTCTGCAAGCCGAGAAGGCGTCGCTTGGTGTTGAATAAGTTCCGGTACTACACTCCGGCCCATGACGATATTCACGAGACCAATCCATTTAATTTTGACAAGCCAGCGCGCCAAACAGTACGTCAACCAAGACGTGCGATACACTATAATCATGGGAATTCCAAGAAAACCAGCTTGTAACGTGGCCGTTCCAGATGCAACGAGCACCACGTCCGCAGATCTCATCACGTCAATAGCCCGTCCGGAAACACATTTCACGTCAAAGGAATACTGTCGACACACGGCCTCAACACTCGGCTGATCGACAGACTGGGCAATGGGAAGAATAGTCTGAAAATGCATAGACTGACTAACCTGCGTCAAAGACTCAAGCATTAACGGGAGATGCGTCTTGATTTCGCGCGCACGACTACCAGGAAGAATTGCAACCACGAGGTCACTTTCCTCAAGCAAAAAATGCTTGCGTATGTCTTTTTTCGTGCCATGACTCTGCATCTCGATTTCGTCAAGCAATGGATGCCCGACAAAGGTGCACGGAACACCGGCAGAGCGAAACACTTCTTCTTCAAATGGCAAAATAACGATCAGATGATCGACAACCCGAGCAATCAGTTTTAATCTCTCCCGATGCCAAGCCCATACTTGAGGTGCAACATAGTAAATAACTGAAATCCCTAAGCTTTTTGCCAGTGAGGCAAGTCTTAGGTTGAGCCCAGGATTATCAATGAAAATAATTAAATCTGGGGGTGTTGATTTGAGAAAATTGCGAACGGAAAAGTAGGTTCTTAATGCCGCTCTAGCCTGCTGAAAGCCAAAGGTCCCGACGACATCGAGATGTGCAATGCCATGGATCAGATCAACACCAGCTTCCTTCATGTTGCGTCCGCCAACGCCACGAAGGATGATCGATTGATCTATCCGTCTCAGTGCCTTGGCAAGCCTAGCGCCATGCATATCCCCCGACAACTCACCGGCAACGATAAGCAATCGTTGCATACTATCCTAGGCTAATAACGGGTTCGACCTTAGTAGGAAGGGGCTCACTCACACTGGCGGTGAGTGGATCAGACAGTGTATCCCCCTCTTGAGAGAAACGGGAGCGAATCGTCTCAAGCACATGATGCGCAAGCTTCAAGGCTGCCAAGCCATCGTGACCGGAAACGAGCGGTGCTGTTCCTTGTTGAATACATCCAAGGAAAGAATCAAGCTCTCTCCAGAGCGGCTCATCGCTGTGCCCAGCAAATTCGTGTCCAGGGCACTCTTTATCTGACCTCATTTGCTCAAGAGTTGGATACACACAAACAGTGCCGGATGCAAGATTCGCGAGGAGAACATTCTCTGGCTGTGCAATCGTCATAGTCCGTACATTCTCAGATGAGACCCTACTTGCAGACACGTTCGCAACACATCCGTTTCGAAATACGATTCTGGCATTAGCAATATCCAGACTGGAAGATCGAACACTCACGCCCGATGCTTGAACGTCCTCTACCTCACTCCCAACAAGCCAAAGAAGAAGATCTAAATCATGGATCATGAGATCAAGCACCACATCAACGTCCACACTACGACCTGAGAACACACTCAAGCGATGGCTATCGATAAAATACGGGGCGGTAATCATATCGTGGAGGGCAACCAGTGCCGAATTAAACCGTTCAAGATGCCCTACCTGATAGACACATTTTCGATTCTCTGCGAGCGCGACACAATGCCTGCCGTCCTCAACAGTCGCCGCAATAGGTTTTTCAACCAGGACATGTACTCCGCGCTCGAGACATTGCTTGGTGATCTCAGCGTGCTGAACGGCTGGGACCACAAGACTGACGGCATCGACTGCAGTCAACAATGTATCAAGATCTGAAAACTTCTCACACTCATAATGCTGCGCAATGTCGCTCGCGCGCCCAGGGAAAGGATCTAAAACACCAACGAGTCTTGCAGCGGAATGCTGCGCATAGATCCGTGCATGATGCTGACCGAAGGATCCCACGCCAATCACTCCCACGTTCACAACATTCTGACTCATGTGCAACAACGCAAATTACTTCGATGTTGGCTCAGGAGAAGGCGCAATGAACACAGGATCTGGCATATTTAGCAATACATGGGAATCCAATCACCCCAGCAACGTCATCTTGGAGAAGAGAAGAATAACTTGAGCAGTTATATTCATGTAGGCAATCCCACCACTGTAATTCCAGCTTTATTGGCTACAGAAAGCATGACCGACTTCTCCAGCATCACACACTTTCCAGCCTCTAGAGCCAATGCCGTCGCACCTACTTCTTTCATCACCTTGACGGTCTGTGGTCCTACCGTCGGCAGGTCAAACCGAAGATCTTGCTGAAGTTTACTACGCTTGATCACCGAGGCTCCAGCCTTCGCAAAGCGCCCCCCACGCTCGATGGTTATATCGGTGCCCTCCACTGTTTCAACAGCGACGATCACATTATCCTTGACCACCACACATTGGCCAATGTCCATACGACCGATCTCTTTCACTATATCCCAACCATAATCGATATCTGCCTTTTCAGCGGCTTTTGGTTTACGCGCCGTCAGGACTCCTTCATCAGCTAACACCTCAGTGAGTCCAAACGTCTGTTCAATAATTTCAATCCCTTCGGTCGCGAGCTCTTCAGCGATTGCGCGAAGCAATAGATCGTCTTCACGTCCGCCCACTCGACGCAACAAAGCTAACCCTCTCATATCAGGTCGGATCTTTGAAAAAAAATGGGTCTTTTTTACACCACCGATCATCACCGCTTTGGTAATACCGTCATCCTTCAATGCCTTAATCAAACGACCGAGCTGCCCAAGTTTGACCCAATGGATATGATCGACAACCTCTTCTAGATTGGGATCGGTTTCCTCTGTATGTGCAACCGCACTCACCGAATATCCAAGACGCCGTGCATTTTTTGCGAACAAACGCGGAAACTGCCCGTTCCCCGCAATTAGGCCAATTTTGGTCATAGGCGCGCCGTCAGTTCTTCCACTCGTTCATCTCCATTGGTCACCTTCGGAAGACCCGAGCGACATATTCCGCGTTTTGTCCCCTCAATAAATTGGACCAACTCAGAAACTTCTGCAGTATTCTGTGCAGCATCGCGAAGCATCTGAATGGATTCGGTTTGCTTCAAATCAGAACGAAATAGCGTTCTGTAGGCGGATTTAAGGGATTGAATAGTCTCACTCGAAAAGCCGTTTCGACTTAACCCGACAGAGTTCAGACCAATCAAATGTGCCCGATACCCCCCTGCTGCTCGCGTAAATGGGGGGACATCTTGCCCCAATGCAGAACAGCCCCCAACCATCGCAAATCTCCCTATACGGACATATTGATGAATCCCAACGAGGCCACCGATCACAGCATGGTCTCCTATAGAAATATGTCCTGCGAGGGTCGCCGCGTTCGCCATCAAGATGTGATTCCCCAGCAAACAGTCATGGGCAATGTGAACATAAGCCATGAGCAAATTGTTGTCTCCGATCTTGGTTACTCCACCTCCAAATTCCGTCGCTCGATTAACCGTCACGAATTCACGAATGGTGTTGTTGCGGCCAATTGTTACCAAAGTATCTTCGCCTTGGTACCGAAAATGTTGAGGAGAAGTTCCGATTGAGACAAATGGCGAAATCTTACAGTCTTCACCAATATCAGTTCGGCCTTCGATCACCACATGGGAACCAACCGTGGTACCAGCCTCAATCGTGACGTTCTCACCGATGACCGCATAGGGACCGATATCAACACTATCCGCCAAGACGGCCTTCGGATGGACCACTGCCGTTGCGTGAATCGTCACGACCCTGCCCCATCAATGATCGCCGCAGTTGTAGACACCGACGAGACAGCGTCTTTCTCTCCGGCAAACATCGCAAGAAGTTCTGCCTCACACACCACCTTCGATTCAACATAGACCCACCCTTTGGTCTTCCAGTATGGCGTACGTTTACGAAGAACCTTTACTTCCATCCGAAGTTGGTCCCCTGGCACCACAGGTTTTCGAAATTTTGCTTGGTCGATTCCCATGAAATAGACAAGATTGCCATCATGCCCATCAGATGATTTATAGGCCAGAACAGCGCTTATTTGTGCAAGAGCCTCAATCAATAAAACTCCAGGCATGATTGGACGGTCAGGAAAATGACCCGGGAAAAATGGTTCGTTGATTGTGACATTTTTTACTCCAACGATTCGCTCTCCAAGCTCAAGCTCAAGAATGCGGTCGACTAACAAAAAGGGATACCGATGCGGCAAAATACGCAGAATCTCGCATATATCAACAGATTGTGATTGGTGGTGATCTCCCATTCCACTCTCTCCCCTAGGGTTTTTTCGGCATGGGCCCAGATTTTGACTTTGCCTTTGAGGATTTTCCCCCGCGATCAATCTCTTTAATCACCTGAGGAGTGATATCCAGCGAGCCGTGGTGAAAGAGCACCATTCCACTATCAGGCATCTTCGCGAGAACAAGTGTGAGACCTCCCCGCTTTGCCACTCTCGCAACTGCAGCTTTCAGCAATTTTGCATACTTATCCGACTCTACTTTGCGTCGTTCTTGTAGCCCACGATTAATCTCGTTAGCCTTCTGCTGATAGGCCATCACCTTCTGCTGATAGGATTCCTGTTTTGCCTCCCTCGCCGCCGCGCTGAGGAGAGGACCTTGTGTTCTTAGCTCATCCTCAAGTTTACGCAACACCGCCTCCTCAGTATCGATCACTTTCTGACTTCGTTCCAGATATTTGGTCAGCGTCGCTTTCATAGTCTTCCCTAACGCTGTCTCATCCGCTACACGCTCTGGTTCAATCACAGCGATTCTAAACTCTGCACTTAGGCTCGGAGACGATAACGCAACAAGCAGCAGACCTACAATCAGCACGATACTCATTATCCATTGTGTTTTATAACGCTTTGTCCAATCCAACATACGTACCATCACCACCCCCTAGCTAGAATAAAGACCCAATAGAGAATTCGAGCAGGCCAGGAGCCTCATTGTCTCGCTTATCCACCTTTAACCCATACGCCACGCGTAGCGGTCCAAATGGTGAAATCCAACGAAGCTCAATCCCAGCACCCTGCCGTAAAGTTGTTGGATCCAGCGTTTCTCCCGTTTCAAATCCACGACCAAGATCCAGAAAAAGCGCCGCATTAATCTGTGCTTCTTTTACAACCGGCAAAATATACTCAAAGGTGAACCCCATGGCTCGATCGGCACCAAGAACCTCATCGGTATTTTCGACCATAGGCCCCGCTTTTCCATATCCAAACCCTCGCACCTGAGGAAACCCATTAATACTTCCCACAAACAACCGCTCAGTCAATGGAATATCATTATCAGCACCATACGGCTCGCTAACTCCCAGTACACCACGCACTGAAAAAACATGGTCAAACCACCAAAGTGGAGCGTAATGGACCGTAGTTCCCAGAATCTTGACGAAGTCGTTGTTGCCTCCAAAAAAGTGACTCGCAATTTCTACTGAGGCAGTTTGCCGTGACCCGCTAGTTGGATCAAGATGGTAGTCACGTGTATCACTTGAGATATTCGCCCCAATAGAACTTACCGCCTGCGTCCCCTTTTGCTCTGTGATAAATGGGGGAAGAAACTCGAGTCTCTCCTCCTCAGTACACACAATATCAAAAGCCTCATCGCATGTGAGAAGATTGCTAATCCTGACCCGCTCATACGCAATATTCACCCCTCCATACAAATACTCTCCGAAAGGTTGGGTGAGTGAAATCCCTCCTCCGGTTCGAGCTTCCTCATAGGTATAAACATCAAACGCTTGGTGAAATAGGTCAAACTGCGTCGAAATCTCAGTATCTAAAAAATAAGGCTCCCGGAAACTGATATTTGCATAGTTGCGCCGCTCACCTAATTGTGCATTCAAACGAAGCAATTGTCCATTTCCAAAGAGATTTCCTTCCACAATATCGAAAATTGCGGTGAGTCGGTCCAACGAACTAAATCCACCCCCGATACTGAACGAGCCTGTGGCTTTTTCCTTCACTCGAATATTCAAGTCGACTTCGCCATCATCTAAAGGCTCAGGAACCAGCTCCACGGTTTCAAAGAAGTTCAAGTTATTGAGTCGTTGGAAACTTCGCTGAATAGCAGTCGTCTCAATGACTTCACCTTCATTGACACGCACCTCGCGTCGAATAACCTTATCCCTCGTCTTGTCATTCCCGGCAACATTGATACGTCGAATGCTGACAAGATCTCCTTCCGTCACGGAAAACGTCACATCAGCTTTATGCGTTTCGTCATTTGGTACGACCATCGGATTAGCATCTGCAAACACGTAACCTTTTGACCCATAGAGATCGGTAATGCGCTCGACTTCTTCCCGCATGACTTGCCGTTGAAACACGTCACCAGACTTCACCTCAAGCGTCGTTTTCAACTCATCGTCAGTGAACTCTTCATTGCCGGTAAACTCCACCTCTCCAACCTGAAACTCTTCACCCTCCGAAATCGGGAACGAGATGTGAAACCACGCCTTATCATCGCTCAAAACGACATCGGGAAGACCCACCTTGGCGTTGATATATCCTTTGTTCGCATACAGGTCTTTAATGCGTTCAACGTCGTTTGGAATTTCATCCTTCTTGTAGGCCCCGGTCCCTGCCAGCCATGAGGTGAAAAAGGAGTACTTCCGTGTTGCAATCCCTCCACTCAGCTCTTCTGCTAGGATGTTTTTGTTGCCAACAAAGTCAACGTGCTTTATCCGTGCGAGCGGTCCTTCCTTGATGTAGAACGTCAGGGTCGATTTGTCTTCACCTGTGGACTGAATTACTGGAATGACCCTGGCATCGTAATATCCATCCCCACGATAAAGAGTCCGTAAGGCCTTCACACTTTCCTCAACCTGGTTTTGATCAAGAAAGGTGTTGGTGCGAACAGTCACCTCATCTTTGAGTTTGGCAGTTTTGAGGTTTTCGTGGCCATCATAGTAAATATTCGTCACAAACGGATTTTCCTTCACGATGACAATAAGACCAAGACCACCCGAAGTCGGATCCGTTTCGAGTTGAACATCTTCAAAGTATCCCATACCGTAAATCGTTCGAATTGCTTTAGGAATGAGCGTTGTAGAGAACACCTCACCAATTTTTACTCCCATTCTAGAGAGAATGGTTGTAGACTCAATTCGCTTATTCCCCCGAACATCGATAAAGGAGATGGTGGGACCCTCACGCAGATCCATTTCTTGAGCAAAGAGATGCCCCCCATAGTCTGCATTGACGCAAGCCACAAGGATAATGAGCACACATGCTCCATATTTAATCCGCCCTAAAAGGCTCTGCAATGACTCACAATTCCTTCAAAAACGAAGCAATTATACCCATCTCAGAAAAGTGAAGTAAAGGAGGGTGTAGCGACCACATCACGGGGTTTTTATCACTTTTTCTCTTTTCCTGTGCACAGCAAAAACTCAATGACAGCAAACCTTCTGAGACCCTTGCCCGACTCACTACCCCCATGCTAGGCTGTCGAGTTACAGTCAGTAGTGCAATTACCCATCCAACGACGCGCCTGCTGTACCATAAAGACTCGCTATGGCTATCCACCCCCTTTCAGATCAGGAATCATCCGCGACATACGAAGTCGATATCCCTGACCTTCTACCTTTGCTACCTGTCCGAGACATCGTTGTCTTCCCACATATGCTCGTTCCACTTTTTGTTGGCCGAGAAATGTCGATGCGAGCAATTGAACACGCGCTCTCGGCAAACAGACTAATGTTTATTGCGGCACAACGATCGCGAGACCTCGAAGACCCGAAACCCAACGATATCCATACCGTAGGAACGTGTGTCACCATCATGCGCATGCTCAGGCTTCCCGATGAACGAATCAAAATCCTCGTACAAGGACTGACCAAGGCCAAGATTACCAAATATGTACAGGAAGGTTCGTTTTATCAGGTAAAGATTACCAAACTCATTGACTCTAAGGTAACAGGATCACACGCCATTGAAGTCGAAGCAGTGATGCGCACGGTGAAGGAACAGCTCGAGCAAATAGCAAGCCTCGGAAAAGCTATCACGCCAGATGTTATTGCCATGATTGAGGGGATAGAGGATCCAGGTCGCCTAGCAGATATGGCCACAGCCAATCTTGGATTAAAAGTCCAGGAAACGCAGGAAGTTCTTGAGACCATCAATCCACTTGCACGACTAAAACGGGTAAGTGAACTCCTAAGGAAAGAGATCAAACTGCTATCGATGCAACAAAAAATCCATGCCGATGCTAAAGGTGAAATCGACAAGACACAACGAGAATACTTCCTTCGAGAGCAGTTGAAAGCCATCCAAAAAGAGTTAGGCGAGTTGGATGAACGTGCGGGGGAAATTTATGAATTCAGGGAACGCATCAAGGCCGCAGCAATGCCGGAGCACGTACTCAAAGAAACAGAAAAGCAACTGAAACGCCTAGAAAAAATGCATCCTGACACTGCCGAAGCTACAACTGTCCGCACCTATCTCGAATGGATGGTTGATATTCCCTGGAGCACAAGCACTAAAGACCGCCTCAATCTCAAAGTCGCCGCGGCAATTCTCAATAACGACCATTACGATCTAGAAAAGGTCAAGGAACGCATTCTGGAATACCTGGCGGTTCGCAAACTCGGGGCAAAGATGAAAGGCCAAATTCTCTGTTTCGTTGGCCCTCCTGGGGTTGGAAAAACCTCTCTTGGTAAATCCATCGCACGCGTACTCGGGCGTGAATTTGTCCGCATTTCTTTAGGTGGAGTTCGCGATGAAGCCGAAATTCGAGGCCATCGACGCACATACGTGGGGGCCTTACCTGGGCGGATCATTCAGGGTCTAAAACAGGCGAAATCAAATAACCCTCTGTTCATGCTCGATGAGATCGATAAGCTTGGCGCAGATTTTCGTGGAGATCCATCCGCGGCACTCTTGGAAGTGCTCGATCCTGAACAAAATCATTCATTCAGCGACCATTACCTCGGCGTTTCATTTGACCTTTCAAACGTAATGTTCATCACAACCGCCAATCTTGTTGACCCAATTCTTCCTGCATTGCGTGACCGCATGGAGACGATCGAAATTGCTGGCTATTCCCAAGAGGAAAAAATCGGCATCGCCAAGCGCTTTCTAATCCCCAGGCAACTCGAAGAACATGGGATCACAAAAAAACACATTAAGATTTCGGATGCTGTACTTCGAAATATCATTGCGCACTACACTCGCGAAGCTGGGGTGCGAAACTTGGAACGTTCTCTCGCAGCCCTGATGCGAAAAGTTGCCAAACATCTCGCAAGTGGCCGACGCAAGCTACACTCGATCACCCCCAACGTCCTACACAATTATCTTGGCGTCCCCAGATTCACACTCGAGTCCGACCAAAAAAAGGGGGAAGTTGGGGTGGCTACTGGGCTTGCTTGGACCGAAGCAGGAGGAGAGATCCTTCAAGTCGAGGCGACGGTGATGAAGGGAAAGGGAGCCCTCACCCTGACAGGACAGCTCGGCGATGTGATGAAAGAGTCCGCACAAGCCGCACTAAGTTACATTCGCTCACGCGGAAGCCACTTTGCTCTCGAAGAGAACGTCTTCTCGGAAATCGACATTCATCTGCACGTACCTGCAGGCGCCATTCCTAAGGATGGGCCATCGGCCGGCATCACATTGGCATCCGCTTTAACCTCAGCATTGACAAACATTCCTGTCCGACACAACATCGCCATGACTGGTGAAGTGACATTGCGTGGACGTGTCCTGCCTGTTGGAGGCCTCAAAGAAAAGCTTCTCGCTGCACGCCGAGAGAAATTATCTCGTGTTATTCTACCCAAACGAAATCGGAAGGATTTTGATGACATTCCAAAGCATCTTCTGCGCGGAATGCATTTCGTCTTCGCAGAAACTATGGATGATGTCCTTCGTGCTTCTCTCCGTTCCATGAACTTTAAGCCAACTACCCGGGTTCGAGGACCCCGCAAGCCTCTCTAGATGCCCTCGCCAAATCGACTCGAAGAATTCGCACTGATCCAGCGTATCGCGAAGCGGTTTGGAGGACTTCAAAATCACACCATCGTCGGAATCGGCGACGATTGTGCGGTCACACAACCCAATTCGAAAAACCTACAGCTGATTACGACGGATCTCCTAGTCGAGGATGTTCACTTCAATCGACGCTTCACAAACTCTCGTGATATTGGCTACAAGGCAATGGTCGCAAACCTCAGCGATATTGCCGCTATGGGAGGAGTTCCCCGGCAGTTTCTTGCTTCGATCGCGATTCCACCATCATTTTCCAGAAACGATGTGGACGCGCTGTATGAAGGAATGATGGAGCTAGGAAAGACAGCAGGCGTTGCCTTAATTGGGGGAGATACCTCCACAGCCAAGAAGCTCCTTCTTTCACTCACGTTAATCGGCGAGGTTAAACCTTCACACGTTGTCCAACGAACCGGACTACGAGTCGGCGATGCGATTTTCGTTACCGGAACCTTAGGTGATTCCAATGCGGGACTTCGTATTCTTCAGACACCTCCCCGCAAACATGTTCCCCTCGCATGCCGAACATGGCTTTCCCAACGACACCTTCGCCCAACAGCTCGCCTTAATGCAGGACAACGACTGGCAAAATGTAAAATCGCCACGGCAATGATTGACCTATCCGATGGATTAAGCGGGGACTTGGCTCACATATGCGAATTAAACGCTGTTGGAGCCACGATCAATATCACTCATCTCCCCATTTCTGACGCATTACACACATACGCACATCACCTCGATAAACCAGCATACGAGATCGCGCTCCAAGGTGGAGAAGATTATGAACTCCTCTTTACCACCAGACCGGAATCTCTTTCACGCATTAAACGGTGGAACACACATGGCCTTCTCGATGCATCCCATATCGGAACCATTACACCAAAACAGCAGGGGCTTCAAATGATCACACCAACAGGCTTAACCCGGCCCATACGCATCCAAAGCTATGAACACTTTCGTAGCTAGACGGGCTTAGACATTACGCCAAGCAAAGAGATGGGCAACAAGTAAGTACACCGATGGACGCACCAGAAGACTCAGCACCCTCTCGTGCATACGATGGCCCAACTATGTACGATGGGCTCTCCCTCCTTGCCGATCCCATCCACAAGTATATTTCGCTTACCGTGCCCACTGCGTCATACCCTGAGGAAACGACAGAAAAAGATCTCATTGATTCCCTTTGGGTTCAGCGACTGCGTTCCATCTACCAGCTGCAAAGTACGCGTTGGGTCTATCCTTCTGCCGAACACAGCAGATTTCAACATTCGATTGGTGCGATGCATGTTGCAGGCCTCTTTGCCCGTCATCTCTACCCATCATTAAAACAAACGTTTCCTGATCTCCCCTCCCCCTACTACGTTGAAGAGCTCTTACGAATTGCGGCTTTGCTCCATGACATTGGACACGGTCCATTTTGCCATTTCTTTGACCAAAACATCCTAGCTCCGTTTCACCTCACGCATGAACAGATCGGTCAAACAATCATCACAGACCAACTTGGAGATTTGATTAAAACCTTATCGCGAAGCCCTCATGCTCCCTTCTTACCAGGAGAAACAATTGACCCATCACATATTGCTTTTCTCATTCTCAAAGACCCCACCAAGAGCACTGAAAACTATCCGCAATGGCTGAACGCCCTTCAGCCAATTCTCGGTGGAGTCTATACCGCCGACAACTTGGATTATGTCCTCCGAGATGCCTATATGTGTGGAATCGCGATCGGTCCGGTCGACCTCACTAGGATTATCCACTATACGTTTATAACACCGCGGGGTTTAACTATTCATAAGGCCGGCATTCCAGCACTTCAAATGTTTCTGAATGCTCGCTTGTATCTCTATTCAAATGTCTACTACCATCGAACGACCCGAGCAATTGACATTCATCTTCGTGATATTTTCAGAGAAACAATGCAGGTTATTTTCCCACACCACCCACTCGAGAACCTTGATAAATATTTATTTCTGACAGACACGGCACTCCTTGAAACTGTACGCCAATGGCCCCTCTCCTCCGATCCAACGAAACAACGACTCGGGAATGAATGGCATCGAGTGTTGTACCGGAAACCAAAATGGAAAACGGCATATGAGATGAACCTTCCTGCTCGTAATTATCAATGGGGATACCAAACATTTGATACCGAATATTTCGAACGGCAGGTCAGAGCATTTCTCCCAGATGCCTTGAAAAACATTGAATTCAGAGTTGATATGGCCAACAAAGACGGACGCCCAGTCAACCCATTGAATATGGGAAATTTTCAGATCTATGTGTATGATCCATCGACAAAAACGGTCTCGACGGAAGCCCTCAAAGATAGCTTGGATTACATCCCATCGCACATTGCTCACTTGAGGATCTTTGCGCTCAACCACGATGCTGATACCGAGCTTTCATACGCGGCAAAGGCAGCTCTAGACTTCCTCTAGCATGATTCGTTCGTTGCGCCCACAGCCTAAGTTTGATACACTAAGCTTCTTCAAAATACGAAACCCCACGGAGTGCAATGTTCGGAATTGGAATGCCAGAGCTTGTCATTGTTCTGTTAGTGGCCTTTTTGCTTTTCGGCCCACAGAAACTTCCTGAGCTAGGTCGATCAATTGGGAAAGCCATCAAAGGGTTTCGCAATGTCACCGACGACGTCAAGCAATCGATCGAGCCAGACCTTAATGCCGTTCAGCACGAGTTTACGACTCTTCAGGAAAACATTGCGACTTCGGCAAGCGAAGTTGAAAATAACCTTTCCTTGAATCCCACCGATAATGCCGCCAATCCCTCTGCAGATCTTAAGCTCGATACTGATCTCGAATTGACACACACCCGCTCCGATCCCTCTAGGGACGCCTGATAACCAAAAAAGTTGTACGAGTGCCTCACATAACTAATCTGCTTGTCTCAGATGCTCATCACCTCTCCTAACCACGGAACACGAAAAAATACGACCTTCCCTCTCAGGGTCGCGATGCTAGGCCTTGCACTTACGGTTACCCCTCTTCTCGTGCCAATCAGCCAAGCGGAGGAACATCCGTTACCACTGCGCGGCTTTTCCGATATCGTGAAAACCGTTAGCCCCGCAGTCGTATTCATCTCTTCGGAAGGAAGCGAAGTCGCCAAGAACGGGCCAGAAACACTCCCCCCTATGCCCAAACCGCCATTCCCCTTTCCTCCCGACGCACCATTCCCATTTCCATTTCAACCCCCAGAGCCAGCACCCCAAAAACGCTCGGGATCTGGAATCTTAATTAACCCAAGTGGCTACATCGTCACCAATAATCACGTTGTTGAAGGGGCAACTGAGGTCACCGTCACACTTTCCGACAGGAGAGAACTTAAGGGAACCATTGCCGGAACAGACCCGCAGACAGACTTAGCTGTTGTTGTCATTCAAGGCGATGATCTCCCCGCAATGAAGTGGAGCGATTCTGACCAAGTCGATGTCGGTGATCTCGTTCTGGCTATTGGAAGTCCTTTCGGATTAACACAGACAGTCACAATGGGGATTATCAGTGCACTTGGCCGCGGCAACGTTGGAATCACAGAGTATGAAGACTTCATTCAAACCGATGCCGCTATTAATCCAGGAAATTCTGGTGGCCCCCTAGTTAATATGGCCGGCAACCTGATCGGAATAAACACCGCAATCTTTTCCCGCACTGGAGGCTCGGAAGGCATTGGCTTTGCCATTCCAAGTAATATCGCGCAACACATCGTCAATAGCTTAATCCAAACCGGAAGTGTCGTTCGCGGCTGGCTTGGAGTGTCTATCCAAGATATGACCCCTGCTCTCGCTGAAGCGTTTGGTCTTCAAACGATGAAAGGCGCGCTCATTGGCCAAATACTTGCTGATAGCCCTGCAGAGAAAGCTGGCCTTCAACAGGGAGACATCATCATTAGATACGCTGATAAGCTGATTGACAACATGAGTCAGATCCGCAATGCCGCCGCGCAATCTCCGATAGGAAAGAGTGTCGATGTCACCGTTATCAGAGATGGACAAGTACACACCCATCAGGTCATCGTTACGGTCCGACCGGCCGATCTCTCCGCAAGCGCTGGTTCATTTTCAGGAGAGAGCGAAAACCTTAATAATGTCTTGGCTAATCTCCGTGTCCGAGATCTTGATCTTGAGACGTTAGAGCGTCTTGATCTTCCAAGCGACACCTCGGGTGTGCTAGTAGAAGCTGTGCGCCAAAACTCTCCGGCTGACCACGAGGGCATACGACACGGAGACATTATTCAGCAGATTCGATTTGCCGGCACACAGATGCAAATTACGAACATGACCGATTTCCGTGCTGCTGTGCGAACAATTGAGAAAGACGACATGATCATTCTGCTTATCCAGCGGCGGGGAAGCAACCTGTTTGTCCCACTTCAGCCCTAACAAGATGGGTGCCCTCTAGAGACGACACCATGCCATCGCCCAACTCTGAGCAATCCACATCCACTAGGTTTTTTCAACGGATCCACGACAAAATGTTTCCGTCCATTGATGACAAGAGGATGCCAATCCTTGTCCATCTGACGGAACTGCGAACACGGCTACTTCGCGCTGCAGTGATCATGAGCATTATCTTTCTAGGCGCCTTTTATTTCGCGCCAACTCTTATGACATGGGTCCAAGCTCCTTTATATTCCTATTTCTCACCTTCAAAAATGACATGGGTTGCTTCGGGATTGTCGGACATCACATTTATCTTCCTCTCCCCGGCTGAAGCATTCTGGAACAGCATCAAAGTCGCAGCGGTTGTCGCAATTTTTATTGTCATGCCTTATGCCCTCTACGAACTATGGAAGTTTGCCGAGCCTGGCCTTCGTGTCCACGAGCGACGCTTTACGCTCCCCTTTGTCACGTTATGTAGTACCATGTTTTATCTTGGCATCTCGTTTTGTTACCTCGTCGTTCTTCCGTTTGCGCTCAACTTTCTCGTCGGATACGGCATCGATGCAGGATTTACCCCTCAGCTCTCAATTGGCATTTTCGTTGGCTTTAATTTGTGGCTACTACTTGTCTTCGGCCTGATTTTTGAACTGCCGATGCTGATGACATTACTGGCCAAGTTAGGGCTTGTAGATGCTCCTTGGCTCCGAAGGTATCGAAAATGGGCCTATCTTTGTTTTTTCATTCTTGGCGCTATCCTTACTCCAACGCCGGATCCTTTCAACCAGACATTGATGGCCGTGCCACTTGTTGTCTTCTACGAAGTGGGTATCGTCGGTGCACGTTTCTTTGCGAAGCCAGCTAAGTTTGAAGCACCCCACATTGTCCAAAGTACAAACCAGTAAAGTACATTCAACAACGGGAACTCAAATATTATGAGCAACTTCTTCACTCCACTCGTCGAAGCCCAACACACCGTTCTTGAAGCATGTTCTGTTCTCGGAAAAGAAAAGGTCGGCATCATAGAATCGCTTGGCCGAACTTTAGCGGAAGACCTCATTGCCAAACGTGCAAATCCTCCATGGAATAATTCCGCAATGGATGGCTTTGCCGTACGAAACGCAGATCTTCCGACCGATCATCTAGTTCCAGAACCAGTGACGTTGAACGTAATTGAAGAGGTCCCCGCAGGGCGTTCTGCGACCCGTTCGGTAGGCCGCGGAGACGCTATTCGAATCATGACCGGCGCACCAGTCCCCGCTGGAGCCGATACCGTGATCAAGATAGAGGACACCGAACCAACAAAAACGCACGTCAAAATTTTCTCCGCCGTTAAAACAGGGTCTCATATCCGCAAGCAAGGTGAAGATATTACGAAAGGTGAATGCCTTATCCCACGTGGCACAACTATCCGACCGGCTGAAATTGGCATTCTCGCGATGATGGGGAAGCCTTTGATCTTTGTTCACCAACGTCCTCAAGTGGCAATCCTTTCCACCGGGGATGAATTAATGGATCTTGATGACCAATTCGACGAAGACAAAATTACGAATTCGAATGGGTACGCCTTTGCCGCGCAAACACGCGAGGCCGGAGGGACTCCCATTGTGCTCGGAATTTCCAAAGATCGCCCTGAAGATTTAAAAGAGAAAATTAGCGAGGCCTCCAACGCAGATATCCTCGTGATCTCCGGAGGCGTTTCCATGGGGGATTATGACTTTACCAAATTAGTCCTCAGTGAACTCGGCAAGAACGTTCACGCATGGAAGCTCGCGATCAAGCCAGGACAACCCGTGACATTTGGGACAATACGAGACACTCTTTGCTTTGGGTTACCAGGAAACCCTGTCTCATCAATGATCACGTTTGAACAATTGGTCCGCCCAGTAATTCTAAAGATGTCAGGACAGACCAATCTTTTTCGTCTTACCATACAAGCGACCTTTCAAGAGACATTTTCCAAACGGCCGGACCGTCGCCATTTCTTACGCGGTATTGTTCGTATCGAAAACGGAATTCCAACTGTTCGAACTACAGGCAACCAAGGATCTGGCATCCTCACCTCAATGCTCAAAGCCAACGCCTTAATTGATATTCCAGAGTCGGTAGAACAACTCAAGCCTGGAGACATGGTGTCTGTACAGATGTTAAGCGAACACGTTCCACATATTTCAAGTTGAACCGCAGATGAAAAACACAACCCCGATCCTATGCTTTGTCGGCCGCTCAAATAGTGGGAAAACAACCCTCATTGAACGACTGATTCACTCACTGACCCAATCAAGATATCGCATCGCAGCCATTAAACATGCCGGACACGGTTTTGATCTTGATACCGAAGGCAAAGACAGCTGGCGGCACAAACGCGCAGGCGCACGTACAGTTATTGTGAAATCAAAAACTAGCCTTGCGCTCTTCTCGGACATCGAAGATTCCGTTTCACTCACCACCCTTCGGGACCAATACATTTGCAACACCGACCTGATCATCGCGGAAGGGTGGAAAAGCGAGAATTACCCAAAGATTGTGGTCGTACGCGACCACTTTGGGGAGATTGATGTCAAGGATAATGGTCTCCTCGCCGTGGTTTCACGCGCCCCAGTTGACGTGGCGGTTCCTATTATCCACCCTGACGACATCCCAACCCTCGCTTCCTTGGTGCGCGAATACTTCCCGATCGGAGATATACATCCCCCTATCCTGCGGAAATAAGTCGCCAATTATCAAACACCAATTTGCTCAACATTTATCTTCTGACCCATTCTTAACGGAGCAATATCTTGGCTAAAACAATAGTCAGAGTCCGAGAACTCACTAAGAGATTTAACGGACTCACTGCCGTTGACCGCATCTCCTTTGACATCTACGAGGGGGAGATCATTGGCTTGCTCGGACCAAATGGTGCAGGCAAAACAACGACGATCCATATGCTTTTAGACATCGTGACTCCGAACTCCGGACAAATCTTGATCGATGGTCGAAATCTTAGTCAGTACCGAGAAGAAATTTTACGTCAGATCAACTTCGCGTCAAGTCATATCGCCATGCCATATTCATTGACCGTCGAGGAGAATCTGCAGATCTTCGCCAGACTATATGAATTGCCTCACCGCCAAGAGCGTATCGAGCAGGTTATTGATGAGCTTGACATGGCTTCGCTTCGCGCCAAGCTGACTCGAACTCTATCCTCTGGACAGATGACTCGGCTTTCTCTGGCTAAAGCCTTTCTAACTCAACCAAAACTTCTCCTCCTTGATGAGCCTACTGCGAGCCTAGATCCCGACAGTGCAGACAAAACACGAGCCTTGGTACGCAAATACCAAAGACATTTCGGATGTACCATCCTCTACACATCACATAACATGAGAGAAATGGAAGAAATGTCTGATCGAATTATTTTTTTACAACGTGGGAAAGTAGTAGCAAGTGGTACCACACAGGAAATCATCTCCCAATTTGGCCGACGTGATTTAGAAGACGTGTTTCTCACCGTCGCCAGAACCGGATAGCACATTGTCACTGAGCGGAAACCGAATACGCGCACTTATTCTTCGTCATCTTTTTCTATACCGACGAAGCCTTCCTCGCCTCATGGAAATATTTTACTGGCCACTGCTTGATCTTATCGTGTGGGGGTTTATTACTGTCTACCTCGCCCAATTCAAGAATGGACTCCCAAGCGTCGTCGCATTCTTTATTGGTGCCCTCATTTTGTGGGACATACTCTTCAGAGCCCAACAGGGGATCACCATTTCTTTCTTAGAAGAAATATGGTCCCGCAATCTCATGAATCTCTTCGCAAGTCCACTAAAACCAGGTGAGTTTCTCGCCGCGACCATGATCATCAGCCTCTCCAAAGTTGGAGCGGTTTTAATCGTCTCAGTGCTTGTCGCATGGGCCTTCTATTCGTTTAACTTGTTCATTCTAGGCATCTCCTTGATCCCATTTATCTTAAACCTCATCATTATGGGATGGGTCATTGGAATCCTCACCACTGCAATTATCATGCGCTACGGGCAAGAAGCCGAAGTTTTGGCATGGGGAATGGTCTTTATTTTTCAGCCCGTTTCCTGTGTATTTTATCCCATCTCTGTTCTTCCAGGGTTTCTCCAAACTGTTGCGCAATTGATTCCAGCTGCCCACGTATTCGAAGGCATGCGCGATGTCATTACGAACAGCAATTTTCCTCTCACCGAACTCATGTGGGCCAGTGGGCTAAATGCCATATATCTTTTCGCGGCCATTCTGTGGTTTCATTATGTTTATGGCGTTGCAAAGGACAAGGGAATATTGGTGCGAGTCGGAGGATAATTCTCGCAGGATATTCAAACAATCTACCCACAAAGTTTTCGCACTCCTGAACTGAGCCACAATTTTTGATCATAACTCCTCACTTCATTGACTTTCCAAAAGACCTCACCCTATCATGGCAACCGCTATGACCATTAACCCGAAATGGCCTACAGTACTCCTCATTTCAACAGCCGTCGTCTTTGGAATGGGTGGTTGCAGCCTCAATACCCTGATGGTGAACCAGATGGCGCCAATTCTCTCTGCAGCTCTCCCATCATTAGAGGTCGAAGAAGATTTTGAGGTTGCACGGGATGCAATCCCAGCTCAGCTGAAACTGCTTGAAGGCTTTCTCGAATCCTCGCCAAACAACCGCCGTCTGCTCGAACTGCTTGCTCGAGGATGGGGCAATTATGCCTTTGGCTTCATCGAGGACGCAATCGAAGAGGTTAAGGAAAGTGATCCGGCCCGTGCGGAAGTACTCACAGCTCGTGGGCAAAGGTTATATCTCCGTGGCATGAATTACGGACTTCGTCTCTTAGCCCTTACGGACGATCGTTTCCCCGCCGTAATGAACCAATCACCAAAAAAACTGGAAAAGGCATTACAGGACACCAATGCCCGTGATCTCATCCCTGCGCTTTTCTGGACCGGGTTTGGTCTTGCCGGGGCCGTGAACTTGGGGCGTGATCAACCCGAACTCATCGTCCGCCTCCCACAGGTCGAACTGATATTCAAACGGATACAGGAACTCGACGAGAGTTTCTTCTATGCGGGATCACATCTTGCGCTTGGCTCATTCTATGCCTCGCGTATCCAGTTGTTCGGAGGAGATCTTGAAAAAGGAAGGGACCACTTCGAGCGTGCAATTCACCTGACCGATGGAACATTCCTCATGCATAAAGTACTTTACGCATTCTACTATGCGCATCACACCCAAAACCGCGAATTATTTGAAAAGTTACTCAACGAAGTCGTGACAACGCCAGCCACAATTCTCCCGGAGCAACACCTCGCCAACGTAATTGCCAAACGACGTGCACAGCGCTACCTAGCCTGGGCAGACGATCTGTTTTAGAATTTACCTCCTTTTTACTCATTCTCCTACCCTCTACACTGTGGCAGAGTGTTTGTTTAACCTATCGGTTCTGAGACTGCACCCGACGCTGCCACAGATACAGCAACCAATAGATGTGTGAGCCGATCGCTGCAAACCAAATAAACCATTCAGGTTTCGAAACCAGTGCGAGGAACAGAATCAAGACGGAAAAATCTCGATTCGTCAGCTGCACAAGAAAATTGTTCAGTAGCGATTCAGTGGCTCCATTGGCTGGAGAATCTCGAAGTATCACAAACAAATCGATCAACATTCCAGTAGCCGCCACCATCCCCAACAGCACGTAAATCAAGCCCTCCTCACGATACGCGGCCCACGTAATTCCAGCGATGATAGCAATGTGAACCATGTTATCCGCAAGCAGATCAAAACGGTCCCCAAAGGGCGACTCAAGATGTTTGATCCTCGCAACCTCACCATCACAGCAATCGACAATTAATGAGAGTTGAAAGAGCAAGGCGCCAATGATGCCTCCGGCATACCCGCCATAGGCAAATGCGGCTGCGGCACCTAAGCCGATAAACATGGCAAGAAGGGTAATGGAGTTAGGAGTAAGGGAAGTCTTCAGAAAAAGCAGGGTAAGAGGACGGGAACACTTGCGGTTTAAATGCCTATCGACAAACCCATCTGTACGAACCACAGATGCCACGGATTATATTACAACTGAGTGAATAATTATTCATCCTCACAACGCATCGGCAATACGTCGAGATTGTGATGACGTGCGTTGCTATCACCAGCCCAAATATTAAGCGCCAACCCGTAAACTTGGTAGAGAGGATTATGCCAGCCAATATGCCATTCACTGAGTGTCCAAACGCGATATGGACACTCAGAGTTACTCATAACATTGCCATATCACACTAAAGGTCGCGTTTTTTTCTCTGCCCCCTTTCTTCTGCCTTCACGATATCATCAACGCTCACCAATAAGAGTGCCTTTTATCCCAAGGCGTTTTACAACTCTCTCACCAGGCATAACCCTTGATGCTTTGATTGGTCACCAAGCAAATAGCAGGAACACAGAAGCACAGGGAATGGAGAGAGATGTGATCGAGAAAGAACACCAAGTCTGCTGGTATGGCGAGCAAAGATAGGCCTTTAGGTTGGGAAGCTTAGTCAAGATATCCCCAACATCTCATGATCTTGATAGAATCCTCTTCACTGTACACGAGAAATTTAAGCATCGTATCAAGTCCGTTACAGGCACGCTCAAGATTCGTATCCATTCCGGGGAAATCAGGCCACCCTTGCTCGTTCTTGGTCATCATAATCCAATCCATGCCGGCTTGAATCGCGGGATCGCATTGGCGCTCAATTCCAAGCATGCGAGAAACCAACATCAGCGATCGCACGGAGTCCATAGTATGCTCGACACTGTCATTGTCCCATGACCCGCTTTCTGCCTGCAATGACAATAAAAGTTCTGCCCCTTTACGACATGGGCGACTTACTCGCATGACGTTTTCGATCATCACATCGGCGACCAATGAATCTTGTATGAGATGTGCAGTAAGTGCAACACCCGTCGGATAGAACTCTTGGTCATACCATCCCCCATCCGTTGATTGATTATCGAGAATAAACTGCATCCCTTTCTTCCATGATTCTGTCACCTTTTTCCGCATCGTCGTTCCAAATTCCTTCCCTAACACAAGTACCACATTTAAAAAACTTACAGGGTAGCTCGTGGCGTCCAAATCTGACCAGGAAGGATCAACCCATCTCCCATCAGGCTTCTGGGCATCAAGAAAATATCGTATCGCGAGTTGAACGGATCCGGAAAGACGTTCATACTTTAGAAGCTGATTTCCACGAATAAGCATAAGGCCACAGAAGGCAGATACCCAAACCTTGCTTTCAGTGTCGGTACCAGTTTGCCCCCATCCACCATCCTCATTTTGCTGCGCTCCAAGCGCAATAAACTCTGGAGTCGATGTCTCGACGACCTTCTTGTGAATCAAAACACGCAACGCATGTGCCACTAACTTCAAATCGTGCTGATCACTTGTGGTTAGACTCCAATTGTCATATTCTGACCGCAAGTACGCATATTCGCTTTCAATAACTGACTCTATCTCTTCCGGCGTCATGTATGTACTCCCCTCCTCCTACAATACCGACATATTGTTGATCGCGTCGAGACGCATAATGCCCGGCAATACATCGTCCTCCGCTCGATCCCGATCAGGCACACAATCAATCTCTATCCATGGCAAACCACCAATTTCCTCATATCCAACGTCAGCATGCTTGAAAAACATCTCGAGCGCGTCCTCATACTCAAGATCAAGATTCCCACTCGCGATATACGGACATAGAGCATCATCAATATACTCCGTATTTGAAGCGGCAACTTTAAGAAACCCAACACCTTCTCCATGGGGAATTGCTCCTACGGGCGGAGTTTTTGTCAAGCTAACAACTAGGCCATCACGCACCATAACCATCATCTCTTCATCGTGTTGCTTCACGTATTGATCCACAAGAAGCGCATTTGGATGCGCTGATTCTAACAAACGACTCAGGAACACTTTGGGAAACAAAATATCGGCATCCATGACCAGAACATCATCATCAAACTCTGTTCGAGCCATCCACAGCGAATAAATGCTTCCACGGCAAAACTCCTCGTTGATAATCCATCGGATCGACATCGAGGAGTCGACAGCCGTGGTCTCTTTCATAATTTGCTCTTTGCGATAGCCCACTACGATCGAGACATTGGAAATCCCTACACTTTGAAGACTATCCAAATACCATGCAATGAGCGAACGACCAGCAAACGGCATAAGACATTTCGGTATGGAGTCAGTCACGGGAGCCATCCGTCGTCCAAGGCCAGCTGCGAGAATAATCGCTCTCATCTTCCCACAACAGCCTGCTCACACACCTGCTCCAATGCGCTAATAAAGCCATCGAAGTCAGCTTGTGTCAACGCCCCCATATTTGCAACACGGAAAATGTTGGAATATAACGCTCCCTGTCCCGCATAAATTACAAACCCACGGACTTTGAGTTGATCATGAAGTTCAACATAGGTGAGAAAAGGTGGAACTCGAACTGCCGTGATAGTGTTTGAGGCATAATCTTCGGAAACAATGCATTGCAGATCGAGATCACGAAAACTCCGCCGAAGAAAACGTGATGCCCTATGATATCGATCGATTCGACGATCAACCCCTTCGTCCAAGAGTTCCGCTAAGGCTTCGTGAAAAGCATAATGGAGTTGAACCGATGGGGTAAACGGAACCCCAGGATCGTGACAATAGGAAGGAAGGTGAAGGGACACCGACCGCTTTGGATAAGTCCGCATGGTATCTATAAGGGAATCTCTCACCAATAGGAAAGAGACCCCAGGAAAACCTTGAATACACTTTCCCGCCGTCCCGGCAAGGATATCAATATGACTTGCGGCAAGGTCAATATTCTCTCCACCAATTGAGCTCACCCCATCAACGAGAAAAATTTTTCCATAGCGGTGAGCCAGCTCGCCAATCTCTTTTACCGGATTCCGCAATCCAGTCGTAGTTTCGTGGTGCACCACCGCAACAACCTGAATCAATGGGTCAGCATTGAGTGATGACTCTATTTGAGCAAGCGGCGGCGGTTGAGTCCAATCAAGATTTAATTCTATCTTTCCAAGTCGATACGCTTGAGCAATTTCAGCAATTCGATCGCCATAGACTCCGTTCTTGATCACAAGAAGCTTCTTTCCCGGTTGGACAATAGATGTGATCGCGGCTTCAACTGCCGCGGTCCCAGAGCACGAAATGACAATCGCACGATAGTCTTGAGATCGTGCAAACGCCTGAATGAGCTTCAATTTAATGTCGTATAAAAGAGAATAAAACTCTTCTTCACGATGACAAATATCGTCACGTAGCAACGCTTGCCGCACACGTTCAGACACATTGACAGGTCCAGGATTAAGAAGAATCACTCTGGCATTCCGTTAGCAGCCTTCATAAAACGTTTGGTCATAACATCGGGCGCTACATCAACACGCAAAACATCATCGACCTGCCTCGAGACCTTCACCAATAAAAACCCTGGTCCGTGAGCACTCAACATTCGCTCAAGAGTGTGAGGAAGAAGATGTTCTTCCACTACTCGATTTACAACAGCATATCCACACGACCGCGCAACAGCGTCAAGCGACACACTATGTGAAAGAGTCGCTTGATCTCCGGTACTTCCATAGACCTCGTTGTCAAACACAACGTGCAGAAGATTCTTTGGTTGATGCGCTGCAATGGTGGCGAGCGTCCCCATATTCATAAGGACATTGCCGTCACCATCCATAACCACAACGGTTCGGGTAGGTTTCGCAAGAGCAATACCAACACCGATGGCAGAAGCAAGGCCCATCGACCCGATCATATAAAAACGCTCGGACCGATCGTGAAAAGAAAACGCCTCCCGCGAAGGAAATCCGTTACAAACAATTACTAGCTCGTCCGTGAGCTTACTTAGAACGACATGAATCGCTTCCGCACGTGTCATTCCACCACGCCTTGCGTCAACATCAACGCCACAGGAGTTCGCCGAGAGTTCATGTGGTCACGCGCCCACTCAATATCAATCTGAAGTGAATCAATTGCAATCAGCCTGGAGGGAATAGACACGGTTTCAAGAATGCGTGTACAAACCTCACCCATGACAAGATGCTCGGGAGCATCGATTCCTTGATATCCACGCCAAGAGATCAGCAGGAGACACGGCATGGAATAAATTAAATTGAGAGACGTCAACACGTTGAGACAATTTCCCAAGCCCGAGTTCTGCATTAACACGACAGGTTGCTTGCCGCCAAGAAACGCACCTGCGGCCATTCCAACAGCTTCATCTTCTCGAACCGATGAAACATATCGTCCTTGAGCAGTCAACACAGCAATGAGACCGGCGAGTGCAGTGTCTGGCACACCGGTATAGAAATTGAATCCAGAATCGACAAGCATTTGGACAACATCAGTTGAAGTCATAATTTAACCATAGCATGCTTCTAGCAATGGATTATCTAAACCGCAAAACATGGATAAAATTGCGGGACAATATATCATCCCGCCCTGTATACCGGCTAGGTTTGATAAGATGTGGATATACAGACATCTTGCCCGCATAATGGAGTAACTTGATGACAAAAGCTAAAATATCATTCGTCACGTCCCTGCTTCTCCTCATCCTATGCCTTGCCTGGCTACACATAGTCATGGCTGAAAATCTGCCATTAATTACGCTAGAACCTATCGCCACTGGCCTTACCAATCCTCTCGGAATCGTTGATGCCGGAGATTCTTCTGGCAGACTATTTGTTGTATTGCAAGCTGGGCAAATTATCATTGTGAACAGCACGACAACTTTGAACACACCGTTCCTTGACATTCGTGAGCGCGTACGTAGTGGCGGTGAACTGGGTTTGCTTGGATTGGCTTTTCACCCGCAATACAGGTCAAACGGATTTTTCTACATCAACTACACCAATCGTCAAGGACAAACTGTCATCTCTCGTTTCCAAGTTTCAACAGCCACAAATACTGCTGATGCCGAATCAGAACTCATCATACTTACCATCGATCAACCTTTTTCCAATCATAACGGCGGACAGATCCAGTTTGGACCCGATGGACTCCTGTATATCGGCACCGGGGATGGCGGAGCGGGAGGCGACCCGCAGAATCGTGCACAAAACCTCGGTGACCTTTTAGGAAAAATGCTTCGTATCAACGTAAACGAGGATGATTTCCCCACCGATCAAGACCGCAACTACGCGATCCCACCGAATAACCCCTTCATCAATAACCTAGCGGCTCGTAATGAAATATGGGCCTATGGCCTTCGGAATCCATGGAGATTTAGTTTTGACCGCCTGACCGGTGCGCTTTTCATTGGAGATGTCGGCCAAGGAACATGGGAAGAGATCAGCCGACAGCCCCCAACAAGTTCTGGCGGCGAAAACTACGGATGGCGTTTGATGGAGGGCACCCACTGCTTCGAGCCGGAAGAGAACTGTCCAACGGACAACCTAACTCTCCCTATCATTGAATACCCCCAGAACTTTGGAGACGAATTTATTGGTTGTGCTGTCATCGGTGGGTATCAGTATCGTAGCACAGCCATTCCTCAACTTTTTGGAATGTATATCTACGCTGACTTCTGCTCTGGAAAGATCTGGGGATCGCGTGAATCAAATGGTCAATGGGAAAGTGCTGTCTTACTGGATTCAAATCGATCGATTACGAGTTTTGGTGAGGATATGAACGGGTCGCTCTATGTCAGCGATGCGGCAACCGGATCAATCTTACGCATCGCTGGTCCCAATGTTGGCGGATGCATTGCCTTTAACCGTGAACCCCTGGCTAATCAGAAGGTCAATCTAAAACAACTAGAAGAGACCAAGCAAAAAACACGAACAGATACGGATGGCTGTTTTACCTTCGGCCACGTTGTTCCAGGCAAAAAGTTTGAGATCATTATCAAGGGGCCGATGGCTCCGTGAAACAGTGACTTGCATCGCATAATGTTTTCCTGTCCCTGGTAAACTTTCTCAAGATCCCGCTAAATGTACCCCTGCAGGCGATACACAATCACCCCAACCAGCTCATGAATCATCCATGTGACTCTACTTAATGCACCGGCAGAAGGAAGAAAATCGAATATGCTAATAGTGTCTGACGTCCGAAAGTCTACCGGATAGACCTCTGGAAATAGCCCTTGTTTGTTGAAGGCTGCTTCTGCCCTCCACACATGGAACGCCGATGTGATCAGAAGGATTTTTTTATACCCCCCTTCGCGAACAAGTCCAGCAGTATTGACGGCATTTTCATGTGTATTTCTGGAAGTTGGATCAATGATGATCTGGCTGGGGGAAAGACCAGACTCGATGGCAAATTCCTTAAGAAGCACGGCTTCACTTTTACTTTGATCTAACAGACTTCCACTGCCTCCCGTAATGAGGAGTTTATCTGCAATCCCACGTCTCACCACAAAAATACCAGCTAAAATTCGATCGACTCCCTCGCCAAATTCAAGATTTTCTTTCTCGCTTAGCTCGATATCGAGCATTCCGGTCAAGACCACGGCAACATCATACTTCTGCGCAAGAATGTCCGAAGGTGGGCGTGCACTCTCAAGCCATCCCAGTAGCGAATCGGATGTGATCGGCATACACAGCATGTATAGACTAACAATCATCGCCCCAAATATTGCTCGAGCATGCTTGCGATGATAAAATAAGAAAGTAGCGATCATGACGAGGAAGAACAAAGTTAATGGAAAAATTAAATACTGCAGTGTCTTGGACAAGACAAAGAACATGATGTTTCCTTACTTATCCTGTGATTAACTAGAAAGCAATGGCACGCGAAGTTCTGCGTCTTGCCTCAAGCAAAAATTCCTTTTAGCACATCCAAAAGCCTGGAATTCCTGGAATGCATCGGCAACCACTGAAACCGATATGTCAAAGCCATTAAAAAGGGGAATGTTTCTCATCGCTGACCCAAAGCTTCGCGATCCCAATTTCAGTCAAACAGTCATACTGCTATGTGAGCACGATGATCAAGGCTCCCTCGGAGTCGTAGTCAACCGACCAACAACGCTCAGGCTTTCCGAGGCCATCCAAAATGTCAGCGATAGTCATTCAATAACTGATGTCCTCTATTCTGGCGGACCAGTTCAACCGGACCACATCATGACACTATACCGTGCTGAAAAAAAACAGGTTCCAGAATCTGAGCACATAGCAACCGGCATGTACCTTGGAGGCTCTTTAGCCGTTCTCGAAGACATGATTGCCTCGTTGGCATCAACAAATTCTATTCGCGCCTACGTGGGATATGCCGGCTGGAGTTCAAACCAGTTGGAGTCTGAATTAGGCGAGGATTCGTGGAAGCTAGTTCCCGCAGATCAGAAATTCGTCTTCGACATGGAACCCGCACGGGTCTGGTCTACACTTCTTGCGTCGTTGGGAGAGGAGTACTCGATTTATGAGAGTATGCCTCCAGACCCAACAATGAACTAACCCCAAATCCCTTTCTTTTTTATTTCATAGGGCCAAGCCGCGCATGTTGCCCCACTCTTTTGCGTCTGGACACATTCATAGCAATCCGGAATACAGTGGAACAGATCAGCTGCCCGTCCTTCCTCAGACTTTTGTACCCAATCGGGATCTGCAAACATCCCTCGCGAGATAACGATCACATCCGCAACACCACGAGTAATCACAGTCTCACCCAACGCTGGATCATAAATCCTCCCGCAGGCAAATACCGGGGTCCCGCGAATACCACGACTAAACTCCTTGATCATGGCAACTTGATAGGTCTCTATTTGCAATGTCTGTCTGACAGCCGGGTCATTCCATGATTCAATCGTCCCCCCTTGGGGAATGAAATAATCAACTCCTTCCTTCTGCAAACGCTGCGCAAATTGGCCAGCTTCAGGAAAGTCCCATCCGTCTGGAACCCACTCCTTCACAAGATACTGATACCCCACGAGAAAGTCCGGACCAACAGCTTTGCGAACGGCATCATAGACTTCAAGAGGAAATTTCATGCGATTGTCAAAACTCCCCCCATAAGCATCTTCCCGTTTGTTAATCCGAGGTGAAAGGAACTGACTCAACAGATACCCTGTCGCACCATGTAATTCCACACCATCGAAACCCGCTTCTCTCACCAACGCAGCCGCATCAGCAAAAGCTTGAATGGTCTCCTGAATCTCCTCCAGCGTCATTTCTTGTGGGGTAGCCTCCATATCTCCGAATAACGGAAACGGCGTGGCTGAGGGAGCTAAACGTCTTGCTTTCTTGTACTGTTCCCATGGTCCAGCATAACGTCCAGCATGGTAAATCTGTGCAACCCCAACCGGCCCATGTTTTTTGATACACTCCGCAAGTTGAGTGAGTCCTGGCAAACATTTTCGGTCTGATAAGACCACCATGTTAGAAAACTGTGCACCAGCAACATTGACCGCCATATGCTCTGTAATCACCATGGCAGGTCTCCCCTTTGCCCGTCGCTCATAATGCGCCAACATTCGATCAGAGACCGTCCCATCTGCATTGGCATATCCAACGAACATTGGACCGCAGATCAATCGGTTCCGAAGTTTCAGTCTTCCAACTTCTAACGGACGGAAAATGAGCTTATACGGAGAACGTAGCATAGCTATTACCCTTCATACGTATTGCACGCAAATCCTCTCCTCTTCGCAACTCATGATTGCTGCGTGGTTTACTGCAACACATACAACTCCACCACACTCAATCATTAGATGCCGACATCGCATGTAAAGCAAGTCGTTGCTGTATCGTATCAAGTCCTGCCCGACTCCCTCTCAGCATATTAGAGTTAAAATAGTAACGCGTCAAAGAGCAAACTATCAAAATGCGATACCCTTGGCAGCTAAACACAGTTCCCGTAAAGCACGCCCAGAAAGTCGAGATGACGATGTCGCAATATTAGATTGCTCGTTTTCAACCGCAAACGTGACACACAGCACATGACTGCAAGAGATTGTGAAAGAGTTGTAAAAGAATCCGGGGTCAAAACATTAGCCCTTTCACACTTCTATCCAGTGTGCGAATATTATGATGTGAGAAGTCAGCGACGAAAGTGTTCAGAGGAGAGATTGTCGTCGGGCAAGATCAAATGGGCATGAGCGTTTAAGTGTTCACCCTGCCACTATATGCAAACACGATGCGTACGGCAAGCCGAGCTAGCATGATATACGTTGGCTGGATGTTGAGTACGTTTTTTTCACTTTCCTCCGCAGCCCTAGCGGAGCCACCTGAAATAAAGATTTCTGTGGACAGCAGATCCATTAATCAGATGCTCTCGCATCTTCAAGGCTCGATCTTCACCAACACGTGGGATGCAATACCATTACGACCTACCCTTTCACTTCAAGTGAACACCGCTAAAGTCATCACAATGCACCACACAAGTGGAACGATTGACCTTCACCTTAAAGGCAAAGTCCAACTTCACTACGCGATCCTAGAAGCTGAGCAACACGCATCGTTTGGATTTACAGCACAGCTACAAACACGACCCGTGAGCACTGAAACTGCAATCATTTTGCAAGTCCTAAAAGTCAACACCACGCTCGACGACCCACCTATTTCTGACGAGATAGAACTTTTCCCCATTCAAGATCTCATACGCGCGACTCTCCTACCAGAAACTATACCGCTTCTGGATATGCAGAACCTCCAAAAAATAGGCATACCACTCCCCGGAAAGCCACCAGTCACGGTTCATCCCACGACTCCCCGCATCCGCGTCGGCAAAGATCGGTTGATTCTATTTATAACCCTCCAAATCGAATCGTCTCCATAGTTCTTGTACGCATGTATTGATTAAATCTGTATCGTAACCAGCGTTTTAACACGTGGCGCGTTGGTGGAATTAGAACCAAGAGTCCAAATGCATCGGTAAGAAAACCCGGGGTCAACAACAACACACCGGCAACACAAATCAAAACTGAATTGACCAGTTCTTCCGCCGGCATCTGACCAACCATGATCTGCTGCTGCATACGACGCAACGTGCGTAGTCCCTCAAGTCTTGTGAGAAAAGCACCGGCCACCGCGGTAAACACAACAAAGAGAACGGTAGGAAGAGCTCCCAAGACAGCCCCCACCTCGATAATCACGTAGAGCTCAAGCAAGGGAAGAATGATGAAAAGAGCCAGAAGCTTTGAAAACACGATGCAGATCCTCACAATGAGAGCGGGCTATGCTAAAATGCAACTCGCTGTAGCACTAGCGAGAAATTCTACAGCAATACCATGGACAATTGGAGACCTAATTTAATGTACCATGTTTTGTTGCACAGCCCTTACTGAAATATGGAGGAATACATGGCTCGTATTCGTATTTACCTCGGGAAAAAGCAATACACTGGTTATTACGATGATGCACCTCTTGAGGTGTGCGCCAAGAAAATGAAAATCCAGATCTCCACTTGGTCGACCGATCCGCTAAATATTCCGGTGCAAGAGTCTATGGATGCACTAAAAGGCGCGACCATACAGATTCTAGAACACGACCTGGAGGAAGACCACGAAGCCGATCCACCGAAACCTATGCTCCCCACAGACATCAAGGTTGGGTATTACCAATTGGGTGCGGCACCAGACAAACTCAGTAGTTTTTGCCGAAAAAACGGATATCCATTCGTCGAGGCAACATGGCCCGACTGAAAAACACACTAACCATCATCCTAGCAGGGGGAAGAGGCGATCGCCTTCAACCTCTCACACTTGAACGCGCCAAGCCTGCGGTTCCATTCGGTGGAAAATACCGCATCATCGATTCTACACTGAGCAACTGTATTAATTCAGGCCTTCGAAAAATTGTCGTTCTTATCCAATACAAATCGCTATCTCTTGACCGCCACCTACATCTTGCGTGGAACCTCCTCAATCCTGAGTTGCACGAATACATTATGGCAGTACCCCCACAACAACGTATTAGTCAAGATTGGTATCGCGGAACCGCAGACGCTGTTCGCCAAAACATCTTCCTCATCAATGATGAAGATCCAGATTTTGTGTTCGTGCTGAGTGGCGATCACGTATATATGATGGATTACGGTGAGATGTACAATTTCTCGCTCCTACGTGGAACAGAAGCGGTCATAGGGGCCATTCCAGTACCCATCGAGGAGGCCTCGCGATTTGGCATTCTTGCGGTGGACGAGGAATATAGAATCCTCCGGTTTGATGAGAAGCCGAAAACCCCACGCCCTATCCCCGGAAAGCCTACCCACGCCCTCGCCTCAATGGGCATCTATCTATTCAGTACGAGGCTTCTCAAGCGATATCTAGTAGAGGACACGAGAAAAAAATCCAACCATGACTTCGGACGTGCCATCCTTCCGCAAATGGTTACTGATTGCCCGGTCTTTGCCTATCCGTTTGAGGATCCAAAAAGTCGTGCACCACACTACTGGCGTGACATCGGAACCCTCGATGCCTATTGGGAAGCCAATATGGATCTAATCACAGTCGATCCACCCTTTAACTTGTATGATCAATCCTGGCCGCTTCGGACCTACCAAGGACAATTTCCACCGGCAAAATTCGTCTTTGCCGACAACCCTGATACAAAAAATGGTCGAATGGGACATGCTCTTGATTCAATCGTCTGCGGTGGCAGCATCGTAAGCGGAAGCAGGGTACAAAATTGCGTCCTCTCTCCAGCTGTTCACATCGATAACTATGCGGACGTTCGAGACTCCATCCTCATGGAGAATGTTATCGTTGGAAAACACGCGAAGATCAAACGCACGATTATCGATAAAGACGTCACCATCCCTCCTGGAACCCACATCGGTTATGACCTTGAGACTGACGCCAAACGATTTACCGTTACAGCGTCTGGACTGGTAGTGATTTCAAAAGGAATGAAGCTCGAATAACTCGCAATACAAGTCGCCAACACTCATAAGCACTCTCTCACGACCCGTACACATAGTTCACTTCAGCATCAGCAAGCAACGGAGCAACTGTATCCTTCTCGGACAGAATGGGCTCCGTCGTTGGCCAATCAATTCCAATGGTCGGGTCATTCCATAGCACTCCACGTTCACGTTCCGGAGAATATTCGACCGTCATCTTGTAAACGACCTCCGCCGCCTGGCTGAGCACACAGAATCCATGCGCAAAACCCCTCGGAATATACAACATGTGAAAGGTATCTGCTGATAATGTCACCCCAACCCAATTCCCATATGTCGGTGATCCCTGTCGCAGGTCAACCGCAACATCAAATACTTCACCCCTTAACGCCATCACCAACTTGGCTTGAGCTTTCGGATGAAGTTGATAATGAAGGCCTCTCAATGTCCCGCGAAGTGAATAAGAATAATTGTCCTGAACGAATGTATCAGATATACCGTTGGCAATGAACACCGATTGTTTATATGTTTCCATGAACCTCCCTCGCCGGTCTTCAAGCTGTTTAGGCTCAATGAGAACAACATCCGGGATCTTCAATCGCTGAAATGTGAATGTCACTGACCTTCCCCACACCACTTCCGCATGTTCCTCATTCTGGTACGTGCCACATTACCGGATCCCTCATATCGAAACAATGCTAAACTTGTCATGCCATATATTCACAAGAACGGCACAACAACTCAGATTATGACATTGAATCCTGTAAATGCTGGCTATTCGCTAGAGCCCCCCTCACAATCCTTGGAGGTTGCTTCTACTTGAAACCCCACTCCTCCTAGAACTGTCATAAGGTTAGCGTGTATTGACGGAACTTGAACCGTTACTACCCAAAATTCGCGGTGGGCAGGGTACTCCGTCCGAAGCCGGTCAAATGCAATGCGTCGCTCTTCATCGTTGAGACCCCAGGTAGGACGAAAGGTACAATCGTCATTTCTGACATCATAAACGGTATGAACAGCATAAGCGATGGCATCGTGGAGATCCATGTCTGGCGATATAGTGATACTGATGTCATCAGAAAGAGGCCCGAAGTTATCTGGGTTCCATTCCGGCCCATCACCAAGAAACTCACGCACCGCCTCATAGGCCATACGTGTTCCCGCCACCTTCCCGTCAATGGAGTGACCGGCAATGTGAGGCGTAGCTAACGTGACAGCACGAAGAAGCTCATTCCTGACTACAGGTTCGCCTTCGAAAACATCCAGAACTGCACCCGCGAGACGTTTTGATCCTAATGTTTTGAGTAGCGCAACATTATCGACTACCTCTCCTCTTGCCGTATTGATCAGTATTCCATGTGATGGAATCAGCCCAAGATTTGCGTCGTTTAGCAAATGATATGTCGGGTCAGACCCAGTCGTAGTGATGGGAACATGGCAGGTCACTACATCGCTCTCAGCAAGGAGCGTCGGGAGATCGACGAAATTCTTCCATCCCGTTTTGCGCTGCAAAGGAGGATCATTTTCTAAAACCTCCATCCCTAACGCGCTTGCTTTTGCAACAAGGCGGCTCCCCACCTGCCCTACCCCAATCACTCCCAGGGTTCGTCCTTGATAAAATGACGGTCCTAACGCCAACAAAGCTGATATCACATATTCTGCGACAGAGTTTGCGTTACTTCCAAGAGCACTAGCCACACCAATCCCGTGCGCATGCAGATAGTCAAGATCGAGATGATCTTCACCAGCTGAGGCATTGGCAACGAAACGAACAGATGTCCCATCAAGCAACGTAGCGTCTATGCCCGTGGTGGAACGAATGACCAGGATATCCGCATCACGAATATGCTCACGCGTGATGGTCCGCCCTGAAACACATTCAACGCTCCCGAACTTTTCAAATGCTTGTTTCACAAATGGAATGATAGGATCGGCAACAATCTTCACTGAACAACCTCCTCCCTCTCGGCCACACCACGCACGTACAACGATGCATAAAGACCATTGTGAGAGATAAGCGTATTATGGGTCCCTTCTTCAGTAATCCTCCCCTTGTCTACAACAAGAATACGATTGGCATGGTGAATTGATGTTAATCGATGTGCAACCACGATCACTGTGCGTCCAGCCATCACACGAAACAGCGCTTTATGAACACACATCTCGGACTCGTAATCTAATGACGAAGTTGCCTCGTCCAAGAGGAGCATTCTCGGATTTTTCACGATAGCGCGCGCGATGGCAATTCGCTGACGCTGACCGCCAGACAAGGTCAAGCCTTTTTCCCCAACCACTGTATCGTACCCATCCGGAGACCGTTGTATAAATTCATGCGCGTCTGCAATCTCACTCGCTTCCAGAATTTGCTCGTCCGTCGCAGACACATTCCCATATTGAATATTGTCTCGAATGGTTCCACCAAATAGCATCGTTTCTTGTGGAACTAATGCAATCTGCCGATACAGACCCTCAATGCCTACAGTGCGAATGTCCCGATCGTCAATGAAGATTGCCCCCTGGCTCGGATCATAGAATCTATGCAGAAGGTTGAGTAGCGTACTTTTCCCTCCACCGGTTGGCCCGACAATCGCAACTACTTCTCCAGGGTACGCAACAAAGGACACTCCATTCAGTATCGGTTGCTCTCTCTGGTAGGAAAAATATATATTGGACACTTCAATTTTCCCAGCAATAGAGGGAAGCTCAGACACTCCCGGCGTATCTACAATTTCGGGTTGGATTGCTAAGATTCCAAACACTCGTTCCATCGCACCTTGAGCCTCTTTAACCTTTGAAAACAATCGCGCCATGCTCCCGGCAGGTCCAATTAAAATTCCTGCAAAAAGAACAAATGCAAACAGTTCTCCCGGAGTCATTGTCCCTCGAACAACCTGACTCCCGCCGTAGAAAAAAACCGCAGCGGCAGCGAAAAAGGTTAAAAAGGTGATGACCGGGATGAAGAGTGCAAGAACCATTGCTCGCTGCAACCCAAGAGCGATGACTTGGGAAAGCACGGTCGAAAAGCGTTGTTGCTCAAAATCTCCTTGGACACACGATTTGACGACGCGAATATTGGAGACAACTTCTTCCACAATGACGGAGAGAGACGCCGTTTGATCTTGAATCCCTAGCGATAACCTTTTAAGTCGCGTGCCAAACAACCGTCCAACGAGTGCAAGAAGTGGAAGAAGAAAAAAAATAACAACACATAATTTCCAATTCATGTAGATCAGAAACGCCGTTGCACCGCATAAAATGACCACGTGTTTTGCAACATCGACCGGGGTTTCCGTGGCTATCACTTGTATGGTTCCCACATCATTCATTAGACGAGAGATCAATTCTCCAGTCCGACGTGTCGCAAAAAAATTCAGTGAAAGGCCATGAAGATGCTGGAACACATGACGGCGAACATCAGCAACGATATGTTGGGAAATCCAAGCTTGCAAATACAGGTGCCAAATAGAAAGCGCGGCTTGAACGAAAAAGAAACTAACCATCATAATGGCCGTTTGCGCAACCATCGTAGCATCACGATGGACAGTTAACGCATCCCACAGTGGGGCGGTCAATCGGACCAACCAAAGATTGATTCCGGCTGTACCCATAACAAGCAATAAGGTGAGCATAAAATTCACACGGTACGGACGAAAAAATGGGAGCAGGTGGCGAAAGCTGGGCATGAGCGTTTCCTTCATTTCACCGCAATTGCAGCCTCCCTAAACTGGGCAAGACACGTATCCATGTCCTTCGGAATAGGAACTTCATATTCGCAGTACTGCTGGTTGGCAGGATGGACAAAGCCAAGGACTGCAGCATGGAGCATGGGACGATCGAATGTCACATTCTCTAACACATGTGCGTGTCGACCACCATAGACGACATCGCCAACGACCGGGTGTCCTATCGACGAAAGATGGACTCTGATCTGATGTGTCCTTCCTGTTTGCGGACGAATTTCAAGAATCGTCACGATTTTACCAACACGCTCGACGACCTGAAATTTCGTGACAGAAGCCCGCGGTTTTCCTGTGCGCGCCGACATTTTTTTTCGTTCCTTCATATCACGCCCGATCGGAAGGTCAATGGTTCCTTGTGACTTCTTGATAGTTCCCGCCACTACTGTCTGGTATACACGAGTAACCGAATGAGCCTTGAACTGTTTTGCAAGCAGCTGGTGCGCACTGTCGGTTTTGGCAACCACCATCACACCTGAGGTTCCCTTATCCAATCGATGAACCAGACCAGGGCGCTCACGCCCGCCAATTGATGAAAGACTTCCCAAATGACCTAGCAGCGCGTTAACCAACGTACCCGTCCAATTCCCAGGTGCTGGATGGACGACGATTCCAGCAGCTTTGTTGAGCACCACCACCACTTCGTCTTCATACACGATATCAAGAGGGATTGCTTCAGGTTGAATCTCAATGGGAGTTGGCGCAGGAATATCTACTGCGATGACATCTAACGGACGAATCCTATAACTCACCTTAGCCGGAACCCCGTTTACCATCACCTGCCCCTCCTTGACGAGGCGTTGGATTGTCATCCGACTGAGGGAGAGACCTTTGATCATTAGATAGTGGTCCAAACGCTTGGAGGATTCACCGGCTGGAACGGTGAAATATTGGGGACGACTCACCGGCTGAAACGCCGCCTAGTGTGTGAAGCGCTATTACCCCTGTGAGACATCAAGGGCGTGTAGGTCTTTAAAGTAGGTCCAATAATACCCGCGATCCCTTGTCAGTACGCGGTTAACGCCTACGAGTGCACACGCGCCCAGCAAGCAAGCAAGCACATGTGATTTCGCTTTCCATCCTTCACTCGATAAGATTTCCAGACGATGCCAGATATGAGTGTGCTGTCAAGAAATAGATCGCCAAATTCAACTCCCAATTGGTCCATCGCCCCCTTTGCTTCATCTCGTAATAGACAGATTCCAGCGACGTGCGCTTCCGCCTCTCGCGGGATCACAAACCCAAACTCCCGCATAGCTACCGATGTAGGTCGTGACAATCCCTTTCCGAGTAAAACGCCGTCCTAGCATTTCATTTCTTTGCAGATACACGTTCCAAATCGGACGGCACTGTCGCCGACAGTGGCCCAAATGCAAAATTCAGAATTAACGCAATCACTCCAACGCTAATGGAAGAATCTGCGACGTTAAACGCTGGCCAATGATACCCTCGGATAAAGATATCGAGAAAATCAATCACCTCCCCAAAGCGGACCCGATCAATTAGATTTCCTATCGCCCCACCTACAATCGCGGCCACACTCAGGTGCCCATACCAGTCATCCTTTGGCAAGCGAATAAAAATCAGACCAAGAAGCGTCAGAGCAACAATTGATGTAACAAGAAAGAACACAAACCGAAATGCATCACTCCCATCAGCCATGATTCCAAATGCCGCTCCTGGATTTCTGATATAGGTGAGATGGAAAAATCCTTCAATAACTGGAATCGATTGGTAGAGATGCATCGAGATATGAACCGCATGTTTCGTGACTTGGTCCAAGATGATAATCACGCTCACCAAAGCACCAAGAACGCCATATTTTACCCATGAATTCATGCATTCTCCTCCGAACGCATTATGATCGCATCTACACACCGAGCGCACAAATTAGGATGGTCTGCGTTCGATCCAAGTGTTAGGTGGTACATCCAACAGCGCACACACTTCGACCCCTCAGCTCGCGCAATTTCAATACCAAGTTTCAACACCTCATCACTGTCGGGATGTGCCAAAACAACAAGCGGCAAAGTGACAGGGCACGCCGACATAGGAAGAACCGTAAGTTGAGAGACAATAAAAAGGGGAGTAAGCTCCTGAGAAGTTTCGTCTAGGAACTCCATCAACTGTGAATCTGCATACAACACCACCTTGGCCTCAAGTGGGGAACCAATAATGTTATTGCGACGTGCGTCTTCCAATTTTCCGCTAACTTCATTGCGAATCGCAAGAAGACGATCCCAGCGTTTCGAAAGTTCATAATCTCGATATTCAGCACATACAATTGGAAAATGTGATAGAAAGACTTCAGGGCATTGACGAAGATGACTTGGCAACGCACGCTCTACTTCGTCGACCGTAAACGGAAGAATTGGCGCAAGCAATTTCATCACAGCTGTGAGAATTTCATACATCACGGTTTGAGCAGCTCGCCGCCCTCGAGAGGCTTGACCGAATGTATACAGTCGGTCCTTAAGAACATCGAAGTAGATCGCACTCAAGTCGACGACGAAGAATTGATTGACCCGATGAAAGATCAGGTGAAATTCAAACTCATCATAAGCCCTAATGACACGCTCAATGCACTCATGGAGCCGAAGTAGCGCCCACCGATCAATGTCAAAGAGGTGTTCGTACGACACCCGATCAGTATCGAGGTTAAAATCTGCGATATTTCCAAGCATGAAACGAAACGTATTTCGTATCTTTCGATATGCATCAGCCTGTTGCTTGAGAATATCAGAAGAAATACGGATATCCTCTCGATAATTTTGCGCAGCAATCCACAGCCTCAGAATTTCGCTCCCGTATTCTTTAATGACTTTTTGAGGCGAAATGACATTTCTTGCCGATTTCGACATCTTCTTACCTTCGCCATCGACAACAAAACCGTGGGTTAGCACCGCACGATAGGGTGCCTTGTCATCCGCAACCATCCCTACGAGCAAAGAACTCTGAAACCATCCACGGTGCTGATCTGATCCCTCTAGATAAAGGTCTGCAGGCCACCAGTGTTCACGCGGTTTTAACACTGCGGCATGCGTTACTCCAGATTCGAACCATACGTCGAGAATATCCGCAGTCAATTCCCACTTTGATTGGCCACAATTGGGATTGGGGCATGCCAATGCATCAGGAAGGAACGTGGAGACGGGTTGGGAAAACCAGATTCCCGCACCCTCCTTACTAACTAGATCCGCAACGTGATTAATATGATCCGCTTCCATTACCGTCTCATGACATGCAGCACACCGAAACGCGGGAATGGGAACACCCCAAACCCTTTGGCGCGACAAGCACCAGTCAGGCCTCGCTTCAATGGTTCCAGACATGCGATCTTCTCCCCATGGCGGAATCCACTGAACCTTTCTCACCTGCTCAAGCGTCTTGGATCGGAGTTGGTTTTTTTCCATGGCTACGAACCATTGTTCCGTCGCCCGGAAAATAATCGGTTTGCGGCATCTCCAGCAATGAGGATAGGAATGATCGATGGTGGCAACATGAACCAAGGTCTCACGCTCACGAAGCGTGTCAATAATGCTCTCATTAGCATTAAGGACACGACTAGGAAATAAGAAGTTCACCTCATCCGGGATATCGGACGTGAATCGGCCCATGTGATCGACAGGAGCCCAGGGTTCCAATCCATATTGCTTCCCAACAGCATAATCCTCTTGTCCATGACCTGGCGCAGTATGAACACAGCCTGTTCCTTGTTCCAGCGCAACATGCCGACCAAGGATCACCACTGATGATTTGCCTTTTCCTAGTTCATCGCCAAACGACGATCGAAGTGGATGACGACACATAAGGCTCTCGAACCTCGCGCCTGCGTACGTTGCCGTCGCAACAAGATCAGGAAGATTCAACGCACTAGCAAGCAATGGCAAACACGCCTTTGCAATGATCCAGGACTCACTCTCGCCCACGTTGACGGTGGCATAATCAAACTCAGGGTGAAGACAAACAGCTTGATTAGCCACAAGGGTCCACGGAGTCGTCGTCCAAATCACAAAAGAAACTTTCCGATTCCCTACCGTTGTCTTCAACCAATCTGGAACATTCAACAACGAGAACTTGACGTAAATTGACGGCGACACATGGTCGTCGTATTCGACTTCTGCCTCTGCTAATGCAGTTTCGCAAGAAATACACCAAAACACTGGCCTCTTCCCACGATAGACCATGCCACGATCCACAAATTTGGCCAGCTCGCGAAGAATGGTGGCCTCGTAATCAGGAGCCATGGTGAGATATGGATTGGTCCAATCCCCCCAGACTCCTAATCGTATGAATTCATCACGTTGAAGATGAACATATTTTTCGGCATAGTCGCGACACATCTCCCGGATCTTCTGGTTCGAAAGTTCCTTACGTTTTCCACCTAAGTCTTTCAAAACTTGATGTTCAATAGGCAACCCATGGCAATCCCAACCGGGAAGAAATGGGGCATCGTACCCTTGCATGGTTTTAGCTTTGAGAATAATATCCTTAAGCACTTTATTGACTGCGTGTCCAAGGTGGAGATGCCCGTTCGCATACGGAGGCCCATCATGAAGAATATAGAGGGGGCGCCCTTGCACAGCGACACGAATTTTCTCGTAGATATTTTCTTCTTCCCACCGCGCAATTGTTTCAGGCTCGCGGACGGGCAAATTCCCTTTCATTGGAAATGAGGTTGTCGGAAGATTAAGCGTCGACTTATAGTCCATGACTTCCGGGTTGCGTGAAGGTGAGAAAACTCGCGTCTAACAGGCTGTTTAAAAACTCAGAATGCATCCAAATTGCACCTGGATAATCGTAACACCCAAATGATGAAGAAAACCTACGGAATGCTCAAAGCGGCCGTCCATCAAGACCGTAGTAAACAAAAAAACGAACCGTACTCTTGCACGTTGAGCCTCGGAGCAAAGCGAAAGCGAAACTAGCGGACTGTTTCAACCTCCTGCTAGCAACCTACCGACATCATGCGGTCAAGCGCACGACCAGCCCAGAGCTTATCATCGGCAGGCACCGAGATGCGGTTGACCACATGCCCATCGACGAGGTTTTCAAGCGACCAAAGCAGATGGATAGGGTCAATACGAAACATAGTAGAACATTGGCACACGGTGGGTGAAAGAAAGAAAATCTTCTTATCCGGCTGTAATCTCTTGAGGCGATTGACTAGATTTAGTTCCGTTCCGATCGCCCACACCGTTCCAGAAGCAGCATCACTCACCGTCTGAATGATTAATTCTGTAGACCCAACAAGGTCTGCTTGTTCAACAACTCCTTCACAACATTCCGGGTGAACAATCACCTGCAGATCCGGGTAGTTAGATCGAAACGTACGCACGTGCTCCGGACGGAACATCAGGTGAACACTGCAAAATCCCTTCCAGAGCAAAACTGTTGCGTGGCGAATTGCCTCAGGTGTGTGCCCCCCATTCGGCAAATAGGGATCCCATACGATGAGATCGCTCTCCTGTAACCCCACGCTTTTTGCTGTATAGCGTCCCAAATGTTCATCAGGAAAGAAAAGAATCTTTTCCCTGCGTTCGAAAGCCCACCGAAAGACCGCTTGTGCGTTTGACGACGTACATGTTATCCCGCCGTGTTTGCCACAAAATGCCTTGAGATCTGCCGCAGAATTCACATACACGACTGGCATCACCAGCTCTTCGACGGGAAGAAGAGTACGCAGAGAGTCCCACACCATTTCGACATGTTCGAGATCTGCCATATCGGCCATGGAACAGCCAGCGGCCAAATCCGGGAGAACCACGGCTTGATCAGAGGAGCTGAGAATGTCAGCCGTTTCTGCCATAAACGATACGCCGCAAAAAACGATATATTCTCGATCCGGAAGTTCCGATGAAATTCGAGCAAGCTTCAGCGAATCACCTTGAAAATCTGAGAATTCAATGACCTCATCACGCTGGTAATTATGTCCTAAGATGACAAGACGGTTCCCAAGGAGCTCCTTTGCTTGAACGGTTCGCTCGTGAATTTCCTCAGGCGTAAAAGACTGGTACTCTTGAATTTCCCGTGCGACCTTATGAAGAACTGCCGGAGGACCCATAATCACCTCGTTGTGTTGCACACTACACGCACTCCTTGAAGTCTTAAAGCTTGCCATTATATTTTGGGGCACAAAACTATGTCAATTCACTCATCGCATAAAACCATCCCCGTCCTCGCCAAATCAAACCATGTGCAGATCACGGTTCTACCACCTGGGAAGTTTAAAACACAAAGTCCTCACCTCCCTGCAATATATTATTTCATCACTACAAAACGTGGACGTCTAAAATGTTCGAGCAAGCTCTTGGCACGCCATCTCCAGGCGTTGTTCGGAAAAGCAAGAGCCACCCGTATAGCTATTCGAGGTTCTCTGCAACGCCCAGCCCAACGATCCTCCACTTCCAGACACGCTCACCGCGCTGAGGCACTACCGGAACTGAGGCATATCGAGCCGACATCATCGCCACCTTACCCGCATTAAAGCAAAGCCCCGACTCGTTTTGTTTACGACAAACAAAAAAGTCGGACAATAAATTTTCTCCTTTCGCAAGCAAGTTGATGTGAAAAGACAAGAGATTTATTAGTATTTTAGCTTGACCTCACCGGTAAAAACTGTCAATTGACACCTTTGAAACCGTGTGCTAACAATGCGCATAGTCTGGAGATTTTTATCGTGGGCGGACACTCACATTGGGCAACCACAAAACGGCATAAAGCCGTCATTGACGCCAAACGCGGAAAAACTTTTAGCAAAATCATTCGCGAGATTACCATTGCCACGCGTCTCGGTGGCGGAGACCCCGACACCAACCCTCGGCTCCGACTCGTGATTTCAAAAGCCAAAGACGCCAATATGCCTGCTGACAACATAAAGAAAGCCATCCAGCGAGGCACCGGCGAACTTCCCGGGGTCACATATGAGGAAACTATTCTCGAAGGGTATGGTCCAAACGGCGTCGCTTTACTGGTTGAAGTTGCAACCGACAACCGAAACCGAACAGTTGCTGACATCCGACACATTTTCACCAAACATGGCGGGACCTTAGCAGAAGCTGGAGCTGTCTCTTGGCAATTCGAAAAAAAGGGATGCATCGTCACTGATCGATGTACGGTTGATGAAGAGACATTGATGACAGTTGCGCTCGCAGCAGGTGCAGACGATATTCGCACTGAAGATGACACCTACACCGTGTTGACAGAACCCACAGACTTCGAAGCGGTGAAACAGGCAATTGTTAATCACTCGATTGCAATCGAGCATGCCGAGGTGACGTCAATACCCAGCAATACCGTCACCATCGATGAGAAACCAGCCGAACAGATTCTCCGTCTCATCGACAAAATTGAAGATAATGACGATGTCCAAAAGGTCCATGCTAATTACAATATCCCCAACGAAATCATGAAAAGGCTTGAGGCTACGGTCTAATGTACGTACTTTATCTTCACGAGGAACACCACTCAGCCTCGTGATAACCGATCATTAGATAGCAAATGATCGCATCACTGACCGGCCAGCTTCTCTCGAAAACACCCAGCCGTTCGATCATCGACAACCACGGCATCGCATACGAACTCTGGATTCCTTTAAGCACTTTTTTTCATCTTCCGGAACCGCCATCAACCGTCACCCTCTATACCTGCCTCACGCTCAAGAACGATGCGGCTCAACTCTATGGTTTCCTTTCCCAACAGGAGAAACACGCATTCACCATCTTACTCGATGTCTCTGGCGTCGGTCCAAGATCCGCACTCGCGGTCCTTTCAACACTGTCGATCACGGAATTGGTATCAGCAGTACTCGACAACGACATCGTGAGACTCTCTGCGGTCCCAGGTATTGGGAAAAAATCGGCTAGCCGATTGGCCCTCGAACTCAACGACAAAATCAAACTCTTGGTCACAGCTGACCAGTCTCCTTCAATCTCTTTAAAGCCTGACAGTGACGAGATACTGGTCGACGCCCAATCAGCGCTGGTCAACCTCGGATATAAGCCTGCCGAAGCAAAAAAGACCCTCCAAGCCATCAGAAGTGAACATCGCGATCTACAGGAGTTGATTAACGCTGCGCTCAAGGCACTTGCGAAGTAATACCACGTACTATGCCGACGGAAAACCCAACAATATCCACTTTAATATGGCTAAAGAATTGGCGTTCGTAACGCTTGGAGGGAACGGAAAAGAGATAACAAGATCGTCAGCCGTTTTTCATGCAGTTGCATTTGTAGGTTCCACAGCTCACCATTTTTTTCTCCTCCAAGATTCTCCGGCAGAGCTTCTCCCTTGTGATGAAACCTCAAGCGTAGTCATCATTGGAGAAATCATCGGCACGCACCGTACTAGCGTGGGCACGTATATCACGCCCATGCCAATCAAAGTTCCCGGCTACAGACAAGCTATCAGGAAGGCACGAGGGTCAGACACGTCGAAATGTGAAATTCGCATGAGACAAAATCACAAGTAAAAGAGCGCCAGATTCAGCCGCACAGTACGCGACTACATTTTCCGCAATGATACTATTGGAACACTGAATAGACGAGAAGCACGAACAGGAATGCAAGAACGGCTGGGATTACCAGCTTGATAAACGCAAGCTGAACGAAACAGACGGCGATGACGACCACCGACGGCAGAACAATGGTTATCCAAGGAGAGATTTTAAGAAACTTTGCAAACAAGGTATCCATGGCACTACATCGAACTCCGCTAGCCTATCACGCCCAAGGGCGATCGTTCAACTACCGCCGGCAATGACCTAGAAGAGCCTCTGTTTGGAATCCCATGCGTAAAAAGACTGCACTGTGTACATTCGCACAAGGATCTGGTTAGAATCCAGTCTTTCCACTCCCCCACCAGGAGCATTTTCTATGAAAACACATCTCAGCCAGTTCAGTGAAGTTATTTTGTTACCCTAATCTCTTCTTTTTGGAATTTGGAATGTGAAAACAACCTTCTCATGGTCGTAGAAAGAGTGTTACCACAAAAACACCAAAGTTTTACCCCTAAGGAGCATCATAAAAACTCCATGTGAACATTATGTCACAGGTGTAATCTTAATGAATGCAGAGTTCGTATGGAGAAAGGTACTTGGGAGCAATTCACAGTGAGTGAACAGGCCTTGACACCGGGATCGGAAGATGGTGAACGGGTCTTTGAGACGACCCTCCGACCCCAGACATTTTCGGAGTACGTGGGCCAGTACCGTCTTAAGGAGCAACTTCACGTCTGCATCCAGGCGGCCCTAGGACGTGGGGAAGCCTTAGACCATGCAATTTTCTATGGTCCACCAGGACTAGGCAAAACGACCATCGCGCATGTAATCGCCAATGAACTCGGCGTGAAGATTCGAGCAACATCTGGCGTGGCACTAGCCCATGCCGGAGATCTTGCAGCCCTTCTCAGCACGCTCACTGACCGCGAAGTGTTATTCGTTGATGAAATCCATCGCTTGCCTCGAGCAGTCGAGGAAGCATTCTATCCCGCAATGGAGGACTACCATCTTGACATCCTGATCGGAAAAGGGGCTGGGGCGAGAACCATGAAACTTGACATTCCCCCCTTTACCCTCATTGGCGCAACAACTCAAGCAGGATTGCTTACATCGCCCTTGAGAGATCGCTTCGGCCTTGTACACCGACTTGAATTCTATACCCCTCAGGAACTCGAAAACATTATCACAAGATCCGCGCGAATTCTCAACGTCGCAATCGAACTGAAAGGAGCTGAAGTCATCGCACAACGTTCGCGCGGGACACCTCGCATTGCCAACCGAATACTCAAACGTGTCCGTGATTTTGCACAGGTGAAAGCTGACAGTCAGATTACCAAACTAGTCGCAGAAGAGGCGCTTGCGTGGATTGGCGTTGATCCTGAAGGCTTTGATGACATGGATCAGAAATTGCTGCTTGCGATTATCGATCGCTTTGCAGGCGGGCCAGTCGGCCTCGACACCCTTGCGGCCGCAATCAGCGAAGAGAGAGCGACTCTCGAAGACGTTTACGAACCCTATCTCCTTCAAGCTGGATTTATTGAGCGCACCGCAAGAGGACGGATCGCCACAGCAAAGGCCTTTGACCACTTTGGCCGTAAGAGTCCCCCACGTCAACAAATCTTGACAGAAGGGACATGATGTTGAAAAAAGCCCAGAAGCATTCTCGTTCTGCTGTCATGCTCACGTACATCGCGCGCACTCTACATATCAACGGAACTACGATTTGCTGAATGAATATTTTTGAATATTCTACCTTTCACATTGTATTTGGAGTGTTTCATGTATAATACGCCTCATCCAAGACTTATTTTGCATTTCAACATTCTTCTAAGAAGGTTATGAAGACTTTTTCTTCCCCCAGCCAAACTTATAAAAAAGGAGCAAGAAATACGAGAGTACTGTTCGGAGCATCAATTGCTACCCTGACACTCGCCATCACTCTGAGCACCATCGCTTGCTCAATCGCCCCACCGCTTGAGCAACTCAAAACGAAACTCGCATCCGCACCCGACTACTCTATTGTTCTCGAAGACATGCAAGAATCTGGTACGTTCGTTCCAATCTATTATCATAAGTATCGAATCGTTCAAGGTGACCGTACTGTCACGACGGAGTGGCTCAAGGTGCCAAAGGCTGACTATCACGCGAACAAGCCATTTCTTGGCATGACCCTCGCCTCAAAAACCGCCGGCGGTGTCGATACGACAGCACATCCTCCAGGATATGGCTACGTGGGGAACTCACAATATGGGTCATGGCAAACTGGCAGCGGAGGATCATTTTGGGTGTTTTATGGCCAGTACGCCATCATGCGAGACCTGCTTGGCATGGGACGCGGACGGATCTTTCAACGCGACTACGACACCTATCGAACCCATCGTACGCAGCAACGTCCCTATTATGGCCCAAACAAAGAATACGGAACCCATGGCACAGTCACCCGGAAAACTAAACCAACCTTTTTTGATCGCCGCACTGCCAAAGACCGAATGAAACGCGACAGTTTTCAGAAGAAATTTCAGCGTCGAGCTGGTCGCAGTAGTTTTCCCAGTCGTGGTGGCGGAATGGGATTTGGAAAATAGACTGAGATGAAGGAAAGAGGATGACGCTAGACACCGCCATATTCTCGCTAATCTATCTCGCCTGCGCGTACACTCTCTTCTGGTTAGGCAAGATAGTGTTCGATCTCATTCATCGGGAGTTTCGGGTTAATGAAGAGCTCCTTCAGAAAAACAACGCGGCGCTCGCGGTAAGCCTTGCAGGATACTATTTTGGACTGATTCTTGTGATCGGAGGCGCTCTCGTTGGCCCATCGGTTGGTTTAGCAGACGACCTCATCGATATTTTTCTCTATGGCCTACTCGCAATTGCATTGCTGAATATTTCAACCGTGATCAACAATCGCCTGATTCTCTACCAGTTCGATAATACGACGGAGATTATTCGTGATCAGAATGTCGGAACTGGCGTAGTTGTAAGTGCAACATACATCGCCACAGGACTGATTCTTTTCGGAGCAATTTCAGGAGAAGGTGGAACCATCTGGACCGCCCTAGCATTCTGGGGGCTCGGTCAGCTCGCCCTTGTCATTGTCAGCCTTCTCTACGAGCGTATTACACCGTATAGTATCCACGAGCATATTGAACGCGATAACACAGCTGTGGGCGTGGCGTTTGCGGGCGCCCTCATTGGCATGGGCAATATCCTTCGCTATGCGGTCAGCGGTGACTTTGAATCTTGGAACGCAAACTTGACAACCTTCGGGCTCTATGCCGGCATCGGCCTTATCGCCCTTCCACTCATCCGCGTCGCAACGGACAAGATTTTGTTGCCCGGCGCGAGCATGGCTGCTGAACTTGTCGAGCAAGAACGCCCAAACCTCGGCGCAGCCTACATCATCATGTTCTCCTATATTGGATCGTCCTTCATCATCGGCTGGTGTCTCTAACCTTCTAAAGATCTGCCTTTTTGCCACAGGCTTTGCTGGCATTGTGGCGGAGTTTGTCCTCTGTACACTCGCCACATACCTCATTGGTAACGCGGTCCTGCAATGGACCCTTATCATCTCGTTCATGTTATTCGCGATGGGCTTGGGTAGCCGACTGAGTCGCCACTTCACGACCCATCTCCTTGAAACATTTATCATTCTTGAATTCATCCTTTCGATCCTGTGCGCAACATCCGCAGTGGCAGCCTATGCTCTGTCGCCATTCTTCCGAACCATTGAACTAGTGATCTATCCGTGGGCGATCGGAATTGGCCTATTGATCGGCCTCGAAATTCCGCTTATTACACGCATCAATGCGACCTACGAAGAACTGCGAACAAATATTTCTGGAGTAATGGAAAAAGATTACTACGGCGCACTCTTCGGGGGACTATTTTTTGCCCTCATCGCTCTCCCCTATCTAGGCCTCACCTACACCCCAATTATCCTGGGAACCATCAATGCTGCTGCTGCTGCACTCCTCCTCTTTCGATGCTATGGAAAACTCACGGCCCCACGAAAACTATCAGCCGGATGGACCGCAACATCTATCATACTAATCGGACTCCTTGTGACCGCAAACCCGATCATCCTCTATGGGGAAAAGGCGAAATATCGGGATACTGTTATCTTTTCTGAACAGACCCAGTATCAGAAAATCGTGATGACTCGCTGGAAAAATGAATTTGCACTCTTTATTAATGGAAACCAGCAGTTCAGCACGTACGACGAGGAACGCTACCACGAGCCACTTGTTCACCCAGCACTGTCACTCCTTCCCCATCGAGAGAATATTCTGATTATTGGGGGAGGGGATGGGCTAGCGGTGCGTGAGGTGTTGAAGTATTCCGATGTCAAGCGCATCACCCTCATTGACCTGGATCCAAGCATGACCAAACTTGGATCAACCCATCCTGTCCTCCTTCGGATCAATCAAAACGCATTGAACAATTCGCTGGTAACAGTGATCAATCAAGATGGCGCGGCCTTTCTTCAGAACACCGCTGAGCAATTTGATGCCATTATCATCGACCTTCCCGACCCACAATCCGTCGACCTCGCACGAATGTATTCGTTAGAGTTCTATCGCTTGAGCCTCAAGCACCTGAACAAAGGCGGAACCATCGTCACCCAGGCGACAAGTCCGTTCTTTGCACCACTGGCTTTTCTTTCAATCAAGAAGACGATGGCTGAAGCCGGCTTTAGCGTTCTTCCCTACCACAACAACGTTCCAACGCTTGGAGACTGGGGATTCGTCCTAGGGATCGACAAGGAAGTGATGTCCAACACGACACTGAAACAGGCGATGCTCGGATTGCAGTTCGACAACGTCGAAACGCGCTTTCTCAATCGCGAAGCCATCGTTGGGATGGTGCACTTCGGCAAGGGGCTGTTTGAGCGAGAAGATGAGGTCGCAGTGAACCGCCAAAGCCGTCCCGTCTTCCCCGCTTTCTACAATAAAGGCCGGTGGGAGATTTACTAAGCGTCAAATAAATGGCCCCAAACAAAAGCGCTGAGTAGTCATTGTCATGAGCCAACTCACAATAGCTCACGACAAACTCTGCCGGCGGAACCACATCAATTTTCACCTTCACTTAGTCTGAAAGAGTTGTCTGGATATCGAGGGTGTAGTTTCCGATTCCACTAAGCGGAGAGATGATAATAGCCAGTGGTGTATTTTCTCCGTCAGGGAGCACAAACGAACAAGCCGCCTCGCAGAGTGCCACTTGGCCGAGACCAAAAATAAGAACATCAAACTCGTTGGCCGTGTCGTGTGTCAGCATAATCTCAAGCGTAGCAGGCTGCTTGACGATTATTCGAAACACGTCCTCATCAACCACCGAAGCATTATTGTTCGTGAGCGTACCACGCACGGTTAGACATTCATTGAGTCCAATTTTTCCCAACGATTGTGCTTGTGCCAGACTGTCATTTGATTCATGCTCGAGACGAAACGAATCCTTGTCACAGCCTCGTCCACCAATCTCCTGAACCACTTGATTCATCAGCTTGGCTTGCTGAGCGTTTTCATCCTCACTTTCAATAACGAAAATCGCGAACTTTCCATCAGCAGAGGAGAGTTCTTCCGATTTCAATTTGACATCAATGGGTGCAGCTAAAGGAAAATTAACAGGATTGATTTCGTTCATCGCGACAAGATCGTCGCGACTAATATCGAGAATAGGATCATTTGAAATCCACATTTGAATCGACACAGGGCTAGTGATCACACCCCCGTCAAGATTGGAGACACGAAGTTTTGCGATTATTCGATCGCCAAACTCTCTAAGTTTGTATTTAAGCTTTGTCAGCACAAGTGCAAGTCCAATGTCACTATCCCCCACCTCTAACGTATTAAGAAAAATATCAATGCCATCAACGATTTCCCCGGCAGCAACATTAATTTCTGTCTTATCGGTCGGGTCATCAAGTGCAATCGACCCGGCTTCGCGCGCTCCGTTATAAAACTCTTCCGGGCCAGGAAGAATGGCGGGTGGGTCAAGTGGATTCAAACTCGACCCCCCAGTAAAGGTAGGATCAATCTGTTCGACTTCAATCGTATAATTACCAGGCGGCAGGCCTGAGATCTTGTACCATCCTTTGAGCGCAAGATCGCCAGTTCCCCCACCAAAATCGTTCTTGAATAACGCACCGGAAACATAGGATGTTGCATCGTTGATGGGATCAGCGGTGCGCCGCGCAATCACATTCGCGCCTTGAAATGGCACTATTCCGTTCCCAAGCAAGATTTCACCTTCGATTGCTCCAGTCGATACCGCAAAATCCGGCGCGGGATAGAGCGTAGAAACCGTTGCAATGTCATCAAAGTGCAAGATGCTCTTACTCTCACTATCCGAAGCGATGGGAAACATTGTCGGAAGACTATCGTCATTGCTCACATCGAAATCAAATGCAAATTCGCTATTAATCTGCGAGTGATCAAGATTGATGTAATGTCCAAATTCGTGAATGATTGTCGCGAGAAAAGTATCACGTGACACATCGAGATTGGGAGGCTTGCCATCAAGGACGGAGCCATTCAAAATAGCCTGCGCTTCAAGGATCTGACTGGACTGACTCAATTCAATCGCCGTCAGCCCCAAAATATCACGACTTGCCCCGACCCCCAATATGGCATCAATGACCGTGCCATCATGATCGAATATAATCGGGCTAATCCTATCGCCTGGGATATCTAATAGGTCGAAGACATTGTTGCCTGTCACATCAACAGGAAGCGAACCCGCTGCAGCAAATGAAATCGATGCCGAGGGAACATCTTCCCACACCTGCAATGCCTCCTCGACCAATGCAATAGCCTCTTCATTGCTCAGAAGTCCCAACGGCCCAAGATCAGTGTGAAACGGAACAGGTTGTATCGTACTCCATAACTGTGGCTCTCCATCAGTGTTGATCACAAACGGTCCACCGGCCAAAACCGCATCAGAGAAGAGGAGCAGAGCAGTCAGTGCAAATATCCCAATCTTATACCACCGCTCCACGCCGCTTCTCCTTGTGTTACTCCTTCACTTGCTCATTACTACCAATCAGCGCCTTGGTGACTAATCGAAAATCCTCGTACGAAATTGGCCCGCGCTTGACCCTTAGCAGTTTTTGTATGGCCTTTCTCTGAGATTCATCGATATCTTCATCGTTCGTGAGAACGTGAGGATCAAGACCAGCCAGCAACCCTCTGTTGTTAATGCCATTGACTATCATCAATGACGAAGATAATTCTTCACCAGTGACGAAGGTAAATTTACCTTGCAAAATCCCAACCGGACTAGTGAAGCCATATTGACTTTCCCCATATAAAAAGAGAATGACATCTTCTCCTGGTGTGTAGGTCGGCATTCCAGCGATACGATGTGACTTGCTTTCCACCGTGCCTCCATACTGCTTGACCGTATGGGTTTCGCCAAGCCGTCCCTTCAATGCTTCCACCACTTCAAACTCGGCCACCGTGACAGTTCGTCCAAAGTGTAGATCTTCCTGTGATCTGCTTGTAAGACATTGCCCAACAAATATGACCGTGGCGTTCGCAATCATCTGATCAAGCGTCAGCAGCTTGACCTGCATCGCAGATCCTTGCTCCGAAACATGCAACAGAAGGAACAGTACCGCTGGTAAAACAATTTTCATCAGAGGTACCTCCACTGTGTCACGAGCATCTCACATCAATCCAACATCTTGATATTCCGACGAGGCTGGGATAACCTGTCGATCTTATCACCCACTATAGATTGAGGCACAAACAGAGTGAGCTTGCGACCATCTCTTCAAGCAATCGTGGTATGCGACACGATTATTGAAGACCGGAATACCGGGAAAAAAAGTCTTGTCGGAATTTTTACGCATCTTGCATCAAAAGCCTTCCCCTGCAACTACCCCTCGATGAGCATCTATTTTTGCGTCACCGATGCCGAGGGCGACTACACCTTTTCGCTAACACTCGTCCATTTGGATCAGAACAAGCAAATTGCAGAAAACACTCTTCCCACGATCACGATCAAAAATCGATTGCAAATCGTCGATTACGGTATCACCATTCTACATGTCCAGTTTCAATCGCCAGGTCGTTATGATTTTCGATTATTTGCGAACAATGAGTTCATCGGCAACAAAGACTTTGTCGTCATCCAAGCGAAGCAGCCAGCCCAGCACTCGCCCAACCTTTGACACACGAAGGAACGCACCCCCATACGCGGAAGGACCAAGACAATCCCGGCTTCTGTACGATGATGCTTGCATGCGACTCTTCTCCGTTTATTATTCGCTTAATACGCATGATAATACAAGCTTCGAAGTGATGTAACAGCTCATTGGTGTCCAGCAGATACTGTCGCGTAAATGTCGATCGATATTTCAAGTGATCAACACTGTGGGTTTCCGCGACCGCCATGTCTCCAAATTTTACTGCAACTTTGATATGTGAATAAATCCTGTTGTATGTACTACGACACGATAATCACGTCGCACATATTCTGTTTAAGCGTGATCCCCTCCAAGGCAATCACGCGAGTCTCAATCAACACATTCTTTGCTGAGGCAAGGCTTTAGGCTTTTGCAACCCGGCTTGTGAAATATCGATGCCCATGACCTGAAATCCATCAATGCAAGAAACACCCCGTTGCACCCCTCCCCCATCGCAATATCAAGAACCTTACCTTTCAAAAGAAGCCCAACATATTGCTTGAGAAATGGAATCTCCTTTACCAAAAACATAGCAATCCGTCGCATACTTTTCATTCCACCGATCCTTGTCCGTGGGATTAGCTCCTGCTCCCACCGAAACAAACAAGACGAGCGAGGCAATCACTATGACAGTTGCTTCCACGCTTCTCAGTCTCCTAAAACCGTATGCTGACACCCAAAAACGTGCGGGGAAATTGCCGCCCATAGCAATCATGTGGTATTGCATATCGTCTTCAATATGCCCAGTTTATCGACAAGGTTGCCTCTCCAATCCTCGGACAGAAACTTTCTGTTGATCACATGATCAATGGTAGTTTTATAATTCAAAGGAGAGTATGATTTTACTTAGCGAGGCGACAGACTGCCGCACTTCGAACGACAACGAACCATCAGAGTTCTAGGAGGGAGGACACCATGGCCAGACATCTCATTTGCAGCCTTGTTTTCCTTACACTGGGATTTATCGTGCCAACACAAACATTCGCAGAATCACTCCTTGATCTTGCACTTCACGATGCTGCGAAGAAAGGGTCCGTCGCCGAAATTGATGGCCTTATTAGCGCTGGTGCCAATGTCAATTCGGTTGACGAGGCAAAAACTACGCCATTGCATCTGGCAGCACTTGCTGGATACGATGCTGTCGCACGACGATTAATCTTTGCCGGAGCACAAGTCAACATCAAAAATGACCTTGGCCTCACGCCTCTTCACGTCGCCGCAGACCGTGGCCATCTTCCAGTAACCGATATGCTGATTGCCGCAGGCGTAGATATCAACGCCAAAACGAATGATGGAAAGACCCCCTTACACATGGCAGCATTTTTTGGGCATAAAGCTGTGGTGACTCGCCTTATTGATAAAGGCGCAAATGTCGATACCGAAGACAAGGGCGGAACCACCGCGCTTCACCTCGTCGCATTTCATGGTCGAGAAGATGTTGTAGATCTGCTACTTGCCAAAGATGTTAACGTGAATGTGAAAACCCTTGACGGTATCACCCCTCTCCACGTTGCAGTCGTAAAATCCCATCACCAAATCGCAATACGACTCATCGCAGCAGGGGCAAATGTGAATGCCAAAGACAACGATAATGAGACCCCGTTACATGTCGCGACAATGATAAGCAACAAAAGCATGGTGGAATTGTTAAAAAAACATGGCGCGACAAAATAACCGGCTGAGAGTCCATCATGAAAGAGCCAGTCAAATTGACTGGAGACAATTGTGGGGTGATCCGAAAAGCGTGCCGCCTCTATCCTCCCGATATGAGGATGTCCATACGCGAAGTACGTGAGCATGACAACGGGTCAAGGCGTTTCTGTCGACCTCTGTCGACAGCCCGATAGATGCTAACAAAGCGTTGCTATGACCATGAACGCCAAACAGCTTAAAAGCTACATTGATGCTGCGAAACCTCGCTTCGAGGAGATGCTTGCTGAACTGGTCGAAACTCCATCAATCAGTGCAGATCCGCAATATTCCGGAGACGTCCATCGATCAGCAAAGCTTGCCGCGCAGTTTTTCAAACTTCTTGGTGCAAAAGTACGCATTATCCAGACAGGAGGATATCCTGTCGTCTCTGGAGGGTGGACCATTGATTCTCGTTTTCCAACGGTCACTATCTACAATCACCTTGATGTCCAACCCGCTCAAGAGCTGCAATGGCGTCATTCCCCATTCTCATTTCGAAAAAATGGCGACATCTACTATGGGCGAGGCACCACAGACGATAAGGGCCCAGCCATCACGGCGTTGCTTTCCGCCCAATATGCGGCCGAGGCAGGGCTCCCGATCAATGTGCAGTTCTTATGGGAGTGTGAGGAAGAAATCGGAAGCCCGAACTTTGGAGATGCCTTCAAGCAAAAGGGACTCATTCCCAAGCCCAACTCAGTTCTCGTCTCAGACACTATCTGGATTTCTCGAACACGGCCTGGCATTCCATATGGACTCCGTGGGATGCTCGGGGCCAGACTTTGCCTCCAGACAGGACAGAATGACGTTCATTCAGGCGTAACCGGAGGTGCCGCACGAAACCCGCTTGCCGAGTTATGTGCCGTCGCCGCTGCCTGCGCAGATGCACGTACTGGTCGTGTAAAAATCCCAGGTTTCTACAACGCAGTGATTCCACCATCTCGGAGTGAGCTTCAAGGCTTCCTCGCTTCGGAGTTTCGGGTCACGCACTTTAAGAAAACCCATGGCTTGCGTGCAATTCTGACGGAAGACCCCGCAGATCTGCTCAAACGAATTTGGGCACGGCCAACCTTTGAAGTACACGGCCTTCTTGGCGGCTACACTGGTCCCGGAATCAAAACTGTGATCCCTGGCCAAGCGGAGTTAAAAGTCAGTATGCGTCTCGTCCCAGACCAGAAGCCCCAACAAATCCTCAAGTTACTTCGAGATTTTGTAGCGAAGATAAACCCTTCAGTCCGCGTCCAAGGCGAAGGTATGCTTCATCCCTATAAAAGCTCAATTACCAGCCAATATGCTAATGCTGTCCGCGAGGCGCTCAAAGAAGGATTTGGCAAAAACCCTGTCTTTATTCGAGAAGGCGGATCCATCGGTGCCATTCCAAAGCTCGCCAAGCAATGGAACGTCCCCATTGTCTTCCTAGGTCTCAGCCTTCCTGAGCACGGCTACCACGCACCAAACGAGCAATTCGATTGGGGTCAAGCGAAGGGAGGCATGCGAGCATTCGTCTCTTACTTTTCGAAACTAGCCAACATGTCCTGACCGCGCCAGCCATACCACCCGAGCGCCCAAAGCCAAATCCACCAAAAACCCATGCCCTTGAGACTAAAAACTTTCCTCCATCCCCGGTGTGAAACCTCGAGAGATTTGCATTGAACCGCGAGAGTCCTTCATGCCTCCTCTTCAGTTTTCGCGCGAGAAAGCCAGATTTCTCAGCTAGACTAAGGATATTAAACCACTGCAATGAGCCAGGCAAACAAACTCCGTCCCGAAAACAACTAGGACACATTGCACCCAAAACACCAGCATCAATCGCATACGGCATACTGCATGAACTCGTCAAAGAAAACCTCAGGGTCTCACGGGAGCACTGTTAACCATGCATACTTGCAACCTTCTCGCTCTATTGTGTATTGTCAGATGCTTACACAACACCGAATCGAAAAACCGATGAACATCCCACATATCAAGCATTGCGGTACCAGGATCAGTCAGCATGTTGTTCTGACTATGTTGCTTACCGCTCTCCTCTCCCTCTCCCTTGGCTCACAGATGTCCTTGGCATCGTTTATGACGTTCGAGAGCGGCCAGGTTCGCCCACTTGCGCTCTCGCCAGATGAGACTCTCCTTTTTGCAATCAACACACCAGATAACCGCATCGAAGTTTTCAGTGTTGACGATGAAGGAATCAGCTATCGGCATTCGATCCCAGTAGGAATGGAACCAGTTGCGGTGGCAGCACGAACGAATACCGAAATATGGGTGACCAACCACCTGTCAGACAGCGTCTCAATTATCGACCTCAACTCAACACCACCACGCGTGATCAGGACGCTCCTGCTTGGCGACGAACCTCGTGATATTGTCTTTGGTGGGCTTGACAAACGCCGCGCCTTTATCACCACCGCACACCGTGGCCAACATCGCACCCACCCATCCATTGCTTCTGTACCCGGAGCCGGAGACCCGCAACTCACCACTCCAAGTATTCCACGCGCCGACGTCTGGGTGTTTGATGCACTCAATCTTGGAGAAACGATTGGGGGAACCCCGTTAAAGATCATAGAATTATTCGGAGATACCCCACGCGCCCTTGCCGTAAACCCCGACGGAAGCACCGTCTATGCCGCTGTATTCCATTCGGGAAATCAAACGGCAACGGTAACTGACACAGCGGTATGCGACACCAACGATACCAACATCGCCAATAACATCGTCGAAGGTCCCTGTCTGGTTTCAGGAATTCCCATGCCAGGAGGAATGCCACTGCCTCACCACAATGCCAACGGCGATCGACGCCCTGAAACAGGTCTTGTCGTAAAGTTCGACAACACGGCCAGTGCATGGCTCGATGAACTTGACCGCAATTGGAACAATGCAATTCGCTTTCACCTCCCCGATCTCGATGTCTTCGCTATTGATACGACGACACTCGAGGAAACAGCCTCCTTCGCCCACGTTGGCACCATACTCTTTAATATGCTGGTCAACCCGATAAACGAGAAGGTGTATGTTTCAATGAGTGACGCACACAATGAGGTTCGCTTCGAAGGATCGGGCGCGTTTGTGCAAGCAGTGGGAGCAAAGCCGGACGAAGAGCCTACGTCAGTCCAAGGCCATCTGCACGAAATGGGAATTACTATCCTCGACAGAACGCAAGTTCTCCCTCGCCACCTCAATAAACATATCAATTATGATGTACGTCCAGCTTCGCCAGAAGTAAAGCAACATAGCTTATCCACTCCCCTGGGCATGGCTATTTCAAGAGATGGGACGACGCTCTATGTCGCCGCATTTGGATCCAGTACAATCGGAGTATTTGACACAGCTGAGCTCGAAACTGATACGTTCGATCCAACAACCACAAGTGCAAACTACATCAAGGTAAGCGGAGGCGGTCCAAGTGGGGTTGTCCTCGATGAAACACGCCAACGTTTATATGTGCTCACACGGTTTGACAACTCTATCTCAGTCATCGATCTTACAACCCGAAACGAAACTGCTCACATCGGAATGTTCAATCCGGAGCCTCTCCACGTCATCAACGGACGTCGTTTCTTGTACGATGCACCATTGTCATCGAGTAACGGCGAAGCCTCCTGCGCGAGTTGTCATATATTCGCAGATTTTGACAGCCTCACTTGGGATCTCGGAAATCCAGATGGCCACGTCGTGAACAATCCGATTGAAATCAAACGACAAGGCCCCCCAGAGCTATTCCCTAATATCAACGGCACAGGAAATGTGCCAGAACTCCACCCAATGAAAGGGCCCATGACCACTCAGACCATGCGTGGCATGGCTAACAATGGTTCGATGCACTGGCGAGGCGATCGCACAGGTGGAAACGATCCAGGGGGTGATGTGGATGACGAATTTGCCGCATTCATCAAGTTCATTGGGGCCTTTGAAGGCCTTATGGGCAACGATCCAGCGACTCCATTTCGCGGCAACGACATGGCTGCCTTTGCGAAGTTTAGTTTAGACATCGTTCTTCCCCCCAACCCTGTGCGACCGCTGAATAATACATTAACCCCATCGCAACAGACCGGACGCGACTTCTACATTAAACCAACAAACCCTGGATTCTCATGCAAAGAATGTCATAGTCTTGACCGGCCCTTTGGCCAATTTGGCGCCGATGGAACGGTCGGGTTTAAAAACGAACCACAGATTGTGAAAATTCCTCATCTGAGAAACATGTACCAAAAAGTGGGTATGTTCGGCATGCCGCAAACTCCATTTTTCGATGCAACTACTATGGACCACCAGGGCGATCAGGTTCGAGGGTCAGGATTCTTTCATGACGGAAGCATTGATACCCTTTTTCGACTCAATGAGGCTACGGTATTTTCCGAATTGCGCCGCGCAGCGTTTAACACCGACCAAGAGCGGAGAGAGGTTGAGAAATTCCTTCTGGCATTTGACACTGACCTCGCACCAATCGTTGGCCAGCAAGTGACCCTGACATCCACAAATCCAGCAACCGTTGGACCCCGCATTGACCTACTGATTGAGCGTGCACAGACCGATTTCATCCTCCTGAACCACCAAAGACCAACAGAATGTGATCTCATCGTTAAAGGGACAATCAATGGCAAAGCACGCGGCTGGGTCATGAACAATAGTACTGGAATGTTCACTAGCGACCGCGCCGATGAGCCTCCTCTTACCGATATAGAGTTGCGAGAGTTTTCCGCTCAACAAGGGCAAGAACTGACCTACACCTGTGTTCCACCAGGATCAGGGTGGCGGATGGGGGTCGACAGGAACAACGACGGTATTAGTGATGGTAGCGAACGAGCAGATCTCACCGTGGTATTCACCACTGTGAAGCGGAAGGTCCAATCATCAGGCGACAAGCTCGTGATGAAATTTACGGTGAAAAATATAGGGGAAGAGACAGCTCGTGGCCCCTTCCCCATCTCAGTGTTCCTCTCCGATGACAATACACTTGATACTCAAGATCAACTCCTTGAGACATTCACCATTAAACGCATTAAACAAAATAAGCAGAAATCACGAGTACTCAAACGTAAGGGATTCCCACCGCTAAATGGAAAATACGTCCTCGTCGTAATTGATTCTCCTGGAGTGATTCAAAACAGGAATCGCAATAGCAATATAGTTGCTCATCAAATACCGAGATGATGAATTGAAACTCGGAATGATGAAGGTCTGCAACACTCGTTACAGCGTCGTTTTACCCATTTCTAACAAGATCTTCCACTCATGGTCTCGAATCGGCATGACCGAGAGCCGAGATTGCCGCACCAACGGCAAATCAACAAGGACAGGATTTGCCTTGATAGCATTGAGCGAAACGGGATTTTTCATCGGCTTGACTGCTTGCACATCCACCATTCCAAAACGGCACGATGCATCGGTGGGGTCAGGATAGTACTCCTTGACCACGATCACGATCCCAACAATCTCCCGCCCCTCATTCGAATGGTAGAAGCACGCGTGATCACCACACTTCATGGCCTTCATATTGTTTGCAGCTTGATAGTTCCGAACACCGTCCCACGACGCGCGACATTCCTGCAACATCTCATCCCACGAATACGCTGATGGCTCCGATTTGATTAACCAAAAGGCCATGACACCCTCCACTATTTACCAACAAGACGAGAACATATCCAACGTCATCAGATACATCTAACGGACTCTGTTTGTGCATAAGCTCGATACCACATTTCAATATATTGATACCAACTCCGGGTTGGACGCGCTAATCCCCCGACTTGGACACGCGGAGAGAATTGCACTTGATACAGAAGCGGACAGCCTACACCATTACTTTGAGAAAATCTGTTTGATCCAGCTTTCGTTTCATGGTGAAGACTATCTCCTTGATCCTCTCTCAAAAATTGACCTCTCCCAATTTCTCAACGTGCTGTCGACAAAACCACTGATCATTCATGGTGCAGACTACGACCTCCGAATGCTACGAACCTCCTTTGGGTTTAGACCACAACGTGAGGTCTTCGACACCATGCTCGCCGCACAGATTCTGGGATACGAGCAATTCGGCCTCGCCGCCTTAATCCATCGTTATCTCGACACTACCGTCACGAAACAAGGACAGAAATCGGATTGGTCACTGCGTCCCTTAAACCCCATGCAATTGGACTACGCATACACCGATACACGATTCCTAGAAGTAATTGCGGATCGTATGGGTACCGAGATGGACCACGCTGGAAGATCCGAGTGGCACCGGGAGACATGTCACGCTTTGGTTATCGCCACCGGCCAAGACACACAACGCAACCCTGATGATGCATGGCGAATCAAACACATCGGACAGCTGACACGGCAGCAACTCACATATTTACGAGAGTTGTGGCATTGGCGGGATCAAGAAGCACGACAAGCCGATCGACCTCCATTCAAGATTCTTAATAATCAACACCTGTTCGCGTTAACCACCTGGGCCGCGTCACATCCAGATCAACTACTAACCAACGACGCGCAGTTGCCTTCCCACATCAAAGGCCGACGTTTGGAATTGCTGAAAGCCGCAATACAAAGAGCGGCGGCGCTTCCAGAGCACGAATGGCCACAACAAAAAAAGCGCGCCAAAGCAAAACATATGATTCCAGACGAAACCCAAGACGTGGACGCACTCCGTAAAGAATGTTCACGGATGGCAAAAGAACTCGGCATTACCGCGTCCGTACTCGCACCCCGAGCCGCACTCAAGTCCATTATCGGCGCCAAGGCAAAAACCATCGAAGACATCATCACGCACGGACCACTACTACGATGGCAAGCCGCACTCCTTCAACCTGCAGTCACACGCATCATGATCGCGCGGGAGCAACGTGAGAACTCTCTCAACATGGTTACCGGTTCCCCGAAGCCATCTTCACCGCCTCAGGCAACCGACGTAACCGCGTCATAAACCAAAGACCGACAGCTGGGCCCGCTGCTAACACCGAAAATGCCACTCCCCATCCAAACTGCTCCACAAGCGAAGGAACCCACCGAATGGTAACCACCGTCAGAAGAAACCCAATACACGTCTGCATCGTCAGCGCAGTTCCAACATAACGTTGGTCGCAGAGTTCGCTAACCGCCGTACTGTACTGCGCACTTTCCGCGACTACTACAAAACCCCACGCGAGACAAATGACGGTTAGAAGCCCGGGGGCAGGAATCGCAAATCCGGCCAGAAGCGCACATGTACCCGAGGCACATATGCTAACAATAGCAATGCAGGTACGACCAAACTTGTCCGCCAATCTCCCCGCAATGGCACTACCAAGTCCGCCAATAGCAATTGCGGAAAACCCAGCCACATGAGCTCGACTACCATCCCACCCGGCAGCTTGATAACTGGCCAGTAAGCAGAGCGGAACCCACGCCCACATAGCGTACAATTCCCACATATGACCAAAGTATCCAAAATTGGCAAAACGGACTGCCTTGTCTTTCCACATGCGACCGGCATATTGCCAGTCAAACTGGCTCACAGCGGGAAGAAGAGGCCCTGCGCGCACACCAAAAAACGTAATGATGGCTCCACATACGGCGAGTCCTGATGCGATCACAAGGACCTGACGCCACGGCACAATCGCATCAGCCTTTCCGAACACGTCAACACCCACAATCAAATGTGGCGCAGCCGAACCCACAGTTAAGGCTCCAACAAGAAGCCCAATGGCAAGACCCCGATCTTCTTTGAACCACGATGCCATCAACTTCATCCCCGGAGGATACACTCCAGCCAGCATAGCTCCCGTCAAAAAACGACAGAGCAGAACCCACCCAAAACTCATCGATAGCAGTGCAATGCACACCGTCATCACCGCACCAATGACGGCAGAGATGGCAAAAACCCATTGAGCAGGAAATCGATCGGGAAGATTCCAGAGTGCGCTGGCAAGAGCTCCAAACACAAAACCAAGTTGAACACTTATGGTCAGCCACGATTGCTGAGCAGCGTTCAAGTCCCATTCAATGGCAAGCTGAGGAATGACGGCAGATGCGGAAAACCATAATGCCATAACGAGAAGCTCCGCCATCGCAATCAACCAGAGAATTCGCCATTTCAATATCATAGGTCGCTTGAGTCGTTAACTTGAGTCGTTAACTTGAGTCGTTAAGATAATACACGTATAAGTAATTCCTCACATACACATTTCACGGAACACACCGAGCCATGATTCCAATCACGCCCACATATTCGATTGATGAAGCGGCCATTGAATGGCAATTTATCCGTGCATCTGGACCGGGTGGCCAAAACGTCAACAAGGTCGCGACGGCGGTTCAACTCAGATATACACTCCCAGAAGCACACACGCTCCCAGATGGCATGTATCCCCGATTGGTTCGTCATGCTGGAAAACAAATCACAGAAGGCGGGATAGTAATTCTCAATGCACGCCGATTCCGATCCCAAGAACGAAATCGTCAGGATGCTATGGAAAAACTTATCGTACTTATCCGGACTGCGCTCGAACCACCACGGCCAAGGAAAAAAACACGACCAACGCAGGCATCGCAACAACGAAGACTCGTAGCCAAACAACGGCGTCACATCATTAAACAATTACGAAGAACTGTGACTCATGTACCCTGACCAAAATCCATATACTTTACTCCTCAATGCCACCATCATTTTCAAGAAAGTGAATCCTTTGCATACAAAATAGCCCCTCACACGCAAATCTGTCCCATTGGCACCCCTATTCGTCGACGATACTTCACATCTCCTCATGAGTCCGGATCGTCTCTACACTCTCACCATTCCGGTCTTCAGCAAACTCAGAATAAATTCTACGAAGACACTCAAGTATTTTCCTCTGGAAGCAGCGTTTAATTTTTACATAAGGGGGAGGGGGAGGGGGGATCTGTAAAGGCAAACACGCTATGGGAAGAGAGTTCAAAGCAGGGACTTTTCTTCACAATCCAGATGGCATTTAGATGCTCAATGAGTCGTTTCAGCTCATCTCTGTTTTCTGGATCAATCCGTTTGTTCCGTTGGATCGCGTACTGAAGCTTGGGACGAATTTCGATGAAGCGTGGTTCATCCCAGAGACTCCAACTTTCCCTCAAGAACGGCTCAAATCGATGCCACATGTCTTCGGAGACGACCAAACAGGCAATCCTAACTTTTTCGCAATAACGTAATTTGTCAGCAGCCTCCAAACCCCGTAGCAAAACAAGATTTGATGCCTGATACGGAGACACCGTTCCTGATGCATCACGCCAGTCAGGATGGCTCACATCGGCAAGGTAGTCCGCGTCTTCTGAGACAATACTTTTGACCTCAATGGCACACTCGATTCGAGTTGGAGAAGCACATTCAATATCCAACTTTCCTCCCCACGCCTCAAGGTTTGTAATCCTCCACCCCATCTTCTCGATCCACTCAGTCACATGCAACTCTGTCAATCGTCCCCAAAAGGCACGTGTTTTTTGGCGGCGCTTTACACCAAGATCCTGTAGAGCCCAAGCCTCCCGGATATCTTTGAGGTGTTTTTTGTTTAACCGTATCCGGCTCCGCCCAGAGTTGATAAGGTAGCGATGAACAGGAGTCGTAATCTGACTTAAGCCCCCCTGGCGATAGGCCACAAGAAGAATGTGTTGATGTAGCATATCTTCATCCGATTCGAGAACGACAGTGCGAAAATCATCCCAGACCTCATTTGGAGCAAGCACTTCCTTAAGCGCGAGGCACTGTCCACGAATTACCTCGAAGCGCCGTATCACCTCCTGATAATCAACAGAGGTAAAATTGTGTTCTTGAGGAAGACTTTGACACGGACAATTGTGAAAAAATAGTTCCACAGGTTCTTTAGGCTTCTCCAAGAAAATGAGTTAAGTCAAGGCGATACTGAATCATCTTCTCAAGTTGGGTATGAAAACAGCAAGCGCTATAATGTCCCATGAGTGCAAGCGGTAGATATGACAACGCCTCATTCCCACCGGCCAACAAGATTGGCCTTCACCACAATAGGACATCCATTACATCCTATCGGAATTATTTTATGTACTCCGTCACAATGATTTTCGTCGTCATCACAGCACATGCTATCTCTGGATGTATGTCGAGCACAGTCCAGATCGAACATGCTCCGGCGATAGCAAAGGTACCAACCGCAACATACCCTAACTGCTCATCTGATCGCAAAGACCGGTATACAATCATCGAAGTTCCGAAAATTCATGACATCAAACAAGCTCCCCAGGAATTCTTTTCTCTTCTTCATCAGGCAATCATGGAAGAAGGTCGCCGACGAAACATCTACAATGTCGTTCCAAGCACTACGGAACGAGACAAAGTCGTGCTGTTGATAATGTTCGTCGAGTCCTGGAGACCGGATGTTACGCAAGGTGGTACTACAGGGCTTCTCTCGATGAAACTCTTTCTCATCGACAAAACGCATCACTGCCAGGTCGGGCAGACAACCGGTCATGGAAAAATCCGTCACGATCCGGAAACTGGATTTAACCATGACGATATACATACGATTGCTGAAAGTGCAGGGTGGTTCGTTGGAATAACGCTCATGCACGATCCATAGCAGAGTGTGGAAAAAGGCTTCAACCCCTTACACCAAGGCCTGAAGCAGAGAATCGAGACTTGACTGCATTGGAACAGCGACACAAAATCTGCTACTGTCTCGGAAGTTGCTTTGTGCAATAACCCAACGCGAGAGGAACCATGCCATCCTTTGATGTTGTTTCAGAAGTCGATACGCAAGAAGTGACCAATGCGATTGATCAGGCAACTCGAGAGCTGGGAACCCGGTTTGACTTCAAAAACACGGATTCAAAATTTGAGTTGGATGGGACCACAGTCACCATGCGAGCCCCCAATGAGTTTCAGCTCAAGCAACTGTTTGACATTCTTACCAAACGCCTTTCGAGTCGATTGATCGACATCCGTTGCCTACAACTCAATCCACCACAAATTAATGTGGGGAACGCGTGGCAAGTTGTAAAAATTCGGCAGGGAATAGAGTCAGAACTGGCGAAGAAAATGGTCAAGATGATAAAAAACGAAAAGTTTAAAGTACAAGCTGCAATTCAAGGCGACAAAGTCCGCGTCTCAGGTAAAAAGCGAGATGACCTGCAGGATGTAATTGCCTTTCTCAAGGAAGCAGAATTCGACATGCCGCTACAATTCGATAATTTCCGCGACTGACATTAGAATTTCCAACACCTTGCTTATTGCTTAACGCCGTCCTCTAGCTCGCGTCCAGTGAACTTCCGATAGGCAATGGGAAGCAACGCAAGTAGCGCAAGTAGCGCAAAAGCCCCCAGTACACGGGGAGATGCGATCTCACTCAGTGAATCGATCATGCCAAGCTGTCGGCCCGCATTCGTATAGACAAAACTGGCTGGAAGAATCCCAATAGCCGTCGCAAAGACATACGTCGTGAGCCGAATTCGCGTTAGCCCGGAAACCATGTTCACCAAAAAAAAGGGGAAGAGCGGCACCAGACGCAAGATCAACAAATAGTTGAATGCATTCTTGGAGAATCCCCGTTGCAAAGGCCCAAGCCGATGACCAAACTTTTGTTCCACCCAATCGTGCAGAAGATACCGAGCCGCAAAAAATGCGAGGGTTGCTCCTGATGTTGCCGCAATATTCACAAAGAAAGCCCCCAAGACACTTCCAAAGAGCAACCCCGCACCCAATGTCAGAATGGTTGCTCCAGGAAGAGAAAGCGCTGTTTGAATGCAGTAAAGACACACGAATAGCAATGCCACTGCAGTGTAATGCGCTTCCGTATACGCGAGGAGTTGGTTGCGATGGCCCTTTAACGACTCGAGTGTCAAATACTGCTGCAGGCCAAAGTAAAAGAAAACGCCAATTCCAGTCGCGACAAAAAGTAGCAACACAACCTTTCCAACTAGCGATTTTGAATACGAGAAACTAGTCACTTCATTTTCCAATACTACAAAACATTGCAGATCTTACCTGAAAACCAACCCGACAAAATACAAGAAAAGGAGTGCTCAGCACGGCCCATCCCGCAATCCACTAACGAACTTTTCACCCGAATCATTGTCTCGCATTTTCTCTTCCGCATTTCCATCGTACTGTACTCCGTATACGAAGCACAATATGCGGAAGTCCAACATGAGTGAAGAACATGATGCTTCCCGATGAAGATTGGGAAGCGTTTTATCACGCACCAGCCCCGCAGAGTCAATACGCATGTTGCAAGCCACCTTCAACCACTACCTAAAGTCACATCAGTAAATAACAGAAACGTTTCTCTCATAGCACATTAACACTGACCTCCTCACGCGAAGCAACATCAATGCTCCTGTAGCATCGACGTATTGATACGTATCGCAAGAAAGCCGCACGAACACTTCTACTTTTCCTTAGCCCAATCTTCCAAAATCCTTAAACTCAAGCCACCGTGGGTAAAATCTGAAACAGCAAGGTTCTGAAACATTCCTGCTTCTGAATGCCTTGTACCGTGTGATGACTCCAAGATATGCGTGATCTGCGCCATAGCTCTCAATGCAAAAAACAATCGAATTAAACGATTGTACCTGCAGTACGAGTTCCATGGAGCCCCAAGGAATGACTCTTTCAGAAATACAAGAGTGCTGGATAAGAAACACGAGGATCAAGCTGACGAAACGTCGCTATCAGCTTCTAATAGTAGCTATGAGATCAAACCGATTGTCTTGTCAATCACCGCGCATATCGAGAAGCACTTTTAGCATCCCTGCTTGTCGACTTTGACTGAGCGCGTCGATAGCCTGACTCAGGGGAAAGATGTGCTCAATCAATGCAGTGAGATCGACATGACCGGACTCTAAAAGACGAATAGCTGCTACAAACGGGCCACAGCGTGAACCGACGATAGTCACCTCATCGACAACCAAGGATGTGAAGTCGATCTCGAGTGCCCCAGGGTAAGTGCTTTTCATCACCAGCGTCCCTGCGGGACGGACTGCATGCCGTGCAATTTTAAAGCCTTCCGAGTTTCCCGTACATTCAACGACGATATCGAATTGCGTATCCGGCAATTGTTCGACATGATACAATTCCACGCGTTTGGGACACAGAATGAGCGTTCGCTTACTACGTCCAATACAGCTGAGTGCGCATCCCGTCAACATCAGCGTCCGAAGGATAAGCTGGCCAAGTTTCCCGGAACCCACAACAAGAACACGGTCTTCAGAGGTGATATGGACTTGCTCAAGAATCTGAAGCGCTGCGGCAAGCGGCTCAATAAAGGTCGCGATCTCAGTTGAAACGGACTCAGGAACAACATAAAGATTTTCGATGGGAAGTGCTATATATTCAGCGAATGCACCATTTCGATTGGTAATGCCCAACACTGTTCGATGTGGACAGTGCGATGTCCTCCTCTTTTGACAGACTAGACATCGTCGACATGCCACAACAATTTCACCTACCACCCGTCGTCCAGCGACAGATTCTGGTCCTTCTTCAACCACACCAACAAACTCGTGTCCAATTACGCCCACATAGGGAAACATCCCGGAAATCAATCCATGATCGGTGCTACAGATACCTGCACACAGCACCCGAATGATCGCCTCATTCTCTCCTCCGATTGGGTGAGGCAGGTCGTCGCGGAGAGATACGATGCCATCTTCTAGCCATACTCCATTCATATTTCTTCACCGTTGCTGTCGGGTGGATTCAGACCGTTTTCCATCGAGGCAACTACAGTTGCGACCGTGGCGTCACCCGTCACATTCACTGCGGTGCGACACATATCCAAGATCCGATCGACGCCGAGGACAAGCGCAATCCCGGCTGTTGGAACTCCAACTGCCTCAAGAATAATGACCAAAATGATGAGGCCTGCCCCAGGAACGGCAGCTGCACCAATTGATGCAAATACGGCGGTGAGAAGAATCTGCAATTGCGCTCCAATGTCCAAGCTCATGCCAATGGCCTGAGCAATGAATACAGCTGCAACAGCTTGGTACAATGCCGTTCCATCCATATTGATGGTGGCACCGAGTGGCAGAACAAAGGACGAGACTTCCTTGGAAACGCCAACCCTCTTCTGACAGACTTCCATGGTGACGGGGAGAGTTGCACCGCTCGAACTCGTCGAAAATGCCAGAAGTTGGGCAGGGGAAATGGCATGAAAGAAATTCAAGATGGAGATCGATGTGAACACTTTGAGAAGCAACGGGTAGGTAATCACTGCATGGAAAACAAGGCCTCCAATGACCACAAAGCAATAAAACCCAAGTGCTCCTAAAAGCTTGACAGCCGCGCCAATATCATCCGAGGCAACCTCATTGATCGTCTTGGCGATCAGCCCAAACACCCCAATAGGCGCCATGATCATAATCATCTGAACAATCTTGATGACCACTGTTGTGAGGCTTGCAAACACATCAATCAGCGGCTTTGCTTGCTTCTGAGGAGTCATGACTAACGCGAGGCCGAACAAAAGTGAGAACACCACGACCTTCAGCATATTCCGATTATCACCCGCAGCGCCAACAATATTGGTTGGAATTATGTCGACGAAAATTTGTAACGGGCCACGAGACTTGGCCTCCTCAGCCTGATCCATTCCAGATACAGCATCCGCCTGATAGGTTGTCTGCAACTGCTGCTGCAAAACGTGAGGAACAGCCTTGCCTGGCTGAAGAATATTCACCATTAGCAAGCCAATGGTAATAGCAAATGCCGTTGTTCCGATATAAATTACGAGGGTTTTTCCACCAATTCGTGAAAGCTTTCGTATATCCGACAGCGATGCAACGCCGGTAATGATTGATCCAACGATGAGCGGAACAGCGATGACCTTCAGCAGATTCAGAAAAATATCACCGAAGGGGGCCACCCAGTTCGAGGTAAATTGGCTCCAGCCTGCTGTCGCTGAGACAAGGCCATAGATAACACCCAAACCCATTCCGATGAGAATCTGCCAATGTAAGGAAACCTTTTTCACAGTGTGAACACGCGATCTACAATCGCGACACATTCGATGTGTTGGGTGTGGGGAAACATGTCGAGAAGTTGCACTTCGGTCAATTTGAATCCGCAATTTACTAGTCGCCGTAAATCGCGAGCAAGAGTTGCTGGGTCGCAGGATACATAAATAATCCGATATGCTGGAGATGCAACTAGTGAACCAAGCACTTCTGGTGGAAGGCCTCGACGCGGCGGATCAACAATCACTACATCAGGTGAAAAATCACGCCTTGGCAATACATCCTCGACACGCGCAATCATCCACTCTACATTTGACAACCCCATCAAATTCACACCCGCATCGGTTGCTGCTGACGGAGACTCTTCAATAGCAAATACTTCACTCACATGTGCAGCAAGATGTGAGGCAAAGACACCCACTCCCGCATAGGCATCAACGACAACACGTGGGCTCACCTCGTTAACCTTATCGATAACGTACCCAAGAAGCCGCTCTGCCTGTATGGTATTCACTTGAAAAAATGCTGCGACTGAAATCTGATAACGGCGTCCTAGTAAAGTCTCTCGCACAATCTTCTGACCACTTTCGAGTGACGGATTCGTGGCATTGTCACGCCACGCTAATCGGGGATGGATCAGCACATCCCCCGTGTTCTGGCCAACCCGCATGACTAGTTGTTTGGTCCCCGTCGTCGCATCTTGAACCATTCCAAGCGCCTGATTGATCTGATCACACGCAATGTCACATTGATCGACACGCAACAATTGATGGGTTCCTTGCTGCATCAACCCCACCTGTCCCTTGCGCCACACCGTGAACCTCATATGATTTCGATAATTCCATGGCATTTCCATCCCAATTGCAGGAGGGAAGGTTAGCTCATGATCATCCGAGAATCGACCGACCCGTATCAGTTGATCCCGCACAATCTGTGTTTTGATCCGTAATTGCTCATCATATTCCACATGCTGAAGCTGGCACCCTCCACACCGCCCAAAATACTGGCACCGAGGCTTGACACGAAATGAAGACGGTCGTAGCACGCGAACTGTACGCGCTTCAAAATACTGTGTGTGCGTTTCCGTGACTTCGGCCACCACCTGTTCACCTGGAATAGCATACGAGACAAACACTACCCGACCATCGGGGGCCCGGCCCATAGCTTTACCACCCGCCACAATGCCGGTAAGTGCAACTTCAAGCATTGCTGGTGGACGATCATTAGCGAAATGATTCCTTCGCTTGTGTCGACTAGACGCTGACTTTATTCGGCTTCCCTCTGGCATCTTGCGCATCAAAATCCCAAACACAAATCGTCTCCGCAGAAGAAGGCTTTAGAAACAATCACGTCATATATACCATATGGAGCATTCCTTACCGCACTTACATTCATCATAACGATACTCTTTGACTACCCATACTTTACGACTCTCCCGCGATTGTACGAACATATGTTGACAAGATAGGCAAGGTGGAATATTCAATACTGAACATATCTTCACCAGGGTCACGGAAGGGAGACTCGAGATATATAATATGCCAGCACGTAAACAGCTGGAAGTGTGCAATAGTGAATATAAGGAGATGCGCTATGATCGTTCAGCGATATATCATGTTCTTCACCCTCCTCGGAATTTTCGCGCCGGCAGTCACCATTGCTATTGCTGCTCCGCCACCAGGAGCGACACCGGAAGAACAAGGCCAGCATGTCTTCGTTGCACGCGACACAATGGACACTGGCTATACTGACGCGATGACAACATTGTCTATGACATTGTTCAATGCCGCTGGACAGAAGAGCACTAGAAAAATGCTGACCCACTATCTTGAGGTCCAGAACAACGGAGACAAAACCATCATCACCTTCAAATTCCCACGCGACATCAAGGGAACCGGCTTATTGACCTTCGAACACGTCGAAAAGGCTGATGATCAATGGCTCTACCTCCCAGCCCTTAAGCGAGTCAAGCGAATTGTGTCGAAAAACAAAAGCGGTAGCTTTGTCGGCTCTGAATTCAGCTATGAAGACATCTCCTCAACAAAACCTGAGAAATATACCTACTCCTACAAACGTGAAGATGAACACCAAGGCATCAAGGTCTGGATCATTGAGCGATATCCCAAGGATCCGAACTCAGGGTACACGAAGATCATATCCTGGATTGACCAGTCGAACTTTCAGCTAGTCAAGCAGGAGTACTTTGACCGAAAAGGAAGCCCATTGAAATTCTCACTTGACAACGGGAATACTCTATACCTTGGAAAGTTCTGGCGACCATCTGAAATCATCATGGAGAACCTTCAGACTCAGAAAAAGACTACCTTAACCTTTACCGATTGGGCATTCCAACAAGACCAAGAAGCCTCGTTTTTTTCAAAACGCTCCCTTGAGCGACAGCGATAATCTGTCATAGATTACGACGGATTAGCACCTTTCATGATTAGGCTCTGACAGGACGTGCTAAAAGTCTGCCAAAGTTTTTTCAAGACCTACTGGTTCCTCTGACGTCATGACTACGGTCACAAGGCTGATAAGCTGCATCTCGTTCCAGTTCATCGTGCTTCTCGTATCCTCTACAACAGGATTGGCTCTTGAAGAGGATCTCAAAGTTACCTCCACCACCCATGTCTCCGTATTTCCACAATCTGGAGAAGGAGATCAACAAGACGCGTTCGCTTCCACCGAACTGAAGCCAGACCTTGCATTAACCTTTGATGAGTCGTGGCAAGCCATTATCGCACCTCGATTTCGCTTTGGCCTTACCGATCCTGAATACGACCTCCTGTCACTCGATGACCTTTATGCAGAATATGTCTCCGATCGATTTGAAGTTCGCGTAGGATATCAGACCCACTTCTGGGGAGCTGCCGAGTCTGCCAATATCATCGATACTCTCAACCAGAAAGACTTTGCTGTCGACTTCTTTGATCCGAAGGAAAACAAATTTGGCGAACCCGCTGTCCGACTACGCCTTGCCTTCGGTGAGAACCAATTTGACATATACCATTTTAGTTATTTCACACCAGCCTCTCTCCCAAATAAAGTGAACCGCTTTAACTTCTTCGATGGGCAACTCGACTTCTCTGATGATCCGATCTATACCCATGGGGACGAACGCCTTCGCCAACAGGTTGCTTTGCGCTGGGATCGAACCATTGGATCAGCCGATATCGGGATCTCATATTTCAACGGGTATGAGAAATTCCCCGTCATTCATGTTAGGCCTGGAGCCGTCGAAGCCGACACCCTTTACTACGAGATGCAGCAGTTTAGCTGGGATCTTCAGATGCCCGTGGGAAACTGGCTTCTCAAAGGCGAAGCGTTATTTCAGGATACGTCTTTGGGAGGCACATTTATAGCAGATTCCGTGACATCAGGAGGGCAAGTGCTTCGGAGAAACCTGGTCCCGAAAAATCATACCGCTTTTGTCGGCGGTTTTGAATATACTTTCTATGGCGTAATCGGCCAAAGCGACATCGGGCTTATCGGAGAGTATCTCTATGACTCTGAACAACGACTTGATGCGGTTGCATTTCGCCCATTTCAAAACGATGCATTCGGTGGGATACGATGGGCTCAAAACAATGCCGGCGACGGGGAACTGCTGATCGGAGGGATTGTCGACGTGAGGAATCAAACACAAGTGTGGCGAGCAGAATATTCGGAACGGTTTTTTGACCGTCTCATCCTCACCGCCAATTACGATCATATCAACGCTGCACCAGACGACCCCGTCGCGATTTTCGACAACGATAATCGTCTCGCAATTGAACTGTCATATAGCTACTAAAATCCCCTCAATCCTAGATATTCATGATTGACGCTCCAAGCATATCTTGGGTTTCACTCTACACATTCCTTACTACGCAATCCTCGCTTGATTCCTAGAGCAAAGCCGCTACAATTGATCGTCATCTGCATAGACTGCTAGAAGATATGAACACACGCATAAGTCAAATCGCCTATACCCCTCTAATGTGCGTTGTCCTCATCGGGATTGCCGCATTGCTTGTTCAGTGCTCGGATCAACCCGTTGAAATTTCGCCTGCTCCATTCGTACAAGAAACCCCTCCCCCTAATGATGTCACAGTGACTTCAGCACCAATTGTTCCCGGAACCAACCTCGCTGCGGCCAATGAAACATTTATCCGCGTAGCAAAAGCAGCACGCCCAGCCGTAGTCACTATCGTATCGGTGACAACGGCATCAGGGAACACCCCGCCAACGTCCCAATTTTTCAATGATCCGTTTTTTCGCCGTTTTTTTGGCGATGAATTCGGACGACATCAGCAGCCACAGGAACGACGGCAACAGGGTATGGGGTCAGGCGTAATTGTCAGTTCGAACGGATATATCCTCACAAACAACCATGTCATCGACCAAGCCGACGAAATTCGAGTACTGTTCGGAGATAAACGAGAATTTCAAGGCACATTAATTGGCACCGATCCCAAGACCGACATCGCCATCCTAAAAATTGACGCCACAGACCTTCCCAGCCTACCGTGGGGCAATTCAGATCAGCTTCAAGTTGGCGAAATGGTCTTGGCCGTTGGAAATCCGTTTGGCCACCTGAATCAAACTGTTACCATGGGAATTATCAGTGCGGTGGGACGTGCCAACATGGGCATCGTCGATTATGAAGACTTTATCCAAACTGACGCCGCTATTAACCCAGGTAACTCCGGTGGTGCCTTAGTCAATTTGAGCGGGGAACTTATTGGAATCAACACAGCCATTTTCAGTCGCAGTGGGGGATACATGGGGATTGGCTTTGCAATTCCAAGTCGAATGGCTAAGGCTGTGATGACCAGCCTGATCGAACATGGCGAGGTCATCCGAGGATGGCTCGGTGTGTCCATTCAAGATTTGAATCCAACGCTTGCGGAGCAGTTTAGCGCGCCAGATACCAAAGGAGTTTTGGTCGGAGACGTCATCGAAAACAGTCCTGCTGATGAGGCTGAACTTCAACGTGGCGACATCATTCGACAATATCATGGCAACGTCATCGATGACGCTGCTCACCTTCGCTCACTGGTTGCAGAAACTTCACCAAAAACCTCAGTCCATCTGATCATTCTGCGGAATGGACAATCGCAAACGGTAGTCGTTAATATTGGAACGCTACCCAAAGACCTCACAGCACTCAGCCCCACTCAAAGGACACAAGAGACGCATCCTCTTTCTGCTATCACAGTCGCTCCCGTACCACCCGAGCATACCCGGGGAAATATTGGTGTCATAGTGCGAGACGTGACACAAGGAAGTCCCGCTCAGAGAGCGGGATTGAGGCAAGGCGATATTCTGCTTGAGATTAATCGCGAGAAAATTTTAGACGTCCTCTCATTTAAGCAGCTGGCGAGCAGACTTGATCATCAGAAGCCAATTTTGGTGTTGCTCCGTCGTGGCAACACGACACTTTTTATGACCATCAGTCCGAACTAACCTCACTGAACTGTTTTTCGCACATCTGCTCCATCCCCTCTTTTCCATCTTAGTATCACGGCGCGTTTTTTCTGACAAAGTGATACAAAAACTTCCCCGCCAACACACCGAAAACAGATAACGCCACTTGACCTTCGAAAATTCAGACTTATTGTTCAATCATCGATCATGCATGACGATACCTTGAAAACAATACACTCACTTCAGGGCAACAGCGTGGTGCTCTGAGTACACGGGAGGAATATCATGATTTTGACGAGATGGAACGCAAATGCTGACGTTGAACAATTATTGCAAACAGTATTCGATGACTCATACGGTACATGGGATCGATGTGACGCACCATCAACATGGTCCCCGCACATGAACGTGCATGAAAACGGTGAGAACTTCTATGTCGAAGCTGTAATGCCTGGTCTCAACATGAATGATATTGAGATCACGACGCATAAACAGGTACTCACGATTAGAGGCGAGCGAAAAACCAAAGACCACGACCCCAATACCTATACGATACATCTCCAAAATATCGTTCCTGGAACCTTCTCTCGCTCTCTACGGCTTCCTGAGTACATCAATACAGATTCAGGATCCGCACAGTACGAACAGGGGATCCTCAGGCTGGCATTTCAAAAAAAAGAAGACGTCAGGCCAAAACCGATTGCCATTACATCCAATCGCAACCCGGCCTAAGTCTCACGGAGCGTGATCTGAGCCTTCCCTTTGTCAGACCACGCTCCGTGAATAACAAGCGTACCTCACTCTACGGCTCAACGTTGCCCGCTTCCAGCATCATCCTCGTTAACTCCGGGTAAAGTGAGTCCCAACACATTTGCTAATATGCCCTTCACATCTTCAAGCACCAAATACAAGGAGGGAACAAGTACCAGAGAAATAATAGTTGAGAAGATCACTCCGAATCCCAAGGTTGCGGCCATGGGAATAAGAAACTGTGCTTGCACGCTCTTTTCCAGCAGCATCGGTAGCAATCCAACAAAGGTGGTCAGCGAAGTCAACAAGATGGGTCGAAATCTAGCAACCCCAGCTTGATGGACAGCATCAAATATCGACCGCCCAGCCGCTCGAGTTCGATTGACAAAGTCGACTAAAACTAAGTTATCATTCACAACAACACCCGCCAGTGCCACCATGCCTACCATTGACAAGATACTTAATGCCATGCCAATGACAAGGTGGCCCATTACGGCACCCACAATTCCAAACGGAACAGCAGAAATGATAATTAGCGGTTGCACATACGATCGTAGTGGGATTGCCATCAATGCGAAGATCCCAATTACTGCAAAGATAAAGCCGCGGCCCAAGGCCTCGAGCGACTCTTCTTGCTCACGTTGCTGGCCCTCGAAGGAATACCGCAATCCACGGTGCTCAGCCAGAAGCTCGGGTAACCAGCTATCCACTAATTCGGATACAATGGCACCGGTATCGGTTGTGGCAGTATCAACATCAGCGGTAACGTTAACCACTCGCAAACGATCGACACGATTTATGGTTGCTGGACCTCGACCAATATCAGCACTTGCAACCAAATGAAATGGCACTTCATCCCCCTCAGGCGTTCGAATCTTCATCTTCTCCAAATCACCCAATGACCGACGGTGACCTGCAGGATATCTCACCATGACCCGAACATCATCACGACCCCGCTGAATCCTCTGCGCTTCTTCTCCATAGAATCCTTGTCGAACCTGCCGCCCAAGATCAGAAAGGGTAAGTCCAAGCGTTTCTGCGGCCGGAGTAATCGCGAGTTTGATTTCCTGTGCCCCTTCACGAAACGAGTCTGTCACTTCATACACACCCTCATAGGTTTTTAGCCTGGCTTTGAGCGTATTCGCTGCACGTCGAAGCTCTTCAGTATTTGGCCCCGCAAGTTGAACATTGATATCTTCACCAGGATCAAATAATGACGAGGTAAAGGTCAAATCCACTGCATCAGGAATGGGTCCAGTCAACGCTCTCCACCGATTGACAATTTCTTGACTACTCATGGTGCGTTCTTCCGATGGCACCAGCTCAATAGTAACCTCACCCAAATTCGAGCCGGAAAACACTTCTGCTCGTCCCATATTCATCCGTTGCGTTGTCCGATACGGTTGCTCACCAATCGCTCCCATAATGTGACGAAAGACCTCACGTTGATCATCATCGCGCCCCCCCTCAACTACTTCGCGTAAAGCGAGAGCACTCCGCTCTAACTGCGCAACGGCCTTTGCCGTCACATCCGCCGGCGTTCCTTGCGGCATAGTCAACATGGCAACGGCATAATCTGCCTCCACGTTCGGCATGAACACAAACTTGACCCATCCACCAAACACTAACCCAAGGATGAGAAAGAACACTGCAACAAATGTCGATACAGTGACATACCGCCAATGCAAAGCCCAAACCAATCCAGGACGATAGATATGCTCAATGACCCAATCCAAGCCTTCCTCAAATGCACGCTGAAACCGGATCAGGCCTATCAACCTTATGCGCTGATTCTCTTTGGTAACACGAGCTACCATCCAACGACGAGAAAGATGTGCCGGCAGCACCAGTTGGGACTCGATCAGCGAAAATATGAGCGTTGGAATCACGACGAGCGGAATAATCTTCCAGATTTTCCCTGTAGCCCCTGCAACCATGAGCAAAGGGATAAACGCAACAATAGTGGTCAGGACAGCGAAGACGACCGGAACGGCGACTTCGTGCGTTCCGTCGATGGCCGCCTGGAGCCATGGCTTACCACGTTGCTGGTGAGTATAAATATTTTCACCCACGATAATGGCATCGTCAACGACAATCCCAAGCACCAAAATAAATGAAAATAACGAAATCATATTGATGGATGAACCTAGGATAGGCATCAGCCAGAGAGCACCAAGAAATGATGCAGGAATCCCCAGACTGACCCAAAAGGCTAGCCGCAATCTGAGAAACAACACCAGCACCAAAAAGACGAGCGCAAGTCCCATCGCGCCATTCCGAAGCAGCAGGTTCAATCGACTTTCAAAATAGGTTGAGAAGTCCCCCCACGTTGTTAGCGTGATACCATCAGGCATGTGAGGCTGTACCCTCTCGACATAATCACGCACCGTTTGAGCCACATCGAGAACATTCTGATCCCCTACACGAAACACTTGAATTAGTACAGCAGGTATTCCATCAAAACGAGCGGATTGATCTGTTTCGGCAAACTTATCTACCACATGTGCGACATCTCCAAGAAAAAGCCGTGTCCCATCGGGTTTTGTCCGCAACACCACTTGCTCAAACTCTTCTCCACGATACGCCTGTCCTTTGGTACGAAGAAGAATCTCTCCTCCTTCTGTTTTGATTGATCCTCCGGGAAGATCAATCGACGATAGACGCACTGCCCGAACTACCTCATCAAAAACAATCTCATATCTTCGCAAGGTGTCTTCGGATACCTCGATAGAAATTTCATCCGGGCGAACGCTAACCAAGTCCACTTGCGTCAACTCTGGCAATGCGCTCAGTTCATCACGTACCTGCTCACCCAGCCGTTTCAGCACAGCTTCATCAGCATCGCCGGCAATGGCAACGTTAATCACTTGCTGTCGCATGAGAAGCTGTTGGATGACCGGCTTTTCAGTTTCTTCTGGGAAGGTGTCAATGGCATCAACACGCGTTTTAATATCGTCAAGGAGTTTACGATCGTCAGTTCCAGGGACAAGTTGTACAGTGACCACACCTACGCCTTCATTGGCTGCACATACAAGCCGCTTAATGCCATCCAGATCATAGATCTCCTCCTCAATCCGAATGCAGATCGATTCCTCAACCTCCTCCGGAGCAGCCCCCAAGTACTCAACACTCACCGTGATCATGTCGGTGGCAAAATCAGGAAAGATTTCCTTTTTGAGAATGGGTATAGATAGAAGGCCCCCTGCCATAATCACAACCAGCAGGATATTTGCGGCTACTCGATTCTGTGCCCACCAAGCTATGAGGGTTTTCATTGAGGGTAATCAGGACTTGATATTCGGTGGGTAGCGTGCAGGAGTTGCATTCTAGGTTTTCTCACCCAGTTGCGTGGGAAGGCTTGGGGCAGGGATTTCCGGTTCCTCTCTTTTCATCATCCGAACTTTCATGCCATCCACAACCACGTCAAGTGCAGATACGTTGACCCGCTCACCTGCACTCAGACCGTTCTGGACAACGATCTGTTCACGATCGGCACGAAGAATCTCCACAGTGCGAAACCGCAGACGTTGCTCGTCATCAGCAATTAAAACCTGATTGTGCCCTCTCATTGCCGCACGCGGGAGTACCACAACATTCTCAACAACTTTGCCCAGAATCTCGGCTTCGACAAACATTCCAACAGCAAGCGGCGGACGATCCTGATCTGCTCCACGCCTGTATGGATCGTCGACTCGAAGAACCGCATAGACAACGCGTGTTTTACGATCAATCTCACCTTCGGTGCGAACGATGCGTCCACTCCATTCATGACCTTTGCCGGCAAAGGTCGTCCGCAAACGAACGATTGGAAGAGACTGAGATTTAACATTTCCCCCTTGATAACGTAGCGGCAAATCCAGATACGCAAGTTCATTGTCCGGAATAGGCAAGCGAATTTCCACAGCATCAACAGCGTAGATGGTCGCAATGGAAACTCCAGGCATAACATACTGACCAAGATCAACCTGTTTATCACGAACACGTCCTGCAAAAGGGGCACGAATTTTTGTTCGAGTAAGATTGTAGGCCGCTTGTTCAATCATTGCTTTCGCCGAAGCAAGCCCGGCCTTCGCCTCCGCAACTTGCAGAGAGCGACTCGTGAGTGGCGATGGCTCTCCTCTGCCCAAAGCTCTCCATTCACGACGCGCAACGCGTGCCTCTGCAAATTCTCGCGCGAGTTTATGTTCGGCTTGTGCAAACTCAGCGCGCGTCCGTGCAAGCGCGAGCTCATAATCGCGAGGATCAATACGGAGCAATATATCTCCAGTATCGAAAAACCCTCCATTCACCAACGATGGCGAGATTGCAACCACCCGACCTGCCACTTCTGGAACCAATGCCGTCTCCGTCCTCGGCATCACCGTACCCTGACTTGAAACCCGTAATTGAATGGTCTGCGGCCTCACTTCCACAACCCGTACGAGCGGCAAGCGAATCTCAGGTGGGCGAGTTTCAACTTCCTGACGTGCGGCAATCAACACCCACGCACCAATCACCCCCCCCGCAAGCACCACGAAGGGAAGAACGATCGGAAACCATCGCTTCACGAAGATGTCGCTGCCTCTTCATGCTCATAGACAATATCTCCGCCCAACGCCAAATGAAGGTTGACGCGGACATCGAGCCTCAAACGTCGCACCACAATACGCTGACTTTCCGCATTCAATTCTCGTTGCTGTGCATCGAGAACAGTGGCGAATGTTTCTAATCCCGATCGATACCGATCCTGTGCAAGCATGTGTGCCGCAATGGCCTGGTCTGCTGCCATGCGAAGTGCCTTCTCCCTTTTGGCCAGCAATGTTTCAGCCATTAAGGCAGATTCCACCTCACCAAATGCCTGAAGCGCAACGCTAGTGTAATTTTCCAATGCTTCACGTGCTACCGCCTCTGTCCGAGCAACTTCGGCGCGAAGTCTCCCCCCTTCAAAGACTGGTTGGAGTAAATTGCCTGCAAAGCTCCACACAAGAAAGTCGCCATCTACTAAATCATTTAACTGATCACCAAGGGTTCCAGTACCTGTTGTAAGGCTGATCCGCGGGTACAACGCTGCACGTGCCTGCGTGATGCGCGCGTCAGCTGCTGCAAGTTGTCGCTCTGCAGCGGCGAGATCAGGACGTCGCGAGATCACATCGGCTGGAACACCAGCAGGCGTGATTGGCGCAATATCCGGCAATCTGTCCGCACCTGCAATGATCCCATCAGGATAGCGGCCTAGCAGGATTTCGAGTTGCCGAACAACACGTTCATACTGTTCTTGCCGTTCCTGATACAACGCCTCGGCAGTCCCCACATTAGACAGAGCGAGACGAAGATCCAGAGATGGTCGAAGACCACGATCAAAACGACTTCGCACTTGATCCGCTGTGAGTTGATAATTTTCCAAGCTTTTTTGAGCCAATGTTGTCTGTTGTTTTGCCTCCGCCGCCGCAAACCACGCTTTCGCTGTCTGCCCCGCAAGCGAAAGACGTGCAGCTGCAAAATCAGCTTGCGCTACCTCCATATCCGCATACGCCGCAGACGTCTGTGCACGAACACGACCCCACACATCCAACTCCCAGGTTGTATCCAGCGATACACCAAACATGTTGTACTTTGTACTGAGCACATTGTCCTCGAAGCCTGGAATTGGCAGACCAACAAAATTTTGCCGTTGTCGCGATCCATCGAACCCTGCACTGACACGAGGTAAAAGATCGGCACCAACAATACGTGCTGAAGAGGCGGCAGCACTGAGTCGAGCCTCTGCCGCTTTTAGATCATGGTTGTGCTCGATGGCTTCCATGACAATCGCCTCGAGTTCCGGATCGTTGAAACTTCTAACCCAACCGCCCTCTACTTCAATCGCAGTGGTAAAAGCACTTGTCCACTGCTCTGGAACAGTGAGTTCGAGGCCGGGATGAGAGACGAGTGGTGCACTCGAGCAGCCGAGCAAAGAAGCAATGATGCTCACAACACATGCCCCAACCACACGTAGCACAACAGATGCTTGACCACTGATCATAATAGGTCCTGCGGAAGAGCCGATGGAATCCCCACGCACTACACCTCCCTGCGCATCCAAATCTCAACGTAGAACGCCTTTTCGATTATACGTAGCTTCCACGGCAAATACCAAATTACGTGAGCAATGTGTGGACGCCTCGCAAGCAACGCATTCCATTACTTTACAGATATCTCTGATTATCTTTATCATCGATGTTATCATTCGCCATGCATAGCCGTTTGATATTTCACAGGTCGCGAAGCTGTTAGTGACCCACATTCAGCAGTTGCAGTAAATTGGTGACGATTCCCAAGCGAATATATAGATCAATGCAACACACGACGTACATATGAGTCACTCGGGTATCGACATGAGCAAATTCAAAGCAAAATTACTCGCCCTTCGTGATGAACTGGCTTCAATCGAACAGTCTGAAAGTGAAGCAAGCCATCCAGTAGAGCTTGATCAATCGCGGGTGGGTCGATTATCACGCATGGACGCGTTACAAGTACAAGCCATGTCAGTTGAAGCCTCCCGCCGAAAGAAAATCAAGCGTCAGCGTGTCGAAGCTGCGCTCACACGTATTACGAACAATGAATTTGGCCTATGCCTTGAATGTGGAGAGGAAATCCAGCCGCAACGCCTTGACTTTGATCCAACATTTTTTTTGTGTATTGACTGTGCTAAGGCGAGGGAAAAATAACCGAACAGACTGTTGAACCAAATATGACCAATCAAACACAGGAGCACTAGACACATTCCCACGTAGCGGTTGCACCTAAAGCAAAGGTAATCCCCAGCCTGACGGCATACAGAGAGTACTTGATAAACCCAACCATTACTCGTAGTATTTTTGTAAAAAGGTGTCAGCAAATAGAAGATTACACACCAACATCAGTTTCTGCTCATCACAACTCAAACTAACCCATTCATGAAGTGTCTTCTAAGGAGGAAATTCCATGGGCAAAAGCATGGATACAAAGAAGGAAAACAAGAAGAAACCCGCTAAGAGCGTAAAGGAAAAGCGGGAAGCAAAAAAGGCAAAGAAAGAGGGGAAACGCTAGCACGTTCCCAACACCGTACAAGCAATAAAAGCATTTGTGTCGTCCACAAATAAATACCAATGGACTTGCTTCGAGAATATGACCGACGAAGGGTCATTGAGTATGACCTTCCACATAAGTGGCGCGTCGTTGTCGGAAAAACTGCCGGAGACAATGACTGGCTGAGCATCAAGGTCGCTCAACCACGAGATTGGTGGTTTCATGTGCGAAGTCTACCCGGCAGCCACACTCTTCTTCTTGCTCGTGATAATGTTGACCCAGATCGCGATACTCTTCATCTTGCCGCAAGACTCGCGGCATATCACAGCAAAGCACGGTCAGCAGGTGTTGTCCCCGTCTCGTATACGCGAGCAGCATACGTAACGAAACCAAAAGGAGCAAAAGCTGGAACTGTCCGGATTCGAAAAGAAAACGTACTCAAGGTTCGCCCAACGACACCAGATGAGGCCAAAACGATGAATACACACTACACGGGGACACTCAAGGCGACGGAAACAACTTAGCAAAATGCCCCCACTAGGAACCACTCAAGGTGCAATCAAGGCTTGGACTATCAGTAATGCTTAACATTGACGACCATACCCTACTGAAAGCATGCAATAAAATATGCCGCCTTGTTCACCAGGCTACTGGGCGAGCCCTTCTTGTAGGTGGATGTGTTCGCGATGGTTTCCTCGGACGTCCAACTAAAGAAATTGATATTGAAGTGTATAGGATCGATGCCACAACATTAGAAACTATCCTGTCACGTCATTTCACCATCAAGCTAGTTGGCCAAGCATTCGGCGTGATGAAGATTCTGGACCTTCCCATCGATGTAACTCTCCCTCGTAGAGAGTCAAAGAGTGGTCGTGGTCATCGTGGTTTCACCATTGACTCAGACCCACAGATGACCCCAGAGACCGCTGCATCGCGTCGAGATTTTACAGTCAACGCCATCGCCCTTGACCCTATTACCGGTGACGTCATTGACCCCTACAACGGCCGAAACGATCTTGACCGTAAGATTCTCAGACATGTTTCCGCAGAACACTTTGGTGAGGACCCACTTCGAGTCCTTCGTGGGATGCAGTTCGCAGCTCGATTCGATTTCGAGGTTGCACCAGAGACGGTAGAGATCTGTCGCACCTTAGAACTTGAAGGCTTGTCCGCCGAACGGATTTTCGATGAGTGGAAAAAGATGATCCTTCATGGTGTTCGCCCTTCACGGGGACTCACCTTTCTTCGGGATAGCCAGTGGATACGTTATTTCCCTGAACTTTTCGCGCTCATTGACTGTCCACAGGATCCGAATTGGCATCCCGAGGGCGATGTATGGACCCATACCCTACACTGCCTGGACGCCTTTGCAGAGCGGCGTGTAAATGACGCGCGTGAGGATTTGGTCGTGGGCTTAGCTGTGCTCTGTCACGACCTTGGGAAACCCGAAACCACAACGGTAGAGAATGGCAGAATTACGTCGAAAGAACACTCAGCCGTTGGAGAGAAGCTCACACGAACCTTCCTTTCCCGCATGACAAATGAAACCGCATTAATCGACGACGTTCTTCCCCTCGTCGGCACCCATCTTGCGCCCATGCAGCTTTTTAAGGCTGAAGCAAGCGACGCAGCAATACGACGCCTCGCACGTCGAGTCGGTCGTATTGACAGATTGGTGAGAGTCGCGCATGCCGATATGCTTGGCCGTCCGCCATTGCAAGTCGACACATTTGATGCCGGAGACTGGCTCACCGAACGAGCCCGCAGGCTTGAAATCGAAGCCGCTGCTCCAAAGCCCATTATTATGGGACGACACTTGATTCAGCTCGGACTTGAACCTGGAACCCACTTTGGCCCCATCATTGAAGCCTGCTTCAACGCGCAAATCGAAGGCGAGTTCAAAACCTTACAAGATGGAATTGAGTATGCAGGTCGCGAAATTCTGCATTCCCAATCTCTCCATAAGCTCGCAAAAGCATCTCCTCCATACACCGATTGCTCGTCATAAAAGTTTGTCGCAACAATTTTTGTAGCTCACATTACCTCGCTACACCGCGACAGGGTGATCTGTGAGCATGAAGGCTTCTGATCTAATGACTCTTATGGACAGACAATAAAACGCAACGATAACAATACTCACGCTAACTCCAATTGTACACATTATCGGCGAACATACGGTCATCATCCAGAACAGTCACTATGCACATAAATCTTCGATATGCCTTCACCACAATCCTTCCAGCCCTATTCCCGTATACGCATCTGGTATTTCGAGGTGGTTTCGAAGTTTGGAACACGTATCGTCACCAGTGCTCTGGCAACTAACTCATTATTTTCAACATACATACCTGCCACGTTATCGGGAAGAAAAAATAAAATGCGTTGCAACAATCCGATAATCCCCTGCTGGCGAGCCGCAAGGCCTTCGATATTCTCAAAGCCGATACGGCTATCTGACACATAGAAATCCATAGAGGTTAGATACCCATTGCGTTCGACTCCATTGTCAATGGACCGAACAATTTCGCCATATCCAATTTTGAGATCGACAGGGAGAATCTCCTTGCGAAAATGGTGAATGTATTGCTTGCGATAAATAAGATTTAGTCGCATGAACTTCGTCGGATCTGCTGGATCATACCGGGGAAGCCAAGCAAACGATCCGAGCTCACGTAAGGGAAGAGCCAAACCTAGATCAATGTTTAATAACTCAATTGCAGCGTTAAGTGGATCTCCAGACGAGCACATCGCAAGGCCTTCAGCATGCAACACCTTCGACATCAGCGCGAGCCATCGCATAGCAGTTAACTCATCGCTTACAGCAGCATAAAGAAACGCCTCAATGACTCCCTGCGGTGGCGCAATATATGCTTCTGCGGGACACCACCAACGATCGGCTTCGAGAACCGCCCCTCCCGTAAACGCACCAAGATCAATTGACGAGAAAAACTGATGCACATTGGGATAACGATTCGCATCGATCTGCTCAGCAGGTTGTCCTGCCTTTACTATTCCCATATGAGCCAACAAGATATGAGATACAACCACACATACAATCAGAAGTCTGAAATGGCATTTTCGCATTGGATTCCTCGTTCACTAACCCAATACATAAGCTACACGCCTAAACAAAAAACGTGCCCATATGACCGCCGCCAGCACACATCAATCAAAGGTAGGTGGCCGCATTTGACAGTAAGTGCAAAGAGATTTCTTGTTTGATGCCGGCACTGACTCTCGCTATTCCAAAATCACCGATCATCAAGTACACACCAGACTGGCGTGTGATCGGACGGATTTTCTTTTCCGCGTGGGCCTTTGTCAATGCCGGATTCTTGAAGTCGGTCTGCGGCTTCCGGTGAAAGTAAAAGATGATCGATTCGGAGACCATTATTCTTGTTCCAACTCCCTGCCTGGTAATCCCAGTAACTATATACTCCTTGCTTAGGATGCAATGTATAGAACGCGTCGGTCAATCCAAGGTGGCACAGAGTGCGATATCGATCACGCGATTCTTGATGACACACTGCATCTTCTGCAAATCCTTTAGGATCGTACACATCATCATCGGTTGGGCAAATATTAAAATCTCCCCCCAAAATAAGTACTTCCTCAGTTTCTAAGAGTTCCTTAGTGTGGGATAGAAGTCGCTCCATCCACTTGAGTTTGTACCTGAACTTTTCCGTCCCAATGGGGTTACCGTTTGGAAGATAGAGGGATGCAATACGCATTGTCCCAATTAACACTTCTAGATACCGTGCGTGAGTATCAGACGGATCACCAGGCAACACACGCTGTGTTACCTCTATCATCGGCATTGATAGAATTGCTACCCCGTTGTAAGCTTTTTGGCCAGCGACCGCTAAATTATATCCCAAGTCTTCGATTTCCTCGCGAGGAAACTGGTCGTCTGTAACCTTCGTTTCCTGAAGCAAAACAATGTCAGGCCTTGATTCTTTCAACCAAGCAAGAAGATTCGGAAGTCTCCTCCTAACTGAATTGACATTCCAAGTAGCAATCTTGGTCATTAAAAATCCTTCATCAAACTTCAGACAGCCTCACAACGCGAAAAATGTCTATCCTACGAAGTAGCCCTTTTCAGCATTGTGTCAATGTGCCTTATCCCAGGTATCGCCTACTCCAGAATCAACGACCAACGGAACATCCAATGCGACTGCTGGTAAAGCGGCAGATACCATCACTTCAGTCACGACTTCAGTGGTTTGTGTAATAGCATCCATATCAACTTCAAACAATAGCTCGTCATGAACTGTGAGAAGCATGTGGGCTTTATCAATCAACTCATGATGCGCTAATGCAGACGGAACTCGAATCATCGCACGTTTAAGGATGTCAGCAGCAGCACCTTGAATAGGAGCGTTAATCGATGCACGCTCGGCAAAACTTCGCTTTGCCGGATTTTTATCGAGAATGCCAGGCACATGACAACGACGACCAAATAATGTTTTCACATACCCATGTTCACGGCAAAACTGTTTGGTGCGATCCATATATTCCAAAATTTCAGGGTAGCGTTCAAAATAAGCCTTGATATAGGAAGCGGCTTCACTCTGTTCAATCCCAAGTTGCCGCGCGAGTCCAAAGGCACTAATTCCATACACAATCCCAAAATTAATGGCTTTAGCTTTCCGGCGAACCATAGGATCCATATTTTCCACCTGAACACCGAACATTTCGCTGGCAGTCATGGCATGAATATCAACGTTGTCCTGAAATGATTGCGCTAACGCCTTGACGTTCGCGATATGAGCCAATAGTCGTAATTCAATTTGTGAATAGTCGAGCGAGAGGAGTTGACGATCTCGCCCAGCCAGAAACGTAGCTCGTATCTTCCGTCCTTCTTCCGTACGGACCGGGATGTTTTGGAGATTTGGATCGGTTGAAGATAGGCGTCCAGTAAATGCGCCAGCCATAGAATATGAAGTGTGAATACGACCTGTACGAGGGTTGATCTGTCCAATCAATGCGTCGGCATAGGTACTCCTGAGCTTCGAGATTTGACGCCATTCCATCACGCACGCTGGCAGTATATGCCCCTGTGTCGAAAGCCCTTCAAGCACATCTACACCCGTCGCGTACGCGCCAGTTTCAGTTTTCTTCCCTCCCTCAAAGCCCATCTCTCCAAAAAGAACCTCGCCTAACTGTTTCGGTGATGCAATATTAAACGGATGTCCGGCAAGTTCATAAATTTTTGTTTCCAGAACAGCCATCCGTGTCGTGAAGTCTTCACTCAACCGTTTAAGTTCGTCTTCATTGACTTGTATTCCATTAGATTCCATGCTCGCCAGAACCGGAATCAAGGGACGTTCTAGCCGTTCATACACTGCAGTCATATGCTCTCTGACAAGTCGTGGCTTGAGAAGCCTATGCAAACGCAATGTGACATCAGCATCTTCAGCAGCATAGGCTAGAGCCTTGTCAAGTGGTACGTGATCAAATGTTATTTGCGATTGTCCAATTCCTACGACCTCCTTGTACTTAATCGTGGTGTGCCCAAGATGAAACTCTGCAAGCGCATCCATCCCATGACCATGGCTACCTCCATCAAGAACATAGGAGAGAAGCATCGTATCATCCACAGGATGAATACCAACATCATAATGCGCCAATACTCGCATATCATATTTGATGTTTTGCCCAATTTTAATAACAGCAGGATCAGCAAACAGTGGCCGAATGATTGCCATTGCCTGATCCATCTGAATTTGCATTGGTGATTCTAGTTCCACACCCTTTGCTGAAGTGGAAGGGATGGGACGATGACCCAAAGGGATATAACATGCGTAGCCTGGTTCAATACTCATCGACACGCCAACAAGCTCAGCTCTCGATTCGTCCAGAGATGTTGTTTCAGTATCGATCGCGACATAACCCGCATGTCGAGCTTGACTCACCCAGTTTTCAAGTGAAGTAATCGTTTGAACCAACTCATATTTGGTTTCCTTCAAAATCACATCTTCTGGCAAAACCTCTTTATCATCAGGCACTAACTCCCCATTCGTACGCAATTGATGTTGCACCTTTGTAATGATCGACTTGAACCCTTGTTCGGCAAGAAACTGTAGCAGAACGGCTGAATCTGGACGTCGCATAGCGAGAGCTTTTAGCGGGACGAGAATAGGAACATCATCTTTAAGCCTTACCAGCCGCTTGGAAAGACGTGCGTTTTCCACATTCTCTAGGATACTTTCCCGGCGTTTGGGTTGTTTAATCTCTTTTGCCCGTGCAATGAGCGATTCCACATCACCATATTCGTGAATCAATTGCGCAGCTGTTTTCGGACCTATACCTGGCACTCCAGGCACATTGTCAGTTGCATCCCCTGCTAATGCCTGCACCTCAACAACCTTCTCCGGACCGACCCCAAACTTTTCAACCACCTGGGCAGGACCAATTGAACGGTTTTTGATGACATCAAAGAGACTAACCTTATCCGACACAAGCTGCATCATATCTTTGTCCGATGAGATGATCGTCACGAATGCTCCTGCTTCAACGGCCAGACGCGTATAAGTCGCAATCAGATCGTCCGCCTCAAAACCTGCCATCTCGATGCAAGCAAGGTTGAATGCCCGCGTCGCATTACGAACCAGATTAAATTGGGGAATTAGATCCTCGGGCGGGTCAGACCGATTGGCCTTGTATGCCGCGTAGATATCGTTACGAAATGTTTTTCGGGCCACGTCAAAGATAATCGCAACATGATCGGGCTTTAAATCATCTAAGAACTTCATCAGCAGATTGGTAAAGCCAAATACCGCGTTGACCGGTGTGCCATCTGCCCTCGTGAGCGGAGGAATCGCGTAATACGACCGAAAAATAAACCATGAGGCATCAACGATATAAAGATGTTTCACGCGATGAGAGGTTCCATGAACTATGCCCCAGGTTGCTATTATGGTCCAGCGCATACCATGCCAGAACTGCGCCAAAGTGTCGAGATTTGACAACCGTTTCAACATCACTCCCGCGATAAATACGAGACTTTGTTAATTATCACACGGAGCAAATTATTACTTGGGCGCATTCTCCTGGCTGGTGGGAACCTAAGAAGAATCATACCCTTAATATCGAATAACTGAACGGCAAATACGATGTGCCCTGTCCTCAACCTTCCCTGCTAAATATCGTGGTCAGATACGATGGTGTTTGGCAACAAGCACTTGGCACTGGAAGACGCGGGGGTGGAGGCGGAGACAGCGCGTTGGCGAATTGTCATTCACCCTGTCTCCATCTCCCCTTCGGATCTCGTTATTGTAGCCGATACCACGAATGAGATTCGCACTGGACGTGAACACCAGCTTTTTTGAACCACCTGACGGCAACCGATAGGCCATCCCCACGTTGAAAACGCGCCTGAAATATCGTTATGATGCAACAGATCATGACGGCTGTTTCAGACCAGACTAAGAATAAAACACCATCGCTGCCAAACTCATTTTCACGTTCTAGTCTCAAGCTTCAGGCAATAGTGTCCATACGCTGTCACCTGAATTCTAAGATCCCCCTATGACCCACGACATCATTATCATTGAGGGTGGATCTGCCAGATGCGCTACGGTACGTACCGCCAGAGATGCTGGCGCAGACGTGGAGATCGTCGACCACGGCCCGCTCGGAAACCTCTGCATCCTTCGAGGATGCATGCCAACCAAAACCATTCTCCGCTCATCCGACATTATGTCACTAATGAGGCGTGCCGAGAAGTTTGGACTGCATTCCGTATCCGCAAAAGTAATATCTCTGCAATCATCGATCGCAAATCTCGCTTGATCAAAGAATTCGCAGATGATCGAATTGAGGCGCTCAATGACACGCAGTTTACGCTATATGAAGAACGCGCCTCATTTCAAACCGTTGTGTGAACCAAAAACCGGCGTGATTATTGGCAAACACATTGTCGGACCCAAAGCCTCTGAACTCATCCATGAGTTGATCACTACTATGTATTACGAAGGCACCGTCCGAGACATTCTCCGCATGCCCCACTACCACCAACCCTTGCTAAGATCATGCCCTACCCTGCTGAAGAGCTTGTCCAACAACTTTCATAGGTCAAACACCAAACTGAGATTTAGCTGAGAATGTCACTGCGATGGATGATGGGACGCGCCCTACGGTAAACTACAAAATGATGATCACTGGTATTCACTCATGAAAGCTGCAATCATCGCACTTGGTTCTGAACTTCTCGGCACCACCAAACTCGACAAGAATTCTCTCCTCATTACTGCAATGCTTGAACGCTTTGGCATTGAGCTTATCGGAAAATCAACCATCGGCGACAACGAAAAAACCATCGGCGACACCCTCAAACAGCTGATCCCGCATACAAACGTGATCGTCATGACCGGAGGTCTTGGGCCGACTGCCGACGACGTGACGCGATCCGCCGTCGCAGACGCACTTGGAAAAACACTTTCGCTCGACCCAAACATCGAGGAGAAGTTACGTTGCCGCTTCGCCAGTATGGGTCGACAAATGACAGCAGTAAACCGCAAACAGGCCTTGATGATCGAAGGCGGGACGACGCTCGAGAATGCGTATGGAACGGCACCTGGCATTCGCATTAAGCATGCAGGAACAACAATATTTCTCTTTCCAGGAGTCCCTCAGGAAGTTGATTCCATGATTGAAAACCATCTCAGACCGTGGCTCCAAGAACATGCGTCCTCAGGTGGAAGCCAGAAAAGCATTGAGCGCGCGGTGCTAAAGATCGCGTGCCTTCCAGAATCCGAAGTTGAGCAGTGCATCCTTCCTGTCTACGAAGAATTTGGAAGAGAATGGTTCACCATTCTCGGGTCACCGGGTGAGGTCACCCTTCACCTTAAAGCGCAGGGCCAAGAAACTCATTGCAAAACGAAACTCTACGCCATGCAAAAACGGTTGCGCGAGTTGCTTGGAGATGCCATCTTCACCAACCGAGCAAACTGGAGTCTCGAAAAGGTGGTCGGGTACTTGCTCGCAAGTCAGAAGCGCACCTTGGCGACAGCTGAATCCTGCACCGGAGGGCTCTTAGCCGAACGGCTAACGCGCGTACCTGGATCAAGCGCCTATTTCCTCGGAGGCCTCGTCACCTATTCCCATGACTCGAAAAAAGATCTGCTTGGAATTTCAAAAGCAACAATCCAGGAACATGGGGCAGTAAGCAAAACTGTCGCAATAGCGATGGCAGAAAATGTACTAAGACAACACGGAAGCGATTACGGAATTGGACTTACCGGAGTCGCCGGACCAGACGGCGGGAGTGAAACAAAACCGGTTGGAACCGTGCATATTGCCTTAGCCGGACCAAGAGACAAGGAGATCAACCATCAACAAAAATGTTTTCTAGGCGATCGTGATCGCGTCCGTTTTCAATCCACCCAATGGGCACTGAATATGCTAAGGCAGGTGCTTTGAATACACGGCGACGTCTCCGACAGAAGCGAAGTTTCCCCATGATGTACTGGTCGAATGAGCACTAAACATGGCTTACTGCAAAAATATTTTCAAAGGCATCCTATGAGGACTGCTTCGATGCTGTAGTTTCATCCACTATTATACTTCACAGTCAATCCCAAGCCCATCATCTTTGCGGTCGCGGAACAACAACAAACACCGCTACTTCAAACCTACGATGGTGACGCCATCTCCTCCTTCATGCCGATCCCCAGGACGAAAACTCTCCACATAGGGAGATCCTTGCAGGTACTCCCGTAATACTTGTTTGAGCTTTCCGGTTCCATGTCCATGGATCACGCGAACGAAGTGCGCATTAGTCAACGATACCTGATCAAGAAAGTTTACCATTTCACATAACGCATCATCAGCAAACTTCCCTCGGACATCGAGATTTTCTGAACTAGGATCTATTGCACCACGCAGGAAGGGTTCGTGTATCACTGCACGTAGCCTCAAATCGTGTTCGCCGGATGCTGTCTTAACGCGTCCACCGAGATGATTAACATCAACTGATAGCTCACGTTCCCCAATACGAACGCGCACTCGACAATTTGGCTGTGGAGGTTCACATAATGTTCCCACCACGCCCAATGGCTTGATTTCTACCTGATCTCCTGCTCGAAGTTGATCAAGTGGAACACGGGAAAGCGGATCAGAAAAGTGATCGATCGTCTCACTCTCGATTGTAGCAAGCTGTTTTTTTGCTCTTCTAATTTCTGCTGGAGCCTTTTCTTTTTTCGTTTTCTCGAGAAGCTGATGCATCCTCCGCTTTGCCACCGCGAACTCTTCAAGAACTTTTCTACGCACATCTTTTTTTAACTCTCGTTCCGCCTCTTGAATCTTGGTAGCCGCCTCCTGCTGCACATGCGCCAAACGCTCACTCTCTTCTCGTGCAGCCTGCGCACGCGTCAGTTCCTCCTCTAGCCAACGTTGTCGCTGCTGGAGTTCGTCCACAATTCGTGTCATCGCCTGTTCGTCTTCACTTGTCGTACCTTGCTTTGCTCGATTCAATGCATCTTCCAACAGAGTTTCATCCATCCCCAACCGCCCAGCAATATCAATCGCCGAACTTCCACCCGGAATACCAAACAGAACACGGTACGTCGGCGAAAGCGTAGGCACATCAAATTCAGCGCTGGCATTGAGAAACCCTGCTCGTGACTGCGCAAGCACCTTGAGCCTCGGATAATGTGTTGTGACAACGACTTTCATCCCCTCTTCCGTTAGACGAAGCAGCAAGGCCTCGGCCAAGGCTGCCCCTTCTGTCGGATCTGTGGATGTGACAGGTTCATCGAGTAAGACGAGTGCGCCAGGATCGGCATGACGAAGTAATCCAATCATCTGTGTGATGTGGGCTGAAAAACTCGATAGATCACGACTGAGATCTTGTGCGTCACCTATATCTGCATACACCTCGGGGAAAAACGCCATTTCGGATCCCGCTTCACATGGGAGAGGCAAACCCGCACGCACCATTAAGGCAAACAAACCCAATAGTTTTAAGGTCACGGTTTTTCCACCCGCATTGGGTCCGGAAATCACAAGACCGTTGACCGCATCGTCAAGGTAGAGATCATTTGGAATGACATCGCCCTGTACCTCTTCTCCATTCCCGTTTGCAGTTAACCCCCCTTCTGCCCGTACACGCAAACGCACGAGAACCAAAAGTGGATGGCGTGCCCGATCGAGGCGAAGACGCCCGTCGGTGTTGAGACCAACAGGTTTTGCATCAAGAAGACGACTTAACGCTGCCTTTGCGGCAATACAGTCAAATTCAGCCAAGCACACAAGATCATCGGCAATGCTCCCTGTATGAGGTGCAAGGTATTGGGAAAGATCATTCAGAATTCTCCTAACTTCCCGCTCTACCTCTATTTCTGCGACCTTCATCTGGTTATTTCGCTCAACTAGTTCGCGCGGTTCAATAAACACCGTCGCACCACTTGCCGACACATCATGGACAATTCCAGGCACTTGCGACCGACATTCCGCACGAACTGGCAACACATACCGACTCGCACGAAGATCAAAATACTGTTCTTGAAGAAGTTCAGAGAGCTTGGGTTTATTGAGCATCGTATCCATTCGCTTTCGAATCCGTTCTTTACAACCCCGAAGTGTCTCTATGCGCTTACTCAAATCTGAAGTTGCGCTTGGGCGAATGTTCCCTTCCTCATCAATGCAGTGATTGAGAACGTTTTTGAGCTGCGTATGCTCACCCAAAGCACCTGCTTTTCGACAAAGCAGCGGAAGCAACGCATGTGCAGCTGTCAACTTAACCTTGACCCCAGCCACCTGCCCAAGCACCATAGAAATCTGATGGAATTCACTCATCTCCAGCGTTCCACCTTTCTCGAGGCGTCGCAACATGGGACGAAGATCGGGAAAGGGCATCAGAGAAAACCCTTCTTTCCGATCTTGTAACACCAACATCTCACTCGTTTCACCAAGCATCTGCTCCGCGTCGGCCTTATGATCCGCGAGCCGAAGCATTCGACATAAATCCGCACCCATGGTTGAACTCGTGTGTTTGGCAAGCGAATCCAACAGTACATCCCATTCAAGAACGGTTTCGGCCTTGCGAAGAAGTGCTGATTTTGTCACGGCATACGGCAGTTGCAGGTTGTAAGAGTGTTACTCTTTACAAGATTCAGAGACTTACTTACACTCTTATTATGATTCCTGTTGACCTTATCATTTTCGATCTTGACGGCACCCTGATCGACTCGAAAAAAGATATCGCCACTGCGGTCAATCTAACCCTTACTGACATGGGCATGGCAACACTCAACGAACAGGTGATCTACGGATATGTTGGCGAGGGCGTACGGCGACTCCTCAAACAATCGGTTGGTATAGAAAACCACTCACGGTGCACTGAGGCTCTGAAGATATTTCGTCAACACTATTTGGAGCATCTACTCGACACCACTCGATTCCACCCTGGCATTGATGGCGTTCTCGCACATTTTTCCCACAAACCAAAGGCTATTGTCACCAACAAGCCAACTGACTATACCATGGCAATCCTCGAAGGGTTGGCCGTCGTCGATCAGTTTGAAATGGTAATCGGAAGCGAAGGGACTCAGGAGTTGAAACCACACCCGGCCATGATACTAAAGGCGGTAGAGGGATTCAAGGTTGATCGGTCGAAAGCTGTTATGGTCGGAGATAGCGTCCTTGACGTGCAAGCTGCACAAGCCGCAGGCACCAAGTCATGTGCAGTTGGTTATGGCATGGGTGTCCGCAGCCAGTTGGAAGCATCCCGACCTAATTTTTTTTGCGAATACGCTAAAGAGCTGACAACCCTATTTCAATAATGATCTAAAATCCTCTTAGCCCCTTTCCAAAGGGAGAACCTCAAAGGAGGCTTAATGCACTCAGAACCGAGCAACACTCCTATCACACACGATCGTTCAATGCTTTGCACCCTTATCGTGGAAAAATCACAAAATCCCCCTATCCCCCATTTCGCAAAGAAGGGACTGCGAACATACTGCGCCATTGCTTTTAGCGTCTTTGTTGGACTCTGGGGACCCAATACCTTCGCACAATCTGAAACCCTTGCCGATCGAGTAATCGAACATCGACTCGACAATGGACTCACATTGTTGATGGTCGAACGACATCAAGCTCCTATCGTATCTATCAATCTCACCTTTAGGGTTGGGAGTGTTAACGAGCATGTTGGAATCACCGGTGTCGCTCATCTTTATGAACACATGGCCTTTAAGGGAAGCAAAACACTGGGAACATCAGATTACGAGACCGAACGAGTGTTACTGGATAAACTCGATCAACTCGATCAGGAGATCCTCCGAGAACGCAAAAATGCGACTCCCGACAACGAAAAGCTCAAAACCATGCAACAGCAATTTACAGAACTGGAGACCAAGGCCAACGCCCTCGCAGTTCAAAACGAGTTCGGGCTGTTATATGACTCGCACGGTGCTATCGGACTGAATGCCAGCACCTCCAGTGAACTCACGCGATACATCGTCAGCCTGCCGGCAAACCGACTTCCCATGTGGGCTGCGGTTGAGTCAGATCGAATGCGCAATCCCGTCCTGCGTGAATTCTACAAGGAAAAAGGTGTTGTCCTTGAAGAACGCCGGTTGCGAACAGACAATAGCCCATCGGGACGAATGTTTGAAGCATTCACATCGACAGCGTTTTGGGCACATCCGTACCACAACCCTGTAATTGGGTGGCCTACTGATATTGCAAATCTCACCGTGTCCGAAACCCAAGCATTTTTTAAAGATCATTACGGCCCAAATAACGCAGTCCTCGCAATTGTTGGAGATATTCATCCACCGGATGTCATCGCGTTGATTGAGGCAACCTTTGGCCCAATACCCAGCCAGCCTCCACCGCCTCCCCTCGTAACTGTGGAGCCACCACAAAACGGAGAACGCCGAGTTAACGTTCAGTACAACGCTGAACCGTTTGTGCTAATCGGATTTCACAAACCTGGAGTTGGGCATTCTGATGATGACGTGTTCGACGTTATTGATTCGATATTGTCCTCAGGGCGAACATCACGAATGCACAAACAGATCGTACAGAAGAAACAACTCGCCATACGCGTTGGATCTTTCACGGGTTTTCCTGGCAATCGCTTTCCCAATCTTTTCGTGATCAGTGCGGTGCCACGGGCCCCCCACACAACAGCCGAACTTGAAGAAGCAGTATATGAAGAACTTGATAAACTGAAGACAGATCCAATTGAGTCTCGGGAGCTAGAAAAGGTGATCAATAATCTCGATGCCTATCTTGTTCGCTCGCTTCAATCCAATAGTGGACTCGCTTCTCAACTCACCTATTTTGAGGCGATTGCTGGTGATTGGAACTATCTCATTGAGATACGAGATCGAATGGCCAAAATCACCCAAGAGGACATACAACGCGCAGCAAACAAATATCTGGTGAAGAAAAATCGCGTCGTTGCAACTTTGATCAAAAAAACAAAAAAAGGATCTGCGCAATGAAAGTCAGACACATATGCTTCCTGCTTCGATTCACGATACTCCTCGTATCGATTGCGCTTTGCGCTGTAGCCCCGACATTTGCCAACGCTCAAAACCTCTCCGAGCTACTTTCCATCGATCCACGTGAGATGAAATTCGAACCGGTGGAATTCACCCCCCCTACACCGGAACGCATTACTCTTGAGAACGGCATGATTGTGTATCTCCTGCCAGATCATGAATTGCCATTGATCAGTATCGATGCTGTGGTCAAAACTGGAGCCATTTACGAACCAGCCAACAAAGTTGGCCTCGCGGGAATGACCGGCTCCATCATGCGAACTGGAGGTGCAGGAAATCGTACCGGAAATGAAATCGACGAAGCACTTGAATTTATCGCTGCCAACATCGGAGTCCATGTTGGATCCGATTCCGGGAGCGCCTCACTAGATGTGTTAAAAAAAGATTTTGATTTTGCACTCAAGATTTTTGTTGACGTGTTGCGTACCCCGCAATTTGCGCAAGACAAACTCGACCTGGCAAAAAAACGCGCACTCGAGAACATACGCCGTCGAAATGATCGACCGTCGGGAATTGCCAGTCGGGAGTTCTACAAAGTTCTATATGGAGAAAATCACCCCTACGGTCGTGTCAGCACTGCAAAAGGCATCTCAAGCATTACGCGGGAGGACCTCCAAGCATTTCACAAAACATATTTCCATCCCAACAGCATGATGCTCGGTGTGACCGGCGACTTTGAGCGAGAGGAGATGCTTGCCACGTTACGCAATACGTTCGGCAATTGGTCAAAATCTGACGTAGACTTCCCCTCCGTTCCCCCGGTAAATCCGGATATCAAAAGATCTGTCAACCACGTTGAGAAAGATGTGACCCAAACACATCTTCGCATCGGACATCTATCAATTCGGCAAAATCACTCAGATTACTTTGCATTAGCCCTGCTTGATGATATTTTGGGAGCGGGAGGATTCAGTAGCCGCCTATTTCAGGACGTGCGCACACGCCAAGGGCTCGCCTACTCCGTCGGAAGCACTCTGCGAGCGGGAAATTTCGATCTCGGTAGTATCCTCCTCTACGCCCAAACCAAAAGTGAAACGACCCATCAAGCGATTGCAAGTATGACAGCACATCTCAAACGCATGCGCGAAATGCCTGTGACCTCGGAAGAACTAACGCGGGCAAAAGATGCGTTTTTGAATTCCTTTGTCTTCTCCTTCGCAAATGCAGGAGCGATTGTAAGCCGCCTGATGTCATTAGAGTATTACGGCCTTCCCTCTGATTTTCTCGAGCGCTACCGCGCTAACGTCGTGAAACTGACCGAAGATGACCTCCTCAAAGCTGCACAAACACACTACCATCCGGATAATCTCACCATCATGGCTGTTGGACAGGCCAGAGCCTTTGAGAAACCGTTGTCTACATTTGGTCCTATTCGAACCATCTCCCTCAACAACGAAGAGTGAAGAGATGTCGGAAATTGCTCATCCAACAAGGACGCAGCTACTTTGACATACAGGCATCCTGCACAGGAGGTAAACACGACACGGAAGAGAAAATGCTTCTGGAAGCTTGTTTCAACACCCCTCCATAGAAACGACTTGCGAATTTGAAACTCTTCACCATCGCCGGAGGAAGCTGTTCTGGAAAGTCCACCCTTGCCAATCAATTATATTCGCTATTCCCCTCACAACACGTCTTTGTCCTCCCCCTTGATCATTATTACGACGACACAGCACACTTCAGTCAGCAAGAAGCCGCTATAACGAATCTCGATGTGCCGGACGCTATTGACATTGGAATGGTGCTTCGCGATGTCGAAGAAATTTACACCAGGACCATTCAGTTTCTTCCTCAGTACGATTTCATTACGCGCAAACGAACCTTTCGTCCCTTTCCAGGACAACACCCAGATATCCTCATTCTCGAGGGGTTATTTGCCCTGTACTATGCGAGCTTAAACACGATGGCAGATTTGCAGATATTCGTCGAAACCTCCCGAGAGGTGATGCTATCCAGAAGAATTGGTCGGGATACTGAGGCAAGAGGGACGAGCAAGCAGGAAACGATCGATCGATACGAAAAGTTTGTACGCAATAGCTATGACAACATTATTCTGCCAACTCGTGAACACGCGCAGATAGTCGTCGATGGAGAATCTTCAATCACCACTCAACTTGCAGAAATATCGACATTTCTTAGTCGCAAGTCTATAACGACGTGAGATCGTCGTGAAGACGAACTTTCGCACGATCGAAATCTATTGCGCAAAATGTCGAATCATTCTTTACAAGTATCACAAGGGAGGAGACGGAGGTTTAGTAAAATGCTTTGTGGAACGCATCGTTGATGATCGGACTGCAGGAAATTTAAAATGCCAACAATGCCAAGGCGAGTTTGCACGATTCAAGATGATAGAGAACCGACCAGCTCACAAAATCATTCAAGGGAAGGTGTTTGTAAAAGGAATGCGCCGCAAGTAATGATCATATGAAAACACATAATGCGAATCTCAAACGCTGTCCATGGGTAGACCTCACGAAGCCAGATTACATTGCGTATCACGACAATGAATGGGGGGTTCCTGTCCACAATGATCGGTTGTTGTTTGAATTTCTCACCTTAGAATCGTCTCAAGCAGGGCTTAGTTGGTATATCGTACTCCACAAACGAGAGAACTACCGCAAAGCATTCGATCAGTTTGACCCGAAAAAAGTCTCCAGATATACCGAACGACGAGTAACGAAACTTCTCAGCAATCCAGGAATCATCCGCAACCGCCTCAAAGTACTCGCCGCGATTAGCAACGCCAGAAAGTTCCTTGAGACGCAAAAGGAATTTGGATCGTTTAATGCCTATGTTTGGAAGTTCGTGAATGGTCAGCCGATCGTGAATCGGCGAAAAACTATGAAGGACTATCCCGTCACAACTCCAGAATCCGATGCTTTGAGCAAAGATCTTCGCCAACGTGGATTTACATTCGTAGGTTCAACCATCTGTTATGCACATATGCAAGCGACTGGCATGGTCAACGACCATACCATGGACTGTTTCAGAAGAAAGGAAATCATCGCAGGGTACCAGAAGATCATAAAACACTGACCCTATCACTCCTGTGCATGTCATTCCGAACACCTCATCCGTTATTAGAGATATTTTGCCTCAACTATCCCCTATCGATCAATGTGGAACAGCCTCATTGCTAGCTAGTAAACAGCGAGACTGATGAAACTCACTCCTCCTGTTGAATGGAGAAACGGACAACCGGGTTCCGCCAGTCACGCTCTTCGGGTTTGAGATCCCCAATGCCATGAATCCCTGTGTGGAGATGGACAAATCCTTCACCTTTCTCCCTCGATCGGCCTTCCCCATCACAGATCGTCCCTGGGATCGACGTACATCGCTCATCATTGATCTCGCTTCCCGCATCATACGCAGGAACGTCCACGACGATCCTTTTATTACTCTTGGGAATCTTTACTCCTTGCACAGCAACAAACCCATCATTAGTTGGATTTATCATTGAGATGAACGAGATCCGATTAAATACTCCTCCTGATTGCAGCGTCAGGGTGACCGAATCGCCAGGATTTAACAATCCCTCTGCTGACTTGACAACATCCTCCACATCAGATGACCGTATGAATACATCTGAAAGCAAAGCTGTATTGCCCGCTTCCGCACTGGATTGGAGAGCCTGACTCGCTGGCATTCCCAACTCAAAAAATGTCACCTGTTTGTTATGACTCCATACCAATGGTGCTGAAATGCGTTGTCCCTTGGTAAGATTGGTAATGGTAACAGCATATTTTTGAAGGCCTACCTCTGTTTGAACATACCTAGGTGCCAACACTGCTAAAACAATAACGACAAAAACTATTTGGCGAAACAACACAGAACCACGGCTATGCACAATATTTTCTCCCATGAGAGTGCACCTCTCTTATTCCCCTAGAATATAACGAAGTTACGCTACAAAACTAGTGTAATATTTCACTCTGTGCTTGCTTCTCAAGCCCTTGCAGGATTCGAAAGCCTTTTGCCAGAATTATTTCACTAGTGGCCCTCCACACGAATAATTGCTGGATGCATTATGATAGTCAATCAAGTCTCAATGGCTTCCGTCAACCCTAAACGCTACGAAACACACCCATATGATGTCGTACTCACAACAACACTCCACGCTTCTTCTCTTTACTCAGGATGACACAAATAATTCGAGGCTCCATAAGTCGTTGTAAACTTACACACAAAGCAAGCTAGAATAGCTATCATTGAGGTCACGTACTCAATACAGGATGAGAGATCCTATTGCTCCAAAATTAACCCTCTGCCCTGGGTGGAAAGGTGTTCAGGAATATCTGCTAAACTTCCTCACCAGAACACTCACACGGAGTCCGCTTGCCATCCGCAATATCCTTGTCCTTGTTCCAACCTCTGCGTCAAAACACGTACTTGAACTTACCTTAGAACACGATCTACTGAAGAACCGTGCCGCGACAATTCTTCCATCCATCTCCACGACCCATGTGTTTCTCGAGGATATGGCAAAGCGTTCTTTAGGAAAGATCACGATCATTGACCCACTGTTACGCCAGGCTATTTTATTAAAAGCCACTGAGGACGCTACGGAGGCAGGGTTTCCACCTCCGTTTCTCATTCGCGGCGGATTATTACACCGAATTCTCGCGCTATACGACCATATGTACCTAACAGGTCACAATCTCCAGGTATTTGCTCAACGAGCCTTTGATGAATTCAATGTTCAAGATGATATCGGTGCTGAACAAATGGCCCAACAAACACGTTTCCTCGTTGAGAGTTTTACACGGTATCGCACACACCTGACATCACTCCACCTAGATGATACCTCCACGTTACATCAATCACTTCTCGAACACGGCGTGAGCAGCCCTTGCTCCCATATTTTCGTTCTAGGCCCAGAGACAGTGTGTCCAAGCGACCTTGCCTATCTTACGGCAGCACCTGCAGTTGAAACTGTCGAAATTATTGTCCCGACAACCATGGGGGAAATTTCTTCACTGCGCAACTTGATCAGCAAGAACACGTTGACCATGACTTATCCGAAAATCTCCACTCCACCTCCGATACTTTTTACACCTGAAGAAAATCACGAGAGGGTATTTACTGCCCGGGACCGCGAAGAAGTTTTGATCTCAATCACTAAACTGCTTAAATTATTCGCGCAAAAAGGGACGTTGCCGGAGATCCACCGTATTGCAGTGGTCGTACCAAGCCCACTCCCATATCTCTACCTTGCAAAACAAGTGTTTGAGCAAGCCGGCATTCCCTATCAAATGCAAGATGATTTTCCATTGGCCACTGAGCCATACCTCGCCGCAATTGATCTTGTTTTCGATTTCATTGAACGTACAACGGAGCACTCACCCAGTTTCCAGCTCCTTCGCAACCCGTTTTTTTACTTTCATGGAATTGACGACACTGCACTTCTTGCCCTGGAATCAGAACTCCAAACACGCAAAAATATTCACGGCACTGAGGCATGGATGCGGATACGCAAAAGCTCAAGACGGCAACCCATTCAGCTTTCAATTCCAGCTGTTGGAGCTAAAAACCATTCCTCTTTGCTACTAAGCGTACTAGAGACACTGCACACCATGGAAGAAATGCTCACGCCATTGGCCAATCCAATCACGTCAATGACAAAAAAGATCAACTGCATTCGAAACTTTCTCAACCGATATGAACGGACACTAGGCTCTCACGACGATGGCACCCGTCATAATCGTGCGAAGGGCGCATTGCTGGCCATACTGCAACAACTCGAGAATGTTGAAAGTGTTCTTGGCGAATCACCGGTTGAGTTCCATACCTTCAAAAAAACACTGCACCTTGCTGTCCAATCACATACATTTTCCCGACGCACTGGAGACAACGGCATTCACATTATCGATGCACGATCAGCGACCGTTGGAGCGTTCGACCTCGTCATTATGGTTGGTTTGAATGAAGGAGAATGGCCTGCTAGAAAAGATCATAATATTTTCTATCCAGAATGGCTTCTTCAAGACTTCGGATGGCCATCTGATGCTGAAGCTCTCTACGCAGAACGAGTCGCATTTAAAGAATTGTCACAACTCTCTCGACGTCATGTCGCGGTCTTTCGTCACCAGCTTGAGGAAGATGTTCCAACTGTAGCCTCTCTCTTCCTCGATGAAATTGCTGAGATAAGTGCCACCATGCAATACATTTCAGAACAAGACATGACCGCATATGTTACATCCCGCAATCACGCCTTACGGTTTGGCCTTCTTCAATCTGACCGAATCGTCCCAAAACGACCAACCCCAGGAATACTCGAACACACGGTTTCAAACCTTGAACCGATTTCTGCCACTGCCTTTGAACGCTATCTCCGTTGCCCCTTCATCTACTATGCCAACGACATCCTCCACGTCAACGAGGAGGAGGAGATACGCACGGGTCTCAGCCCGCGCCGACAAGGACAAATTGTACATGAGGTTTTAAAAGATGGATTTCAGCAATGGGACACAACAACCACTTTGCCGCAACCAATTACGGAAGAGAATTATGCCGCAGCTATTTCTATCTTTACGCGAATTGCAAAAGAGAAACTTCCGCGCAGATACCAGAAAATTGAACTGGCCCGTCTCTTCGGTGGCCCTGGCCACGTTGGTACCATTGAATGGATTCTTCGCCAGGAGATAGCAAGAGAACCGATAGCCAAGCGCTTAGTTGAACATTCTTTTCGAACAAATCTTCGTCTTGAGCATGGTCCGAATGGCGAATCTCCATGGCATATCGACATCAAAGGCCGTGCAGATCGTGTTGACATCGACCTAGAGAGGGGAATCCACGTGTTTGACTATAAAACTGGGAAGACTCCAGAATCGAAAATAACATTGCAGGTCTCCCTATATGCCATGTGCCTCGCCCAAGATTTTTCTGCTGAAACGACCAAAGCTACCTATCTCAGCCTTCGCGATCGCAAAGCCGCCAGTCGAGAGGACTACGAAAAAACAGCGACGCAATTACGCGAGATCTACCTCCGCATCTCTGAAGGCCATTTTCCTCCACGACCATATCAGAATCATATCTGCACGAGTTGTGGATATATAGGACTCTGCCGCAAAGAAATTACTGAGGCCGCACTGACGATGGAAATGCAAGACGCCAACACAATGTCATGATGACCGTGACTCTCCCACAAGACCATCAAGCCAGAGAAAACGCCAGTGACCCTCGGTTTAATGTCACCTTGGAAGCCTCAGCTGGGACAGGAAAAACACGTGTTCTCGTCGATCGTTATATCCGACTCATTGAGGCGGGAGCAGCACCTCGAAACATCCTAGCTATTACCTTTACGCGCAAAGCAGCCAGCGAGATGAAGCATCGCATTATCCAAGAATTGCACCGACGAAGCATGTTATGGCAAGAGATTAGGGATCGACTGTTCGAGGTACATATCGTCACCATGGATGCCTTTTGCCTTAGCCTGCTCAAAGAGTTTCCACTGGAGGCCAACCTCGAGCCAGACATGGACCTCTTAAGTGATGTCGAACTTCATCGTCTTCTGGAAGAATCTGTAGAACAGGGTCTAAGCGATCATGGAAACTACCCGACCTCAGATCTCAAGTTTCTTGCTTCCCGTTTTGGAGAGACGACTCTCCGCCGTGGCATGCGCAACTTTATCCGAAGTCGCCTAGTCATGAGTCCATTGCTTAATCGTTTCGTAAATCAACGAGTACCCCACACACTTCAACTCAGCCACGTATTGAGAAAGGCGTCAACGGGTCTGCGGAAAGCCATGAGAAACTATCAGTGGGGAACCATGCCAACATCAATACGGCGTATCATGGGCTCCAATCCAGTCACACCGTTCGATCTCGAACAAGTTGCATCATACTTTCTAACCCAAGATGGAAAGTCTCGGAAGAGACTCTCTAGCGCATGTCGCCAAGCAGATTTCACTACCCGCGCCGAATATGACCAGCACCGCTCGCAGGTTATCGATATTGCACCAGTTGTTGCGGAACACATTCAGCGATGGCGTCATGATATCAATCTTTATGCGATCCAAGAGATATGGACGCTTTATCAATCGGCCACACGACATTTCATCTCACTTAAGGAGGAACGCGGCGGTCTTGATTTTTCTGACATCGTTCAGCATGCCGTCACTCTGCTAAAGAAACGAGGAATCTTTTCGCAAAGCCGCTTTCGATTGGAGGCACGCTATCATCATCTCCTCATCGACGAATTCCAGGATACCAACGAGATGCAATGGTCGCTAATTCAAAGTCTTATCGATTCATGGGGAGAGGGGGAAGGGTTGGTACAAGATACCATTGCTAGAGCACAGGCCTCCGGTCGAGGGAAAGGGCTACTTCAAGAACCGAGCATATTCCTCGTTGGAGACCGGAAACAATCCGTCTATGGATGGCGAGATGCGCGTGTCGAAGTGATGAATACTGCGACAAAATATCTCATGAACATTCGCCCAAACGGCGGTCGGCAATTACACATCAGGCAGAGTTTTCGAGCTCATGCTCCCCTGCTTGGATTTCTCAATGACGTGTTTTCTGGAGTCCCAAAAGAAAGCGAAGACGTGAGCTGGGCCTTCCGATACCGCAAGAGTGACCATTTTCCAATTCTTAAGTCTGACAACCATGATCATGCAGTTGGACTCGCCATCGCCCCAACGCGAACTCATGCCGCAGCGGCTGTCGGCGACGAAATTGTTCGTTTACTACAGGAGAACAACTACCAATTGAAAGACATTGCCATCTGTTTTCGAAGTCGTACCCACTATCGCATCTACGAAGACGCGTTAGTCCAACGCGGAGTCCCGACCTATGTCTATCGCGGACTTGGGTTTTACGATTCACCAGAGGTCCGTGATATTCAGGCTATCATACGCTATCTTGCTAATCCAATTTCCGAACTTTGCGCGGCCGAAGTCCTGCGTTCACGTTTTATTGGATTCTCGGATACGGGTCTGTCACTCATCACAAAGGACCACCGAAAACGTGTCACGGCAACCCCATTGATCCAGCTTCTGAAACACGCCATCCCACAAGAACAGCTACCACGTACAATCTCTCCCGAAGATCAAGCTATCATAACTAACATCCTTCCCAAAGTTCCAAAGTGGCTCGACATTGCCGACCGAATTCCACCATCAGACCTCTTGCAACGCATCATTGAAGAGACCGACTACGCCGCATGTTTTAGCGGCCGTAACGGCATTCAAGGATGGGAAAATCTTAAAAAAGTGCTAGAGCGCATACGGCGTGCTCAAAACCGCGGCTATATGACCTTTGCTCGTCTCACGGAATATGTTGACCACGCCTCCGCAGGCGAAGAGTCCCTCGCAACACTTGAAGCCATAGATGCGGTCAGTCTCATGACTATCCATGCTTCAAAAGGCTTGGAGTTCAAAGCCGTATTCGTCGTAAATATGGATCAAACACTCCACGCAGATACTTCGCTCCCACGCATCAAAGAGCATGCCGATGGGAGTATTGATATATATGCAACGGAGAAAGCCAAGACCAGAAGCCCTGATCGTACACTAGAGGAAGAGAAACGCCTTTTGTATGTCGCGTTCACGCGTGCTAAAAACTATCTCGTTCTCTCCTCACTCGATCCAAAACACAACGAACGCCATGCAACATTCAACAATCTCCTTCCGAAAAGCCTTCGAGAACTCCTTCCTGCCGCTACAACGACCGATGCTCCGGAACTGACTTGGACACCCGCAGATAACAAGCATCGGTTGCGTGTTGTCCGTGCGATGTCTTCCCCCAGACATTATTACAATACAAAAACGACCCCGGCATATACACTTGCCATTGAGCCACTACCGCATCAAACTACCTCAAGAGTGACGACAAACCATCAAGTCACAGAGTCGTCTAACGACAACAGGAACAATCAGAACTCGCAATCACTTAGTAGAAAAATAGGAAGAACCGTACATCAACTATTTGAATACGCAGTCTCGATAAACGAAAAGTTAGAGCAAATCGCTGACGCACTGCTTTCGAAGTGCCCTGAACAGACACCAGTTGATCGTAAAAAAACAATCAGGAAGGTTACAAGTTTCTATCGACAGCTTCACTCTCACCAGGAGCTTACTCGACTTCTCCAAAATGGGAAGGTCGAACGAGAAGTCCCCTTTGTACTCATTCGAGAAAATCAGAGAATCCGAGGAATCATTGATAGCCTAATTCTTCTGCAAGACCGTGCCATCGTTATCGACTACAAAACAGGACAACCGTCTGAGAACCATCAACTGCAGATGGGAATCTATCTTGAAGCCACTCGAACACTATTTCCAAAACACGAGATCGAAGGACTCATCTTTTATCCCGATGGAACACCTCACAGATATTCGTTGTAAGACACGTGGAGACACTATCATGGTCTATGCTCAAGCTGTGATATGACAAGAACCCCGATATTAAACTGATCGTCGTATCTCAGAATCATGTGAGTATGCGTCCCAACCCACAACACATCGTGAGAAAACCGGCTCTCATCGCGCCCTGATCCAAAACGAGACGTCAACGCACTCAGCAAGCCATCGTAGTTTTCTCCATCACGATATTTGATTGTTACACGTTTAAACTTGTCCCCTTCAAATGAATATAGAATTTTCTCAACATTAATATCGCCAAAAGTTAAAGGTTCGTTTGGAAAATAATAAGTTTTTGATCCTGATGGATCATCAGACTCGCCCCACAGCACAAGACCATCAAATTCTACGACATTCGCATCCCAGGAATATCCTTTAAAGCCATTAGGGTCATTCTCAAATACCCCATCAGCTGCAGGCACTTCTGATGGCAGAAGGAACACCGCAAACCCAATGAGAATGTACAGAGTATAAAATCGATTCATAGTTGGTGATCCAAAGTTGACTTCGCGTATTGCTCCACATCCGAATCCAAATCCACTCAATACACAAACCTCCACCATGGCAAAGGTTGAACGAAGCAAAGTAAGAATTTAAAAAAAACTGTTTTGGTACGGAGTGCTCCTATTTCTCAGTACATATCACCTTACATTTTTGGATTATACAAACTTTTGATCAGACGCTCAGCAAGTCATCCGTGAAAGATTAAACATTTACAACTTTAGATTTGCCGGAGGACAGATGTTATCAGGCTGGACAGAATTGCTGAATTTTAAAATCCCACGACTCCATCCAGTGTCCCATGTGCTACAATCGTCGAAATTTAGGGGATCACTCATCTCCGAGTCTTCCGATAGGAGGGAGGCGTCCCATGCGCTAACCGACGGCGGGTTGGCCCGTGGGTTCACGCAAGGTCTGGGCCGGCGTGACGCAATGCATCGCCGATTGGAAGGAGGTGATCCGATGGGAAGTGATAGTAGTAACCCTGCGGCGAGTGAGGTGGCAACGTTCTAGCCGCACACCTTTTTCTTCGGTGATCCCTGGGACGTATTCCCAGCGCCACCGGCCCGGAAGCGCGGGTGCCGGAGCCGCATTTGGATTTTCGGATCTGCTTCCGGGCTCTTTTTTGCCTAATTCCAGTCTGCAAGGCACGCAAGCAAGGCAGTTAACACCGCCATAGCGTAAAGCCTAATCTTCCTCAGCTTTTGGCTTATACTGATCGATAATCTCTTGCTGAATGTTTGGTGGCACAACATCGTAGTGGCTAAGTTGCATAGTGTACGACCCTTGCCCCGCTGTCACTGCTTTCAGTTGAGATTGATATTGCCCCAATTCCGCCAAAGGCGCTTGTGCACTAATGTGGAGCATCCCACCAGGTAATGTATCGGAGCCCTGAAGACGCCCTCGCTTACTCGACAAATCCCCAGCGATATCCCCCATATTTCCTTCTGGCACAATAATATCCATCTGGACAACCGGCTCGAGAATAACTGGCTTCGCTTTATGAATCGCATCAATCAACGCTTTCTTCGACGCAGCAACAAACGCAACCTCTTTGCTATCGACAGGATGATGTTTCCCGTCATATACACTCACTTTAATATCCTGTAACGGATATCCAGCAATGGCACCTTGCTCCATCACTAGTCGAACACCTTTCTCAACTGCCGGAATAAACTGCCGCGGAATTGACCCTCCAAAAGTATTATTAGCAAACTCGAATCCACCACCACGCTCCTGTGGAGCAATCCGCAAAAAAACTTCTCCAAACTGACCAGCACCCCCGGTTTGCTTTCTATGCCGATGATGTCCCTCTGCATTTCCAGTGATGGTTTCCTTGTAAGCAATCTTCGGCGGATGAGTATCAACCTCTACGTTGTACCGGTTCTTCATTTTTTTGAGAATCACTCGCAAATGCATATCACCAAGCCCGTAGATGACAGTTTCACTCGTCGTTACATTGCGTTCAATGGTAAAGCAAGGGTCTTCGGCTTCCATACTGACCAATGCTTTCCCAATCTTTTGTTCATCACCACGACTTTTTGCCTCAATGGCAAAACCGTTCATTGGCTGGGGAAAGTCCATCGGCTTTAATCTCACATCACCATCATCAATTTTGTCTCGCAACACAGCATCAAATCGAATTTCATCGATCTTCGCCACGGCACAAATATCTCCAGGAATGCCCGTATCGACTTCAGCATGTTCTTTCCCCTGTAAACGCAGCAAATGCCCTACCTTAAACGTCTTTCTCTCATCCCCAAGATGAAGCTGACTGTCCTTTTTGACCGTCCCTTGAAAAATTCGGAATACTCCAAGTTTTCCGATAAAAGGATCTGCGGTAACTTTGAATACATACGCCACAATCGACTTCGAGGGATCTGGCGTAATTTCCACTTCCTCACTATCTTCACCCTGGCCCTTGCGAAACTCTTGCGCATTCCCTTCAGTTGGATTTGGCATCATATGTGAAAATATCTCCAATAACTCCCGCACCCCAACACCTTGCCGCGCCGATACGAAGCAAATAGGAACTAGATGCCCGTCCTTTAACGCATTTGTAAACGGCGTATGGAGCTGTTCAGGACTCACCTCCCCTTTATCAAGGTAAGTCGTCATGAGATCCTCATCCATTTCCACAACTTGCTCGACAATGGCTGTGTGCGCGTCAGTGGAAGATCCAAAGTCAACGTCCCCTTCCGCCTTATTAAAGACATCGACAACTGCAGACCCTCCTCCACTGGGGAGGTTGATGGGAAGACACTCCTTGCCGAATAACTCCTGAATTTGGTCCACAACCTGCTCAAGATTAACCTCTTCTGCATCGATTTTGTTCACAATAATTATGCGACACAGTTTCCTGTCAACAGCGCGTTCCATAACACGCCGCGCAACCATATCGACCCCATGTTGAGCCGTTATGACCACCGCGACAGTCTCGACTGCAGTAAGTGCTGAAAGCGCGTGGCCAGAAAACTCAATCATTCCTGGAGTATCGATGAGGTTAATATGGTGCCCAGCGTGATCACAATTCACGATCGCGGAATTTAAGGAATGTTGATGCTCCTTCTCTTCCGGATCAAAATCACAAACGGTATTTTTCTTCTCAATTGATCCCAGGCTCTGGATCATGCCTGTCTGATGCAGCAACGCCTCAACGAGAGTCGTCTTTCCAGCTGCACCCTGACCAACAAGTGCAATATTTCGAATATCTTGAGTCGTATAGCTCGGCATGCTCAAACCTCCAGTTTTGTTCAATCTGCCATGACTACGCGAATGTTACCTCTGAATCTTTACCTTCACCGTCTGCTTACCCCATTGCAGTGCCTTTTTTCTTGTCGAAAAATAGAGATCAAGCCGGTTCGGCCCTTTAATAGCACCTCCAATATCTTCAACAACGCCTTTCCCATACCCCGGAATGATCATGATGGTTCCATACGGATAGTATTTGATATCGGCGGCAATTGTCCCCTTCCTTGCTTTTACCCCGCTTGAGGTGATGCCGACCTTCTTTGGCTTTCCCTTACGTGGCCCACTCGCAATCACTGTTTTCCAGAAGAAAATAGGGTGCCGCTCCCAATTAGTACTGTATTGATCAGATGAATATGCAGTGACAAGCATTTCGCGTGTTTCATAGGTTGCACAACTCGAAAGCACGAGGAATGAGAGAGCTATAGTGAGAAGGGCAAAGACGAAATGTATCGGGGCGTTCTGTGTATTCATTGCCTAACTGCTTCTCAAAGGAAACTGAACGGATATCGGTACAATCCCCCGACTGGACCAAGCGGGTATTCTAGCAAATCTTATGCATAGATATTCACAATCCAATGACAAATCGTTGAATATATTGGCTTTCAGGAACCAATATCCTCACACGATCAAGCAGGTCCGTTCGTTTATCGTAGTCTTTCTGCCGCTTCGCCCATTTTGCTGCAAGAAGCAGATTGCCTGCTGTCGAAGGCATTTGGTGCGACTCTGAAGTCCACCCCGGCCCTTGAAGCATATCATCAAAAAACTGAATTAATACCTCGCCCAACAATTGATGGCTCGAAAGGTGACTCAGCGGAGCAAGATATTCAACAAGGGGACGATCATCAGAATTCAATGGCATACCCTGAAGCAGTGGACGAAGCGCTTCCTCGTTTCCAGCGTATAAGAGGAAAAGACTCGGAAGATCCACGAGATAGGGATCCTTTGGATATACCTCACCATTAGATGTCGTTCCAGCAAGGAAGTCCCGTTCAAGGTCGATTTCGTGATTAGAGCCGACCAACCCCAACATTGGATATCGAGGATTAAGAGACCCACGCCATAATTGCACATATGGAAATACAGATTGGAATGTCCTCGCGATAATCTTAAACTCCCGAGATCCAAGTTGATAGAGCGGAAGCCACTGACAAAATAATCCCCCTTCAGCCAGTCGATCACTAATCTCAGCATAAAACTCAACGCTATACAGTGAGCCCGCATTCGCATGCCATGGGGTAATAAGATCAAGTGTGATGACATCAAAATGTTCATCGCTGCTATGTAAGACATGCCTCCCATCACCAATACGAACCTCAACTCGAGGATCAGAGAGCACATCACCTGTATAGTCGCGAAACATCTCGGCCGCTTCAACGACGTGAGGGAGCAGCTCAACCGCAAGTGCTCGTTCTATCTGCTCCCCACGAGGCGTCAAATTCAGTGCGCTCATAGTAATCCCAGTTGCCACTCCAATGAACGCAATGCGTCTTGGGTTTTCGTGCAATAGCAGTGGCAAATGCCCCATTCTTCTCTCCTGAATTTCTCCAGAAGTACCGCCAAGTCCATATGTATTGTTAACCTTTAACTTTAAGTGTCCATCTTTACGCTTAAGCACTGCCACAGCAGCACTACTTCCCTCTTTATGAAAGAGGAGACTTTCTCCATCTTTGAGTCTCTGCAAGGCTCCAAGGGATGAGGGCACGACAAAGTTTCCGCCAACGATGATCGCAATAACGATCCATACGGTACATTGTTGGGAAATAGCAAACTGCCTTGTCATGGCTCCTCTCGACACACGGGCACGTCGTTCACACATGAGCATCACCACAAGGGCACATACCACATATGCCAACGCAATGAGAAAAAGACCTTGCCACAACCCAAACAGCGGAATAACAACAAATCCCGCAGTGAGTGCCCCAAAAATCGCCCCAAGAAGGTTTGCCGCCATCACCCCCCCCAAACGAGCTCCGACGTTTGATGAGGAACCTACGATCAAACTCTGCGGGTGATATACATGCCAAAGAAGCGGAAGAATCATTCCCGCCGTAATAATCGGTGGCACCGTGATAAGAGTTGTAAGGCTCGCAGCCCAGAGCAACGGCCAGACGCTCACGTCAGCGTGAGGTTCACGCTCAAGGCCAGTGAGTACCATGAACAATGGTGGTGACAGACTAATAAGCACCGCAGTAATGATTAGAACCCAGACCATCAGTTGCCAAGGGTGCTTGTAAACCCACTGGACTTCGCTGATCAGCCTGGCAACGATAAAGGCACCCACCGCGAGACCTACTAAAAACGTCACCACAATGATGGCAAAACTAAACACAGAGTTGTGAAAAACCAAGGCAAACATGCGTGTCCACATCACCTGGAGGCAAAGAGTGAACAGCCCGGACAATAGCGCGAGGCTAAGAATTAGCGGCACTGATCCACCACCGCCTTGGATGGGAACCTCGATTGGTTTCGGATCATTCAAAACAACATGAACTTCGTCTGTCGCTATATACTCCTGTTTTGCATACAGCAACGCTACAACAGCAACGAGAAAATTAATCCCAACCGCAAAAATATAGGTATCCCAGACACCGATATAAAAGGGGAGAAAACAGCCCGTCGCAAGTGCTCCACATGCTGCTCCAAACGTATTGATCGCATACAAGCGCCCCCCAGATTCTGCAACATCATGCTTTGACATGCGAACGACTGCACGCCCCAAAACAGGAAGGGTTCCCCCCATAAACGTCGCAGCCGGAAGCACAGCAAGCACGGCAAGCGTCGCTGTCATGGTGAGGCCACCCGGTGTCACACGTGAAACCGGTAGCGATTCAAGCACTTCAAGTAAGACAGGAATCGGAAGCGCAGTGATAGCAACACCAAGTTCTAAAACACCGTACAGACGAAGAGGAGATGTCACACGATCGGCACAACGTCCAATCCAGTGGTTACCCAAAGCCAAGCCGGCAAAGAAGGCAACAAGCACCAGTGCGGTAGCATGCACGACATTGCCAAAGAGAAGCCCGAAATGCCGAAACCAGAGAATCTCGTAGATCAGCCCAGCAACGCCCGAAGCGAAAAATAGGGTCGCAAGAAAGCTACGAGGCATCACGCTAGAAAAAAGTTACAAACTTGGGAGGTTGCCAAAAGAGTGCAGCAAAAAAACAAACAAGGCGCGATCGATCAATGCACGTCACGTATTGAGGTGGGTCCTCAACCGTGGTCGTGGTCTTGATCTGAACCGGCATCGCCATCAGGTGCTTCAAGATCACCAGCCTCAATTGACACGATCGCACGCGGATTCTCCCCATCGGTTGGAATAGTGGCAAGAACCAGATGAGTTTCAACATCAATCACAGACACACTCCCAGATACTTCACCAACATTCGGAACATAGATTCGTGTCCGATCTACACTGATCGCGAGATTTCGATCCCTCCCTGCCACTCCAACACCAATTCGAGTAACTTCCCGAAGCGCCGTCGGAAGAGAAGCGTCAACAACCAGAATTGTGTCTGTCCCCTCCCCACCTGACACGAACAATTTTGCATCATCGGCCTCAACCAACCTATTGGGCGTAAAAGAGAGATCAAGACGTGAAACAAGCGTATCGGTAGCAGTATCAATAACCCCAATACCCCCACTACTTGAAGCCTGGACTGAAAAGGAAACCCATATGAAATTGCCATTTCTGCTAGCTTGCAAGAATGTGGCCTGAGGAAGTTGATCAGCCGCGTTCCCTCTCGGAATACCAGAAAGAAGATCAGGTGTTCCAAGACTATCCGCGTCAATGATTGCAATGCTATCACTCGCAGTCGGAAAACGAAGAATGACATAGACATGGCCGCTGTCGTGTGAATAAGCCATCACTCCGGGAGAAGGCCCAACTGGAATCGATACCGTTGTTGAAAGAAATGACGACACATTGGCTGGATCCATGTCGATAACCGAAATGGTGCCAGACAACCGGTTGCTCACAAATGCGCGATCTCGCCTGGTACTGAAGGTGATGTCACTGGCACTATCCTCAACCTGGATCCGCCCAATTTCCTGGAGAAACGTAGTCGTTGTCGGCACTGCATCAATGACGGATACCGAATCCGCCCTCGCATCACCCACTGCACCCTGATTCGCTACAAAGACAAATTGATGTGAGGGATCCAGAGCCACCTTTCCAGGTCGAATCCCAACGCGCACAACCCCTTCAACCGTATCTGTTGCCGCAAATATAGCAGTCACAGATCCAGTTTCAGGATTGCTGATATACGCATGGCCTCCTGCGGCTATCGCAGTATCACCAAGCAATGCGGTTTCGATGGGACCGTTGGCCTCGAGATCATCCCGACCGCCATGAGAAATGACCGTAATCTTCCCAACAATCTGATCAAGATCTGATGAAGAGGGACCAGACCCGGCAACAAATACTTTTTCCTGCACCGCTTCATCTGAGGAGAGCTCAAACGGATTGGGAACATGCTCGGCAATATCCCCGCACCCGGCAAGCTGCAGCGTAATGACCAGCATGCATCCACACCGAGTGATAATACCAACTGCGCCTGAGTTCATACCTACGCTTCTTCCACTCTGCAGTTGCAATTATCCGTTGACTCCACCCAGGTACTGCTGCACACGCTTATCAAGGTCTTCTTTGCTCATGACGCGGCCAAAAATACGCTCACGCACAACCCCTTTGCCGTCAACAAAAAAACTCAGCGGTAAACCAAGAACACGATAATCTGCGGCGACATTCCCTCGTCGATCCATTAAGACAGGGAACGTCAACCCAAAACGATCAACAATTGTCTGCGCAGTGGCGTTGCTTTCGCCAAAGTTCACCGCCAATACCTGAAACCCTTGATGCTTATACTGTGCAAATGTTGCTTGCACTTCAGGGATTTCCTTCATGCAAGGGTGACACCAAGAAGCCCAAAACATCACTAAACTCACTTTGCCAAGTGCTTGATCGAGATTCACCTGAGTCCCCACAAGATCCGGCAATGTAAAGGTTGGGGCAATTTGCCCTGCCTCGATTGGGGCCGGCCGACCAGCAAGTCCGGACAACACAATTGCGCAGAAACAAATCCCAATAAAAATCAGTGATACTCGCAGGTATATTTTCTGCATCACCTTCCCCCTGAAGTTAATCCAAAGGTCTTAGAAATACCAAAGATAATTCCCCAGCTCGGAACAAGATTGCTTTCATTGACGCGTTGATAAACAGGAATTTGCCCAAAGGCATACAATTGAGTTGTCGGATTGGGCTGCAACCGAACCCCAGGAGTGAGATTGACCCACTCCCCTCCGGTCCCATCGACGGCTTGCCCAAGAAATTTATCATGAGGTTGGTAGCGAGCATTCACCTGGCCACTGAGATTGAGATACGGCAAAACCTGATATCCTAATCCGGCATTGAGTAACGTAATATTCCCAAACAAATAGTCACGGCTATTTTCAGTATTAACCTGCTGCGAGCCAGAGAAAAACGCATCAAGCTGATGTGGGAAAATCTGATACGAATAAAACATACTTGCCAAACCATCGAACGACCCGGTTCCCGGCATAAGCGTAGGCTCATTAATCGAACCAAAAGAATCTCTGAGGTTATATTCTCCGGTGGGAAACTTTATCCCAAGTCCTCCCACCAAAAGATGCTTAGTGGTCGTCAGCAAATTATATTTTCCAATCACCCGCACATCCCCAAACCCATCCGTCCCGTCAGATCGGAAAAAGGTCCCTTCCGGATCCGATGCGTTAATCCCATCGTAGTGTTCATGAATCCGTTGATTAAAGAACGGAACAGCGAGTTGTACGGTAAAGTCAGTCGTTACCCCATAACTAAGATCAAACTGAGCTAGGTTATTGAGCGTCGTAACTTCGCGATGATGATCAGGCTCAATAAAGTTTTCTTCGAAATTGACTTTAGGCGTGAAGACTTGATCAATGTGTTGGGTTCCCCGCTGCCCACGATCCATATCCACGTGCCGAAAAGAGAGATCAGCAACAAACTGTCCTTGTGGAGATAATCCCTCTTGCGTTCCAGTGACCAAGAAGCAATTCGATCCACCACAACTGGCGAAACCTGTCGCTACCCAGAGCAAAAAGATCCCTGGAACCACGACGAGCAAAGAGGCGAGAGGGATGATCAACCCTCTCGCCCAAACTCGACTTCTACTTTTCTCTATCAACAGTTCCAAAGAGCACCCCTCCAAAGTGGACGCGTGCGTTCTTCGGTGTTGGCGTTCCCTGAATAAACTGAGTGTTGGTGATTGCTTCGGGATTAGTATCAAACCAAATCGCGATATGCGCAGGATTCAGCCCACCTCCACCGCTGAGAATAATTTCCACTGACTCTGGAGCCCCCAAACCAAACTGCTCGTTTCCATTGGACGAGATAATCGCGTCTCCGAGCACATGAAGTGTTTCTCCATCCACATTTATGACTTCTCCACTCTCCATTGAGATCTGCATCGCATGCCAGTTGCGCAGCGTTCCGCCTCCAAGTAGCCCTGCAGTTGGTTCCGACGACCTCACCATGGAAAGATTCGCCTCAAAACTTTTGAGCGCTTCAGCGGCTTGGTCAACTTTTAACTTCCAGGCTCCTTGCAAAACCCATGGTCCAGGTGGTGCGGTATGCGTCTCTTGAAGACGCGCACTTCCAGTGGGAAGACCTGGTTGCGTGATGTGAAAGATTGAACCCTTAAACATCGTCGACGACTCAGAGATATGGTCATGGTCGCTATCAGCATCATGGTCAGCTTCCTGGGCAAACGTGGATGAAACTCCCATCATCGATACCGAGTGCATATACAGTCCGTAGAACGCAATGACCGCGAAAAACGCAATCAAACCTACTTTCGTCACGAATTTCATTGCAAAATCCTCCTATCAACAACCAGCGTTCGACACAAATATCAGGACAAAAAAGGTGCAGTCTCAGCCGTACACACCCACTGAGCACCCCACATGCAAAGACGCACGGACAGTCTTCAACTGTGGACGCTCAGACCAAGACTACATGGCAACGTAGAGGAAAAGCGGCGGAGCGCGGGGTTGAAAATGCTGAGGAAGATCACCAGGAAGGAGGGGGGCTGGTTCAGAGGCAACAACCTCCCCTGCTGTGAAGGAAACGGTGAGCACATTTTTCTCTGGGCCCACAAACGACGAGGCAGCACACATCCAAACACACCCAAGCGTGGAATGAACCGCCGCATGGTCTGTGTCACCTTGATGCGCATGGCCCACAACACCGACGGGGCCGGCCGACGCAAGAGCAAATAGCAATACGACAACCGACTGTGCAATGGGTTTTAGAAATCGAGGCTGCATCATATCTTCACCCTAGCTCACGATAGTATAGTCAAAAATCTGTGAAATCAAGTATCATGCCTCACAAAACCTTGTGCCGCGTATTATGTGGAAAGGTGGAGAACGTGTGTATCGGCAGAAACATGGCATCCGGGAAAGGAAATAATGTCCTACCAGACTGACGACGTTCGCATCTGCGAAATTAAAGAGCTGTTACCACCGATAGCGTTGCTCGAGAGGTTTCCGCTCACGGAGAACGCATCAAAAACCGCCTTTGAAACCCGCCAGGCGATCCACCGATTACTCCGAGGAGAGGATGATCGCGTCTTGGTCATTGCTGGCCCCTGTTCAATTCACGACCACAAGGCTGCGAGGGAATACGGAGCAAAACTGGCGACCATACGCGACAAGCTTCGCGATTCCATTGAGATCATTATGCGAGTCTATTTTGAGAAACCACGCACAACAGTTGGATGGAAAGGCCTGATCAACGATCCATATCTCGATAACAGTTTTCATATCAACGATGGTCTAAGAATTGCTCGTAGCCTCCTTCTCGATCTCAACGAAATGGGGATGCCAACGGCCGGTGAGTTTCTCGACACGATTACACCACAGTATGTTGGCGATGTAATGAGCTGGGGCGCTATCGGAGCCCGCACGACTGAATCACAAGTCCATCGCGAGATGGCATCTGGCCTCTCATGCCCTGTTGGGTTCAAAAATGGGACGGACGGAACGGTAAAGGTAGCTATTGATGCGATTGGAGCGGCCAATGCTCCTCACCACTTTTTGTCGGTCACGAAATACGGGCACTCTGCCATTGTGTCTACTGCTGGCAATCCAGATTGCCACATCATCCTGCGGGGAGGCAAAGAGCCAAACTATGATGCGACCCATATCAAAGAAGTCACGGAGATGCTAACCAAAGCAGGTCTCCCCCACAAAGTCATGATTGATTTCAGTCACGCCAACAGCAGCAAGCAGTTCAACAAGCAACGTGAAGTGTGTGATGACGTCTGTGGCCAAATCCGTAATGGTGAGCTTGCAATCTTTGGCGTAATGATTGAAAGCCACCTCATCGAAGGCCGACAGGACCTGGTGAATGAAAAACTCCCAGTATACGGTCAGAGTATCACTGATGCATGTATGGGTTGGGAAAGCACCGAGACACTCCTGCATCAACTCGCGGAGGCCGTCACGGCACGTCGACAGAACGCCTGATACGAAATAAGCGGGTGTAACAGAAATGAGGCCGGGGAGGTACAAGGGGACACTCGGATTTTTCCACATGCCTTCCTTGAAGAGGACTACTCTGGGTAACCTTGTAATACTCCTCGCAATCTCACACACCTACAGTTGCATGCTCACGCATGTGTCATATCGCATCCTTACACGCCACTGCAGATAGATTATTTATTCAGTGGCCGTATCAATGGCCGGCATCATGGCCGCGTTGAGCTTCGTGGGAATCATGCTCCCCCAGGGGAACTACATGAATTTTGCTCGCGATCATACCACTGCCTCGCTTGGACTTGATGAGATCAATGGTAACCACTTGGCCAGCTTTGAGATCCCCGTACCCCGTCACATCCAACCCCACAACCTTCGTCGACAGCGACACTTTTAGATCCATCAAGACTCCATCGTGTTGTTCTAGCGTCAACTTTGGACCATTAACCTCTGTAATCGTCCCACTCACCTGATTCTCGGTTCCAAAAACATGCACGGCAGTTATTGCAAAGATGAATAGAATGAAGAAACTGGTTAAAGAAATACGCCGTAGCATTCACGCCTCCCTTTCACTCGATTCATATGAGCATTTAAAGCAATCCACCCCAGTACGTGCCTCAGTTCGGATAACCAACAATTCAATTCACTGATCCAAGCCAACCGCACGCATAGCACCTGCAGAATTCTCAGCATTCGTATTGACTTCAAGAACGCTGGCATCATTGTGTGCATGAATAGCAATCGTGTAGGGACCACTTCCACTCGTCGGCAGTACGACAAGATCAATTGCCACAGGGGCGTCAACATCCGCAACCTCGATCGAGCATCGCTCTATCGATTCAAATCCATCACAGACTTGCAGAATCTCTGCTTCCTCAACAGCAACAAACATAAGATCAAAGTCAAGATCTTTTCCGTGAGTGAGGGTACTGTCGAAAACAAGACTTTCCTTCACGAAAAACCGGTAGCGATCGATATCAGCACGAACTTCCTCTGTACCCGTCGCCTCAATCTCACCCAGTAGCGACGCACAGTAATGCTGTTTGAGCTTCCCGGCTCGTACCGCAACTCCTTCCTCATCATTTGGCTCATCCTCACGAAGAAAAAGATCCGACACACATTCAGGGCGTCCGATCTTTTGAACAAGCACCAGTGATTGATCACCAGTTTGAAATACCTCGCGTGCAGTCCCAATGGTAATAATCGCGAACTTTCCTTCCAATTCTTTTAATTGCTTTACCTTCAACTTTGTAAGAACCGGCATTCCAATCATGTCCGGTCCTCGCTCATAGTCACTAATGGTATCCTCTGCGAGAAAGCGATCTCCATGCTCCAAAGTCTGGTCATCCGACAACCAGAGCGCTACCGGCCGGGGATCATCAGACCCAATATCATTCGCGAGAACATGGACAACCAGGACATCTCCTTTCTTCGCAACTTTGTGTTTCATCTTTATGACCACCCCCGGCACCATTTCTTCCTCGGCAATCGTAGGAGTCGAAAACGCAACGCACACGCTGAAGGCAATGCAAAAACAAAGGAATCTATTACGCATCACAATGCTCATGACAGCGCAACACGATTTTCAAGCATTGGAGATATACTGGTTCTCCCATCTTCATCCACAATACCCGCCCGAAAAATCCGATTGAGAACTTGACGGCTTCACTCTAGTGAGGTTCCTTGCTTCGCCTCCAAATTCTGATCCCGTAACAAGTCTAAGCCCCTTTCCTACCCCAGTATAAATGATCCCAGTAGCCATAGCCGACAAGACAATGGCGGGTGAGAACAACAATATCCCATTCACCGCCGTCTAGATTGTGACACTCCGCGCCAAGTGGGGATCATTCAGCAACTGTAATCTTCTGAACCATCCCAAGAATGAGTTCTCCAAAGTGCTCTCGGGCGTTCTGTGCTTCACTTGCAGTGTCTTCACTCGTTGAGAAGTTCGTGACGGTATCCTGTTCGGTCACAAACCGAATTTCGAGATTGGTCATTCCCTTGAACCCCCTCCCGCCGGTCAATAGTATTTCAACATCATCACCCAAAAATTGCTGTTTGCCATTCTTCATGGTGTCCATTGTTCCAGTAATTCGGCCAAACCCGGTCTGAAAGTTCAAGCTGCGGACTTTGCCGTCTCGAAACAGCAGCTGTACCGTGTGAGTATTCCGCGTAGCATTACCATGCATATCCTTCGGCAACGGATTATCCCCTTCCACAGTGCGAAGCATAATCATATTGTGCTTCCACTGCGTAACTGCGAGGAAATCCGGATCGATTTCCATGCGCCATGAGCCCGATAACATCCACTGTCCAGGGGGGACCGTATCATCAGCAAACTCCTCATCGAGCGAACGTCCCGGTTGCGTGATGTGAAAGATTTTTCCTGTAAATGTAATACGGCCATTGGCTTGCGCATCAGCGATGAACCCTTCGTGCAGTGCACCAATCACAATACACAGACACACAAAAACACGAACTAACCGGTTACACATCGAAAAAACACCTCCAAACGCCACATCCACAATCCGCAGTCAATTTAACCACCCTCCCTAAGCGAAATGTCAACCGGAATTATACAAAAAATCTGCCGTGAGCGTGAGAGCGGCTAGAATGCCATTTCATGATATGACATCAATCATAGTCAAGCCTCGCACGCATAGGACTCATTTGATTTGAAATGCCCCATTGATACATCTACGAAACCTCAGATCATCATATCGCGTTGAGGCTACATTACACTCAATAGAACCAGTGATGTAAACTACTATTACACCTTACGACGAGCAGAAAGTTGCCGCATGAGGACAACCCACAATACGATATTTGGAGGCAGCACAAGCGCGATGATCTCAGCATTCACTTGATCAAATATCGGGAGAACTTGAACACCAAAACCAATGAGTGTCAAACCCGCAACAAGTCGGCACACGATCAGTGCAGGACGAACGGCGCCATCTGGACCGTAAACCGCCAACGGAATAAGAATTGCCAACGGCAACGCCAGCGGGGTCACGAAGAAGAGATTTTCGTTATAGGCGGAATCGAAGTGGTCAGTCAAAAGCCACAAGCCCGCAAGAATTGTTCCCCCAAGCCCAATCACGAAAGTCCATAATCCCGTCGCTCCAACAAACGCAAAACGTGCAAAGCGACTTCCTCTCGCGAGGATCTCTAAGATAAAAAACAGCATTGCTACCGCCATCCCACACAGCAAATACCAGATAACCCACAACGGCGGTTTGTCATCAGGAAGCGTGGCTGTGCCCTCAAAAACGATGTGTTCACGTGCCACAAGTGGAACGAGTTCACCAGCTTCGTCAGGAATCATCACCGTTCGAATATGATCCCGCAATGTCATGGGAATAAACATGTCCTCCCAGACGGTAATGAGACGATCGACAGGATTGCCGAGCACAAGCAGAAGACTCGTATAGAGCCATGGAGAGTTTGTCGTCAGCCTCCGAGTATGAAATCGGAACGTCGCACCAGTTGAAGTCGTATGCGTTTGCCGCTTGAGCTCACCATTCACGACACCATCGATTGCATCGCGCAATCGTGTCGAGCAGTTATCGGTATAGTAATCATAGTCATAAAACGCATTCTCTGGTTTGAGATTCCACTCTAAAAAATCCCGCAATGCGATACGTTGATTGAAAGTCAGCGCAAGCTCCTGCACATAGATCGATCGATTCATGAATTGGTAAAATGGAAACGTCAATGCAGGGTTTTGTGCCTCAACCCAATATCGCATGTGCCCCTGGATGAATCGAAAAATGAAATTCTCTTCTTCAAAACTAAATCGCCCGTAATTGTAGAGCGTGTTGATCCCATGAACGGGGTCACGGACCCAGATTGCATTGTGACCAAAACGTTGCCAGGCTTCTTCACCAGGACCAAAGGTCACGAGGGAGATAGTGATCGAAGACCCCTCATCTGGCTGAGTGAGGCCTTGCCCGTTCACATCATTAACCGTGACGAGTAGTCCAACACAGACGCTTACCGCAATTAGATACAGCAACGCCTGTTTTGGCAGATAGAATACGGGATGCAATTTCAAGGCACCTTCGCCCAACAACTGATTTCTCTTACGCCTTCCAGGCATACGATACAGCAGCATTATCGATCAGTAATAACACACTCATGGTGCAATCAGTATGCTCCACAACTGACAGAAATAACCTCAGTCCTTGACAACTAAACAGAAGCACACATATAACGTTCATCAAGCATGCCTCAGTCACGACTCGTCATAGTTGCATCGTTGTGCTTCGTCTACCTTGTTCTCGCAGGCTTTGTCCCGGCCATCGGGATCCACCACACGTTTGACACTGAAACTGATGGGACCCATCATCACGCAATTGACACCTGCACCTGGCTTGAACATTCAATCGGATCAACGCTTTTATCCGGTGCAGATATCGACCTTAACATTCTCACACCTCAGCCACGTAAGCCTCACAACCCCAATACGCTTTACCTCTCCATCCAGCTTGATTCAATCAAGGCTCGTGCGCCACCAGCCCTGCTCTCCTAATTACTGATCAGCTCATACAGGGCATGCTTCGACTGCAAGGTCAGGGAAACGTCTTTCCCTGCTCTCGTCGTTCTCTCAATATCAACACGCAAGCACGCCTCTCTGAGTTGACAGGATACGGCATCGACCATGCCGGTGCGATCAAACGACGATTGTCGATGAAATTTTCGAGTAGGAGCCACAGGTGATATAAAAAATGCACTACAGATGGATTATTAGCCTCACCTTCGCATTCATATGGATCGACACACCTAATCTCGTCGATGCAAAGGATACAATCGTACATCCTTTGAGCACTGAAAGCACCCAACAAAAACTTGACGACCTAGAACATAAGTATGAAGAGCAAAACCGTGAAATCAAAGAACTGAAACGAGAGATCAAACAGCAACGTAGAGGCGCCTTTAGTTCTGCAATTGCCAGATTCAACCCAAAAATCGCACTGAACGGTCTTTTCACGGCTGCCGGGTTTTCAGATGATGAACCGCTGAACTTTGGCGCTCATGACCCAAAAGAAAATGGGTTCAATGTGCAAGCACTGGAATTGAATTTTAGGGGCGCCATCGATCCCTACTTTTCGGCTCAATTCAATCTCAATACGCTTATCGAAGAGGGAGAAACGATCGTCGAGCTGGAAGAGGGATTCCTGACAACTCAAGCCCTTCCGTACAATGTACAACTCATGGGTGGCCAATTTTTTACTCGATTTGGCAATATGAACCACATCCATGCCCATGACTGGGACTTTGTCGATCAGCCAATCATCCTCAACCGCCTCCTAGGACCTGACGGACTTCGCGGGCCAGGTCTTCAAGCCTCATGGCTCGCCCCAACACCATTTTACCTTGAGTTCATTGGCAGTGCACAGCAAGCTCGCGGAGAAATCGCTAGCAGTTTTCTTGGAAAAGAAGGGGAAACTGTCGGCGGACACATTCTTGACAAACGAGCAATCAATGATCCCAATGACCTGCTTTACATGCCACGCGTTGTAAGCGCATTTGATTTCACAGACGCGATGACACTGAAAGTTGGAGGTTCCGCCCTTCTCGGACCAAACTCCTCATCCCCGGATGCGAGAACGCATATTTATGGGGCGGACATGAAGCTCAAATGGCAACCGCGTCGAACCATGATGGGCTACCCTTTCGTGTCGTGGGAATCGGAGATCATCTATCGTGACCACGAAGCCGGTGCGAATAAAGAAAATGCAATCCTTGAAGAAACCCTGGAGGACTGGGGACTCTATAGTCAGATCATCTACGGATTCAAACCTCGCTGGGTTGCCGGACTCCGTTTTGAATACGCAGACGGTCACGGAGGAATCGATCAGATAAACGACGATCTACGCAACGAGCGGTATCGCCTTTCACCAAACATCTCTTGGGGCACATCTGAGTTTTCCCGGCTCCGCCTCCAGTACAACCTTGATTTCGCCGAAAGCCGTGGGCATGAAGTCCTCCATGGATTCTTTCTGCAATGGAGTTTTGCTTTAGGCGAACATGGGGCACACCAATTTTGACACGACAACATGAATGACAAATACTAGAGAGTACAGGAGAAACATGATGCGCTCGCAATTCCAATGTTGGTTGAGGATTCTCTGTCTGGCCTGCCTTGGCTTACTGCCTTCCCAGGCGACGGCCACACTCAGCATAGTCACCTCTCTTCCAGAATACGAAGCTCTTGCGAAAGAGATAGTCGGATGGTGTTCTCCTCTCTGCGCCGAAAGCGATGAGATCACAATTACCTCCTTGGGAAGAGGGACGGAGGATCTTCACTTTGTCAACCCAAAACCAAGCTACATCCGCATACTCAATAACGCGGACGTGTTAATTCAAAACGGTGCAGGGGTGGATGAGGGATGGTTGCCTCCCCTCATCGCGGCATCTAGAAACCCAAAACTCGTATTAAGTTTTGATTCCCCAACACGTATCATGGCAGCACAGTTTGTCGATATGCTCCAGCTCCCTTCCACACAAATAGATCGATCGATGGGAGATATTCACCTACTCGGACACCCTCATTTCCATTTAAGTCCTACCAACGCAATTTTGATTGCGAAAGGTTTGACCGAAAAATTCTGTTTCCTCCAACCAGATTCGTGTTCGAGGTTCACACGCAACCTTAACACCTTCGAAAAACGCATTGAGAAAAAACTCCCAATATGGCAGAAACAAATGAAACCCTTGCGTAATGTCAATGTCATCGAATATCACCAAACATTTGCCTACCTCGCGAAAAGTTTTGGACTTGGACTTGTTGGAGATGAACTTGAACCCAAACCTGGCATCCCTCCTTCTGCCGCGCACATCAGAAAACTCATTCCGCGAATGAACGCTATGGACGTTAAACTTCTCCTAATTGAGCCGTTTCATGAACGCAAAACCCCTACATTCATTGCTCAACAAACCAAGGCGAAGGTCGTTATCATCCCATCAACGATTGGAGGCGTGCCAGGAACGGACGACTATATCAGCCTGATCGATACAATTGTGTCACGCTTAGTATTGGCATATGCCAGCCATTAGGACTTGTATCTGTGAGTCACGAATCAACAGCATTGATCACCCTAGACGGCGTCAGCGTGGGATATCACGGACAACCAATCCTCACAGACATCACCTTGTCGCTCCATTACGGCCGTTTGGCAGTTTTGTTCGGATCGAATGGCTCAGGAAAGTCAACTATCCTGAAGACTTTGGTTGGCATTCTTCCCCTTATCACAGGGAACATTCATTACCATAATAGCGCTGAGAGTTCACGGTTCAATTGTGGGTATGTTCCACAAGGCGAAACACTCGATGCCGCCTATCCCCTCTCTGCCAAAGACGTTGTGCTCATGGGAATACTCGCATACCGTTCGCCTCTGCAACGTACTCATCGCACCCACCATCTCGCAGCAATTGGGCACCTTGCTCAAGTCGGATTGATAGAACACAGCGATCGACTATTCGCCACCTTATCGGTAGGGCAAAAACGGCGAGTGTTGATTGCACGTGCATTGGCAACTCAACCAAACTGCTTGGTCATGGACGAACCAACGAGTGGTGTTGACCGCGAAAGTGCAAGAACAATATTTAAACTGTTGGAGAATCTGAAACGCATTAGGAACCTCAGTATCCTTGTCGTCAGCCATAGAGCAGAAGAAATTGTTCATATGGCCGACACCGTAATTAGGATTGAGCAAGGCCGGTTAGTAATTGAATCACCGCCAAAACTCGACGAGATATGAGCACTCTTCTTGAAATGTTCAGTTCAGGCTTCCTTCTGCAAGAAGCGCTCTATGGAAGTCTCTTGCTTGGCATGGTGTGTCCACTCGCCGGAATATATCTTGTACTGAGGAGAATGGTCTTGTTCGGTATCGCCCTGCCTCAGATATCATCTGCGGGCATTGCGTTTGCGTATCTTCTTCACACGGTCGGTATTCATATCTTCCCGCATGAGGATCTCGAGCGCACAACGGCAATGATAGGTTCTCTGACATTTACTTTCGTAGCCATTATCGCCTTAGTATTGGTGGACCAACGAGGATTTACGCTCAATGACGCACACATCGGTTCTGCATATGCCGTGGCTGCGGCATTAAGCATTCTCTTCGTCTCTGCAAACCCATTTGGAGAGCGAGAAATCCTTTCGCTGCTGAAAGGCGAGGTTCTCGGAATGCTCCCGAACGACCTCCCACTTCTTATCATAACGGCCTCAGCTGTCACTCTCTGCCTCGTGATTTTTCAACGGTTCTTTACGCTGGTGTCGTTTGATCCCGCCATGGCGATGACAATGGGAAAAAATGTGTCAGGCTGGAATCTCTTTCTCTTCGGACTGATCGGCATACTCGTTGCTCATGGTGTGATATTGGTTGGCCCCTTGATGATCTTTGGATTTCTCGTTCTTCCGGCAGTCGCCGCACATCAAGTCGCGATGCTCTATGCGTGGGATATCTCAAAATGCTCACTACTCGCGGCAATATTAGGTGGAATTTCAAGTCTAATTGGCTTTTACCTGTCGCTGCGCTTTGATCTCCCCTTAGGACCCACCGATGTTACCACCGCATTTATAGTTCTTCTCTGCACGACCCTGTGGACCAAATCCATGCGGGTAAAAACTTAAATTCACGAATGTTATCAACAGCTTGAGTATGTTACAGTATTTCCATTCACTAGCCTACTGCTCCGCAAAGCGAGGAGAAGCCGTTGCCCGCATTCACATACCGCGCGACAGATCTCAATGGGGTTGTCACCGAAGGAAAAATGGAAGTCCGTGACGAACAGGCTGTTGTCTCACGGCTTCAAGACGATGGGAAAATCCCGATTCGGGTGGTCGAAGAACGCGGTCCAGAACCGTCATCGATTAATATCTCGATTGCCTCACTCTTTTCGCGAGTATCGAAACGCGAAATTTTGACCCTCACTCAAGAAATGGCGACACTGCTTGAAGCTGGGTTGCCTCTCGATCGTAGCTTAAGCATTCTATCTGGACTGACACCAAACCAAGCCCTACGAAAGATAATCGACCAAGTACTCACCGATGTGCAGGGAGGAAACTCCTTAGCCACTGCCCTGTCGAAATACCCACATATTTTCTCACGACTGTACGTGAACCTTGTTCGCGCCGGTGAAACAGGCGGGGTGCTCAATGCTGTGTTGCGCCGTATCGCAGAGTTCCTCGAACGCGCGCAAGATCTCAAAGATTATCTGAGCTCTGCCATGGCCTATCCGATCGTATTATTCGTCGCAAGCGGCGCATCCATTGTGCTGCTTCTTGCGTTTGTCGTTCCGCGCTTTGCAACGATTTTCAGCGATGCGGCGGTCTCTCTCCCACTCCCGTTGCAATTCTTGTTAACCGTGAGCGAGATCTTAAGCACCTACTGGTGGGGGGTTACGATCGTATGCATTAGCCTGATCGTAGCATGGCGCCTCTATACCTACACGCCCACCGGCCTCCTCATTTGGGATCAGCTAAAACTCAATCTCCCCTTTCTTGGAGCCGTGCTGCAAAAAGCGGAAGTGGCGGGATTGGCTCGAACCCTTGGAACACTACTTCACAACGGTGTTCCAATTTTGCAGGCGATGGAAATCGTCAAAGAAACGGTTGACAACCGTGTGTTTTCGCTGGCCATCGACGAGGCACGGCAAAACTTAAAGAGAGGGGTTGGAATTGGCGATGCACTCAAACAGATTAAAGTCTTTCCCTCTCTCGCAACCCAAATGACTATCGTGGGAGATGAAACTGGTCGCCTTGATGCGATGCTACTGACCGTCGCAGACACATACGACCAACAAGTACGAACATCAATTAAACGCTTGACCGCTCTGTTGGAGCCAATCATGATTCTTGGGATGGCGCTCATCGTCGGCGGCATTGTTATTTCGATGCTTGTCGGCATCTTTAGCATTAACGACCTTCCATTCTAAAGGGCAAACATATGTCAAAACTCAAACGAAATAGACGAGGGTTTACTCTCATCGAACTCTTGGTAGTCATGATTATCATCGGCTTGCTTGCCGCCCTAGTTGGCCCCAGACTCTTCAGCAAAGTTGGAAGTTCGAAAACCAAAGCAGCACAGGCGCAGATTGAAATGCTGGGAACCGCACTGGACATGTTCCGCCTCGATGTCGGTCGATACCCGGAGTCCTCCGAAGGATTAGAAGCCCTCCGTGAGGAACCATCGGGGGTTGAAAAATGGGAAGGACCCTACCTTCCCAAGCCTGTCCCTCTCGACCCGTGGAGCAGGGAATATGAATACTCCTCACCTGGCGAACACGGTGACTACGACCTGAGCTCAACCGGAGCCGATGGAACGCCTGGCGGTGAAGGCGAAAGCGCCGATATCGTGAATTGGGGTAACGGGACGGGCGATGAGTAAGACCCATGACGGGTTTACACTTATCGAGCTGGTTGTCGTTCTTATTCTGATCGGTATCTCAGTCGCGCTGGTTGCACCAACCATTGCTCACAGTCTCGGGCAGGCACAGTTTAGAAAAGATATTCGGTCAGTCTCTGCCATGCTCACACTCGCGCGAAGCCAAGCAATCACACACAAAATTCCATACGCATTTTCGATCGACATTAATGAACGCATGATCTGGATCAACCCATATCAGCAAGAACGTGGGGAACCACCAAAACGCATCACACAATCCCCCCTCTCCCACACTGACACACTGCGAGTGACAGCGCAGACTCGGGAGAATACCAGCGGAACCCACACATTGATGTTCTACCCCAATGGAAGTTCGGGTGGCGGGACCATTCAGATGGCTCGCAGCGGCCAGGAGGAAACGGTCGAGATCAAACTCAATATTGTCACAGGACTTGCAACTTCAACACGCTCGTTAAATTAGCTGATGAACCGCGTTCGATCCACCCTGGGGTTTACTCTTTTTGAAACTCTTATTGCCGTGATGATTCTCGCCATCGCGTTCCCCATCCTGTTCCAATTGTTTTCTGGAACGCTTCGCGCGGTTAAAAAATCAAGAGATTACACTCAAGCCACAGCCTTTGCTCAGCACAAACTGGAAGAACTTACCATCATGAAATCCCCACCGATGGAATTGGAATCCGGAAAGGGGCCCGAAGGGATTTTTTGGGAGCGGATCGTCGTCCCAGCCGACCCCATCCCCGAGTTGCCTCCCATCGACGAGGATAGCGGTGGTGAAGCTCCCATCACACCTCCTGCGTCTCTCTACAAAGCCACAGTCTCAGTCAGGTGGGATGCCGACCCGTCTGCTCCATCAACCAGCTTTCACACACTCGCCGCATTTGCTCCGACATCATCTGCAGAAATTGACCCAGATGATCCAGACCTTGAGGAATCAAGTGACAACGCTCTCCCCTAACCTAACCTGCCGGAGAGGATTTACTCTTCTTGAGCTTCTGATCACCATCACGCTCCTTGGAGTAGTGATGGTAATCTTGGCTCAAGCCACAACGTTAAGCATTCAGACCTGGGAGAAAGGAACCGCATCACAACTCGCAAATCAGCAGACATCTGTTGTCACCGATATGTTGTCGCAACAACTCCGCTCCGCTTACCCACTGCAAATTCCTATCACGAAAGAAGATGGAAGCAAGAATCCATCAAAGAAAATCCTTGTCTTTGATGGAGGACCAGAATCTGTCGCGTTTGTCACAACCAAACCCCTTGGCAATGAAAGCCAAGCGGGTTTGCATCTTGTTGTGTACTACCTCGAACGTAAAAAAAACGCACCAACGAGTCACCTTATCGCCGCCTATCGCTCCGTCTATCATAGGCAATTTTATGAGACCCCTTTTACTGACGAGGAAAAAACTCGACTCCTCTCAGAAGTCACCACCATGAAAATAGAGTATTACGATGGCGAATCCGGAACGTGGTTTCCTGAGTGGATAATTAAAGATCCAACGCAACCACTTCCACCTGAAGATCCTAATGAGCTTCTTGCTCCCTTGCCGAAAACAACACTTCCCTCTGCCGTCAAACTCCATCTGGAACATGGACCACAAAGCTCACCCACCCTCTCTGAACTACTGATTCCCATCATCGCCCAAGGAAAAGACGATAAGACGGCGGCATCCCAACAGAAAGCCGGCGATGACGATGATGACGATGATGACGATGATGACGATTAAGAAGCGTGTGAAGTAGATGAACCTTACTATGGAAGGTCCTTTACAGCATGTGCGACAACAGGAAGGCATGGCCCTCGTGCTCGTCCTATGGATCCTAATGCTTCTGACCGTGCTCGCATTTGAATTTTCAGTCATGACGCGAACCGAAGCAAAAGTCACCCTCAATCAGCGAGAGTCAACAGAAGCGTACTATCTTGCACGAGCCGGAATATATAAGGCCATTGCTGAACTAAGCCAGCCCGTGAGTAGCGAACCGGATGATGACGAGGAAGATCTCACGCCATTTAATCCTCCTCCTGACGCTGATCCTCTTGAAGCTCCATGGATGACAGATGGACGCCCCTATCAGGTTACATTGGACAACGGCACTGCTGAGGTTCGAATATATGACGAGGGAGGAAAGATCAACCTAAATGAAGCGAATGGATCTACGTTACGAGAACTATTGAGCACGCTTCGCCTTGAGCAAAGTATCTCCGGAATCGTGGATCCTATTCTTGACTGGCGAGATCCGGACAACAACTATCATCGGAACGGCGCTGAAGATACCTACTACCTATCACTGCCTGAACCTTATCATGCAAAAAACGGTCCCTTTGATACCATGGATGAACTGCTCTGGGTCAAAGGCATTACCCCGGATATTTTCTATGGAAAACAACCAGAACCAGGGAGGCTTGGACGCATTGGGCTTATCGATGTACTCACCGCCTCCCTTGATGCGAAACCCGCGGTGGTAGGATCATCTACTGATGACGATGAAGAGGAGGAAGAGGAGGAGGAATCAATTCAATTCAAAGTGAACGTCAATACTGCTCCTCCGGAGGTCCTGATGTCGATCCCAGGCATCTCTGAATCCCACACTCGCCTTATTGTCGCCGAACGGGAATTCTTTACATTTCTTACCACTGAAGACCTCGATCCATTCGTAGGTGATATCGACGACGCAAGTCCATTTATCAGTTTTCAACCAAGTAATACGTACACCATCGACGCCCGTGGGAGCATCGCATCAAGTCCAGGTTATCACCACATACGTGCCATCGTCTCCATCTCTCCCAAAGGGCATAGAATCCTCCAATGGAATGATAGTATATACGCGCAATACCAACAGGCCCCGTATGGAAGCTAAAGAAGGACTCACAATATAATGGCGCGAAGCCTCGCTATTCGACTCACAGACTTTCACGCTGAGTTTCTCTGCTTGCAGCGTTTAAGAGGCCGCACGAAGGTGACCGGACGACTCACAATTCCCTTGGTATCTCCTGTACAAGAGGATGACAACGAGACCGTTCTTCTCACAAAAAGAGTCACAACATTCCTGAAAAACAACAAGATTCGAAATGGGCAAGTCTTCGCCTCAATCCCGCGTGAGGAAGTCGTACTGCGAGAGATTCAACTCCCGCTGGCAGTTGAAGAAAACCTCCAACAAGTATTGACCTATGAACTTGACCGCTATACGCCATTTTCAAAGGACGAGGCCCATTTCGCATTTGAAATTGTGAATCGCAACTTGGATGCGAATACGTTGACACTCCTGCTCGCAGCCGTTGATAAGGCCCGCCTCCAAGGATACATCAAACGCCTAACACTCCTTGGGGTCACACCAAGCGCAATCGAAATCACGTCGACGGCCATGCTTAATACTTTACGCCAAATACGCAAGCTCAAGGATACGACACCGTCACTCCCTATGCCTCTTCTGGCGATGATCGACATTCACGAAACAGGCTACGAGTTAATCATCACGGAAGGCCCGTATCTGCGCTATACGCGATCGATACCGAAAAGCAACAATCTCATGTTGCATATCGGGGTAGAACTGGACAAAGGCATCGCAGCAATCAAGCGCGAAAAACAAGACGTGCAGGAGGTGATACTCGGATCATCAACCGGCGTACAACGTGAGCATCTCACTCCCGACAGTTTGGCAACCCACACAGGGCTGCACGTTGTATCGGCAGAGCCGTTTGCGTCTGAATCAATGGTGTTGATGGGCCTTGGGTTTCGTGGTCTCCACAACGGTACACCCACCATCAACCTCCTCCCTCAACAGACCCAGCTGCAATCGCCACGACGGCGGTATGCACCCACACTTGCCCTCATCGCGTTGCTGGGATGCCTGATGATCGGATATATCGCCATCGAAGTCGCCAACAACCGCGCCACGCTCAAAAACATCAATGATCAACTGAGCGCGCTCTCGCCGCAAATCTCTTCCATGACGGCACTGCAAGATCAATCCACCACGGTCGAACAACGCCTCCAGACGATTGATTCGCTTGCACCAGGTCACCTTGGTGCCTTGGATGTTCTAAAGGAGTTAACAACTATCGTTCCAGACCAGAGTTGGTTGACAAATCTTACCTATAAAGCCCACAGTGTTACGTTAACTGGAAAGGCAAAATCGTCACCAGCACACTTAATTTCAGTACTCGAACACTCGGCACTCTTTTACGATGTCAACTTTAGTGAGCCTGTGAGTGGTCAAGAGTTTCGAATTCAGGCAAAAGTGCGGACAAACGCCATCGACATCAACACGGATACCCCATGACACTGTCCTCACGAGAACGTAATTCTGTCATCATCGGACTAGGTGCCGTATTGTTGTTTCTTGGTCTCCAGTATCTCGCCTTGCCTCTCATCGACCAGCGCAAAGCCATGAGTAACCAAATCGAAGTCAAAGCCTCGATCCTTCAACAATACCAAGCACGGTTGCATATGCTTCCCTCCCTTCAGCAAGAACTGGCGGAACGCCAAGCCCGTCTCGAGGAAACAGAACAGCGTCTGATTAAAGGCTTAACTCCAGCACTCGGTGCCGCACGTGTTCAGCTCATTCTTGATGACCTCTCCAAGCGACAGAAAGGAATTGCGATCAAAAGCACACGTGTCCTCGATTCCGAAGCACAGGGCAACTACACGAAAATCGCAATGCGTATCGCGCTAACCGCTCAAACAAAGCTCCTCACAGACTTCCTATACGATATCGAACACCAGCCAGCTCGCCTGTCGGTCTCCGAGCTGACAATCCGGGTTCCCAATCCAAAGAAACCACGTGACTTGCGCGCAGATATTGTCATTGAAGCATTGATGAGACAACCCTCTGAGAAAGACGCGAAACCCGAACAAGATCCCAAGGTACAACCGAGGAGCGCAACTGCATGATCCGTTTGCTCAATTTCAGCCTTTTTGGAGGCATACTCGTACTGGGCACTAATATGATCGTCGCCGCGGGCCTTTGGATTCCAGACGATGACTTTCCTCTCTTCTTTGCCAAAACAACGCACATCCAACCCTTCCAGGCAATATCACCACGATCTCCTGCTATTGTGCGTGTTGGAACGACAAAAGATGACATGACAGTCGTAGGCTCCCCATCAAAGGACTCATATTCCGTTATTGTCGAAAAAGATCTCTTTCACCCGACTCGGAAAAAACATATCGTTCAGAAAGCTGCACCGCGTCCACTCCCGAAGAACTCCGATCAAATACAAGCGCCCAAACCTAAAGATCAGCTTCCGAGACGAAGTCCTACGCACCCTAAGCGAGATTCGAAAAAGAAGCGCTCAGACCGTTTATCCCTCCAAGGGATCGTGCTATTTGGTGACTACCAGCGTGCACTCATTGCTGACCTCCTCCGAAAACCACGGAATCCAATGGATGTCGGGATCGGAGATACCGTTGGTCGGTATACGGTGAAGGAAATATTGGAAGATCACGTCATTCTAACGGCCGGAGAAACCGAGACGCGAACACTGGAAATGATGGAGGAAGATAAGTTGAACCGACGGAGCCATCTTGTCACCCCGACTTCTGGAACCCCTCCTAGCGGATCGAGAAATGGAAAAGCCAAGAAACGGGACCAGAAAGCCAAAAAATAGTTACCCAAGTCGCCCAATTGTGTCACGTATTCATCAAGCTAGATAGACCCATGCAGACATTGAATCACGTCTCATGGAGCATGCTCCAAGCACTGCTGATCGTAAGCTTCACTCTTCTTACCGCATTGGGTCCTTATGGCGGCAACGCAAACGCCCAACCTCGCCAGGAACAGCAACCAAACCAACACCCGCAACCAGAGATGCTCCCACAAAATTCCTCTGAACCGGGATTGGAGACCTCACTTCCAAGTGCTGTTATTCCTCGACCCGAGTTGGCTAACCGAACCCCACAGGAAATCGTTCTCAATTTTGACAACGCCGATTTGTATAAGGTCATTAAAATCATCGCAGACATTCTTGAGGTGAATTATATTATCGATCCGAAAATTAAAGGCACCGTCAATATCCACGCAACTGGAGCGATTTCACGAGATGACCTCATGGTCATTTTTACAGATATCCTCCGAATCAATCGGGCTGCTATCGTTAAGAACAAAGCCGTCTACCATATCGTTCCAATGGGTGCCATACGAACAAAAGCACTTAAGCTGCGACACCCCCCTAGTGAATCGCCAGAAAACATTGGCGATCCATCAAACACTGTGACTATACAGATCATTCCACTCCGCTATATCGCGCCATCAGAAATCGAAAAAATCGTGAAACCCTTTCTCTCGTCTGGCAGCCATGTAATCGGATATGAAAAAAGTCGTCTGCTTCTCATTACCGATTTTCCAGACAATATTGAAAAGGTCCTATCAATAGTTGAACTCCTTGATATCAATGTCTTCGAACAGGTCAAGGTTCGACTCTTTCCGATCAAAAACGCGGATGTTACTGACATCGCGCAGGAACTCGAAAAACTCTTTGCAGCGTTCGAGTTGCCAAGCAAAAGTGGTCGTGGCACAGGGATCACGTTCGTACCTATCACCCGCATTAATTCACTCCTTGTCATCAGCTCTCTTTCAGAAGCGCTACACGTCGCAGAGCGATGGTTGAAAGAAATGGATACTCAAGAGGGAGAGATTGACGTTCGAACCTTTATCTACCACGTCAGAAACGGCATTGCGACCGAGTTGGCCGATATCCTCAACAGCATTTTTGTGCAAAACAAGGAATCCATTCCGGGACAACCACGGACCGCAACTGTCACTGCCAATGACCAACAAACCACAAACGCAACTCAATCTTCTGACACCAAAAGCGCCGCTGGAATAACCGGAGAAGTCGAAGTCATCTCCTATGCTACGACTAACACCCTCATCATTAAATCAAATCCAAGAGATTACGAGATCGTAGAAGGCATCCTTGAAGAACTGGACATCGTTCCACGCCAAGTATTGATTGAAGTTGCTATTGCTGAGGTTACATTGACAGAAAACACCGAATTTGGAATCGAGTATGCATTCCAGGACAATGCCACAGATATTACTCCACTTGAGGGCTCCGGGGCCCTGGGATTCACAGGTAGGTTTATGAAAGTTCGATCTGGGGACCAAAGAACCCTTTTGGCAACGTTATCGGCCTTTGCAGGCGAAACCGAGCTTCGAGTACTCGCATCCCCACACATCATTGCCACCGATGGGAAGGAAGCATCAATTCGTGTGGGAGATGAAGTAGCAATTCGAACCAGTGAAGCGCGACCAACAGGTGCAGACGCCGGGAGCCCGGTTGACGTGACCATTCAAAGACGGGATACCGGGACGATTCTTCGTGTCACACCTCATATCAATGCGACAGGGCTCGTCACCCTTGAGGTTGACCTTGAAAAGAGCAACGTGACCCCTCCATCGGAAGGAGCATCGGATGTTGGCATTAACAAAAGAACCACATCGACCACAATGGTCGTTCAAGATGGGGAAACAATCTTAGTCGGAGGACTGATTGACGATACCGTGACCGATACCATCAGCAAGGTCCCAGTATTGGGAGATATTCCATATCTTGGAATCCTCTTCAGAAACACGACAACAACAGTTAACCGCATTGAACTGATTCTGTTGATCACACCACACGTTATCCGCAATATCAACGAAGCCATCGAGGCGACAGACGGCTTCACAACTAGAGTTCCTGCAGCTCAGGAACAACTTACAAGCTATGACCGTTAACGTATGTCATGGACTCTCTCCCATTTTCTCATGGGGACGGTGGAGAACTGTTTTGTATTACCCCCTCCTGATCTTCCTCGGTAGTACCCTCTGGGTCGGATGCGCTGGGCTTTACGGACTCACTGCGCAAGACGATTCCCCTCATACCACCTTGCCGAAGCAACCCCCTCTAAGCTCCACATCACCCACTCACGACCTCCCCAATTCAAACAAAGAACTCGTGCAATCGCACATGGAGACTTTTGATGCCGAGTCTATCGCGCAGGATGAACAACCTCAACACGCTCTTCAAGAAACTGAAGCGCCACGCTCACCAATTCAACAACCATTGGCGCAGACATCTTCCGAAAACCCAGAGAATATTGTCCTCAATTTTGACAACGCAGAACTCCACAAAGTCGTCAAAGTTCTCGCTGACGTCTTAGAGATTAATTACCTAATCGACCCTAAAGTGAAAGGCACGGTAAATCTCCACATAAGGGGAGAGATCGCGAAAACTGACCTCCTGGCACTTTTTGATGACATTATGCGCATCAACCGCGCTGCGATCATTAAGATCGGTCCAATCCATCACATCGTCCCCATGGCGGCAACAACAAATACCAAGTTGCCAATTGTTAGTCACCCCTACAACACAGAGGGGTCGACCATGCGGCATTCACGCGTAGCAGTCCATCTTGTTCCACTCAGGTATATCGCACCAACCGAAGTCGCGAAAGTCATCAAGCCATTTCTCTCGCCAGGAAGCCATATTGCGACCTATGATAAAAGTCAGCTGTTGCTCTTTACTGAGTTCACCAACAATGTCAAGACGATTCGATCGTTGATTGAACTTTTTGACACTAATGTCTTCGAGCAAGCCACCGTCAGGCTCTACCCTATTCGCCTCGCCCAAGTCAACGACATCGCGCAGGAACTTGAGAAGATTTTTGAAGCGTTTGAACTTCCAACAAAAAGTGGCGTCGGTATCGGAGTGAATCTCGTCCCGATCCCTCGAACGAATATTCTCCTCGTCATTAGTACAATTCAAGAATCCTTTGATCTCGTGGAGCATTGGTTAGAGCAGTTGGACAAGGAAACGGGTGGCACCGAAATTAAAACCTACATCTATCATGTCAAAAACGGCATCGCCGAGGAGCTGTCAGAAATCCTCAGTAGCATCTTTGCCCAACAAAAATCTGATGACCGCCCCGCAAGAACCGCCGCCCTTACCACACAGCCTCAATCATCACGCGCATCAGGATCTCAAGATGAGCTTACGGGTGAGGTAACGATCATTCCGTATGCAACCACAAATACACTTATCATCAAAGCCAATCCTCGCGACTTTGACGTTGTGCAAGGCATCCTGGAAGAACTAGATATCATACCGCGGCAGGTATTGATTGAGGTCATGGTCGCCGAAGTAACGTTGAACGAGAACCTGGAATATGGCGTTGCCTACTCTTTTTTGAACAAAGGCAATCCCACCGTACCTCGACTGATGGGAAGCGCAACTGGAACGCTCAGCGCAGACGTGCTGAAGATCGATGCCGGGGAACGCGTCAACCTTCTCGCGCAACTACGTGCACATGCTGATGAGTCTAGCGTCCACGTCTTGGCCTCCCCTCATCTTCTCGTAACCAACGGAAAAGAGGCCTCTCTTGAGATCGGCGATGAAATTGCAATCCGTACAGCAGTTTCTGAAGGGCCTGGCGTTGACCCCGGCGCCGCCGAAGCAACGGTCAGAAAAGATACCGGCACGATTCTTAAGATTACACCGATTATAAACTCTACCGGCCTAGTCACCATGGACCTCGATCTGGAAAAGAGCAATGTTGCCCCCCCTGCAGTCGGAAGTAGCGATGTGTCAATCTCCAAACGCCAAGCCGTCACTTCAATGGTCGTTCAGGACGGGGAAACTATTCTTGTCGGAGGACTGATTGATGAAACGGAACGTGAAGCCATCGTGAAAGTTCCAGGACTAGGAGATATTCCATACATCGGATCCCTCTTTCAGACCACGACGTTGAATAAGAGCCGTATCGAACTCGTCCTTCTCATCACACCCCATGTCATTCGTGATATTCCAGACGCCTCAGAAGCCACTGCCCGCTTTGTCGCCAAAGTTCATGCAATCAGAAACCTTATGACTGATCGTGGATATTAATATGTCCGAGACACTTCTCCATCTCAACGATTACCCACCAAACCCTCATTTCTGTGAAACCCTTCCTCTCAAGTTTCTGAAAGAACAACACATTTTCCCACTCACCCTCGATGGAAATCGCCTTTCGGTAGCCATGGCAGATCCAACAAATATGACCACTGTTGACGCCATTCAACTGGCGACCGGATACGAAGTCATCGGACATCCAAGCTCTCCCGAAGATATTCTCCAGGCCATCACTAAGTTGTATCAGCAACATTCTGCGATGGGAGAAATCATCGGAGATATGCAGCCAGAGAATCAGGAACTCGCTCAGGTTTTGGCGGATGACCACGGAGAAGACGATATCAAACATCTCCAGGATGTCGCGTCAGAAGCCCCCGTGATTCGTCTTGTTAACCTCATCATTACACGAGCGCTCGATGCAAGAGCGAGTGATATTCATTTTGAACCATTTGAACGGCAATTTCAGGTTCGATACCGAGTTGACGGCGTTCTCCATGACGCAGAAGCACCTCCCGCACACCTTCAAGCAGCCATTACCTCCCGCATAAAGATTATGGCAAAACTCAATATTGCCGAGCGCCGCCTCCCTCAAGATGGCCGAATCAAACTAAAAATTGGAGGCAAACATATCGATTTTCGCATCTCCACCCTCCCCACCATGCACGGTGAGAGCGTCGTCATGCGTATTTTGGACCGAGGAAATCTTACCTTGGATCTCATCAGTCTTGGGTTCCCAGATGATATTCGATCAAAGCTCGAAAAAATGATTACTCGACCCTACGGGATGATTCTTGTAACAGGGCCAACAGGAAGCGGAAAAACAACGACGCTCTATACTACCCTTGCAAAAATCAACTCGCCGGAGAAAAAAATCATTACCATCGAAGATCCGATCGAATACCAGCTCCGTGGGGTTAATCAGATTCAAACGAAACCGGAGATCGGACTCTCATTTGCCAACGGGTTACGTAGTATCGTACGGCAAGATCCTGACGTGATCATGGTTGGTGAAATTCGTGATCGAGAAACGGCAGAAATTGCGATCCAATCTGCCCTCACCGGACATCTTGTCTTTTCCACGTTACACACCAACGACGCACCTGGAGCCATTACCCGCCTTCTTGAGATGGGCATCGAAGACTATCTGCTTGCGTCATCAATTATCGGCGTTCTTGCCCAACGACTTGTGCGATTAATCTGCAGCGAATGCAAAGTCCCGTTTGAACCTGATCCAGGATTCTTAAAAGAGTATCATGCCATAGCGAAGCATTTATCCACGCCGACGTTCCAGCATGGCAAAGGATGCCGCCGTTGTAGTGACACCGGATATTACGGTCGTTCGGGAATCTACGAACTCCTTCCCTGCACCGATGACATCCGGAAACTCATTATTCAGCGGCCAGAAGCTAAAGTCCTACGCGATATCGCCCTACAAGAAGGCATGCGAACTCTGCGAGAAGATGGATGGAGAAAAATTGCCGATGGCCTGACCACCATTGATGAGGTCAGGCGGGTTACTCAGGAGGACTAACTTCCAACTCTTCGCTCCAAGACTCGAAGTGCCACAGTACGATTCCCCTCTTCACTTACTGTAGCTATGTTGATGCACGACCACTTCACCACTACTCGCTAACATTCATTTGCCGCCTTCTTATCAAACTTCATTAGAATTCCCGGCAAACAGAAAAAGTCGAATGCGATCGCAAATGCAATGGAAAGACTAATCATCGCGCCCATACTTGAGTTAAGTCGGAACCCGGACAACAAAAACAGCCCAAATCCAACCACAAGAATGATGGATGTGAAAAGCAAGGCATGGCCAACATCGTGAAGAGCATACTGAAACGCCTGCCCACGTTCCTTCCCATTTTCCAGACTTCGCTGATACCGCACCAATAGGTGAATCGTGTCGTCAATAATTACCCCAAGCGCCGCGGTTGCAACGATTGATACCGCAAAGTCGATATGATCCCCTAGCATTCCCCATACACCAAACGTCAGGACAATAGGAAGCGCATTTGGAACAAGACTAATCAGCCCAAGACGCAATGATCGAAACGTGATCACGCACACAATCGTGATCAAAACCAGTGCTAACATGAGACTCTTGATCATCCCGTGGATAACTCGCTGACTCAGGTAGGTAAACATGACCCAAGTCCCCACGCCTTGCGTGTTAACTTCCTGCATGTTTGCTGCAACCCATCTCTCGATCTGATCGAGAATCTCCATATGCCTCTTTCCACTAACCTTATGCATGGTAACGGTTACACGAGTACTGGAATAATCCACATTAATCTGGTTGGTAAGATCCAATCCAAACGGAAGAGACATGGTGTAGAGCAATAAATACTGGGCCAAGAGTTCCTGCGTTTCAGGCAGTTGATAATACGCCGGATCATCCGCATGCAAATTCTTATTCAATCTTTTCATGATCGGAACAATCGAATTCACATGTGCTACTTCTGGAATGGTGTCGACATACCGAGTAAACGCTTCAACCTTTGCCAAAAATGCTGGATCGGTAATTCCATTAGGCTGTCCACTCTGAAGTGAATAATCTGTAAACGACACACCCGTAAGATTAGCATCGACGAACTCGGTGGCATCGCGATGCCATGTCCCAACTTTAAAATAATCCAGCGGATTGTTATCGAGTTCGAGGCGAGCAATGAAAATACTGCTTCCGGCGACGATGAATAACAACCCATAGAATAGAGGGCGATAGTGTTCTACAACAAACCGCCCGAGAGAATCTGTCCATTCTTGTTTAGGCAGACCATGAGGTGGGACAGACGTAGACCTAACAGCACAGGGACACACTGCCAGCAAGGCAGGCAAAAATGTCACGGAAAGTATGAAGATAAAGAGAACCCCTATCCCAACTAGAATTCCCAGGTGCTGCACTGGCGGCACCTCATTAAATATCATGGAAAGAAACCCAATTGCTGTCGTGACCGCAGTCAAAAAAATGGGTGTCAGATTCTTGAGAATTGTCACACGAACTGCATCGTCCTGCTTCAAACCTTCACGCCGAAGTCGCGTGTAGCTCACGACAATATGCACGGAATATGCAATCGCAATGGCAAACAATATCTGAGGAAACGCAAATGAAACGGCTGTAAGAAAAATTCCAAGGTGTCCAGACATTCCTAGCGTAAACATAATCGATAATAAAACAACAAGAAGCGGAAGGATCACACCCCACGTTGACCTGACAAGCAACACCAGAGCGATGATCGTTAGCCCAAGCATCAGCGGAAGTATCTTGCTCATCTCCTCCTCAGGTGTTTTGGCAAAGGCATGATTCGTCGCTACAATCCCGACAATGCGATATTCAATATCTGGATGCACCACCTGCTCATGCGTGATAAGTTTCTCGACAGCGGCATAAATATCACTAGCTGAAGTTGGGTTTTCTTCGAGAGAAGGAAAGAGCACTCGGGCGTTCACCTGCGTCACACGACCATCAGCGGAAAGGAGCAATCCATTGAGCAACGGTTCCACAAGGGCAATCTGTTGTTTCTCATCCAGCTCTTCCTGTGTAAGTGGCAACGCAGAGACAAGATCATCGACAAGAAGGTCATCCTCTCTGACTTCGGTGTGTTGAAAGTTAGTCACAGAATCAACCCTGGTGACATATTGAGCCTTCCAAAGTGCAGCAGTCAGACTACGGACAGTTTCAAGGACTTCGTTCGAGAAAACCCGTTGATCTGGATGCTGGATGACAACAGCCACATTGTCGTCTTGAACATATACGGCTTGAAAATCGTCAAACGCCCGCAGCTGCGGATTATCCTGCCCAAAAAACACGCGATAGCTTGAGTTGAATCCGGTATTGGGAACGCCCGCAGCTCCTAGCGCGAACAAAAGGAGGGGTCCGATGATGAAAAACCATCGGTATTGCAGAAGGATCCGGGCATACCATTCGGCAATAACTTGGTCCAAGCGCTTATGAGTCACACGCTCATCCGGTACCACAGCATTCATATTTTGTATACGAGTTGTTGCTGTGGGAGCAATTCAGGAAGGAAACAACCAAGGCACATCCGTCTTTCGCTTTGCTTCGTAGACGGCAATATCACCCTCATACTCTAGGGTGAGACCAATCGTATCTAATCCGCTGAGAAGACAGGACTTACGAAAGGGATCGATGACAAATTGAATCAACTGACCTTCAGGACGGGTAATAGTTTGAGCATCAAGATTCACCGTGAGCTGATATCCCTCGGTTGCATCGACAGAACAAAATAATTCATTGATAGCATCCTCAGGAAGTACAATCGGCAACATGCCATTCTGAAAACAATTATTGTAAAAAATATCTGCGAAGCTCGGAGCAATTACACATCGAATCCCATAATCAAGTAAGGCCCACGGCGCATGCTCACGAGATGATCCACAGCCAAAATTATCTCTCCCAAGCAGAATTGCCACACCGGAAAAACGCGCCTGGTTCATGAAAAATGTCGGATCGGGAGTACCATCTGGCATACACCGCCAATCATAGAACAGACCGTCTTTCAGCCCAGTACGCTGGACTGTTTTAAGATATTGCTTGGGAATGATCTGATCGGTATCGACATTTAACCGATCAAGAGGAGCCACAAGCCCTGTTAGGGTTGTGAATGGATCCATGAGCGAATATCCACAAAGTGTCCTTCAATCGCAGCCACAACCGCCATTGCTGGAGAGACCAGATGGGTCCGTCCACCTTTCCCCTGTCGTCCCTCAAAGTTTCGGTTACTCGTAGATGCACAGCGATCACCAAACTTGAGTACATCGGGATTCATGGCCAAGCACATCGAACATCCCGCCTCTCGCCATTCAAACCCCGCCTCTTGAAATACCTGATCCAAACCCTCATCTTCAGCCTGTCGCTTTACCAGACCTGAGCCAGGCACAACCATAGCGTGAACACGTTGATGAACCTTTTTCCCTTTAGCGTATTTCGCCGCAAGTCTGAGGTCCTCAATTCTCCCATTTGTGCATGAGCCAATAAATACCTTATCAATCGAAATATCGGTGATCGGAGTTCCCGACGTCAGTCCCATATAATCCAATGCTTGCTCTGTCGCAACACGTAACCTGTCATCCGTGATGGTTTTCGGATCGGGCACATACTGATCAACGGCTGTCCCCATCCCTGGACTTGTTCCCCAAGTGACTTGAGGCGCAATACTCTCAGCCCGCAATTCAAGAACCCTGTCAAACGTCGCATCTGAATCCGTGCTGAGTTGTCTCCAGGCCTCAGCGGCAGCGTCAAATGCCTTTCCCGCAGGAGCAAGCGGCCGACCGCGAATATAATCAATCGTACACTCATCTGGAGCGACCATCCCTGCTCGTGCTCCAGCTTCAATCGACATATTACACAACGTCATCCGGCCCTCCATTGAGAGCGCTCGTATAGCCGAACCGGCGTACTCGATGATATACCCTGTTGCTCCCGCTGTTCCAATTTTTTCGATAATGGCAAGAATGATATCTTTTGCTGAGCAATAGTGAGAGAGCGTTCCATCCACCTGAATCAATATCGTTTTGGGCTTCGTCTGTAGCAGACACTGGGTTGCGAGAACGTGTTCAACTTCACTTGTACCGATACCAAACGCCAATGTGCCAAAGGCTCCATGAGTTGACGTGTGGGAATCCCCACACACAATCGTCATTCCAGGTAGAGTGAAACCCTGTTCGGGGCCAATCACATGAACAATCCCTTGTCGGTGATCATCAAGAGCAAAGAAAGGAATGTCCCATTCTCTACAATTCTTTTCCAGAGCATCTATTTGCTTTGCACTACTCGGATCTGCAATACCATGACTACGATCGGTAGTCGGGACATTGTGATCAGGCACTGCTAAGGTAAATTCGGGATGTCGCACCGTCCTTCCCGCAAGTTTTAATCCCTCAAACGCCTGCGGCGACGTCACTTCGTGCACGAGATGACGATCAACATAGAGTAATGTAGTCCCGGCCTCATTCTCGCGAACAACATGACCACCCCATATTTTCTCGAACATCGTCCTCCCTGACATCACCGCCCCTCTTCAGAATCCACAGATTTACCAGGCGGACGAAAACGTTGTCGGTCTCGTTCAGGAATGATCACTGTCGTGACAAACACAAGCAACATGCCGAGTCCCATAAACCACCCTAAACGGCGTTTCGTCGTTTCTCGGCGAATGCGCTTTTTAGCTTGGAATCGTACTTTCTCTTCAAGATAAATCCTATACTTTTCCTCTGGGGTCAGTTCCATTTGATATCGACCCATATTCGTACCTTTACGTTCCTTCAAACGCTTGCTTGAGAAGAGGTTCAATTTCACCTTTGGCTTCCATAGGGTCGAGAACGTCCGTATCACCATAGAAGGTCCCATTAATAAAGACCTTGGGAAGCGTAGGCCAGTTCGTCATCTTTGTCAGCGCCTCACGTTTTAGCGGATTTTCAAGAACGTCTAGCAATGCGTACTCATACCCATATTTATCAAAAAACTCCATTGTCTCCGCAGTAAACCCACATCGTGGTTCTGTTTTCGTCCCTTTCCCATAAATCAGAATCTTATGTTTTTCTATTTCTCGATCAATTTCTTCCTGAATATGATCTGACATGATACGCTCCTCCCTACATAGAAGCTTTACGATCCGTCTGTGGCTTCGGCTGTGATCTCAAGCGCATGAATACGGCCATCTTTCATCGGCTCATCCAATGCTTGATAAATCATACGGTGTCGATCCATTATCGGTTTTCCGACGAACGCGACGGAAACCACCTTCAGTTTAAAATGGTCCATTGTGCCTTTCAGGTCGATCACCGAAACAACCGCATCCGGCATTACACATTGAATATATGAGGTCACAACATCATTCGTAATCATTTATCTCTTTCTCCTAGAAATATGAACGGGCATGCGCATCATACCAACGCGCTCAACCCGAACGCAATTCACGGCACGGCCTCACAATGAAAACCGACGACTTTGAATATACTCTCGATCCATCCAGGATTGCACAAACCCCTACTACTCCACGAGATCATTCTAAACTCATGGTGTTGTCGAGACATACCCGCCAAATCCAGCATCGGAAATTTAGAGACCTCCCTACGCTGTTAGCCCCAGGCGACACGCTGGTAATTAACGACACCGCCGTGATACCCGTTCGACTCATTGGTCGAAAGCGCCAAAGTGGGGGACGTATTGACTGTTGCCTCATTAAGGAAACAGGTCTCAATACTTGGGATGCCTTTATTCGCGGCAAGGTGCATGTCGGACAAGAGATCGAGTTTCCGAACACCATCACGGCAACGGTCACCACCGCGAATTCGGAGACGACACGAAAACGCATCACATTCCATAGCTCGCACAACCTTCGCAATCAACTCTTTGAAATAGGACTCCCTCCACTCCCACCATATATCAAGCGCACGCCAGACCCGAAAGATATGCAACAGTACCAAACGGTATACGCCACTGTTCCTGGCGCTATTGCCGCGCCAACTGCAGGACTACATTTCACACCAGAGTTACTCCAGCGTCTTCGTGACCGTGAGGTTACCATCCTGAACATTACCCTCCATACTGGCCTTGGGACATTTCTTCCGGTGCATGCACTCAACATCAGTGATCACCAAATAGAGCCAGAATGGTTCCAAGTCTCTAGTACGACATTGCGTGAGATACAGAAAACGAAAGCGCGAGGCAGTCGCGTGATCGCAGTCGGAACAACTACAGTCAAAACCCTTGAGACTGTTGCGCAATGTGATGCATCAGAAAAACCTCAAGAAGGAGAAACAGCTTTATTTATCTATCCAGGATTTCAGTTCCATACCGTGGATGCGATGATCACAAATTTTCACCTTCCGAAAACCACGCTATTAATGCTTGTGTGTGCGTTTGCAAAAAAAAGCCTCGTACTTGAAGCATATAAAGAAGCAATCGACAACGACTATCGCTTTTATTCCTATGGAGATGCAATGTTAATACTGTGACGAAACCGTGCAGAAGACAGGTAAATCACGTTAACGCGCCTTCCTAGAACGTCCAAGGAAGGCGAGGCAAATGCGGATGATGACGTAAAGAGGAAGACTGATGATAAGAACCTTGAAAAATTCTACGCCGCTTGCATAGAACGTTTCTTCAACTGAAAACATTGAGGGGTAAAACGACTTTAGATAGTGAATCTCTTCAAGTGAATGCAGACAGACAACCCCAATGATAAGCACACAGAGGACAATCGTGACCACACGTGCAACTTTCCCCCAATTCGCAATGTACAATGATGCCTTCACGCAATCAACGACACTTGAATACTATTGGTGTTTACCATCAAGTGACCGGGCTTTGTTTGAAGCAATTTCTTGGTGACTTTTTTTAGGTCCTGAGCACTCTCAAGCGAGCTTACTTTCCCCTTGTAAATCGCTTCTGGCGTAGGCTCTATCGCCAACTTTCCTCCTTCGCTCTTCCTGCACCCATTCCGAGAATGAGAAAACATACAAAGAGCAGGCTACGGTATATTTCATCCCTCTCCACTTACATGCACACGATCAATAATGAGGACAACCATTACCTATCACTCTCTTCTACTTATTGAAAAAATATATTACCATTCACATCCATTGAGAAATAGGTGCTCACTGGCAACAGAACACTAAACGATGATCACACCTGCATACATTGCTGTTCTCCAACACATCTGTGGCGAGTAGCTATACAATATGAACCAACTACACACATTACTCAACTCGTGGTGGACAGATTTTCGAAGCGAAAACCCAAGCGCCGCTACGGTCCATCGGTTACTATCCGCCAAAGAAAGTACCGTTGTACATGATCATATCGCACTACGAACATTCGACGATCAGAAAGTGCAAATCGACACCTTGATGGCGCCGTTGGTCGCTGCAGGATATGTCTGCAAAGAAAAGTATGCGTTTCCAAAGACGCACATCTTTGCACAACACTATGAACATTACGATGCGACACTTCCAAAGGTATTCATAAGCCACCTAGAAAGTCGCCAATTTTCAGAGGAATTTCAATCTACCCTTGGATATCTCCTGAGCCAAATACCCAAGAGTCTACCAGGGCAGTGGGATTTCTTTGTGACGGCACGTCCTTGGAAAATACCATTTTCCATCTATGAAACCCTGAAAAAGGAAAGTGCGTACGCTGCCTGGGTCTCTGCTTTCGGTTTCCGGCCTACACATTTCGCAATCCGAACAAATTCATTCGAACAGTATAGTGAACTCACAACTCTGAATTCATTTTTGAAGGCACAAGGATTTGAACTCAATCATACAGGGGGAGAAATCCAAGGATCTCCTGAAGTCTTCCTCGAACAATCATCGATGAAGGCGACTGAAACCCTAGTCCAATTTTCTGACAGGATGTATCCTATTACTGGCACCTACTACGAATTTGCCAAACGATACTCCATGCCAAATGGAACCTTATTCAACGGCTTTATCACTGAATCCGCCGAGAACCTCTTTCGAAGCACACATTCGTAAGCATTCACTCTTGACAGTAGGGATGCCACGTGAGTAGCCTGACCTCCGTGGAAAAGATCAGACGACTGGACGAATTGCTGAAATCGTCTGCCATAGGACGGGTCCAAGCTACGGGATACATACAACTTAACATACGCGAAGTTATCTGGAGCTAGGAAAGAATAGCCGAAACAAGAATCATGGAAAACGAACAAATGCCGACTTTAAAGCGAAATTTGATTCCGGTCGCAATTGCAATCACAATGACTATTGCTCTCGGTGTGGCAGGATATGTCTTCCTCTACCACCCCGCACTCGCCTGGCAAAAACACTTCGAAGTGTTTGAGGACAAATGGGGAATCGCCGATCCATCTTACAGAAGTTGGGCAGGGAAGGTAAAAAACATCGGCCCTTACTCTATTCGTTCAGCAGAACTGGTTATTGAACTCAAAGATCCGTCTGGAAATGTGACTTACACCGGAAGCAAGCAACTTGTTGATCTCTCCGATCCTCCGATGCATTCCGGGAACGTTAAACGATTCAGTATTCTTCTAAAATACACCAAAGCCGAAAAGATTGACGATGAACAGACTACCTACCGCATCGACATTCATAAGTACCAAAAACCGTGGTTTTAGTGAAGACGACTCAGCCATCCATAGCACAACGGAAACCGATGTTCGATCGCCTCCCTGAGGGCTCTACCTTAATTCGTGCCGTAGTACGAAGCCGATTGCGGGGATCCATGTATGAGCCACCACGCGCAACTTTGTGCACTCCATTCGGCGGACCAACCGGATTTTTGGTTTGAGGTGTGACCCTCATGTATGCATCTTCGGCAAACCAATCTCTCCCCCACTCCCATACATTTCCAGACATATCATACACACCGTAGGGACTCACTCCACTCTCGAAGTTTCCCACTGTAGTTTGGAGTGCAGCAAGGCCTTCTTTCTCCTGCCGTACAACCCCCTCTCGCAACCACCAACGTTGCCACCACTCTAACCGCACAAGTTCACGATCTGCTTGATAGCTTCCATTGTTGCTACGGTTTCGATCCCATTCATCACCCCACGGATACAACCGCGCATCATCTCCTCTCGCAGCCTTCTCCCATTCTGCTTCTGTCGGAAGTCGCCGCCCCGCCCATTCACAATAGGCGAGTGCATCGTTCCAACTCACATGTACAACCGGAAGATCTGCTGCCGTTTCCGGGACTTGATCTCCATCCCAAACACTCAGATCCCGGTTGAATAGAAGCTCCTCCTCCTCCTTATCCTTTATCGCATCTGGGATACGAAGCTGTTGAAGACCGTCACGCGTTTCAAGCTCTTCCGGCAGTGGTTTTTTTCGAACTTCTTGAAGAGGAACGCGATGCCCTGTTACTTTGACGAATTCCAGATATCGCGCGTTGGTCACCTCATATTGATCAATATAATAGGCGTCGAGCTGTACTTCATGCTGCGGCCACTCCCGTTTCATCCACTCTAACTGGCACAATGGCCCACAGTCCTTAACGGCTACCTCAATATGCTCCTGTGTACTTCCCATCATAAATGACCCTGCGGGAATCAGCACCATGGGAGCACCATCATTTCCAATCTCTATTTTCGGCTCCCCTTGCCACAGCACAAACCAGACGACAGCAGTGGTAGTGATGCCTAGAAGAGCAAGCCCGAACGCAATCGCCATCATTTTTTTTGCTCTCACACGCTGAACAAGAGTGTGCGGTTCACCCATAGCACCACTTGGTTGAGAATCTAATTTATCGTGTGAGGGTGTCTTCAACATTGGGATGTGTGGCCCTAATTTGATCTCCGAGAAAGGGATAACGCTCGGCCAATCGCTCTTTCATCAGCCATCCGATCCGGCGATAGGAGGCATGCCCTTTCACGCCTGTACGCAGTCGTGAAATATATTCGGCTTCAGCGAAATCCATCTTGAAAAGACACCGCATTCGAGTAGCAAACGGAAGCAAATAGGATTTTACCGTGACAGAGGCACCTTGAAGTTCGTCGATGTCCTTCAACACCGCATTAAAGATTTCTCGTACGGGCGTGTCAAGTCCTGCTTGTTCAAACTCTTTTGGAACTTCATACCCATGCACAGTAGTGAATTCTTGGGGAATCTGTTGACAGCGACGATGGCGGTGAAGATCTCGCCACCCTCCAACGTCCATCAGGATATCAAAGACAAATGCATATCCTGAATGAAATTCCCGCAACAACTCATCGTACGGTCCACGCCGACGAAGGCTCAGTTCGACAATTTCATTTTTTTCATGCTCCAGCCATGATTCAACGGTTCGGAGAATCTGACGATAGGAATACTGGCTCACTCGATATAACAACGTCACGACAAGTTCGTCTAAGGGATGGTGAGGTTCAAAAAGTTCAACGGAATCTGCTGGCTCAATGTGCTTGAACCGCAGACGTTCACGAACAACCTGTGTAAGGTCGACCATCGTCTCGTGATAATAGGGTCGTGCTTTTGCATGCCGCGCTAATGTTGGTGCGAGCGGCTCATTGAATACGTGATTCCCTCCCACAAGCTCATTCCAAATATTCACAGGCGACGACCGGCACGCCGAAAGCAATTCCTTGCCAATGGCAACAAGTTCCGGAATATGGGAGGCAAGTAAGCGAGATATCTGCTTTTCAAGTGTCCGTATGCTCACCACCTGTCCAACATTCGTATAGCTTGCCAACGGAAGAAAATAACGCGTCACATCCAAGGTTCTAGCTTTCATCGTACGCTCATAGGTTGCAACTTGCATCGATTCCGGACGAGGCGTGCATTGAAGAAGATATGCGTTGACAGATTCATAGAATGAAGCGTACGCCGATGTCAGTTGTTCTGCAATGCTCAAAAATGGTGCCTCGGTCATAGAACCTTTGATCTCTGGAGGAATAAACACGCCGGTTTTCGTAAAGTCCTGATAACGACTTGATTTTGCCTGACCATCCCACAACGGCTCATCTTCGATGTGAATGGCAGCGAGTTCAGTGATGTTTTCAAAACAGATCGTCACATGCCCAAGATCTGCAATTGATCCATGGCCATATGCGAAATAAAATTGTTCCCAGAAACGTTCAGATGAGTGTTCGTGAACCCATCGAAGACTCTCTTCGATACTATCCGGAGAGCGACTATATCGTGCCAGCGCATACGCGGATTTCTCCGGCGGCATTGGTGCCAGTGCAATGACTTTTCGCGATGTATTCACTTAGCCCCGATTGTTTCGATGAGTGCTGCAGCCAACAACGGAAACATAATCTCGTGGTGTCCTGTCAAAGCATATCCTCGGCCATCAGGCTTGGTGGGTCGACTGACGACATTGACACGCGATCGATAATGTTGAATGAAGTCCATATTAACTGTAGTAATATCATTGAGTGGATGTCCGAGATTTCGCGCCAACGTCACTGCCTTCAGAAACACTTCCGGGAGGATCACAGCCGAACCAAGATTGAGATAGACCCCCCCGTTCATTCGAGCAACTAGCGAAGTAAGGGTTTGAAAATCTCGTAACGATCCTGCCCCAATTGCCGCACCATCCACCATAGGATGCATGTGGATAATATCCGTCCCTACTGCGACATGGACAGTTACGGGGATGTGAGCCTCAACAGCAGCGACAAGAAGACTTATCGCGCGATGTGGAAAATCATGCGTAGCCATAAACTGTCCAACCGATGCCCCTATCCCAAGGCCACGCACATGTCCCTCAGAAATCGCCTCATTTAGCATCCGTCCCGTTTCCTCTGCCATACCAAATGTTCCAGTCAAAATTTCACTGTCCACATCTTCTGAAGTATGGCCGACGAGGGCAAGTTCAAAATCATGAATGATGCCTGCACCATTCATGGCCAATCCATTGATAATTCCACGTCGCATCAAATCAATAACAACGGGATTCAAGCCAACTTTAATCGGATGTGCCCCCATCCCCATGAGCACAACCCTGCCTGTTAAATGTGCATCTACGATTGCCCGAATGACCTCCCGCAAATCTCTTGCCCCAAGAATCCCGGGAAGACCAGACAAAAATGCCTGAAGCGTTCCCCCACGCACCCAAGGAGTTGCAGATTCAGAGAGCGATACCTTACTCGGACGTGTGTCCAGCGAAACCGTTTTTGCCTTGGAGAAATCGAGCAGATCAACCACGAGATGACATCAGCAACTGCGGTGTAAGCAAAAGATTATCACGCGAAAAAGCATGCGGAGGCAGCCGTCCAAACAACACTCAAACAATTACTCCCGCAAAACGTCGGACACCTCAACATATTCCGGAGTGTACACGAACAAACAAGGGATTGTAAGACAAAGGTTAACATCGAGGGAAACAGTGGATACGCTATGAGCCAGAGGAAAAGAATAATTAGTATCTGCCAGTCAGATCAACTGACGATCGCAGGCGGAGGGGAAAAACAGCAACGCAAGACTCAGCGAATCCTACCCAAACCAGAAATAACCACGAATCACTTACTTGGCGTTGTACAATGGTTCCCTAGTTGTACAATAGTTCCTTGCTTGTACCATCAACCTTCAGCTAAATACCTAAGTTGTAAATCTTTTTCACCGTCTTTCCAGTCGCCCCACAAATCCTGAAATGCTCTTAATGCTTCATGATGGCACACGAATCCCACGTAATGTATCCGTCGTCTGAGTTGTCAACACAATATCATTACGGTTCAAGGCCGTGGCTGGGAAGTCACACCAGTGGCCACTGCTTGACAGTTAACACAAGATCCTCCGGCTGAAAAAAGCAAAGAGGCAAGCTATAAACCGCTAAGATACGTCAACCCGCGCAATGTCAACCCAAAAGATGCCAAAAACGACGATCATTGCGGTGGAAAAGCGAGGAATGGTATGCTCCGGATCCTACTGGGAGTAAACCATGAGTGGAACCTACATGGCAATTTCAGCCGTCGGTGTCAGTTTTATCATCCTGATATATCTCTTGATCGCTCCCCCTCCCGACACGAAAAAACCACCTCAGCCACAGCAAAAAAATAAGAAAAAAAAGTAACCGCGCCTACGCAAGCATCCGAAATACGGAACGCGCAACCCTGATCGTCCGTTCAATCATCTGTGGTGTATGCGCAAGCGAAAGAAACATCGCCTCGAACTGAGAAGGCGCGGTGTAGATACCTCGATTCAACAAGCCGTGAAAATATCGCGCAAACATAGTCGTATCTGAAGTCTTTGCCGTCGCAAAATCAACCACCGAGCGTCGTGTAAAAAACATACCAAGCATTGCGCCAACACGAGTTGAAAATACAGGTACCCCAGCACGGTTTGCCTCTGCCTCTAGTCCATCCCCCAACTGTTTTGCACGCATTTCTAACTGTCGATACACGCCTGGAGCACGTAGCAACGTAAGCGTTTCAATGCCCGCAGTCATTGCCAGAGGATTTCCAGACAGCGTTCCCGCCTGATACACAGGCCCGAGCGGAGCAATACGCTCCATGATCTCCCGCCGCCCCCCATAGGCACCAACCGGCAACCCACCACCAAGAATTTTTCCGAGACAGGTGAGATCAGGAATAACCTTGAATAACCCCTGTGCCCCACCGCGATGCACTCGAAATCCAGTTATCACCTCATCAAATACTAAGAGGGTATCGTATTGCTTCGTGAGGGATCGAAGCCCTGCAAGAAAACGTGGTCGTGGCGGAACAACCCCCATATTTCCCGCAATAGGTTCAACAATGACACACGCGATGTTTTTCCCTTCACGTTCAAAGATCTGTCTGACGGTTTTAAGGTCATTATACGGTGCAGTAATAGTGTGCCGCGCCGTCATAGGCGGAACGCCTAGACTATCTGGAACGCCCAAGGTCGCAGCTCCCGAGCCTGCACGCACGAGCAGATGATCAGCATGACCGTGATAGCAACCCTCAAACTTGAGAATCTTCTCTCGCTTGGTAAATCCTCTTGCCACACGAATAGCACTCATCACCGCTTCCGTACCAGAGTTGACCATACGAACAAGTTCGATAGAAGGGAAGGCTGACTTGACGAGTTTGGCAAGCTTGATTTCGGGTTCCGTCGGTGCACCGAAACTCATACCGTCTGCCGCGGTACGAGTAACCGCACGAACAACCCTAGGATGGGCATGACCTAAAATCATCGGCCCCCACGAAAGCACATAATCAATGTAGGTTAGGCCGTCGGCATCGTAAATCTTGGCACCTTTGGCACGCTGGATAAACGGTGGATACCCCCCAACAGATTGAAACGCCCGAACGGGGCTATTCACGCCACCGGGAAAATGCCGCTGGGCCTCCTTGAACAAACGAATTGATTGCGAATTACTCAATGTATTCTCCTTTCAAATAACTCTATACTGAAGTGAGCAACCTTGCGAGTAATGTAAAACAGCACGACTTAAAACGCAGAACATCGTATCAAAGCAATGCATTAACTTTCGCAATACAAGTTGTTATTTTAAGCCTTATTAAGCCGAATAATATCGCTCGTTGCCGATGATGGTCCCCCCCAAGATTATTGATCGCACAAATAAGCTTAGGCCATCAACCCATGAACCCCGCGAAGCATTGTTCGCTCTCAAATTATTAGTCCCATCGGATTCACATCCGGATTGTGCATACATAATAGTCTTCCACATACCAATCCACTACCCCCCCATACATTTCCTGAGAAATTTAAATACTGCCTAGCCATTGCCATCCCCATCGCTCCCGACACATGAAGACATCCCTACAATCACGTGTTGAAACTTAAACCACAGGCGTCAGACATCTCATCACTCCAGGAGATATATGCTCCTCATCGTTTCCTCATGCCATCTTCTCTCATTCCGCTTCGGTTGGCAGACGTTTCCCCGCCCAATACGAACTTCCATGGAAAAGCACCACGCAGGAAGCACGTTGTAGATCTACCAAGCGGTTGTTACAATACGCCACGATTGACGAATCCCTTAACTTAATAGTCAGTGACAGTCAGGGAGATCAAAACAATGGCATTGCCGACAAGGAGATTACTCACAACAATCGTCTTGCTACTGATTGTCTGTCAGCTCTCCATGATACCCTCCGTCCATGCAGAGTCCACAATCGCTACAACTCCTCCGGAGGGCGCTGAAATCGGCGCTTTTTTTGCCAATATTCCTTATTTAACAGCAAAAGTAGCATACGCGGGTCTTGGTGGATTTGCCGGAGGACTTGCCTATGTCCTCACGGGTGGAGATGAGCTTGCTGCTTGTCGCATCTGGACTCCATCAATGCGCGGAACATACATTTTGACACCCGAACACCTTCGTGGCAAAAAACCTATCCGCTTCGCAGGACTTCCCCTTAAAACCGAAGAGGCACTCCAGAAGGAACTGCGAGAAACAGACGACTCGGAGCAAGATCCAACGAAACAATGAAACCTGTTATCGGCATCAGCCCAGACTTCCATTCTGGAGAGCAGGACGGTGCCATTGGTAGCCCCAGCCCAACCTATTACGTTCCCGAGCGATATATGAAGGCTGTAGAGCAGGCAGGTGCCATTCCCCTCATACTACCCTACGCCCACATAAACACTCTCCGGCCATTGTTCGCCAAACAATTGCATGGAGTGATGATGATTGGGAGTGGATCCGATCTCAATCCTCACTGCTATGGAGAACCCCCGCTTTATTCCTATCCCATCATGAGCAAGGCTCGATCAGAGTTTGATATCGCGCTCACCAAAGCCGCATGGAAAGCCAACCTGCCCTTACTCAGCATTTGCGGTGGGATGCAAACCGTCAATGTGGCACTTGGGGGCAGCCTCATCCAAGATATCGCCACCCAACTGCCTCGAGCCAAGAACCATAAGCCAGATGGACCCGTTGCTCGCACAACACATTCCATCGCTATTGTTCCAAAAAGCCATCTTTCAAAAATTGTTGGTCGCCGTCGCTTCCGTGTCAACAGTTGCCACCATCAGGCATTGAAGACGGTGGCTCCACAACTCACGGTGAGTGCGGTCGCTCCAGATGGAATTATCGAGGCAATCGAGGCCCCGATGTGCACATTTTTTGTTGGGATCCAATGGCACCCAGAGCACTTGTACGAGTGCTCAGAACCAAATCAGCTAATCTTTAGTGCGTTTGTGCGTGCCTCCCGTCGCCATGCTGCCACTACGCATTAAACTCCCACACACATGAGTTGTTTATTCTCATACCTCCACCACGCCGATCGTACACAATGACAGTGTCTTCAGGGACAGCACACTCAGCAATCACCTCATATTCGCTGGACAAGGAACCATACTATGCTGAAGTTGGCAAAGAGGTTGAGCTATTCACCACCGCAGCAAAGCTTCGCATGCCGATCCTCCTCAAAGGACCTACCGGGTGCGGGAAATCACGATTTGTACAATCAATGGCCTACCGCCTTGAACGCCCTCTTGTCACCGTTGCCTGCCACGAGGACCTCACCGCCTCTGATCTCGTCGGACGATATTTGCTGAAGGATGACGAGACCGTATGGATGGATGGCCCACTGAGCCTCGCCGTGAAGCACGGAGCAATCTGCTACCTAGACGAAATCGTCGAAGCAAGAAAAGATACGACGGTGCTCATTCATCCACTCACGGATGATCGACGGATCCTCCCAGTTGAAAAACGCGGAGAAACTCTCAAAGCCGCTGACAATTTCATGTTGGTGATGTCATACAACCCCGGGTACCAAAGTGCCATCAAAGATCTCAAACAGAGCACTCGACAGCGGTTTCTTGCCGTCGAATTCGACTATCCTCCTCGTGACCTCGAATGCCAGATTATCATTCACGAAACAGGAATTGATCCAATCATGGCAGCAAGTGTGGTCAAACTTGGAGAAAAGGTGCGAAATTTAAAACACCATGGCCTCGATGAGGGAGTGAGCACAAGATTGCTGATTTATGCCGCAAGCCTCATTCATCAGGGCATTTCTCCGCAACAAGCGTGCGACGCAGCCATCGTCCGGCCGATGAGCGATGATGCTGAAACCCAACGTGGGCTGCATGACCTCATCGCCACTATTTTCTGACCCACCCCAGTACATCGCCGGGATTGACCTCGGCACAAACACACTACGACTCCTAATCGCGCAAACTAAATCTGACGGACGCCTGGTCGCTGTGTATTCCGATCAGGTCATTGCTCGGCTTGGCGAAGGATTACAGCACAACGGAACATTACAGGATTCGGCCATAGACCGCACGATCCAAACGCTTCAACGTTGGCATCCAATTCTCCTACAGCACGACATCAATCAACCAATTACAGTAGCCACGAGTGCCGTGCGGGATGCCGCAAATCGCGATAAATTCCTTCAGCGCGTGCAGACAGACGTAGGATTTACGGTCGAAGTCCTTTCCGGCCACGAAGAGGCGCGACGAACGCTCATCGGTATTGCTACAGGACTCACGCCTCCTATCACCAACATACTCGCCATAGACATCGGTGGAGGAAGTACGGAGCTTATCTTCGCAAACAACGGACAATCCGATAAACTTTATTCGACTGATCTGGGTGTTGTGCGATTGACTGAGCAATTTCTCACATCCGACCCAATCCTTGATGATGAAATCAGTGCGGCGAGTTATTTTATCTTGGACCGCTTACAAATGCTTAAAACCAAGCTCGGCAACATCGGTGATACGACGTTGCTCGGAACCGCTGGAACGATTACAACATTAGCAGCCATGGATCAAGAGCTGGCAAGCTATGACCCAAAAAAAGTTCATCAATACTGCTTGCCCCTCAAGACCATCCAGCAAATCAGAGAGACATGCGTTGATAAAACAATTGCAGAACGTCGAATGATGCCAGGGTTAGAGGCTGGACGAGCGGATGTGATCGTCGCCGGGATCCTCATCCTCCAACTCACCATGGAAAACTTAGGATTTTCAAACCTTTTTGTTAGCGAATTCGGATTACGAGAAGGTATACTAGTCGATCAGATACAAAAGATTACTGGGAACCCAAGTTCCTTAGAATTGTTCGGAACCCCCCATCGAAGCGAGGGACAACCATGATACGCGTATTCTACAGACCTTCGACTCAGCTTTTGATTCTTTTCTCCATCATCGTAATATTTTTCTTTGCTGAAAGTGCATCATCCCAAAACTCTCATGAGGAGTTTACCGTTGTTACGACGGTGAATGGCTTTACCCCCGATGTCATCGAAGTTCCACGTGGAAGCGAGGTTCGATTAATTTTCACGACACCCGATACGGAACATTCGGTTACACCATCCGCATTTGGCGTGGAAAAAACCATGATCCTGCCAGGCGGCAAAACAGTCATTGAATTCACAGCAAAAGAATCCGGCACATTTAAACTCGGCTGCACAACACTCTGCTCCTATCGCCACTTCCTCTTCATGCGGCCGGTGCTGTTTGTTGTGGTAGCACCCTAACCCAGACTAACCCAATCGCCATCTGCGTACTTGTCGGCATAGATATGTCGCTGAGGCCGATACCCTCACAGCCTCTGATTCCGCGACGCCTCGCCGGCGATAGATAGGTGCCGCCTCAGCATCGCAACAATCCCATTCCGACGATGTCCGGCTTTCTTCAGGCTGTTCAATCTGGTATCGTCCCTCTCAAGTGCGTTGCGTGTCCCCTCTCATATGAGTTGAATTCGTGAGGTTGTCACAGAATACCCAGCTTAATGAGAGAGGTGAGACGTGTTGAAAAAACTGGCCAGGTTGCTTGACGGGAGTCATTGGTCGTACAGAAGAGGTGATACATGGCTTTGAAAGTAATGTTCATATATCCGAACCATAAAGGAATGAATATGCTTCCTCCAGGCATCGCTCTTTTGTCAGCGTGTCTGAAGATGGAGGGTTTTAACGTCGAACTTTTTGACACTACATATTACGATACAATTGATGGATCAGCGGTTGACTCAGACAAGTCAAAATCTGATCGGCTGATGGCTCGATCCTATACTATGCCTTCACCTGTAGCTCAACTCACCACGACACTTAAATGTTCGGATGTGTACGAAGACTTCCTAAAGGCAGTAACAACATTTGAGCCTGATCTTTTGGCTTTATCCGCAACAGAGGACATGTTTTTGCTAGGCATGCGCCTTTTAACGAAAGTCCAACACTTAAAGATTCTAACAATCGCGGGTGGAGTATTTCCAACATTTGCTCCGGAAGTAGTATTGAGTTATCCCGAAATTAGTATTGTTTGTAAGGGAGAAGGAGAAGATGCGCTGATAGAATTGTGCCGGCGACTTGAGACGGGAAAAGAGTATGACGATATAAACAATCTCTGGGTTCGGAAAAGGGATGGCAGCATTAGGAAAAATCCCACTAAAATGACTGACATGGACAAGAATCCCCTTATTGACATGACCATTTTTGAGGAAGCTCGTTTCTATCGCCCTATGGGAGGAAAAGTCTATAGGATGTTTCCAGTAGAAACGCACCGCGGGTGTCCTTATCCATGTACATTCTGTAATTCTCCAACTCAAATGGAGCTGTATCGAGCTGAAGAAGGAAAGTCTTATTTGCGTCGAAAAAGTTTCGATAATATGAAACGCGAGTTACTCTTTTATAAAAATGAAATGAAAGCAGAGTATTTATATTTTTGGGCGGATACATTTTTTTCATGGAAACAGGGGGAATTTGAAGAATTTGCGGAGCTTTACAAAGAAATTGGTCTTCCTTTCTGGTGCCAGACGAGAGTAGAAACAGTGAATAAGCGCCGACTACAAGTACTACGGGATATTGGGTGTGCCAGAATCTCGTTCGGTCTTGAACATGGAAATGATGAATTTAGAAAAAAGCATATACGAAGGCATATGTCGAACGATGTTGTCATTCGATCATTTGAACTTACCAAAGAAGTAGGAATTCCATTTAGCGTTAACAATATTATTGGGTTTCCTCATGAGACTTACGAACTGGCATTTGACACAGTCCGGCTTAATCGTCAATTTGATGCCGATGATAGAAATGCTTACCCTTATACTCCATTTACCGGGACACCAATGAGAGATGATTGTGAAAAACTTGGTTTTCTGAAAAAGGGAGACATAGTAAATTCTTTGGTAGCCGGAAGTTCTATTTTAGATATGCCGCAGTTTCCTGCGAAGCAAGTGCAGGGGCTTATTAAGACATTTAATATGTATGTGAAGTTTCCAGAATCAAGATGGCCTGAGATCAAGAGAGCAGAAGAGGATTCTTCCACAGGAGAGAAATTATATTCAGAACTTAAAAAAGAATTCATGGAAACATTTTGGAATGAAGACAATACTAGTTTTGAGGAATCGAGTGCAAATCATCCAATGAACACTACGTAGCAAGTAGAAGCTTTTGGTCTGATATACGTGATGTAGCATCGGATATCGCGGCGAGCTTATGTCTCGTAGGCGATGATAGGGGAAAGCCACCGTTCCAGTTCTGAAACCTTCATTCCTTTTCTTATTGCCAAATCTTCTACTTGATCCCGACCAATTTTTCCCGTGCCGAAATACCTGGCTTCGGGATGAGAGAAATAAAACCCGCTGACAGATGCCGCGGGGAGCATGGCAAAACTCTCAGTCAGGCGAATCCCAGTGTGTTTCTCAGTCTCCAATAGTTTCCAGAGGAGTGCCTTTTCGCTGTGGTCTGGGCAAGCGGGATAGCCAGGTGCTGGTCGAATTCCCCGATACTCCTCTCCGATCAACTTTTCATTTGACAGGTTCTCATCGTGAACATACCCCCAAAATTCTTTTCTGACACGCTCATGCATATGTTCAGCAAAGGCCTCGGCCAAGCGATCTGCAATGGCTTTGATCAGGATGACACTGTAGTCATCATGCGCTTGCTCAAATTTTGTGACAATGGAATCGATACCAATACCTGTGGTGACGGCAAACGCCCCAATATAATCTTCTGTGCCGCTACTTCTCGGAGCAATAAGGTCCGCTAAACACTGGTTTGGACTATCTTTGAGTCGTGTCATCTGCTGGCGAATGTGATGCAGGGTTACCAAAACCGTCGAGCGGTTCTCGTCGGTGTAAACCTCGATATCATCGTCCCCACACAGGTTTGCCGGGAAGAATCCCAGCACTGCACGAGCAATGAGCCATTTCTCGCCAACGATGCGATCCAGCATGGTTTGCGCGTCTTCATAGAGTTTCTTGGCCACTTTTCCTACAGTGGGATCTTCAAGAATTGCAGGAAACCGCCCTGGAAGTTCCCAGGTCTGGAAGAATGGTGTCCAATCGATTCTCCCTAGTAAATCCTTTAGCGGGTAATCCTTAAATGGTTTTACGCCAAGAATGTTTGGTTTTGGAGGCTGATAGATCTTCCAATCTGTTTTCAGTCTATTGGCTCGTGCTGCTTTGATGGAGACAAGCCTGACCTTTTGCGTACGATTCGCATGCTGTTCTCGCTTAGCCTCATATTCTTCTTTCACTTTTGCGACAAAGTCATTTTGTGCGTTCGTAGATAATAATTGGTGTACGACACCCACCGTGCGAGAGGCATCTTTCACGTATACGGCTGGACCGTGATATTGGGGATCAATTTTTACCGCGGTATGTGCGATGGACGTTGTTGCTCCACCAATGAGCAATGGGATTTTAAATCCGATCCGATCCATTTCGCTTGCGACATGGATCATTTCATCTAATGACGGTGTAATGAGTCCGGATAGTCCGATAATGTCAGCGTTCTCTTTCCAAGCGGTGTCGAGAATTCGCTCGCATGGAACCATTACACCAAGGTCGATCACCTCATAGTTGTTGCATTGCAAAACAACACCAACAATATTCTTTCCAATATCGTGTACATCCCCTTTGACGGTCGCGAGAAGCACCTTCCCTTTTGATCGATTTTCGGCTAATTGATCGGCTTTAATAAAGGGATCAAGATAGTTCACCGCTTTTTTCATGACTCGGGCAGATTTAACTACCTGAGGAAGAAACATCTTTCCAGATCCAAAGAGATCACCGACAACGTTCATCCCATCCATAAGCGGTCCCTCGATGACCTGAATAGGGCGGTCTGCCTCTTGACGTGCCTGTTCCGTATCTTCTTCAATATAATCCGTAATGCCCTTGACCAAAGCATGTTCAAGGCGTTTTTCGGTTGGCCACTGGCGCCATAATGGGTCTTCTTGTTTCTGCGCTTGATCCCCGGAGTCTTTATATCGGTCCGCAATTTCCAGAAGACGTTCAGTAGCATCAGGGCGGCGGTTCAATACAACATCCTCGATACGCTCACGTAACTCGTCTTCGATGTCTTCATAAACTGTGAGTTGTCCTGGGTTTACAATGCCCATAGTCATACCAGCATCAATCGCATGATACAGAAACACGGAATGCATGGCCTCTCGTAAAAGATTGTTCCCGCGGAACGAGAAGGAAAAATTTGACACTCCACCGCTAACCATCGCATGGGGTAAGGTGGCCTTAATTTCCCGTGTGGCCTCGATAAAGTCCACACCATAATTATTGTGTTCCTCAATCCCCGTCGCAACCGCAAAGATATTCGGATCAAAAATAATATCCTCTGCAGGAAACCCAACCTGCTCCGTAAGAATCTTATAGGCTCGACAACAGATCTGAATTTTGTGTTCTTTCGTTGCGGCTTGCCCATGCTCATCAAAGGCCATGACGATGGCTGCCGCCCCATAATGGCGAATCTTCTTTGCTCGCTCAATGAAGAACTCTTCCCCATCTTTGAGGCTGATGGAGTTGACCACTGATTTTCCTTGAACGCATTTCAATCCCTCCTCAATAACCTCCCATTTCGAAGAGTCGATCATGATCGGGACACGCGCAATGTCAGGCTCGGACGCAATTAGGCGAAGAAATGTCCCCATGGCCTGTTTCGAATCCAGCATGCCTTCATCCATGTTGACATCGGTGAGTTGCGCGCCGGCTACGACTTGGTCACGTGCGACATTTAAGGCAATTTCATACTGATCGGCTTTGATCAATTTACGAAATTTGGCAGAGCCTGTGACATTTGTTCGTTCTCCGACATTCACAAACAATGAGTCCGGGGAAATGGCCAGAGGTTCTAAACCACTTAACCGGCAAGCGTTCGGCAATTTTGGAATGACGCGTGGTGGTATACCTTTGATAGCTTCGGCAATGGCCGTAATATATTCTGGTCGTGTGCCACAACAGCCACCGACAATATTCAACAGACCCGTTTGAGCGAATTCTTTTATGAAGGAAGCCATCTCGTCTGGCGTTTGGTCGTATTCACCAAATTCATTGGGAAGGCCAGCATTCGGATGGGCACTTACATGGGTATCGGCGATATGAGCAAGTTCTTGCATATATGGCCTAAGTTGTGCTGCTCCTAGCGCGCAATTTAGACCGACAGAAATTGGATTGACGTGACGCACTGAATTCCAGAACGCTTCGGTGGTTTGGCCGGAGAGAGTGCGTCCCGAAGCATCGGTAATGGTTCCAGAAATCATGATGGGTAGCGGATCATTTCTCCCATCATTAAATTGAGCCATGGCATAGAGAGCCGCCTTAGCATTCAGGGTATCAAAAATCGTTTCGACGAGAATAAGGTCGACTCCTCCTGCAACAAGTGCGCGGATCGCTTCAGCATATGTGGCAACAAGTTCGTCAAAAGAAACGTTTCGAAAACCTGGATTATTTACATCAGGCGACATCGTCGCGGTCCGGTTGGTAGGCCCGAGTACACCGGCAACAAAACGCATCTGCCCAGTGTGGTTGGCCACCTCATCAGCTGTGTTCCTCGCTAACGTTGCCGCTTCAAAATTCAACTCGTACACAAGATGTTCCATCTGATAGTCAGCCATCGAAATAGAATTGGAGTTGAAGGTATTCGTCTCGATGATATCGGCTCCCGCCTCATAATAGGCACGGTGAATTGCCGCAATGATCTTTGGCTGGGTAAGCACCAAGAGATCATTGTTTCCCTTAAGATCACAGGGATGCTTTGCGAACCGCTGACCACGAAAGTCCTGTTCCTCAAGGATGTGACCTTGAATCATAGTGCCCATGGCACCATCAAGAATGACGATGCGCTGACTAAGGAGATGTATGAGTTGTTCCATGCGGTTGTTCATATTGCTACTAGCTACTTCCTGTCTACCTATAATCAATTAGCATATTCTTCATCAAGGTGTTGTGATGCAACGTTGGTTGCCATCGCCGATACTCCCCCTTGGCTGGAGGTAAGCGACACCAGCCCAAGCTTGGCGAAATCGCTAACCTGATTCTTATCTTTGTACTGTACTGTGTGAATGAATTCAGTTTTCACGCCACAACGATCGCGTTTCACCGGGTTGTGTCATAGCGGCATTACTACTCCTGTTCGCCAGCATCATGGGTATTCTACGACTCGTCTATCTTTCCCATCAAACGGCGGGGTAAAGATTGCATAAGCTTGAGTTGGATCTTGGCCAATATTTTTAGCCCAATGCAAAACACCTCGTGGAATCTTGATAAGATCGCCTGGACCCATCGATATCGCATGATCCTTAAAATTGACAGTGCTCGTTCCCGAAAGAATGAAGACCGTTAAATCGTGGCGATCGTGAATATGGGGTGACTCGGCTCCCTTGAGACGGACCAAATGGAAACTGGCTTCCGCCGTCGCTCTAAGATTTTTCACCGCAACATCGCTGGTGAGCTCATCTTGGCTCCATTGCACATTTGGGCTAGTTTTATTACTCTCTGCCACACTTGCATGGGGCAGGAGAAAAATAACAGCAGTCACAGGAAGCAGTAAAAATCTTGTTTTCATAACTAGTTGCAAACTAACAACAAATAATAACTTTAGGTTAATCCTCCTCATCCCAAGTTCTGTGGTGTTCGAGGGTAGCCCCTCCAGATATAACACAAACCATGCTGAAGTTGCAGGCAACAAGTACTGTTTATGCCCAGTTTTGGAAATGTTTTGGGCCTGGGTTACTGTTTGCGGGATCCTCAATCGGAGTCTCTCATCTGATCCAATCGACCAGGGCGGGTGCGATGGCGGGATTAGCCCTCTCTGGAGTCATTCTTTGTGCCATCGTCCTTAAATACCCCTTCTTCGAATTTGCGCCTCGCTATACCGCTGCAACCGGTCGCAGTCTCATCGAGGGCTATCGACGCATCGGACGCTGGGCTCTCTGGACCTATGTCTTGTTCACCGTATTTTCATCTATCATCATCCAAACGGCGGTGATATTGTTTACCAGTTATCTCTTGCAGTTTGTCTTTGGATTGAGCTTCTCCCTATCAATGATTGGGGGAATGTTGTGTCTCGTGTGTGGCCTACTTCTCTGGATTGGTCGTTTTCAGATTCTGGACAAGAGCATCAAGGTCATCCTGTTGCTGCTTGCCTGTTCCACACTAGCCGCCGCTGTGATGATAGTGCCACGAGTCGACTTCTCGACCGCTGGACTCTGGGTATTCGACGGTGCCGAGTTGATTGTTCCTCTCGGATTCCTTCTCGCACTGATCGGATGGATGCCGACAGCGATCGATCTGTCGGTATGGAGTTCCCTGTGGACACTGGCAAAAAACAGGGCATCAGGAGTCACAACTAATGTGGCCACGGCGCGACTTGATTTCCAGATTGGCTATTTTGGAACCGGTATTGCTGCATTCGCATTTGTCATCATCGGAGCAGGTGTCATGCATAGCACTGGCGAAACCTTGAGCGCAAAAGGAACCGTGTTTTCAACTCAACTAATCAACCTGTATACCATAGCACTTGGCGAGTGGATTCAACCGATTGTGATCGTCGCCGTACTCACGACCATGCTCTCAACGTCATTGACCGTTGTGGATGGATTTCCGCGGGCACTCGACCATGCTATTCGAAACCTTAAGTTCCCAAACAGGCAAGATCAACTGTACGGCCAGATTGGACCATTGTACTGGATTATTCTGGTGATCCTTGCCGTACTCACTGTTGTGGCACTTGAGATTTTCAGCGGCAACATGACCACAATGGTTGACTTTGCGACTATCATGTCGTTTCTGACGGCTCCGATACTAGGCTATCTGAACTTGCGGGCAGTATGTTCGGACGATGTTCCACCGGAGCACCAGCCTGGACCTGCCATGCGAATGTTATCATACGCGGGATTACTGTTTATGGGTGTACTCGCATTAACCTACATCGGGTTTCGGGTATACGGTAGCAGCGTCTAAATAGACCGCCGAACCTTATCAGAGGAAATTAACAACATTGGGTTTCGTGATAAAATTCACAGCGAGGCTGAAACCCTGATCCGCCATACACACGATTTGCCTATAACGTCCGATAACGTGGAGTAAGGTGGTGACATATAGCCTTGCCTTTGTAGACATAATATTGCAGGATACGAGACCGTTTATGACGTTTTAAGATGAGAAATATATGTTCGTTTAGGTCCGTAATTAAGGAGGAATAAGTGTAATGCTGAGCAACAGAATGCAGTGGACAGTCGGGATATGTGGAATGATTTTCGTCATGATGATTGCGGGAAATGCGCAAGCTGAGATCGTGGCGAAAGTTAATGGAATTGGGGTTTCATCAGACCGCATCGATGAGTGGATACGGACACTTCCCGATCAGGAACGACAACGCGCGAGAACCCCAGAAGGGATGCAAATTGTCTTGCAACAGGTAATCGCCGAAGAAGTTATGTATCATGAGGCACAGCGAAACCACATTGATCGCTTAACCTCCGTGCTCGATCGGATCGAACAAACTCGTAGACAAACCATGGTTGGCGAGTTGGCCAACCAGATGCTGCGAGAGCAGGGAGGGATTGAAGCCGTTCGCACGCATTACAATGCACATAAACAGGCCTACAAGAGAGTTCGAGCAAGTCATATCCTGACCGAAACTATCGAAGACCTTGAAGAAGCGCGAGCGATGTTGGATCAGGGAATGGACTTTGCAGCACTCGCGAAAAAAGTGTCCAAAGATCCATCAGCAGCGACAAATGGTGGAGACCTAGGGCTATTTACTCACCAAATGATGGTGCCAGAATTTGCAGACGCGGCTTTCGCTATGAAGATTAACGAATTGAAGGGACCAGTAAAAACACGGTATGGATATCACTTGATTAAGTTAGTCGATATTCAATTGCCAGGGGATTTCGATGCCTTGGAGGAAAAAGAGCGTCAATTAATTCGACGGGAATTGTTTCAGAAGCGGCTCGATGAACTCCACACCCAAGCTGACATTGAGGTTTTTGACGATGCAGTGAGCAAATATATAGACGGGCCAAAGCAATCTGGGGCCAATGAAATGGATTTTGAGGATACGAGCCACAACGAATAGGCTTGTGTCCTATAAAGCCTATGTGAAATGCAGAATATTATGTCGTGTGCTTTGTTGCCATTTTTGAGGATGCACTAAGTTTTTGGCCGCTGAAACACTGTGTGTGTAGATGTTTGATATTCGTGTTATCAGAGAGTCAGGGGATAAGATTCAAAGTCGACTTGGCGATCGAGGGAAGGGGATTGACTGGGATCTTCTCCTGAAACTTGATGTTGAGCGACGAGACCTTCTCACACAGGTTGAAAAAAAACGACATCGACGAAAGACCGTTCTTAGCGAGATTGGGAAACTGAAATGTCAGGGAAAGCCTGACGACACGAAACTGCTTCAAGAAGTTGAAAAGCTTGCCGAGGAGATTAGAGCAGAAGAGGCTGGGATCAAACCAATTGAGGATCAATTGAACGATCTCTTACTCCGGATCCCCAATATTCCCCACGAGACAGTACCATCCGGAGAGAATGAGTCCCACAATGAAGAGTTTAGGCGATGGGGCACACCACCTCAGCTTACATTTTCTCCAGTACCACACGTCGAACTTGGTGAGTCGCTTGATATTTTGGACTTCAAGCGTGCTACACGAATGTCGGGAAGCAGATTTACCATTTATAAGGGGGCGGGTGCACAACTGGAGCGGGCGTTAATGAACTATATGCTGGACTTGCATACTCAGAATCATGGCTATCTTGAAGTGATTCCTCCCTATCTGGTGAACCGGGCGGGAATGACAGGAACGGGACAACTGCCAAAGTTTGAGTCCGACCTGTTTTATATCGCAAGCGATGATTTCTTTCTCATTCCGACAGCAGAAGTGTCAGTAACCAATATTCATCGTGAGGAGATTCTTGATTCTGCTGATCTCCCACTACGATATGTTGCAGGAACTCCATGCTTCCGACGTGAAGCGGGGTCATATGGGAAAGATACGCGCGGATTGATTCGGCAACATCAATTTAATAAAGTGGAACTGGTGAGTTTCACCAACCCGGAGGAGTCGTATGATGAGCTCGATCGTCTGCTCATCGACGTAGAAACGGTGCTACAACAGTTGGGGCTTCATTATCGTGTGGTCACACTGTGTTCTGGCGACATGGGGTTTTCAGCTGCAAAAACCTATGATGTCGAGGTGTGGATGCCAGTGCAAGGCGTGTTTCGCGAAATTTCGTCCTGTTCGAATTTTGAAGCGTTTCAAGCAAGGCGTGCTCGGATTAAATTCCGAGGAACGGATGGGAAAACAGACTTTGTTCATACGCTCAATGGATCAGGTGTGGCCATCGGACGTACCGTCGTGGCAATTCTCGAAACATTTCAGCAAAAAGATGGATCGGTCCTTATTCCAAAGGCGCTTCATCCCTACATGGGAGGCATAGACAAGATTGAAAAACGTTAGGGGGAGAGGTGCGAGAGCGGACGAATCGGGCGGTCTTGAAAACCGCAGTCCTTCACGGGACCGTGGGTTCGAATCCCACCCTCTCCGCCATCTATCATGTAGACAACCCTAGCAATGTTCATCATAAACGCGTAAAGCATTTAGCCTTTTTTCAAACGGAGAGGTGGCCGAGTGGTCGAAGGCAACGGTTTGCTAAACCGTCGTAGGTTAACGCCTACCGAGGGTTCGAATCCCTCCCTCTCCGCCATTTATTCCAGCGCAAAAGCTGGTGGCATTTAAAAACATTTCTCTTCGACTCTTCTTTCACCACTACGAACACATTTTTTGTCCTAGGTGATGGTGTTTCCAACTCACTCTATTACCTTCACCAATTGATCTTCCCGTGTGCACCCAGAGTGTCCATGGCACTCTGTATTCACGCTGCGAACGAAAGGGCGTTTTTCACTGTCACTCTCCCCACTTCATACATGACATTCTTGGAACATTAAATCTCCATTCCAGTAGGCGTGTCCTTCTCCATCAAATTAAATTCAGCTGGGAGGTGTAGGCAACTCGGCGTACGTCCGTCCATATCTCCATTGATTCGTATTCCACATGAATGGAGAGGTATTCCGATCCTCCTCTTGGACCGAAGACACTTCTATTGCGGGCTCTGATACCGTCCGTCGTAGATAAACCTCTTGAACCCGTTTTTGATATTCCAGCAAAGCACGTAACAGGTTGCGGCACTGTTGATTGGCTTTCATTGCCATCGCTCCTCACCTTCATCTCTATCTAATGGAATGCTCCGAGGATTTTCCACTAACACTGTCAAGTGAATATTTCTTCCCATCAAGTAAATCGCTTGTGGGGACGGTCCAATAAAAGTTGTGCCGTAGTAGCGGCAAAGCCAGCCAAACTCTGCATTTTCAGATGGTTCAATCACGATTTGTTTCCTCCATCTGCTATCCAAGTGATTGGAATAAACTGCTTGTTCTCAATCGGACTGTCATAACGTTGTGTCCCGTATAGGTTGGAAAGCATCACAAACCCAAAGATGATGACAGCCCCACCCACAATGGCAAACCAAAGACCCGTCCATACATCATGAGCAAATGTGTCGTCGGTAGCATTCTTGTCCACTTTCCTTGGGTTCCCCCGCAATAATGATGCCATAACACTCGAACGATGCATTCAAAGATAAGGTTCACCTCAACATTCGATAATGATTGGAGTTTCTTCATGTGTAAGTAAAACGCAATGAAGAAACCGTGTTGAGTGGGTGCGAGAGTTTCAAGTCCACGTTGTATCTCAACTGATACAGCTGTATCAATTCGGATACGCCGGAGGCACTCAGTGACTGTGATGTTCGCGAAGAAAAGATCTCACCCAATGAAATTATCGATTCCATTGGATTCTCTTTTCGTTAGGCGACCCACCTCATTGCCGATTGGAACCACATGCTCACATGGCTTAAAGCGGTTAATGTACTCAAGGATATGCATCGTATCGGGTCAAGAGACTGCAAAATCCATCAGTACGATGGAATCCTTCCGCTTCCCTGTAATCCCTCTTAGTTTTTGGTCAAATAGAATTCAAGGTGGCCTTGAGGAAATTACATCCTATGCGCTTGCCATTCCACAGCGACAAGCTTAATGTTTTCAATGGCAATTCACCTATCGATTTCATACGGTACCGAGACGGAGGGAGTACGATGAGCTGGATCACTGTCATGGGTTTTGTCGCTGGGACTTGTACAACCGCCGCGTTTCTTCCTCAAGTTGCAAAAATGTTTTTAACGAAAAAAACGCAAGATATCTCCCTGTTTATGTACATCATTCTGGCAACGGGTGTACTGTTGTGGACGATTTACGGGTTCATTAATGAGGACATCCCGCTACTGCTCGCGAATGGCATCACGTTGGTCTTTGTTTGCAGTATCCTTGTTCTGAAGCTACGGCATGGGTAAAAAAGAAGGTACAGAAAAACACACGGCAAACCGCCAAATGTTCTCACTGCAGGCAATATGCCTCGTCATACAATGCCGGTCACCACACTGATCATTGATGGACACTCAAATGATAGGTGGATCGCAACGGCTAACCAACGAATGGATGGCAAATCACTAACACCCATCACACAGCACACACCAATCACATCACCGCGTTCTAATCCTGTAATACTCACAACCCATTCTTGTTAAACGTTGAATCGTCTTCCAAGAAGATGTATCCTTCTTTAGTGATGATGCGAGTAAACCCTGATGGAGGAGGTAAAGGCGTGATGACACCCCTCCTGTTCGCCCTGCTCCTGCTGTTCAACGTGAGCCAGATTGCACTTGCTGGTGACTATGAAGATGGCGTGGATGCACTTGCTCGTGGAGACTATACGACAGCCGCCCAGAAGTTCAGGCAAGCCGCGGAGGCCGCTCATACCGAAGCCCAATTCTCCCTTGGCGCAATGTACTTCAACGGAGAAGGGGTGTTGCAAGACGATAAGGAAGCGGCACGCTGGTACGCCAAATCAGCGGAAGCTGGTTTTGCGTTCGCCCAAGTCCAGCTTGCCTGGATGTACGCTAATGGGCTAGGGGTACCAAAAGACGATCACGAAGCCGTACGCTGGTACCGCCAAGCCGCGGAAGCTGGCCATACGAAAGCACAAAACCAGCTTGGGTGGATGTACGAGAAAGGCCAAGGTGTGCCGCAAGACGATCACGAAGCCGTACGCTGGTACCGCCAAGCCGCGGAAGCTGGTCATGCAAAGGCACAAAACCAGCTTGGGTGGATGTACGAGAAAGGCCGAGGTGTACCGCAAGACGATCACGAAGCCGCACGCTGGTATCGCCAAGCTGCGGAAGCTGGTTTTGCGTTTGCCAAAGTCAATCTTAGCCTGATGTACACTAGCGGGCGTGGCGTACCAGAAGACTACGTGCAAGCCCTCAGGTGGGCTGACCTTGCCGCAGCGACTGCGCCTAACAAAGAACTCAGAGATCTTGCAGTCAAAATACGTAGTGATATTGCAGGAATGATGTCACAAGAGCAAATCGAGGAAGCGCAACGTCTAACCAGCGAGTGAATGGCAACTCACTAGCACCATATCACGCGCCCCCTGTCTCTGCCGCCTTGCACATCATAGCCTCTGTGAGCATCATACCTATTCATTTACAACACAGGTGAGAATGCTGCGTGTATTGAAAATTGATCCATTGAAACTTCTCAATATTCCATGAAACAACGTGCCTCTCTGCACACGGTTGGGTGTCGTCTTAACCAATCTGAAACCGCTATTTTTTTTCACCAACTCCAAGCGTCAGGTTTTCAGTTAGTGCCTTTTGGGGAACCAACTGATCTCTTCATTCTTAATACCTGTTCAGTGACCCATAGCGCGGAAGCTGATTGCCGCCGTGCAATACGGCGAACCATGCAGCATTCCCCCAATGCATTTATTGCCGTAACGGGGTGCTATGCACAGACTGGAGCTAGCTCACTTGGAATGATTCATGGAGTGGATTTGATCGTTGGAAGCCAACACAAAATGACTGTCCTTGACTTGATTCCTTCCCTCAAGAAACAAAATACTCCTGAAATTGTTCGTGGACACCCCACTCGCGACAATTTTATCATCGACGGAGTTGGGTACTTTGAATCAACTCGAGCAACACTGAAAGTACAGGATGGTTGCGACTTTATGTGTTCGTTTTGCAACATTCCTTTTGCCAGGGGGCGAGAGCGCAGTCGCACGATGGACGATCTGTTGCGTGAAGGACAAGCACTTATTGACCGTGGCCACAAAGAGATAATCATTTCTGGGGTCAACGTTGGGAAGTATGAGTCGGCTGGGTATTCGCTTCTCGATGTCATTCGAAGATTGGAAAAACTCCCTGGAATTATTCGTATCAGAATTTCCTCGATCGAACCAACGACCATTCCAGACGCCTTACTGGAACACATGGCTCATTCTTCTATCCTTTGTCACTATCTCCATGTACCTATTCAAAGCGGTGATGATGACATTTTACGCCGTATGCATCGACGCTATTCGGTTTGTGAATACAAGGAATGTATTGAAAAAGCTGCCCGCATGATTCCTGGAGCATGTTTTGGAACTGACGTGATGGTAGGATTTCCTGGAGAAGGTGAAAATGAATTCGCCCATACCATCGATGTCATCAATGCACTGCCACTCTCCTATTTCCACGTGTTTAGTTACTCTGAACGACCAGGAACAGCGGCAGGAAAATTTGAGGAAAAGGTTCATCCACACATCATTAAGGCGCGAAGTAAGCAATTAAGAACTATTTCTAAAACTAAACGGCTTGCGAGCTACCACCGGTATATCGGAGAATGTGTTTCTGTCTTGTTTGAACAGCGCGATACTGCTGGCTATTGGACTGGACTCACGGATACATATGTCCGTGTGAGCGTTAGAACGGATGAGGATCTAGCAAACAAGCTACGACTAGTTCACGTTGCCGGTATTATGGGTGATAAAGCGGTGGGAGAGTTAGTTGGGAAAAACACGAAACCGGAAAAGCGCTTGGTGATGGTGTCATGAGTCACGCAGTTTATCTTGAGACATTCGGCTGTCAGATGAATGAGTATGACAGCGATATCATACGCACCATCCTCAAACAACATGATTTTAAATTCACAAATCACCTTGATGATGCAGATGTTGTGCTGATGAACACGTGCGCAATTCGAGAATCTGCACAGGACAGAATTCATGGACGACTTGCAGGATTAAAACGACTCAAGCATGAGCGTGGTCTCGTCGTGGGACTGCTTGGATGTATGGCTCAGAATCTCAAAAAAGACCTCATGAAGGCCGATTCGGTTATTGATGTGCTCGTCGGTCCAGATGGATATCGCAAACTTCCCAATCTCCTCACAAAAGCGCTTGACGCACATCACCCTAGGATGGAAATAACTTTATCAGAGTCTGAGACCTATGCGGATATCGTCCCCGAGCAAATCGATAGCGTGACAGCTTTGGTCTCCATTATGCGTGGTTGCGACAATTTTTGTACTTTTTGTGTCGTACCCTACACTCGCGGACGCGAGCGTAGCCAAAACCCGGAAAGCATTATTTTTGAAGTGCGCCAATTGGCGAACAACGGAATCAAGCAGGTCACCCTTCTTGGACAGAACGTAAACTCATATGCCGTGAATGGGACAGATTTTGTCGATCTAATTATTCGTGTAGCAGATATTCCTGGAATTGAACGAGTTCGATTTACCTCACCACATCCAAAGGATTTTCCAGAAAAACTTATAGACGCCATTATTGACCATCCACGAATTTGCAAGCACATCCATCTTCCACTTCAGTCGGGAAGTGATAGAATTCTCGAACTCATGAATCGGACATACACCCAGCAAGCCTTTATCGATCTTGCCAATGATATGCGAAATCGCTGCCCACAGCTCACATTAACTACCGATGTGATTGTCGGATTTTGTTCGGAAAGTGAGGAAGACTTCGCGGATACCTATCGCGTAATGGAGAAAATTGGATTCAACGCGGCATTTACCTTTATGTACTCTGAGCGGAAAAATACGATTGCGGCGCGACACTATCCCGACAATGTCCCACAGACCGTGAAAGTCGACCGAGTCTCACGCCTAGTCGAATTGCAAAACCGGATGTCGCGTCAATTAAATCGTGCCTTGATCGGGAAGAAACTTAAAGTTCTGGTTCAGGGAAACGCGAAGAAATCAGAAGACCAGTGGATGGGAAGGACCGATGGCAATACCATGGCCGTCTTTCCAAAAACAGGCAAAGAAGTATATCCAGGGAAGACAGCCACGATAACCATTTCAGATGCGACGTCACATACCTTGATCGGAGAGACAATCCCATCGTTTCAATGAAATTGTCGCAATGCTTCCCTACTAAGCTTCCTGTTAGATACAATTATCCCAAACGTTAGATTTGCCCCATCTTGCACATCCCTTTTTGAGTTCTACAATGAGCGGATCCTTCTTGTCTTTGCTACTCACCAAAGTATCAACAGACCAGCGAATCTAACCGATGCGGCTAGGAAAGATCAAAGCAAACGAGAAAGGCGAGGAAAAGAAGAACAGTATCTGACGGATCATGCAAAACTGGACGCGTCGGGATGATCGTGGCATATGTATCGCGTAATGCAAGTGCTAGTGATTCGACATCCACTTACGGGCCATCAGTTCGGCTTCCACGAGTTGCTCTGCTGAGAGTCTGCTTGTCACAACATCACGGGACTTGCTTGCAAATGTTTTGAGTTCGTTGTCGGTTGAAGTCGCTGTAGCAAGGCTATACCACTTGTGCGCTTGTACCTCGTCTTGCAACACCCCTTGCCCATTGAAGTACCTCACAGCAAGACTATTTTGGGCCTCTGGAACTCCAGCCTCCGCGGCTTGACTCCACCAACGCACAGCTTCCACATCGTCTTGCGGAACCCCTTTCCCTTTGTCGTACATCACGCCAAGGTTGTATTGGGCATCTATGTCACCAGCCACCGCGGCTTTACGGTACCAGTGCACTGATTCCTTGTCATCTTGTGGCACACCCCATCCTCTAGCGTACATCACGCCAAGAGTGTTTTGGGCCTCTCTATCAGCAGCCTCAGCGGCTTTACGATACCAGCGCACCGCTTCTGTATCGTCTTTCGACACCCCTTTCCCTTCGCCATACATCAGACCAAGACTATATTGGGCCTCCACAACGCCAGCCTCTGCGGCCTGCCGATACCAGCGCACTGCTTCCACATTGTCCTGCAGCACCCCTTGCCCTTTATCGTACATCACGCCAAGATTGTATTTGGCCTTCGCATCACCGGCTTCCGCGGCTTGGGTAAACCAATACGCCGTTTTCTCAAAATCTTTCGGAACCCCCTCCCCATTGAAATACATCGCGCCAAGATTGAGTTGGGCTAACGTATGACCTCCTTCTGCCGCATGGGTAAACCAGCGCACCGCTTCCACATTGTCCTGCAACACCCCTTTCCCTTTGTAATGCATCCAGCCAAGATTGTGCTGCGCCTCTGTGAATCCAGCCTCCGCAGCTGGCCTCCACCAACGTACGGCTTTCACATTGTCTTGCGGTACCCCTTGCCCTAAAGCGTACATCCATCCAAGATTGGTTTGGGCCTCCACATGACCACCCTCCGCGGCTGGCTGGAACTGCTCTAAGGCTATTGTGTAATCCTCACTCTCATATGCAGCTTTACCATCTTGATAGGCAACTTCAGCTTGGCTGGATGAGAAGACTGCTGCAGGAAGAGACTCAGCAGAATCCATGGTCTCCTTGGATTCACACCCAAGACTGAACAGAGCGAGAATGATGAGAAGAGGCATTACGATCCAAGGCATACGGTTCTCCCCAGCATTGTTGAAGCAGGATTCCATCCCATCATCACTGACGAAATAAAGTCAAAAACTTACGAGACAGGATCGTTGGTGGAGCTGAGGGGGGTCGAACCCCTGACCTCGAGACTGCCAGTCTCGCGCGCTCCCAACTGCGCCACAGCCCCACACAAGGCGATGATATCGACCCTCTTGAGTACTGTCAAGAGAACTTCAGCAGGATATTTCTAACATTTCGAATGTGTGTTAGGCAACGATTATGATCTGCAGTCATCCACCTAGGATATGGGACATTTTACATATTCACCACCCTGCAAGAAGGGGTAGAATAACGTCCCTACATCACCACTATGGAGAATACGTAACGGTGGCAAACTTTCGTTTTCCGACACGAATCTTGTAGAGTTTTCCTTCGGAGAGTTCTATCTTGGCATGAGGATCGGTTGGGCGTTGACCATCAAGCTCAACACTCCCCTGTTGCACAAGTCTCCTTGCCTCATTTCGGCTCGAGACCAATCCAGTTTTCTCGAGTAATGCAATGATCCAGATAGAGGGATTGTCAGGTAAATCAACATCACTCGCGCTCAACTGCACACTGGCATCAGGCTGATCTGGAAATTCTTTTTGGCCAAAGCGCTTCTGAAATTCTTCACGTGCATGTTTGGCGTTCTCAGCCCCGTGATAGCGCGCGGTAATTTCATGCGCAAGATCTTTCTTCGCTTCCATGGGATGCACGCTCTGCACATTTTCAATATCACGATCGGAAAGGAGTTCATAGTACCGCAACATTAACTCATCACTCACTGACATCAGCTTGCCAAACATTTCCGTCGGAGAATCATCTAACGCAACCACATTGCCAAAACTCTTACTCATTTTCCGCACACCATCGATTCCCTCTAACAAGGGCATCGTCATCACAACCTGAGGGGGCTTCCCATAATCACGTTGTAATTCACGTCCCATGAGCAGATTGAACTTCTGATCCGTTCCTCCAAGTTCAACATCCGCATCAAGCACGACCGAATCATATCCCTGAATAAGAGGATAGAGAAATTCATGGATGCTGATTGGCTTTCCTTCAGCATACCTCTTCTCAAAGTCATCGCGCTCAAGCATACGCGCCACTGTGTGACGGGCTGCAAGCTCAATGACCTTCTCCGCGGTCATCAGCTTCATCCATCGACTGTTGTAGTCAACAGTTGTGCGGTCTGGATCAAGAATCTTAAATATCTGACGTTCGTAGGCCATCGCATTATCCGTAACCTGATCTTTCGTCATCGGCTTTCGTGTTTCGGACACCCCACTGGGATCTCCAATCATCCCGGTAAAGTCTCCAATGAGAAAAATGATGTCGTGTCCACAATCCTGGAAATGTTTCAGTTTGTGAAGGAGCACGGTGTGACCAAGATGGAGATCTGGAGCGGTTGGATCAAATCCAGCTTTAATTTTCAATGGGCAGGCGTGTTGCTGTGACCATTCAAGTTTCTGTCGCAGTGCCTCCTTTGGAATTACCTCGATAGTCCCGCGGTTGAGAAGAGACAACTGCTGATCGATAGGAGTCATCGAGTGGAGAGACCAGAGGATGCTGAAAAAAGAGAGGCCAGTCGCAACATCCTATTGTACACCTAGAGTGAGAAAAGAACCTGAAGAAGTAGTAAGTTCAAGATCATGGAGTTGCTACAGCAACCTTTTTTTTTGCAAGATGAATTGCCTCACCAGAGACATCTTCGGCGGCCTCCATCAAACCTTCTGCCCACGTTGGATGGGCATGGATTGTGGTGGCCAATGTTTTAGCAGTAGCGCCAAGTCGCATACCCAACGCGGCCTCGTGGATTAGGTCAGCAGCATGCGAGCCAACAATATGTACACCAAGAAGGCGATCACTTTCAGCATCCGCGATAACCTTGAATAATCCAGTTGTCTCGCCCTGCGCATGCGCTTTTCCCAATCCAATAGGTCGAAATCGGCCAATGCGAGTTTGTATTCCTCTTGTTTTCGCTTCCTCTTCAGTGATGCCTACTCGACCAATTTCAGGAACAGTAAAAATTCCTACAGGGATCACATCATCGTTAATCTCTATCAGGTTGCCCATCATGTTTTCGACAGCCACTTTTCCATGATATGAGGCAACATGAGCTAGCATGGACTTACCAGTCACATCTCCAATCGCGTAAATCCCTGGCGCTGTTGTTTCTAAATATTCATTCACCGTAATCTCACCGCAATTCCCAACAGCAACGCCAGCATTCTCCAGCCCTAAACCCTGAGGGTTAATATGGCGACCGACTGAAACAAGAACTTTGTCTGTTACAATTGTCGTCCCATCAGAACATGTGACTTGAACATTTTCATCAGATTTTTCAACCTCCACTACCTGGGTTCCCAAGTAAAGATCAATCCCTTGTTTCTTGAATACAGATTGAATCTGGGCGGATACCTCGGTATCTTCCGACGGCAATATCTGAGGTGCCATTTCGACCAAGCTCACTCGGCTCCCCAACCCTGCAAAGAGAGATGCAAACTCACATCCTTCCACGCCAGCTCCGACAATCAGAAGCGTTTTTGGAATATCAGTTGTATCCAAAAGCTCCTTGCTGGTGACAATGAATTCTCCATCGACTGGCAAATTTGGCAACGTTGTTGGTTGTGAACCAGTAGCAATGACAATAGCATCCGCAATAACGGTATGTTCTTTTCCTTCAATTTCCACGATGCGTATCGTTCGTTGATCAAGAAGTTCAGCCCGCCCCTCAATGAGCTGTACACCCCAAGACTTAAAAAGGGAACGAACACCGCTTGCAAGTGTGCTAACTATCTTGTTTTTTCGGTTAACCATTGCCTGAAGGTCTACCGAAATAGGCCCGGCAATCTGTATCCCAAATTCAGAGGCCAAGCAAACTTTGGTGAACACATCCCTACACGCCAACAAAGCCTTACTGGGAATACAGCCCCAATGAAGACATACCCCTCCAACCCATCCCTGCTCGACAACGGTCACATTCGCTCCAACCTGAGCAGCACGAATCGCAGCGACATACCCTCCAGGACCAGCACCGATAATGACGACATGCATACTGTATCAGTCGTCGCCTTCTCCACGCACAAACGCCTCATAGGCTTTCGCATCCATTAGCTGGTCCAACTCTTCCTGAGTTTCAAGCATGATCGAGACAATCCATCCCTCTCCATACGGATCATTGTTGACGAGATCTGGACGAGCGATCAATTGATCGTTGATCCGGAGAATGGTCCCATTCACAGGACTATATATTGGAGAGGTCGCCTTGGTTGACTCCAGTTCTCCAATCTCATCCCCTCGGTGTACCTTCGCCCCAACTGCAGGAAATTCCACATAAACAATATCGCCTAAAGACTCCTGCGCAAACTGACTAACGCCAACAATGCACCCACCACCATCGTCAACATTAACCCATTCATGATCTTTGGTATACAGGAATGTATCAGGGAACATTATGACCTCTAAACCCTAACCCAACTCCTTGCTGAAGTCCGAGAGATGTTTTGATGTTGAGCGCTTCCTTTGCTGTTGACCACATTGGCTTGCGACCAGAAACAAGGACGAATACCATAGCCGGATCGTCAAGAAGCTCTGTCATTTTCATCGCTGCTTGTCCAATAAATGGACTCACCTCACCATGCACTCCAGGTTCGGATACCGCAACGATAAAGCGGTCAAATAAACGTTGCCGCGCCTCCAAAAAATCTTCTGTGTACCCAACAAGCGCTTGTCGTGGGTTGAGCATCGTGTCGGTATGCAATTCAATGCCAAATCTCGCTCTAGGTTGTTTCTGTCTTACCGCAGCCATCACACTGTCGAGAACACTCAGATACTCCCGATTCTTCCATCCTGCCCAACGCCAAAATTCAGGCGAAAATTGTCCTCTATCCTGTGCTACAGGAAGGCTCCTAGGCGCATTTTGTGTCCGCTGTCGATCGGCCGAGGTGAAAAGTTTCCGTGGGGATAGGCTATAGTGGAAATCACGTTGGAACCCCTCAAGCCCATAGTGACTAAATCCATCAAATGGTCCGGAAGGTGGATCAAAGCGAAACACAATCAGGTCAACACCTGCAGTTGCAAGACCAAGAGATGTCCTCTTAATTGATTCCTGAAATTCTGGGTGAAGAAGATCGGGAGATCCTGACGGCCGGAGAACTCCACTATCGGAATTAAGGCGTATATCACTCCACCCTCGATGAGAGTTCCCTTCAAAAAGCTTCTCCCTGAGGTTGACCACTGCGTATACCCTTACCTGCTGTCGATGAGCCTCCCTAACAAGATCATTCCATTGAAGGTTGCTTCCGCGCTCAAACAAAGACCGTTGCAGGAATAGCGTGTTCGTTCCTTGACCCTTAGTGGAAGCAATCCACGACTGAAGGCTTGCCTTGGACCTCATGGCATCTCTAGGCAAGGAAACTTCCCACCCGAGTAGAGACCCAAACTGCCATGGCTCTACTGTCATTGAGCGTTCGTGTATGGGGAGAGGAATGGCTGAGTTGGAAATCTCAGACCGAACCTGCTTCCCTCCGACGACACAACCGGAGACCATCACGGCAGCCACCGTCATCACGACAAAGGGTGCAAGCAAGAGGTAAACCCGTTACCAAACACTAAGGCACAAATGCTTCATTCAGGTCACTCTCTGTTTTAGGACAGCGCGTGGCACTTAAACCCTCACCTACGCCTATATATGCTCCGATTCTGTGCTCCTCACGCCTTATCCTGGCCACAATTGAAAAACCTAAGTGGTTACTCAGTTCGCGAATATAAGTCACTGTCAGTAAAAAAGAACTCAATTTCTTTACCTGCCGTCTCCGGAGCATCAGATCCATGCACAACATTGAAGTCAATACTTGCCCCAAATGCCTTGCGAATTGTACCCTCAGCTGCCTTGGAAGGATCCGTCGCACCCATCAGATCGCGATGTCGAAGAATTGCTCCCTCTCCTTCAAGAGCCAAAACTACGATCGGACCCGACGACATAAACGAAGTGAGATCATTAAAAAAAGGTTGATTGCAATGAACTTGGTAAAACGCCTTAGCTTGCTCCTTAGTAAGTTGTGTCAAACGAATCGCGATGGGAATCAGCCCGCTTTGTTCATACCGGCGAATAATTTCACCGATCACTAGGCTTCGTACTCCGTCCGGCTTAATAATTGCCAATGTGCGTTCAAACATTTTGTGTGCCTACCTCTAGAATATTAGCGTGGAATACATAAAATCGAATTCTAGCACTCTAGCATTCCTCTGGCCAGATCATTCGGACGGAATATCCCACGTTCCGTAATGATCCCAGTGATCAATTCTGCTGGTGTCATGTCAAACGCGGGATTGTATATTTCGGTATGCTCTGGAGTGATACGCGTCATCCCAAGAACATTGGCAACTTCACCTATGTCTCGCTCTTCAATCGGAATACCATCACCATCGGGCATTGCAGGATCAATGGTTGATCGTGGAGCCGCCACATAAAATGGCACTCCATGTGCTCGCGCTAACACCGCTAGGCTGTATGTGCCTATTTTGTTCACTACATCTCCATTTGTTGCAACCCGATCGGCCCCAACAACACATACCTGAATGCAGCCCTTCCGCATAAGCGCTCCCGCCATGTTGTCCGTAATCAGCGTCACTGGAATTTTATCCTGCTGTAGTTCCCACACCGTAAGCCGCGCACCCTGAAGTACAGGTCTTGTTTCTCCAGCAATCACAGAGATCTTCTTCCCTTCATCCCAAGCAGCACGGACAACGCCCAGTGCCGTCCCATACCCTCCGGTCGCCAAGGATCCCGCATTACAGTGCGTCATCACGGTCTGGCCTTTCGCCAATAACGTCGCACCATGCCGTCCAATTGCTCGATTCATTGCAACATCCTCTTCTAAAATCCGACACGCTTCGGCAACCAAATAGGCCTTGAGGTCGACAACAGAAGAATCTCGATGCGCATTCAAGACTGCCTTCATTTGGTTAAGTGCCCAAAATAGGTTCACCGCCGTCGGTCGCGTTGCTGCAAGGTGATCGCAGATCTCAAGAACGCCATTTGAAAAAGCGTCAAAGGTTTTTTCCTTGATCGTTTGCGCCCCAAGAGCAACTCCCATTGCTGCCGTAATCCCGATTGCCGGAGCCCCACGCACGCGAAGATCTTTGATCGCCTGAGCGACCACTCGATAATCATCGCAATCAAGAAAGGTTACGGAATGAGGCAACGCCTGCTGATCCAGCAGGCGCACACATCCATCTTTCCATTCAATAGGGGAAATCATTGCTTGATCATGACTTGTAAGATGACTTTTGCTTTTCGAAGTGCGATTGCTCTGTGACTCATCGAATTTTTCTCTTCAGCACTCAATTGAGCCATGGTTTTCCCAAGCGAAGGAATAAAAAATATTGGATCGTACCCGAAGCCATTATCCCCCATTGGGCGTTCTGCAATCATCCCTTCCAGGGTACCATCAGCAACATGTACTTCGGACCCAGGTCGCGCAACCGCAGCAACAGTAATAAACAACGCCTGACGACATTCCCGCGGAACTCCTTCCATCTCGTGAAGCACTTTACGCCAGTTATCCTCGTAACTTGCTCCTAGGCCAGCATAGCGGGCCGCAAATACCCCGGGACGACCTCCAAGCGCCTTAACCTGCAACCCCGTATCGTCCGCAAGAGACATGTGTCCCGTATACCGTGCAATCTCGGTCGCTTTTTTCACCGCATTCGCCTCACATGTCTCCCCATCCTCCACAACGTCAGGCGCACCAGGAAATTCCTCCAACGTCCGCAAGCAAATACCAAGCTCTGCGAGGAGAGATGATAACTCGTCTTTTTTATCTTGATTTCTAGTCGCGAGAACTAGGGAGCCAATCATGCAAACACTGGTCGCATACCAGTGTCACCACTGTTCACTCGACAAAGGGCCGTAGCGTGTTGCACCGTCACGGATTCACCATTGATTTATCAGGAGAATCCAAGTCTGAGACCGTCGAGTCAGGAGAGGGAGCCTCAAACGCGCCATCACCTCCGCCGAGAATACTAACCTTTGATGATGCTTCGCTCAAGTAGATCGAGTATGGATACCCTTTAAGGAGTTCCTGATATCGTGCCATAGCGGCCTCTGACTGGTTCTGCTGCTCCCCTAAACTCCCAAGCTCAAGTAACGCAAGATCCTTATTTGGCGCCTTATCAATTGTCAGAATCGTTTCGAAGACACGCTCCGCACTTTGAAAATCCCCTTGTTCAAGATGCGCATATGCCAATCGTTGGCGCACAAGAGCATTCAATGGCCCTTGAGATGGATATTTTTCGAGGAACCGCTGATACGTCACAATGGCACCCTCATGATCACCAAGAACCGCCAATGCATTGGCAAGGAGATGCATCGCTGGGGGTGCGCTTGAAGTTTCGGGGTAATCCTCAACTACGGATCGAAACAGCTCAACGGCTTGACGCACATGTGACAGAGCTGCATCCGTATCGCTCAATGGGCGATTCATATACAACTGCGTGGCTTGCTGAAGTTGGTCTTGCGCCGTCTGTGCAGCCTGCACGTTCATAAAATAGATTCCACCGGCCACGGCCGCCACCACAATCACACTCCCAATAAACACCCACAACCCCTTCGCGTATACACCCATATCACGCCGCATACGCGCCATGGATTCCATCACATGACGTTCGTCTGGAACATTTATTGTTCTTATGGTTTTGATCTTAAACGCCATTAATCCCTCACCCTTGCAAAATCTGTAAATTGCCTCTTCGAAGTAATCGTGGTATTACGTCATAGCGGCTGACACTTGTCAAGCATCTCCCATTCACGAAAATATGTTTACACAGTCCCTGACCAATCTTCAGGAAGCCTATCTGCTCCGAACACTCCACCGAACTGAGTCTGCCCAGGATGCTGAGATCACCATCAAAGGAAAGACTATCATCCTATTCTCATCCAACAACTATCTTGGCCTCGCTAATCATCGAAAACTTAAAGAAGCCGCCATTACCGCCATTAAACAGTACGGATTTGGTTCCGGGGCGTCGCGATTGCTTTCTGGAACCATGAGTCTACACGAACAACTTGAAGCTCGCCTCGCATCCTTTGCAAAAACAGCCGCTGCTCTCACGTTTAACTCAGGATATCATGCGAACCTCGGTCTAATTCAAACGTTGGTCGAAGAACTCCAACCACATTGTCTCGTACTTGCAGACCGTGCATGCCATGCAAGTCTCATCGATGCTATTCGGCTTACAAAAGCCCGCCTCAAAGTGTACCAACACCAGAACACCGAACAACTTGAACGGCTTCTCTCAACACATGCCGTAACCGAAGCCAGAAACAGTCTTGTCGTCACCGAAGGAGTCTTCAGTATGGATGGAGATATCACTCCGCTACCGAAACTACTCACATGTATCGAGAAATCCTCAGCGATGTTGCTCGTTGATGATGCTCATGGAATTGGCGTTATGGGATCCACTGGACGTGGGACTATCGAACACTTTGATCTTGAAACAAAGATTCCTATTCGCATGGGAACACTCGGCAAAGCACTAGGATGCGTGGGAGCCTTCGTAGCTGGACCGCATGATCTCATACAGCTCCTCATCAACCGTGCCCGGTCATTCATCTACACAACCGCTCCACCTCCAGCCTTTGCGGCAGCCGCACTTGCTGCCTTAACGATTCTAGAAACTGAGCCAGAACGCAGGGAAAAATTATGGTGGAACCGAGATTACATGCTCTCAAATCTAAAATCCCTTGGATACAACACCATGCACACCGAAAGCCCAATTCTCCCAGTACTGATTGGTGATCCCTCACGTACACTTCAATTCTCACAGCGACTCTTTGCACGCGGCATCTATGCCCCAGCCATTCGTCCACCAACAGTCCCTCGGGGAACAAGCCGGCTACGGATAAGTATGATGGCAACCCACCAACAATCCCAGCTGGATTATGCCTTAGACGTCTTTAGAGACGTGGGTCGGTCGTTAGGAATTATTGCTTGACGGAAAAGTTTACGACTGGATCGAATATCGTGGGAGGGGAAATATGAGGTCCCATGCTAAATTCAGCAATTCTAAATTCCTCTAATTCCTCAGTGACCACTGTGGTATGCATGGTGACACCGCCTATCACCGGCATATTAACCGTTTCAATAGATTTAATCAGACCAACATGAGGAGCAAACCAACTGATCAACTTATCCTTCGTTACAATAACCTCACCATTCGATGACATTGTAACGGTCAGTTCCATCTTCCCGTTCAGCCTTAGTACATTCTGAAACGTCCCCGCTAACACCGAAAGGGTTTCCAACGACCCAACGGTTATTTCGGCAAACGCATCAACATGCTCGTTAATACCATCTCCATCTATGTCTTGAAACAAGTCACCATCTTTTAAGTTGAATTGTCGAAGGGTTTGTTGTTCAAGCAACGGAAATCTGACCACCGGATACGGGGTAAGTTGTTGTTCAAATAAATCATGAGGATGACTGCCATGATATATCACACCCTCATCCCCAACATGATAGTAGCTTTCCCTCTCACCCCTATTGCTAGGATTGGTTTCGATAAAAACAATCACACGCTGACCATCCTTCTGCATCGTCTTGACCGCAGTTGCGCTGTTCATGTAAACGGCAATATTGGTAGCGGTGAGTTGTACTTCCCTCTTATGTTCTGTTCCCTGATAATGCCACACGCTTCCAATTGGAGCAGAAAAATATGACTCTGGGTTGGCAATAGGAGTTGGAGCCGTTGGGATCGGCACAAACCCGACATTGAACATGCCACACACCACTACCACTAGGCTATCCAGCATGCGGAACCTGACTTTCATTAGCTCCATCAACAACATCGCCTATCCCAGATCGGGCCAAAACCGTAGCATATCATCGTCCACCTCTCAAGCTCTTGCGCGACTCTTTTTCCAACAATAAGGTAGTATGTAGCCGTGATGCCACACACTACATCCACTCTACCACACGCTTTGATCAACCTCTATAGACCGTCTCAAAACTCAGAAGGTAGTTCCCAATCGCATCCACTCACAACACAATGATATGCTGTGGTCAGATAAAACATACACTAACAGACTGTTGAAAAACTCAAAACGTTTCGCATTTCACGTGTATGCCGGAAACCCTGACCGGCAATACACAATCTGCAGGATAGTCAAAAAACGTGTCTATCCCTGCCTGAGTATCTCAAAGGAAATGGCACAAGCCATTGTGCATCCACAACATACAGAGGCTATTGGAGAAGAGTACGTGAGGGGGCAATGGGAAAAGAACGCCGATGGCGGCCATTTCGAAAAGACTCAGGGCATGTTTTTTCAACATCCCGCTAATGAAATGACAGCCACCCTCCCACATAGCATCGTACGCATTGAGACACCTTAAACTACATCGCTGGTTTACAACAGGCCCACTCCAGCTAATCTTCAAGAACGCTGGAATCCTGCTCAGTGGAAGATCAGTCGCGGGATTATGCAACCTCGGTTCTCTCGCCCTCGCAGCGCGTACTCTTGGCCCTGAGGTTTTTGGCACCCTCGTTCTCATCCATACTGTCATTCGGTTGATCACAGGCATTGCAAAATTCCAGTCTTGGCAGGCTGTCATCCGGTACGGAGCAGTAAGTCTACAGGCCAAGAAACATCAGGATTTTCATAGGCTGATTATCTTCACAGTACTGCTCGATGCGGCAAGCGCACTGCTCGGAGCAATGATAGCAATCCTTGCAGCACCACTTATTGCGCCATATCTCGGATGGAGTTATGACGTGACATCCATGGCAATGCTTTACGGCACTGTCATTCTGTTCAGCATCACTGCCACACCAACAGGAATTCTTCGTCTCTTTAACCGCTTCGACCTTCTGTCGATCCACGCAATCATCTCACCAGGAATCCGCTTAATCGGGGGAAGCATTCTCTACTTTTACAGTGTCGGTTTATGGGGATTCTTATCCATATGGTTCATCGCGAGTGTTGTCAGCGGAATCACACTTGTCGTCATGGGCTGGTGGGAACTACGCAAGCGTGAACTTATCCCTCCGAGAAGTCTTTCCTTCCATAACCTCACTCAACCGCACTCCGGACTGTGGCGATTCGTCTTTGCAACGAATATCCAAAGTTCATTGGATCTTACGACCGGACATCTCACGACATTGATGGTCGGCTGGGTCCTTGGACCAACTGCTGCTGGGCTGTTCAGAATTGCGAAGGAACTGTCTACCGTGCTCTCCAGAGCCGGCGGACTCTTGGCGGAATCAACGTATCCAGAGTTGGCAAAGCTATCCACTCAAAAGCAAAACAAGACTTTCCGGCGCGTGGTCTTTCGGTCCGGACTTGTCGCAGGAAGCGGTGCAACCATGATTTTTTTCAGCATGATCCTTCTTGGCGAACTGCTTCTCCGATTGACCGTAGGAATTGAATTTGTTGCTGCCTATCCACTCCTTCTTCTCCTCATCTTTGCCGAAACAATTGGAGCATTTGGATTTGGCCTCAATTCAGCTATGTATGCTATTGGCCGTCCTGGCATTCCATTGAAGGTCAATATCACCACAACCGCACTCTACCTTCCTTTACTTTTCTTTTTGGTGACACAGGTGAACATAATCGGCGCTGGAATTGCTTTCATCGTATTTCTAGCAGCGAGATTCGTCGCAATGGCAACGATCACGACACGGCTTCTTTCTCGAGTCGATACAACGCCACCCGTAAATACCCAAGGCTCCGCCACATTGCATGACTCCACGCCAACTGGCAAAGGGATGTGATGGTGGAAATTGTTAACTAAAGGACAAGAAGGCTTGGCAAATCTTTTCGATCTGCTCGTCGGTGTGACCTGCACTTACACTACAACGCAACAAACACCCTCCATTTGGTGCGGCCGGAGGCAAAACCAGATTCACATACACACCGTGTTCCATCAGTTGACTCCATAACCCAATCCCTCGCTCTTTCGTTTCCACCAGTGCAGCGATGACCGGACTAGGCTCCGGACCCAAGGTAAACCCCATATCCTGTAAGCTCTCATAGAGACATGTCGCATTTTCCCAGAGCCTCTGACGCAATTCTGGATGTGTCTCGATAATCCGAAGAGCGGCGCGTGTTGAGGCAACGACGGAAGGGGAAGGCGACGCTGTAAAAATGTAGGGACGGCTTGCATACCGTATCATCTCTACTTCAGGATGTCTGCTTACACAAAACCCCCCAGTGGCGCCGAGACTTTTGCTGAATGTTCCCACGATCAAGTCCACGCTTTCCTCAACACCAGCCTCTTCAGCAAGCCCTCGACCATTCTTTCCAAGGACCCCAAGAGAATGAGCTTCATCAACCACAAGAAACGCCTGATATTTCGTCCTGATGGCTGCAATATCCTTAAGAGGAGCACGGTCGCCGAGCATGCTGTAAATACCCTCAACAATAATCAACACGCGTGAGGCGCGATCACCAAGCCTCCGCAAGCGCTTCTCTAGATCACTGGCATCGTTGTGTCGGAATCGAATAACCTCGGCATCGCCCATACGACACCCATCGTAAATACTGGCATGACAGTCCGCATCGAGAAGAATGACATCATCTGACCCAGCCAAGGTTGAAAGCAGTCCAATGTTGGCGAGATAGCCTGTCGAAAATACAATTGCCGACCCAACGTTAAAGAAGTCTGCAAGTTCCCTCTCTAACGCAATATGACCCGCAAAGGTTCCATTGGCCATCCTTGACCCTGTGGTACCCGTACCCTGTTCCTCCAACACTATACGTGCTGCGGCAATACAGTCGGGATGAAACGTCAGCCCAAGATAATTATTGGTGCCTGCAAGAATCGTTCGACGCCCATTCACTATCGCTTCAGTGGAAGAAATCACTTGATCGATGACGACATTGAAGGGATCTCTCTCCCCTTCCCCAAGAAGGCTTTTCCGGGCCTCCGCAAGTTGCTGAAACTTATCAAAAATGGGCATTATGATTGACGCGTAAGATGTTCAAGTTGCAACACAAAATCTTTGATGGTTCGAACATCTGGAATAATATTCAGCGGGATCGAGATATCAAAACGATCCTCAACCTCAAGTAAAATCTGCATTACTTGTAATGAATCCAAGCCGATATCGGAAACCAACTCTGTCCCCTCGTCAAGTATGAGGTTATTGTTCGCATAGGGTGCCAAAATCGCGCACAGCTCAATCAAAATGTCGTCGTAGCTTTTCATACGTGTTACGAATCTAGCCGGTACGGAACTGTCGTATCTGATTGTGCTGAAGAATGCGCTTTACATCCCCAACCAAAAGTTTTTCGCAACCCCTCATCAAGCGCAATTTTTGGGACCCATCCAATCGCATCACGAATAACCGCGTTATCACAGACCCAATTGTGATGCCGAAGCTCTCGAACCTTGCCTGGTGTAAACATCGGTGTGTAGCCCGTGAGACGCGATGCAGTGATGTTGCATAGGGCAACAAACCTCAACAATGATTCCGAAATTGAAAAACGAGCCACACGCCGTTGACAGATTCGCTCTACAGTATCGATGACATCATTCCAGCTATATCCGCCAGGATAGCCATCGTGGAATTCCACGACCCGAAGAGCGGAAAATGGATTCTCTAGACACATCACCACGGCATCCGCAAGATCATCCACGTACAGCAATGAGAATCGTGCGTGATCATGACCAAGCTTCAGCGCAATACCTCTTCCCATCCACTCGAACAGCGGGCGCAACTCACGATCACCCGGTCCGTATACCGCCGGAGGCCGTAGCACCATCCACTCCATATCCCTCGCCAGTAACGCAAGTTGTGCTTCCCCTTGCAACTTACTCGTCGCATACGGAGACAGCACGGGCTCACGAGCTGCCAAAGAAGACATCAGCAAGAAACGTGGAACCCTGGTTTGGTCACAAGAAGCTTGTAGGACGTTTTCGACACCATGGACATTCACGGACTCGAAATCGGCCAAAGAAGCTCCACGAACAAGCCCGGCGCAGTGTACCACATCATCCACGCCTTCAACGAGGCGGCGGAGACTTCCAAAATCTGACAGATCTCCTTCAACAAACTGGATTGGAATGGTAGCAAGATTGGCTGTCCGGGACGATGCACGCACAAGCGCACGAACAACCCAGCCCGCAGCATGAAACCTGTGTGCTAATACATTGCCGATAAATCCCGTTGCCCCAGTTAAGGCAACTATCCTGGACATGGAAAGAGCCTAGTAAAGCATCGGACAATCTGATTATTTTGTTTGAAAAGGCATTGGTGCAGCACAGTTGGCAGAACAGCCCACAGGATGTTCACAAGGGCTTCCAAATGCGGCTACAGAAAGCGAACGATCGAGAAAGAAGTGCACACGTTGAGATTCTGAACGATGCAAGAACAACGCGAAAGATCAGGTTTTTCTCAGCATCCTGCTAGCGGTCACCCCGTAGCGCCACATTCACGTGCTAATTCTGAAGAGGCATGTTTTGACTCGTTCGAGAAAAGCTGACCTCGGCGCTGAAGAAAGTCCTGCCGAGTCCGCGAGCGAGAAAGTTTACCCGATGACGTACGAGGCAATGTGTGAGGACGGGCTAATTCAATAAAGCAGTTGATCCCAAGTTCCTCGCGGATCATACGCTGCAACCGATCAATGAGATTTCCTCCTTGGATGCCGGTGAACTCACCGCATTGAACCACCATCATAGCCAACTCCTCACCATCCACACCTGAAACGGAAAATGCAGACGCGTCTCCAGGTCTGACTTCAGGTTGCTGTTCCGCCAAATATTCAAGATCCTGAGGCCAAATATTTCGCCCGTTGATGATAATGAGGTCCTTGATCCGGCCCGTGATGAAGAGATGTCCCTTGACACGATACCCAACATCTCCTGTATTCAGCCACCCATCAGGCGATAGAACCTCTTGTGTGGCATCCGCGTCCCCACAGTAACTCGTCATAATACTCGGTCCACGGAGAAAAATCGTTCCGCATTCTCTATCGCCTAATTCACGGCCCTCTTCATTGCGAATTTGAATTTCGTACTCCGGCAGGGGCTTTCCACAATTCACGAAACTACTTACACCTGACCGATTTCCATCTCCAGTTCCATTGGGCGCGACTCGTGCCACCTGTCGCTCAGAGAGATAATCTCTATCAACACGATCGATCTCAAGACCTTGAAACACCGGAGCAAAGCTTACGGCGAGAGAACATTCAGCCATGCCATAACATGCCATAAACGCGTTAGCATTGAATCCAGTCCCGTTAAGAGCCTTCGCAAAATTCGCTAATGATTCATGGCGAATCATTTCCGCGCCAGCGCCAGCAACTCGCCAACTTCGAAGATCAAGTGCCGTAGCATCTTCTTGCCGAAAACGACGCGTGCAGAGGTCATATCCAAATGTCGGACTAAAGGAAATCGTGGCGGAATTCTTCGCAATTAGGGAAAGCCATTGTCGCGGGCGCATCGCAAAATCTCGTGGACTGAGGTAATCAGTAGAAAGCTGAGAAGCAACTGGACCAAGCACAAACCCCACGAGGCCCATGTCGTGATAGAACGGAAGCCAGGAAACGCAACGATCAAAAGATCGGACGGCGAGGCCGTGTTTTATGATACCAGAGAGGTTATTTAACACCGCCTGTTGGGTAATCATCACACCTCGAGGAAAGCGCGTACTCCCAGATGTATACTGGAGGTAGGCAACCTCGTCTGACCCAAGTGGGCTCAACGCGTTCGTGCCTTCGGAAAGTGCTCCAAAATCCTCTGGGCTACCGACAAATCGAAGATCCAATCCTTCAGAAGCCTCTGTAAGAAATGGCAGAAAAGCTAGAGGCGCCACTGCAACTGAGGCTTGGCAGATTACGAGCAAGGCCCGCAACTGTTCAACATACACAGATCGATTGGAGAGATGAATGAACGCCGGAAGCGGTACTGGCACCAAGCCTGCGTACTGGCAGGCAAAGAAAAACCGTATAAAATCAGGACTAGTATCCGCAAGAAGAGCAACTCGTGTCCCACGCGGAAGTCCCAGACCTTGAAGACGGCGCGCCAACGTTTGTGCCTGTTCGCGCAATTCCGCATAGGAAACCACAGTATAAAGCTCACCTTTGCCGGTATAAAAGTTACACCCGGTCACACCTCGTGCGGCGTAGTCCAGCGCTTCTGAAAGATTGTCGAATTCGCCTGGCCGAAGCGGCACTCTGTTCTCGGTTGGAGTTGGCTTCATTTCATTAACCCTCACACCCCCATTACATCAACACCGAAACTATTCTTACAAAATAGGCATCTACAAAATAGGTACCATCTTACAAAACTTACAAAAATAGGCGTTCAGCATCACCGAGAACGCACGTCGAAAAAAACGCTGCGCTACTTTATATATATTGCGCCAAAAACGCAACTAGTGACTCCACTACCCCCAACATATAGCGGTTGGATGATGTCCAAACCACTTGCCTCCGTATACAGCGTACGGGCGGAACAGAAAACACCTGCTGAAAATCTATAATGCCAAGGCGTTGGCCAAACAGCTACCAATGCCTTTGATGTCGTGACACGAGCGGGTGGAAGACCACCAGCGGACTGATCATGTAGTGGAAGGTGTGACTCTCAACATTCACTAGCAGGCTCTCAACATCCTCCTCAGAGAGGAATTAATGACTTTGGTTTTTCCGATACAGTAGTTCTAGACCTTCAAGCGTCAACAAATCTCGGACCTCGTCAATCGTTCCCGAAACCGGAGCAATGAGCGCTGCCTGCCCGCCGGTCGCAACAACGAAACATTCTTTCCCTAGATTCAGTTTTATTCGTCGAACGATCCCATCGACCATCCCCGCAAACCCATAGATAAGACCCGATTGCACACTCGAGGCTGTGTTGTGCCCGATAACCTCTTTGGGAAGAGTCAATTCCACACTTGAAAGCTTAGCAGCCCGCTTGGCAAGAGCGTCTGCTGAGATCCGAACTCCGGGAGCAATGGCACCGCCAAGATACTCTCCAAGCTCCGTAACCACGCAAAAGGTAATCGCCGTTCCAAAGTCCACAATGATAACTGGTCCTCCAAACCGAGCATAAGCAGCAGCGGCGTTCACAATACGATCGGAACCGATTTCTTGAGGTTGTTCAAAACGAAACGTAAGCCCGGTATTCAAATCGGATGATACAATAAGTGGTACAGCCTGAAAGTAGTCCTGTGACATCTGTTCGAGCACGGGTGTCAGCGGAGGAACCACACTGGACAGAATCACGGAACGAATAGGCAATGATTCAACACCACGAGCATTTAAAATATCGAGGAACGTAATGCCATATTCATCGGCTGTTCTGGCGCGATCGGTTGCCACCCGCCAGTCTGCAACTAACCGAACCCCATCAAAAACTCCGCTGATAGTACTGGTATTGCCAATGTCAATTGCGAGAAGCATAGCGCAGAAGTTAGAAATAAAAAATCAAAAACACTACTCTCACATAGCCAAAAAAAACAGTGTTCCCCATTCCAGCCTTGCGCTCATATTCCCATATCTTCACTGGACTCTGAACGCTTCTTCTCTATCTACCTCAGGTGTACTATATCCGCACTGCGAATGATCGCCATGTCCCCTTGACCACGTCGCAGTCGTAACGATCCGTCCAATTCAATACCATCTGCCCAACCATCGACAGGCCCCCCAACGGGAAGATATGCAATAACTCTACGACCGATGGTATCAGAAATACTGAGATATTCATGGATAATATCTGACATACCATCATTCCAGAACTTCTGATACTGCACGTTAAGCTCACCACTCAATCTTGTGAGGAACTGGTTGCGATCGATCGACTCAGCAACATGCTCCGACAGCGACGTCGTCGTGCAGTAAAGAGAGGATGGCAACGACGCCTTGGACATATTGACGTTCACACCAATACCCAGAATAACGCTTTGAATCTCGCCATTATTGGATACAGTTTCCGCTAAAACTCCAGCCACCTTTTGTCTCCCAATTAATACATCATTGGGCCACTTAATCCGCGCGTTTAGTTTGGTTTTGGTTTGTATCGCGGATGCGATAGCCATAGAAGCGATCAATGGGATCCATGAGATCCATTCTCGATTTCCCGCCCGCAAGATGTACGAACAATACAGGTTAACGCCAGACGGCGAGATCCACTCTCGACCAAGTCGCCCCCGTCCCCGTGTTTGTGCATCGGCAACTACCAGTGTTCCTTCCGAGGCTCCCTCATGGTAAAGGTCAAGAGCAACCGCATTTGTCGACGTCACCTCTTCAAAGCGATGGATTGGTTGTCCTAGTACCATGAACTCCCTTGATTACATCTGGGTATCATTATGCACCGGCTTGTTTCGGCACATGCGGCACGAGATAGAGACTCATAGGAGAAGCTGGTGCCGACTGCGTCAGAGCGCCTATGGATACAATGTCTGGCCCCGCTGCCGCGTACCACAGAACGTTGTCCAAGGTTATTCCTCCGGAAACTTCAAGTATCGTCTTCCCTTTCGCCAATTTTACGGCCGCCTCAACGTCTGCGACGGTCATGTTATCCAACAAAACAATATCCGCTTTCCCATCAAGCGCAGCCTGAAGTTGATCCAAGGAATCGATTTCAACTTCAATCTGTAGTCCAGAATCGACATACTCTCGAGCCTGTCGACACGCAAGCCCCACATCACCTCCACAGATCGCGAGATGGTTGTCCTTAATGAGAACCCCATCACCCAAATTCTGGCGGTGTGCCCCTCCTCCCCCAATAGTAACTGCCCACTTCTCCAAAGATCGCAAACCTGGCGTCGTCTTACGTGTTGCAGCAATCTGAACCGAGTATGCCCTAACTAAATCGCAGAACTTTGACGTCAGAGTTGCAATACCTGAGAGATGTTGAAGGAAATTCAGCGCAACCCGCTCCCCCGCGAGAATCGCACGACTATTTCCCGTCAGGGTGAAGATCACAGCACCAGGAGCAAGTTTGTCACCATCAGACGCCACAGGACAGAAATTCATGTCGGAATTGAGCGATTGGAAGACACCTCTGGCAAGTTCAACCCCCGCAACGATACAAAATGCTTCTGCATAAACTGTAGCCATCGACTCACTTGCAGAATCGATAATGGCCGTTGAGGTGATATCACCAGCCCCGACATCCTCCGCAAGTGCGTGCGCCACTGAGTGGCGAATCAACTGTTCTGAAAGAGTTGGAGGCAACACGTTCATGTTTAAGCCTGTGCGGCCTTTAGATTGATCACCGTGACATCGCAGGCACAGACGAAAATTTCGCGTAGGAGAGCAATTAGTCCTGGAGTCGGCTCAATTCCAGCGAAATCTTGTCACACTCGGCCCGAAGCTCATGCTGTTTTGCTTGTTCCTTTTGCACAACTGCAACCGGTGCGTTTGCAGTAAAAACAGCATTGCTCAGCTTTTTCTCCGCACGATCAAGATCAGCACGGAGTACAGCCAGGCGCTTTTCAAGCCGAATTCGTTCTTTGGTAAAGTCGACCAGCCCATCAAGCAATATATAGACATCAGCAACCTTAGTAACTTGGCTGCCATACTTTCCCTGAGGCTTTGCTAAGGATGTCCCTATCTGCAGTGAGTCAATCCGCCCCATTTCTTGAATCCGTGCTGTGTGACTTAATAAGACAGCCTGGGATTCCTCATTTGCAGGAATGGCCACCACATCAGGAAGGACTTTTCTAGGCGGAACCCCGTAGGTAGACCGTAGCACGCGAATGCTCGAAATAACATCAATCACCGCGCTCATAGCCGTCTCAACATCCATATCGGCCTTGCTTTCATCCTGCAGAGGATATGCGCTCACCATGACATGCTCAGCCTCACCCGGTTGGTGCTGAAGGGTGGACCACAATTCCTCGGTCAGAAATGGCATAAAGGGATGCAACAGTCGCACGATGCATTGGAGAACATCCAGCATCGTCTGAACCGTTTCATTACGACGCACCTCCGATTCACCAGCGCTACCCTGTTGCTTTAGATCAGGCTTTGAAAATTCGATATACCAATCACAAAACTCATGCCAAACAAACTGGTACAGGCGATTAGCTGCCTCATCGAAACGATACGCGCCAAGAGACGTATTCACGTCCCCGATACACCGATGTAGGCGACTCACAATCCAGAGGTTGATCTGCGAATCGATCTTTGCACTCTCGACGTACGCAAATCCGTCCGGCACGTTGTCCAGAGCAAAACGCGTTGCATTCCAGAGTTTATTAGCAAAGTTTCGATAGCCTTCAATGCGTTCAGAGGCAAGTTTGATGTCTCTGCCAGGCGACGCCATCGCAGCCAAGGTAAAGCGGAGTGCATCGGTTCCATACTCACCCATCACGCTCAACGGATCGATGATATTTCCCTTTGACTTGCTCATCTTTTGCCCTTCAGCATCACGAACAAGGGCATGAACGTAGACATCGTGGAAAGGGATTGCGTTCTGAAATCGAAGTCCCATCATGATCATTCGTGCAATCCAGAAAAACAAAATATCGAAGCCGGTGACCAAAACGGTCGTTGGGTAAAAGATCTGCAGCATCTGCTCGGCCTCACCCGCGCACCCGGAGTTGTGTTGGTGTTCAGCCGGCCACCCAAGCGTAGAGAAAGGCCACAGTGCTGACGAAAACCAAGTATCAAGAACGTCCGGATCCTGCAAGATATTGAATCCAGCACATTTTGGACAACATTCGGGATCGCTTCGTTGGATGATGGGAGCCACATGGGCTAAATCACAGTCCTCACAATACCAAGCAGGAATCTGATGCCCCCACCAGATTTGTCGCGAAATACACCAGTCTTTGATATCGCGCATCCAGGCAAGATAATTGTTCTCCCAGCCTTTGGGAACAAACCGAATGTCGCCGGATTCAACCGCTCTAATCGCGGGCTCCGCAAGCGGCTGGATCTTCACATACCATTGCGGCGAAAGAAACGGTTCCACAATAGTCCGACATCGATAACACTTCCCAATCGAGTGTTTGTGCGCTTCGGTATTGATCAGAAAACCGCGCTCGTCAAGAAAAGCAAGAATTTGTTTTCTCGCCTCAACAACAGATTTGCCTTGAACGCTACGAAGCACTTCATCATCTACATCGGACAGCTGAGTTGGATCGACCCGCGCGTGCTTATCAAGGATCGAAATCTCATTGAGATGATTTCGAAGCCCAGCTTCATAGTCGTTGAAATCATGGCCTGGTGTGATTTTGACCGCACCAGTACCAAACGTTCGGTCAACCAAAATTGAATCGGTGACAATCGGAATCGTTCGACCCGTCAGCGGAAGACGGATGGATTTCCCAACTAAGTGGAAATAGCGGGTATCCTCCGGGTGCACTCCGACTGCAGTATCTCCAAGCATTGTTTCGGGGCGGGTGGTCGCAATAATAAGCACATGATCTCCACTTCCATCAATTGGATAGCGAATGGAATAGAGCGATCCATTGGTCTCTTCATGTTCGACTTCAATATCGGCCAGGGCCGTGAGGCACCTCGGACACCAATGAATCAGACGCGTGCCGCGATAAATGAGGCCATCCTCATAAAGCCGAACAAACACCTCGCGAACGGCTTTGGAAAGCCCCTCGTCTAATGTAAATCGAAGCCGAGACCAATCACAGGAAACACCTAAAGACCTCAACTGATTGAGAATCGTTTCTCCGTATTTCGCTTTCCACTCCCACACTCTTTTGACAAACGCTTCACGCCCTAATTTTTCTCGACTCGTTCCCTCCTTGAAAAGTTGCCGTTCGACCACGTTCTGCGTGGCGATTCCAGCGTGATCTGTCCCTGGAAGCCAGAGGACATTGAATCCACGCATGCGAAACCATCGTACGAGAATATCTTGGATCGTGCTGTTCAACGCATGCCCCATGTGGAGCGCGCCAGTGATATTGGGAGGAGGAATTACAATCGAAAAAGAAGGAGATGGAGACTCGAGGTTCGCCTGAAAGTAGCCTCGATCTTCCCAGATCTGATACCACTTTTTCTCCACATCCTGCGGTTGGTAAGTTTTTCTAAGCGTCGGCATCATTCACTGACCTATAACGTACAAAACGGCGAAAAACGGTTAGTTGTAGGTTGTAGCACGGCATCTTTAATCAAGACAAGACGGGCGTTAAGAACAAGAACATGTGAAAATGCTGTTCGAAATCCTTGACAGCGCATTCATGTCCAGAATAGCATAGGGGTAATTGAGGTCTGACATGGGAATACGTTTAGTCATAATCCTCATCCTCCTAGTGGTCTTGTATTACCTAGGCAAGCAGGTATACCAATTGTTGCTTGGTTCAGGAAAACCAACCGACAAGCCGGGAGCGATCAGCGCAGGCGTCGATCTCACCCAAGACCCGGTCTGCCTAACCTATGTCTCGAAGGCACGCGCCATCAGCACCAAGCGCAATGGCGAAACTCACTACTTCTGCAGTGAACATTGTGCCGCTGAGTTCGAGAATCGCGCAGCCTAACCTCTACCTACGTCCCACACGTCTTTTCAGACAACAACACATACCCCGCAACATCCTTCACTATCGGCAATTGCTGAACGTCAGTGGGTAGCTCTGACAATAATCGTTCCTGGGTAATCAGCGTAATCGCTCCCCCTTTGTTGATCAGTCGATCAAGCGGTTCACGATGGCCCTTGTGTGAAAAAATAATCTTGTGGCGTGCATAAAAAATGTAACTCGGTTTTGTGCGCCCATAGACAACCAGATCGTCATCAGCCCTAATGCAGTCTCCTGCAAGAGAAGCAAGCACATGTGGGGGTGAGAGAAAGTTTTTATCAAAAATCGGGAAGCCAACATGGATAATAAGTAATGAGGATAGTCCAATTGTCACGGCCGCAAGTTGAATTGCCACCCGTACACGCTGTGCCGCTAGCCCATAGAACGCGGTCGCCACGGAGCCAATGAACAGGACCGTACCAATGATGGAAATGCCAATCCCAGGATCAACGCTGTCGGCCATGGGAAACTCTTGCGCGATAAATTCAACGAGTTGGTTATACACAAATGGAAATGCCGCGAGACCTCCGCCTAACAGTGTTCCAAGCACTAAAATGATCCAAAAGGCGCTTGTACCTTTGGGCCGTGCCTCGCCACTCATAAATCGTGCAAGGGGAAAGGCGACTAAGATCGCCGCTGCCGGAAATAGCGGCGCAATGTAGTGCGGAAGCCTAGTTGCAGAAAACGTAAAGAAGAGAAACAGCACCATAAACCAGCAAGCGGCAAAGACAAGTAGAGATTGGCCTTGACCACCAGTCATACGATACACTTTAAAGTCTGATACCACGTCCCGAAAAGCTAACGGTAGAAAACCGCTCCAAGGAAAAAACCCCAGTAGCAGGACAGGGATATAAAACAATATTGTCCCACCATGTCCCCCAATAATGTTGGCGTACCGACCAAGAGTGTTCGCCTGCGCAGATTCCAAATATGTCACCCCATGGATCATCAGCATTGACCCATACCAAGGTAAGGTAAGGCAGAGAAACAACAACACCCCAACAAATGGGCGGGCTTCACAAATCACTTTGCGAAAGTTTTGAGTTAAAAGAACAAATACCAACACCACCAGCAACGGAACAATCACTCCCACAGGCCCTTTAGTAAGCATCGCGCCAGCCATTGCTATATAGCAGACGAGATACCATCGTTTTTCTCTTCTTTCACCAGAAAACGCAATCCAAAAACTAAATAGTGTGAGGGTTGTAAAAAAGATGAGGATCATATCGGTCAGGACCATTCTTCCGATCGCAAGCATCTCGAGGTTCAATAGGAGGCATAAGGTAGACCACCACGCAACGTTGACCGTCGCAACTCGGGTAAGAAATAGGTACTGCATGAGAATGAGAAGAGTCCCGAATACGGCAGAGGGAAAGCGCGCAGAAAATTCGTTGACGCCAAAGACGAGATAGGAAGCCCCGATAAGCCAGTAGGTGAAAACCGGCTTCGCAAAACGAGGTTCACCGTTGAGGGTTGGAGAGATCCAATCTCCGCGCTCGAGCATCTCACGAGGCGCGCCAGCGTTGCTCCCCTCATCGTTATCAGTCAGGTTAAGAGCGCCAAGTGCCGAGAAAAAGAGCACTCCACAGAGAAACAGAAGAATCCCATTATGTCGGATGTGAATCGGTATCACGGTAGCACAATCACTCGCATGAAAATAACACCAGGGTTGCATCGGGCCTTGAGATACGTATCATGATGCTAATACATGAAGAACTCAAGGAGGCTGAGGAAAGGATAATGAAGAAGCTGGTATTGATCCGCCACGGAGAAAGCGTCTGGAACAAGGAAAATCGGTTTACCGGATGGGTCGATGTCGAACTCTCTCCGAAGGGCCTTGAAGAAGCCAGCGAAGCAGGACGTACCTTGCGTAATAAAGGGTTCGAGTTTGATGTCGCCTATACCTCGCTATTAAAACGTGCCATCAAAACACTATGGCTGGTACTGGAAGAAATGGACCACATGTGGATTCCAGTACACCGGACCTGGCATCTTAATGAGCGACACTATGGCCTACTGCAAGGTTTGAACAAAATCGAAACGGTCGAAAAACACGGAGAAAAGCAAGTGCACGTCTGGCGACGCAGCTACGACATTCGCCCTCCAGCGCTCGGATCGAATGACCCGAACTTTCCAGGGCATGATCCGCGTTACAAGGCCCTCGCGATCCAACAGATCCCAGCGACGGAATGCTTAAAAGATGTGGTGAATCGATTCTTGCCCTATTGGCAATCGACCATTGCTCCCGCGATCGAAAAGGGTGAACGGGTCCTCATCGCCGCGCATGGAAACAGCATACGCGCACTAGTTATGTATTTAGACGAAATTTCAGAGGACAAAATCACGGACCTCAACATTCCAACGGGAATCCCGCTAGTGTACGAATTAGAAGATGGTCTTCGGCCCATCCGTCATTACTACCTCGGCGACCCCGAAACTATTGAACGTGCAACGCAAGCCGTTGCCAATCAAACTACAAGAAAAAGCTCACCTTCACCCACGCCGTAAATCCAACACCCCCGCCCCTTGAATCTTTCCAGCCTTCATGGTCTGAAGCGCAAAGTTTGCTTCTTCAAGACTGAACAATTCCGTATGTGTCCTGATGGGTATCTCCGAAGCAATCTGCAGTAAGTCCAACCCATCTTGCTTAGTATTAGCTGTGACACTGCGAATGACCCGCTCGCCAAAAAGCTCTTCATCATAGTTCAAAGATGGGATCGGACTCATATGGATACCTGCGATTGCCAATGTTCCACCTTTGCCTAACGCTCGCATTGCAAAAGGAACGAGTTCACCAGCTGGTGCAAACATGATGGCACAGTGTAACTTCTCTCGTGGGACCTCTGATGAACCACCAACCCAAGAGGCTCCAAGTTCAAGGGCCAACACCCTGTGGTGCTCACGCTGCGAGAAAACAGAAACAGAGCACCCCCAATGTTTCGCCACCTGAATCGCGATATGTGCCGCAGCACCAAACCCGTAAAAACCCAAATGCTGGCCAGGCCGAATGCCACTAAGTCGTAATGCTCGATAGCCAATAATCCCGGCGCACAACAACGGTGCCGCTTCTTCATCATGAAACTCATAAGGCATCGTGTACACAAAAGATTCCGAAGCCACGATATATTCTGCAAACCCTCCATCGACGTGATACCCTGTAAACGTGCTACGATCACACAGATTTTCACGAGCACTAATGCAGAAATTGCACTTCCCACATGTTTTCTGCAACCAAGCCACCCCAACTCGATCCCCCTCGTTAAAATTTCTTACGTCTTCCCCTACTTTATCCACAACACCCACAATCTGATGGCCAGGGATCACCGGCCGTTTTGCCTCAGGAAGTTCTCCTTCGACAACATGAAGATCTGTCCGGCACACTCCACACACATGCACCTTCACGCGAATCTGACCGATCAGTGGCTCCGGCAACAGCACATCCGTAAGAACCAAAGGGTTACTCCCAACTTCAGCCGACTGTTGTAGAACCATGGCTTTCATACAAAAGCTGTGAAACAATTATCGAAAAATAAGAGCAGTCGCGATAGAACTAGGAAAAATCATGGAACCAAGACGGCACCCCAGCAGTGGATGAAGATGATCAACCAGCAACGGCTCCAGTTGCATCCGGTAGCAGACGATCATAAAGAGCAAGATCCATTAGTATAACCGACCCCCATCACACACACTGTCACACAAGTGTGTGCATTGAATCAAGAAACGCGCAGAAAGGCGTAGAACATCATTACCAACCCATACTCATTGGACATCCGACCAAGGCTTCGCTAGCATTTGGCGCAGGAAAAATCGCAAATATTGGGTGATTATATGACAACAATTTTCCCCTCTTCTTTCGGATTGTTTGTAAGCGCCATGGTTTTCCTCACCTCCAGCCCGTGCTTTGGAGACACTAACGTAGTCCCTGAAGAGCTACCAACAGTCAACGTCAAGATCCTCATTACGTACCACTCTCTGACTGATAATACGGCAAAAATGGCGCAAGGCGTTGCCGAAGGGGCACGTTCTATGGAAGAAGTAGTCGTGGTCGTAAAACCAGTCTCTGCGGTCACCGCCAACGATCTTTTCTCTTCAGATGCGATTATCGTCGGCTCACCAGTGTACTGGTCAAACATGGCCGGAGAGGTCAAGACATTCTTTGATAATTGGCAATTCAAGTTCGGTGTTTATCCAGAATTCAAAATGCGAGACAAGGTGGGTGCGGCCTTTAGTACCGGCGGTGGACGCTCCAACGGCAAGGAACTGACCATGCTGACGATTTTGTCTGCGATGCTGGGAAATCAAATGATCGTCGTGAGCGGAGGAGGAGCCTTTGGTGCTAGCGCAACAACCGAAGGGGAAAGTCCTGGCATCGACGCGTACGAATATAATGAGGCTCAAACACTGGGGCGACGAGTCGCCGAAGTCGCATCTCTCGTGAAAGGTGGCCAATTACGCCAAACACGGAAGACAAGCCCATAGATTCAACACCCCTTATCACTGAGAGGTATTGTCCAGCGTCTTCTCGTGAATTATCATCTTTCATGCGGCTGACCACAGAGCTTCCAAATAATTCATCCCCCTTAGGAAGGCTGACGATTTCATGACAGACTCGCGAATCGCCATAGCAACAGTGGATACAATCTCGATTGCAAGCCACTCAAACCATGGCGACACTACTGTCCTATGAAATTTCTAACCCTCATTCAATATTTTGAACGGCTTGAAGCGACGACCAAGCGTCTTGATATGTTTGAAATTCTTGCCGAGCTTTTTCGTCTCTCCAACGCCAACGAAATCGACAAGATTATTTACCTCGTTCAAGAACAATTACTCCCTTCGTTCTATACCTTGGAAATGGGCATGTCTGAAAAGTTACTCATCCGAGCAATTACTGATGCATCGGGCAAGGACCTCACTGAGATCCAGCAACATTTTCGATCCAGTGGAGACTTAGGGATAACAACGGAGCATTTTTTGAGCGGTCAGCATGGCACCAACCTCGACGTACACACCGTGTATTCACAACTCTGCGACCTCGCAGAGCTGGCAGGAAAGGGAAGTGTTGAACAAAAGGTTGAAGCGCTCACAGCACTCCTGCATTCCGCAACACCAACCGAAGCCAAGTACATTAGCCGTTTTGTAGTCGGTCGAATGCGCTTAGGCACAGGAAATGCCACAATACTTGAAGCCTTAAGCCTCGCCAAGACCGGCGAGCGGAAACCCAAGACAATCCTCGAACGCGGATTCAATCTCTGTTCGGATCTCGGAATGGTAGGCCGTATTTTGTTTACCGATGGCATTTCTGGAATCGAGAAAATCAGCCCGACGGTGGGATCCCCTATCCGCATGGCCTTATGCGAGCGTGTTGCAACCCCCGAGGACGTGATTAAGAAAATCGGTCGCTGTTCCGTCGAACCAAAATTGGACGGGTTTCGTTGCCAAATTCATAAATCCAAAGAAGAGGTTGAAATTTTCTCACGCAACCTCGAACGCACGACGCCAATGTTCCCTGAACTGGTTCAGGCCACAAAGACGGCAATCAACGCCGAGAGTATCATCTTCGAAGGTGAGGCCCTCAGCTATGACGATCTGACGGGCGAACTTCAGCCATTCCAAGTCACCATACAGCGGAAACGAAAACACGGCATCGTGCAAGCTGCGACGGATATTCCGCTGAAACTCTTTGCGTTTGATCTTCTCTACGTCAACGGCGAGGACTGGACGAATCGGGCATATTCTGATCGACGCAAGCTATTAAGTTCGTTGATTACAAACAACCCGGTCATCGAACTCGGGCATGCCGATGAGACAGATGATCCTGCCGAGTTTTCCCGGATATTCCAGACTGCTATCGATAAAGGCGCAGAGGGCGTAGTAGCCAAACGCCTTGACGGCCCATACAAAGCTGGTGCACGAGATTTCAACTGGATCAAACTTAAACGTAGCTACAAAGGAACGCTGGCCGATACGGTAGACGTATGTCTAGTCGGCTATTTCAGTGGAAAAGGCACACGTGCTGAATTCGGTATCGGAGCGGTACTTGCAACTGTCTACGATCCCAATACTGATACGTTTAAAACAGTCTCTCGAATCGGCTCAGGATTCTCCCAAGAGGACTGGGGCCGACTGCGCAAAGTTCTTGACTCCCATGCCTCAGAATCAATGCCACCACGTGTAGTCTCAACACTCACCCCTAACGTGTGGGTTCATCCCCACACCGTGATCACAGTAATGGCTGATGAAATCACCCGCTCAGCAATGCATACCTGTGGAAAAGATGAAAATGGCATTGGATATGCACTGCGGTTTCCTCGCGCACAAGGGTTTATTCGCAGTGACAAGAATCCTGAAGACGCAACAACCGTTTCCGAAATCATCACCATGTCGGAAAGCCAAAAACTCATAAAGCTGGCATGAGATCTTGAGGCTGTTCGCAAATATACCTACCCAAAGACTTGACTGCGGGTTAAAGGAAAAGGGTATTATTTAAAATATCACGCCATAGGAGAAATACATCACCACCGTTAACAGAGGCTCAGTGTCATTTTTCCGAACAATTTAAGGAGGATACAATGCGAAAATACACGAATATTCTCGTCACAATCCTTGTTCTTGGATGTATTGCGTTCACCGCAGGAGGCGCAATCGCAGACAGCGACCATGGCCATGGCCATGGCCCCGATGAGGCAATGGGCCACCTAAACGCGGCGATTTCTCACGCAAAGGGTGCGGTCATGCATGGTGGAGAGGGACATGCGGGAGAAGTATCGAAGCATGCTGCAGAATCCATTGCACACGCGAAAGGAGCTATTCACAGCATGCCTTCTAAAAATCCCCATGGGGCAGAAGCTATATCACACATCAAGGAAGCTGTAACGCACCTGCAGGCTGCGGTAAAACACGGGGACCAAGGACATGCTGACCAAGCCACGAGTCACGCGAACGAAGGTGTCAACCATCTTGGTGGCGCGGCAATGCACGCAAAAGAAGTACACTAACAAGATGTTGAAACAGTCCTCCAGCAGCGTTCTCGACCCTTTGTCGTCTTCCCGTGGACACTCCGAACTTCACAGTCCATTCGGCCCTGCTGAACAGATGATTTTTAATATCCTGCAGATTGTGTGAATACCTCGCGGGGTGACGTGAAATCGTCACCCCGTTATTTTACACTCAGTGCCCCATACCATGCCCACTGCTGCCGTGATGGCCTTTCTTGCCATGATGGCCCTTGCCCAAACCGGCATGACCATGACCCATCATGTGACCATGTACCATCGTTGAAAACTGTTCCTGCTGTTCAGTCGTCAGCTCCTTCTTCACGTTCAAAAAGGCATCAATCCTGGCCATCATCAGCTCACCTTTCAAATGTCCAATTGATTCGACAATTGCTTGGAGCTGCCCTCGATCGGGATTAGGCGAATCGATGAGGAGACCAAGGTCAATTTCTGCAATCCGAACATTTGCTTTCTTTTGAATAACCGCTTTCTTGTAATCGGCTTCAACCGGTCGGAGCGCGGCGACTTGTGATTTCGTAAGGTGCAACTTTTTCTTCAGCATCTGCAAAGAAAATGCATGGTGATGCGTGTCACCATGCATACCCTCATGCCCATATTTTTTGCCATGCCCATATTTTTTGCCATGCCCGTCTTTTTTGCCATGCCCATATTTTTTGCCATGCCCGTCTTTCTTCCCGTGCCCGCGAATCTCTCCATGATGTCCCTTCTTCCCATGGTAGTCGCCGTCGTAGGCCTCTCCATATTCCATATCCATAGAAAAATGTTTCCCATGCTTCCCTTCATCAGCAACGGCGCCATTGGCAAAGAGAAGAAGCAGGACAGCACAAAACCCGACAATTCCACGATGTGTGTGTGTATGATTCATCTTCGATCCTCCTTGTGATGCAAACAATATCGTTGAGATTGCCCTTTTACAAACCAGCTTCATGTGGAGAGGCATGATCTCACAAACCACCGCATGCTTGTTATTAAATTTTTCGATACGCCTTACAAAACTCCTGCATCGGACATTGGAGACATACCGGGACTTTCGCCGAACAGATGCATGCCCCGAAATCCATCAATGCTTGGTTAAAGTCGTAGGTACGGCCACGCGGAAGGAGCCCATCGGACAATGCCCACATCATCGCATCCGAAGGCTTCGTACGTGGTTTGCCGAGAAACACACGAAGCACCACCCGGCGCACGTTGGTATCTAAGATAGGCACATCCTGTTTAAAGGCAAACGAGCGAATTGCACCTGACGTATATCGCCCGATTCCCTTGAACGACTGAAGTTCTTCGTCGCTGTGTGGAAGCTGGCCATCGTAATGTGCGACGGTTTCCCGAGCGATGGTATGGAGCTGTATCGGCCTGATGTTATAGCCCAACGGATACCATATTTTCTTAACATCCTGCACGCGGGCTTTTGCAAGCGCCTGCAGCGTGGGGTACTTGGAGAGAAATTCATGGTATTTCGGCACCACCCGATCAACCTGCGTTTGTTGCAGCATAACCTCAGAGACCAGAATCGAATACGGATCTGAAGTTTCGCGCCAAGGTAATTCGCGCGCATTCTTTCGATACCAGCGCAATAATTTCTGCTGAAATCTGCTTTTCAGATGTCTGGGAATAGCACGCAACACAACTTACGATTCTAACAGGATAGTAAAAATGGCCGCCAGCCCTGTTTTCACAACACGCAAAAATCACTTTCTCCCACTTTACGGAAGATCAATGCACGGCAACCACAGCACAATGACAAAATATATGTAACCATCCCTATGGCATCACAAATCACGTTGAACGTTAGCTCAAATGCTCAACAATGGGGCCTATGTTTTTGGACACGATGAAAAACTTGTGGTAGCTTCACCTAGAACCATCCGTGGAGGCACAGTGACGAAACACCTAGCCTACCTCTATCAGTTGCCACCCACCCCCTATGAGGAAGCCTGGCAACTCCAACAAACTATTCATAGCGAACGTGTCGATGACAAGACAAACGACACCCTTCTTCTGCTGGAACATCTACCAACTTACACCGTAGGACGACGCGTCAAGGACGCACTCCGCCTAATCAATGAAGATGCTCGGATCAAACATAGCATTCCCATTTACCAGACCGAACGAGGAGGACTTATCACCTACCACGGACCAGGACAGCTTGTGGGATACCCCATTCTTAAACTCAAGACATACTGCCGCGGCCCAAAAACCTACATGCACCTACTCGAGGAAGTCTTGATTCGCCTCCTTCACGATTTTGGCCTTCAAGCACACCGACGTGACCACTGCATAGGCGTTTGGATTGCAGACCGAAAGATCGCGGCACTGGGCGTCCATGTCAGCCGTGGAGTGACCATGCACGGATTTGCGTTGAACGTCATGAACGATCTTCAAGCATATGATTGGATCATCCCCTGCGGGATCGAAGGATGCAAGGTGACCACCATGGCCAAGGAACTAGGAAGAGACGTTAGATTACCCTCAGTCTCAGATCGGCTATGCGCTATTTTTGCGGAGACCTTCGGGGTTCTATTTCAACAAGAACGATCCAAAGATGTTCTGTGGAAACATTCAAATCAAGTGCACCTAGGCCTAAAAAAGCAACCCCATCCAACAGCCCAAGCACCATAGCCGATTGTATTTGAACGTCGATACATTCTGCGAGTACCAAGTCTCATGACCCTACGCTACCGCCGACTAACCTTCTAGATCTGCCACCATGTAATACGCAAGGATCCACCGGATTGCGAGTAGTCCGAAGCTGGATTTTTCGTGAGAGAATCCATTTTAAATCCAGCGTTCATAATTTCACCGTAAATTTACGCCGCAACGTAACGTGGTTCTTTTTGAGCCATCTGCTCATAGTGTTTCTCCGGTATATGAGACACATCCAACCTTACCAATGAGCAGAAATTTTACTTGCCGCGCTGTACAGATTTCCAGACCCACCTCGATATATAGCATATGCAGTTTCTTTCCAGGCTTGAGATTGCCAGACTCTCATATTCTCTTAGGGCGATATCCTGAGACTGTAGCGACAATCCCTCAGTTCCACATCAAGACCCTAAAACTCTGCCCACATAACGGTGTGATCGGAAGGATTCTCCATATTTCGCGGCATTATGTCGACCTCTGCTTTGACACATTTCTTCGCTAGCAATGGCGTAGCGAGGATATGGTCAACGCGCCACCCCCGATTCTCAATCAACGTGTTTGGCTGACGATAATCCCAGAAAGTGTACTGCAAACGATCGGGATGTAATTTCCGAAAGACATCGGTAAATCCCCATGCCACAGTCTCATGGTAGACTCGACGCACGTCTTCGTGAAAACAGACGTGTTTGAGTTTCGTTGTTGGCCTGTCAACATCGATCGACTCAGGGGCAACGTTCAGATCACCACACCAAATTGCAGGTTTTGTAATGGAAAGGTGCTTTGAAAAGTACGCACGTAAACGCTTGTACCACTCTAACTTGTAGGAGTACTTTGGGGAATCGAGACTGGCTCCCTGGGGGACATAAGTATTGACGATGGTGATTCCATCAACCGTCACTCGAAGGAGACGAGCTTCATCAGGTTCTCCCCCATCATCAAATCCGTATGACACATTTTTTGGCGCGTTCAAACTCAAGACGGCCACACCATTGTATGACTTCATCCCACGAAAAGTCACATAGTATCCAGACTCGTCAAACGCAGACAGCGGAAACTCAGAATCCTGTACTTTTGTCTCTTGCAGACAGAGAACATCAGGTGTGTTGCGCTTCAGCCATTGAAGCACGATAGGAAGTCGTTTCCGAATGGAATTTACATTAAACGTCGCGAGTTTCAATCAGGAACTCCGCGGCCCCAATCCGCCCACATACGATCTACAACTAGGCGATGAACAATCGCATTGGGTCCAAGCGTTGCCAAGTACACCGCAGTCTCGGCGATATCAAATGGGTCGATCAGGCCGCTTTTCTCTCTTTCTTCTCTTGACGCATCAACCAGTTCATCTGCAACCCGCCCAGGACAGATCGCCGCAACCCTAATCTTGTGCGGACGCCCTTCATCCGCCAACGCTTGAGTGAGTCCAAGGATACCGAATTTTGAGGCGCTGTAGGTTCCAGTTCCAGACCACGATTCTACACCTGCGACACTCGACATATTGATGATGTTTCCGCCACCGCTTTGCTTCATCACGCGAACTCCTTCACGACAACAGAAAAACATCCCTCGAAGATTGGTATTCATGACGTGATCGAATGTGTCCGTTGCTGTCTCCACAATGTGTTCGCCAAGAAGAATGCCGGCATTGTTAACGAGGATATCGATTTTCCCAAATTGCCTCACCGTTTCCGAGATAAGGTGAGTCACCTGTGCTTCATCTGTTACGTCGGTCTGGATCACAGCTGCTTGGCCACCACGCGCGCGAATCGTTGCTGCACCTTGATCACACAATTCAATCCGTCGAGCCGCAATGACAACAGTCGCTCCTTCTTCCGCAAATCTTAAGGCAATAGCTTTTCCGATACCGCTGCTACTGCCTGTGACAATTGCTATCTTATTCTCCAAACGCTTCACTACTTTACTTTCTACGCTCGATACTCAATGCCATACCGAGGATCTGATATTTTTTTTCCGCGGCACTGCGGACACCGGCTGGGTCGAGTGAGTCGAGTACGGGTGAGAAACTCATAGCCACACTCGTGGCAACCCGAAGGCTCCATCACGAAGCGTCGCGACTTATCGCGAGATACTGACCGAAGAATGTGTGGCATATGACCGTCAACCTGGCGTTGAGGAATCCCAAACTGTGCCGATAGCTCACGAGCAGAGCATAACGTCCCCATAAGCCGCTGCATGATCTGTTGCCGGATGGTGAACTGGTTATCACACATGGATGATGCCATGTCAAAGGGATGCCTGCCGCATCAAAAAAGGCATTATCGACTCAGCATATGAGTACAAGCATGTCTGGCGGAAAAATCAGCGTCTAGGGAAATGCCGAAAATGAGGAGTGCAACACCACCAGCGACATCATGATCGCGATTGATTGAAGAAGCCTGCGGTAATTTCTTAAAATAACGAAGTCTCCTCAGAACGCCACCCTTTTCGTTTCACCATTTTCAAGAAGATCGAAACAATGAGATATCCATTGCCGTGTCAGTTTTTCGTGGACCACGTTCTGCATTAAGCGTTCATGCAGACATTCAAAATCCACATGGTCCAACTCTTGATCCTGATTAAAGCAGGAGAAAACAATCTTTTCCTTGCCACTTTCGGGATCCTCATGCCGTTGGAGACACTGGGCACAGATTTCCTTCATCATGCACTGCATGGGGGAGTTGATGCTACCGATGGCTACATGATCTGGCTTGAAGAATTCTTCGAGCACCCCGTACCGAGCCTTGCGCACCGCATCCATCATGCGATCTGATCCGATAACAATCATCCGGTCAACCTCATTGAGAGGGATGTCCCCCTTGCCAAGACTGCCGTCGCCATAGGCCTTGATGGATTCGATGATATTGGCCACCACGGCCTTGTCCTGAGGACGGGTGGGTTCGAATCCCGGTTCCTCGTCACAACACCAAACGATGACATCGCCTGAATTGATGATGTCCTTCACATGGTAACGATCAGCCACTTGCTTATAGCCGGCAAAGTAGAGCACGCGGGAACCAGCATCGCGCAACGCTTGGCCAATAGAAAACAGCACCGCATTACCCAAACCACCGCCAAGCAACATCACCGTCTCGTTCTTTGGTGTTTCCGTGGGAGCCCCTGTGGGACCCATCAGAACCACCGGCTCGCCAGGCTTAAGATGGATGCAGAGGTTAGACGATCCACCCATTTCCAGCACAATAACTGACACCAATCCCTTCTCTCGATCAACCCAAGCGCCGGTAAGAGCCAACCCTTCCATCGCCAAGGTCGTGCCATTAACCCGCAAGGCATGATTCTCATAGTTCTGCAGGCGAAAGAACTGTCCCGGCTGAAACGCCTGCGCCGCAAATGGTGCATGCAACACCACTTCAACAATATTTGGTGTGAGGCGAACAACCTCCTTTACAGTGGCGCGCAACCCTGCATTCAATTCGGTTACCAAGTCAAGTGCCTTGATATCGGAGGGTGGGTTACGGTCAAGAACTCTCTGCACGATAGGAAATCCCTTCTTGGCACTGGCCATAGCACTCACCACGTTACCAGCAAAAGAGGGATGAAGGTCGCCAAAGAAACTGATGGAATGATTATCCTCGGTGATTTTGATGAGCGAATAGACCTTGCTCGGTTTCGCCGACCATTCAGGTTGTACCGGACTCCCCGACTCATCCAAGGCTTGATAGTATTTGCCGTTCATCTCGGCAAAGCCGGGATGTTCGCGGGCTAGGGTTGTATTTGGCTGAGTGCCAGCAGCCACCAGAATCGCACGAGCAGGAAGAGTCACTTCCTCGCCTGTGGATTTGGGGCGCCCATCCTCACCAATTTTCTGCCGCGCTAACCGAATGGCTTTGGTATGGCCATACTCGTCCAGCTCCACGGCCAACGGCGACAGCAATTCGGCAAACCGAATGCCCTCGTTGAGGGCATAGATAATCTCATCATGGTTGAGGGTATAGCTAGGCGAATCAATCATGCGACGACGATAGGCAATGGTGACACCACCCCACTGCTTGATAAGCTCGGCAAAATGGGGACTGCGCCCTTCCTCCTCCGCTACTTGGCGCTCTTCCCAGACAGCCATAGCATGAGCCAGGAACTCATCGGCGATCTCCGCCTCCTCTTCGGTGTAGAGGCTACGGACCATCTCTTCACCCTGCTCTTTCTTCAGAATGTTATAACGCACGCTAAATTTCTCCACTTGGCGTACGTAATAGGCCATGGCTTCCGTCGCCGAGTCGATAGCGGTCAGACCACCACCAATCACCACCACAGGCAACCGCAGTTGCAAATTGGCGATGGTTTCCTTCTTGGCCGCACCAGTAAGCTGGAGCGCCATGAGAAAGTCAGAAGCCTGACGCACGCCACGGGCAAGACCGTTTGGCACAGAGAGATAGGTTGGCTTGCCAGCGCCAGCACACATTGCGATGTGATCAAATCCCATGGAAAAGGCAGATTCGGCAGTCATCGAACTGCCAAAACGAACGCCGCCGAACATCGTAAACAGTGACCGTCGCTCCACCAACAGGCGCAGGACCTTGAGAAAATTCTTGTCCCAGCGCACAGTGATCCCGTATTCGGCAACACCACCAAATCCAGCCATGGCACGCTCATCAAGATTCTCATAAAGTTCGGCAATATCCTGAATTGGCTTGAAGACCACGCGTTCTCCACTAGCGGTTACGCCAGAAATTTTTGAATCCACGGGTTCAATCTTGAGACCATCTACGGCGACCACCGTATGACCTGCATTCATTAGAAAATGTCCCAGCGTGAAACCTGCAGGCCCCAGCCCTACGATTAGAACCTTGTAGCCAGTCTCTGGCAACGGCAGGGGTTGCTTAAAATTAAGCGGATTCCAGCGCGTCAGCAGGCTATAGATTTCAAATCCCCATGGCAAAGCCAAAGTATCCTTGACGATCCTAGTCTCCACTTGCGGAATTTCAACCGGCTCCTGCTTCTGGAAGATACAGGCCTTGGAACACTCGTTACAGATACGATGGCCAGTACCAGCCACCAAGGGATTGTCCACGGCAATAATGGCCAGGGCGGCCAAAGTATATCCATCTACCTTGACCTTATGCATCTCAGAAATTCGCTCGTCGAGAGGACAGCCAATAAGGGAAACTCCCAGGGGATTGTCCATGAAAGAACCAGTTTTCTTATCTCGGAACCCAGTGGAACAAGAATCACGCTCACGATCATGACAAAGGACGCAATAAGTGGCATGATCATACGCGCCAATGAAATCCATACCGTCATCGGTCAGCGAAAACCCATCACGGCGATAGAGGGGTTTGTCCTCAGGCTGTTTCATCGAGATGACGCCGTTTGCTTCCTCCGTGGACGTGGGCACAAGATTAAAATGATCAACTTTTCGAATGAGGTGAAATAACACATTCTTCCCGTGACGTTTACGCCCAGCCTTTGTATGCCCCGCCCAAGCGGCATAGCGTTCGGCTAGATCGATAGCGACAACGTTGGCCTCTTCGTCATCAAGCCACTCAAGAACATGCCTAGCAAAGGTTAGTTGATCTAAAGCACTGCCAAACCTTTCGGTCAATGCCTTCTCAAGCGCTGCCCCGTCAAACCCTTCCGCGTCTTCCGCTGAATGTGCCTTGGCGGCACGGCGCTGAATGAACTGTCGTTTGCATATCCGGATCGGAGCCAACTCATTATCTCGTTCGGATAGTGCACGTAGGGACTGACCGATAGAAAAAAGGTTGCCAAGGAAATCCTCGAGATAGGGTGCAATGGCCACTAACAGGTTAGATTCATCGAGACGCTCTAGTTTGTCAGGCGCAGCGCGTGCCACCAACAGTTGGTCACACAATTCCTCATCCGATTCCCCGAGGTATTTAAGAAACAGATCATCAATTCGCTTGAGCCCTTCAAGATCATAAAGATCTTCAAAAGCTAAATCGTAGCCCAGTAATATTTTAGTCATGGTTATGTCTTCTTGTTTCCCCACGTATCGTTTCCTCATTATTTCTGCTCTTGGTGCAAAGCTTCTTCTCGTCATAGCTCATAGCGGTCCAATCATGCTCATACCCTGTATTAAGCTTTACCGAAAGATCCTTAATGATCTGCTAGTGGCACTTTTGATTCAAAACACCCATTGCCATCCTTCAGTCAATCATATAAGCAACTGATTCCAGAGAATCATACATCGTCAATTCGAACTGTATCGTTAGTATTGACACTTGATTGTCCCCATCGCTTTTCTACCGACCCTATAATCATGGACAAATCGGCGCAACATGATAGCATGAACGATCAAACATGCCATGAAAAGAATGGCGCAAGTTTAGCCAACAAACAAATGTGCCCCTGCCGATGAGATGCCCCCTCACCGAGGGCCAAACGATAAACATTCTTGGACAACGGGAAGTAGAGCAACAATGCTACTCATCTTCAGCAAATGTACTTGTTCCATAATTTTGTCCACGCAATGGGTTTTGCAAATAAACATTACAGATGGCGCAGAGGAGAAAGGACATCACCCCATTCCACGTACCAGCTAGAAAAAATGCACCGCTGATTTTTAAACGCACAACATCGACGGAGTGACTGAAAGCGTTGTTTTGTGACAGCGTGCTCTGACCTCACATCGAAGCCATGAAATCCGCGGCTAAAGGCTCCCAATGACCAAGCCCGCACACTGTGAGAAACCCTATAAATTTGAGGGAATGTCAGGTGCCTGACAAAACAAGGCGACACTTGCGGCATATCCGTGCAGAAAGTTCATACTTCCAACGAGACCTATTTCTCCTGCAGCAAAAAAACCCCCAACCGGAACATCGCCAATGCGCTCACGAAGACTACTCACATCATGATGTGGCCGACCGAAAAACCGTTGCCCACGTCCAGTACAGCTAAACAAAAGCGCCCCATTAACCTCGATACCAGAAAGCTGTCCCTTAACACCCGCAAGGAGCAGGTTCAGATCTTCGCTTGCAGTTTTTTCATCTCGAAGATGGAACTGCACGGTCTGGCCTTCCTTCACCACATCTCCAAGTGAGATGCTACCGGACGGCCGATCAACACCAACTAGTCCTCGGATAAGAAAATCACCCCGTCCAAGTTCCTGTTTATATTCATCCATGGCATACCCCACCATAGTCTTCGTTCGCGCCTGCTGTTGATCGTGTTGATTCAGACCTTCAAATAATTCCTGAAGACGGTCTAATGCTGAGCTTCCGCCTAATTCATGAATCATATTGCCTTTGGCCTTGGTAATGATAAAGCGTTCTCCAATTGGTCGACATCCTTGCGATACCACAGTACAAATCTTCACTGCACCCATCATGGTAACTCCTACGGTGCCCGAGGTCACAACGTGATCATTAAACAGAAGCCTGTTCTTGCCAGGGGCATGTCCACTACTAACCATCCCTCCAACCGCCGGCGCACCAGGGAAGCGATTGCTCAAAAACGTGAAGAGCTCTGTTGCAGGCGTCGAGTACGGATCGGCAAATAAAATCGTCGTCGGAGAGTCAGATGACCGATCATACCCCGGCATCTCTTTCGGCCACCCCGCGACAGTGACACGATCGCTTTTCCGCTCAAAGGTAAGGTGAAAGGGAACGAGATGTGTCCGAGGCAAATGGGCTAACCAGAGACACATCCCAGGCGTTGTTTCAATCTCTTTGGCTCCACCAATGATACCGTGGCAAGAACACCCGAGCAAAACCTGAGGATTCAATCGGTTCCGCAGATAAGGCACGACATCAGCAATATGTTCCGCATGATGATTAGAAAAAAACAGAAGCGCTAGATCAGCCGATGTACCACTGAGACTTTCTGCGGCCTTCTCACACAAGTCCACCATGGCTGCCCGAGTTTCAGCTTCCAAGGAAACGGCTACCGCGCACTGCATTTTCATATTTGGATTGATCCCTTCACCCATCCAGCACATTCCCTTCGTGTACTATACCCATACCAAAAAACTATCTTGATTCGACCTCGCATTTGTCTCTCACACAGCCATCAGATCGATTACAACTTTTCCAATATGTTGTTGGGATCGCAAATATTCATAGGCCTGTACCGTATGATTAAATGAGAATACACGCGAAAGGTGTGGCCGAATCTTCGCCACATCATACGCATACACTACTGCGCGTAATTCCTCCGTTGATTCCATCAAAATTCCGCGCACTGTGACCTGACGTCTGAGAAGATCACGAACATTGATCATGCTTTTCACACCATCGAGTACGCCAACTAAACTCACCCGGCCCCCATATGCACACGATTGAATTGATAGCCCAAGTGACCGTCCACCTGCGACCTCGACAACAACATCCGCACCACGACCCCCTGTAATGTCCACAACTCGCTGTGACCAGCCGTGCTGCCGATAGTCAATCACTTCAGTGACGCCAAATTCGCGCTTCGCAATTTCAGCCTTCGCCTCACTCGAGGTACTCAAGATTGAACGCGCCCCGACCATGCGGACGATTTGAAGAGCAAAGATCGAGACACCACCCGTCCCATGAACCAACACCCAATCACTAGGCTTTGCCTTCCCATGCGTCACAACCGCAGCCCACGCGGTTAAACCTGCAATCGTGAAGGTAGCCCCCTCACAAAAGGTCAAATGCTCTGGCACATTCACCAGCGCAGCTGAAGGATAGATGATCTGTTGCGCAAGCACACCATCAACCCCGTTGCCTCCTACAAACGTCTTTACCCATTTATTATTCATCGTTCCCGCTGGCCAGCACCGAAATGGCGCATTCAACACTCGATCACCCGCCTTCACCTCTGTAACGTCTGGACCAACCTCAACCACCTCCCCCGCCATATCCGAACAAGCAACGATCGGCGGATTCTGCTCACCTCCATAGCGTCCATCGGCAACCATAAGGTCACGATAATTCAAGGAGACAGCACGCACATCCACAAGAACCTCCCCTCGTCGAGGAGCTCCGGGAGGGTGAGACTCTTCGCGCTGAAGACCATCAAGGCCCTTCCCATTAACCGTGTAACGTTTCATGCCTAGGTATTCATTTCCATTCCTTAATCATGTTAGGCATCACAGTAGAACAGGGAGCACCAATTACACTACCATTTTCCAAGAAAAATCTATTCGTAGAAAATCCCGTCTCGATGAGTCACGGTGTACACAACACCCAACTCAGTCAGCAAATCGATAGATCGCTATCTCAAATCCAGTAATCTTAATAAGATCATCGGTATATCCAGTAATCCGATTGGACGTCATGTCCAGCAGAGACATAGCCTGTTCTCCGTGTTGAATCAGCACATATGCGGCTTTTCCCGTCGCATCAAAGATAAAACCTGTGGGCTCGGCATGTGGATCAGCTACTGACAGCACTGAAACACATCCATCAGACTTGAGATCTCGATCACGACCGTCAGGGAGACAAGCGAAAACCTCACCAAACTTTGCATCCTCGGTCACATACATCGTGCCTGTGATGGGTTGAAACGCGATATTGTCATGAGCGTTAAACCGACGATCTCCTTCGGCAAATCGATTGATTGTTACCGTAGATACACTCTCCTTGCTCATCCCTCCGCTCGCAAGATAGCGAAAACCAGTCCTCAGATCCGTAAAATGTGTCGATGTATCCGAATAAGGCACATGGTCAACTCCACAGATGATCTCACCATAATGCCCGGCATTCAATCGTCCGGTATTAGCCCAACAAAAACGAACACCTTTTCCAATATACGTTGGATCACGATGCAAGTCCTCGGGACGATAATACCCCGTGCCTCCGTTGCGGTTTGCATCCTGCCTCGCGGTGCGCGCAGCAACATTCACCCATGTACCAACACCAACCTCACACCCCTGTCCAAACTGCGGAAAGTTTGAATGCGCAACCTCGACACAAGACACCGTCAGCGCGTACGTGGACCCTGATATCAAAGGTGAATCTTCAAGAGTTGCAATCGGCCTCTTGTCTACACGAGGATGTGTTGGAATGAACTTGAAAATCGACCCCCCATCAGTGTCCAAACTTCCCGATCCCGGCCGCAACTCATCCCCAAAAATAATTACGCCACTCGGAAGAACAGTAAATCCCTCCCAGGCTAAGGTTGGAAGCGCAACACGTTGAACAACCATGCTGCTGATCTGTTCGCTATCAATCGCCTTGCGAATATCACCCATCGTTCGGTCTGCAATCCAATGACCCGTTGTATTGAGAAGATCGATAATCTCATACGCACGTCCATCATCTGCTTCTTCGGTGACAAGCACAGTCCCCCAACCTGTCGTTCGAATCCCATCACACTGGTGCATTCCATACAAAATCGTTTCTACCATCCCATCCGAAAGAGTGACGCGTTGTACCGATGAATTGGCCCCATTATGACCACGAGGAGTCACTCCTGAGCGTTTCTGTTCGATACAAATCAATAAATGGCTCGGATGATCAACCGTAGGCCAAAAGGTGATCATGTCACCCATCGATGCGATATTGCGTGCCACAAATTCAGCCTGAAGTCCTTTAGCAAGTTTCACCCGTTGGGACGCAATAGCAGCAGCTCGCGGCACAAACTCAGCATCGCTAGCGGGCGCCTCAAGAGGCTGCAGAATACCGAAAAGCTGCTGGGATCTCTGGGTAAGGTGTCGCTCAAACTCTAAGCCAATGTCATGAGTAGTCATTCGCGTTTTACCAGAACCTGCCTCCGCCATAGAGGGTCCAATACATACAATACTCACGCAGAACACAATGACTCTCGGAACCCATTTCCCCTTTCTCATGTAGGACAATACCTGTTGGATTTTGTGTGAGGATAGAGCAAGACAGTGTGCTCTTTATAATACTGGCAAGCAATATCTTGATGAAAGCATTTGTTGGAACACCTCACACAATGAGGAAGCCATGCCGTCCACGATTCATGCAAATGTATGACAACACCAGCGATTTGGAAAGAAGCCTAAGCGTCGGCTCAACCACAGCAAAAATTGCGTCACAGCTTGCTATGGCTCTTATGTACACCATTTTCCTGTGGCACCACATGAGAATATGCCCAATCTCTCCCACTGCCAGCACACCCGACAAACCAGTCTGCCACCAAATGCAAGAATACTCTGGGGTAGAAGCGCGAAAAACACCCCTGCTACCAGAGGGAACCAAAAAAAAACCTATGAGCCCATTAATCCAACCCATCGAGGAAGGAAGATAGTGAAACTAAGACTGGATATCAAGTCGAATAATAGTCAATCATTCCTAAACCAACACCCCACTCTGCAAGGATAATGGGGTATCTTCACAACTCCCCGATCAGGAGGACACTACTACTCCAAGTGCTGACTGAAAGATGAGGAGTATTATATTACCGTGAGGCACTACAAATAAAGGCCGCACAGATGCCATCACTCCTTTAGAAGTAGGAAATTCTATAGGACAATGAACGAAATGTTTGAATCAAAATGAAATTTTTCGATTTTTACTTGGCTTAATCCTTTCATCTCCTCGATTAGTGCAACTGTTTCTCCGGGCCACCCATCGTTATTAATTTCGTCAAATGCTAGAACGCTACCTCTTGGCATTCTAGGCAAAAAAGTATTAAGCGCTATTTTCGTTGGCTCATATACGTCAAAATCAAGAAATAATAGTGAAATAATTAAGTGTTTATTTCCATCAAGATAATTTGGAATCGTTTGTATTGCATCTCCTTTAATTAGCTCTATTTTTGAAACATGATTAAGATATCGTTCTTCATTAAAATCTTTGATTCCTTTCAAAATACTATCATATGCTGATGCAGAGGATTTAAATGCACCTTTCTTTAAGTTAGGGTTAATGCTCGTCCCTTTATCTTTATCATTTATGTGGGGAAATCCTTCGAAAGTGTCAAAACCTATAACTTTTCTTTTTATACCATAAGGTTCAAATATTTCAGATAATTTTGCCCAGGCAAATATCCCACCACCATTCCAAACACCACATTCAATAATTGATCCTTCAATATCTAATATTCTTTTGAATAACTCATAGCGAGCAATGAAACGAGCCATATGCCTTCTGTGTATGAATAATTCGAAATTTTTAATTTTTTCATCCATCCTCATATCGCTATCCTTCTTTTAGTAGTTCAATAACGCTATTTGTATCCCCCATCGCATTTGCCCATTATAGTAGAATGGTAAGGGAGATGCTTCACGTACAACACAAGCTGTAGCGTACTACATCTCCTCGTATCATCCTCAAGTGTGATCGGTGTCTTTCTAGATGAAATGCTTGGGGAAATTTCGCATAGGCCGTGAAGAGCTATACTCCATGCAACATAGCGTAGTTCCTAAAAATTACACCAAACAAAATTGTTCCCTCCCATCTTCTAATGTAATCTGCCTAACTATTGCAGGTGACTAATATTTAGGCAATTCGCTAAAACAGCCTCCAGATATATCAGAACTCGGCCACGTCCACACAGTTATCCATGACCATCTGTTGATAACGCAATTCATGTCAGAAATACCGATCACTCAACTGACTGTATCCATACGCACATAAGATGGTGAAAATGATTTTTTCAAGTACTGTATTGAAATGAGACCATGAAGGTTCATGCCTCGAATGTCCGTAAGTTTTACGGATTGCACACAGCAAACACCGGATCAAGCGCAAATGGCGTGATTTTTTTAATAATTCACACCTTGCCAACAAAGCCACAAAGCGCGTTTTTAGCGGAAAATTCAATAAAATAATGAAATCGCTGGTTAGCGACATAAACGTCGTAGTAGTGACAGATAGAAATTGCCTTTTGGAGACAACAATCAAGGCCCAGTGTGTAATTCCGAGGGTGAGGTTCGGCATCTGATAAACTACCTCAGAGAACCTATCTGGCAGGCTATATTCATAATGATCGCGCTCATGGATAGCCTCGAAACCGAACTCAGGATGACATGTTCCGTTGTGATGAGCCCTCATAGCACAATTTCTCCAGCACCCGAAAACATCACGAATGCAAACTTGCCCACTGTTGGTGTCCATTGGATTAACCATGCTCTTGGCAATGCGTTGAGGCAAGACATCCGCTGGCAGGAAAATCTCTCCCTCTGCTCATGCGTATATGCCAAACAGTGAATATCTATCACACCGCAATCCTGTCTACTTTTTTCTTGCAGTTTCAGTATAATGTGGTGCCGTGGGGAAGGCGGACGAATGTCAGAACGAGTGGGGAACATGATGCATTCACGTACCATTCAGGGTGTACCGGCAGACACCACCAAGGAACCTTGATCAACTGCCAATGCACAGCGCGCCATCATGGCGGCACTTCACCCATCAATGGGTGTTTCGAGAGACTTTCCATTGGACCCGAAATACCTTACCCCGAAAATCGGAACCGACGATGAGACAACGCGACTACGTCTTATTGATCCTGCTCATGACAATTGTGACAGGGTGCGCGAACATCACAAGTTATCACACACGCGCTGACGCACTGCATGATTTAGGCACAATCGTTGTCATGCACACCGTTGGGGACGTCCAACATTTAGAAACACAGATCCGTGAGGGCCTTCAGCAGCGAGGATTCAACGCTGTCACCGGTAACGACACCACCACCCCTGATGCCGACACTCTTGTATATTATGTCCCCTATTGGGTTGAGGGAGCACATGACCACACGTTACATCTTCACGTCCACGATGCACACACACAGCAACTCCTCGCCTCAGCAACATCTTCGCAATCATTGTTTAAAAGTAAAAATCTCAAGAGGATCGTGCAGAAGATGCTCGATAAACTGTTTTTCCACGACAACTAGGCCATCCTTCCGTGAAGAAGCCGTGGGCCGATAAAGAAGATGATTTCCGCGCTACACACCTTCCTGTAGTGTGTAGGCAACATACTCATCTATCCAACCTCCAATCGACACACTCAATTATGGTGCAAACAAGCCCCTCAAGATCGCTGACCCAAGAATATGCTCTTCGAAGCGACCCTGAAACTGGCTCCGTGTGAGCGCTGTCCCTTCCTCAATTGCGGGAACTGACCCGCTGAGTGCATAGAGCGTAAAAGTATAGACATGTTCGTTTGGCGGACAGGGTCCAGCATAATTACTTGTTAGATCCCAATTGACCCCTTGAGTGACACCTGAGATATCACTCACCGCCTGACCTTTCTCGAACCCAGACATATCAGCAGGAATGTTATAGACTTGCCAATGTTTGCAGGCACTCGCTCCCGTGCCACACGGTAGAGACTCATCATCGACGATAAGAGCAAGCCTCGCCGTTCCGTCTGGAGCATCGCTCCATGCCAAGGTCGGCGAAATATTATCCCCGCCTTTTAGAGTACAGGCATGGGCTAATGGAATCTCCCCGTTATCCGAAAAAGCCACACTACTCAAGGTAAACAAAGGTGCAGGGTCAGCAGACGACAATACCGGATCAGCAGACAGGGAAGGCTCTGCAAAAGTCTCTTGGGGCAACCCTCCAGCTTCCTGAGACCCTGCGCCCTGCGGAGAGTCCACACTATTATCACTACCGCACCCGATGGTCAGCACACAAGCCACACCGATGAGAATAAGCGATAGCCCCCTGTGACTACGAACTAGGGTTGTTGGTCTATCCATTGCACCACCCCTCCCTTCCCTGGTGAATAATGCGTCGCTACTTGTATTGCCTATCCATACACATAACACTGCCTTACTCGAAAAACGCGTCAATGTTCTACAACCATAGCATAAGAATATTCTCCTTCGGACATCGCACACGAAATGCCACACCCTAATGCCATACACAATTGACGAGATCAATCCCATCATTTCTATCGTGAGTTATTCTTGCTCCACACGAATATTTTCGAGTGCTTCGTTGTAGGCGACGATGACATCAGGATGTTTGGGATATTGGGTTTTCACGTACTGCAGTGTGTGAAATGCTCTTTGCCAACTTAGATCGTGATCCGCATAGGTACGAGCCAAGGCAAGCAACCCATCAAGATCCTCGACACCCTCTAGCGTAACTTCAGCATGACGGTCCAACATGGTCACGTTAGCGATCAAGGTATCTTCAAAGAGCTTGAGTGGTGCCGAATACTCAATGCGCATATTGTCATCGGTATTTCGTATTTCCTTGTCAGCTAATTCCACCAAGGTATCACGTGAAAACTGATGCAGGCCAAGCAAATGTTCCGGCCGTTCAACATTAATGCTCTGCAAATCGTCAACGACCTGGTCATTCTGAAAGATCTCCTTAAACGAATCCACCGATAACGAAAGTTCAGCCTGGCTCCCCACGACGAGTAAATCTGCAGAACCAACACGAAACACCCGCACGTATTCATACACATCCGCGAATGTCGCAAGGAGTGAACGCACATCGTCCGTCCCCATGCTATAGGTCTGCAGCCACTGAACCCACACTCCTCCTGGTCGAAGCTTTTGCTTGCCAAGCTCAAAAAACTCCCGTGTAAACAAATTGGACACGCCGGTCAACCAAGGGTTTGACGGTTGAGCACTTACAAGATCGTAAGTGCTGTCTTGTGCAAGGGTAAGAACATTTCTTGCATCATTGACGATCAATCGCACACGAGGATCCTCAAGCGGTCGGTTGTTGTGCGCATCAAATGCATGGCTAGCAGCAACAACTGCTGGCTCTAATTCAACGAGGTCAATCTCGCGCGCAGGGTGAAGCGTGACCGACCCTAGCGTAATCCCGCTCGCCAAACCAATAACGAGAACGCGTTCGGCCTCCGGCGCAAAGGCAAATGGCATGTGAGCCAACAAAACCTGTGTGTCCATGTCGTGCAACGAAGCTTCTACTTTTCCATTATTGGCGAGGAAAATATTTCCATCATAGGGATCACGTTCAACAGTCACGACAGAGGAAAGTCCTTCCTCGTAGAAAACAAGCTCTGAGGACCCTGTCACTGCCTCGATCACACCTTCTCGACTCAAGTCGCTGAGCGTTGTCACGTAGGAATAGAGCCCTGCCGCCATAAACCGAGGATCCCATGGTGGTTTGTGCCAATGGACGACCACGATTGCACTCAGCGTCACCATGAGCGACACAACAATCACGCCACGACGTCGTTGACCGCTCACGGAAAGAGCAGTTATGCCCACAATAAGTGCGGCAATGAGGTTGACCGATACGGCAGCCAATACGGCTCCACGCATGTGTAAGAAAGGCAAGAGCACAAGACCTCCACCAGCCGCTCCGACGATCGCGCCGATCGTATTCATGCCATACAGACGACCAACTGAGTGGCTCAGAGTACGTCCCGATTTAGCCATTGCACGAACGAGATAGGGAAAGGTTGCGCCCATACACAATGCGGGAAGGAACATGATGGCCAAAGGCAGTGCCAACATAGCGGGCCACATCAAATACAGCGCATCCTCGAGGGTTTGGTACAACCCGACGTAGATAAATGGCAACTCGCTGTAGAAGTACATCGCAATCCAACACCAACACGCTACCTGTATTTGGATCAGCATAAGCACGCCAAGGACGCGCGTCTGCCCGCCACGCGCAAAACTGCGATCAGCCATCCATCCCCCAACCCATCCCCCAATTCCGATTCCGAGGAGAAAGGCAAGTAGCATGATTGAAAATGCATAGGCGCTGCCACCAAGCATGAGTGCTGTGAGGCGAAACCACGCAACCTCACATAATAGACTGGAGAAACCCGCCAGGCCGGCAACGATAATAAGCGCACGACTGGAAGAGGGTGGAGGGTCGATCAGCGATCCTTCAGTGTCACGATTTCCCACCTTTGAAGCCGAGTTGACCTCCAACAAAGGGACGGGACCCATCACCCCCGCAAGTGCGAAAGCACTAAGCGCTAACAGCAGGTTAGCAAGAGCTGCCCAGTACGTGGTTGAGTGCACCCCAAGGTAAGGGAGAAGAACGAAGCCAGCCAGCCCAGTGCCAATCACCGCGCCAAGGGTATTGGCTCCGTAGAGTCGTCCTACCTGCCATCCGGCATCCTCAGATCGCGCCACGACAAAGCGAACAAGCAGTGGGAGTGTTGCCCCCATACACATTGTTGGCGGCAGGAGGAGAAGCCCAACAAGCACGAACTGAAATCCTCCAAACGCAAGCGGAGTTGGTTCAAACATCAACCAAAAACCGAGGTAGAGTGGTTCCGCACGCTCAAGAATCACAGGAAAGAGAAAGGCATAGCCTCCGATGAAAAGCTCCAAGGCGGCATACCATGCGAGAGGATGGCGCGTGCGCTGCGCCCGATGCGATACAAACAACGCTCCAAGCGCAAGACCTGCCATGAATGCGGCAAGGACCGTGCTAATTGCGACTTGGCTGGTTCCAAACACAAGGTGCAATTGCCGCGCCCATACCGTCTCGTAGATGAGAGAGGTTGCACCACTTGCCATGAATATCGGGATAATCAGTACACGGGAAATACGACGGTGGCGTGTCTCTCCATCACCTGCACCCGAATCTGAACTGTTCATGGTGTCACACACACTAACTGATCATCGTTTGAAACTCTGGTTGTATTCTGTCAGAAACAATCCGGAACAACGACTCAGATGTATGAATCGTAAACGCCAGTGAGCCTAACTGAGAGACTCTCGGAAAGACAAGCGTTGAATGCACATACCACAGTGTGATTGAAGCAATCAGACAGGATGGGACACATCGAAGAAAATGGAATCGAGGAAATGGAAACACCCTTCCGCTTGGAATAACAACGAGACCACAACTGCATTCCAATGGGAAATACACAACGGCTGTGTCAAAAAGAATATAATCTGAGGCATTCATGCGGAGAATCAGCAGGAAGTCTCAAGTTTCAGCCGTGGTTCACCTCGTCTCATAATCGCTGAGGACATACACGGACGCAAGCACGCTTTTTTTCCCTGAATGCACGAGGCACACTGTGGCTACGGCAACGATGCCCCCGACAAGAAAACAATACGCCATAATCCATGCACATACGATGCAAGCAACGATGAACCAGGGATTGCTACTTGCATTGCAGATTAGGTAGAAAACACGGCATTCATCTTTGGTATGCTTTATTGGTAAGCGCACGCCTAGAGAGACATCGTGCACTACCACAGTTTACGACGATGATCACGAGATCCTAGGCATGGTAACCAAGGTCCAAACAAGCACCAGTATGAAACACGCAATTGTGTCATACAAACGAGTGGTGCTGGGAACAACTATGGCATACATCACAGATAAGCACAGGTGCAAAGCATCATGCGCGTGATTGCAGTCAACGTGGGAACACTTCGCCCCATTCCATGGCGAGGAAAACAAGTGCAAACTGGAATTTTTAAGCACCCTATTGACGGACGCATTGCAGTACAATCACGTGGACTCGATGGAGACCAGCAAGGTGATCTGAAACTTCATGGCGGAATTGACAAGGCGGTGTATGTCTATCCCAAGGAACACTATGAGTATTGGCAGCATGAGTTCCCAGATCTCACTTTCCCCTGGGGAATGTTCGGAGAGAATCTGACAACCGAAGGCGCCTCGGAAGACGCCATGTACATCGGCAACAGATGGCGTATTGGCTCAGCTCAGTTCGAAATTGTGCAACCACGTGAACCCTGTTTTAAGCTGGGGATCAAATTTGGAAACCCAAAGGTCATCAAACAGTTCATCGCAAGCGGCCGAAGTGGCTGGTATTTGAAGGTCATCACTGAAGGTGAAGTCGGAGCAGGCGATCAAATTTTTCCGGTCAGCCAGAATGATCAGCATGTCACCGTGACTGATCTCAACAAGCTTCTGTTCCAGACTGTGCAAGACCAATCCATATTGCAGCGAGCCCTTCAAATCAAGACACTTCCCACTGGGTGGCATGATTTGATCTCGCAATACCTTGCAAAACATTCGAAGTGTAAAGACAGCATATGACAGACTATTAGCACTCATCTTTACCATAGAAGGAATCACTGATGACCAATACATCAACTGATATAACACGACGAACATTCATGAAGCACCTCACATTGGGTGGAGTTGGTGCATTAAGTTTTGCCGGAACACAACTCGGAAAGCGCGCAACTTCGGCACCAATCACCAGCCCATTGGCTCCAACGGGAAATCCTATCCGGATCGGAATGATCGATCCAATCACTGGCCCCTACAGCACGTCATCAATGCATGATATCCACGGCGCTACTGTCGCAATGGACATGGCCAATGCCTCAGGAGGGATCCTTGGAAGACCGATCGAATTACTACCGGTTGACGATGCCTCAAATGCCGATATCGCACGCAAACAGGCAATCACACTCATTAAAGAAAAACGAGTTGATGCATTGGTCGGATCGTTTAATGGTGAGGCTGCGCTCGCCGTTTCAGAAATCGCTGAAACAGAAGGTAAATTGTTTATGGTCTCCTGCGCGCACATTAATGAACTTTCCGGATCAGCATGCCGATCTTCATCGTTTACCTATATGCCCACTGCCCGTGCGATGTCACGTGCAGTAGCCCCTCACATCGTGAAAACATATGGGTCAAACTGGTTTTTCCTCAATGCAAATACGATGGATGGAACATCTGCATATACGGCAATGAAACACGCCTTGAGTGAACTGGGAGGAAAAGAAGTCGGTCACACCGTGACCAAATTTGGAGAAACCGACTTTACATCCGCATTGCAAGAAGCGAGGTTAGCAAAACCCGACGCAGTAATTCTAAACATCTATGGGTGGGATCTCGTCAATGCACTGAAAAAGGCAAACTCCATGGATCTGACAATGGATATGGGAATTGGAGGCATGATTGCCGGTGAACAAATCGGTCGACCACTTGGTTACACCGCAAACCAAGGCATTTGGGGACTCACCTGGGACCCCAAGGTTCCGACAAAAAGCTCTAACATCTTTATTGATGGCGTGATAGCGAAGTATCGTCACACACCAACCTCGCGTTGCTACCTTGGCTATGCGGCGCTAACACAAATTCTAAATGCCATCCGCAGAGCAAAAACTACAGATGTTAGCGCCCTCGTCAAAACACTCGAAGGACACCTCTTTGATGGATTGAAGGAGGGACCATCATTTTTTCGAGCATGGGACCATCAACATGTCCAAGACATCTTGGTTGGAAAAGCATTTGGGAAAGAACTTGGCTTAGGACATTATGATATTCTTGAGACTGTCCCTGGCGACGCGATCACAATACGACGTGACCAGAGCACCTGCCAGCTGTAATCCATCACGACACCACGTAAAGGAGGTTTGATGGAAAAAATCACAAACTTCAGCGACTGGGAAACAAGATTTCAACAGGTTTATGACCGAGCCATGATCCGATATCGATCAGCCCCTTGCGATGCCAATACTTTATTTCCAGAAGACGATGCGACATTCTTAACCTCCATTGGATGTACTTCTCATGAATTATATGATTTTGTCGAGGATTGGTGTGATAGCGGAGTTCCCACATTCGAGACGGTACTTCATATCACCACAATTCGGCGAGACTATTTTCTCAATGAGCAACAAAACCATCCATCAGCAACCCACGCTCCATTATCATCGTTTCCCCCAATGGATGCGGAATTGGGCGGATATCTATGGCTTCCTCGAATTATTGCCAAAGCGAAAGCAAAGTTGCGTGGAGAGCTCCCGCCAGAGGTGATGTATAATTGCGGGGGAGACCGTCACTTTTTGAAAACGATAGGACTGGAAGCCTCGGCTTTCCTCAAAGTCGTCCGCGACGCCAAAGACGATAACCAGATCCTTGATTATGTACAAGAAACAGGAAAATGGCCGGGACAGTGACAGCTTTGTTGCGCATGTCTGCGAGTGTTAGGGATACTACATCATAGAAATACGCAAACTCTTTCGTGAACGATTTGTAGGGTTGTGTGGATTTAAAAAGAATTTGCGCTACCCAATTCTTATGATCCCACACAACCCCATCATTCCGCTGTAGACGATTAAGTAATTACATGTTGGTTTCGCCAACATATTGCACAATGGTATGACGACGAAGATCCTCTTGCATCTGTAGCCAGAGACATGGAAAGGCCCTTGGCACGCACTGGGCAACACCGGTCCAAGCAGCAGAACGTACCCAACGACTGCTCCTGCAACTCATAGGCATGCTACTGATGGTCTTTAGAAACCGGGACATTCGATAGGCATGTCACGACACAAATTTCAATCACATTATCTCTAATTTTTTATAGTTTTGGCTTTCGTATTACATATGAAACACATATATGTGTGGCTTCATAGAGGTAACAGACTAAACACCAAATCAGAACATGGATACGCTCCACTAAGCCCCCCCACTTGACCTCGCCAGTTTCGTGATTATATATCCCTGATAGATAGACGCTATAGGCGACAGAGGAACAGCGGCCTGTGAACACACCAACGCTCAAACGAGGCATCTCTCATGGATGATCAAACCACAGTTGCAACGCTCCCCGTCCTTCCGATCAAACGAATAGTGCTGTTCCCTGGCGTCTTGATGCCAGTCACAATCGGTCGAACCTCCACCATTGCGGCCATGGATTCAGCAATGAAAACGGAAGATAAAACCATCATCGTGGTGTCCCAACGTTCCCCGGAACAAGAACATCCAAGCATCGACGACCTCTATTCCATCGGAACCAAGTCGGTGATCAAGCAAGTTACGCGAACTGATGGATCAAAAATCCATGCCTTGATACAGGGAATTGAACGCGCCGTCTTGCTTCGAGTGGAGCAGACTGATCCTTATCTCACGGTACGCTCCCGGCAACTTCTTAACCCATCTGACTCTGGCCCCGAAATCGACGCCATGCATCGCGCCATCGTCGACTTAGTGCAGGCACTGCCAGATCTCATAGAATCACCAGGAATCCAAGAAGCCGTCTCCTCATTAGTAAGTGACGAAAAAGACCCCGTTGCCCTAGCCTACCGCGTAGCCTCATTCATGAATCTGACGGTGGCAGGCGAACAAGAACTGCTAGAAGCCCAAACCTGTGCTGATCTTTTGCGCGGCCTCTACGCTGCATTATCTCGTGAAATGCAAATTCTTCAACTACGCAATAAGATTGCGGGTGAAGTAGAGGCCAAGCTCAGCAAGAGTCAACGTGAATATATCCTGCGCGAACAGCTCAAAACAATTCATCAAGAACTGGGCGAGGACGACAGTGAAGAAAACGAACTCTCCCACCTCAGAAAACAGATAGAAGAATCCGACTTGCCAGAAGCGGTGAGAAAAGAAGCCAATCGTGAGATGAACCGGCTATCAAAAATCCCACCTGCTGCGAGCGACTATCACGTCATTCGTAGTTACCTTGAAATGCTGCTCGAACTGCCGTGGACCAAAGCATCGCCAGATCAATTGGACCTTGCCAATGTACGCAACGTCTTGGACGAAGATCATTACGGGATCAAAGAGGTGAAGGAACGGATCGTTGAACACCTTGCCGTCTTGAAACTCAACCCAGAAGCAAAAGCGCCCATCCTGTGTTTAGTTGGACCTCCAGGCGTCGGGAAAACAAGCTTAGGCCAATCAATTGCGCGAGCACTTGGACGCGCATTCCAGCGCTTCAGCTTAGGAGGTGTTCATGATGAAGCCGAATTACGTGGACATCGCAGAACATACGTTGGGGCACTTCCCGGAGGCATTATCCAAGCGATTCGACGCGCAGGATTTAACAATCCCGTACTGATGTTGGATGAAGTTGACAAGATGGGTCGTGACTTTCGAGGCGACCCTGCGGCAGCCATGCTTGAAATTCTTGACCCTGCACAGAACCACACATTCCGAGACCATTATATCGACCTACCGTTTGACCTCTCGAATGTTTTCTTCATTACGACCGCAAATACACTTGATTCGATTGCTCAACCTCTGCTTGATCGAATGGAAATCATCCGACTACCCGGCTACAGCGAATATGAAAAACTTGAAATCGCGAACCGATATCTGTGGCCTCGTCGCCTCAAAGAGTCAGGCCTCGAGAACCAGCCTCTCAACTTTTCCCAAGACGTTATTGGAGACATTATCAGGAAGTACACTCGAGAGGCTGGTGTCCGCCAGCTTGAGCAAATGTTGGGGAGAGTCACGCGAAAGATTGCCCTGCAATTGGCCGAAAAATCACAGGAGACACCTGCTGCCATCATCACAGTCACACCCATGCTGATCGAAGAATGGTTGGGAACAGAACGTTTTATGCCCGAAGAGGCCCGCAAAACACTTCCTGCGGGAGTTGCAACAGGTCTCGCATGGACCCCAGCAGGCGGAGATGTTCTTTACGTGGAAACAACCCTCCTTCCCGGAAACCACGATATCAAACTCACCGGTCAACTCGGCGACGTGATGCAAGAATCCGTCCATGCCGCTCGGAGCTATCTCTGGGCGCACGCGGAATCCATGGGCCTAGACATCTCGACCTTTAAGCGAAACGGGGTTCATGTCCACGTTCCATCTGGAGCCGTTCCGAAAGACGGCCCCTCAGCGGGGATCACCATGGCAACCGCACTCGCATCGGCGTATCTCAATATGCCGGTGAGAAGTGATACCGCCATGACAGGAGAAATGAGTTTAAGCGGACTTGTCTTGCCTGTCGGCGGAATTAAAGAAAAAGTTCTTGCCGCGCACCGAGCGGGGATTCATCGGATCATCCTGCCGAAATTAAACCAGAAAGACCTCAAAGAAATACCCGACGAAGTACTAGCGGTCATTACGTTTCTCCCTGTAGAGCGTATCGACGAAGTACTGCCTCTCGCCTTCTCTTCAAACCACGAAGAACTGGCAAAAGACGGAGATCACGACACTACTCAACATCTCCATGAAACCCACACGACCCTTGAGGCCTCAGGTCCAACTGCCTCGCCAAATATATTTTAGCATTTTGGCACGGATAAAATATTTGAGTGACACTTTTCTAAAACCTCTCTCTGCGAAGAGGGCTGGTAATTTCTTAGTGCAGCCTGTCATGGCGCGGCGGTAGAACATTCATAATATCTGCTTCTTGAGCGAGTAACTCCCTCCATCTATATTCAACCATTTCCGCGGGAAGATAGAGATTAGCTAATCTTAGATAGAGTTTGTAGTGTCCCGCTTCGGCAACCATCATCTCATGGTAAAAGTCTCGCAGCACCTGATCGTCGAGATACTTCCACAATAATCGAAACCGTTCGCAGCTTCGTGCCTCGATCAATGCGCCAACCAACAACTTTTCAAGCAACTGATCATCACGAGTTCCACCCGTCTTCACGATGGATTGAAGAGCCTTCACATAGCGATCAGCTCGTCGCATTCCCAAACGCAATCCTCTCTTTCGAAGTTCGTCCATGACAAGCTTAAAATGGTGCCATTCCTCAGCAACGATAGGCGTTAGCTGTTCAACGAGCTCTTCCTTCTCTGGAAATTTAACAATGAGCGAAATCGTGGAAGACGTCGCTTTTTGTTCACAGTACGCGTGATCGACGAGGATATCCTCTATACTCATTTCAGCGATATTGACCCACGACGGATCAGTCGCGAGCTTCAATCCAAGCGTGAATGTTTTTGTTCGTTTCGAATGTGTCATGCGTTAAAGATATACGGCTTCGACACGTCTCAAACACGCACTGAGCTATGTTCTCTAGCCGAAGTCACCTGAGCCGTTGGTCAGCACTGAAGGCAGAGCCACGGACTTACGGCTGGAGGTATTACGAGGCGCATTGGCACCACGTGACTGATTGAGCGACGGTAGCACGCCAATGAAGCTGAGAAATGCATTACGCGTTTGTCTTTTTGAATCGGTCTTGTTCCAAGCCTTGACCGTTTTTTCATAGGTCACAGTTTGCTTGTCGTTCCAATGCAACAAACTGCCGAGATGCCGCTTACTAACTTTTCCGTCCATCTCATAGAGGCATGGCACAATTCTACTTAACGATAGTCGTTCGACGGCCCCAGTGTCAGACAATGTCACATTGAACGGGTGCTGCCGGCATGTGACCGGCCGATGATCGTAGATAAGACACATGTTGTCTTTCCCCAGGAACATGCACTTCCCTACCTTCCATTTCAAACCCATCACGGCTCTCCGTTTCCCGAAGCGCACAGCAAAGGTATCTCGTTTCGCAATGGTCAGAAATTTATCGTAGAAAAAACGAATAAATTCTCGAGGCGTTTTTCCGGTCCCATCGGCGATGCGATGCACATCATCAGGCGTAATATACACGGCCGTCCCTTTACAACAGTTGCCACAACCGGTGCAACGAAATTTGAGAAGCGCGAGCGGATCTTTAAACGGCATCACCCTTACTCCATATGTTCAGGCTCAATGAGCGAAAGCATCTTAGCACGATCGTCGAAGCATGAAAGTCTTGACAAATAATGTTCCTAAAGCTCCAAAGAGGGTTCGCGATAACGTCTGGAGAAGCAATAAGGCTTATGACCGGGTGGTCTCTATTTAATATATCAATTGCAGGAAATAGCAGTTTATCAGCAATACGACAACACGCGGACAGCAACATACAGAATACGTCAACACAAAAAACCGCGTAACGTGATGCGACAACATCGTGTGGATAATGCATTAAAAACAAAGAGACTGAAGTATGCCAACGAAAGGTCGTATTCGTTGCCTCAGGAGAGGAAGCACAGAACTGCGGTGGGTGTCATATATCTTAACCTCGAAAAGTCTTTCCCAATACACCGGAAGCTGCACTAGACGTGGATACCGTCAGCGATTGGGCACTGGTTCAAGACATTGCACGGTCGTTTCGGCCTGCTCAAGATCCTCAGC
>PBSN01000009.1 GCA_002726235.1 Nitrospiraceae bacterium
GACGAAGGCGGAGCAGCATCTGCAGAGAGTTTCGTGCTTTCAAGATCATCAGGAATATCAGTGAACAGAGCAGTTTCCTCAGGAGAGAGAGGCTTGCGGCCGTAGAGTTCACATTTCTTCATGTTGACCTTGATGAGGAGCTTCTTGAGTTCGCTTCGAATGAAGAGGAAGGCTTCGCGAAGCACACGAACATCTTTGTGAAGAAGAGTGATGTCGTCCATGTAGGCGTAAACTTTCAGATCCTTGAAGCGTGGATCACTCTTGAGTTTACGGAGCAGTGGTTGGAGAAGAGCGCAGAAGAACAAGGGAGAGGTGACTGAGCCCTGGCGGCAACCACGCTGACTTTGAACACATTGAATCTCATCCTTGTGGCGGAGGTACAAGTTGGAGTAGTCACCGTATTCAAGGTCGAAGAGGTGGCGGAACGGACGAAGGACTTCTTCAGAAGCGATAACTTCAGCCATTTTATGGCGGCAGGGAGTGTTGTAGGCGTTGGAGCAGTCGACAGTCAAGACGTAGTACTCTTGATTCATGACGAGATCACGGACGGAGTGGATGATCTTTTCAACACCACCTTTGACCATAATACCATACTGACCGACGGCAGTAAAGAAGGCACTGAGCTCTTTGGCATGACGATCGAGGAGAAGTCGTGAGGGAATTTTCAAAAGAGCTTCGCCCATGGCGATGGGGCGGACAGTGGGACAGCGGTCTCCAGGTTTTGATGGCTTGGGTAAGGCAATCAAGTTGCATTCACGAAGAATCGCGCGGACGATGTGATTCTCGGGGAAGTCGTTGTTGGCGATGGCGTTGACAAGGTCGGTGATGCGGCGTGCCATGATGGTGCCGTGATGAAGATCCGTGAGGAGAGGGTGGAGTAGTTCTTCAGTCCAGCCGCTGGGGCCTGGAGCGGTACCATCACGATGACTCTTGACATCGTTGAGAACTTCTTGGATTGTGAATGGCGGTTCGATTCTCACCTTCTCTTGATCCAGTTTCCAAGCAGAAGGTGGTCCACGAGTACAAGTCGCAGGATTGCGATGGTCGGTGTCGGGAGGAGCAGGGGGATGGAGACTCTTCATCTGATCGAGGATGCCAATCATATTCGGATATCCAGATTGGTGCCGTTGTGGGGTGAAGAAGGGTGGAAGAGGATTCACATCAGCAATAGCACCCAGTAAAGTTTTGGCGGCTTTACCAGGACGACCGAGAGAGTTGAAGCGAAGAGCGCGATGAACGACGCGTCTCTCAATTCGCGGAATCTCGTTGAACGATTCCTTGACAGATTTCTGAACTCGCTTAAAAGGATTAACTGTGAATTCAATCTTCTTTTTGTTGGAGTTGTTTTCATCATCATCATGATCGTTGTCATCATCATCTTTATCAGCGTCGTCTGCATCGACTTTCTTGGGTTGGACTGTGGCTTTAGAAAGCATCACGTTGCGGACTTTGATGAGATGATTATCAAATCTTGGAGCTTGATTGACGCAGTTGCCTTGGATCATGGAAGACCAAAGCGAGACAGGATCATTTCCAAAACGTTGGAGTTGTTCGAGAGTTTTCGGATGGTGTTGTTGTTGTTGTCCATCAGTGCCGTATGCAGGAGGCGGAGGACGTGTTGATGATGAAATGTTCGTAGAAGAATCAGTTGCACTGTTATCGTTATTATTATTATTATTATTATTATCATCGTCATCATTTTGAGAATCGCTTTTCATCTTGTCATTTTTGTTGTTCTCAGAAGACGCAGTCGGAGAAGCATCTGTGCGAAGTGCGTTAGCATCTTGAGAACGGTAGATGGCGTCGAGGAAGATAGCAGCGGCCTCTTGATTTTGATGAATCTTCTCATGGCAGTTTTGGGTGAACTCGATTTCACTTTTCACAGCAGCTTCGCGGGCGTTGGAGGCTTGGCCGAGCAAGTAACGAGGCGCGCCGAGGAGATGGATCAAAAATTCAGCATTCACTAGCAAGTTGGCGGCATCGCGTTGGAGTTTGTTGTAGTGAGAGGCTGCGACGGACTGTTTGTAGTTGTGAACGTCAGTGATTGTTGTCAAGAGGATTTGCCAGGAGCGATGGAGATGAGTTGGCAAAGCACGGACTGTGCGGAGATTGGCGATAGCAGCGGCCATGAAATTTTGCTTGAGATCTGGATCAGCAATGCCCTGAATGGCGTTGTGGACATTGTAGAGGGCTTCCTCTGAGCCCGTGTCGAGGCATTCAACAAATTTCTTCATCGCGTTGTTGTTGATGGTATCTTCAGTAAGGAGAAGATCTTCAGCAAGGAGAAGATCATCAAATTATTACTGTTTTGTTGTTTGTTTTGTAGTTGCATCCAAGTTATCAAATCATTCTAAATCATTATTAACCTTTAACAGAGGAAGAAAGAAAACTAGAAAGTTCTTGTCGCGCCAACCGCCCGAGAGAACCTCTGTTATCGTAGTATTTTCTAACCTCAGTATCAGTGATGAAGGCGGAGTCGGCAGTGCGGCCACGAGAAGGCTTATCAGCCCAGTTGTCCTTAGTGTTGACGTAGGACACAGAGAAGGAGAAATCCTCTTCGACGAGGAAATTGACGGATTCGATAATCGCAGCATTGAGAGAAGGAGAAGTCTTGCTCTTACCCTTTTGAGCAGCGGCGACAACACTAGTGTTATCGATGCGGATGTCGACGTTTTTGTTCTTGAGAAGTCGTTCTTTGAAGTGAGTGAGAGCGAGCCAGAGGGCGCGGGCTTCGAGTTCAGCGATTGTTTCAGCAGAAGGATTGTGGATTTCTTTATCCCACTTACCACCAATAATTGCAACCGAGCCATCAGAAGAGATGAAGTAGGCTCCCCAGCCGGAGACAGAAGCATCAGTGAAAAGAAGATCGTAGTATTTATTTTTATTATTGTTGACATTTTCACCAGACGCAGGCAAGGAGAGAGAGGATTTTGCAGATTTCAACCACTTGTTGAGCTGGTCGCAGACGGAGCGTGGAAGTTCAACCTTGGTGTCGAGCGGCGTACCACGGTTGAGTTTGGAAACTTGACGGTTGGCCCACTTCATGGCGTAGAAGTAGTTGCCAGGGACTATGCGGAGCACACTAGAGCAGAAGAAGAGGCGGGAGATATCTTTCTCGAGATCGGTGATGAGGATTTCAGAGCCGTAGGCGTAGGACTGCGGGAGTTTCGAGAGAGTCTTGGAGGCGACGGAGACCTTGTGGTTCTTGTGGTCGAAGTGAATACCGATGAAGTCGTATTCGTCAGCAGCAGTGACATCACCACCCTTCCAGGTGACATTGCAGGCCTTTCCAACGAGACGGATGCGATCGAGGTCGAGTTGAACATCTTCACGATTACCAGCAGTGCGGAAGCCATCGATCCAGACGGAGGTGCGAGTAGCAGCGGAGGCGAGCTTGACAGTTTCACCATTAATAACAGCAGTAGGCTTGACGGCGGTCATCTTACCAGCGATCGTTTCGACGATGAGTTGCATCAATTCAGCGGAAGTGCGGAGGCCCATCGGAAGGCGAGTGAGTTCGTACCAGTTCTTCTCAGCATCGCAGAAGCGGAGCATGCGGCGGAATTCCTTGGGGATGACGACTTGGAAGAAGGAGATCTTGCAATCACCAGTACCAGCAGTTTCACGACGAACATCATCGATGAAGAAACCAGGAGCACGGAGCTGAGACATTTGAGGTTGATACTTGGCGACATCTTCGAGGTAGTCGTTGACGCAGTGGGTCCAGAGGATGGAACGGAGGCGTTGCTTCTTATCGGAGTCGAGTTCGACGACGTTGAACATGGTGTTCTGACCAACGGTGTTGCAGACATCTTCGGCAGGCACAGGAGCGGCGATACCATCAGCAGCGAGTTGTCGAGCGTGTTGAGGAAGATAGCGGCTTTGCTTCTCGGCGACGTTGTTCAAACGAGCTTGCTTCTCGGCGGAGATTTCATTAGAGAGATGACTAAGAGCGTCGGCGAAGGTGTTCTTCCAGAGAGTTTCGAAACGGCGAAGATGAGTGTCGGACATGAAGGTCTTGAGGCGTTCGAGATCGATGACCATGTCCTTGACGTTGTGGGAGTGAAGACGGATTGTTCTGTTCTGTTCATCATTGGCGGTAGAAGAAGAGTGAGACTTGCGGGCGAAAGTGTGCTTGGTGCGGTACTGGACGTAATCGTAGAGGTCCAACCAGCGAGCGTTTTCAAGAGCAGCAGAAGGAGAAGGAGAAGCAGCATCTAAAGAAGGCGAGTTGCTTTTTGAGTTCCGAACATTCTTGCGAGAAGAACCTTGTTGTTGATGTAACGAATTGTCGACTCCGGGAAGTGAGGATTCTGCTTGTCCTGATGCTTGGCCATGATCGGAAGAACGCGGAAGTCGAGCAGATCCTGATCGATGAACTGAACGAGCTTGTCCAGCGTCGTTCGCTTGAAGGAGTGACAAGTCAGGTTGCGGAGGATTCGGTCCTTCTTCAGCCAAGCAAGCATTTGATTGGTCGACTTGGGACACAACAACTGATCCTTCTTTAATTTCGAGATCTGACTTTTGAGAAGACGGAGCAGATGAGGATGTTTTTCTTCCACCAACACTGTGAAGTTCACCGGACGGAACGGCTTCACTCTTGACGTTTTGATTGCTGACCCCCAACAAATCACGATTTCGTTCCTCTGAAGACACTGATGATGGATGATGAAGTTGGCCTTGACGAGTTTCACCAGATCGCCCCACCTGCTTGCTGTTTTGTACGCCAGGTAGATGCACGCTTGAAGACGAGGATTGTTTGTTGCTGAGTTGTGAAGAAGATGTTGAAGTTGGGTGTCTGTCATCACCGGAGCCTGTTTTGGAGATTGGCTTGCCATCATTACACGACGACTCTTGAGGAAGTACGAGAGATTGTACGAGTCTCCCATTTCCAGCTCCACCATCAGAGTTTTGAGATTCTTGGCGTAATCCAGTTGAGTTGACGCCATTAACGGTTCCAGCTTGTTGTTGCGAAGGACTCGACGGTCCAGGACGAAGTTGATTAGACGAAGGTCTGTTGGAAGATGGTGTTGCTGATCGTTTGTTTCGGTCATGTAGTTGATTGCGTTGGAGAGGAGGCTTGCCTTCTTGGTCCACGTTTCCTTCACGAACATGTTTTGAACTTGTTGCTTGAGATTCAGAATCCATGGATCCTGGATGTTGCAGCGCTTGAGAGACGATAGGATCACTTGACGAGCTACCTGCGACGACGTGAGCTTGTTGCTGTTGTTGTTGTTGTTGTTCATTTCGTTCAGCGGATCGAAGGTAGTCGAGCCACGCGGCGGTGACGGCTTGGTTGTGGTGCTTGGCGAAGACACGACGTTGAGAGTGGAAGGCGCGCCACTCTTTGCTGTTGCGCTTGATGCCCATCTGACGCGGCGTGAAGAATTTCTTGGTTTCAGGGTTTGTCTGGAAGTAACGATTCCAGTACTTCGGCTTGAAATCTTCAGCNTGGATGAGAACTTGAGTTTCGATGAAGGAGAAGTCGTTGNATGACGAAGGNGGACCTTTGAGAAGTTTGAAGTTGTCGAGGGATTCCGGGATGTACTCTTGCGGAATGCGGGAGGCGAGGTCCGACGTTGAGGAGGAAGAAGATGTTGCAATTGCTCTTGAGGAGGCTTTGTTTTGTTTTGAACTTGAACTTGAAGAAGATGATTGTTGACGACGTGACTCTGCGGCTTCAACCGNAGCTTGAATTTTGTTGTTGTTGCTGTTGGAGGCGGAGACGGCTTGCGGCGCAGAGTTAATTTGATTGGTGTTGTTGGTGACGNTGTTTCCTTGTTGTTGAGATGATGATGAAACGGATTCGGTTGTCGTACTTGAATTTTTATCGCGGGCTGCATCACTGACGACATTCAGTGAGCTCCCGCCGANGCGTTTCCCGACGAAGTGTTGTTGTTGCCACCGGAAGAACGATTATTATTATTATTGTTGTAGTTGTTCTTGTTTCGATTATTATTGTTATTATTATTACCANCACCACCTTTCTTCTTGAAACCATTGAAACCACCCTTGCGTCGAGGAGCCATGGTGCTGTTTTGGGCNGCAGCGGAGTGGGGGGTGTGTTGATCAAGTTCGAAGACGTTTTTGAATCCATTGTAGTTGAATTCAGGATTTCTCCAACTATCAGCCTTGGCTTGAAGCAAAACGAGCGTCTTGTCGAATTGTTGCTCCATGAGCTTGAACATGAATTCAGCGTGCTCGCGGTCGTCACTCTCGTCGTTTTCGTCGAAGTTCTCGAAACTTGAAGCGAACATGATGGCGGTCGTAGCTGAGCTGAGGAAGTACTTCACCATTTCCTTGTTCTTGGAGCTTTCAGTCAAACCCCAGGATTGTTTGCCGAGTTCGAGAAGAGCCTTGGTGATTTCAACTTCTCGTTGCTGATTGCCGTTGACGTGGGTGAGGCAGTTGTTCGCACGTTCTGCGTACTCGCGGAGGGACGTGCAGCCGGAGAAGATACCGCCCATTGCGGAAGTAGTGGCGAAAGGACGGCGGTTGTTGTTGTTGACTTGAGCTGGAGAAGCGGTCGATGGAGATTGCTTGACAGCCTTGACAATANTATCAGCGAAGGTTTCGAAGACTTTCGCCATCTCACCAACCTGAGCTCCTGTTGCGACGTTGCGGTCGTTGGCAACTTGGGCAGCATCATCATCACGGGGATTGGGAGAGCCTTGAGCGAAGGAGACAGCAGAAGCGCCGTTGCGCGTTGGAGCAACAGAAGGAGTGTGACCTTTAGCACGGATGTTGGGGTCAGAAGCGAGAGCCTTGGAAGAAGCTTGTTCGGTGATGAACTGGGTGTCGAAGATGACGTGGTAGTAGACGACGAGGCGGTTGGGGAAAGGAGCAAGGATCTGNGCAGGCTTCGGTCTCAATTTTCCCTCAGGGTCCTTTTCGACGAAGTGCTTGATGTTTTGGCCGATGGCGGTGACGTAATCCTTGAGCGCTTCCTGCCAGTTGGTGTCGAGCGCATCGGGTGCCAACCAACCGACGACAGGCTCCCCTTCTTCGTTGTAACGGGCGATGCCACGCCAGTGGTAGTTCTTGTCGGGTCCTTCAACTTCAGCGTAACGCCATTCAGCACGGACACAAACACCACCAGACTTGGGAACGTATTGCTTGAACTTCTCGGCGAGGAGACGGTGATCAATACCGTTTCTGTCACGCAATTCACCAGAGCCACCGATGACTAGAACACTGTTATCTTGAAGACCGCCATCAGCGGAATCGGTTGAGGCAGCCATGTTGGAAGGAGGAGNTTGTTGTTGTTGTTGAGTTTGACTTGAACTTTGAGTAGGAGCAGGCGTAGGAGCAGGAGCAGGAGTAGGAGCAGCAGCAGGAGCTTGGGGCTGAGTCGTTGCGACAGCAGGAACAGGAGGAGGTTGAACTGGAGAAGCGGGTTCGGGNGAAGATTTGGCAGCGGCTTCGAAGCGAGCTAAATCTTCTTGTTGAGGAGGCTTGTTGCTGTTCTTGGAGATGGCTTCACGGAGAACGGCAAGATTGTATTCGGGAACTTCACAGCCTTCCGAAATAATACGACGAGGAGTATCGACGAGTTGTTGGACTTCTTCAGATGAGGCAGAGGCAGCAGAGGAGCTGATGATGCTGACGTTACCAGAGATGTCGTGTTGAGCGAACTTTCCTTCAATTAATTCCAAACCAGTCGAGAGAGGATCTTCACTGGAAATGAGACGCTTGAGAAAGAGGATGAGCTTGTAGATTTCTTCACGCTGTTCTTCAGTGTAGGCGTGAGGGGTGTTGTCAATGATAGATTCGAAATCAGGCAAGTACTTTCCAGATTCACGGAGATAACTTTCGACAGTCGTGACAGGTGCGTTGGAAGTGATGGAGAAGGTGGGGTAGATGAAGATTGACTTGACGGCGTTCCAATCGAAGTCCATATATTGTAACTTGAAGTTGAGTTTTAAACAGAGAATAAAACTCNAGAGACTTTTTTTTTTTTTTTTTNTGAATTAAAAAGTTNANTTGAAATATTGAAGTAACTGATGCGAGACCAGCACGACAANAAATCNCCGAACCCTGGATTTTTTTTTTTTTTTTTACNCGTCCTTTTNAAAATTCTTACCATTTGGCAACGACAGATTTTATTTTATTTGGTTTTTTTTTTTTTTTTTAACAAAGAAAAGAAAAAGGAAAAAAAAGAAAAAGAAAAGAGCACACACACATAATTAGAAAAGAAAAATATATTGGAAAAGGGAAGAGGTATATTTTTTAATCTTTTTTTTTTTTTTTTAACAAATCCAATTCTCATCTCTCTACTATCCTCAATTCCTTATTTTCTTCGCATTCAACAATTTCCTGCGTTCTAGAACTTCGAGGATACATGATAAGAAATGATTT
>PBSN01000010.1 GCA_002726235.1 Nitrospiraceae bacterium
GGTGTGCCTGTTCACAGCCCATGGTACTGCTCACCTGCATCAAAACACCCACATCCACCTCCCCTCCTGTGCCCGTCCAACAGCACACCACCACCCACATCCTCCAACTCACGCTCTCACAGGATGCACAGGGCGGACTGTGGAAACGCTGTGCATGCACCAGGTATGCCTGTTCACAGCCCATAGTACTCACAAGCTTTCACACGACAATCCTCCGACGCAAAGAGGTGCGAAAAAACACCAACTCAGACCACGCCAGGTTGGACCTGGTTACAGCAGCGACGACAGCAGCGACGGTCCGCCCAAGCGTCGACCACGTAAACCCCCTAATAAGGTATCTCGACAACCCACAACCCCAGGTAATACCCACCAAGCCGACGCTCCCACTCCCATGGCAGCTCCAGATAACGCGGGACAACTCCCCAGGAGACATAACCGTCCTTCCCCTATATCCCAATACATACATCCCCAGGCTACACTCCCACTCTCATTGTTGTGTTCCCTGGGGTCCGAGCTATGTAGTCTCGCCTACACTTCGCACTCACCGCAGAGAACCTACGAAACACTATCACCTTTGTCTCCACCTCTACATCCAAAACACTCCCCCTGTATCACCTTGAAGCTGCTGTTGTGTTCCATGCTACATGAGCCATTTAGTCGNGACTACACATGGTGCTCGACGCACAGAGAACCTACGCACAGCATTCCCGGGGTCCACATGATACAAACACACAGCGCACAGAGCACCCCTCGGCACACCAGCAGGGCCCAGGGTATACCTCTGACGATAGCGGAGATGGCCCCGCACGGAGGCCCCCCTCCCATCGACGCCGACGTGTCCATGCCTCCCACCAGACCGCACCATCCCTNACCACCCTCTTCGACTTCTTCCCCCCCATACCCACCCGTCAACAATCACACACCACCGAACAACATAATACCTGCGGTACAGACCACACTCACTCCGAAACATCGCACACTACTATAGTCGCTCCACCAGGTCACCACCCATCCACAGTCTCCCACCCACCTCTCACAGTAACAGCCCATGCACGCGACAAAACCTCCCACAAAAATCACGGCTCAGCGACTCTGTCCTCAACTCACTGTATCACTCCCACACCCCAGCTCCTGAAACCGAACAGGTCTGGCACCACAGATACCTTCACTCCTCTGTCCACCACGACTGGCCCCACTTCCCCCACGACTGCCAAAGNTAACCAGCTGGAGGCTAAGCCCCCACAACAGGACAGCACAGTCCCCTTCACCAATTTACTCACCAACACCTGGGCTGCCTACGACAACACCGGCCAAATAGCAGCGTCCCTGCGAGAGGATCTCCTACACCAACTCCACACCACCATCATGACCTCTCCGGACCCAACAGCCTGGCCCACACTCTTCAATACTGTCAACGACAGTTCCAACTACATACACGTCACCTCGTTCAACTGCGATACGGATTACGCCGCCACCCCCGGACGTGGCTTCTGCTCGGTGGCAGCAGCTCATCAAATTCTGAGGTCAACNGCACCAGGAAAATACAACCCTGTGCACCTTTCCAGCGAGGAGGATACCACCGCATTATTGTCACTGGTGCAACGCTTGCTGGCCCTATGCCTCACTGCAGGCATCACTGCCACACGTATCCAAACACTGCGGCGTACACTCACCCGCATGAGGAATTCCCTCCGCTCCCCCAACTCACAGGCCAGAGCCCTCCCCGCCAAACACTACATGGACACCGAAGACTTCCTACTCATGCTTAAACTACTACGACTCCGATTCCAGTTCTGGCAGGGACACCCGCTGTACCTTCAGCGTGGCTGGGTCCTCCTCAAGACGTCGACAGGAACGACTCGACACCCCCCTATACACCAGTCCACAACGTCGCGTATAGCGCATCTCACTACTTTCTCCTCAGGATTACCGANGTCGACAGTAAGTGCACCAATGCTTCTCGTGCAGCTAGACTCTCCCTGTTGCAGCTTCTTCAGTCCGCCCAAACATCATCCCACCTCTTCACTTGTCCACATCCAGTATCACACACCANGACATCATACCAACCCCACGGCACAACCACTCCCTCCCATAACAACATGGACACTCTACACACACCAGCGTATGCAGCTGCACAGGACNACAACACCAGCTGTATCGACATATACACCTCACCACCNCCCCCATGCACCACATCATCCCCTACCCCTCTCTATATCACCGACGGTATGGTGACCTTGAGTATCACTCCGCGTGGACTAAGGGAAATCGAAGCCCAAACTCTACATCCCGATCAGCCTCAACCGCCCCGCACAGCAATACAGAACGCTGGCAGAATATTCAGGCTTCATGTATCCGCGCAGAACATCCACACAGCACACGATATCCCAGCCAACGGATACTGTGCATACGGAACCCTCCATCGATTGCACATGCTCATGACCAGCAAACGACCTACAGCCACCTATTGGGAGCTCGACTTCCGGCGACCAGAGCACAGGACCTACGCAGGACAGTGGCTCAGCAACCTACTTCGAGACGTGCTCCTCCACCCTAGCTGTGACCAAACCACCATCGTCAAGCTACAACATGCTCTCACAGCCATGACCAGCAGGCATCAACACACATACACCACCCCGGACGACATTCGTCACTGGTTATCTGTCCGCGAAATGCACTGGCTCGCCACATTCTTCACCCCCACAACCACATGGGCCACTGATGGAGAATCAATCAGCATTGTTGGCATACCCAGCGACCCCCACGCGTACGGCCCTGCGTGGACGTCAGACGAACTCCGTGAAGCCATACTTCTGAATCTCCCTCACATAGTCCTGCACAACGCACACTTCTACATCATCAACCCTGCCGGCCTCGCCATCAACCTTGACAACGCTCTACTCAACCTTGAACCACACATTCAAGTGCGTGAACCCAGCGTTCAGCGCGACGTCCCGCCCATTAATGCACGCCCACAACATCCCACCAGCCCCGTAGCCACACCCACATGCCCTCCTGCGCCTTCAGAGACCACAGTGGCCGACATCATACCATCACCAGACACCATAAACTCCTCCCCCCACAATTCTACATCTAGGCCACGGAAAACTCCCCGGACAAAAGGCAACCGGACCCCCACACTCCCCACCAGGACACAGCCCCCTCGTAAAGCCCGACACGCCCAGTCCTATGCAGACCTCCCTGACACAGTCCCTACACATACATTATACTGTCCACACGTGCCCTTCCGCACCTTACTCCAAGCAGCGAATCCACCCCAACCGCTCACATGGGACCCTACACTCAAATATAAAGTCCTGATGGGCCTAGCAGACACCCTGCCCAAAGGAAATGCCTTATACGCCGGAGAGCAGATCCCGGCCCATGCCATCATTTCCGAGTGCACTGGCCAAAGACTCTCTATCCTGGAAGCCCGGTCCACGGAGCGTTCCTCCGACTATCTCGTCCAAGACACACAAGGAACATTCGTAATAGACGCCAGGGACAGGAAAAGCAAACGCATACTTTGCGCAGCCGGATACATCAACGACCCGCTACAGGCCAATGCCGCCAACGTAGAGTTCTACACAAAAACGGGACGGATATACATACGAGCATTACGCAAAATCAACCCCCACGAAGAACTCCTCGTCAACTACGGGTACCAGTATTGGGAAGACCAAAAGTGGTCGACAGAGAGATCCTCCTCCAAGCAAGAGCGGCGTATGCCGAAGATATTGCGCTCCGAGAGCAGGAATGGCACACCTTACTCTCCCAAAAGCAGTCGCCACCACGGCAGACCCTCACCCTCCCCGAACCTTCGCGCAGTCCATTAACACACGCCACACATTTCAAATTCTCAACGTGGAACGTCAATGGCAACCCTTCCAGCAACCCCGGAAAAATAGAGGCCATACTCCACTACTTTCGCTCTCAAAGTCTAGATTGCCTTTACCTCCTCGACGTACGGCTCTCACAAAGACAAGCAGCCTACCTAGACGACTATATACAGGACCAGATCCCAGGGGTTCTCGTATGCCGCTTTCTTAACACGAAACCGAAGCTCGGACCCACTGACCCACACATGGGGGGCGCCCTCGCGGTGATAAGTGAAACATGGAAAGGGCGCATCCGATATACCAATTCTGACTGTACGGGCCTCGGCCTCATATCTCGCATCGAATTTCACACTGGCAGACCAGACATCGACGACCGACTCACCATAATAGGAGCATACCTACCCCCTAAACCTGCGACTGCTGGCCCGTGCACACTGTGGACACATCACTACGAGCCTTTGGAAGAGCGACGCCCAAAAATGGTGCCTCACGACCGTATTCCATCCTCACGAACATCCTTACAAAATGGATTGTTAAAGCCAGGGCCAACGGCCACACAGTCCTTGTAGGCGGTGACTTCAATGCCTCTCTCGAGGGCCATGCTGGAAAGCGAGACCTACGTGGAATAGCAACATCCCTCCAACTTACAGCCCCTCTTATACAGACCCTAAACACTGAGGACCCGTACTTCACCTTCTTCCGGAAAGACCGCGGAATCTCCAGAATAGACCACATTCTACATACACCTCTTCCCACATACATACAAATTTCTGGCAACGGGTGCTACACCTCGGACGCCCTCACGGCAGCAACTTTTGACCACAGACCGGTCTGGACCGACCTCTGCATCAGTGGAACAGGACCCCCCCTGCCGAAGGAGCAACACCTTCAGATCCCGCCAAGGCTTAACATCAATCCCGCCGATCAGGAAATGGTGGAGGAATACCAACAGCATCTCAGCACACATCATCAATCCCTCCCGGAGCCCTCGGAACACCCACACCCTGCCGACCGCGCCGCCACCAAACTAGCACTAATCCATCGCATCACCATCGACGCGGCTCACGACACACGTAGCGCAGATAGAACGAAGAAAACACGCATTCACCACCTCTGCCAACGCAAACGTTCCCGCTTCAAAGACGGCTTTTCTGCGGAAATGAGAGTTATTCAAACAGCACTCCACTTAGTCATCTACCTAAAGAGAAAGTTTTTCAACAGAGCCGGCTATCTCCACCCTCATGTAGATGACACACGTCTCTACAGTCTTACACGAAGAGGCCTCCAGCGATGGGAGGTCACCATAGCCGCCCTGGACCACGCTTCAGAGGACCCATCCCACCCACCCACCACCATCATCAAGCCTGCCGTGGATCCACGCCAGATGCTGACATGGACTGTTGCGACCATCAATAGCACACACTTTGACACCCTACGGGATAACCTTACCCGAATGCTCCAAGGAAGAGCAAGAACAGAAATGCGGAAGCGTATGACCCACAGGACCCACACCATCCAAGCCCACCTGGAACTCCAACACATCGGAAAAGTCCTTCAGACAATAGGATTGAAGCGCAAACAGACGCCACCCCTCACCCGACTCACCCTAGAGGACGGAGCCACCCTAACCCTCCCCATAGACATACAGGACGAGCTGAACAAACATTTCACAGCCCACCACTCCATCCCATCCGGACTTGACCCAGTCGCCCACAAGCTACATCATGACGACACCTGGTGGCACGAGCTCGCAGCTGGCGCCGACATGAACACACCCTTGCATCCACACTCCGCCATTCCCGATCACCACCAGCTCGGCCTACGAAACCTATGCAAAACAAAGGTTACCTCCGCCACAGCTAAAAAGATCCAAGACGCTCTACGACAGCAGATCACAATAAGCGAGTTCCACTCCACTCTGGACGGGATGGCCAAGGATAAAGCGCCCGGACCATCCATGGTCACCACCAACATGATAAAGAAATGGACCCCTGAAATAAAGATTGAAGTTTTAGGCCTCCTCCAAACCCTCTGGACCCATCGCCATGTGCCACGCTGGTGGAGAGACAGAGTCATGACGCCACTTCTTAAAAAACCAGGACACACGTCTCTAAAGAACCTCCGACCGATAGGGCTCCTAGAGGTTTTGCGCAAACTAATGACCCGTATCATCACCCACCGGCTCCTCCACATATGGGAAGAAGATGAAGTCCTACACCCTGCGCAACACGGCTATCGATGGCGACACGGCACGGACACGGCCATTCTACGAGTCCTCGCGGCCACGGAACTGGCCAAACTTACCGGGCATGTGAAACTCTGCACCTTCTGGGACTTTCAAAAGGCCTTCGACTCCATCGCACCCAATCTTCTCAAATTAGCATGGGCAAGACTTGGTGTCCCCGATGACACGATCAAATGGCTAAGCGACCTCGACGATGGGGGTCGCACCTTCATCTGGACCCCACACATGGCCGACAACATCGATCCCCGATCACTCGAAGAACTGCTTGGCTCAGATGGCTCCTTTATCCAGCACCCTGACATGGGATTCTCCGCGGAGAGAGGGGTCACACAAGGTGGAACTGAATCCACAGTTGCATGGATCGTCATCTTTGACATGATCCTATGCTGGTCTGACCTACATGATGATATAGCCAAGATGAGGCGTACGCAGATGACCTCTCCCAAATCACAACTTCCATTGAGGCCACTCAGCTCAAGGCCGACAAACTCTCATCCTTCTGCGCCTTCTCCGGAATGCAACTAAACATCCCCAAAACTGAATGCATTGCCCTGGGAGCCCCATTTGCGGTGACGGCCATGTTAGAATCAAACCCACACATCATCATAAGAGACTGGAACTGGTGCCCACACCCCATCCCCATCCGAACAACCACCAATTCCACCAAGTATCTCGGCGTACAACTTCCATTCTCAGTAAAGGACACCGACTCCCACAGCTGGTGCACCACCTACATAGCCACATCCACGGCAGTTCTACGATCCAAATGCGCGACACCTGACTGCAAGCTACTCGTCCTCAACACACAAATACTCCCGACCCTACTATACAAGGCCACCAAAGCATCCTGGACATACGCTAAATACATCGCCATAGACAAACTACTCGCGCAGGCCGCTAGGAAAATACTCCGTCTCCCCCCTGGATATCCCACGGATCTTATCTACCTTCCCCCGAAATACAAAGGGCTTGGACTGCGCAAATTTTCAACCCACGCCCAGACTCAGAAATGGCATACTCTTCAACGAGCCCTCACACTCGGAGGACAGCCCAGAGTGCGACCTGGGCATAAAACCTGGTGAACGGTCGAAACCTGGGAAAATTTTACAAATGATACTGCTAACTAAAATTAGACAGCGTTTTGTTTAAACTAGTGTAGTAGGTATTGCATTGATGCATTTTTAATGCATTTTGATTATATTTTAAAGTCATTAGAGTGGTTATAA
>PBSN01000011.1 GCA_002726235.1 Nitrospiraceae bacterium
TACACAGATGAAAATGGAATTGTTCGTAAACGCCGGGGAAGACTCCCTGGGCAGAGAGCAAAACCATGGTGGAAAAAGCCTGGTAGGAAAAAGGCCAAGGCTAACGCCTGTTCAGCCAACACCCTAGATGGCGAAGACGATGGAGATACAGATTTATTAGAACTGCTTCACGAAAAGCGTAGTCTTAAGTCACAGAATGAAAGTGCCTATCAATATAACATCCAGCTAACGTATGCAAAATGCATGCAAGCTCCTGACGCGGTAAAATGGGTAGAAGCTGATTCGGAAGAACAGCTGAAACTCGTTGCAAAAGGATGCTGGCGGGACGTTTGTGATGATGATGATTTTGACCCTTCTCGGGACGAAGTCATCCCCATCGTGACAATATACACTAGGAAGCGTGACGGTCGCTACAAATGTAGGGCTGTAGCACTGGGAAATCGTCAACGGGGCACAAGCAAGGCGGAAGTTTATTCACCAACGATAAGCCACGCTTGTAACCGTTACATTGCTACCCATGCTGCGGCGAACGGCCACCACCTTTTCCAATTTGACATCACCCTCGCGTTTATCAATTCGAAAATTGACGACGAGCGAGTGTTCTGTCGATTACCCAAGCATTGGGGGGGGGAAAAGGTACGCCTCATTAGAGCTTTGTACGGACTAAAGATCAGTCCGAGGAAATGGTTCGATACCTATCGAGCTCTCCTGGAAAAGCAAAAATGGGAAATGTGCCCATCTGAACCGGGGTTGTTCAGAAAAGGGGACATGCTCCTAGGGGTGTATGTAGACGACACTTTATTGTGTGGTCCGGACGCCGAGCGGTGTAAAGAGGAAATGGACAAAATTATGAAAGTTTTCTCTGGCACTGTGGTCGATCCGATCAAAATTCACGATGATGGCACAGAAGAACGTGATTTGCTAGGAGCAACCTTGCTCTTTAACCGAGAAAAGCGTTTTATGAAGGTCCATATGGAAAATTCCATAAAGAAAGTGTTGAAGAGATTCAACATGGAAGGTTGCAAAAAGGTAGTTACGCCTTTTGCAGCATACACGGACCTCTCTGGCGGTGGCGAGAAAGAATTTCCGATGAGACAGTTATGCGGATGTTTAAATTACATCGCAGTAATTTGTCGCCCTGACATTGCATTTGCTTGTCAGAGGGTTTCGGGATTCGCCGACAAACCGACAGGAAACGCGATAACGGCTGCGAAACGTATTCTAAAGTACCTTTCTGGCACTCTAGATTACGGAGTTTCGTATTCTGTTGATAATGAGACCGCTTTTCGTGAAATTTACACCAAAGTGTTACAAGAAAACGACCCAGACCTCGAAGATTTCAAAGATCTACCACATAATGTTGCATTTTGCGATGCAGATTTTTGTGGGTGCCCGATCACATTGAAATCGACGTCTGGTAGTATTATGTACTACAGGGGGTGCCCGATTTTTTGGAAGTCGAAACGTCAGAGTATCCGTACTCACTCGACGTGCGAATCTGAGTACGTTAGTATGTATGATTCGATTCGGCTGATCCAAAGTCAGGGTTATCTCAGGTGGTTTCTTGACAACAAGTCCGAACTACCCTTAGTATTCTCAGACAACCAGAGTGCGTTGGCACTTTCCAAAACATCGGTTGCAACGAAAAAGTCCAAGCACTATGCACTTCGCTACATGCTTGTTCGGGACTATTTCAAGAGTTTTGGATATGTACCGACGGACCTGAATTTGTCCGACCCTCTTACGAAGCCCTTGTCACGTCAGAAAAGCATACAGATGTTTAAACACGATGCTGGTACTCTTGACGTTGATTCTGCAAGGTGTTGCTTTGTGAACTTTCGAAACTTAGGTTAGGTACATAAGTTTCGGGGGGGGGAATGTTGGGTGTGTATACGACAAAAGTGTATTTTGTGTGTACTAGTTCGATAAATCTGAATTCTCCATTGTAAATCTTTGAATGTCATGAATTCTCTATGGGTATCTTGGAAAGTGTGAAATGGTGTGGTTAGAACATGAGAATGTGCGAATGAATATTCGATGAATGTTTAAGCTCTGTGTTGTGTGAACTATGCAAATTCCGTGTGGTCATTGGTAAGAATGTCTTTCTGAATATCTAGAATGTGGGATTTCAATGCTGATATGAATGCTGAAATGTGAGATCATTTATGTGATAGAAATTCTAGGTAAACGTTCTATCGGACGTGTCCTAGCAGTTTCTTGATATTTTTACGTAAATCAATTGACAAATTGATAGGATTACGTGAGTACTCTGTTACTCGCTAAAACGTACGTTGTATCTACAGATTGATATAAGTTCATTGGAAATACCAAGTGATTTCATTGAAGAAGTGATATTGGCTCTTTGTGAATGTGATTTGTGTCAACATTCTCACGTAACCTTGAGTTGCCAAAATTTGATCTTCATTGCGATTTCTAAGTAATTTCAACCTAGAAATTTAGTTTCACCTCTCTACAACCAAAAATGGCGAACGATGCTGCCCCAAGCTCCAAGCATTTGCCCACGTTCACGGGAAAAACGTCGGGAATGACCATTGACGGCGTTAAGATGAACGGCGCCACGTACTCCGACTGGAGATACAAATTGCAAGGAAAAGCACGCTCCCAAGGGGAAAATATTTGGTTGTATATGACCTCCGACCCAGGCGCCCCGGAAAACCTCTCGGAAGAAGAGAAGAAGAAGTTCGATGGATTTCTCACCATTATTACCGATTCGCTCTCCGATGGCGCTTTACAGGTTGTTAAGCTGATCCGGGAGCAAAATCCCCAAAAGGTGTTGGCCGCCCTAGATGCTGCGTTCTTCAATCAGTCCGTCCTTTCCCGAGTGTCCGCGATCACCGATTTGATCAATGTTAAGCAGAAAGTCGGTGAATCCGTTGATGCCTTTGTTTCGGCGAAAAAGTCGATTTGTCGGGAACAGCTCGGATCCAAAATTTCCATCGAAGAGTTGATGATGGGGGCCGTCATTGCGGGATGTTTGGATGACTATGCGGATTTGGTGTCTACGGCGACTGCATCTAGTGATGCTGTTCAAGTCACCGAAGATGACCTCGATAACTTGTTGGACAAGTTACGGACCAAGGAGAATCGCCTAAAGGATGCTCCGAGGAAAGAGGTGGAAATCCAAAACGCAAAGGCCTTGACGGCCGAGGCCATCCAAACCGCGATGTCAGCCGCCCTGAAGGAACACGGCGTAAAGAAGTCCAACAACAAGCCGAAGAAAACCCCGAAGAAGAAAACCCCGAAGAAGAACACTCCGAAGAAGAAAGGACCACGATGCTACAAATGCCAAGAATATGGGCACATCCAGGCAAATTGCCCGAAGAAGTGAAAGGGGATTTTAGAAAAAAATGGGGTGAGAGATGAAACAAAGTCTCTTTTGAAAGAGGGAGACACTGAATTTTCGGGTCATGGAAACCATGATTTGAATTTTTCTCAAAATCGTAAAAATTTTGAGAGAAACTGTCTGAATTGTAATGATGTTGACGGTATCTCTCAAGATTGTCTCGGTTTTGGGAGCAATTTTCAGAATTTTTTTCAGAATTTTGAAGATCTCGAGTGTACAGAGGTTCCTTGTGGGAATTGTTTCCTATCTGGCTCCTCTGTTCCATGTTGTTTCAAAGCATTTTCAGCGAAATTGGGTAATGAAATTATCAATTGTAGAAATTCAAATTCTAGATCCCTTATGGAAAATCAGTATGGTTATAGGGGAAAACGAAGCCTAAAGAGGCGAAAGATTGAAATTCAAGATGATTGTTGTTCGGGATTTAAAGAAGCGTTCTGCTCTTTAGGGCATATTTCAGAAATCAGCATAAAGGGCTTGAAAACATGCATAGGGAAATCGAATGATTCGCATAAAAAGTCACATATTTCTCAAGGGATAATCGATTCTGGGGCATCNCATCACATGACGGGAGATGAAAANCANATAGAGAGATTTCTTGATAAATGGATTGATTTGACTGGTGCTGGGGGTCCCTTGCGAGGGCCAGCTCGGTTTTGCGTGTTCAAATCGAATGATTTGGGACTAAAAACTGGTATATTTCATAANGATTTGAATGGTTTCTTGATTTCGGTTTTTCAATTGGTTTTGGATGGATTTGACGTTCATTTCTGTACGGATTCTAAGATTGTTCATCGTGAAAGTGGAAATGTGGTTAAATTTCTGTTCAAAGATCGTCTACCTAGGGTAAAATGCGAATTTTATGATACGAGACTTCCTGATCTCAGTTTGGGTGCAGGTTTTGCAACCCAAGCGGCGCAAGGGAGGCGCACCAACCGAGAAAAGTACCTGGAGCATTGCCGAAATGCACATTTCTACTGTGGCGGAAAGGTAGAATGTGCTAGTTGTGACATGGCGAAAGACCATGGTGGTCTGTCTCACGCCAAAGAGCGTCCAACGTGGGCAAAGTCGACTCGTCGGCTAGAACAGGTGAACTTTGATTACAGTGGCCCCTGGCCACCCTCGGTGAATGGTAAACGTTGGCTCCTTGTTGCTGTCGATGATTTTGTCGACTGGGTGGAAGGAATTCCGGTGGAAAACCGGAATGATTGCGGTTCTGCACTAGAAAATTATATTTCTAGGATNGGGAAAATGGAACGTGTACGCTCCGATAATGCAAAGGAGTTTAAAGATCCCGGTAGCTCATGGGTGAAAACCTGCAAAAAGTGCAAGGTAGAAAACACCTACAGCGTGCAGTATGCACCTAGTACCAATGGGAAATGTGAAAGGTGCGTAAGGATGTTCGGAAACGCCATTAGGTCGAACATGGTGAATGTCGATCCGCGGGTCTGGGAGTATTGTGCAGATTACGTCTCACACACTTGGAACAGGCTGAACCGCAAATCGGTAAAACATTCATCACCTTTCTACAGAATCTACAATCGCGAACCTTCCCGAGCCTACTGGAAGAGGTTCGGTTGCCTGGCTTTTACTAAGCAGCATGTGATTCGGTCCGAAGCTGATATGACTTCTAAGTTAAAAAACCGTTACAAACCTGGAATTTTTCTAGGTTACAACAAAAATGGCACCTACAAGGTGGGCCATTTTAACAGGGATAATCGCACAGCCTCTGGCTGGCGGTGGGATATCACTGAGAATAAAACGGTAAAGTTTCGGGAAGAACACATCGTTAGTGACATAGAAAGCCTAAAGGAAGGAAAGGGTTGTTTTGTTCCTTTTGTTACGCCTGATTTGCTTCGTGATTCAATATTTGAGAACGACGATGTGGGTCTGTCGGGAAGTCGCGAGCCCGATGTAAGTGCCTCTTCGCCGATTTGTCCAAATTTGAATTCGAACACGTCTGAAACGGCTGTAACATCTGGAAATAAGACCCTTTTGAGCGAGGAAAATGTAGATTTCGTTCCACCCGACGACGAACGACGTAGCGATTGTGAAAAAGTTACGTCGGACGTTCGAGAAAATTCAGTTTTGGATGAAAATACTGCAGTCCCCGCCAAGGACGATGCAGATCCAGCTGAATCGCAGAACCAACCTCAGTCTCGTATTGACACCACCTGTGTAGGGGATGAGGAGCAAGCTCCTGATCCCAGGATCTACACAGATGAAAATGGAATTGTTCGTAAACGCCGGGGAAGACTCCCTGGGCAGAGAGCAAAACCATGGTGGAAAAAGCCTGGTAGGAAAAAGGCCAAGGCTAACGCCTGTTCAGCCAACACCCTAGATGGCGAAGACGATGGAGATACAGATTTATTAGAACTGCTTCACGAAAAGCGTAGTCTTAAGTCACAGAATGAAAGTGCCTATCAATATAACATCCAGCTAACGTATGCAAAATGCATGCAAGCTCCTGACGCGGTAAAATGGGTAGAAGCTGATTCGGAAGAACAGCTGAAACTCGTTGCAAAAGGATGCTGGCGGGACGTTTGTGATGATGATGATTTTGACCCTTCTCGGGACGAAGTCATCCCCATCGTGACAATATACACTAGGAAGCGTGACGGTCGCTACAAATGTAGGGCTGTAGCACTGGGAAATCGTCAACGGGGCACAAGCAAGGCGGAAGTTTATTCACCAACGATAAGCCACGCTTGTAACCGTTACATTGCTACCCATGCTGCGGCGAACGGCCACCACCTTTTCCAATTTGACATCACCCTCGCGTTTATCAATTCGAAAATTGACGACGAGCGAGTGTTCTGTCGATTACCCAAGCATTGGGGGGGGGAAAAGGTACGCCTCATTAGAGCTTTGTACGGACTAAAGATCAGTCCGAGGAAATGGTTCGATACCTATCGAGCTCTCCTGGAAAAGCAAAAATGGGAAATGTGCCCATCTGAACCGGGTTTGTTCAGAAAAGGGGACATGCTCCTAGGGGTGTATGTAGACGACACTTTATTGTGTGGTCCGGACGCCGAGCGGTGTAAAGAGGAAATGGACAAAATTATGAAAGTTTTCTCTGGCACTGTGGTCGATCCGATCAAAATTCACGATGATGGCACAGAAGAACGTGATTTGCTAGGAGCAACCTTGCTCTTTAACCGAGAAAAGCGTTTTATGAAGGTCCATATGGAAAATTCCATAAAGAAAGTGTTGAAGAGATTCAACATGGAAGGTTGCAAAAAGGTAGTTACACCTTTTGCAGCATACACGGACCTCTCTGGCGGTGGCGAGAAAGAATTTCCGATGAGACAGTTATGCGGATGTTTAAATTACATCGCAGTAATTTGTCGCCCTGACATTGCATTTGCTTGTCAGAGGGTTTCGGGATTCGCCGACAAACCGACAGGAAACGCGATAACGGCTGCGAAACGTATTCTAAAGTACCTTTCTGGCACTCTAGATTACGGAGTTTCGTATTCTGTTGATAATGAGACCGCTTTTCGTGAAATTTACACCAAAGTGTTACAAGAAAACGACCCAGACCTCGAAGATTTCAAAGATCTACCACATAATGTTGCATTTTGCGATGCGGATTTTTGTGGGTGCCCGATCACATTGAAATCGACGTCTGGTAGTATTATGTACTACAGGGGGTGCCCGATTTTTTGGAAGTCGAAACGTCAGAGTATCCGTACTCACTCGACGTGCGAATCTGAGTACGTTAGTATGTATGATTCGATTCGGCTGATCCAAAGTCAGGGTTACCTCAGGTGGTTTCTTGACAACAAGTCCGAACTACCCTTAATATTCTCTGACAATCAGAGTGCGCTGGCACTATCCAAAACGTCTGTTACAACGAAAAAGTCCAAGCACTATGCACTTCGCTACATGCTTGTTCGGGACTATTTCAAGAGTTTTGGATATGTACCGACGGACCTGAATTTGTCCGACCCTCTTACGAAGCCCTTGTCACGTCAGAAAAGCATACAGATGTTTAAACACGATGCTGGTACTCTTGACGTTGATTCTGCAAGGTGTTGCTTTGTGAACTTTCGAAACTTAGGTTAGGTACATAAGTTTCGGGGGGGGGAATGTTGGGTGTGTATACGACAAAAGTGTATTTTGTGTGTACTAGTTCGATAAATCTGAATTCTCCATTGTAAATCTTTGAATGTCATGAATTCTCTATGGGTATCTTGGAAAGTGTGAAATGGTGTGGTTAGAACATGAGAATGTGCGAATGAATATTCGATGAATGTTTAAGCTCTGTGTTGTGTGAACTATGCAAATTCCGTGTGGTCATTGGTAAGAATGTCTTTCTGAATATCTAGAATGTGGGATTTCAATGCTGAAATGAATGCTGAAATGTGAGATCATTTATGTGATAGAAATTCTAGGTAAACGTTCTATCGGACGTGTCCTAGCAGTTTCTTGATATTTTTACGTAAATCAATTGACAAATTGATAGGATTACGTGAGTACTCTGTTACTCGCTAAAACGTACGTTGTATCTACAGATTGATATAAGTTCATTGGAAATACCAAGTGATTTCATTGAAGAAGTGATATTGGCTCTTTGTGAATGTGATTTGTGTCAACATTCTCACGTAACCTTGAGTTGCCAAAATTTGATCTTCATTGCGATTTCTAAGTAATTTCAACCTAGAAATTTAGTTTCACCTCTCTACAACCAAAAATGGCGAACGATGCTGCCCCAAGCTCCAAGCATTTGCCCACGTTCACGGGAAAAACGTCGGGAATGACCATTGACGGCGTTAAGATGAACGGCGCCACGTACTCCGACTGGAGATACAAATTGCAAGGAAAAGCACGCTCCCAAGGGGAAAATATTTGGTTGTATATGACCTCCGACCCAGGCGCCCCGGAAAACCTCTCGGAAGAAGAGAAGAAGAAGTTCGATGGATTTCTCACCATTATTACCGATTCGCTCTCCGATGGCGCTTTACAGGTTGTTAAGCTGATCCGGGAGCAAAATCCCCAAAAGGTGTTGGCCGCCCTAGATGCTGCGTTCTTCAATCAGTCCGTCCTTTCCCGAGTGTCCGCGATCACCGATTTGATCAATGTTAAGCAGAAAGTCGGTGAATCCGTTGATGCCTTTGTTTCGGCGAAAAAGTCGATTTGTCGGGAACAGCTCGGATCCAAAATTTCCATCGAAGAGTTGATGATGGGGGCCGTCATTGCGGGATGTTTGGATGACTATGCGGATTTGGTGTCTACGGCGACTGCATCTAGTGATGCTGTTCAAGTCACCGAAGATGACCTCGATAACTTGTTGGACAAGTTACGGACCAAGGAGAATCGCCTAAAGGATGCTCCGAGGAAAGAGGTGGAAATCCAAAACGCAAAGGCCTTGACGGCCGAGGCCATCCAAACCGCGATGTCAGCCGCCCTGAAGGAACACGGCGTCAAGAAGTCCAACAACAAGCCGAAGAAAACCCCGAAGAAGAACACTCCGAAGAAGAAAGGACCACGATGCTACAACTGCAAAGAGTATGGGCACATGAAGGCAAATTGCCCGAACAAGGGCAATTCTGGTCCGAAAAAGTGAGGGGGGGTTTTTGAGGGGAAATATGATAAGAGAGAGGGGATTTTAGGGGAAAAAGGGGAAGGAAATGGGGTGAGAGATGAAACAAAGTCTCTTTTGAAAGAGGGAGACACTGAATTTTCGGGTC
>PBSN01000012.1 GCA_002726235.1 Nitrospiraceae bacterium
GATCGCGAATGGGAATGCGTGGGGGGTTAGCTCAGTTGGGAGAGCGCCAGAATCGCACTCTGGAGGTCGTGGGTTCGACTCCCATACCCTCCACCACCGTTTCGTCCACCTTGATCCAATAAAGACCGAGTAGGTCCATTAAACCCGCTGAAATGGCGGGTTTTTTGTTGTTTGTGTTATATTTATTTTGATGGTTATTAAAAATTTAAATAATTTTAAGTATATATAATAGATGAGTGATTCATTAATAAGATTTAAAAAAATAATTTCATTAGCTAATCTGGAACCTCATAAATTACCTGAAAGAATGAGTAATATTTCTCAGGTATCATTGAAAAGGGCTTAAATGCACTTGAGGAAATTGAATATTTCTTAAATTTTGGTAAAGATTTTTCTTCTGGTAGATCAAAAATTCTAATTTTTAGAAACAAATGGGAGAATGGGATTTTAAGTGAAAGTAAATTTCTAATTGAAGATACTTTACGAGAATTTATTCAAGAAAATGAAAAATATACATATGATCAGTACCTATGGGATTGTAGGTATAGTTTGAAATATTCTACAGATAAAAGTTTCATAAAAACTGTTTTTAATGGGCAATATAATTCTTAATAGTTGGGAACCCAAAAGACCATGGCAACCAAGTGTAAATGCAATAAAACAATTAAAGAAAAAAATGATGACGGTTTAAATGTCGCTTTTACGGGGAGGTGAAGTTTCTTTCTCTCGGTATAGACCATGAGATTTGTCTGCTGGAGGTTCGCGTGAGCCTAAGAGAAGGGAGGGAGGAAGCTGGGGCAAAGATTGCTTTAAGCGAGACGCTAATGAGCTTGCATATGACGGAAACAACCAGATAGTGTTGATGTATAGCGAGTACAATTTCGGGTATGCTCTTAAAAAAGATCCTGCCATCTTCGCCAAAATTTTCAGGAGAGGCCAATGCCCTTTATACACTCGCCACCAGAAAACAATAAATTCAAACCGGATTCTTCTACTGGAAAATCTGTCCATATCTAATAGCGCCAATCCTCTTTCTGCTTTGGTTGCTCCCGTTGGGGTCAATTCTTCATGAGTGACTAGGCCCATATTGATTGCCATAGTTGCTAGGTCGGTGCCAAGATAAGGAAAAAATATCGCAACATAGCAATTGTCGGGTTGTGCATTACGAGCCGCTTTTACGGTTTCGTAGTAGTCTTCAAGCGTTTCTCCTGGAAGGCCAAGAAGTACGTAGAAAATTACGCGCACATTGTATTTTTTTGCCATTTTGCAAAATTCTACTAATTCGTTGTTTGTATATTTTGGTCGTAAAAGAATCTCTTTCCGCATTCTTTCTGATCCGCTTTCCAATCCAATATGAATGATGGCTAAATTCGCAGCTCGCGATTTCTCAAACAACTCTGTTATGCGTTCATTGGTTTCCATGAAATGGGATGTCAGGGCAAGATTGACTCCAAACTGTATTGGGTTTTGCAAGTGTTTGTTGTAGGCGGCCAAGGCATCAAAGATACGGTAGGAAGCTGGGCGATTGGCCCCAAAGGTTTCGACCTCGAGAAAGATTCGTTCAACGGAGGGATAATTTTCGAGTATGTAATTGATTTCCCCATGAATACTGTCAGGCGACCGAAAGCGAACATATTTTCCTCCGGACAACTTCTCCATGGCGTGATTAGAGCAATAGGTGCATTTAAACGGACACCCTCTTCCTAACAAGAGCGATGGGTACTCGTTGGGCAGTTCGATCCATTTATCCCATATCGTTCTGTTAATGTAGGGTAACCCGTCGAGGTCCCCATCAAAGTCATTTGTATGATTTTTGGTGACCTGGCCTGTTTCGCGGTTCCTCACCCATATGCTGCCGATGTTATGGACAGGCATTGTATTGTTTATGGCATCTGCAAGTTCTACGACAGCGTTTTCACCTTCCCCGATACATATTGCGTCAAAGATTCCGTCATTAATGACCTCGTCTGAGTTTAGCGACGCGTGGTGACCGCCAAGCAGACAAAAAATATTTTTATCGAGCGTGGCAAGATAACGAGCAACGTTTTTTACTTGCCAATATTGGGTTGATACTGCGGTGAAACAGAATAACGATGGCTGGTGATCTTTGACGTAACGACCGATGTATTCGTCCAATGGCGTTTTCGGTGTCACCACAAAAAGCTCTACGTCGTGTCCTGCCTTTTGAAGTACGGTAATAATCATCGCAAGGCCAAATGGAATTAGCGTTGCCATATTCAGAGGCTTTTTTACGCTATGGTACGGATCAGTTGTATATACGCAGCCAATGTTCATTCGGTATCTTTTCCCTGATGAGTAGGGACGCTAGCCCTATGCTTTGCACAATTGCCGTCTCTTGCTGAACGTCGTAATTGTAATACAAATGTATGATTTGGAAAAAGCATTGCTCTGGTTTCACACTCGCAACATGTCTTGTAGTATGTGAAATTTGCGTGATGAATCGTGCCAAAGCATTTTTCCGAAAATTGTTTTTAACTTCTTTTCCTGTATGCGATGGGTAGATCAAATCATGGGATGGCGTAGTTATCAAAATTAGTATCGCAAAACGTCGGAGTCGATAATCGTATACCACCCTCATATGGCACGAATGATTGATTCCCTTCTTAAGGTCAGCTAGAGGCGTGTCATAGTCCGTAGCACACATGATGCGACAAGGCGTGAAAACGCTGCATGAAAAGAATCATTGCCTTTATATGCGCACAATTTTCAGGGTGTCGAAAGGATGGCTGACTGTGCTTCGAGGCTGAGGTTCATGAAATTATCAAACTCAATATAGAACGCGTCGGGGGTTAGACCAAAGTGCTTGGTAAATGAGGCGATCCACCCTAAGGACGCATTGTCCTGTAGAAAAGAGAGATAGAACGTGTCCAATGAGGTTTTGCGAACGAGCCATGCAGTGGCCCACTGTCCTGTTTCAAATTGGAGTTGGCCCATACAGCGTCCACAAAAGGCCAATACTCTATCACGCAACTGCTCAGTTTCTATGTCGTGAAGGCGCAATCTCGGGATCAATGACCGTAGCCTGCTGGCAGTTGCGAGTGCTACCTCCATTTCTTGTTTGAAGGAACCCCATCCTTGTTGATCTCCCAGATACAGAGCTAAGAATTCAGCGGATCCTTCCTCCAGCCATCTAGGCATTCCTTCATCGTAAAGTAGGTGTGCATTCTGATAAATATGCACATATTCATGCACTGCAATCTTGTTACCGCTTCCCGACTCGGGGTTGCCGATGACAAATGATTGGGTTGGTGACGCAAGCGAACTCGAATGTTGCGCGAAGCCATTGTTTCCCTGAAATTGCGCGATCTCACGTATCCCCACTCCTTGATCATGCTCAACACAGCTATTGAAATTATCGGTGCTAGCGCTGTGTGCCCATGAACAAAAATCTTGAACAATTGGCTCTGTAGCCGAGACATCAGTCCCAACAACAAAAACACGCAATGGGCCGTAGGTTCCCAGATAGGCTTCGGTAGCGCTAACGCCTTTCCGTACCTCGGAGATCGCGTCCTCGGAAAGGTCTGCTGTTTTTACATATGTGGTCGGGATGCTTGTTGGTCGATTCCAGCCAGCACTGAGCAAACGGGTGGCCTCGCCTTGCGCATCGGCATCCGGGGGGGGGAAGGGAGAACGTTCAGGGGGTATCGAGACAAACTCGCGATATGACTTGTATTCCCAGCACTCTTCCGAATCTGTTTGCTTACATGCGTTTCTTTTGGCGATGCGGAATCCGAACTCCCGATTGAAGGCTTCGCAGACATCCAAGTCCTCAGCGCAATTACCTATTGCTTGAAGTAGCTCATCTTTAGTTACTTGTTCCCACGCGACATCATCCCACTCCCAGCACATTATTTGAGTCTTCTCTGTGCACTTGCCGCCAGCCGTCTCTACGGAACTCGCCGTTATTGGGGGAGGTGGCGCAGGCTCAGCCGTGGGAGCAGCGGTAGACGCCGGCTGACTCATGATTTCAGGTGGAGGCCCATCATCATCCCCACCATAATTACTGCACGATATGGCAACGAGTGAAAATGTTGCCATGACAACGATTTTTGTGAGTTGTGCGTATCGAGTCATGTGTTGTCTATTCTTTGCTGAGTGAGTGCGCCTATCCTACGCTGCTTGTGAGTGGCTATCATAAGGTAGGGAGGAACGCCCTACTGCTTTTAGCCTCAGCCTGATTTTCCAAATGATATCGTCCCTACAAAATGGGGGGAGCAGGGTGGAGCATAAAAGGCTAGAACTGCTCTTGATTCACGTTATAGGCCGACATCAAGATTTTTGAATCCGATGTGATTGCACGTGAAGAACGCTTCTAAGGTAGCGTCTGACCGAAACGCTTACATATCTCTTGGTATACTTATCATGGTTGATGTTTGCTGTACATTGTTTAGGAGGTGAAGCCAAAAAGCGTCAAGTTTGTGCTTCGATTATCCGCTGACTGTGTTCCAGTTCTGGAAAGGCTTCCCTAAGGAATTTGGGCTGCTAGCCTTTGTCTATCGATTTGTGTCAGGCCAGTTTCTGTCTGTGGACGATCTGTGACATCGTATATACCATATCCAAAACCAGCAGCGGTTCCGCTAACAAAAAGCCAGCGCATTATTTCGCATGCAGGACCTCCAGGCACTGCTGCTGCAATGGCCATGCCGATTATTAATCCTCCCAAACCACCCCACACCGTGCCTTTGGCTATCGACATGACAGGATTTTCTCCGCTTTTCCGAGTGCGATCTTTTCGGGTCATGTCGTCAGTTTGAGTCTCACTTTTCGACGGCTCTTGGACCTGACTCGTGTCGTTCATTGCCATGTTCACATTCACGTCAATATCGAGACTGTTGCCATGTTCACTCACAGGTAAAACAAATTCCCCATGAGACTCCATGAGGCCTTGTGTGTCTAGAGAAAACACTGAATTGCCATAGTCTTGTGCAAAGCTAAACGGTACCACTAGGCATACACCGAGGACGCAGGTCAAAGCACACCAAACCCATCTCACAATATACATCCCTCCATTCTTGCCTTAGCGATTGAACTCAGAACCAATGAATAAAGGACTACACTCTCTCCACGCATGGACTCTCTCCATCTCATCATTGGATGTCAGACACCCATCTTATTTTACATGCCCAAAAAGGGAAGTGCGCGAAAAAGAGCGCGAGGACTTCAATTGCGAAAATGAAGTCAAAACAAACGGGCCACCTCCGAACAGGAAGACAACCCGCTTGCCGGCACTTAGGATGCCAGTATCTGGTATTTACCTGTTGCTAGAATCCGCCTGTCAGTGGGTGTTGGATGCGTTGCCCCTTTGCCATGGTAACTGCGGGGTACCCATTTTTGAGCCTTCTTTGCAAAGGCACCTGGATCTGACTCGCGTCATTTGGTGGTACTGAACAGGCGCTTCAGGCGCCCACTGTTATCCAGGCTGGTGGGAGGCAGCACATGATAGAGCACTCACGTCCAAGCACGGCACAGAAACCATCGTACCGCAGGCGGACCTAAATGGCCTGGTGGACTAAGCTCGCTATCCAATAAGCCCTCCTTTCTTTCGACCCCAGGGCTCTCTAGACAGGTGCACGCCGTCCGTTGCCCTTGCGACTTTCTGGGTCATGACCGTCGCTTACTTTCATGCTACGCTCCTCCGTTATGAGTGTCAACAACAGAAATTTGACGTCTTCATGGGCTTGGGAAGATTGGAGAAGAAGTGGAGGGTGGGGGGGTCGAGTGGATTGGATATGCGGGCATTCACAAGAAAATAAGCGCGGTATTACAAGCGATATTCGAAATGCAGTGTTCTCGCGCTGGTCAATGCTTCTCTACAGCATGAACTGTATTCCCATCGTCACAGGAATAAGTTGTAATTCATTAATGGTTCCAGCTCCCCGATAGTATGATGCTTCTACATAAAGGCTGATGGTGTCGGTCACATCAAAATCCATCCCACCCCCAATGTGAACCATCAGACCATGCTGCTCAATAACACGATGGACCCCGATTAATTCCCCCCATCCGACACCGGCAAGTGCATAGGGGTGAATCTTGCTTGTGCCGGGATTGTTCTGAAGGTAAACCTTGCCGTTCATGGAGGCCACCCCTCCTTTGTCAAAGGCATCTGAAGTATTAATGCCATTTAGTAGAAGAATATTGAGTTCCAAGGCAAAGCGTGGCTTGAAGTGATATCCAAATTTCATGTTCCCAGCAAAGCCAGTGTTATGATCTCCGCCTACCGATTCCACAACACTTCCCCCTACGGCTCCATATGATCTGGACTTCCCAAGAGGCACATTGCTTGGGTCAGCAGACGACAGAGCAGGAGTTGGTTTTGTTTTCTTTTTTCTCAGGTCATGGGGAAACTGATTTCGGCACGAGTGAAGTATTGCGTCAGCCGTGACGTTGTTCTGTGTATCCTTCATTGCTTTGATGACACAGTCGTCAAAATTGCGTGGAGCAGACAGAAGCCCAACATCACCAGCAGACTGTGCGAGTATGGTGCTTGTAAATGTGCTTACGAACAGAAAGACTCCGGCACAAAAGATGCTTTTCATGTCTTGATCATCCCTACAGCGTGGTTTCTAATACTTATTCCAGCTGAGGTATCAAATTTGGGGACTGCCAAGGCTACAGGAAGAGGAGAGCCTCAACGAAGAAACCACTCTCGCCTAGATTAAGGTTCAAGATGCTTAAATGGAAGAGTTTGGCATCGAGTGGGATGTCCCAAAGGTTGACAGATCTTCAACCATCACCATCAGGACAGCCAATGTTCAAAAACTCACACTCAAGCGCATCAGGGGTAAGGGGAGGTTCGAGTGTAGGCGCGGACTCAGCAGGCTCGGAGTTGATAGGTGAGACCTCGGCAAAGATGGCGATTACCGACCTATTCTGAAGCAACGGAACAAACTGGCAGGTTCCGCTCCGCAAATCATTGGCGATGAGGGTAACGTTACATGCGTCGCCGCTCCATCCCGTGAACACAGAGCCCGGATCAGCCGTGGCCGTGAATAGGACGGTCGCGTTGGATGAAAAATTGCTGGCGCATCCTGTTGCCGTGATGTCAGTTGACACACATGCGATGCCTTCTGGAGCGCTAGTGATCATACCACTTCCACCTCCGGCACGAGTGACGGTCACGAGGGGGAAACTATCAGGAGTGGCGGTAATACTGGGGGCATCCTCGATCACTTGTGCCACGGTGTTATTGTGTATGTTTCCTTCGCCGACAACAGGATCAAAGGTGGCAATTGCAAACATGCCAGTAACAGCTCCTAGTCCCAAGACTGTAATATTTTTGTGTTCCTCTTCACCGGCCGCGACGTCTTCTTCGATGATGATGGTTTGGAGAAGGGCATCCCGCTCATCAAGGTTTTCATCGGCAGACAAGAATAGGGAGAGAGCAAAGGGATTACTGGCTACTTCTGTCCCGATATTGCTGATTGTTATTTTGACTTTGAGTTTGTTGCCGGTTTCTTTTGTCTTCACTTTCAGTTTCGTGATGGTCACGGCAAGGTCAGGCATAGACTTCACGAACATCTCCGCGGTGGCGAGGCTGCCAATGCCCCCTGTCAGGAGAAGTTGTCCACTCTGAAGCAAGGTGGCTGTGTGCAGTTGACGCGGTGTCGTCATCGGAGTGCTGGCGGTGAAGGAGGCGTTCGCAGGATCAAATGTCTCCGTGGCTGCGTTATCGCCAACCCCGCCTGAGAGAAGCACGTGTCCGCTTGGAAGTAAGGTGGCCGTATGGAGTTCGCGTGCCGTCGTTAGAGTGCCGATCGTGAGGAATGATTCGGCGGTCGGGTCAAATAGCTCGGCTGTCGCGGCTGCCGTAGCCTCCTGACCGATTCCGCCTGCGATAAGGACGGTGTCGTCAGGCAACAACGTGGCGGTATGGAAACTCCGTGCGGTCACCAACTCGCCGGTTGCGGTAAAGGACCCCGTGTGTGGGTTGAATACTTCGGCGGTGGCAAGTGCGAAGATATCACCTAGACCGCCGGTGATGAGGACGCGGCCATCTGCTAGCAGGGTGGCGGTGTGGCGACTTCGGGCGGTAGTCATATTGCCGGTTTTGGTGAATAATCCGATAGTCGGGTCGAACACTTCGGCGGTGGCAAGCGCGCGGCCGTCTTGGCTGATTCCGCCGGTGATAAGGATGCGGCCATCAGGCAACAGGGTGGCGGTATGGCGGTTTCTGGCGGTCGTTAACTCTCTGATCAGCGATATGAATGTCGCCTTGTCTGGGTCGAACACTTCGGCGGTGGCGAGCGTGTGGCCGTCTTGGTTGATTCCGCCTGCGATTAGCACGCGACCGTCTAACAACTGCACTGCGGTGTGCTCGTGGCGAGCCACGGTCATGGTTCCCGTCGGGAAAAACGACTCAAACACAGGGTCAAATAGTTCGGCTGTCGCGCCGCCGCCAAACCCTCCGGCAATGAGAACCTGTCCCGTCGATAAGAGGGTTGCCGTATGATTCTGGCGAGCTGCGCTCATGCTGTTTGTTGCTCGAAAGCTTCCTTCAAGCAATGGAAGTCCCGGCGGCGCAGGGTCAAACGTCGCTGTCACGGTACGCTTGGCACTCATCGTCACCTGGCATTGTTCCATTCCAGAGCAGCCGCTCCCTCTCCATCCGGAAAATATTGAGCCGGACGTGGCCGTCTGATTGAGTGTGATCACTGTGTCCACGTCATAGGATGCGGCACAAATTCCAGTAGAGCAACTGATCCCTGATGGTGACGATGTCACAGTCCCATCGCCATCCCCGTCTGTGGTCACGAACAGGATGATCTGGGGTGTATGCATCAGCTCAAATGTTGCGGCGACAGCCTGATTCTCCGTCATTGTCACTGTACAGATGCTGGTGCCGGAACAGCCCCCCCCACTCCAGCCCGTAAACGTCGAACCCGCCGCCGGGGTTGCGGTCATTGTGATTACCGTGCCTACGTCATAGGTTGCGGTACAGATATCCCCACAACTAATGTCTGTTGATAACGTGATGTCTTTTGCGGAGGTCACCGTTCCTGTGCCTGTGCCTGCTGGCGTTAAGGTCAAGATGAGTGCTGCTGCAGGAGTGGCAGACAACGCGAAGAATCCGGCGACGAGAACAATGCCCGGAAGAATACGTCTCACGAGGTTGCTCCGCGACGGGAACCACGTCGCGCGAACGACCTGATGTAGCAACGCTCGGGATTTTTGTTTTTGGTGTTGGTCCCTAAGATCACCATCAGGCACGTTTTGAAATCGTTTTGCTTTTCGCTCACACATCATATCGTCCAATCCTCAGGCAACTTGGCATTTGGGACTGTTGGAACTCGATCCCCCAATGTCATACGCACAGTTTTTTCAGAAGCCTGTGAGGTGGCTCACGGAATCACCCGAACACGCACAATAGCACGCACAATAGAATGGGTAGCGTAACGGCTGATTAATTTAGGCTTGGCTGGAAGCCTGGACTATGGAGTGAAAAGACACGAACCATGGGTGCAGTATTTCAATATTTTTGATGGTGTTGAGCACGGAACGGAACTCGAATATTCAAAGCCTTGACTGGGGTAGGGTGAGCTGTCCTCCACAACCCCGTTATCCATGGATATGCGTTAGGATCAAGTCACGGACAAAGCGCGGTGACAGTGAGTGTCTATGGCAATGACCGTTAAGATAACTTTCCTATGTGTATGTGCCGACCAATGTGTATTTGTTCGTCCTTTTTACTTTTGCGTTTCGTGATTGTGCCCTGCTGAGGCAACACGTTTCACACGTTGAGCGTACTAGTGCCACTTCTAGCGTTTTTATTCTACAGGCGGAGTAGTTAGGGGACGGGTTGAGCTTTTGAGACTACGAAATCCAAAAACGGAAAGACTTCCTGCGACAACAACAGTAATCCAAGATGCCCACACTGGAAACGACCACGCGCTGATTGATACGGTCCATCCCATTGATGCACGAATAAGGTGGATCAATGCGACTGTACCAAAAATGGCAGCTGAAATGACGGTATACCTATTGTTCATGATGTCCTCCTTTGCCGAACGTATGTGCCGATCTGATCAGCAACGTCATGTTCGATCGCTGACGGTCATTCGACAATGCGCAATGCTATATAAGGGACAAGATTGAACAGGATGATGCCTGCCTTGAAGAGTCCAAGGCCTGCATAGTTAAACGTGTTAAAGTGTTCTTCCGACAACTGCTTGATGAACCACTTTTTCTGTAGGAGATATACCCAATCGTGGGCTAGTCTGATCCACAGAAACCACCATAGCAGAATGCCGAAGTTGATAACCGTGCACCATCCTAACACTTCACGAATGAACTCAATGGTCATTGCTCCTCCCCGAATTCAGGTAGTGGCCCATCACCATTCGCAACGCATGAGACGATAAGGGACCGTGTGGCAAACAACAAACATGCATTGCGTACTGATACGAGTAGTGTACGCCTCATGGGAACGCGATTCAATGTTTGTTGCATGCTAGGAGAAAGTACATTCGCTGGAGTACGCGTAGGTATCTTGGCGGTAACGTTCAGGCACTCGCGCTCTCAGTGAAAAGGAGAACGCTTACATTGCAACTGAGGAGTATAAATGTGAAGAGCTGGGTATCCCCGCTCTTCACATTTATGGGGTAAGTAAGAAACTATTCGGTGGAGACGACCGCACAAACCAGCGTGAGTTCTACAAAGCTGACTGGTGGGCATCCATTATCATTGGTGCAAGTAACCCATCCTCCCCACGTTGAATTGTTGAGGGGTTTGTTATTTCTCACTACATACCCGTCGGGCAGAAAAAACCATCCTGCCGAAAACACATTGCTGCCTTCAGGGCAGCTTCCTTTAAAGCCGTTTTTATCATTAACGGGCACAGTGATGTCGACTTGAGTGTAGCCAGAAAGGCCAGAAGTGCCTTGGGGGCCTTGCGCTCCTTGGAGGCCTTGCGCTCCTTGGGGACCCTGTGTGCCTTCCGTTCCTTGCTGACCTTGAGAACCCTGTAGTCCGTCTGGGCCTGGCGGTCCCACCAGTAGATCAGATAGTGCACATCCCTGCAGAACCAAGCAGGATAAGACAACGCCAAAACCATTCAGGACAGTTCGTTTCAACATACGCACCTCCCAATTAGGAACTACCGCTGGTCTCTCAAGTACCTCTATACAGGGGGGATGATACACTTTGGGGTATCGTAAAATCAACGTTTTTTGCTTAAGCCATGCTCCATATTTTCCGAATTCTTTTCTGGGAATGAGAGGATAGCATTCATCCATGAGCGAGTAAACGGATGAAAATCTTTGTCAAGACACGTCTTGTGGATGGGGCATTGTAAGTAACATCATTGAATGAGGTGATAAAATGTCCACCACGTTAAGGACGGTTTGTGATGGACAAAGCTTGAGTAGATTGTTGTACGGAGTGTACGCGATTCCCAACTGCGTTGCCTGTTTCTTTTTGGGTAACGGATGTCAAGATTCGTTTGCATAGGGTTCGCCATGGCGCTTGTCTTAAGTGCCTGTGGGGATTCAAGCGAACATGGAGCAGAAATCACTGCGTCCAGTATCACGGGCTCGGGAGACAACGGATCTGTAGTAGATAATGGTGGCGATGTTTTCGAGGTCATGGTCGTAGAACTCACTGATGGTTCCTATGTGTGTAGTCCGTCCGGCCAAGGACTATTCCCCGGTGTGCTCTACAACCATGGCGGGCTAGGTACGGCAATTGGAGGTGATTTGAAAGGAACCTGTCAGGCATTGGCAGAAGCCGGTTTCCTTGCCCGCTCGGAGAAGCGACCAGAGACCGTACCACTCGTAGGGCATCTTGATGAGGTCTTGGCCGGTCTTGATATGCTTCGATCCCATGCGAAGATCGACCCGAGCCGCGTTGGCATCATGGGATTTTCGCGTGGAGGCTTGTTGACCCTACAGGCTGCGATTGCTAGGCCTAATGATGTCCACGCTATCCTGATATTGGCACCGGCGTCTGGGAGGGGGGGGCTGCGACAAGCGCTTGAAAATGCATTGCCCATCTCAGCGCCCCTCAGCATCCATGTTTCAGAAAACGACCTGCTTCGGGCGAACCATGTTCAACTCTCCCGTGATGTTGAGAATGCATTACGGGAAATAGGCAAAGATGTTGAGCTGACAATCTACCCGCCCTTTGGCGAAGATGGACATCGACTATTCTTCGAAGTCAGGGACCCATATTGGAGCGATGTCATCGCGTTTCTCGACACCACAATCGGTAGCCTGTAGCCATACTGTGGATTATACTGGTATCGTTGACCACGCAGTTTGTTTTTTGGTAGCATGCGCCCCTGTTTGGACTGGTAATTAGAGCTCATGAGCGAAGGCGAGTGGTATTTTGCCTTGCACGCCGAGTAACGTGAGTCATAAGTGATACTCCTCAAAAGCTGTTCGGGTACGGGGAATCAATGCCAAAGTTGATGGTAGAAGCTCGCGATCTCTATAAGAGTTTTGGTGAAACCCAAGCGGTTGACGGGGTCTCATTCTCTGTACCTATTGGCCAAGTCGTTGGGTTTCTTGGTCCCAATGGCGCGGGGAAAACCAGTACGCTCCGCATGTTTGCGGGGTACTTAGAGCCGACCAAAGGCCAGGCCATCATCGACGGAGTGGCTGTGAGTGACGATCCTCTGCTGGCGCGCGAGAAGATCGGCTATCTGCCTGAGAATTGTCCCCTCTATGACGATATGATGGTGGTGGATTTTCTCCGCTTTGTTGCTGAGGTTCGTATGATTCCGCCATCTCAGCAGGATGCCAGGTTGCGGCTGGTGTGTGATCGATGTGGAATTTTGTCGGTCTTGGGAAAGGATATTGGCCAGCTTTCAAAAGGCTATCGGCAACGAGTCGGACTTGCGCAAGCGATCGTGGGGGATCCGGACCTGTTGCTTCTCGATGAACCCACTTCGGGTCTTGACCCCAATCAGATTCTTGAAATTCGTGCCTTGATCAAGGAACTTGGCAAGGAGAAAACGATCATTCTGTCGACGCACATTCTTCCCGAAGTTCAGGCGTCTTGCGACCGTGTCATCATCATCTCAGATGGAAAACTTGTGGCCGATGACACTCCGGATGCATTGATGACCAAGGGAACCGCTTCCCGCGTTAGCATGCTTTTTGGGCCGATGGATAGTGCGACGGTTGATGTTCACCGCATTCGCGAGATTCTTGCCGATATTCCGGAAACTCGAAGTGTGTCTTCACGGCCCGGTGAAGGTGATGGAACGCTTGGGTTCTCGGTTGATGTTGGTGGTGATGGTGATGCGCGGTCGGCATTGTTTCAGACCGTGGTGCAGCACGGTCTGCCTTTGTTGGAGATGCACCGTGAGCAAGTCAGTCTTGAAGAAACGTTTCGCAAATTGACGCAAGGTGATTGAGTAGGTTGAGGACCCACGTATGATATTTGTACGCCGTACATTGAGCATTGCAAAACGAGAATTCCAGAGCTACTTTAACTCTCCCATCGCGTATATCGTGATCGGCGTATTCTTGCTTCTGTCTGGCTGGTTCTTTTTTACGCCGCTATTTCTGGCTGGGCGCTCTACCCTTCGCGGGTTTTTTTCGTTTACCCCAGTTCTGTTCATCATGTTTATTCCTGCGATTACTATGCGATTGCTTGCAGAAGAAGTGAAAACCGGAACACTTGAATGGCTAACCTCAATGCCGCTGCGTGATCTTGAAGTGGTGCTCGGAAAATTCCTTGCGGCGCTTGGATTCATTGCGGTTGCACTTGCCATTACCATTCCCTATCCGATTTCTGTAGATATGATCGGGGCGCTTGACTGGGGGCCGGTAATCGGGGGGTATTTGGGGTTGCTTCTGTTGGCTGGGGCATTTCTTGCGGTGGGGCTCTTTGCGTCAAGTCTGACGGAAAATCAGATTGTGGCCTTTATTATAGGCGTCACCTTCTGTTTTACGCTCTATATGGTGGACAAAGTCCTGTTTTTCCTGCCGGAGCAGCTTGGCGCGATTTTTCAATATCTCTCAGTCGACTACCACTTTCGAAATATTGCCAGGGGCGTGATTGATACTCGCGATATCATTTTTTATTTTGGCCTGATGATTGTTGCACTCTTTCTCACCATGGAATCTTTGAAACGACGTCATGCTTGAGTCACCGTCAAGATCGCAAAGCACAAAAAAGCGTGTTGATCGAACTACCTACGGGTTGGCCATCATCGGCATCGTTATCCTTGTGAATATTTTAGCTGTTGGGTGGTTTGCACGTGTCGATCTGACCGAAGAGGGGCTTTACACTCTCTCTGATGCCTCGCGAGCCACCGTGGGAAATCTCGAAGATCCGGTTTCCATCCGGGCGTATTTTACCGCGGATCTTCCAGCGCCGTACTCGTCGACGTCACGGTATGTTAAAGACCTGCTGGATGAATACGCCACATACTCTCATGGAATGCTACGGTATCAATTCATCGATCCTGTTGAGGAGGAGACGGAGGAGGACAAAGCCAAGAAAAAAGCGTTTAGCCAGGATATTTTTGGGCGGACCATTCGTGAACGAACGGATAAAGAATATGAGCTATTGAGCTTGGGCATTCCACCAGTACAAATTCAGGTCAACGAGGGGGACAAGCTTGAGGTCAAACAGGCTTATATGGGAATCTTGCTTCGGCATGGCGACAAGCAGGAAGTGATCCCCTTGGTTCAAGATACGGCAGGTCTTGAGTACGACCTGACGTCTTTAATTCGCAAGCTGGTTCGTCCAAAGACGCCTGAAATTGCATTCATTACCGGCTCTGAAGGTTCGGATTTGCGGCGAGAGTTGGGACGAACCTATGGGCGAATGGAAGAGTTGTATAACGTCAGAGAAGTTGATCTGTCTCAGGAACAGGAAATCGAAGATACCATCGACGGGATCATCATCGTGGGAACCTCCACCCCGTTTAGCGATGTGGAACAACGCACTATCGATCAATTTATCATGAGTGGCAGGGGTGCTGCGTTTCTTCTTGACCGGATTAGCGTCGACGTGCGGACACTGAATCAGGAGCCTGTGGATCATGGGCTTGATCGGGTGCTTGAACACTATGGGGTAAAGGTTGGAGATGGGTTAGTACTTGATGTTGAATCATCGATGGTGAATGTGTCACAACAACGACGTTTTATGCAGCTTGCTCAGCCGGTTCACTATCCGTATATTCCCGTTCCGAGACAACTGGATCCAGAGCATCCGCTAACACGTGGGTTGATTGGCGTCAGCTTTCCGTTTGTGAGTCCGCTTGAGAATGTTGCGTTGCAAGACTCTGGTTCAGCCATTGATATGTTGGTGACATCGTCCGAACAAAGTTGGATACGGCAACGACCGTTTGAGCTCCATCCGCTGCAAGAGTGGGGAGCGGGAGGCATTGAATTCGAAGGCAAACAGAATCTTGTCGCGACTATCTCAGGGCCACTTAAGACTGCTTTTGATGAGCCATCCGATGTCGCGGTGAGTGAGGAATCCGTATTGAGTGCGGTCCCAGAACCACGATTGACGAAAACCGATCATGCGAGGGTTGTGGTGGTTGGCGGGTCCTCAATCCTTCGTGATAAGTATACCTCTGAGTCGAACCAGGCATTCGTTCTGAACCTTTTGGATTGGATGTTGCTGGATGATGCGATGCTGTCGATTCGGACGCGAGGGTTAACGGTTGCTCCTCTCAACGAAGTGTCTGATACGGCTCGCAATGCCATAAAATATCTTAATATGCTGGGGCTACCTGCGGCGTTGGTTGCATTTGGTCTTGTGCGGTGGCGTATTCGAGAAGCTCGGCGTCGTGGACTGACACTGTAGCGATCGTACGGAATTCTCATATGCACAAACGAACCGTTATAGTCTTCGTGCTTTTCGTTGCCCTGCTGGGGTTGGTGATGATCACTGTCTTCAAACCCCAGGAACGAAATATCAGTCGTCTGCTTATCCCCACAGTTCTGCCTGAGACAGTCGACAAAATCGCCTTTGATGCAGATGAAACATTTGAGTTACTGAAGGAAAGCGAGCAATGGGTTCTTGATGACGGACGACTTGCCGATCCTGAAATGATTGAGCGTGCATTGGAGAGCTTGGGGAATCTCGCCTCGACAGAATTGGTGTCGAGCAATCCAGAGAAACATGCCATCTATGAGGTTGATGAGGAAAAGGGCCATCGGGTAACGGTATTTGTTCAGAACCAGCCCGTGGTTGATTTCGTGATCGGGAAGGCGTCGACGTTTACCGGAATGTATGTGCGGCTGGCCGATACCGATGATGTGTATCTGGCCCAAGGTAGTTCCGTAAAATCATACTTTGCCTCGTCTAAAGCTGACTGGCAGAGGTTGCAACTCTTTGATGAAAGCCTTGCGGATGTTGTGTCATTGGCGATGGTTTTGCAGGATGGCACTGGCCTTGACCTTGTGCAGGGTGAAAATAAGGAATGGGCACTCCGCGATATGTCTGTCCTTCCCAAAGGATTTCGATTTGACGGTTCCAGAGTACGATCCCTCGTCTCCGAGTTTCTGAATCTGAAGGCAAAGGAAGTCTTGGTCATGTCACCTGATCCTGCGGTCTCTGGCCTAGGCACTGATGGGAACGCAGACACGTATTCCCTCTCCTTGCGAAATGGTGTGACACATACGTTGCGTGTAGGCAACCTCGATTCTATACGGACGAGCAACCTGGATGAACAAAATCGTTACGCGCAGTTCGATGAAGACCGTCTCCTTTTGATTGAGGTATTTAGGGCGGACAATCTTCGAAGAGCGCTCAATGATTTTCATGCGCTGAACCTCATGGAATTTGATCCCAACAACGTGACGCGACTGTCGATCAAATCGAAAACAGAGCGACGCGCATTTGAGAAAAAAGGTGGTCAGTGGTCGGTGGCGGGTGACTCGGTTCAGCCCTCGCCAGATTTTGTCTTAAATGGGGCAGTGGTGGAGCGATCGATTCAGGAATTGTCTCGTGTAGTGGCGATGTCCCATCTTGAGAGTGTGTCACCCTCCGATAAAGACGGGTTGCGAGATCTGACGTTTGAGATCGCGGTTGCACTTGAGTCAGATGAAACCATAACCTTGGTTCTTGGTGCCGAGTTGAAAGAACTTGGTGCCGAGTTGAAAGCAAGCGCGCAAACTGCTTATTACGCGCGAGGAAATACTGATGATGGCGCCTATCTTGTGACGGATCGAGCAGTCGCACAATTTATTGTCGCGGGGTTTGATCGCTGGAGATAGGCTGTGCTCCCTTCTCCCACGATCGGGAGAAAGGAGAATTGCAAGCCCTCCGTCGCGTTAGAGCGACTTCTTGCACAAGTAGAAATCGGTTTTCGCGTAGTCGCTCGCCAAGCGATCCGCTACTTCTTTTTCGGTTTTCGGTGGTGGGACGATAACCTGATCTCCCGGCTTCCAATTTACCGGGGTCGCACAGGCATGTTGTTCGGATGTCTGGAGCGAATCCACTAACCGTATGATTTCATCGATATTTCGGCCGTTGGTCATCGGGTAGTAAATAATCGCCCGAATGGTTTTTTTCGGATCGATGAGGAACACTGCACGCACTGTTGCCGTTGCACTCGCTCCGGGGTGGATCATGCCGTATTTGTGGGCAACCGCCATGTTGAGATCAGCGACCAGCGGGTAGGGAATTTCAACTTTGAGCTTTTCCTTTATATTCTGTGTCCAGGCAAGGTGAGCATGGATGCTGTCGATACTGAGTCCTATCAGTTTCACATTGCGTTTTTCAAAGTCATCCTTACGTTTGGCGAACTCGGCCAATTCAGTTGTGCATACTGGAGTAAAATCAGCCGGGTGTGAAAACAGTACGACCCACGATTTGTCAGCCCATTTGCTGAATGTAATTTCTCCATGCGTGGTCACTGCCGTAAAATCAGGCGCGGGATCGCCAATTTTCGGTAAGCTTATTGCCTCTGACATCGTTCCTCCTTTACGGTTGTGGGTGTGGTTGATGTGACGATATTCAAACGACGAACTCCTCTCTGGTGATTACTTTATCAGATTCCATTGGGCTTAGCATGGGCTCCACTAGGGACTCAGGCACTTATGATTTCTGACATCCATTTTTTCTTGCTTCTATGGGAGGTGGAAAGTTTTTTTCGTAATAGGCTCACGACAATCGATGGGTCATACGACCACCTTGTCATGCTGCCGTGGCAACTCATTTCAATTTGCCAGCATAGATTTTCATGATCGTATCGAGAAACTTTAGAGCCGTACGTTTTTGTCGTTGAAATGAGTTTCGCCCGATAATTGACCCGTATCCTCCGCCTGTGCGGATGGCTCTGACTTCGTCGAAGATCTTTTTGTCGTCGCCTTTTGCTCCTCCAGAGAAAATGATGATCCTTCTGCCATCGAAGGTGCTTTGGACAACATGTCGAACTCGTTCGGCTGCCGTTGCAAGTGGTACTCTGCGAGCGGTATATATTTTTTTCGCTTCAGCCTGTTCGATGTGGGATGTCGGCATTTTCACTTTGACAATGTGCGCTCCAAGTTGCGCGGCAATCTGTGCGGCGTATGCAACGACATCAATGGCTGTTTCGCCTTCTTTGCTGAGCCCTGCTCCACGCGGGTAAGACCAGACCACGACAGCGAGACCGTAGGATTTAGCTTCCTCGGCTATTTCACGCAGGTCTTCATACATATCTTTCGCGAAAGCGGACCCTGGATAAATGGTGTAACCGACAGCTGAGCATCCAAGACGTAATGCATCAGTGACGCTGGCTGTTACTGCAGAACAGGGATTTTTGCTTGAGTAGAGGCTCTCACTGTTATTCATTTTTAGGATGAGCGGAATTTGGCCTGCAAACTCCGTTGCTCCGGCTTCCAGAAAGCCCAACGGGGCGGCATAGGCGTTGCACCCTGCGGTAATCCCAAATTCGAAATGGTAATGAGGGTTGTATCCGGGAGGATTAGGCGCAAAGCTTCGCGCGGGTCCATGTTCAAAACCTTGATCAACTGGTAAAATCACTAGTTTTCCGGTTCCTCCAAGAGTTCCATGGTTGAGCAAGCGTGACAGGTTGGTAAGGATCCCAGGACTGGCGTCCTGATAATAGCCAAGAATTTCTTGAATACGAGCGTTCACTTCTTGTCCTCCTTTCCGTCCCGCATAAATGTCTCTGCCAACGATACGTCATCATAACTTCCGATAAAGATAGGCGTACGTTGGTGGATTGTGGTTGGTTGGATATCGAGAATGCGTTTTGTGCCTGTACTGGCCTTTCCTCCGGCCTGTTCCACGACATATCCCATAGGGGATGATTCGTAGAGAAGTCGAATTTTCCCCTCAGGGTTCTTTGCTTCGCCGGGATAGAGGTAGATGCCTCCGGTCAATAGTGTTCGATGTACATCTGCGACAAGCGCTCCGATATAGCGACTTGAATAGGGCCTCCCATCATCAGGAATGGGTTTGTGTAAGTGATCGATGTATCGTTGTGTAGGCGCGGGCCACTTCTGATAGTTACCTTCGTTGACACTGTAGGTGTGTCCACGGCTAGGAATCTTCATGTTTTCGTGTGACAGCAGAAACTCCCCACTAGCAGGATCGAGGGTGAACCCATGGACGCCTTTTCCACAGCTATAGACCAACATGGTACTTGACCCATATAGGATGTATCCAGCCGCCGCTTGATCGATTCCTTTTTTCAGGAGGTCAGGGTTCGTTGGCAAGGAAGCCACATCGTTGAGTCTATGGATTGAAAAAATTGATCCGACGGAGCCGTTCACATCGATGTTCGACGATCCGTCCAACGGATCAAGATAGACAACATATCTTCCTGATGATTGATTTTCTTGGAATACAACGGGATTTTCGTCTTCTTCGGTGACCATGGCGATAACCTGGGCACCGTGTTGAAATGCCTGCTTGAACGCATTGTTGGCATAGACATCCATCTTTTTGACGACTTCGCCATGGACATTGATGTCACCAGTCACACCCAACACGTTCGCAAGTCCAGCGCGGCTCATTTCTCGAGAGATCATTTTTCCGGCAAGGCTGATTTGCGAGAGGAGTATGGTGAACTCGTTTGTTGCCTCAGGATGACCTTGCTGTCCTTCTCGAAGAAACAGGGTAAGTGGTGTGCCGATATTGTTCATGTGTGACTGCCCTCCTTACACCAACTGGCTGGCGTGGTGAGCTGCTCCAAGCAATGCCGACTTCGGGTTGAGAATAAGCTGAACTGGAATGTTGGCAAGGATGTCGTGATAGCGTCCTTTTCCGGTAAACCTCTCCATGAATTCTTCATCTTGAAGGTAGGGGAGAATTTTTGGTCCGATGCCGCCGCCGATGTACAATCCGCCGGTTGCCATCGCTTTCAGTGCCAGATTTCCCGCTTCTGCTCCATAGAGACGAACGAAGAGGCGCACGGCTGCGACACAGGGTTCAAAGGTGTGATCTAGCGCGTTTTTCGTAATCACTACTCCGGCGTCTTCGGCTTTCAGTTGTGTGGTCAACCACTCTGGTTCTGTAGCTTTCTGATCCGCGAGCATAAACCGGTAGAGATTGGCGAGCCCCATCCCAGACACAACGCGTTCCCAACTTACATGGCCGAATTCATTTCGAAGAAACTGAAGTAACCGAATTTCTTCATCTGTCTCTGGAGCAAAGTCACAATGTCCCCCCTCTGAAGCTGAAGGGTGATAACAGTTCCCGTCGTAAAAGATGAGTGATTGGCCAAGACCTGTTCCTGCGGCGATGAGCGCTCGATTTCCTATTGAGTTGGCGTTTCCTTCGTTGAGGGTGAAAAGGTCGTTTTTTTGCAGCCGTTCAATGCTATTGGCCATTGCTTCCAAGTCATTGAGTAGCGTAACAGAACGGACATTGATCGTCTGTGCCAGCTTGTGTGCGTCGATGATCCAGGGAAGGTTGGTCGTTTCGCAATAGCCATTGACCACTGGACCGGCAACACCAAAACAGACTCCGGAAAGTTCAAGTGCTATGGATCCAATTGCGGCGTGTACTACGGCTTCAAGCCCGTCGTATTCACGGCTGGGGAATGACCACTCTTTGACCGTGGTCAGACGGTTTTCGTCTGAATTCATCAGGGCCAGAAGGGTCTTGGTGCCGCCGACGTCTCCAGCCAGAATCATTGTGTCAACAAGGCTGACGCGGATTTCTCGATTAGCCAGAGCTGAAAACCGCGTTTTTGGCGAACAAGCTGGGCAGGGAATTCTTGAGGGTTACTCGGTCCTTCGAGAACTTGGCGCAGGGCCTCTGCTTTGTCCTCACCGGCGACAAGGAAGAGGAGTTGCTTCGCTTCGTTGATGATGGGAAAGGTCATGGTAATGCGCCAGTTCTCCGTTTCTGGAATTTTGTTGGCCGTCGCCATCTGCGTTGTGACATGAAGCGCCTCACTATGGGGAAAAAGTGAGGCGATATGGCCATCTGCTCCGACACCTAAGAACATGAGATCAAAAACAGGTAGCTCACCTGGAGCTAAATTAAATGCTTTCATGAGTGTCAATTCATACTTTAGGGCGATGGCCTGAGGGTCTGGACGTTCAGTCATAATCCGATGGATATTGCCGGTTGGAATGGGAACTTTAGAGAGGAGACTGTCCGAGGCCATTTTATAATTACTGTCGTCGTGGTCCGGTGGTACGTGACGCTCATCGCCGAAAAACCAATAGGTGGATTCCCAGGGAATGCGAGACTCAAATTCTTTACTGGCCAGGCGTTCATAGAGTTTTCGCGGTGTCTTTCCTCCCGAGAGCGCGATCATGCATTTTTTTCGCTCTTGGACCGCACGTTCAATGATTTCGGCCATGTGGTTCGCACCACGCTGGCTCATCTCTTCAACATCAGCCACGATAATTCGTTCACTCATTGATAACTCCTCATCGAAAGGGGGTTCATCGTCTGCCCATTCGCAGGGTGTGCAAAAAGGCTTGTCCAACCAGTCAGGATTGCATGGGCGTACGTGCAGACAACAAGGGGGCAACAAGATCTGCCACTGGTAACCTTTTTCAACATCCTGCTAAAGTTTACGCCATTTACGTAGATCTTTTCGAATCAGATCGTCGGATTCATCCGGGCCCCAACTGCCCGATTGATATTCGGGAAGTTGGGGGCGTGGAATGCCATTCCAGACATGGAGGATGCGAGTCACTAGGTCCCATGCATGTTCAATTTCGTCGCGTCGTGCAAAAAGGGTAGAGTCGCCGGTCAAGCAGTCAGACAATAATCGCTCGTATGCTTCCGGTTGCGCATCTTGAAAAGACGTTTCGTACAGAAAATCCATTTGTACGGGATCAATGCGAATGGTTGTGCCGGGCGCTTTGCTTCCAAATCCAAGGGAGATGCCTTCGTTTGGCTGAATACGCAGTGCCAACACGTTGGGTTCAAGCGTATAACATCCTGCAGATCGGAAGAGGGCATAAGGGGCGTGCTTAAAGTAAATCGCCACCTCTGTGAGGCGTTTCGCCAGCCGCTTGCCAACGCGCAAGTAGAACGGAACCCCAGCCCACCGCCAATTGTCGATATCCAGACGCATGGCTACAAAGGTCTCGGTGGTTGACTTCGGATTCACCTCAGGCTCTTGTCGGTAGCCAACCATTGCGTTCCCGTCGATATTTTTGGCCACGTATTGCGCTCGAACCACATGGTCGGTCACATCGGTTTGCGAATAGGGGCGGATTGCATGGAGGACTTTTACTTTTTCGTCTCGGATGGCATTGGCTTCGAATGCTACTGGTGGTTCCATGGCAATGAGCGTGAGTAGTTGCAGGACGTGGCTCTGGATCATGTCTCGCAGAATTCCAGCTTCTTCAAAATATGATCCGCGTTCTTCAACGCCGAGTGGCTCGGCAACTGTAATCTGAACGTGATCTATATAGTGATTGTTCCAGAGCGGTTCAAAAATTCCATTGCTCATCCGGAAGACCAAAATATTCTGAACGGTTTCTTTCCCAAGGTAATGGTCGATACGATAAATCTGGTCTTCTTGAAACACGGCAGCAATTTGCTCATTGAGTATTCTCGCAGTTTCAAGGTCACTTCCAAACGGTTTCTCAACGATGATCCGTGTCCATCCATCATCATTGGCTTCTTTGGTGACAAGGCCTGCCCCCCCAAGGCGCTGAATGATGACCGAAAAGACGCTTGGGGGTGTGGCGAGATAAAACAGACGGTTGCTTGGCCCCGTATTCTTTGGGGGAAGAGAGTCTAAGAATTTCAGAAGGCTAGCGTAGTCTTCCGCGTTGGCAAAATCCCCCTTGTGGTAATAGACACGTTCGGCGAATGTTTTCCACGGGCATTTCCCGCTTTCCTCTGCCTTATCTTTGAATCGCGAATGTTGTTTGATCGCCTCACCTAGCTCTGTCCTAAACTGCTCATGGCTTTTTTCTTTTCGCGCAAAGCCGACAATCACCACATCGTCAGCAATGAGGGTTTCACAGCTAAGTGCATAGAGTGCTGGAAGAAGCTTGCGTTTGGTGAGGTCTCCGGAGGCACCGAAAATCACGATATGAGTAGGAGATGACATCGTTCGGTCTTTACGAGAATGATTCGTGTATGGTCGGAGAAGGCCTCAACTCAGAACATGCGGTGCGATACAATCGTTCTGTCGCTTCGATCATATGATCAAGACTGTAGCTTTTCTCTATCAGGCGTCTGCCGTTGATTCCCATTTGTTTACTTGTGTATGTGTCTTTGATGCCCTGCTCAACACTTTGCGCCAAAGCCAGTGCGTCCGCTGGAGGAACGAGTAACCCGGTGTAGCCGTGGAGCACCACCTCCTTAGTCCCTCCTGTATCGGTTGCCACCACTGGTTTTTCCAGTCCAAGGGCTTGGAGGAGGACCTGCGAGATGCCTTCACTGCCGGTGGTGGGGAGCACGAGGACATCGAGTGCAGCCAAAATCTGCGGGACGTCCTCACGGTATCCCAACAAGTGCACGCGATTCTCTAGTCCAAGCTCACGAATGCGTGCTCGGACCTTTTCCTTGATTGGCCCATCTCCAGCAATGCAAAACCAGCAATTCTTGACCGATTGGAGCAGGTGTTTGGCGGCATCCACGAAGTAGAGCACTCCTTTTTCAAAACGAAGAAATCCTACCATTCCCACCAAAATCGCGTCTGCAGGAAGTGATAGTTCTTTACGAAGATGGGAATTGCGGCTGCCATTTTGCAACTTTAGAAGATCTACTCCCGTTGGAATGGAGAATATGCGTGTTTGGTCAAAGCCGTTTTGAATATGCATTGCGTTTCGGATCGTTTCACCTGTCGTAATGATGCGATCAGCGAGCTTCTCGTAGAGAAACCGACTCAGCCAGCCAGTCGAGATTGGTGTGGCTTTGTGTCGTGTCCGAATCAGGATCGGGCGTTGCGGGGCCAAGCGGGCTGCAATGCCAGCGATCCATGTGTCAGTTGACCCGTGAGTGTGGACAATATCAGGAGAAAATCGGTCGATCAGTTTGTAGACCATGTGTACTCCGCAGGGAAGTGTCCAACGATTCATGTTGATCGGTTCCACTGCAAGTCCGGCGTTTCGAGCGAGGCTCTCCATTTGACTGTCGATCTGAGTTACGAGGAGAACGTCATGTCCTCTTCGAGCCATGCTTTCTGACTCAGCAAGGGTTCTGAACTCTTGTCCCCCTAGTCCTTCTGAGCTTTCGGTATGCATAATTCTCATGGCATGGCGTTTACTTGAGTGGTATGTCGAAACGCCGAATGTTACCAAATCCTGACCAATGCTGTAACTGTTTTTATGGTCTGATGGGGGGGGCGTGTGTGGCGTTAGCAAATTCCAGAAAATGCTATGGGTTTATCTGAGTGCGTTAACGGTATTTAGCCCAACCTTGCCGTCGACTACCATTCCCTTCTGCTTTTGGAAGGTTCTGACGGCACGATCGGTTTCCTTGCCAAAAATACCGTCGATGCGATCAGCTGGAAATCCGAGGGCGCGTTGTAGCGCAGCAACATCCTCTCCGCGCATGAGTGGCGTCTTCAGAAATAAAATGCGGTTTTGCTGTAGTGAAGTCCGCTGTTTACGCGCTTCATATTTGGTGTGAATTGCTTGTGTCTGTGCTTTGATTTTGCGTTCCAATCTCTGGATGTGGTCGTCTTCAACGGCGGTGATGCGATCTGTGGCATCATCCGATGAATCTTCTTGTTCCAAAGGTTGTTGCTGTATTTTTGATGAGACCATTTGTTCTGGACGAGAGGGAGGTGTCTCTACTGTGGGTGGGTGTATCGGTTTTGATTTCTGTAACGTTGTGTTCATGGGGAGTAATTGGCCAATACTGGACGGTCCTTCACTGGCCATATTTGTTGCCAATGGTGTGGCTGATGACTGGATAGAGGTGTAGTCGATGATAATCTCTTTTCTTTCCTGTCCGAAGAAGTGCTTGCCAAAACCGACGAAATGTTCCTTCCTGGTAAAACTCAGATCATATGTCTGAGGGCGTATCGCTGACGGGTGAGGGGATACATATGTCCTTCCGCAGAGTGAACTCGGACTATTATCAGCGTCAATCGATTGAAAACAGTTGAGGGTGAGGTGGAGCGTATTTTCTTTAACGAACATTTCTCCCGCCGTGACCTCATAGCGGTTTCCGACCGGATTGATCATTGCAAAAATGACACGTTCCTGTGGTGTGGCTTGCAGAAAAGCCTTATGGATGTGGGGTGCGAAGAGCGTGATGTCGTGTTTGGAAAAGACCCTCATCTGTTTGGCGGGTCCCTTAAACGCGTGCTGAAAAAATGACCGATGTTCTTCAACGCGTGTTGAGTCGAAAATGGTGTGGATCTGGCCCGTCTCAATGTCTATCGGATGGGTATAGCGGCGGGGGTCATCTGGTCCCCCAATGCTTCGATCAAGATCCAGACGCACAAGGTACGGGTCGCCTTGAAAAATGATTGTAGGGGGCATCTTTATTCCGGCGCATCCGGTGATGAGAAGGGTGGCTAGGATGACGACGACGCGTTGAAAAGATGGGAGCAATACCATCATCAGCTCTCCTCCAGTTATAGATTTATGAGGGATGGGGCTACGTGCCAAAACGAGAGGGTTTCAGAACTCTTTAAGCCTTCCCACAGCCTCTGTGGCTGAGCGAAGACCTTTCCTCTCGACAATGGTCGTGAGTTCCTGCTCAAGTCGGACAAACACTTGCGGGCCTTCTTCGACGAATGCGGTGCCAATCTGTACTGCCGATGCGCCTGCTAGTAGGTGCTCATAGATATCCTGTCCAGTTTCAATGCCACCCACGCCGATGATTGGGATATGGCCCTGAAATCTGAGGGCAAAGGCCCGAACATTTGCCAGCGCGACGGGCTTGATAATAGCTCCACCTAGTCCTCCAAATCCACCTTTAGGTTTAATGATGACGGCATCTGTTTCTGGATTGATGACCAGTCCATTGCCTATTGAGTTGATTACGGAGATGAAGTTAACGCCACATCGCTTGAGGATTGTTGCCATGTGGTCGTGGTGAGCGGGATCGAAGTATGGAGGAAGTTTTGCGCCCATCGGACGATTTACCACGTTTCGAATTCGGGTGAGGAGTTGCTCTGCAGTTTCGAAGTCGTATGCGATTTGAGGATGTCCCTCGATGTTTGGGCAGGAGAGGTTGATTTCCATCAGGTCAGGTTTTACAGCATCAATTGCCGTTGCAATGTCAAGAAACTCAGCGGGGCTGAAACCTGCGATGCTCGCAATGACAGGTTTCTTGAATTCCTTGAGACGGGGAATGAGGTCGACATATGCCTGATATCCGAGATTCGGGAGTCCCATTGAGTTGATCGAACCGTGTGGGAACGTGACATATCGTGGGGTTGGGTTTCCGTCTCGTGCATTGAGTGTCATCGACTTTGTCACGATGGCACCTGATCGCGAATTTCCAATTGCCTCAAGCTCTTCAGCGGTCACACAACGAGCACCAGCGGCATTCATGATGCAAGTAGGGAATGTGATACCAGCAATTTCAACAGTAGGGTTCATGCTCTTGGGTCCTGACTTTTCATGAGGCGCTCACTGGCGGTTGTCTAAGCAGACCCGGATGAGATCGAGGATTTTCATGGCCATTCCACGTTTGGGCATCAGAGGCATATCTTCAACAATGCCGTGCGCATCTAAGACAATGGCTGCATTGGTATCGGAGCCAAATCCAGCGTCGGGTTGGGTGACATCGTTTGCAACGATCATGTCGAGCCCTTTCTCCTTAAGCTTTCGTGTGGCTTCTTCAATGAGGTTTTCCGTTTCTGCTGCAAATCCCACCATGAATTGCCCGGTTTTTTTTGCGGCCAAGTTGCCCACAATATCTGGGGTTAGAGATAACGCGAGTGACAAGTGCTTTTGTCCTTGTTTTTTGAGCTTGGTTTCTGCAGGGTGAGTGAGTCGGTAGTCTGCAACGGCCGCGGCCATGATGACAACCGTTGCGCGTGCAAAATGTTTGTGCACTTCATCCTGCATTTCCTCAGCCGTTGAAACCGATATGGTGTGAACGCCTGGTGGTGGTGTGAGGGATGTCGGCCCCGTAATGAAGGTGACTTGGGCTCCTCGTTTCTGGGCAGATTGTGCCAGAGCGTATCCCATTTTTCCCGACGATCGGTTTGTGATATATCGAACTGGATCAATTGCCTCGTGTGTCGGTCCGGCAGTGATCAACAGCACTTCGTTGTGATAGTCACCAGGCATCGTGAGCAGGGAGATGATTGACGACATGATTGTCTCTTCGGATGGGAACCGGCCCCATCCAATATGTCCAGAAGCGAGAGTGCCAAATTCCGGATCGAGGACCTCCACGCCAGTCTCGCGTAGGGTTTTCACATTTTGCTGGACCAGCGGATGTTGCCACATGCCCCCATCCATGGCTGGGACAAGTAATAGCGGTGCATGTGACGCGAGGATAAGCGTAGACAACAAGTCATCGGCTAGCCCTTGTGCAAAGCGCCCTATCAAATTTGCTGTCGCGGGACTAACCAAGATGAGATCTGCAGTTTCTGCCAGTCTGAGGTGAGTCATATTGTCGTCAGTGGCAAACAAATCGGTATGGACTGGATGACCGGATAAGGTTTGAAAGGTGAGAGGAGTGATAAATTGACGGGCGGACGCCGTCATCACTACTTCCACGTCAGCGCCTAGGTCAGTAAGTCGTCGAAGCAGAAGGATTGCCTTATATGCGGCAATGCTCCCACCCACTCCGAGCACGATACGCTTTCCAAATAGTTGTTTTGTGGTCACTCGAGGGGTTCGACCGTGGTGTGAAAATGAGCAAATCAGAGCAATGCTGGTCTAACCACACACTATATCAACCATGTTCCATTGAGGTCAAAGTCGGAGTCCTCTTGCACCGTTTTTGGAGCAGACGAGCATTGCTGCATTAAGTAAACTAAGATTGGGACGCAGCTTGACGGGGATTGAACGGTTTGATTCAATGATAATAGCAATCAAGAGCGTTTTCGGCGGAGAATTGGGATATTGCTACCGCAACACTTGGAAGTTGATTTTGTGACTGGAGGAATGTTGTGAGGTGTACTATCAGGATGACCACGGTTATTGTGGCCGGGGTGATGCTTTTTTTGGCGACGGTCCCAGTGTTTGGGGCCGACATGATTTTGTATTCTGGGAGAAAAGAAAAGGCCATCAAGCCGGTGGCAGATGCCTTTACCGCAAAGACTGGTATTACGATTGCTCTCAAAACTGGAAAAACCTCAGGGTTGGCGAACACTCTTCTTCTTGAAAAGCGTAGACCGCGTGCGGATGTGTTCATCGCAACTGTGGGTGGTGTGATGGAGATCTTGGCCGAGAAAGGTGTGTTGTCTTCCTATAGCTCCTTGGCGACGGAACGATTGCCGGCGGAATTTAAAAGTGCATCGGGGCATTGGGCTGGGATTTCGGGGCGGGCGAGGATCATCATTTACAATACTGAGCTCGTTGCCACAGATGATGTTCCACAATCGGTGTTCGAACTGGTTGATCCTAAATGGCAGGGAAAGGTTGCCGTGGCTGGGACGAGAGAGCGAACCACTCTGAGTTGGGCTTCTTGGCTTGTTCATGAAAGGGGCAAAGATTCGATCCAAAAGTATTTTCAGCAACTAGGATTGAATGGTCTCACAATCCTGTCTGACAATTCTGAGGTGTGGCGTGGGGTAGGACGAGGAGAGTTTGTGATTGGACTGACGAACTCTCCAAACTCTCATTTGGCTGTTAAGGCGGGATTGCCGGTTGGTGAAGTGTATCCCGATCAGGATACGATTGGCACGTTGGTCAATCTTAATGCCATCGCGGTCGTTCAGGGTGCTCCACATCCTGAGAAGGCGAAGCGATTTGTCGATTTCGTGCTTTCGCCCAACGGACAACGATTGTTGGTTGAAAATGCCTATGAGATCCCATTACTGGCAAACGTTGACTCCGGATCGGTGAAACCACTTTCAGCGATGAAAACACCGTCAATCACCGTCCGTAGCCTTGCCGCAGCCGCCGACTCTACGATGGATCTTCTCCGAAACATCGACCCACGCTGGTAAACCTGGTTTTGCTATGTGGGGCTTTCGACCGGTATTTCAGCGTATCCTTCTGTTCCGACTCTACCATGGAACCGAGGCGTTTAACACCGTACAATGCCACGTTCGGTCAAGGGATGAGGATGTTATGAATAGAACCTTATGTGAGAGGGCATCGTGTCTAAACTAATGTGGCCAGTGGCGATTGGGGGTGTTTGTGCGGTTGTGACGTGGATTGTCTCTGGGATGCTCCACTTTCCTCTGATCTTTCAATGGATGTTCATGTTCTATATCGCGCTTGGGACAGGGGTGTTTCTCTTGCTCGCGGCGCCGGAGCTTCCCCTATTGCGTACTGGGAAAGCGATCGTAGGGCTTGTCGCATTTTATCTCTTCACTTCGGGGGTTTTTTTAGCGGGTGGTGCAATTCTTCCTCAATTCGATCCGACGGTTGAACAGGAGAAGATCAATAAAATTCTGAAACATCGGCGCGCGCAATTTGAGGCGCCGGATAACACTGAACAACTTCTTAAGAAAGCTCAAGTTTTGTCAGTGCAAGCCAACGACTTGATGGGACGTGTTGCAAAATTGCAAGGTACGGCTGCCCCCATTCTTGTTGCTTCGGCGGGGGCAACGCTTTCTCCTGTTGAACGAGGCAAGGAAGTCTACAACCTCTATGAGTGTTACAATTGCCATAAAATTGGAGGTGAAGGGGGAACCAAGAAACGCGGGCCTGAAATGGGCAATCTTGGCAATCTTCTCACTCCAAAGCAAATCATTAAGAAGATCCTGAGTACGAAGGCCGATCCGTACTTCTACGCGGAGGGGTTTGAAAAAGAACACAAGAAGGGGTTGATGCCGGAAAAATACCGCGAGCTGATGACCGAGGAGGAATTGAGTACTCTCGCGGCGTACTTAATGACACTTAAGAACCCGGCCCATAAAACACCTAAGCCTATCTTCCTGAAGGACGAAGTGGAACATGGATTCACGGTGTACGGTTATGTTCGAGACGTGAATGGTCAGCCGGTGCCGAATATGAAGGTTGCGGCTCGGCCTTCCACAGCCGGCAGCCACGCTGCCTCAGCCACCACGAATAAGGATGGGTATTATGAGGCCTTCATCCATCTCCACAATACGGATGCAGGTGCGCTCATTCGCTTGTCGGTTCGCAACCAGAAGAAAGAACTTCGTGCTGACTTTGACCCATTGGATAAAACAACCAAACGTCAGGCGACCGTGGATTTCACACTATAACCCTGCAATAGCATGGTAGAAAAGATAGTAAAAATCTCACTGCAATTGGAAGCAAAAAATGGTATGTACAGAACTCTTGCCACGTCACCGGTTTGAATACTTGCGGAACGGATGATTCGTCGAAGGAGTGAAGGAGCGTGGATGGGCAGTGTGTTACCTGCCTCAAATAATTATGCGAAGGAGGCTCTGAAATGAGAATAGGGACTGTGATCGCAGGATTGGCGGTGCTGGTTATCTTGGCACCAATTTCGTTTGCCGACGAGGGGCACAACGGCCATGGGAAAATGGGTGCTGCTGGGCCTGTGTCGTCTGAAGCTCTTCGAGATGTCGGAATAGCCATTGCAAATATGGCCATGGGATGTGCGGTGGAGTGTGGGCTTGAAACCTTCGAACCTTTCAGCCCAGCTCAGCCTAACCACTTGTGGATTAAGGCAAGCGATAACTACGTATGGTTCCTTCATTTCAACAAGCCTCGGAACCATAAGGCGGCAAAGGTGGTATTCGTTGGAGACGGCGTGAAGGGGCGTTTTTGTTCCGAGGATCAGCCAGATGGTGGAAAGACGGGTTTTGTTCATTTCCACAGAGCGGAGACATCGGCGGGTGCCATGGGTCATGGTGGCAAGCCTGGGACTGATGGCTGGTGGCTTCGCCATGTTGCGGTCGGAAAGTCTGAGATGAAAATGAAAGGGATGTCGATGCAGTTTGTGCCTGGGCTTGCGATGAAATTTCCGCCGACTCCAGCACCGTCATGCTCATAAAGTATGGCTTGAGTACCCCTCAGAGATTCTCACTGAAGATTCTATTCGCAGAAGAAGGAGAAACGTCATGAATTCAGGAATTCGTCGCAGTGGCATTGTCTTCGTCATTCTGGTTGCAGCCTGTGGCCTCTTCGCATCAGGGAGTGTTGCCGATGAAGGGCATGGTGGGCATTCCAGCATGAGTGGTCCCGTTCCCTCGTGGACGGCGATGCAGGCTGTTGGTGAAACGCTGGCCAAAGTCTATGACTTCAAACCCTTCAGCCCAGCTCAGCCCAACCACTTGTGGATGAAGGCGTCAGACAACTATGCAACTTTCCTGCACTTTAATAAGCCTTTTTCTAAGAAAGGCGCAAAGCTCGTTTTTGTCGGTGATGCTGTGAAGGGGCGGTTTTGTTCCGAGGATCAGCCGGATGGCGGAAAGACGGGCTTTGTTCATTTCCACAGAGCAGTGACGTCGGCAGGTGTCATGGGTCATGGTGGCAAGCCTGGAACTGATGGCTGGTGGCTTCGCCATGTTGCGGTTCGTCATGCTCCAATGAAAAATCCGAAGACAATGAAGAAAATGATAGTCAAGCCTGGCTTGGCCATGATGTTCATGCCGACAAAGGCGCCAGCTTGCTCTTCTTCGGGGAAAGGACCTCTGCTTCCATTACCGGAATGACGCTTTTGCAAGGGGCTACGGTACTGTACCAGCCCGAGTGTACTGAGTTCGAACGCAACGGCCTGTGTTTTTTTGTTGATGGGGGCCGTCCCAATTGGGTATCGACCGATTGGCGCGGCGCGGCGGTGCTTCGTCTGATCGATGGGCGCCGAACGTTGAAGGATCTCGTTTGTGATTATGGCGAGCAGGTTCGGATTGATCCTCTACGGGCGTGGGTTCATGTTCGTAGGTATGTGCAGGCGGCGCTACGCAGCGAGATTGTCTCCCTTGCTCCCATAATTCCAGAGAGGTATTCCGGACGGGCGTCGTACCTTCGCCCGTCCGCTCTCAATGAGTTTTGGGTGCATACGAACAATTCATGCAATCTTACCTGTTCCCATTGCCTTGTCTCTTCTCATCCTGGTGCTGATCCGGGACCATCGACCGCGCATCTACTTCGCGTGATGACAGAAGCAAAAGAACTTGGAGCTTCGCGATTTTACTTTACCGGGGGTGAGCCTTTTCTTCGCAAGGACATCTTTCAACTTGTTGAGCATGTCACCAAAACACTTGATTCCGAGCTCATTGTGCTCACGAATGCGACCTTGTTTCGTGGCACAGTTTTAAAGCAGCTTGCTGCGCTTGATCGAACACGATTGAAGCTTCAGATTAGTCTCGATGGCGCGACATCTGAGGTGAATGATCCGATTCGTGGAGAAAAGACGTTCGAGAATATCACGCGAGGCATTCAAGCCGCTGTTGGAATGGATATTGAGATCTCACTGACTGCCGTATTGACTGGAACAAACCTGACAGATATTCCCAAGCTTCCGGCCTTGGCAAAGTCTCTTGGTGTCCAATCGATTCACGTGATGTGGATGCATCGTCGCGGAAGAATTTTAGACCATGCCAATCTGCAGTTTCCCAGTAATGCGCAAATGCTGGCGTCGATGCGCTTGGTCAAACAGTATGCCGATGAATATGGTGTGACATTAGATAATTTTGAGTCCCTTCATGGGAGGGTGAATGGACGTCCTGGCGTCAAGGTCGATCTCAGCAATGCCTGCTGGGATAGTCTCTGTCTGAGCTATGATGGGCATGTCTACCCTTCGGCGTCATTTGCGGGGCATCCTGAGCTTGATCTTGGCGATACCAGAACGGCCTCTTTGCGTTCGTTGTGGTTGGAAAGCGCCGTCGCGAAAGACATTCGAACCGCAACGGTGGCGAATAAGGCTGGAGTATCGAACGATCCGTTTCGGTTTATTTTGGGTGGAGGAGATATTGAACATAGCTACTTCTTCTCAGACCAGCGGCTTGGTAGGAGTCATGTGTTGGATGAGGACCCGTACTACGGGCTCTATGTTGAACTGTCCAAGGACATTATGGTCCACCTCGCGGAATCGAAACGGTCTGCTTTCAATGCAACCTCTGGGTTTGATGGGCCAATCCTGCTTCATGTGATGGGGGAGGGAATGGCCACTTGTGGCAGTCATTTCTGGGATACGCCGGTCACCACGCTGCATTCCAATTGTGTGCTGGCGTTTAACGTAGAGACGCCTCATGACATTATTCAGGATTATTACGGGAAGGCAGCAGAGGTTCCTCAACCGGAATTGTGCTGTACCATCGATGGCTATTCCGAAGAGGAACTCTCGCATATCCCGCAGGAAGTCCGCGAACGTTCGTATGGGTGCGGGTCGCCCATGAGAAGCGCAGGGATTGAAGAGAGTGAAACCATCGTGGATTTTGGCTCCGGTGCTGGCATTGATTGTTTTGTTGCCGCACGAAAAACGAGCTGTTCGGGACGTGTAATTGGCGTCGATATGACCGACAATATGCTACAGGTCGCTGAGCGCAATCGATGTCAGGTTTCTAAATTGCTTGGCTATGACAATGTTGAATTTCGCAAAGGATATTTGGAAGAGATTCCAGTTCAGGATAAAACGGCAGATCTTGTCACCTCCAATTGCGTCATCAACCTCTCTCCTGACAAAAAAGCCGTGTTTTCGGAAATTTGGAGAATTCTCAAGAATGGTGGTCGGACGGTGATTTCTGATATCGTCTCCGAGTGCTTGGTGCCTCCCACCATCAAAGTGAACAATCAACTGTGGGGAGAATGTATTGCGGGTGCGTTGACCGAAGAAGAATTTATCGCCTCACTCGAAGAGGCAGGTTTTTATGGAATAGAGCTACTTCAGAAGGTGGTATATCGTGACGTCGAAGGACACCGGTTCAATGCTGTAACCGTACGGGGTTATAAATACGAAATGTCCGTTGGGCCTTCCGAGAATGGATTTGTAGCGATTTATCGTGGTCCAATGAAAATGGTCGTGGATGAGGCCGGGAAGGCCTATCACAGAGGTGAGTCTGTTCCCGTCTCAGCACACACCGCGGCACGGCTTCAAACTTATCCATACACTTCTCTTTTCACAGTGATTCCCCCCGAACATCAATCGATGGATATTTTGCCGTCGACACAATCCTCAGGAGACTCGCCTTTTATCTCCGGGGAAGTCTCCTGTTGCTCCTAAACGTCGAACGGCTCTCTATTCCATGTTGACTGTTAATCGCCAGACGATTGCCATTGGACTGGTTATTCTTGTGCTTGGCCTTGGGATCGCTGCGTTTGTGGTCATGGAGTTTTCCGACACGTTTCATATTCCAACACCCGACGAGATCTCAGTATGGGTCGAGGGATATGGAGGAGCCGGTCCGGTGGCGTATCTTCTACTTTACACGTTTGCCCCAATGTTGTTTGTCCCCAGCTTTCCGATTAGCATGGCGGCGGGACTTCTATTTGGACCGTTATGGGGCACGGTGTTCGCCTCGTTAGGATCAACCCTTGGCGCACTTCTCCCCTTCATCATTGCGCGACACTTTGCCCGGCCGTATGTTGCGCGACATCTTCGTGGTCGGCTGAAAGACTTAGATCAGAAAATAGAGGCCCATGGCTGGATATATTTGGCCGTTACACGATTGATTCCACTATTTCCATTCGAACTTCTCAATTATGGTTTTGGCTTGACCAAGGTCAGGTTTGTGACATACATTGTCGTGTCGTGGCTCGGAATGCTGCCAGCAACGATTGCGTACGTGTTTTTCGGGGCATCAATGTTGGATATCGTTGAGGGTACATTCCGCATCGAGCTTGTTATTGGAGTGGTTCTCTTCGCTGTCCTAGGTCTTTTGCCAGTCATTTATCGGCGATCTCGTTATTTCAAACCCAAGCAGAAACCTGAGAAAACGATTGGCTAAGGTAAGGTGCGTGTTCGGTGGGTGTGGCACGTTAGCTATGGGTAACTGATCATGGCGAAGTCGACGACTCTGCAACAAAAACTTGCCAAGGTGTTGGATGCCGCGCCGATGGGTATTGGGCTCATCGCCTTATCCGGACACGAGACCGAGCCTCTAGTGGCTCAGGCCACTCAAGGTCTTATGCCGCGAGAGATTCAAGCGTTACTCCGGTCCATTCCGTTTCACACTGAGAGCGTATCTGCAAATTCAAACACGGATGTCGTGGAGAACGATAGTTCATTTCGACTTCGCATTGCAGCACCCAATCATAAATGGATGGTCGGCACGCTGTTCCGGAGTGTGCCTCAAATATCTGTTGCGCTTTTGGTTGGACGTAAGACGGGAGCTGATATTGCCAAGAAAGAAAAGACGCTCCTCAAAGAATTAGCGAAGCAGGTTCTCACGCTTCTCGATGATGCAGCTGTCCATACAGGCGTGGAAAGCTCTCGTGTGCACGCGGATGTGCCGACGGCCCCTGCGGTAGACGGCGTGGGAGAGGCACTGCAAGAATTTCTGCAGTTCGACCAGGTCTGGTTGTCGGAATATATGCCCGAAACAAATAGTGTGACGGTGACGCACACCTTTGTCCCAGGGCAGTCAGATCTGAAGATCGGACAGCAGTTTCCCATCGACGCTTCTGCATCTGGGTGGGTTATTCGGCATAAGAAGCCACGTGTTGATTTGAAACTCGCATCGACACAGGGACGGTTTATGGATCAGTGTGTGCTGTACAAGCAGAAATACAAGTCGATGATGGTGCTTCCGCTGCGGGTTGATCGTCGAGTGGTTGGGACGTTGAGTGTGGCGTCAAAGCTTCCCGATCAGTATTCACGAGAGCAGATTCCAGCACTGGACTCTGTTGTGCGGAAGTTTGCAGAGTATCTGACTCAGGCGGGCAACATTGCTGTCGTGTCCGGTTCTCCTCAGCCTAGTGTTCCCACCTCTGCGCTCGGACATGCGCAGAGCGTGGAAGACCTTCGTCGTATTCTCGCGAGTGATGTGCGTCCTCCCCTTGTGGTGGTGCATGGGGCGCTAATGGATATGACGCGTATGCAGGGCATTCCGTCGGGCTTGCGCGCCACGGTTGAACGCGTCGCACATAAAGTGGGACGGATCGGAGACGTTTTGTTTCAGCTTTTGGAGTATGGGAAGCCTCTCAAACTTAGCCGCATGCCTTCCCAGATTATTCCGTTGCTTGAGGAAGCGGTGGCGTTCGTGCATGAGGATTTCACAGCAAAAAATATTCAAATTATCCCTGAATATCACGCTCCTCTTCCGTTGTTCCGATGTGATAAGGCCAAGATGAAAAGTGCGTTAATAAGTTTGTTTCGATGTGCAGAAGAAGTCATTCAAACGGGTGGGACCATTCATCTTGCCGCAACTGCCCATCGTACGGGTCTTCTCATCACCCTAGAGTGTCAGCGAGAGGAGACGAGGTTGCAGAATGGATCCCTTCGGCCCCAGAATGTGTCGTGGGCGGGTTTTCCTATTGCCAGTCAGATTGTGGAGGATCATGGGGGCAAGGTTTCTGTCGCAAGCAGTCCCACTCAAGCCATGACGATCGTAATTCACCTTCCCATCAAGGCGAAGCCTCCGTCTCGACGACGTTGGCGGAACTGAAGAATTCCTCGTACACCGTCTCCTTTGATCTCGTTCGTAACGGTTTTCGCTGTTCAGTTGCACGTACGCATTGACCTGTCTATCGATTCTCTCACAGATTCGGGTGTGCTTCGGTTGGCACGTTTGACATGGGGGTTATTAACGTGTTCCCTCCTAATGAGGGACGAAAACGTCTGAAACCAGAGTAATGTGTGCAACTCTCATGTGCACATTGCTCTGCAGGTTGAGCAAGTGGTGGTTTTCGTTCTGTAAATTTCTCACAGATAGGGTTCTCCGTACTCGCTAGCCTGTGTCTTAGAAGGTGGACGTGTGGTGACTAGCCTTATTATCAGGTAGAGATTAACGAGAGGAGGCTTATGATGAGTGAACAACAGGGTAAGCGGTTGGTACGTGGTTTGAGCAGGGTGTTGCTAGGAACAGTGTTGTTGGTGAGCCTGTTGCTAACAAGCAGTTATGCGCAAGCGGATGAGAATCAGGTCTTCTTCCGTGCCGGTGGCGCGTTTGCCGAGAGTGATCGTGCGGGTGAAGTATTTACGGATGTTTTTGGGGCAGCCGGAAGTCAAACTGGCAGTGATGATGGGTCGTATATTGGGGCGGGGGTTGAGCTCCTCTTGTCGAAGGATGTCTTGGGTTTCCTGCCAGGGGCTTCGCTCCTCGGTGAAATTGGCATCGAGTATAAGGATTTTGGCGCGAAAAACGTTGCACAAGCGGTTCCAACTGTCGCCACAGGTGAAGTTTTCATGAAAGATGTTCAGGTTTCTATGCTCACCGTTGATATCGCGCCTAAGATTAAATTCATGCAGGGAAGCCGGCTTCGTCCATGGGTCATCCCTATCGGGCTTGATTTTCACGTGATCAGTCCGCCGTCCAACAGTACGACCTATTTAGATGTTGGAGTCCAATTTGGGGCAGGGCTGGAATACAGGGTATGGAAGGCACTGAACATTGGTGTGGATGCACGGTATCACGCTGCTTCTGGCCAGACCAGTACCGTGAATAATTACAGCACCATCGGAGTGTATACAGGACTCTCGTTCTAGACAGATATATTGAAAAAGACCACCAGGGGCGTTCTGGCCCCTGTCCACCTCACCTACTGTCTTGTTGTGCGCTCCGGGCGCCAACGCCTTGGTGGCTCTTTATTTGTTTATTTGAGAGACGCAGCGCAGTCAGAGCAGGGTGGGGTGGGTATGCGATCGGCGCGCTCTGTTTAGGTAAAGTCTGTGCAGGCATGCCAATCCCGTTGTTCCTTCTCGTTGGCTAGCTTGGATTGAGCTTCCCCCGACTTTTCGATTTGCCGTGAACGCTGGCTGTGTGTTTTTGTTTGTGATTCCCAGGTCCCCTCGGCCGGTGTTTGCAATTGCTCGGTCCGCTGTGGTCGTTTGTTTCGCGTTATATACCTTGCCGCCACCAATTTGCAGCGGTTTGCGCTTCGGCTCGATTCCAAAATAATTTTCCGTTGAGACACGCGTCTTAGAATTTACCACTGAAGCTCTTGCTAAATCCGTTTTCCCGCAGGCGCCCATCCAGCGTAATGTAAGCTGGATAGACGTTTGTGTCGCGTAGCCATGTTGTGAGCTACTTTGCGACAAAGTCCAACCCATTGCGATTTGGATGGCGCGGGATGAGAAGAGGCACTTCTCGATGAGGCGGTAGTTCACGCGGCTGTTGACGGGTGAGCCGAGGATCGACGCATAAAAACCGACGGCAGACTGGGCAACACTCTCCACTGGACGATGGACCAAATTGTCATGTCTTGCAACAATATTGTGGTGTCTTTGTCTCGTTATTAACGTAGCTTGATGTGGATAATGCAGTTGCGCTTATTCGAACTTGCTGCGCTGGTGTTGGCAAAACGTGACGTCCTATGCCATCAAAGCTTTGAGATGTGCGTGGTGGTATGCTATTTGCTCCTTCAGTATGACTGCGGAGTGGGATAGCACGAGATCATTCAGGATGGTGGGTCTCATGCAAACTTGTGTTTTTGTGCTATCTGTTACATTATATGGTGTTTTTTGTCGGGGCCTCGGCGAAGGGTCCGAGGAGGGGGGATTTTGGTGATAAGCATGGGGCGAGTAGCTGGATATATTTGGGGGCGAAGCCAACTGTTGCTCGTGTGGGGTGGCGTTTTTGTTTTTGTGATGGGTTGTATGCTCGGCGGGGTGGCGCACGTGGTTGCGGCTGAGTACGTGAACATAATTGAGAGTGAAGAGAATAGGATATCGCATTTGGCGTCTGGGCAGATGGGTGCGGCGAAGTACCCGGATGTGATTATGCTCGATGATATCGGGGCGGGTGCGGCGAAGTACCCGGATNTGATTATGCTCGATGATATCGGGGCGGGTGCGGCGAAGTACCCGGATGTGATTATGCTCGATGATATCGGGGCGGGTGCGGCGAAGTACCCGGATGTGATTATCCTCGACAATGGATGATGGATCGTTGAATAGTATGCGACAGGGGAAGTCGTGGGTTGCTTGAATAACGGGGTAGTTCGTTTATCATCCACGCGTTATTTATTAACATTAGGTCATATCGCAAAAGGGGGCAATGGATGGAGACAATAGNCAAGTATGTCGGGTGGCGAAGCCCGATTATTCTCGGGTTATGTGCTGTGCTTGTCATGGCCATGGTATTCGGGGGAGCGTTGCAGGCGTTTTCGTCGGAGTATCCGGACATGATTAGTCTTGGGAGTGATGGTTCCACGACTGTTGTGGGGAACACACCGTCAAGCGGTGGAGGCCCACATAACAAGTGGTCTTCGGCGAGTGGGGACCAGTGGTTGAGCTTTGGGATGGGTCTTCGCAACAGCTACACGGGTAGTGAGAACGGTAATCAGCGAGGAGACGACTTCGGTGGTGGGTTTGCGACGGATAATTTTCGTCTATATATGAATGGCCAAATCCATAAATACCTGAAGTTCGAGTTCAACACGGACACTCGTTTTAGCAAGGGTGATGATGCTCAAAGTGTTGGTAACAGTCTCGATATGTTTGTTCTTGACGCGATTGCCAAAATTGAACTGAACGACTATGTCAATATATGGCTTGGACGCCAGCTCGTGCCATCGGACCGGGCAGAGTTGTCCGGACCGTTCTTTGCCAGTACCTATACGTTCAATAAAACCCCATTCTATCCGTCAGATTACAGCGGTGGAGATGAAGCCGGAAAATATGGCCGTGATGATGGTGTGAATTTATGGGGTGCCGCAGGTGGCGGGCGATTGCAGTACGTCGTTGGTGTCTTTGAGGGTGCAGAAGGCCCGTTTAATCAAACATCGTCTCCGCTCGTGGCGGGACGGGTTGCGTTTAACCTCTTAGATGTTGAGAAAAATCCTGGGTACTATACGAGCAGCACGTATTACGGAGAGGGTGGCGACATCTTGACCGTTGGTCTTGCGGGCCAGCATCAGAAGGATGGCGTGTACCAGAGTTTTGCCGATGTCAACAGTGGGACGGACTTTACCGGTTATAGCGCTGACCTCTTGTTTGAAAAGAAGCTCGCTGATAATAGTGTTGTGACCATCGAGGGAGAATTCAAGCGCTTTGATGTTGACTTAGATCTTACAAATCCGACGGGGGATTGCTTCTGTCTTTTTGATGGCGATTCGTTCTTAGCAAAAGGGTTGTATATGCTTCCGGAGAAGATCGGGGTAGGACAATTCCAGCCTTATCTCGTCTATACGGAAGTCCGCCCCGAAGGCTTTNACGNGCAGAAAGAGATCGAAGGTGGTCTTAATTACGTAATTGATGGACACAAAGCAAAGATCTCAACGTGGTATTCATACGGAGATATTAATCGGTTTGAGTACACAGTTGATACTGAAAAGCAATGGACTGTTGGGTTAGCCCTTCAGTTCCAGATTCTGTAACTGTTGTAGGGATTTAAATACAAAAAAACCGGCCCTCTCCGATGCACCGGAGGAAGGCCGGAACGTTGCAACTACCACAACACGGCGACCCTATCATGCAGGGCACGTCGAGTCAAGATAAGGGGAGGGGATGGAAATGCAGTCACGTATATCTACTTCGAGTATTGGTCGGAGTTTCGTTCTGAGTGTCATGGCAGTTGCTCTTGCACTGTCGGTGAGTGTGGGGAGCAGCCTCGTAAATCCGCAGATGGTCTTTGCTGCGGATCCGGTCAAGGTCGGGATTCTTCATTCGTTAAGTGGGACGATGGCCATCAGTGAGGTGTCTCTGCGCGATGTGGTGATGATGGCGATTGAGGAAATCAATGCCAAGGGAGGCGTTCTCGGACGAGAGATTGAGCCCGTGGTTGTTGATCCGGCATCCGATTGGGATCTGTTTGCTGAAAAAGCAAAACAGCTGTTGTTGCAGGATAAGGTCGACGCGGTGTTTGGGTGTTGGACGTCGGTGAGCCGTAAGTCAGTCTTGCCAGTGTTTGAACGAAACAATGGTTTGTTATTCTATCCAGTGCAATACGAAGGCGAAGAGTGTTCCAAGAACGTTTTTTATACGGCGGCCACGCCGAATCAGCAATTGATTCCGGCAGCCAAATACCTTCTGAGTGAAGAGGGCGGAGGGTACAAGAAGTTCTATCTGCTGGGGACGGACTATGTCTTTCCCAGAACGGCCAATAAAATTCTCCGCGCCTATTTGCTTCATGNAGGNGTNCCNGNGAAGAATATTATCGAAGAATANACNCCGTTCCATCANCAGGANTACCAAACCATCGTTGGNAANATCAAGAAATTTGCNCGCGGNGGTGATGCGGCNNTNTTGAGNACGATNAATGGGGACAGCAACGTTCCNTTNTATAAGGANTTNACCAATCAGGGNNTNACTGCCGATGATGCTCCAATTATGGCATTTAGTGTTGCCGAGGACGAACTGCGTGGCATGGATGCCAAGGCACTCGCCGGACATCTTGCGGCGTGGAATTACTTCCAATCAATTGATACGCCAGAGAACAATAAATGGGTGGCGAATTTTAAAGAATATGCGAGAACCCATGGTCTTCCTGGAGGTTCCAAGCGTGTGACGGATGACCCAATGGAAGCGGCCTATTATGGGGTCTATCTCTGGGCGAATGCAGTTGAGAAGGCTGGCACTACGGATGTTGATGCCGTGCGTAAGGCTGTGTATGGGACGGTATTTGATGCGCCTGGTGGGAAGAAGAAGGCCGATCCGGCCAATCATCACATGTACAAGGAAGTGTACATTGGCGAGATTCTCAAAAATGGACAGTTTCGTGTCGTGTGGAAATCCGACGGGTTGGTTCGAGCTGAACCATGGAGCAAATATACCAGTCCTGACAAGGGTTGCGATTGGGTTGACCACAGTGGGACGTACAAGAAGTAAAGCGTGAGGTACGCTTAGTCCGTATCTAGCGTAGGATAAGCGTATCAGTAAGGTGTTGTATGCGACGCCTGGTTCTGAGTCAGAACTCGGAGCCAGGCGTTTTCTTTTGCTGCTGAGGGAACGGGTTGTGAGACATAGTAAACTGATTGGCTTGTGTGCCATGGTGATCGCGATTCTTCCTCTGGGCGCTTTTGCACAGAGCCCAGTATTTTCCGACCCCTCTCTTCCGACCCCTCCGATGATTCACCCTCACATATCCGCTCTCGCCGGTGGCGATCTAGCGATACAAAAGGAGGCAATTGTCGCGCTTGGGGAGACCGGTGATCCCAAGGTGCTCTTTTTTTTAGAGGAGTATCGTGTTGGCAGTTTGCACATTTGGATTCGACCAGATGGTCAACGGGTGCTAGTCATGGGAGGGGCCGAGACAACACAGGCTGGCGAGGATGTCATCCCACTGTTTGCACCGTACGGAATGATAGACATTCTTCATGAGGATGGGAGTGCTTTTTACGTTTCACTTGATGACGTTGAAGTGGTGCGACCCAATCGACGTCTGCGTCGAGTCGTAAAACAGCAGATTGATTCACTTCGCAATCGGATTCATTTGACGGATCCAAGTTCCAATGTTCGCCGTTCGGCTGCGATGGATCTCGGATTACGGGGCAATCCTGACGCAATTCCTCTTCTCGAAGAACGACTATCGATTGAACAGAATAAATGGGCACTACTGGCGGTTGATACCGCGATCAATCTGATCAAGGTCGCAGATGAGGATCCTACTGTGCGCGTTGCTGCGGCCATCCGCCTTGGCGAGTTGCGGGGTGAAGATGCTGTACCGGCTTTGATGCAGATCATCGAGGGGTCCGAAGATGATGGGATCGAGCCGGATACAGATGAGAATGTGCGCGTTGCAGCGGTGGCAGCCGTCAAACGCATCGACAACTGGGCATTTTATGCGCGCACGGCTCAGACGCTCTTCCGCGGGCTGAGTCTGAGCTCTATTCTTTTGCTGATGGCTCTCGGCTTAGCAATCGTTTTTGGCTTAATGGGTGTCATTAACATGGCCCACGGCGAACTTATGATGATTGGGGCCTATTCAACATTTGTCGTGCAGCACATCTTTCTTGCCTATTTTCCACAAAGTGCATTTGACTATTATTTTATCGCCGCGCTTCCGGTCGCATTTTTGGTTGCGGGTGTGTTTGGTTTGGCGATCGAGCGCGGAGTGATTCGATTTTTGTACAACCGTCCGCTGGAGACGTTGCTGGTAACGTGGGGCATTGGCCTCATTCTTCAGCAGACGGTTCGGCAAACATTCGGCGCTGCGAACGTGGATGTTTCTTCTCCGTCTTGGTTGAGCGGGGGAGCTCAGCTCATGGTTGGGGTGTTCATTCCGTACAATCGTCTTTTCATTATTGGACTCACGATTGTTTGCGTTATCGCGACTTATCTGTTCCTTTTTCGGACCAATACGGGTCTCAAGATTCGAGCGGTCACACAGAATCGAGAGATGAGTGCATGCTTGGGGATTCGTACCGGACACATTGACGCATTGACCTTTGCCTTTGGGGCAGGGTTGGCTGGGTTGGCCGGGGCGGCGCTCAGTCAAGTTGGGAATGTCGGTCCAGATCTTGGACAAAACTATATTGTTGATTCTTTCATGGTCGTTGTGACCGGCGGTGTTGGGAAATTGAGTGGGACGGTTGCCGCTGCGTTGGGGATTGGAAGTTTGAACAAATTTCTTGAACCCCTGTTTGGTGCAGTGTACGGGAAAGTGTTCATTCTTGGCTTGGTGATATTGTTCTTGCAGTGGCGTCCCTCAGGGTTTTTCCCGGCCAAGGGACGAGGTCTTGAAACAACATGACAGGACTGAGGTCGTCTTACATGCTGGTGTCGCAGAAGGACAAGAGAGGTGAATGGCCGGTCTTTAGCATTGTCGCGTTCTGTCTTCTGGTTGTTGTGCCACTGCTCAATATGGTTCCAGGAGAAGAGTCGTTTTTTCATTTCAGTGACTTCTCTATCAATCTTCTCGGGAAATATTTGGCGTTTGCCATCTTGGCATTAGGCATTGATTTGATTTGGGGCTATACGGGAATTCTCAGCTTGGGGCATGGGGTATTTTTCGGTTTGGGAGCCTACTGCATGGGGATGCACCTTATGTTGCAGATTGGTGATCGAAGTGTCTACGGTTCGGCCTTACCGGATTTTATGGTCTGGAATCGCGTCACCGAGCTTCCCCTGTTTTGGAAGCCCTTTTCCAGTTTCCTGTTTACATCTGGGGCGGTGATTTTTGTCCCCATGCTGGTGGCAGCGATATTTGGATTCTTTGCATTTCGGAGCCGTATTCGCGGGGTTTATTTTGCCATTATTACCCAGGCGTTTGCTCTCTCGATTTGGCTTCTTTTTAACCGCAATGAACTGAACCTTGGTGGAACCAATGGTCTCACGGATTTTAAAACCCTCCTCGGGTTTGAGCTTGGCGATCCAAATACGGCGCGCGGACTGTATATCGTGACCGTCATTGCCCTCATTGGCGCCTATCTATTTTGCCGATGGCTCGTTCGTTCACGCTTGGGGAAAGTGCTCGTCGCCATTCGCGATCATGAAAATCGCTTGAGGTATTCTGGCTACTCTCCGGCTGCATTCAAACTGATGGTCTTTGTCATATCGGCAGGTCTTGCTGGCTTGGCGGGCGCACTCTATGTCCCGCAGGTTGGAATCATTACCCCCGCCCGGATGGGTGTTCTGACATCTATCGAAATGGTGTTGTGGGTCGCGGTTGGTGGTCGTGGTGCCCTCTATGGTGCGGTGATTGGTGCTGTAGGAGTCAACTGGGCGAGAAGTTATCTAACAACAAACTTTCCGGATGTATGGCTGTTTTTTCTCGGTGGGTTGTTTGTGGCTGTCGTCGTGCTGTTTCCCAATGGCATTGTGGGCCTTATTCAGCAGGCACAACATTGGATTGGGAAGATCTTCAAGAGTCGTTCCGCTGATGCCGTGGCGGAGCATAAGGAACGCGCGGCACCATGACGGAGCATGGATCGATTATCTATGTTGAGGATCTGACCGTCAGTTTTGATGGGTTCAAGGCGCTTGATGCGCTGAATTTCTTTATGGACTATGGTGAACTTCGCTTGGTCATTGGGCCCAACGGGGCGGGCAAGACCACCCTACTTGATGTCATCTGTGGAAAGGTTAAACCGGCTAAAGGACGGGTTATCTTCGGGCGGGATTCAGACATCTCCACCTATCGAGAACATGAGATTGCGCAACTTGGGATTGGGCGAAAATTTCAAACGCCTTCAATTTATCTCCACCATACGGTTCGAGAGAATCTCGAGTTGTCTCTGCATCAAAACAAAAGCGCCTGGGCCATGCTGTTTCGGCGGTTGTCATCTGAAGATGGGGATCGTGTTGAGGAAATACTTGACATGATCGGGCTTGCCGAGAAGCCGTATCAGATTGCCGGGAGTCTTTCGCATGGTGAAAAGCAATGGCTTGAGATTGGAATGGTAATGGCTCAAGAGGCGCAGTTGCTTCTGATTGATGAACCGGTTGCGGGTATGACGGAGGACGAAACGGAGAAGACGGGTAGGCTGTTGCAGGCTATTGCCAAAGAGCGATCGGTGTTGGTCATTGAGCACGATATGCAATTTGTTCGTCAGATTGCCAACAAGGTGTCTGTGCTTCACGAAGGGCGACTTCTATGTGAAGGGCCAGTTGATGAAGTGCAGAATAACGAACAGGTTATGGAGATCTACCTTGGGCGTGGGTGAACAACCTATTCTTGTTCTGGATAATCTCAGTGTATCGTATGGAGAAAGCCGTATCCTGCGGGATGTGAGCTTGACGGTTCCTTCTGGCCAAATTGCCTGTCTGCTTGGGCGAAATGGAGTGGGAAAGACCACAACACTGAAAAGTATCGTAGGGTTGTTGCGACCGACGGAGGGATCAGTGAACTTTGATGGTGCCAATGTGAATCGTTGGGTACCTGAAAAGCGCACGAAGCGTGGAATTGGGTATGTGCCGCAGGGGCGAGATATCTTTTCAATGCTTACGGTGGAAGAGAACCTTATGATCGGGCTTCAGGCGCGTCCACGTGGAAAAGGAAACGAAATTCCACGTGAGATTTACGATCTGTTCCCAGTATTGCAAAGTATGCTTGGACGTGCGGGTGGTGACCTGAGTGGTGGCCAGCAGCAACAATTGGCGATTGCGAGGGCATTGGTGGGTGACCCGCGATTGCTCCTCTTGGATGAACCGACAGAAGGTATTCAGCCGTCGGTGATTCAGGAGATTGAACAGACGATCATGCGGCTCAAGCAACAAGGGACGGTGTCAATTCTCCTGGTCGAACAATATTTGGAGTTTGCTTGGCGTTTGGCTGATCTGTACTATGTGATGGAAAAGGGCGCCATTGTCTCGCAAGGTTTGACCAAAGACTTGGATGAAGCCACAGTGAAGAAGCATTTGACGGTTTGACCTGCCATGCACGTATCCCCTCGAGAGCAAGAAAAACTCATGATATTCACTGCTGCTGAGGTGGCGCGTAGAAGGAAAGAACGTGGTTTGAAACTCAATTACCCTGAGGCCGTGGCTCTCATTACTGCGGAAATTCTTGAAGGAATTCGAGATGGGAAGACTGTTTCTGAACTCATGACATTTGGTGCAACCATACTCATGCGTGATGATGTGATGGAGGGAGTGCCAGAGATGATTCACGACGTGCAGGTGGAGGGGACATTTCCAGACGGTACCAAACTTGTGACTGTGCATGATCCCATTCGGTAGCCTTTATGATGATACCGGGAGCAATCCAATACTCAGATCAATCGATCATGGCAAACGAGGGGCGGGAGTGTGTCGAATTAGTCGTCTCCAATACGGGGGATCGCCCCATTCAAGTAGGCTCACATTGTCACTTCTTCGAGGCCAATCGTGCGTTGTCATTTGAGCGCGAACGCGCTTTTGGGATGCGGCTTAATATCCTCTCTGGTACCGCGGTTCGTTTTGAGCCTGGTGAAGAGAAAACCGTTATCCTGACTGTACTCGGCGGCGCTAGGGTTGTGTATGGGATCAACAATCTTACCTGTGGGAAGCTTGATGATGCCGATGTTAAGAAAACAGCGTTGGTACGCGTTCTAAGGTAGAAGGAAACACATAAGGACTATCATGACACCATGAGTCTGAACATCGAACGCAGAACATACGTTGATCACTACGGTCCGTCGTGTGGCGATCGTATTCGATTGGCGGATACCGAACTGTGGATTGAGGTTGAAAAGGATTTCAACGTCTATGGTGATGAGGCTAAGTTTGGTGGAGGAAAGGTGATTCGAGATGGCATGGGCCAATCCTCTGGTGCAACGGATACCCCAGATTTGGTCGTCACCAATGCAGTCATTCTTGACTACAGCGGTATTGTCAAAGCTGATATTGCGATCAAGAATGGAAAAATCTCCGGCATCGGCAAGGCTGGGAATCCCGACACCATGGATGGAGTAACCGCAGGGATGATCATTGGAGCCGGCACTGAAATTCTTGCGGGCGAAGGCATGATTGTGACTGCTGGGGGTATTGATAGTCACATTCATTTTATTTCGCCACAGCAGATCAATGAGGCCTTTTATTCTGGCGTCACCACAATGATTGGTGGTGGAACCGGGCCGGCAACTGGAACCAATGCAACAACCTGTACTCCCGGCCCATGGAATATCCAGAAAATGTATCAATCGGTTGAAGCCTTTCCCTTGAACTTCGGGTTTCTCGGCAAGGGGAATGCCTCCCTTCCGCAGGCCCTTGATGCACAGGTTGAAGCTGGGGCCATGGGTTTGAAACTGCATGAAGATTGGGGAACGACACCAGCAGCTATCGATTGCTGTTTAGGCGTTGCTGATCGCTATGACGTCCAGGTAGCCATTCATACTGATACGCTCAATGAGGCGGGATTCGTAGAAGACACTATCGCGGCATTCAAGGGGAGAACCATTCACACCTATCACACTGAAGGCGCGGGTGGGGGACATGCTCCGGATATCATTAAAGTGTGTGGACAGTCGAATATATTGCCGTCCTCCACTAATCCCACGATGCCGTTTACCGTCAACACCATGGATGAGCATTTGGACATGCTCATGGTCTGTCATCATTTGGACCATCGTGTGCCTGAGGATGTTGCCTTTGCGGAATCGCGGATTCGTGCTGAGACGATCGCGGCTGAGGACGTGCTGCATGATATGGGTGCGTTCAGCATTATGGCATCAGATTCTCAAGCGATGGGACGGGTAGGCGAGGTTATCTGTCGGACATGGCAGACAGCGGATAAAATGAAACAACAGCGAGGACGGTTGGCGGATGAGCAGGGGGAGAACGACAACCTGCGGGCAAAACGCTATGTGGCCAAATACACCATTAATCCTGCAATCGCGCATGGCGTGAGTGATGTGATCGGATCAATTGAAGTGGGAAAGATGGCGGATTTCGTGCTGTGGAAGCCAGCGTTTTTTGGCGTGAAACCAGAGGTGATCGTGAAGGGTGGGTTTATTGCGGGTGCATTGATGGGCGATCCGAATGCGTCGATCCCCACACCTCAGCCATGCTTCTACCGCCCAATGTTCGGTGGGTTTGGGCGTGCAATCCAAGCTACGTCTGCACACTTTGTGTCGCAAGCCGCGGTGAGTAGCGGAAGCTTGAACTCGATGGGGTTACAGAAAGAGCTCATTGCCGTAAAGCATTGTCGAAATATCGGGAAGCGTGATATGAAACTGAATGATCTGCTTCCCAACATTGCAGTCGATCCGGAAACCTATCATGTGACTGTTGACGGTCAACACATCACCTGTGAGCCTGCCTCGCGCCTAGCTTTGGCCCAGCGCTACTTTCTTTTTTGACGTGCCTCTTTTCGCACGTTGACGATTGATCAATCGGACAGACGTTAGGGTTTCAACGGTGGATCGTGTGTTTTTGGATGTTTCGGCGCCGTTCGTCGTTTCTTATGCTTCCGATGTGGACACTTTTCACTCCTCTCTCTTTTCGGCAACAGCTACTTATGTTATTCGTGCGTAGCTCCTAACCTCCTGTCATTGTTGACGAATTCTCCTTGCTCTGTGTTGCAAATGGCTTCGTGGATCGAATATACTGGCCCGTAGGCAGGGCTGAGCTCTAAGGAATTTACGGTCTCGATATCAACTCGCGAAGATTCTCATAACATTGATTTTAGGAGGGGCGCGGTGAAAGAGTTAATGAGCCTAAAAGGGTTGATTTGGGGTGTCATCCTCATTGGTGTGACCGTGTTGATTTCAGGATGTGTGACCCGCGAAACCTATGAGAGCCAAGTTAAGCGGTCAACAAACTTGCAGCGTCTGCTCGCAGACGAAGAAAAAAAGCGAAATGTAGATGTTCGGAGGTACAAGACTTTGGTGCGTGATTTGGAAACGCAAAATCTTGAATTGGAGGATCATAATCGAGGGCTGTCCGCTCAGGTTGCGGCCTTGCAGGATGAAGAGGCACGGATGGAAGAAGAAATGGGTTTTCTCCAACTTCAACCGACATCTGTTCCTGACATCGAAGACTTCACGATTGATATGGATGATATCGAGTCATTTCCGCCGCTAGAATCTTTTGAAGTTCCCGATATGGCCATTGCAGGTGACGAAATTCCCGATATGGCCATTGCAGGTGACGAAATTCCCGATATGGCCGCTGTAGGGGAAGAGGATTTTTTGGGAACGATGGAACAACCGATCTACTATGAGCTTGAGCAGGGTGATACGTTATATAGTCTTGCCAGGCGTTATAACACGACGGTGAACGAGCTAAGGGAATTGAACGGGTTAACTGAAAAGAACGATAGAAACCTGTCGCTGGGCCAACGTCTTATTGTAGGGTATCAGTAGCGGTTAGATATCGTGTAGCACGCCGAAGTGGCGGAACGGCAGACGCACTAGATTCAGGGTCTAGCGAGGGCGACCTCGTGGGGGTTCAAATCCCCCCTTCGGCACCAGCACCCTTCCTGTTGGGTTTTCCTGCCAAACTAACGTTTCTTCAATTCGATAGGTTGTGAGCCCTGTGTCATCGTAACGGGTAGCACTCGCAGTGTGAGTGGGGTGGGTAGAGTAATGACAAGCGAAGAGATCCTAGCTGCTACTGAACGCTATCTCATGAATACCTATGCGCGGCAACCCATCGCGCTTACGCGAGGAGCCGGGTGTCGTGTCTACGATCCTGAGGGACGTGAGTATATTGATTTTGTTTCTGGCGTTGCCGTCGACGCACTCGGACACTGTTCTGAGGAGGTAACGGAAGCGATTAATGCCCAGGCTGCCACGCTGATTCACGTGTCCAATCTGTATCACACTGAACCACAGGTTCAGTTGGCTCAGGTGCTTGTCGAATATTCGTTTGCCGACAAGGTATTTTTTTGTAATAGCGGCGCGGAAGCCAACGAAACTGCAATCAAGTTGACGCGGCAGTACGCGACCCAAACACATGGTTCCGAACGCTATGAGATTATTGCTATGGAGAATAGTTTTCATGGTCGTACATTGGCGACCATCGCCGCAACAGGTCAAGCACGATTTCACATGGGAATTGGCCCACTGCTTCCTGGCATTGTTCACATTCCCTTTAATGATATTGCTGCCGCAAAAAATGCCGTCACGTCGCGCACAGCGGGAATTTTGGTTGAACCTATTCAAGGTGAAGGTGGCGTTGTGGTTGCGGAGCAGAAATTTCTTCAGACGCTCCGAGAGTTGTGTGACCATTTCGGCAGTCTGCTGATTTTTGACGAAGTGCAAACGGGTGTGGGACGAACGGGGAGTCTCTTTGCGTACGAGCATGATGGAGTGCTCCCCGATATTATGACGTTGGCAAAAGGGTTAGGTGGGGGCATTCCTATTGGAGCCTGCTTGGCCGTTGATCGGGTTGCTCGAGCATTTAGTCCTGGGATGCATGGGTGTACCCTTGGGGGCAATCCGTTGGTTTGCTCTACAGCGCATGCTGTCTTGTCCAGATTGCTGGAAAACGATGGCCTGCTTGATCGTTGTCGAGAGATAGGTCAGTATTTCGTGAAAAAACTCTATGCACTGAAGGAAACGTTTGGATGTATTCAGGAAGTACGTGGCCGAGGCTTATTGCTAGGGTTGGCGCTGAACATTGAGGGAAACCACATTGTCGACACTTGCCGTGAGCAAGGGGTATTGATTAATTGCACGAGTGGGCGTGTGTTGCGATTTGTCCCTCCCCTCACTATTAGCCGAAATGACATTGATCAATTAGTTGAGGTACTTACAGCCGTGTTTCAGAAGACCATGTCTAAGGCGGTTTTATGAAGCCAACACATCTTATGCAGATTGCAGATCTCAGCGTGTCTGAAATCGACGGATTTCTCCGTATGGCTAGTGCGATGAAAGAAAATCCCGTGGAGCACATCTCATCACGGCCTCTCGCAGGAAAGACCCTTGGCCTTGTGTTTGAAAAGGCGTCAACACGTACACGTATTTCCTTTGAAGTGGCGATGACGCAGTTGGGAGGACATTCACTTGTGCTTGGATCGGAAGGAAGCCAGATGACGCGTGGGGAAAGTGTGGCCGATACGGTGAAGGTCCTTTCCCGCTATGTCGATGGTCTTGTGATTCGAACATTTGGACAAGATATTCTTGAAGAGTGGGCGTTACACGCGACAATTCCAGTCATTAATGGTCTGACAGATCTTCACCACCCCTGTCAGGTTCTCGCAGATCTTCTGACGATACAAGAGCGTGTTGGCCAGCTACAAGGGGTGAAAATTGCGTATATTGGCGATGGGAACAATGTGGCACACTCTTTGATTGAAGCTGCTGTGCGTATGGGTATGACCTTATCGCTTGCGTGCCCGTCAGGATATGAGCCGAATCAGGTGATTGTGGAGGCGGCTTGTATGGGGTCGCATGCAGGTACTGTTGAATGTGTGACTGACCCAATAATTGCAGTAAAAAATGCGGACTTCATCTATACTGATGTCTGGACAAGTATGGGATATGAGGGAGAGCAGGGTACTCGAACAGCTGTATTTTCAGGATATCAGGTGAATGCGGCGCTTGTCGCTGCGGCAAAACCCCAAACGCTTGTGATGCATTGTTTGCCTGCACACCGGGGCGAAGAGATCACATCTGATGTTGTCGACGGGCCACAATCAATTGTTCTTGATCAAGCCGAAAACCGGTTGCATGTTCAGAAAGCAATTCTTGTACGACTGCTTGGCAGCTGATGACGACGATGAGCGCTGAGAAAAGAAAAGTTGTCCTTGCATATTCGGGTGGCCTCGATACGTCGGTCATTCTGAAATGGCTCATTGAAGAATCGGGGTATGCGGTGGTCGCGTTTTGTGCTGATCTTGGCCAAGGCGAAGATTTTTCGGTTGTGCGTGAGAAAGCGAGAGCTGTTGGCGCATGTAGCGTCTGGATAGAGGACTTACGTGATGTCTTTGTCTCTGAGTTCGTGTTTCCGATGCTTCGTGCCAATGCGGTTTATGAGGGGTGCTATCTGCTGGGAACAGCGATTGCGCGGCCACTGATTGCGAAGCGGCAGGTGGAGATCGCACGGAAGGAAGGGGCTGAGGCTATCGCGCATGGAGCGACGGGTAAAGGAAATGATCAAGTGAGATTTGAACTTGCTGCGCGAGCGTTGGATCCTGACATTGCCATTATTGCGCCTTGGCGGACATGGCCATTTCGGTCACGCAATGACTTGCTCTCATATGCGAAACAGCATGGCATTCCAGTCTCTGCGTCTCCGGCAAAACCTTATAGTGTGGATCAGAATCTGTTTCATGTCAGTTCAGAAGGAGGCATTCTCGAGGATCCATGGAAGGAGGCACCTGCAGATGTCTATCAAGTCACGAGCGCGCCTGAGTCAAGTCCAGACATCCCTCGATACCTTGAAATCCAATATAACGCAGGTAATCCTGTTGCAGTTGATGACCAACAACTGTCACCTGTTGACCTTCTGGCGTACTTGAATACTGTTGGAGGGATGTACGGGATCGGACGACTTGATCTTGTCGAAAACCGCTATGTGGGGATGAAATCAAGGGGGATATATGAGACGCCAGGTGGAACCATTCTGCACGTGGCGCATCGAGGCATTGAATCGATCACGATGGATCGAGAGGTTGTACATCTGCGCGATGCACTGATTCCTCAATATGCCAAAATCGTTTATGAAGGGTATTGGTTTTCTCCAGAACGTGAAATGCTTCAGCGTGCGATTGATGAGGCACAACGGCATGTCACCGGGACGGTCAGGGTGAAATTATACAAAGGGACATGTGCCGTTGTTGGACGACGATCGGATGATTCGTTGTATCGCGAAGATCTGGCGACTTTTGAAGAGGACAGTGTGTATAAGCAACAAGATGCAGAGGGATTCATTCGGCTGAATGGACTTCGACTGGCCATCCAAGCATCCCGGCGACGTGGGCCATCATGACCGCCAAGAAAGATCCGACAGAAAAACTCTGGGCGGGTCGGTTTCGCGTGCCGCTTGATTTGGAGGTCGAACGGTTCAGTAGCTCACTGCCTATCGACCGACGCCTCTACCGCTATGATATACGTGGGAGCATTGCTCACAGTCAGACGCTCGCAAAAGCTGGACTTCTAACACCTCGGGAATCATCTCGAATTGTGAGAGGGTTGAAGCAGATTGAGCGAGAAATTGACGATGAGACGTTTGTGTTCACAAATGAAGATGAAGATATTCATATGGCCATCGAACGTCGATTAACTGCTTTGTTGGGCAAGGTTGGTGGAAAATTACATACCGGCAGAAGTCGCAATGATCAAGTCGCCGTGGATGTCCGCATGTATGTCAAAGATCGTGTCAATGATTTAGTGAAAGGGGTTATTCGATTTCAGCAAGTACTGGTCGACTGTGCGGGACGCCATCGGGATGTGGTGATGCCGGGATATACGCATCTTCAGCGTGCACAGCCGATATTATTTGCGCATCACCTGCTGGCGTACGTCGAGATGTTGGGACGTGATAAACAGCGCTTACGTGACGCGCTGAAGCGCATCAATGTGATGCCGCTTGGATCGGGGGCGCTTGCGGGGCCGAATTTTCCTCTTGACCGGAAGTACACCGCACGCATGCTCGGGTTTCGTGCGGTAACGGAGAACAGTCTCGACGCGGTATCGGATCGAGATTTTATTTTGGAAACCCTCGGAATTTTGTCCATCTTAATGATGCACCTTTCACGTCTTAGCGAAGAGTTGGTTTTGTGGTCGTCCAACGAATTTCAGTTTATCGAACTTGATGATGCGGTGTGTACTGGAAGCAGCATGATGCCACAAAAGAAAAATCCAGATGTGCCAGAGCTTGTGCGTGGAAAAACCGGTCGAGTGTATGGTCATCTCATTGGTTTACTGACCGTCATGAAAGGTCTTCCCCTCAGCTATAATCGAGATTTGCAGGAAGATAAAGTGCCCCTGTTTGACGCAATGGAGACAGCTAGTGCGTGTGTGAGCCTGTATCCAAAACTTTTTCAGAGCATTACTGTCAATCGTGGGGTATTGGCCGCGGCAGTTCAGGATGAATGGCTTTTTTCAACTGATCTCGCCGATTATCTTGTGACGCGAGGTGTGCCGTTTCGGGAGGCCCATCATATCGTTGGTCGAATGGTGCGGTTTTGTGCGGAGAATAATCGGAAGTTTACCGACTTTACCTTGAAAGAACTTCGAGCATTTACAATTCAGTTTGATAAAGGCGCACTTGAGGTGCTGACGGTTGAAGGGTCGCTCAAGCGTCGGTCGGCAATCGGTGGTACTGCGCGGAAACGGGTTGAAGCAAGACTTGCTTCCCTTACGAAGGCGTTGCAGCGTGAAGCTAATTGGTGAGATAAGAGACTGGCGTCTGGTTTTGGTTTCCAGTGTGCTATTGGTGGTATCTTGGGCTTGCGGAGTCAAAGGGCCTCCGGTCGCACCGGAAGATCTTCTTCTTGACACAAGTTCAACGTTGATTGAGGACGAGGAAGGACAAGAGTCAACTGGCTACTAGTTGTGTTCGTGTGTTGAGATGGTGGATGCAAAACTTGATCGTTCCTAGGCATATTTATCATGCATGATTTTCAATTTGTCGATGGGGAGTTTTTCTGTGAAGGTGTTGCTATCGACACCGTTTCGGCCAAGGTAGGGACTCCATTCTATCTGTATAGCTACGCGACTCTCTGCCGCCACTTGCAGGTCTTTGATTCTGCGTTTGCTGATATTCCTCATCTGACTGCATTTGCTGTGAAATCGAATTCAAATCTTGCGGTGCTGAAGCTGGTTGCGAATCATGGGTTTGGTGCGGATATCGTGTCTGGCGGAGAACTTTACCGTGCAATCCAAGCAGGCATTGATCCGAACAAGATCGTCTTTGCGGGAGTTGGGAAGAATGCGGGAGAGATCGAGTATGCGCTTGAGATTGGAATTCGCATGTTCAATGTCGAATCGGGGGAAGAACTTCGTGCGATCAACACTGTCGCGGTACGGATGGGCAAGAGAGCTTCTGTCGCTTTGCGTGTGAATCCTGACGTCGACCCCATGACTCACCCGTATATTGCCACAGGATTGAAGAAGAGTAAGTTCGGTATCGATTCTCAATTTGCTCTCGATAGCTTTGAGGCTGCAACGCATCTTTCCGCGATTGATGTGGTTGGAGTGCATATGCATATCGGGTCGCAACTGACCAAGGTGAGTCCATTTCTTGACGCGGTGAAACGAATCTTAAGGCTAATGGAGAACCTGCAGAAACGGGGGATCAACCTGAGCTACATCAACATTGGTGGTGGTCTCGGCATCTCGTATGCGGATGAAACCCCGCCGCATCCAAATGATTTAGCTGAAGCACTGATGCCGCTTCTGCGGGATCTGAAAGTACGCTTGATTCTTGAACCAGGACGGGTCATTGTCGGAAATGCTGGAATTCTCGTGACCAAGGTGCTGTACACCAAAAACGGGGACGGGAAACACTTTGTTATTGTCGATGCGGCGATGAATGATCTTCTTCGTCCGAGTTTATATGAGGCGTATCATGAGATTGTGCCTGTCCGACAGGAGAAGCGAGATTCGATGATAGTTGATGTTGTTGGACCAATCTGCGAATCTGGTGACTTTCTTGCCAAAGATCGTGAGCTTCCTGAGGTCAAATCCGGAGAGTTGCTCGCCGTAATGAGCGCTGGTGCCTACGGGTTTACAATGGCGTCGAATTATAATACGCGCCCTCGCGTTCCGGAAGTGATGGTTCGAGACCGGGATATTTGTGTGATTCGCGAGCGTGAAAGCTACGCGGATCTAGTGAGGGGAGAAGTGATTCCTGATTTTCTCCAATAGTCCATTGTATGTGATACCGATATGATTCCTTTCATGAAGCTAGCGGGGAGTGGAAACGATTTTATCCTTATTGATAACCGACGTGCGTCCATTGCGGCGACGCGATTGAAACGACTCGCGGTTCAGCTCTGTCGCCGTCGATGGTCAGTTGGAGCTGATGGATTGATTGTAATTGAATCTTCATCGCGGGCTGATTTTAAGTGGAGATTCTTCAACGCCGATGGAAGCCGAGCTGGGTTTTGTGGAAATGGGGCACGCTGTGCTGCGCGTTTTGCCCATGTCAAGAAAATCGCACGGCGGCATATGGTGTTTGAGACCCGCGTTGGTCTGATTACAGCCGAGGTGATTAGTTCTCGTGGCGAGAGAGTAAAAGTTCGTATGCCTAATCCGAAAAGTCTTCAATTGGATATGAAAATTCCAATCGATGGCCGAAAACAAACCGCACATTTCGTTGATACTGGGGTGCCACACTGTGTGTATGTGGTTGACGATCTCATTAACGCAGATGTAAATGGATTAGGGAGCACGACGCGCAATCACCGCCTGTTCCACCCATTGGGGACCAATGTGTGTTTCATTAACGTGCTGAACACTCATCGCATTAGGATTCGAACCTACGAACGGGGTGTCGAAGGGGAGACCTTGGCGTGTGGAACGGGTTCGATTGCCGCAGTGGTAATTGCGAATAAACTTGGTGCCGTGACCTCTCCGGTAACCGTTATACCAGCTAGCGGTCGGCCACTGAGCGTGTCATTTATGGTTGAAGATGGTATGTATCGAGAGGTATTTCTGGAAGGTGATGCTCGCGTGATCTATGACGGCCACATCAGGCCGGATGCCTTGGATTAATTGACGGGAACGGAAAACCTGCTCATGGGAACCCCTCAGACGCTATATCGCGGATCAATGGTGGCGATCGTCACGCCTTTTAAAGAGGGCGTGTTTGAGGCCACTGCGCTCGAGCATCTGATCGATTTTCAGCTCAGCAACGGCACCGTTGGTATTGTTCCCTGTGGGACAACCGGAGAATCAGCGACCATGAGTCACGAGGAACATCGGCGTGTGGTCGAGGTAGCGGTCAAGGCGGTTGGTGGTCGAATCCCTGTGATTGCGGGTACGGGGTCGAATAGTACTGATGAGGCCATTGATCTGACCCGTCATGCCAAACAGGTTGGCGCCGATGCAGCACTTCTCATTACTCCCTATTACAACAAACCAACTCAAGAAGGCCTCTTTCTCCATTATAAGCGGGTCGCCGAATCCGTAGATTTGCCCCTGATTCTGTACAACATTCCTGGGCGGACAGCCGTGAATATGTTGCCTGAGACCGTCGAACGATTGTGCGCAGTTTCCAACGTTGTCGCGATCAAGGAAGGATCAGGTTCGCTGCAACAAATCAGTGATGTAGTGAGACGATGTGGGGACCGCATGCCTGTGCTCTCAGGTGATGATGCGTTGACTCTTCCGATTTTGGCTGTTGGAGGGACCGGCGTGATTACCGTATCTGCAAATATCATCCCCAAAGAGGTCTCCACTATGATTGATGCGTTTAACGTTGGGAATATCGACCAGGCGAGGCAGGGGCATTTGAAAATGGATCCGCTCGTGTCAGCCCTCTTTCTCGAAACTAATCCCATTCCTGTCAAACAAGCGCTTGCTTTTATGGGGAAAATGTCAGCCGAAGTGCGTCTTCCTCTTTGCCGGATGTCTGATGAAAACCAGCAACGCCTTAGGCAAGTCATGACAACATACGGATTACTCTGATGCGGCTAATCATGTCTGGAGCAGCCGGCCGGATGGGCCAGTGTATTATCGGATTAATCCAACGGGCGGAGGATTGTGAACTTGCCGGCGCCGTTGAAATTTCAGGTCATCCTGCCGTCGGATTGGATGCTGGGACTTTTGCTGGATATGGGGTTGTTGGCGTTGAGGTGAGCGATGTGCTTGAGAAAGTGGTCGATCAGGCCGATGCCGTGATTGACTTTTCATTGCCTTCGGGAACGATGGAAAATGCGAAAATCTGTGCCAAGCATTCCACTCCGTTAGTGATTGGAACGACAGGAATTTCATCAATTCAGGCCGATGCATTGCAACAACTTGTTCGGACTTTTCCCTGTGTTCTGGCACCTAATATGAGTATTGGCATCAACGTCTTGTTGAATGTGCTTGCGGATATGGCTGTAGTCCTTCAAAAAGATTACGACGTCGAAGTTGTCGAAGCCCATCATCGATTTAAACAAGATGCGCCAAGTGGGACTGCGCTTGGCATGGCAAAGGAGATTGCAAGGGCACAAGGGAAGGATTTCGACATGATGGGGATATATGGTCGCCAAGGGGAGCGAAAACCTGGTGAAATTGGAATGCAATCCATTCGTGCTGGAGATATTGTTGGAGATCATACCGTCTATTTTGGAGGAGTAGGTGAGCGGATTGAGATTACGCATCGCGCTCAAAGTCGTGAACCCTTTGCTTACGGAGCCATACAAGCAGCTCGCTGGGTATCAGCTCAGCCACCAGGACTGTACGACATGCAAGATGTCCTCGGGCTAAAGAAAGATTAATCAACGTATGAATGTTGAATGGAGCGATCGAATCAAAAATCTTCCCCCCTATCTCTTTGCGGCCATCGATGCTGCCAAGCAGGCAGTACAAGCTAAAGGGATGGATATTATCGATCTTGGTGTTGGCGATCCTGATCTTCCAACTCCAGGGTTAATCATTGAGCGTCTTTCGTCTGCGGCACGAGATTCGAAGAACCACCAATATCCGTCCTATATTGGCATGCTGTCTTTTCGTGAAGCGGTCGCAAAGTGGTATAAGCGAAGATTTTCTGTTTCGATCGATCCAAGGCGTGAATCTCTTACGTTGATCGGTTCGAAGGAAGGCATAGGACATGTCCCTCTCGCATTTATTAATCCAGGAGACCTTGTGCTCGTTCCCGATCCAGGGTATCCGGTGTATTCCGTTGCCACGACATTTGCAGGAGGTGTCGTGTATACCATGCCACTGAAACGGCCAAATGGATTCTTTCCAGACCTTGAGGCGATTCCGGCTGATGTGTGTACGCGGGCAAAGCTGATGTTTTTAAACTATCCAAACAATCCAACAACCGCAGTCGCTACACGAGAGTTTTTTGCGCGCGTGGTTGAGTTTGCGTCTCGGCATAATATCATCGTGTGTCATGACAATGCCTATTCCGAGATCTATTTTGATGATCGTCGCCCGATCAGCTTCATGGAGGTTGATGGGGCTCGGGAGGTTGGTGTTGAGTTTCACTCGTTGTCAAAAACATTCAATATGACCGGATGGCGCATTGGGTCGGTAGTAGGAAATGAGTCTGTCATTGCTGGGTTAGGGAAGGTTAAGACGAATATAGATTCTGGCGTCTTCCAGGCAGTCCAAGAGGCTGGGATCACCGCCTTGGAGGCCGACGACCAGATTGTTGCGGACGCGAGAGCAATCTACCAAGAGCGTCGAAATGTGTTGGTTCCAGGACTGAAATCCATTGGTATTGATGTTTATCCAACCGATGCAACCTTCTACGTCTGGATGGATGTGCCGTCGTCGTTTACCTCTGCAAGCCTTGCAAGTCATCTGATTGAGAAAGCTGGCATCGTTGCAACGCCAGGAAATGGTTTTGGAAATGCGGGAGAAGGCTATCTTCGTATGACCCTGTGTGCACCAAAAGAACGACTTGCCGAGGCGGTGGACCGGATAAAAACCATTGGCATTTAGGTGTGCAAGCTTATCTTGGTATTGGCTCGAACGTAGGCGATCGGCAAGCGTGGTGTATGAAAGCCATCACGTGTCTGACCAGCCATCCTGATATTTCTCACCTCACCCACTCTGTATTGTATGAGACAGAACCGGTAGATGCTCCCACCCAAGGGTGGTTTCTGAATTGTGCGGTCAGTATTGAAACAGAATTGACCGTTCGATCCCTCTTTTCTTTGTGTGCGCGAATCGAATGTGATCTTGGACGTGTGCGATCTGAAAAGAACGCACCGCGAACCGTTGATCTTGATCTGCTCTTCTATGGAACAGCGATAGTGAATACGTCGGACCTTATCGTGCCGCATCCTCGGATTGAGACACGGAGGTTTGTTCTTGTCCCACTCGCAGAGATCGCACCAGATGTGCTGCATCCCCTATTGCACCTCACCGTACGGGAATTACTGGATCGTCTTGGAAACTTTCCGATCGTACGAAAGCTCAACGATAGTACAGCCGAGTAGTAAGTAATCGATGAAGGTCATCAAGACCATTTCAGCAATGCAAAAATCCGTGACGCATTGGCGGAAAACAGGCAACTCTATTGGGTTCGTCCCGACGATGGGTGCCTTTCACGGCGGGCATTGTGCGCTCATTGAGGCCGCTCGTCGCACCAACCAAATCGTCGTGGTGAGTCTGTTTGTAAATCCACTGCAGTTTGGACCTCGCGAGGATTTCCACCGTTATCCTAGAACCTTTACCCAAGACCGACGTTTCTGTGAGAAGGCTGGAGTAGATGGTTTGTTTGTGCCAAATGAAAACGCAATGTATCCCGATAGGTTCCAAACGATAGTCATGGTGCGCAAGATCACTCAAGGGTATGAGGGACAGTCACGTCCGACGCATTTTGAAGGCGTAACAACGGTGATCACAAAACTCTGTCATATCGTTGTACCTGATCAGGTGTATTTTGGCCAAAAGGATTATCAGCAGGCGATTGTGATAAAACAGATGCTGGCTGATCTGAACATGCCGATTAAAATGGTGATGCGGCCAACGGTGCGGGAATCAGATGGTCTCGCGATGAGTTCCAGAAACTCACTTCTTAAGCCCAACGAACGAAGGACAGCGGCTGTGATATATCGTGTGTTAGAGGAAGGTGCGAGGCGTATTCGCGCAGGAGAGCGGTCTGGATACAGGCTCCGTCGCAACATTGAAACGAGGTTGAATGCCGAACCGTCAATAAAAGTCGATTATGTTGGGATTATGCACCCACAGACGTTAGTGGCCGTGAGGCAACTCGAGGGGAGTGTGGTCCTGACAATTGCCGCCTATGTTGGAAAGACGCGGCTTATTGACAATATTATTGTGCGGGTTCCGGCATGGTGAAGTGGTCGGGGCGAGAGGATTTGAACCTCCGACATCCAGCTCCCAAAGCTGGCGCGCTACCGAACTGCGCCACGCCCCGCCATTTTTAGTTATAAGCTTCCGATCAAGTTTTTTTGGATAGTGACAAGATTTTCAATGGCTTTTCGGCCCAAGTCTAAAAACTCTGACAATTCCTCTGATGTAAAGGTCATGTGCTCTGCTGTACCTTGGATCTCAACAAACCGGCCTTCACCGGTCATCACCAGGTTCATATCTACTTGTGCCATTGAATCCTCTTCATAACAGAGATCCGTCATAAGCATATTGCCCACTTTTCCTACGCTGATTGCGGCGAGGTAATCGGTCAGTACTTGTTTCTTGATGAGGCTCTTATTTTTTGCGAACATGATAGCATCGTGAAGTGCGAGAAAACTTCCCGTGATTGATGCGGTTCGTGTTCCACCATCAGCCTGGATGACATCACAGTCGATCCAAACCGTCCGTTCTCCAAGTGCCTCAAGGTCGGCAACCGAACGCAGTGACCGGCCAATGAGACGCTGGATTTCATGTGTCCGTCCGCCGATCTTTCCGCGAGATGATTCTCGTGGGCTCCGTTGGTGTGTAGAGCGTGGAAGCATTGAGTATTCTGCGGTGATCCATCCAGTCCCTTTGTCTCTTAAGAAAGGCGGCACTTTCTCTTCTAGGGAGGCTGTACAGATGACTTTCGTTTCGCCCATTTCAATCAAGACAGACCCTTCTGCTGGCTTGATGAAATTTCGAGTAATTGTCACTGGGCGATGGGCGGAACATGCGCGACCATCTTTTCGAATCATTGATGCTGCAATGGTCATGAGTGTTGAGTGGGAGGTTTGCTCTCCTTGGCTTGGCGTTTAATTTTTTTTACGATGTAAAATCGAAGCATGAGAAGCCCAACGATAAGAAGACTAACTCCACCGATGAATACTTCAGCCTGTCCAATAACGTAAGGCATAGTAACCGAAATATTGCCGTTTTGACAGGGGAAATTCAAGTATGCTACCGTTCACACTGTAATGAAAGTTGGACCAAAAACAGTTGTCGCAATGGATTATGCTGTCCTCTTGGATTCTGGTGAAGTTGGGGAGTCTACCTATGGGAAGAGTCCTGTTCAATTTATTTACGGGGACCAGACAGTTGTCCCAGGTTTGTATAAGGCAATTGCCGGATTGACGAAGGGTGACCGGAGATCGTTCAAGATTGATCCAACGGAAGGGTATGGAGTTTATGAGGCGTCAGAGGTTCGCAAAGTGCCACGAGCGGGTCTTCCCCCAGAGCTGACTCCTGAAGTGAACATGGCACTCCAAGTGAAGGATCCGACTGGAACCTACCGTCTGGTCACGATTAAAGAAGTCGAAGATGAAACGCTCACCGTGGATTTCAACCACCCGTACGCAGGCCATACGCTTACATTTGATGTCCTGATTCGTGACGTCCGCGAGGTAACAGACGAAGAGTTGGAACAAGGTCTTACGTCACAAGTAGAAGAGGGCGAGGATGACCTTTCTGCGTACTCAGGTCCTGGGGGTAACATTGCGGATAACATCATGGAAGATGATGAGCCTCCAGATTACCCGGAAGCGTTCAACTGAACGAGTTTCTGCTGTTTTACATCTTTCACTTCTCTGATTTATCCCTGCCGTTTTTTCCTTTTATTGCTTTCGGTGAAGATGCTGTAGGCGGTGTTGTGTTGTTTGCTTTGTTGCTCTCAGGCGATGATGTGGATGTTGTAGCATGGTCTGCAGAGGGTGAGGAGTCTGGGGTTTTTTCTTTGTCAGGAGACGTACCTTCTTTTGACGTATCACTCGGTGCAGTATTCTCACTGGGTTTTTCAGCTTGTTCTTTTGAATCTGGGGGTTTCGATTTTGACGAGTAGTCGGTGATATACCAGCCTGTACCCTTAAATGATAGCCCTGGGGCTGAGATTAGTTTGGTTACTTTTCCAGAACATTGCTCGCATTTTGTGATTGGTTGGTCCGAGAACTTTTGAATTAGTTCAAAGCGATACCCGCACTTATTGCATGAATATTCATATAAAGGCATTAAACATCTCCTAAGTGATAGATGTAGAGTCACTATTCATACATCTTCTTCTTTTTCCTAGACTGTCGTTTTTCTAGTGCGCGAACCATTACGTATGTCTCAGGAACGTTTCTGTCTACGGTCCTCTTGTATTGTCATTATGCGATACCATTGAATCCATCTGGGTTGAGACAGTAATGGATGTGGTCGCGTCTCATGACGCTACTGTTTGAAGTTTTTGTAGTGCGAGGTGGACTCGTTCGAGTCCACCTTTGACCTTCTCGCGACTTGTCGCATACGAAACGCGAAGATGAGATGGGGACCCAAACGGATTGCCTGGAACGATAGCCACGTGCGCTTCGTGGAGTAAGTATGTTGCGATTTGGGATGCTGATGTCATGGATTTGTTGGCCAAACGGGTACCAATGAGTTCTGAAATGTTCGGAAAGAGGTAAAAGGCACCCTCTGGCTCGAGACAGCTCACTCTAGGGATGGCCGTCAATTGTGCATGTCCCATGGCACGTCGCTCCGAAAATTCTTTGACCATTCTGGTGTAGAAATCACGACCTTCACGCAAGGCTCCAATGGCCGCCTTTTGTGCGATCGAACTTGGATTGGACGTGCTCTGGCTTTGGATGGTCACCATCGCTGAAATAATTGGTTTGGGTCCCGCGGCATATCCGATTCGCCATCCGGTCATGGCAAATGTCTTGGAAATGCCGTTGATTACAATTGTTCGTGCTTTGATTTTTGGTCCAAGTGAGGCAATGCTGCAATGTGTGCGGCCATCGTATAGGAAGTGTTCGTAGATCTCGTCAGAGATCACAAGAAGATCGTGGGTGATTGCAAAATCGGCAATCGCCTCCAGCGTTGTCTGATCATAGACTGCTCCGGTCGGATTGGAAGGGCTGTTGATTATGAGTGCTTTAGTTCGAGGCGTAATAAACTGTGTGAGCTGCGTCGCCGTCATTTTAAACCCTGTCTGCTCGTTTGTCGGGATGAACACTGGAACTCCACCGTGAAGGCGGACTTGATCTGGATAGGTGAGCCAGTAAGGTGACGGGATTAGAACCTCATCCCCGGGGTTCAACAATACCTGCATGAGATTGAAGAGAGAGTGTTTGGCACCGCACGACACGATAATTTCGTCGTTGACGTATTTCAGATTATTTTCATAGATGAGCTTTTCGGCGATAGTTGCTTTGAGCGGGATAATGCCGGATGTGTTGGTATATTTGGTAAAACCTTCCTCAATCGCTTGGATGGCATCGTGTTTAGCTTGATATGGGCTTTCGAAATCAGGTTCTCCTGCGGCAAGATCAACGATATCGATCCCTGATGCCCGCATTTCATTGGCATAGGAAGTAATTCCTAATGTGGCGGATGGGGCAATTCCCTGTAGCTGATTAGCAAGTTTCATGATGGCGTCTTCTTGTAGCGCTCTAACAAACGATCGGCAACGTCAGAGGGAACGAATCGCTTCACATCGGCGCCGAAAGTTGCCAATTCCTTAATCGAACTGGATGTGAGGTAGGAATATTCCTCGTTGGGAATGAGAAATAGTGTTTCGATGTCGGGATGAATTTTGCGGTTAATCATAGCCATTTGGAGTTCATATTCAAAGTCAGAGGATGCGCGAAGGCCGCGGATGACTGCGTGTGCTTCCTTCTGTTCCACATAGGAAACCACCAATCCGTCAAATGCTTCGATGGTGATATTTGTCAACTTCTTTGTGGCTAGACAAGCTAATTCAATGCGTTCTTCAATCGGGAATATAGGCTGTTTGCGTGAACTTTTGGCGATGGCGACATAAAGGTGATCACAGAGGCGGAGGCTTCGCATGATGATGTCGATATGCCCATTTGTGATGGGATCAAATGTTCCTGGAAAAACAAGCGTCTTCACAGTTCCTCTTCAGGATGAGACCGTTGATGGTATGGATGAGGATTCGTAAATAGACAAGGCCGAATCGCCATACCTATAGGTTGAGGTTTTTGAAAATATCCCACATGTGTCCTCCATGAGGTGTTTGGAATGATGCTCGAGCACAAGGAGCCCGTTGGGTTGAAGCCAGTCACCCCTTGTGATGTGGGCCATGAGTATATGTAAGACTGAGGTGTCGTAGGGAGGATCAGCAAAAATGATGTCGGCTGGTTTTGTATAGTGGCGGGTTCTGGTGAGATAGGCCTTGACATCGAGTGTATAGAGGTGGATAGCTGATCGTTGTGTTGGCGGCATTGATTCACAGTATCGTTCCACATTTCGTTTCAGGAGTGCCGATGTCTTTCGGTTTTGTTCGACGAATATTACCGTTGAGGCTCCACGGCTATGGGCTTCAAGTCCGATGCTTCCGGTGCCGGCATACAGGTCGAGAAATGTTGATCCATCAATCTTAGTGCTGAGGATATCAAACAACGCTTCCCTCACTCGTCCTAAGGTGGGTCGAATCTTTAACTTTTTTGGCAAGGGGATCGATAACCCCTTTCGTGCTCCTGCTCCTATCCGCACCGATGTTATCTCGAGATGAAATTAATTATCGGGTATTGCGTTGAAAGACTGTAAAAACAAATGTGAGAGCGAGTGGACGCTACAAACGAGTTATTGCGATGGCACGTGCTTTGGTGCTGGATTATTGCTTTTAGAATTTAACTTCTCAGTTGTTTCTGGTCCGATGGCGGCACCAAAATTCTCATCCTTGATATCAATAAAATCAATCAGCCAGTCTCCATCAATTTTCAGTAAATCGTAAATCTCGTACTGAACAATAGGACCTCGAATAGAGTCCACGGAACTCTTCAGAATAACTTTGGCCTTGTGTTCTTCTTCTTGGACGCTGATGAGTTGGCCGCCAAGATGCTTATACTTCACGTGTTCTATGTACGATGCGTATGTTGTAACCCATTCGGCTTTGGACATGCCCCCGCGGTGATGTATGGTCATCATTTCGGCTGCACGCTCGTGGTTAATTCCATACGTCTTAATCCATTCCTGAACGAACTCGTAGGCGGAAACCGTGTTGTCTTTTGCGAACGCGACCAAGGGAACGATTGTAAGGAGTACGATGAGTACTGGCGTGACCCAGTATTGAGAGGGCGACAACATGCGCACGAGATAAGCCGTCATTGAGCTAGAGTTGGGATTGTGTCATCCCCCAAGGGTATCTAGCATCTCCTTTGGGCTGAGTGCAATGCAGGTAAAAATAGGAACATCTCGGCGTGTGAAACGGCTGGCCTCAACCCCTCGGAGCGCATGGACGAGATCGAGAAAATCTTCAGGTTTATCCGTTTCAAATGCGAGCATGAATTCTTGATCGTCAACACCAAAGGAGTAGGTCGTATTCAGTCGTACCGATGGAAATTTATGACCAACCTCGATATGCTCGTCCATCATGCCTTGTCGTGCGGATTGGCTCATCAGGTACCAGTCACGTGTTTTCTCAAACGGATACACAAAATTATATTTTGATTTCCCAGGGACAATGGCGAGCCGCTTACCCTCCTGCCCTTCGTGAACGTGTTGGTCGACATAGATCGATCGTTTGGTCATGGAAAGATATGAATAGGGGGTGTGGAGATATTTGCCGAGACCTGTCGCGAGTAGTGCTCCACCCATGGATTGAAACGTCTCAACTTCGTACGAGATCCGCCACAGCATCATATCGCAATCCCCACGAATGCCGATGGTCGAGTAGCATACCGTAATCGGATTACCACGATAATCGTCGATGACTTGTTCAAATTCTTTCTTTCCTTTGGCTCGTTCGTCTGGTGGCAAGCGCCTCCATGCGGGGTCAACTTTGTAGAAGAGAAAGTTGACAAATTGCCGTCTCGCCTCAGTCTTCTCACCAGCCATACAACGGTCCTCCCTCTATAATTAAAAACATGCGACGCGAGGCTCTACACCTCGTGCTAAAGGCGAGTTTTTGTAGCACTTGCGGGTCCAAATTGTCAATAAAAGTCGGTGTGTAATGGGCATTGAACGTAGGAGCGCCTGTTTTTTAACCCGTTGCGGTTTTTCTGATGGATGTGAGGGGACTTATGTGGCCCATGCAGTCTCCTTTTCGCACAATGGGGATGAATGCTACGAACTAGATTGGATGGTTTGCGTTAAAGTGAGGGAGTGGTGTTACGAAGTTGATCGATGTCTTCAGCGAGATCGGCGATTTCGCGTATAACTGAAGGTTTGAGGTCGTTGACATCGTCTTGAATATTAAGTAGGCGCGTGTGGATATTGTCGATTTGTTTTTCGATTTGTTCGGTGGTATTTGGGATAGCGCGTGTTTCAGTCAACAAGGCGATGGCCTTGCCGACTCCGTCTTGCGCTTCACCAAAGTTTTTTTTCTGAATCTCTTTTTTTGCGTCTAGCAACATGGCCTTTGCCCTGTTGAGATTGTGGTGTAGGGTCAGGTCATGTGTGAACTCCGATGATTTTTCAATCACAGTGGAAGTCATGGTCTTGACCTGACTCTTCAACGAATCCACAGGATCTTTCACAGGGTTTGCAACGCCAAAGTAGTACCCCATCCAGAAGACTCCCGCCATTAATACGAGCCCCATGACGAATCGTGAGAAACGCCGTTGGGCTATCGGTTTTGGCGGTGTGTCATTGGACATGGGGTACCCACTGAGGTGTAGATGCCCACACAAAGGGCATTATTTCTGCACTGGTTTCACAAAAAATGTTTCTACGGTTTGCTTAGTGTCGAATGGCTGCTCCACACGTGGTGGTTTCTCCGTTAAGATGATATCTCGTGGGAGCTGGCGAGCGTGCGATGAGACGTGGTGTGGCTCAATTACGATTTCTTCATGCAGGGCGGTATGCACTGGCTGTGTTTGTGATGATTGCTTCGCCAATGTGACACTCAATGTGACACTTTGTGGGAGCTGATGTGCGTCTGATGAGACGGGGCGTGGCTCAATCACGATTTCTTCGTGCAGGGTGGCATGCGCCTGTGTGGCTACCTTGGTCTCAATGACGACCTCGACGGTCTTTTCCGGTTGAGAGGCTTGTGGCTCCTGTGTAATGGAAATTAGTGGCTGTGTGTGGTGGCTTGGTTGTGCCGGTGTGCCTGGTTCTATCTCGACGACGACCTCGACGGTTTTTTCTGGTTTGGAGGGTTGCTCGGGTGTTGCCGCGATGGGTTTCGGCTCAATGCTACTTTGGAGTGGAGTGGCCGTATGTGTGGTCGTACACCCAATGAAAAATATGGATAGTATGCACATGGCAAGTAGTTGTTTCATGTATCTCGCGCCTCCCTAAATACGCTGGAATTAGCCTTCTTACACATCTTATCCAGGCGAGTGATCTAACGTCTGTATTTCACTTTACTGTCCGGATCATGGTGTTTCCCTCGTCAAGTCCATCAATTGTAGCACCAAAATCAGTTAATCGACATATATACTCAATGGTTTCCGATGTAATGACCTCTCCGGGAACTAGCAGGGCAATGCCGGGGGGATAGATGGTGACGACTTCGGCGCTTGTTTTTCCAGCTGACTCGTGAAGAGGGATGGGATGATGATCGGCTAGGAATGCTTCACGGGGTGTGAGTATACGCTGGCCTGGAGCTGGTGGGATTCCTGGATTGGTGATTGGGCGATCTGATGTGCTCTGAATGGAATCTTTTGCGATGTGTTGGAGTGCGTCAACCAGCCGATCAATATCATGCTTTCGATCTCCAATGCTGATGATAACCAGAACATGAAAGGGATCTGCCATCTCGGCTTGGACTCGATATTCTGAGTTGAGCCTCTGTGATACTTGAAAACCGGTGAGTCCGAGGTCACGTACCTGAATGGTGAGTTTGGTAACATCGAGATGGGGATGATCATGGTGTCCAAAACATTGCAGTCCAGGAATTCGATTAATGCGCTTTCTTGCATCCTCAGCTAGGAAAATGGCGGTTTCAAGCAACTTTTCGCCTTCGGTTGCCATCTGCATTCTAGCGAGGTCAAGAGAAGCCATCAAGATATAGGATGGGCTCGTTGTTTGTAATAACCGTAGGTTTTGTGCAAGCCTGTCGAGATTAACGTGACCAGCTTTGGCGTGTAACATGGATGCTTGTGTCATCCCACCAATGATCTTGTGGGTGCTCTGAACAACTAGGTCAGCTCCGGCCTCCAATCCTGATATCGGCAATCCTTTGTGGAATCGGAGGTGGGGCCCGTGGGCTTCGTCCAAGAGAACGGTCATATTCTGCTTGTGCGCGTGTTCAATGATTGGCCTGAGTTCCGCACACAAACCGTAATAATTTGGGCTTGTGATCAACAATGTGCGAGCCTCAGGCGTCGCGGCGATTGCGTCTTTGACTTCATCACGCGACACATTCACTGCGAGTTGGAGTTTAGGATCAAATGCTGGGGAAAAATAGACAGGGGATGCACCACTGAGAATTAGACCGGTCACGACAGACTTGTGCGCATTGCGCGCTACCAGTACGGTTTCGCCTGGTCGACAGGCGGTGGCCAACATTGCATGGACGCCGCCGCTGGTTCCGTTGATCAGAAAGTACGAGTGGTCAGCGCCGTACGCAAGCGCTGCAAGGCGTTGTGCCTCCTTGATGACTCCTTTGGGTTTTTGTAGAGAGTCAACTTCGTCAAGAGTCGTCAGGTCAATTGAAAAAATCTTTGGACCGACAAATTTTCGAAATCGTGTACTGATACCCTTACCGCTTTTATGTCCAGGCGTATGGAAGGAAACTTTTCGGCTTTCGGCTAATGCAACCATGGCGTCAAAGAGGGGAGTTTTATACTGACCGTCAGGAGGAGTCAGAGGTGCTGGAGCAGCAGGCTTGTGTGGGTCATGTGGGGAAGGCATAGAGCGGATGGTTGTCTTCGATGATGCGATCGACCTTCTCGATGGACTCCGCAATATGTTTTGGGAGTACAAATTGGGATCGACACAACTCACCGGTAAGATATTTCATCTCTCCCGTGACGCGCTGCTCAATACGGGCTTTGAAGTCGTCGGCAGAAATGTCGCATGGGTCGAGGACTTTAGATGCGAAACTGAATCCCCACGGCCATCCGTAGGCTGGAACAAAGGCTTGGTATGGTCGAACCACTGGAAAATTCGTTTTGAGGGTTTGGTAGATTGCGCCGTAATTCAAAAGAGAGTTGATGCTTGTTGCTCCTGCTTGGACCGCAATAATGCCATTTTCGGTTAGCCGTTCGTTAACCAGGTGATAGAATTCGCGGGTGAAGAGCAGATAGGCTGGGCCTTCTTCGATGGGGTCTGAGAGATCGATGATGATCACATCGAATGGTTCTTTAGTGTCTTCGATGTATTTTCGCGCGTCGGCATGAATGACTTGCGATCGTGTGTCGTCGAATGCACCTTGATGCCAACTCGGTAAATGTTCCCGACAGCTCTCGACCACGTCCTCGTCGATATCCACCATGACGGCTTTCTTCACCGACGGGTAACGAAGCGCTTCGCGTAATGTCGCGCCTTCCCCACCACCGACGATCATCACTCGGTGAGGTTCGGGATGTGTGAGCATTGCTGCATGAACGAGTGCCTCGTGGTAGATAAACTCATCCGACTCGGTGGATTGTAACTTGCCGTCCAAGACTAGGCAGAGGCCGTATCCCTCCGTGTCAATGATGTCGATTTGCTGGAATTGTGAGGTCTTTGAGTAGAGGATCGATTTCACGCCATGCATGTGGACTTCATGCGGCGCGAGTTCTTCATGGAACCATTTGCAGTTCTTGAGGTTGGCCATAGGAGTAGGTACCTACGAGTGGGACGCAACCCCGTTTCACTTCGTAGAGGGTTGGTTGTTGGCACTCAAAGGCTTCGATGAGTTGCTGTGCTGCTTGTTTTGGCTTCAGCGTGTCGCCGCAGGTGAAAATATCGACTGCGGCATACTCGAATTCCGGCCAGGTATGGATGGCGAGATGGGATTCGGTGATAACGACCATGCCACTAACACCGATGGGATTAAACTGGTGAAAATGTGTATCAACAATTGTCGCTCCAGCCGTGTTTGCCGCGGCCACCATGAGTTGTTCGACTTTTGCTGCGTCATTTAGAAGTGCCGGATTGCACTTGTGCAATTCGACCAAAAGGTGCGTTCCCAATGCTTGCACTCTCCCTGTTTCACCTCCCCCTAGACCAAACAACTAGCCCTGAAAAAGTTCCGCGTCACTATAGCGAACTTCGTTAATTTGTCAAGTGAAAATCACGTTTTATTCAACCGCATCATCTTGTGGATAAGTTGGCGTTACGTATACTGCATGAACGGATGCATACAGATGGTGTGTGGGGAACAACTCACTTTCTTGCGTTCCTTTCCATAGAGGAGGAGTATGAGAAGCATGTTGTGTTGCATGCGGTTAGCGCATCGACCATGCCGTATTGCATCCGCTTTGAGCAAACGTTGTTTGCCAAGATCGACAGAGCACTTCGTAAAGACGGGGTGGCTTGGTCGGAAATTACTTTGATACCTTAATCTCCCAAAGCCGAGCGAATCTGAGGGTTTTTTAGACCGCTGTTGCCGCGAAAATTGCTCTTCGTCTGCTGAGGATGAACATGTTGATTGCAACAGATGCGCGTGGAACAGGTCAGAGCGAAGAGCTACTGTCTGAGAATCTCCTATGAGCAAGTGACAGAATATGATAATTAATGGCGATACGGTTTGCTAGGAGCCAACGAGTAGCGATTGTCGTAATAGATTTCACCCTGAGGTTCTCTGATCGCATGACTGGTTAATTTCGGGTAAGCACTCGTGACAGACCCACTGATCCTAAGGAACGGGTACAGAGCGTGACTTTGTTTTGAAAAGCATTATTGGTGTGGTGATGAATCAGTCTTGACGATGCTTAGTATATTGTGATGGTCAATGTTACCGCCGAGTCTATGTTTCGATGTTCAAAAAGAGGTGTGATGCATCATCCGCTTGATTGCTTTATCCCGATACAATTTCGACAATTGTATGTGGAGGCTATCTATGTGTTTGGTGAGGCGAGTGTCACTCAGTGGTGGAAGGGGATATTGGATGCTGGGAGCGGACTCTACAGTGATTGGATGGAGGTTATAGTCGAGACTTCCATTCTCACGTTCCAAAAATCCGCCAGTAGCGTTCTCGACTTATTATTGTGCTTACGTACATCGTGTACGCTCCGTTCACCAACGATCCTGCGGCCTTGCTGGACGGCTTTTTTGAACAGCCTCATGAGGGGCCGATGACGTCTCCTTCTTATCTACCACCGGCTGGCGAAACGGACTGGCTGTGTGTTCCCCAAGAAAATGCCGAACGCATTTTTCTTAAAGGTAGCCGCGATCATCCGGAAGAACTCGCAAGTGCTGGTCGGGTGTTTCTGGAGTTTGTCCGTGGATTTCAGGGGCTTGGTTCAATCGGAAATTGTGTCACCGTGTTTGGGTCAGCTCGGTTTCCAGATGGCCATCGTTATTATGAACTTGCGAGGAAACTTGGCTATGGATTAGCAGAAGCTGGTTTTACGGTGATGACGGGTGGTGGCCCGGGGCTTATGGAAGCGGCAAACCGTGGTGCCAAGGATGCGGGCGGTATGAGCATTGGATGCAATATCGATTTGCCTTTCGAACAGGGAAGAAATTCCTATCTTGATCGCTTTGTGGAGTTCGAACATTTTTTCGTTCGTAAGGTGATGCTGGTTAAATATTCCAAGGCATTTGTATTTATGCCGGGAGGATTTGGGACTCTTGATGAAGTGTTTGAAACCATGACATTGATGCAGACGAATAAGATAGCCTCATTCCCAATTGTGGCCATGGGTACCGAGTTTTGGGATGGTCTCCAACAGTTTGTTCGTGGGACCATGCTTGCTGAGGGGACGATCAGCTCACAGGACCTTGAGCTTATTCACTTCACAGATTCCCTCGATGAAGCCATCGCAATTATCCGTGCTGGGGGTGTGGTGAAAGCAAACGATGGTAGTTAATACGTGAATCTCGCATGGTTGAATAAAATGAGGCAGGGGACCTGTTGGGTTCCTCCAGCATCGTAGTCCCCTCTTGTGAATAAAAAGGGAGGGACTCCAAATGGGTGACGTCCCTCGTGCCGACGGTTTCAACTGCGGCAGATATTAGGGAGATCCTAAAGATTTGTAGCGCAGACAATGACGATTGGACCGTTGACGCCCTATAGTGACTGTAGCACACGGGTGGGTTTCGTTGGAGGATCTCGTTGTTGTCGGCGAGATTGGCGAGGGAGCCTATATGCCGCCCACCTAAATGTCTAGGCTGGGGCACTCTACCATTGGGCTTGGCTTACTCCTGTGTGTGGGGGGTGTAATCGCGACTCTCAAACCAACTTTCTAACCGCCTCAGCCACTTGATCTGCAGTCAAGCCGAATTTCTCCATATTCGTTGGTCCAGGGGCTGAGGCGCCAAAGGTGTCGATGCCGATCGCAATTCCTGCATCCCCGATCCAACGATTCCAGCCGAAGGTTATGCCTGCTTCGATTGATACCCTAGCTTTGATGGATGTTGGAAGGACGGATTCCTGATATTCGTTGCTCTGAGCGTCAAAGGCTTCCCAGCATGGCATTGAAACAACTCGAACTCGAAAGCCTTCTTTGGCAAGCAGGCTTTGTGCCTTAACCGCAACGGAGACCTCAGAGCCAGTGCCGATAATGATGGCCTGTGGAATGTCGCCTTCGGCGTCGATGAGAGTATAGGCTCCACGGGCGAGTCCAGTGGCGGGACCACTGTTAGCTCGATAAAGCACTGGAAGTCCCTGTCGGCTCAGTATCAGAGCGACAGGACTGTTGCGTTGGTTCATCGCAAATTTCCACGCCTCAGCAGTTTCGTTGGCATCACATGGGCGTACCACTGTGAAGTTTGGAATTGCGCGGAGCGACATGAGGTGCTCAACAGGCTGGTGAGTTGGGCCGTCCTCGCCCAATCCAATGGAATCGTGTGTCCATACGAAGATCACCGGCAGTTTGTCGAGAGCTGCCAACCTAGCCGACGGACGCATGTAATCTGAAAAACAAAAAAAAGTTGCGACAAATGAGCGCACACCTGCGTGATACGCCATACCGTTGGCTATCGCGCCCATGGCATGCTCTCGTACGCCGTAATGGATATTGCGTCCTTCCCCTGTTTGGGCGTTAAAGTTGCCTGCATCCTTAATCATGGTATTCGTCGAGCTTGAAATGTCGGCGTCTCCTCCGAGAAGCCACGGGACTTTCGAGGCGATGGCGTTGAGTACTTCTCCAGAAGCTTGACGGGTTGCCAGCTTTTCCCCTGTGTTCCATGTTGGTAGATCGCTATCCCATCCAAGTGGCAACTCTCCCGCGAGAGCCATTGCCCAATCCTTCGCGAGATGCGGGTGAGCATTGGAAAAATTCAAGAACTGTTGTTTCCATTTGTCGTGAAGGCGTTTTCCGCGTTCAACAACGACATTGAAATGAGAACGGGCTTTGTCCGGAACGAAGAACGACTTTTCAGGATCCCATCCGAGTGTTTTTTTCGCGAGGGCAATCTCATCTGAACCCAATGGACTCCCGTGGGCACCCGACGTGCCTTGTTTGTTTGGTGCGCCATAGCCGATGGTAGTTTTGATAAGGATTAGCGATGGACGCGTGGCATCGGTTTTGGCTTGTGTGATTGCCGCATCAATTGCGTTGAGATTGGTGTCGCCGTCATCGACTTGAAGTACCTGCCATCCATATGCTTCGTAGCGCTTAGAGACATTCTCGGTTGAGAATGCTAGCGATGTTGGGCCATCAAGCGAGATATTGTTCGAATCGTACAGATAGATAAGCTTGCCAAGTTTGAGGTGTCCAGCCAGCGAACCCGCTTCACCCGAGATGCCTTCCATCAAGTCCCCATCAGAGACTAGCGAGTAGGTGTGGTGATCAACAATGGTATGTCCTGGTCGATTGAAGGTATGTGCCAAAAAACGTTCTGCCATAGCCATGCCGACGGCATTGGCGGTTCCTTGACCAAGGGGACCGGTCGTCGCCTCGATTCCTGGAGTGAGTAGCGTCTCTGGATGACCTGGGGTGCGGCTTTTCCATTGTCGAAAGGCACGGAGGTCATCCATTGTCATGTCGTAGCCGTAAAGATGGAGTAGACAGTAGAGGAGCATGCTCCCGTGTCCAGCGGACAACACAAAGCGGTCACGGTTGGGCCAGTGAGGATCACTGGGATTGTGGCGTAAATGATTTTGCCACAATACATAGGCCATAGGGGCAGCTCCCATCGGGAGACCTGGATGTCCTGAGTTGGCCTTCTGGACAGCGTCTATTGCCAAGGTGCGAATGGTGTTGATGCTCAACTGTTCGACTGACATGTCACTGCTACTCACAACAGCCTCCATACTATTTATGAGGAAATTCAAATGAATGGTACATCCTGCTTGTCGCTCGTGGAATCATAGCATGTCCTTGTCCCGTTTCTAGGTCCAGATTCAAGCGTTTACAACTTCATTGACTTTCGTTGTTTCACAACTTTATCATCAGCAAGAGCCCCATAATACATGAGTGCGTTACCATGAAAGATTTTGAGATGCCTATGGATCTAAAAGCGGCTCTTGCCCGCGGGGTTGAAATTGAATCGATAGCCGGTCGAGTTTTTTCCCACTTTCAGCAATGCTTTGCTCATGATCGAGGAGCCTCCAGTGTGTTCGAAAAGATGAGTAAAGAGGAAGGTGAACACGCCACTGTTATCCAGCGCCAATTAGATCTGATTGCCACGATGCCTGAGGCCTTTATGGCAATTGATGATGCGATACGAGACAGACAGCAGGTGCTTATCGCCCGAATGCACAAAATATTGCAAGAGGTTGCGGAATATCCTCCTTCTCTCGAAAAAGCTGTTGAAATCTGTTGTGAGTTAGAAAAGGAAATTGAAGACGTTCATGAGCAGGCCATTACAAATCTTATCCAGACCACGGGAAAGTTGGCCTTTGCGACGGTGGCATTAGAAGCGATTAGCTTTCAGGATGACCATACGGAAGGTCTGTTTGATCTTGCTCGAAAGCTAGGAGTCATGAGACCGCGTGTTGAGAATTGAATAACCTATCAGACCGTTTTTGTGAGGAGGCAGCATGAGGCGACATACGGTAGCTACTATTTTCGTAGTTTGTATAGCCTTGTTATCGATTTCCGTGTGCACTGTTCAGGCAGTAGAGGAGGCCAAGAAATATAAAATCAAGATCGCGACTCTCGCTCCTGAGGGTTCCTCATGGATGAAACGTTTTCATGAGGCTAGCCGTGTGATTGAAAATCGCTCGCAGGGAAGACTCAAGATCAAAGTCTATGCCGGCGGGATCATGGGTGATGAAGCGGATATCATACGTAAGATTCGGATTGGCCAACTCCATGGTGCCGCCGTTACTGGCGTTGGGCTTGGAATTATTCAACCGGCTGTCAGAGTACTCGACCTCCCTTTCCTTTTCGAAAGCGATGAAGAGCTGGATTTTATCCGGGAACAGTTAGATGAAGAATTTGACCAAAAATTCGAGGAACGGGGCTATGTCCTTCTTGGTTGGGGGGAAGTCGGTTGGATCCACGTCTTTTCAAAAAGACCTGTCACCAACAAACAGCAATTGCTTGCCACTAGGTTGTGGGCCTGGGTGGACGATCCCCTTGCGCATCGTATGTTTAAGCAGATTGGGGTGAAAGGGGTTCCCCTTTCCCTTCCAGCAGTGCTGCCTAATCTACAGACCGGGCTGATCAATGCGGCTTATGGATCTCCCCTGTCCACCCTTGCGCTTCAATGGTATACCACGGTCAAGTACATGTCAGATTTGCCAATCACGATGGCCAATGCGGCTGTTGTGATCTCGCAAAAGTTCTTCGATGGACTCCCTCCCGATCTCCAAACAATTCTTCTGGAGGAAGGTCAACACATGCAGAAAGCTCTTATCGATCAGGTCCGTCGTGATAACAAGGAATCTCTTCGCGTGCTGAAAAAATTCGGTATTCAAGTGACTCAGACAGAGGCGGCGTTTGTCAACGAGATGGAGGATGCCTCCCATGTAGTGTGGCAACAACTTGCCACAACACTTTATCCGCCTGAATTGCTGGCTCGTATACAAAAACTTCTTGCCGAATTTCGGGCCGGCCAAGGATCATCCACAAAATAAGGTTTTACACTTATGACCGCTCGACTCACACGCGCTCTGGCTGTTGCAGATCGCACTCTCGCCAAAGTGGAGGAGATTGGCTTGTTCGTGTTGCTCATGGCCATGCTCCTCTTGGCTGTTGCACAAGTCATTCAGCGCAATGTCACCGATTCTGCCCCAATGTGGGTCGACATCATGCTTCGCCACATGACGTTTGCCATTGGCATGTTGGGCGCTTCGCTTGCAACGCATGCAGATAAACAAATTCATATCGATATCGTTGCGAGGTTACTCCCTGAACGTTCACGACTTATCATGCGCCTTGTCGTTGGGCTCGCGACTATCGGCTTTTGTTTGGTGATCCTTCGCGCCGGATGGCAGACTCATGTCATGGAGCGCGAATTTTCCCAACTTCTTTTTTTTGGTTTCACCAGTGCCGATAGTCTACTTGTAATTCCAATCGTCTTCGGCTTAATGTCGCTTCATCTTGTGCTTCGATGGCTCTTTGATCTCGGGATTCTTTTCACCTATCGTCAGCCGCCAGACTTAGCCTAGACACGGGTATCCGATGACATTGCTCTTGGTATGCCTCATCATCGCCTTGGGCCTTCTTGGCGCGCCTCTTTTTGCCGTCCTCGGTTCTCTTGCCCTCCTCGGCTTCTATTCAGAGGGCACAACATTTGCCGTCATCGGCATCGAGTTTTACAAGTTAACGCAACAGCCTATCCTTATCACTCTTCCACTTTTTACCTTTGCCGGGTATTTGATGGCTGAAGCGCGGACGGCCGATCGACTCGTCGGAGTAGCCAGAGCGGCGTTGGGATGGTTGCCAGGAGGTTTGGCCGTTGTTGCGTTGCTGACGTGCGCTTTTTTTGGAACGTTTACTGGCGTTTCTGGGGTTGCCATCATTGCTATTGGGGGGTTGCTATTTCCGATTCTTATCAAGGAGTTGTACCCGGAACGATTTAGTCTTGGTCTGCTGACATCGAGTGCAAAGATTGGGCTCTTATTTCCTCCGAGTATCCCGCTCATTCTCTATGGCATCGTCTATGCTCTTTCGATGCAAAGCACACCTGAGGCCATGGCTAGAGGTGTTTTCGATATCGGGACATTTTTTATTGCGGGGATTGTTCCAGGTCTTTTTCTTGTTCTGGTTGTGGGTGGCTATTGTATGTTTGTGGGTCAACGATCGAATGTCCCCCGATTGCCTTTTCATGGTAAAGAATTGTTGAGTGCACTGTGGAAAGCCAAATGGGAAGTGCCGATCCCATTTGTGCTCTTAGGGTTGATCTATGGCGGCATCATTACCCTTGCTGAGGCGGCAGCGGTGACCGCTCTGTATGTCCTGATTATTGAGGTCTTCGTGTACCGCGATCTCAAGTTTTTCCGCGATGTTCCGCGCATTGTGCGAGAGAGTACCGTGCTTGTTGGTGCAATCTTTCTCATTCTTGCGATCTCACTGAGCCTGACTGCATTCTTCGTTGAGGCCGAAATTGCACAAAAGATTTTCGAAGCCATGAAAGACTATATTCAATCTCCGCTAACCTTTCTGCTTGTTCTGAATGTTTTTCTTCTGATTGTTGGGGCGCTCATGGATATTTTTTCTGCGATTGTTGTGGTGCTTCCGTTGGTTGCGGTCGTTGCCACTCAATTTGGCATCAACCCTTACCATCTTGGGATTATATTCTTGGTAAATCTTGAAATCGGCTATCTTACACCACCGGTTGGGATGAACCTGTTCATTGCCAGTTTCCGTTTTGGGAAACCTGTAGTAACGCTCTATTGGGCGGTGCTCCCGTTTATTGCACTTTTAATCCTCTGCCTACTTGTTATTACCTACGTTCCTGCGTTGACGGTCGGTTCGCTTGAGCTCATCCTTGATCTGTTAGGGCGTGAAGCGAGTCCCGCCCTTTCTCTCTAGCTAGAAAAATGCTGAAAACTTCTGCTGTGGCGTTGCAATTGAGGCAATACGTGACTTCTAGTGTTGAATATACCGCTCGCTCTAGTTTCTTTGTCGGTGTTGAGTATCTTCGCTTTTCGGTTCAGGCGATGGGTGGATTGTTCAGACGCCCGTTGTACTTACGAGAATTTCTCTACCAATGCGATGTGATTGGGGTGGGATCACTGTGGCTGAGTATCGGAATCGGTGTGTTTATCGGGATCATTATGCCCATTCACTTGCTAGGGCTGTTACCGAGTGGAACGATGTACGATCTTCCTTCGGTGATTGGGAGTGTGACGATCCGAGAAATTGGACCGACGCTGACCGCGGTGATCCTCGCTGGACGACTGAGTGCTGGGATGGCTGCGGAGCTCGCGTCAATGAAAGTGACGGAGCAAGTGGATGCGCTAAGGGCAATGGGTGTGGATGTCACCAAGTCGCTGGTGACAACAAAACTTGTCGCATCCGTGATCATGCTCCCGTTTCTCATTTTTCTCGTCGATATTGTCGCAATTTTAGGAAGTTGGGTGATCATTGGAATTCCCTTGGGCGTCGACCTTCACTTTTATGTTAATGCAGCGGTTTCCGATCTCTCGCATCGTGATATGGGTCTTGCGATGACCAAAGCGTTAGTTTCCGGGTTTATCGTTGCTACCGTTGGGTGTTACTGCGGTCTTCGGGCATATGGCGGAACAGTAGGGATTGCACGGGCCTCAACCCAAGGGGTGGTTTCGGCCGGAATATTGATTCTCATTTTTGACGTCTTTCTTACGCATTTTCTTACTCCGGTGGGTGTATAGAGACGAATATTGGCGTGAACCTCCATTTCGTGCAGAAATTGTTTCTGCCGTGTTACCAATCCGGCGATTCAGCAAACCTTTTGAGGCAGGGTATTTCTACCACATTATGTTAGCAGCATACTCTCCAGCACTTCTCATTCGCGGGTATCTTCAACTGGTGACTAAGGCTGTTAGTGGGGTATTTTCGCGTCCATGGCGAATCCAAGAAACCTTCTACCAAATGGATCTGATTGGTTCGGGGTCGGTTCCTCTCATCTTGGTGGCTGGTATCGCGACGGGGATGGCGTTGACGATTCAAGGGGCGTATCAGCTCGCGCCAATTGGCGCAGTTCACCAGGTTTCGAAACTGATCAGTCTGACATTTGTTCGAGAGGTTGGCCCGGTTCTTACGGCGATCATGATTACGGGCAGAGTTGGATCTGCTATTGCTGCGGAGCTGGCATCTATGAAGGCAACAGAACAGGTTGATGCTATTCGTGCGATGGGGATCGATCCAATCAAGGCGCTTATCACTCCACGGCTCATTGCCTGTGTTTTGATGGTCCCGATATTGACGATCCTGCTCGACGCTGCGGCAATGGCTGGTGGATGGCTGATTTCGATTCTTTATCTGGGAAGAGATCCTCTGTTCCATTGGGTGCTCTCTGCTAGCGTGTTGCATTGGAGCGATATAGCGCTTGGACTTGGTAAGCCTGTCGTGTCTGGGTTTATCTTGGCTACGGTTGCTGGATATGTTGGTTTTACAGTGGCGGGAGGACTTGGGGCAATTGGTCGTGCAGCGACAACGGGGATGATTGCAGCATCGTTACTGATTCTCGCCTTTGATGTGCTGATTACCATGATTGTGCCGTTGCAGACCCTCGCATGGTAGTGTAAGGAATGATTGTAGTGTCGTGGATTGGAATGTGACCTGTGATTGAGTTTTCAGATGTATGGCTCAAGGTGGGTAATCATGACACTCTAAGAGGGGTCAATTTACGTGTATGGCCGGGCGGAACTCGGGTCATTCTTGGATTGAGTGGGTCGGGAAAATCAACTATTCTCAAACTTATGCTTGGACTTCTTAAACCGGATTGCGGAACAATTCGGATTGGAGATCGCATTGTTACCTCAATGACCGAACAGGAGTGGGAGCCGATTCGACGCGATATGTCGATGGTATTTCAGGGAAGCGCACTTTTCGATTCGTTAACGGTAAATGGAAATGTAGGGTATCGCCTTAGGGAAGAAGGGGTTCTGGACGAATCAGAAATTGAACAACGAATATGGCGAAGTCTCTGTTTTGTTGGCCTTGAGGATACGCTTGACATGATGCCTGCCGATCTGAGTGGGGGGATGAAGAAACGAGTGGCAATTGCTCGAGCATTGGCATGGGGACCAAAGATCATTCTGTATGATGAACCCACTGGAGAGCTGGATCCTGCCAATAGTCTTATGGTGAGTGAGTTGATTCTTCGGCTCCACAAACAAGGCGGAGTGTCGCAGGTGGTAGTGACACATGATCTAGATATTGCCAGACGTGTTGCGGTGAGGTTTGCGATCATCAACGAGGGAAGGATTGTTTTTGATGGAAAAGAAGATGCTCTGCGTTGCTCAACCGATCCAAGCGTGGTGGCCTTGCTGAAACCTGAAGTCGACATTGCTGGTCTACACAACGAAGGGAAGAGGCATGAAAATCGCGATGAGGATCAGGCAGGGTCTGGAGGGCAGGTATGATCCGAAAAGATCAGTTCGTGTGGTCTCGATTGAAAGTAGGATTGCTCTTTCTTTGTGCGGTCGGTTTATTGGTGGTGGTGTCTCTCAGTATTGAGGGATCTACATCGTTGTTTCAGACATCCTATCGAGCCAATTTCGATGATATTGTGGGCCTGAAAATTGGCGCACCAGTTCGTATTGCAGGTCTAAACGTTGGTCATGTGGATGACGTACGTTTGCTCGATGATGCGCTAATCGTTGAGGTGACCTTTTCCGTTGAGAACGACATCATTGATCGTTTGCGAAGTGATGCATCGGCCGTGGTTCGTGCAATGAGTGTTCTTGGTGACAAGATTCTGGTGATTTTACCGGGGACGCCGAGTCAACCTCAGTTGCAGCCGAATACCATATTGCCAGGGCAAGTTGAGCTTGAAATTGCAGGGATTGTGCCATCAGCAGAGTCAACCATTTTGAATCTCAATCAGACTCTTTTAGAAGTAAGAAATCTTGTGGCTTCTATTCAAAAAGGGGAAGGAACCCTCGGCAGTTTGATTGCAAAGGATGATATTTATGTAGAAATGCAGCAAGCAATTCAGAATGTTGATGGGATTACGGAGGACATCGCTAGCCTCACTGCCACTATCAAACGTGGGGATGGGACTGTTGGACAGCTTTTGGCCAGTGGTGAGTTCTACGATCGAATCATGACCGTGACAGAGCGTATGAACCGTTTATTAATTCGGTTCAACCAACCCAATGGGACTCTCGCTCGAATTGCTACCGACGGAGGATCGTTGTACCGTCGGCTTGATACCATCGCAACTCATGGCGAACGTATTGGCGCACGGCTCAATAGGGGAGAGGGGACTGCTGGGAGGTTGTTGGTTGACGAGGAAGTGTATGGCAGGATAGATAAGGTTCTCTCGGAAATGGAACGTCTTGTCACTGATATCCAAGAAAACCCGACGAGGTATTTCAAATTCTCAGTGTTTTAAGAAGAAGTAATGGTGAGTGGGAAGGAATAGGTAGAACTAGATGAAAATCGATAAATGCACGGGTTTTCTTTACAATGCGTATGTGGTTTTCGTACCCTTCTAATCTTTGTTGCACTCAGGTAATCTATAGCTGATCACTGAAGGAGAATTATGCCATCATTGAAGGTGTTTGGAACGGCGGTAGCCATCATCTTGTTAGGGGGGCTCGCATCATATTTTGGACTCGCTCATGGGTGCAGTAAACAGTCTACGCCGGGAATCATCGCTGGAACAATTTCGCTTGATCCAAGGCTGGCCGATAAAATAAATCCATCCGCTACACTCTTTATTGTTGCGCGTCAAGCCGATGTTCCATTTGGCCCCCCACTCGCTGTCAAACGTATTGAGCAACCGGATTTCCCGTTCTCGTATATCTTATCGAGCGATGATGTCATGCGCCCTGGAACGCCGTTTCAAGGAAAAGTTTCCATAAAAACTCAGTTGGATAAAGATGGAATAGTCGGAGCTGAGCCCGGTGACCTTGAAGGGGAGTACATCAAAAATCCGGCTACGGTGGGTCAAGAGGAAGCGGTTAATATTACACTGAACAAATTACGGTAATGATGAAAAGTATTGGCATGCCAGCGGCGAGCAGCTATGCCATGTCCATGCCGATCGCCACAGGCACGCTTGTGTTCCACGCAAGATAGTCTCGCCAACTATTTGGAGTGTTTCGAATGTCTGATGTGATGGCTGCCATCTGATTCCAGCGTGGCCTCACTGGGTTCTTCAGCAAACGCATCCCCGCTTCTTTTGGTGTGCGGCCGCTCTTCCGATTGTTGCATCGCCAACAGGCAGTGACAATGTTTTCCCACGTTTTTCTGCCCCCACAAGAGATCGGAAGAATGTGATCAAAGGTGAGTTCTGATGGCCTGAACGTCTTTGCACAATACTGACAGCAATACTCATCTCGCGTAAAAATGTTCACCCGCGAAAACTTCATGGCACCATGCCTATCTCGAAGACGAATCATCGACTGTAGCCGCATTACGGAGGGGAGTGGAATGGAGCTGGATACACCGTGGATCTTCCGGTCATACACCTCCAGCACTTCCACCTTCTCACGCCAAAGGAGGGTGATCGCCTTCTGCCAATGAAGAATTCGCAACGGCTCGTACGTCGTATTTAGGAGAAGAGTTGTTTCCACGCGCTCCTCTTTCGAGGCAGAATAATTATCCTAGGTCCCGCTGCATATAACAGTAATTCCATGAAAGATCAAGGTGTTACTGCGTGACGGAAGATTTTGGTGGTAGAGCCTGATCATTGATCAATAGGCATTTTTGTTAATGAATCCTTTCACCAATGTCATTCCAAGAATTTTGAGGTCTAGCCATGGTGTCCAATGTTCGATATAGTGAAGGTCATGTTCTACCCGTTTCTCTAGCGATGTTTGCCCACGCCAGCCGTGCACTTGTGCCCACCCAGTCATGCCGGCCTTCATTTTCTGACGTAGAACATAGGTTGGAATCCCTGTCCGGCACTGCTCGATCAGTTCGGGGCGTTCCGGTCGTGGCCCTACCAGGCTCATATCACCTTTGAGCACATTGAAGCATTGGGGCAATTCATCCAAGCTGGTTTGTCGTAACAGTTTCCCAATCGCTGTTCGCCGATTGTCGTTGGTTGTGGTCCAAACTGCACCAGTTTCCTGCTCGGCATCCACTCGCATGGAACGAAATTTAAGCATGAAGAATGATTTTCCATCAAGCCCCATCCGCACTTGCCGATAGAAGATCGGACCGGGTGAAGTCCATCGAATCGAAATGGAGATTGCGATTATCAGTGGGGAAGCGATGATGAGGGTAAGTGCAGAAAGGCCGATATCCATGCTTCGTTTGATTACGCGGCTCCACCCATAAAGAGGTGAGGCTTGGAGGGTCAAAATGGGGAGTCCATCAAACATTTCCGCTTCACTTCGGAGCATCATGTATTGGGAAACATCGGGTACGATCCGAATATCAACTGGATAGTCGGAAAGTACTTCCATTATTTTGTTGATTTCGCTTTGGGCATCTGCAGGCAATGCCAAAAACACTTGATCGATTGTCCGCTTGGCTAGGATGGTAGGAAGCATGTCGTAGGTTCCAATGATCTCGGCATCCTCCATGGACTGTCCGATTTTCTCTGACTGCTTCGTCAAACAGCCTACCACAGTCATTCCCAGCTCTGGATGATATTTGAACCGATTGATCACTTCCTTGGCAAGGTTTTCTGCGCCAATGACGAGGATATATCGGAGGTTATAGTTTCGTCTCCGAAGAACACGCAGAACTTCTCGGTAGGTCCAACGCAGGAGACAGAGGAGTGTAATGTTCAAGGCCCAAAAGTACGTGAAGACGAGTCGGGAAAATTCGGTATCTCGGATAAAAAATGCGAACGCGGCGAGTAGCAGCACGGACATGGTGTTGGCTTTGACCATATCCCACACTTCTGACAGCCGGGATGAAATTCGGCGAGGTCGGTAGAGGTCAAACGACCAAAACGAAAAAATCCATATCACGTAGATGGGGATCAGAAGAAGAAAATAGTCGCTTAGTAAGGGGATTCCCTTTGTCACAGGGACAAGTTGCACTTTGAAGCGAAGCAGATATGCGCCAAACCATGCGATCGTGATCGTGGCAAGGTCAAGAAGAAGTAGCAGGCTTTTAAAAAAATTCGCGTGGCGCTTCAGCATTGTCGGTTTCGCGTGAACTCTTCGTACCACTGACTAATTAGAGCGTTGATGTGTGTCTGAAACACTGTTGTGTTAAAGCGTTGGGCATGTTCTCCAATCGCGTCAGGAGCAAAGGCTGATTCATTGGCCTCGAATGTTTCAATCGCTTGTGACAAGCTGGAGACAGACTGGTCTGGAAAGAGGATTCCGGTTGGGGGGTGCTGGTTTTGTGTCCCATTGGACAATGGGATGACGGTCTCCATTACTCCGCCGGCTTGGTATGCGATGATCGCTTTTCCCGCCGCCATAGCTTCCACAGGCACGATTCCGAAATCTTCAAGCCCTGGTAAGACCAACGCACGGCATCGTTGGTAGTATGTCCGAACCACATCATCTCCCTGCCATCCCATGAACTTAATCGTTGGTCCTGCTGTCTGGCGTAGTAGTGCGTCATCAGGCCCCGAGCCAATAATCACTAGGGGCTTCCGCAGTTTGGTAAAGGTGTGAATGGCTATATCGACGCGTTTATATGGCACAAGAGCCGTCACCATCAGATAGAAGTCGTCGTGATCGTGTGATGGGGTTACCCCTTTAATATCAACCGGTGGGTGAATCACTTTGGCCTCTTTTTGATATAGCCTCTTGATCCGTTCAGCGACGTGGCAGGAATTTGCAATCCAGTAATCAATTCTTGTACTTGAAGCCACGTCCCAACGCCGAAGCGATGGCATGCACAATCGCATTCCCATACGGGTGAACCACGTTTTTTGTGCTGACAAGTAGGTCGAATATAGATCCCAAGCATATCTCATTGGTGTGTGAACATAACTGATGTGGCAGGTTTCCGGGGTATGTGTGATCCCTTTCGCCACGCAGTGGCTTGAGCTTAGTATGAGATCGTAGCCGGACAATTTGAATCGCCCAATGGCAAATGGAAACAGCGGGAGAAAGTTTCGATAGGTGTGCTGGATGAACGGAATATACTGTAGAAATGAAGGTGTGATTTTCAGGCGTTCGATGGTTGGGGTGACGCTTCCTGGAACGTGAATGAGGGTAAACAGGTCAGCAGTTGGGAATAACTCACAAAGGCTTTGTAAGACACGCTCTCCACCTCGCATGCCGGTAAGCCAGTCATGAACAAGTGCAACCTTCATCCTTGTCACGTAGACGGTGTGAGATGTTTGGGTTCGTGCGAAAGTGCTGCGAGGGTCTCACGAAATCGTTCGCCGATCATGTGTACATCGTAGTGCGCATTGACAAACTGATACGCAGCATCAAGCATTTTCCGTGTCTGTTCGGGGGCAAGAAGAATTTGGTTTATCCCCTCAACAAACTCTGCCGCGGTATTTGCTAGCCAGAAATGGGTCATAGCTGTTGCATTTAGCCCTTCGACCGCCTTGGTGGTTGCAATGAGCGGGCGACGTGCTGCCCAGGCCTCCAAGACTTTAAAGCGTGTTCCACTGCCATTGAGAATTGGGGCAAGAATCATCGTGGCATCGTCGATGTACGGTCGAATATCATCGACGAATCCCGTAAAGGTTACTCCATCCATTTGGGGTTTGGTCCAATGCGGATCGTCTTTGCCCACAATCCATAACTCACAATCTTTATGGACGGTCCTCACCTGAGGGAACACACGACGCACTAATAGCTCAACCGCAGTTCGGTTGGGTGGAAAATCAAGTCCGCCACAAAAAAGGAGGCGTTTTCGCTGTCCGGAGTTTTGATATATCGACTTATAAAACTCAACATCAATGCCGTTTGGGATTACTGAAATGCGCGAATTCGAGTTCGGCTGTTCTGATCCATAAAGAATGGTTTCGATGCGCTGTTTATCATGGTCCGAAGTCGTAAACAGGTGGTCAAACATGGGAAGCCAGCGACGTTCTTGATGGATGGCGAAACGGGCAAACATGTGATCGATCCACGAACGAGGAAAATTGTCAGAATATGTCGCAAATTCCTTCTTAAGATCTGACTCGATGTTATGGAGATCGAGAATTATGATGCCTGAAGAACTGAGAACATCCTGAACCAGAGGGTAATAGTTTGCGATCCAGGAATGTTCAAGGATTGCGAGATCGTACGATCGTCCGGCGAGGGTGTTCGCCACTTGGCGCATAACGATGTTGTTGACGTAAACATCTGATCTTGGACTTAGCCGATGATGAATGCAGTACATGATTCTGTGAAGTTGTGAGCGCAGGTCCTTTTTTGGAAAGATGGCTGGGATAATATCGATTCTCTGACAGCAGTGATTGAGTGAAGGATAGCTAGAAGGTGATGGCAGTGTTGGGCTACTTAGTGCGAGAAGATCAACTGTATACGTGTCCTTCAACGAGGCGATTAGGTGATAAACGCGAAGGAGTCCTCCCTCGGAAGGAGGATAGGGATAGTCAGGAGCGATAATCAGGACAGTAGGCTTCACTCGATGTTCCTCGACGCAGTTCATCGCGTTGCAATGAGGACAAAATATGCTGACATTGGATGATATCACACGGCTAGAATAAGGCGCATGGACATTCCGTCAGAGGGTATCTTTGCGCCCTATTCCAACCATGGTCGTCGTTCTACATTGGGTCTTACGTCATGAAAAGGCCTTTAAAACTTTAAACGTCATGTGTGCGCTCTTTTCCCATGAGAAGCGTGCGGAATGTGTACGTCCTTTCTCTGAAAGTGTCGCGCGAAGGGATGTGTCACGGATAAGGGTAAGTAATGCCGACGCTATTTCATCTTCATGATAGGGGTCGACGCATATGGCACTGTCGCTGGCTACTTCAGTCAATGCGGTTAGGTTGCTGGTTAATACTGGGGTGCCACTTGCCATAGCTTCGAGCACTGGGAGTCCGAAACCTTCATACATGCTTAGATAGAGAAATACCGTGGCCCCTGCGTACAATGGGGCGAGCACATCGTCAGGGACGTAGCCAAGAACATGAACGCGTGGTGGGATATTGTGAGGTTGAGTATGGCGAAAGATGCTCGAAGTTGCTGTTCCACCAAACAACACCAGCCACAGGTCGTTGGGAACGTCATTCTGAATGTTTCTCCATACTGAGAGCTGCCGGTCAATATTTTTTCTCTGCTCAAGTGATCCGATGGCGAGCAGGTAATGTTCCGAGGGTATTTTGAGTCGTTCACGCATGCGCTGTATTGTGGAGGTATCTTGGGGTGTGAAGGAAGGTGCAATGCCGTTTGGGATGACAGAAATGTGGTCTTCTGCAACCGCGCATTTCTCCATAAGACGTTGCTTTGTAAAATGTGAGATTGTGATAATGTGGGCTACGCGTTGTACGAGTCGTGGAAGAAGAAAGTTATACCAGGTGGCGAAGCGTCGGCTGAACCACTCTGGATGGTCAATGGTTGCAAGGTCATGAATTGTGACTACTTGATTTCTGACTACGAGAGGACCTGTATTGCCCGGACTCCATAGGGTTTTTCCCTGGGAGTGGAATGGTAGAACGCATTGTTCCCACAGATGGCCAGCGACTCCCGACAGCGGATACGGTGGTGCGATCGCCTTGACCTCATCAGGTGCCTGTTGCAGTAGTTCTTGAGTGTATCGTTGTACTCCGGTGAGTGGTGCTCTGCAATTTCTTAAGTTGCATACTATGGTTGTAGACATCTTAGCTCTCGTCATGTCGTACGTTTCAACTGTTGTACCCCTAGAATGACATACTACAGATTTTTATGGTCTGTCGTCATGTTGCGACTTCAAAATTTGCGACTAAGGTGGGCGCGATGAGGGAGCATCGCAGGGCGATGTGTTCGAGGAATAACGACGGCCTGGCCAATGGTTCATTCTAAGGGGGCTGAACGCTTGTGGATTTCGCCTACGGCAATCATCGCTTCCATCTTTTCCATATGTGCGCCATTTGCCCTTGGTTCACTCCACAATCTGTCTGGGCTAATTTATTTATGTTATTTCGTGATGGGTCTTTATCCCGTGACTGGCATGATTAGGATCCGACGATATGATGGTAGCCCTATGATCATGAAGATCTGATTGACTCGAATTAAGGGCGTTGTTATGCTCAAGTCTGTGCGCGACCTGCTTTCCTTGATCCTGCGTTTGAGGTGGCTGTGGACCGTGATCTAGCAGCCCTAACGTCGCTGCTTCCAATTGCAACTCCGAACAACGGTGGCAAGATTGATGTGGACGATCTTGTTGCGGCTACGGCGTGTGTTTTGCATACGGACTCTTCGATCCGTCCATCTCTTGGGTTGGTTGCGCTCGATATTCTTCGCCGTGTGTTTGGGGAGAACGCTGTCAACACGGTTCAGCGATTCCTTGGCATACAGACGCGTTCGGTGCAGCTTGCGGATTATCAAGAGATTTCCATTAACGGACTTGCGTCATTTGTCGATATTCGGGGGAAGACCATACTCGAGGTGGGAAGTGATGAGGGAGGAAATGTTCTTGTCGCTCTGGAAGCGAGGGGCGTGAGGTTTGCCTTGGGTATTGACATTTGGAAGCGAAAAGATTGGTTTCGTGTTCTCTCGAAAAAGCTTGTACAGGCACATGGGGATGTGCTGTCGCTTCCGTATCGAGATGATAGCTTCGATGTGCTCCTCAATATTGCGACCTTCGAACATATCCACAATCTTGATATGACCATGCGTGAAATGCATCGTTTGCTCAAACCAAAAGGAATCATGTATGCCCAGTTTGGGCCAATTTGGTCATCTGCGGTTGGACACCACATTTGGTGTCATCTCGATGACCAGATCTTTCGCTTTGATGATCCAGCCCTCAACCCCTTAGATGATTTTGACCACCTCTTATACACCCGGAAGGAATTGGCAGAAAAATTAGCGAAGTCCTGGGATGCCCGGACGGTAGAGCACCTCGTCAGAGCGGTCTTCGATCATTCACATATTAACCGTATCTTCCATCACGAGATCTGTGATTGTATGCGGCAATCTCCGTTTGAGGTGTTACGCCTGGAAAAAAGTTGGGACATTTCTGTCCCATCTGAAATCGAACAGCGTCTTCGCGATCGGCATGGGGATAGGTCTGATTTCAGCTGTGCAGGTATGCAAATCGTATTACAAAAAGGTGATTCCTAGATGATTGCATTGGAAGGACCACATGTCTTCTTCCTCGTGCATGGGCTGTATCCAATCAAGGGGTATCCTGTGACTGGCAATGGCGTTCGGGCGTGGGGATTAGTTCAAGGATTGCAGCAACGTGGATGTCGTGTGACCTATGCTACACCTACGGATACTATTCGGCCTGGATGGGAAGCCTGCATCACGCCTGGATTTGACGTTGCGTTTTTTGATGGAGCGTTGGAACTTAACGAATCAATCAATAGGGTGAAACCTGATGTAATCGTAGGGGTCAATTGGGAACTCGTCGATCTACTCCCTGAACAGCTGGAGGTTCCCATCGTTCTTGACCTGATCGCGCCGCGTCTGCTCGAAATGCAATTTCAACAGTTGACGCATGCTACGGTTGATGCCGAGATATTGCGTTACATGCAGGTGCTTGGTCGAGGAAGTCATTTTCTCTGTAGCACGGACAAACAGAAATCATTCTATCGGTCATGGTTGATGTTGAGCGGTGTCTATGGAGCCAATGACCCTATCGACGTTATTCCCATCTCGGCGGATCCTCAAATGCCGCGACGAACGCGGGATACCTTGGGAGACATCACGTTTGTCTACGGCGGCGTATTTTGGCCGTGGCAACGTCCAACTGGCTACCTTAACCGTGTCGCGACCGCACTGCAGTGTCATGGTCATGGACACTTGCTTGTCATCGGCGGCTCCTATCCGCTTGGATCAGATGGCTTTGCCGGTTCGAGCTTTACCGATGAATTGGTGTCGAACCATCATCTAATGTTCAAGCCGCTCCTCCCTTATGAAGAGATGGAAAAAGCATTTCTTAGCGCGCATGTGGCTGTTGATCTTTCGGAGCGAAACCCTGAGCGTGAACTCAGTTTTTCGTATCGCATCATCGAATACCTTCGCTGCGGTCTTCCTGTTATTTGCAATCACTATCTGTCTATTGCATCGGATATTGAATCGTATCAATCAGGATGGGTAATTAATTCCGAGAATGATCCAGACGGGTTGGAGGCGTTGATCGCAGACATTCTTGCCCATCCTGATCAGATTGCCGAGCGGAGCGCCAATGCCCAGCGTCTGGTTTACGATAGGTACAATTGGGAGCGTACGACCAAGCCGCTCTATCGGTATTGCGTTGAACCAAAAAAACTCCAGCGGAAGCCGAATATCATGACGACTATTTTGGCAAAGCAACAAAGGCTTGAAGACGAATTCCGTGATTACACACGCACATTGTCAGAGCAAGGAGAATGTCTTGGTCGTCAGGAGACACGTCTTGCTTCTATGGGGGGGCAACTCGACCGAATTGAACAGGCAAACCAAGCTTATCAGGACGATATGCGTGAGCAGCTTCGACACTTGATAGAAGCCCAACAGCAGTTAGAGCATCGGGTGTCGACCTTAGGAATTCGAGGCATGCTTCATTGGATATGGAGGATTCCAGAACGAATCTATCGTGTTGTCTTGAAGCCGTTGTTTTCTGGAAAGGATGCTAAAAACATTGCAATTATCACCCGCGCCGACATCTTTCCCGTTCACCACGGCGCCGCAGTGAGAATTGTCGAGTCTGCACGCGCGCTCTCCCGTCATTGTGATCAAGTTTTGCTTATCACAACCGACCGCACTAAGTACTTCGTGTTTATCCGTGGTGAAATGTATCAGCGATGTTATCCGAAGCTTCTTCGGGTTTTTCCTTTGCCTCTAAATCCTGTGTTGCAATACGTATTGAAGCGTCGTGGAGTTCCACTCAATGAATGTTATCTTTTCCATGCGCTTTATGACTTGAACATGTGGGTGCGGACCCTATTTATCGCGTATCAACACCGTATTACCTTGTATCAAGCAGAGTTTCCCGCTTTCCTTCGACCGGCACTCATTGCACGGTGGTTCTTTGGAGGGAAGACTGCCCTCGTTGAACATAACGTCGAGTTTTCACGAATTCATGAAACAGAAGGCGTGTCGTCGAAGGCTCGGCAGTTTCTTCTGGACCTTGAAATACGCCTGTGTAATCAGGCTGACCATGTCATTGCTGTCTCGACTGTTGATCAGTCTACACTCATTGCGGCTGGGGTGAAACCCGAAAAGATTGCCGTTATTCCCCATGGCGTTGATCTTGAACGTTTTGCCGGCGCAGTTTCCACAGTGTCGCAAGTGAGCATTAGTTCTTCCTCTCGCACACCTGTCTTGGTGTACCATGGGCCGTATTCCTACGCGCCAAATTTGCAGGCAGTGATGGCTTTGGGTACCGTGATCCTTCCTGCACTTGAGCAACGCGGTCATCACGTAATTTGTCTAGCCATTGGGGCCAGTCCACCGGCGGAATCTCCACATCCATCTCTCACCTTTGTGGGACCAGTTGATGATATTGCGTTGCATCTCAAACGCGGGGACATCGCTGTGGTGCCGCTTACGGCTGGCGGAGGTACGCGGATGAAGGTTCTTGATTACTTCGCGGCACGTATTCCCGTTGTTGCCACCAGAAAAGCGGTTGAAGGGCTTCCGGTCGAGGATGGGAAACATTTGGTGATGGTCGATGAAGTTGAGGAGATGGTGGAACCGATTGCGGAGCTGATCAGCAATCCGGTTCATTGCCACGAGTTGACCGATAATGCGTTTGCGCTCGTCGAAGCACTGGACTGGTCGATGATTGGGATTCGCTATATGGAACTCTATGATTTGCCATGGTGGCGTGGAAATGGGAAATCTGTTACGCCTCAACAGAAGGGTAACTGGAAAAAGAAACGCTGAAACTTTGATCTAGGCCGTTCTGCTTCATTTCCCAATTTGCAACTAGCTCAACAGATACCGCAACAATCCCTTCAGCACAGCCATCCTTGTCGACTACTGTGCCATTGATGTGAGTTTTCGCATGCCTCTTTTTAATGTGGAACAGAAGACCTTTGATTTGTAGTAGGCCAGCTGTTTAGTCTGCGTTGGCCATTGAGGTCTTAGCTTTGCCTCTTGGATCAATCTTGATGCTTTCTTCGGGAAAAGGTGAGTACTTGGCCTGGCTATGATCAGCTAGCGTATATTTGTTTTGCCACCAAGATGATTTCATTAAGGTTTGCCGTTATTTCACTATGTTTGTATGGAAACCACCACACAAAACAAACGCATTTCTCTCAATTATGCAATAGCTCAGGTTTCATTGGGGAGAACGCTCAATTGGCTTGACCGCATTCTGCGTTTGCAGTATAGGGGAGGACAATCGCAACTAGACTAGGGCTACTGAGGAATAGCACTGTATTGCGCAGAGTATTAGGGTGTGCGCTCTAACGTTTTGAGATGGACTTCGCGGAGCTGAGCTGGAGTGATGGAGGATGGCGCATCGGTCAGTGGGCAGGTGGCGGATTGGGTTTTTGGAAATGCGATGATATCTCGTATTGAAGGAGCCTCGGTAAGTAGCATGACTAGACGGTCGAATCCGATCGCAATGCCTCCGTGTGGGGGTGCACCAAATTCTAGTGCATCGAGCAAGAACCCGAACTTCGCTTGTGCTTCGTCTTCACTGATTCCGAGGAGGGTGAGCATCTTCTGCTGGATACTGTGTTGATGTATACGGATACTTCCGCCGCCAATTTCGTATCCGTTGATCACTAGATCATAGGCTTTGGCTTTGGCTTTCGTGGGATCAGTGTCTAGTTTGTCAATATCGCCATCAAACGGTGCGGTGAAGGGATGGTGAATAGCTGTATAGCGGGTTTCACCCTGCCCTTTTTCGAGAAGAGGGAAGTCTGTGACCCACAGTGGAGCAACCGTGTTTTTTGGAATGACGTTGCGCTGTGTCGCCAACTCGATGCGCAGTGTTCCCAACACGGAGACTGCGACGTTATATTGATCAGCCACAAAGATAAGCAAGTCCCCGGGTTTTCCTCCGAGGGTTTTGGCCAGCTCTTGCGCGGCAGGTTCACCGAGGAATTTAAGAATTGGTGATTCAAACCCGGCATCTATTATCTTGATCCAGGCAAGGCCCTTGGCCCCAAGTTTTTGGGCGGTTGCGGTGAGACCGTCAGTTTCACCACGTGAGGCATCGGCCATTCCAGAGATCGAAAGCCCTTTCACTACTCCGCCCTTGGCAATGGCATCCTTAAAAACCTTGAAGCCTGAGTCGGAGACAATGTGGCTTACGTCATGCAAGAGCATATCGTATCGGAGGTCTGGTTTATCTGATCCATAGTGTTCCATGACTGTCTGGTAGCTCATACGTGGGAATGGCTGTGGGACGTCGACCTGGCGAAATTCCTTGAAAAGTTTCACGATGATGGGTTCGATAAGCTCGAACATATTCTCACGGGTGACAAAGGCACACTCAATATCAATTTGTGTGAATTCTGGTTGCCGATCCATCCGGAGATCTTCATCGCGAAAACAGCGTGCGATCTGATAATAGCGATCCATGCCGGAAATCATGAGCAATTGCTTGAACAACTGAGGAGATTGCGGAAGAGCAAAAAAAGCCCCAGGGTGGGTACGGCTGGGAACCAAGTAATCACGTGCGCCTTCGGGGGTGCTTTTAGTCAACATGGGCGTTTCGACTTCAATCATATCTTGAGCGTGAAGGTATTCTCGAATCATGTGAAGGCTCTCGTGCCGCATTCGTAAAGCGCGCTGCATGGGAGCGCGCCGGAGATCAAGGTAGCGATACTTCATACGGATGGGTTCGTCGGCGCCAGAGTCATCTTCAAGGAGAAAGGGAGGTGTTTTTGAGATGTTGAGAATATCAAGCTTGTTGACGAATACCTCAATCTCACCGGTTGAGATTGCTTGATTCTCAGTCTCTTCTGGACGGATCATAACTGTTCCGGTTACCGCAAGGACGTATTCCGAGCGTAAGGTATGGGCGTCGGTGTGGCTTGTGGCGTTGATATCGGGGTTGAAGACGATTTGGGTAATGCCGGTGTGGTCACGAAGATCGATGAAAATCAATCCTCCGTGGTCGCGTCGCCGGTGCACCCATCCCATGAGTGTGACGTTTTGGCTTGCATGTTCTTTGCGCAAGTCGCCGCAGTGATGTGTTCGCGTCATCATGTCAATGAGTGCCGGGGCGTGATCGTTTTGAGGAACGAGTGAGCACAGTACGAATCTGCGCGAGTTCTTCCGGTTCAAGCGGTCGAGTTTGTCCTGGCGGGAGAGTCCCAAGACGCAGCGATCCAAACCCGATACGTTTCAAACGGATGACTGAACATCCCACGCTCTCCATCATGCGCCGAATCTGCCGTTTCCTGCCCTCGAAGAGCGTGATTTCAAGCCATGAGCTGGTGGGGAGTTTCTTGATTTTGTTGATGCGACAGGGAGCGGTCATACCATCATCAAGCATCACGCCTTTTTGCAACTGTGCAATGTTCTGATCCGAAAGAACCCCCGAAACCTTTGCCACGTATGTTTTCGGGATGTGATAACGCGGGTGGAGCAATTGTGCGGCGAAATCACCGTCATTTGTGAGTACGATGAGGCCTTCAGTATTAAAGTCTAATCGGCCAACTGGATATATCCGTAGCGATGACGTGCGAAAAAAATCTTTGATGGTCTTTCGTCCTTCCGGGTCATGCATGGTGCTTACGCATCCCTGTGGTTTGTGAAGGATCATGTACACTTTTGGTTGTGACTGCGGGATCAGTTTTCCATCAACACGAATATGATCTTGGGAAGGATCAACCTTTGTTCCCAATTCGTTGATGATCTGCCCGTTCACCATGATGCGACCTTGGAGCAGGAGGCGTTCCGCTGCCCGGCGGGAACTGATTCCGGCATCGGCGATGATCTTCTGAATTCGTACCACTAGTGTCGTCCTATTTTTATTCAGCTGTATGTTTTCTGTAAGTCATTAGTTTAAATTTTACCTATTAGCTACTTTGCAAGTAGGCGTAACGTTGTTTGATTTGAACCGGCTAATTTGTTCGCATTATTTAAAAAAAACATCACTTGATCAACTGCTTTTATGGAATCTTTATTAATTGCACACTCCCAAACCACCATTACCTTCCATCCATTTTTTTAATTCAGTAATGTTATTTTTATCCCTTTCAACATTAGCCAATAATTTTGGCTCCCAATAAAATTTTCTTGATTTAGGCATCTGACCATTGCGGCAATTTTTATGTTGATGCCAAAAGCATCCATTAATAAATAAAACCGAATTGTGTTTTCGAAAAACTAAATCTGGTGTGCCAGGAAGATTCCTTTTGTGCAGTCTGAACCTATAACCAGAAGAATGGAGAAGCGAACGAACTGTTTTTTCTGGAGTGGTGTCTTTGGATTTGATTCTGGACATCACCCCACTTCTTTTTAATTTTGTCCAAGAATCCATTAAACAGTAAGATAAACTCTATAATAAAATAAGTTAAAAAACTATATCTCTTTAATCGCTTTTTCCCAATTGCTTTTACTCCACATCAAATTCCCTGCATTAAATGAAAACCCTGGATGATCAATTGTTTGGGTCGATATTGGCTGGAACAGCTGGATACTTAATTTCAAGAAGAGTTTTCAAGATATTTGTAAATATCATCTCTGATATTTTAGGGGGGACAGCCATCCCAATTTGTTTCCGCACACTTTCTTTAGAACCACAAAAAACAAACTCATCGGGATAAGCTTGCAGTCTTGCTCGTTCACGATTAGTAAGTGCCCTGGGATATTTCCAATGATAACCATGTGTGCCGCCCCCGCCACTTCCAGTGATTGTATATGATGGTTTATTGGGATGGAGCCTTCGATAAATGTGACTTAACTTAGCACCTTTAACGTTTAACTTAAGATGGGAGGGCAATGTAGCATTCCAAGCATTTTCCCATGGCTTGGTGTGTTTTAAGCGTTCAACCACCTTTTGGGATTGTTTTGTAAATTCGTGATTAGGAAAATCGTCTTGAATCGGGGGAATTTCAATTGCCTCTTTTGCGCTAACATATTTATTGAGATGAGTAGGGGCAGGAACCTTAAATTTCAGGTCTAGTTTGCTATCTATGCCAACAATAATAATCCTGCGTCTAATTTGAGGAATGCCATATTCTTCAAAATTATACAAATGAATAGTCAAATTGTACTTATTCCCGGAATTTCTTAAGTCATGTACAATTTTTCTAAAAGCGAACCCGCTATCAGCACTAGTAATACCCCCAACATTTTCGGCTACAAAAAATTTAGGCTTAAAATAGTTGAGTATATTGACACCATGCATGTACAAAGGACCAAATTTCCCGCTAAAACCTTTTTTCTTGCCAACAATACTGAAATCATTACAAGGGAACCCATAGGCAAATCCATCAATTTTTTTTAGGGGCTTATAATCAACATTAGCAACATCATCACAAATAACGGATTTCGGGTTTTTTGGGCAGATGTTTTTTGTAAAAGTCTCACATGAGTCTTTGTCCAAATCATTTGCCCAGGCGTGTTGTATTTTATAAATCGTGCCACGTTCTAAAACCTTCGTGTTTAGCGCACCTAATGCTAAACCACCAGGACCACAAAAAAATTCACCTAGATGAAAAATTTTTGTCTTCTTTGTTGCCGTCTTTTTTGAACCCATGCCTGGTAATGTTTTATTTATATGATTTATTAGTTTCAAAATCTTTAAAATCTGCGAGGAAGGGTCTTCAATTCACCGCATTTATCAAATAGAAAAACTACTCCACTCAGTAGGAAGTGGTCTGTAGATACTTGTTTTCATTGCTCTTTTTTAGACTTTGTAGTAATTGCTATTGGTTTCTATCAATTCACTAGGACCATGGTGCTATGCAAGTATATGATTACACTGTCGTTTTTCGATTTTATATTTACCCGTGTTTTTACCATTCTTCCAGATATCCGTTAAACCAATTAGCAAAAACTAATTCGAATCAACAGACAGGTCAAGCAAGAAAGTTTCTTCGTTTATCTTCTCAATTGTGTAGTCTGTCCTTCCATANCTTTTCAGATCATCTATTGTTACTGGGTTTCCACGGGAAACACCGATTNTTTCCCTCACGTATTTTCCAATTTCGCTGTTATTGAAGGTAGAGTGAATAGCCTTTCTACCATCTTGCGCAACTGAACAATCGATTGACTTGCTGTCATCAGTTATAAGAGTGAAAGTTTCTGCTTTAGCTGGAAGAAATCCTTTATTTCTAGCATCTTGTTTCAGGCTCAGATAGGCTTGATTTGGTTCCCGACCTGCTCGTTGACCCCAGTTAAGGCCAGATCTTGACGGCAACTTACCGCTTCTATCCAAAAAACTAATTCTCACTCTCTGTTCAGGTATCTCCCAATAAATCTGTCCAGGTGCAACACTCCCATCTAATGTTGCCCGCAGTTCTAGAGGCGATAGATATGATTGCTGTTCATCTGGGACATAGTCTTCCATAGAAATACTTCTGTTTACAAAATTAAAAAACAGTTCTCTTATGTCCTCTGGGTTTTCATCTGTGAGTTGATTTATCTGCGCCTGATCAAAAAAACCAGGCTGACTATAGTTTGCTGAACCCGAATACCCAGAAATAGGAGTTTTATTTTCAAACCACCCATAAGTCTTGCAATGTACCGGTGGGGTTCCTTGGAGGTAATACCCTTTGAATCTATTTTCGAAATGGTCGATCAAATTCAGGTACCCCAAGTGATCAGATCTTTTCCCTGGCATTCCAATGAGAAGATTTACTTTTATGCCCCAATCAACGGTGTCCAATAGGTGCTTACGGGCGAACGTGGAAGATGCGTATCCACTAATAGCAAACAACTCTTGAGCGCCGTTTCTGACAGGCTTTAGCAAAATATTCTCATAGAGATTTTCAGTGATCATAGTGAATTCTCAGGCAGAATAACAAGCGGTCCGAGAGCGATTTCAGTTTTATAACCATGATTGTTTCCCCATACAAATAATGCCTTTTTCAACTTTAATATCAATTGCTTAGAGTTTCTGAAGTCACTCCCATTCGATTGTGCTTGGGGGTTTTGTACTGAGGTCGTAGACGACGCGGTTGACGCCGTTGACTTCGTTCGTAATCCGGTGAGCGATACGTCCGAGCAGGTCGTGTGGGAGCCGGACCCAATCCGCAGTCATGCCATCGTCACTTTGCACAGCACGAATCGCTATCACGTGTTCATATGATCGCTTGTCCCCTCGAATACCCACTGTTCTGACCGGAATAAGGACTGCAAAGGCTTGCCATACCTTGCGGCCCAATCCTGCCGGACAAACCTCCTCTTCGACGATCACGTCAGCTTCCCGTAGAATCTTCAGGGATGGCCGTGTCACCGGACCAATAATTCGAATTGCCAAGCCGGGGCCGGGAAATGGTTGCCGCCAAATCATAGTATCTGGAAGCCCGAGTTCGGTGCCTAAACGACGCACTTCGTCCTTGAACAGGTCGCGAAGTGGTTCGATGACTTTGAGTTTCATTCGTGCCGGCAGTCCACCGACATTGTGATGTGTCTTAATGATGGCAGATGGTCCGAGGGTGGCACCGCTTTCCACGACGTCTGGGTACAGCGTTCCCTGAACAAGATAGGTGACAGGACTCTCTTTTGATTGTGCATTGATGAGCTTCGCTTCAGCCTCGAATACACGAATGAATTCGCGCCCGATAATTTTGCGTTTCCGTTCGGGATTTTCCACGTTTTTAAGTGCACGTAGAAATTGGGCGCTGGCATCGACATAACGAAGATTCAGCTTTAAATGTGTTCGCAAACTTGCGAGGACAGCCTGCGCTTCATTCGCCCGCAATAATCCGTTGTTCACAAAGATGCAGGTGAGACGGTTGCCAACCGCACGATGAGTGAGGCTTGCCGCCACAGTGGAATCGACTCCGCCGCTTAGTGCGCAGATGATGTGGCCTGAGGGAGCTTGTTTCTGCACCGTTGCAACCATCGGGTCAATCCATGATGTTGTGTTCCACGTTTCCAGGCATCCGCACACACGATGGACGAAATTACGGATGATCTGCGTCCCTTTGGGGGTATGGACGACCTCCGGGTGAAACTGTAATCCAAACACTTGACGCGTCTTATCGCGCATTGCAGCAATGGGCGCATTGGCAGTATGCGCGATTGATGTGAAGCCAGAGGGGAGACGATCGATACGATCTCCATGACTCATCCATACTGGGGTGCCCATATTCTTTTTCCCGATCTGATGGAACAGGTCTGAGGTATCGTCAAACTTCAATGTCGCTGGTCCGTATTCTCGCTTTGCTGTACGGCTTACCTTTCCGCCTTTTGTCTGTGCAATGACTTGCATCCCGTAGCAAATCCCAAGAATGGGGATACCGAGGGAAAAGAGTTTTTGGGAGGCTTTTGGAGCGCCAAGGAGGTAACTGCTGGCGGGTCCGCCTGACAGGATGAGCCCCTTCGGACGCAAGTGCCTAATTTGAGCCATTGAGGCGTTAAAAGGGAGGATAGAAGAATAGACGTTGGCTTCCCGAACACGACGAGCGAGGAGCTGTGTGTACTGGGACCCGAAGTCCAGAATCAGGATATTATCCTGGTGTGATGCCAGTCTCACTATGTCTGTTCCACATTGCCATCCTACAAGCCCCATTCCATTTGGTAGTTGGGTGCCTCCTTAGTGATGATAATGTTGTGGACGTGGCTTTCGCGGAGTCCAGAGTGTGTAATACGAATAAAGTTAGCGTTCTCCTGCAATGCTGGAATAGAAGCACATCCACAATAGCCCATTCCTGATCTCAGCCCACCAACAAGTTGGTAGATTACGGCGGCAAGTGAGCCCTTGTATGGGACGCGACCTTCGATCCCTTCTGGGACAAGTTTCGATGCTTCCTGATCTTTCTGAAAGTAGCGATCGCGTCCTCCGCGTTCCATCACCGTGAGAGATCCCATGCCACGATATGTTTTGTATGATCGCCCTTGAAAAAGTACCAGCTCACCGGGGCTTTCTTCTGTGCCGGCAAGGAGGCTTCCCAGCATGATCGAGCTTGCGCCGGCGGCGAGCGCTTTCGCGATATCGCCGGAGTGCTTGATCCCACCATCGGCGATAATGGGAATGCCATGTTTTTTGCCTTCCGCTGCACAATTAGCAATGGCGGTCAATTGGGGTACCCCAACGCCGGCAACAATTCTGGTGGTGCATATTGACCCTGGCCCAACTCCGACTTTCACCCCGTCAGCTCCAGCGTTAATCAGGGCCTTGGTCGCTTCAGCGGTGGCGACGTTTCCTCCAACGATTTGGAGTTCTGGATGAGCCTTCTTCAGCGTACGCACCGTATCAAGAACTGATTGGGCATGACCATGCGCGGTATCGACGACGACAAGATCAACGCCAGCCTTGATAAGACCAGGTGTTCGCCTCTCGGCGTCTTCTCCAATACCGACCGCCGCGCCAACGCGAAGGCGTCCAAGGGAGTCCTTAAACGCATTGGGGTATTGAACGCGTTTTTGTATATCCTTGATGGTGATGAGGCCCTTCAACTCGTAGTTGTCATTGATCACTAAGAGTTTCTCAATGCGGTGTTCGTGAAGGATGTTTTTGGCCTTTTCAAGTGTTGTACCGACCGGAGTGGTAACAAGATTTGATCGCGTCATTGCTTGAGCTACCGGCAACTCCATTCTGGTTTCAAAGCGGAGATCGCGGTTGGTCAGAATCCCGACTAGTTTTTTGCCTTCGGTAATGGGAACGCCAGAAATAGAATAGATCTCCATGAGTGTGAGGGCTTCGCGAATAGTATGTGTCGGTGAAATGGTAATCGGATCGGTGATCATGCCACTCTCCGACTTTTTGACCATATCTACGGCGTTGACCTGCTCCTCGGGACTCATCATACGATGAATAATTCCCATACCACCTTCACGGGACATGGCGATGGCAAGGCGAGATTCTGTCACTGTGTCCATGGCGGCGCTGACGATAGGAATATTGATCTGCAACTCGCGGGTGAGGAATGTTTTGGTGCTAGCGTCGGAGGGAACGATTGAAGAGGCAGCCGGGATCAGCGAAACATCGTCGAAAGTGAGGCCAGTTTGTATCGAGTCGGAAAGCACAAAACCTCCACGATGTCAGCGTTTTTCGTAGGGCATCAACCTAACATAGGGATGTAACATGGTCAAGGTCGACAAAAGCCATAACATGTCAGGATCTGGCATTAAATATTGACATTCAAGGATTCATTGTTGCTTACGTGGTGTCGATACGATTTCCGATGCAATAAACCAATGCAAGTGCTCTTTGCGAGCTTTCTTGACAGGGTCTAGGCCCTATGGTAGCGTCGCTGATTCACTTAAAAAGGAGTAGTGAGTATGCAGAAACGTTACCTGTTTGCGCCCGGACCAACCCAAGTGCCTCCGGAGGTGTTGTTGGCGATGGCAAGTCCGATGATTCATCACCGGGCTCCAGATTTTGTTGAGTTGTTTGAGCAGGTTCAGGCCGATCTCCAGTGGCTGTTTCAGACCACGAATGACGTGTTGGTTTTGGCTTCCTCTGGCACAGGAGGGATGGAAGGATCAGTCGCAAACTTCCTGTCACCTGGCGACAAAGCGATCGTGGTCAACATGGGAAAGTTTGGAGAGCGCTGGGGTAAAATTTGTAAATCCTTTGGTGTTGTCGTCGACGAAATTACGGTGGAATGGGGGTATGCCGTCGATCCCAAGCAGATCATCGATGCGCTGAAGAAGAACCCTGATACCAAAGCCGTCTTTATTCAGGCTAGTGAGACATCAACTGGGGTTGCCAACGATACACAGGCCATTGCCGATATTATTCGCCCCCTTGCGGACACAATTCTTGTGGTTGATGCGATTACCGCTTTGGGCGTATTGGACATTCGCACAGATGCATGGGGTATTGATGTTGTCGTGACAGGGTCGCAGAAAGCGTTGATGCTTCCTCCCGGCTTGGCGTTCGTGAGTATTAGCGAGAAAGCGTGGGCACTCGCGGACAAGGCGAACAATGTTTTTTACTACAACTTTAAGAAGGAAGCTGAATCGCAACGCAAACAACAGACGGCCTTTACGCCTGCAGTGAGTCTGATTGTTGGCTTGAAAGAAGCGTTACGGATGTTGAAAGCGGAGGGGCTGGAGAACATTTTCTTGCGTCACGTGCGCCTTGCCAATGCTATGCGAGAAGGGGTGAAGGCAACGGGTCTTTCCATTTTTCCCAAGGAGTGCCCAAGCAACGCGCTAACGGCAATTCAAGCGCCTGATGGCATTGATGGGCAGAAGGTTTATTCTCGGTTACGCCAGTCCTATGGGGTGACTGCTGCTGGAGGTCAGGATCATCTTAAGGGAAAGATCTTTCGGATTGCACATATGGGGTATGTTGACACCTTTGACGTTATCATGGCCCTTTCTGCGGTCGAGATGGTTTTAAAGGATCTCGGTCACCCCGTGTTGCTAGGTGCTGGGGTGGGTAAGGCCGAAGAACTGCTCAGGAAGCCGATATGAAGGTTCTGATTAGTGATGTGCTCTCAGAGAATGGCGTCAAAATTCTCCGAGATTCTGGGCTGGATGTCGATGTGAATACTAAGCTTTCGAACGAAGAGTTGCAGGGGAAAATTGCACAATACAACGGACTCGTGATCCGTTCGGCGACCAAAGTAAATGCGAAGGTGATTGAAGCCGCAACTAACTTAAAAGTGGTTGGGCGTGCAGGGAGTGGGGTAGATAATGTGGATCTTCCCGCGGCGACGAAGCGTGGGATTGTCGTGATGAATACTCCAGGAGGTAATACCATTACCACAGCGGAACACGCCTTTGCCATGATGTTGTCGCTTGCCAGAAAAATTCCTCAGGCGACAGCCTCCATGAAAGCGGGCAAGTGGGAAAAGTCCAAGTTTATGGGGATGGAACTGCAGGAGAAAGTTCTGGGCATTGTCGGGCTTGGGCAGATCGGTAGCTATTTGGTCAAGCTTGCACAAGGCGCTTCGATGAAGGTGATAGCGAACGATCCCTATTTGGCTGAGGATCGTGCACGCGAGATGGGCGTTGAACTCGTCGGCCTTTCTGAGCTGTATCGTCGCGCTGATATCATTTCTATCCATACCACCATGACCAATGAGACCAAGCATA
>PBSN01000013.1 GCA_002726235.1 Nitrospiraceae bacterium
TTGTCTCGTTCTTGCTGAACAGCATGATTTTGTCCTTATTGACTGTCCGCCATCGTTCGGGCTTCTCACCGTTAATGCGCTGGTTGCCGCCGAGTCGGTCCTAATTCCGGTTCAGTGCGAGTATTACGCCATACACGGGCTTGGCCAGCTCATGGAAAATATTAATCGCGTCCGCCGGATCTATAATAAAAATCTTAGCATTGAAGGTATTTTGTTGACGATGTTGGATGCGAGGAACAATCTCTGCAACCAAGTGGCGCAAGAGATACGAACGACCTTTACTGACAGGGTTTTTGCCAGCGTGATTCCAAGAAATGTCGCTCTCGCTGAGGCTCCAAGCTATGGACGGCCAGTGTTGACCTACAATAATCATTCCGCTGGCGCGCGGGCATATATCGAACTTGCACATGAGGTTCTTGAAAAGGGGCATGACTTCTCCGGTCACTCTCCTGTTGCTTCATGACGGCGCGGGTGCGGTGCTTGAATCCTCACGTATGCCCTATACGTGCTGGTTTTGCGTTTCTCGCGTTTTACCCTGAGCCAACATCAAAACAACCTGAGGAGTTATGAATGGAAAAGAAAGCGTTGGGTAGAGGCTTAGATGCTATTTTCTCAAAAGACACACTCTTGTCCATTGAGACGCTTGATGAGCGGAAAGAGATTCGTGTCGATTGCGTCATTCCCAATCGGAATCAGCCCCGACGTCGTTTTTCCCAGCCAGAGATTGATGAGTTGGTGGAATCAATAAAACACAATGGAATTCTTCAACCGGTGTTGGTCCGAGAGACGCCAGATGAGAAGTTTGAACTCATTGCAGGGGAACGACGGTGGAGAGCGGCCTCTCTCGCCGGCCTTCACACCATTCCGGCAATGGTCAAGCAGGTTTCCGATCATGAGGTTATGGAATTAGCCCTAATTGAGAATATCCAACGTGCAGACTTGACTCCCATTGAGGTCGCACGGGCATATCAGCGTCTGATTCAAGAGTTCTCGCTTACCCAGGATCAGCTATCAACGCGTGTTGGAAAAACGCGGTCATCAGTGGCTAATATGTTGCGGCTCTTAACGTTGCCACATGGCGTTCAGGAGCTTGTGGAATCCGGAAGTCTTACGATGGGGCACGCCAAGGTTCTGCTTTCGCTGTCCAATATTGATGAGCAACAGGCGTGGGCAAAACGGGCGGTGCACGAGAAGTTGTCTGTACGAGACCTCGAGGGGCTTCTTCAGCCAAAAGCAAGACGGCCTCGCCCGGTCGCAAAACTAAAAGATCCTAACGCGACAAATGTCGAAGAGCAGCTTAAACGGCGCCTTGGAACAAATGCGAAGCTAACGACTGGACCAAAAGGCGGACGAATTTCTATTGACTATTACTCCCTCGAAGACCTGGAACGAATTCTTGAGATTATCCTCCGCTAAATGAATGAATGAATGAATGAATGAGTGAGTGAGGGTCGTGAGAGCTAAAGGAAAGGTTGTCGTGGGGTTGAGTGGTGGCATCGATAGTGCCGTTGCTGCAACCCTCCTCGTTCGGCAAGGTTTCGAGGTTGTGGGGGTTACGTTGCAGGTGTGGGAAGCCGAAGACGAAGCTCGAGAGGCGACCAAAAAGTGGCAAGAGAGAAGCTGTTGTAAGGTTGGTCTTGCGCGGTTTGCCACGGAGCAGCTTGGGATTGCACATCACGTGGTCGATGTCAAAAGCGAGTTTCGAAAAGCCGTCATTGACGATTTTATTGACGGATATGCTGCAGGCCAAACACCAAATCCCTGTGTGCGGTGCAATGAACGTGTCAAGTTTGCACAGCTCTACGAGGTGGCCCAAAGTCTGCAAGCGGATTACGTCGCAACAGGGCACTATGTTCAGCTCGTCCGCGATATGGCGACTGATGAGATTCATCTTACCCGCGCTGTCGATCGTTCCAAAGACCAAACATACTTTCTTCACCGATTGCAGAGGGACTGGTTGCCACACCTCCTATTTCCTCTCGGGGCGTTGAAGAAGTCCGACGTTTGGACTATCGCGGAGTCTCTTGGTTTGCCGGTTGATGAAATTTCAGAGAGCCAGGAAATTTGCTTTGTGACTCAGTCAAGTTATCGAGAATTTCTCGAAAAGGAAGTTCCGGAAATCGGGAGGCCGGGGAATATCGTTGATCTATCTGGTCTTGTGTTGGGACAACATCAGGGGGTGTTTAATTATACGAGTGGGCAACGACGGGGTCTTGGTGTTGCAACTGGGGAGAGAATGTTTGTGCTTGAGGTTGAACCTCAGACCGACACCGTTGTCGTCGGCCCAGAGGAAAAACTGTTTCGGTCGGATTGTTTGGTTGGGGACCTGAACTTGCTCTGTTCGACCAAAACGCTGTTTGAGAAACCCGTCATGGGAAAGATTCGATATGCGACGACCGTAGCGCCTGCGGTGGTGAAACCCCATTCGGATAATGTCGTGCAAGTTGTCTTCGAGACTGCTCAGCGGGCCATTACACCGGGGCAGTCGGCGGTGTTTTATCGAGGAGACCAGGTGCTCGGAGGAGGAATCATTATAAACTCAAAGGGAGGCCGATCATGAACCCTTTAGATTCTGTGCCTGGGACAATCGTCTCAGGTTTTGTTCTTACCGTCATCCTGTTCGCGCTTGCGAGGGTGCTGGTTTAACCCAACAGCGACTAATGGCAATCAAAGCGTGAAGGAGGGTAGATAAGATACATGGAAGCATATCTTGAGTTGTTGTTCCGATGGGGCCATTTTCTTGCCGGCATTGCGTGGATTGGCATTCTCTATTATTTCAACTTTATCCAAGCCGCCTACTTGAAAGTGGTAACTCCTGAAGCCAAGGCTGAAGCGTTCCAACACCTTGTTCCGAACGCATTGGCGTGGTTCCGTTATGCTGCGCTGTGGACGTGGGTGTTCGGAATACTCTTGTTGTTGACGAGCAAGGAATACTCTTTAGGAGAAGCGTTTTTGTTTCAAGGTGACTCAAAAGTCATTGGTATGGGGGCGTGGCTCGGAACGATCATGTTCTTTAACGTGTGGATGATTATTTGGCCCAATCAAAAGAAGGTGTTGGGTATGGTCGAGGTTCTTGCGGAGGAAAAACCGCGTGCGGCCCGGATCGCGTTGTTAGCGTCCCGCACGAATGTTGTGTTATCGATCCCGATGCTCTTTTTCATGGCGGCAGCGGGCCACGCACCGGCGGGTTTGTTCTGAGGTAGTAATGCTGATGTGCACTACGTTTGGTGCGTGATATCGACCGTGCATTGCCCATGGACTACTCGGTGTCTCGTCGCAGTTTGAAGCATGTGGTAAGGCTCTAGTGAGAGTCGTGCGCGCATTTCATTTCAGTTGTGAACTAGAGTTAAGGGATAGAGCATGACGCATATTCGCATTGTCGCGGGCAAAGAGCTCCGTAGTTACTTCATGTCGCCCGTCGCGTATGTCGTGATTGCGATGTTTCTTCTTATCGTCGGTGTGCTGACCTATCTTGCGGCTACTCAGGCAAGCACAGTTGCGATGCAGCAGATGCAAGTGAAGGGAGTCATTCCCGAGTTGCACGTGAATGAACTGGTTTTCCGCCCCGTTTTTGGGAACCTTGCCATTATCCTTTTGCTATTACTGCCAATGCTTACCATGCGGTTATTTGCAGAGGAGCGTAAGATGCGCACCATGGAATTGTTGATGACGTCACCCATTACGGTAACTGAAATGGTTATTGGGAAATATCTTGCCACGACCGTAGTGTTTGCCGGGATGGTGGGATTGACCGGGCTGACCCCTCTTATGCTCTCGTTTTTTACAGACATTGAATGGATGCCGTTGGGTGCGGCATATTTCGGTCTGTTTCTCCTAGGTGCTCTGTTTCTATCGGTCGGATTATTTGCTTCCGCACTCACTGAGAATCAGATTATCGCCGTGTTCGTGTCATTCGGGATTTTGCTTTTGTTTTGGATGGCGGGATGGGCCGCCGAAGCATTGCAAGGGCAGGCGATTGGGCAGGTGTTGTTGTATCTCTCGGTTGTCGATCATTTCGAGCCTTTTGTAAGTGGACTCGTCGATACTCGCGATATCGTGTACTACCTCACCAGTATTATCTTTTGGATCTTCCTGACCCATCGGGTTATCGAATCGCAGCGATGGCGGTGAGGCCGTTTTTGTGATGGACATGTGAGAGGAATGCGGTGAAGCGGTACGTAGTTGTAGGGCTTGGGATTGTCGGGATGGTGTTGGCGGTCACAGGGCTAGCGCTAAATGATCTCGCGCTTCTTCCGACCTGGGGCGTGACGGGAATTGCTGCCCTTGCCCTTGGATGTTTAATCACCTTTTTCATCCTGCATTTTGAAACCGTCAAGACTTTCTCAGCTCAGCGTTCAACGCGCCTCGGATTCAACAGTATCCTCATGGTGCTGCTTTTTCTTGGAATTCTTGAAGTCATCAATTTTCTCAATGCCAGGCATCCTCTCCGGATTGATCTCTCGGAAAGTAAAGAATTTACCGTTGCCCACCAAACTCGTGGGGTGTTGGAGAGTCTTGTGGAGCCAATGACCATTACCGCGTTCTCGAAGGAAGGAAGTAAGGGGGCAACACGGTATCGTAGTATTCTGGATACCTACCGGTATCATACCGATTACATTACATACACCGTGGCAGATCCTGATAAAAAACCCGCACTTGCGCGAAAATATGGCATTACAAAATTTGACACCGCTATTCTTGAAAGTGGCGATCGAACAACGGAAGTGATCGCGCCCACTGAACAAGCATTAACCAATGGGATTATTCGTGTGAGTCGGACAGACAAGACGTCCGTTCGTTTTCTCGTTGGCCACGGTGAGCCGGGGTTGGATGACACCGGAAAACAGGGGTATTCCATGCTCAAGGCATCCATAGAAAACACTGGGTATGACGTCTCCACGATTTCGTCTCTTCAGGATGACCTATTTTCTGATCGTGACTCAGTGCTTGTTATCGCAGGACCTCGGCGCATGTTTACTGACGATGAACTTGTGCAGGTCCAGAAATACATTCTAAAAAAGCGACGGCTCTTGCTGCTTCTGGACCCGGTATTGCAACCTGAAACCAATACTGGCCTTGAACCCCTTCTGGCTGTTCGTGGTGTGAGTTTGGGCAATGGCGTCATCATGGACCCGGAATCGAGGCTGTCTGGGGCAGAGGCCACGATACCTATTGTTACGTCGTATCCAGAACACGAGATTACCCACCAGTTTGATCTGGCAACCTTTTTTCCGCTGGCACGGCCTCTGCTGTTTGACACGGCGGGTGATGCCAGCGCACAGAGCGATTGGGATATTGATCCTCTTGCGAATACCAATGCCACCAGTTGGGAGGAGCATGACTTGCAGTCGGCCGATGATGCAACGTTTGACGCTGCCACTGATATCAAAGGGCCGCTTACAGTTGCTGTGGCAGTGGCGCCGAAGAAAATTTTCGGACATGGAGGCGTGGAATTAAAAAATACGGATAGATCTCCCACCATGGTTGTCATCGGCGATTCGGATTTTGTTACCAATGCGTCCGTGAATTTTTCCGGNAATCGCGATTTTTTTCTCCATGCACTCCACTGGTTGGCTGAAAGGGGGAATCTGATATCCATCTCTCCAACAGTGGCGTCGTTCACGCCGATGGTTTTGACGAGAAACCAATTGCAAATAGTATTGTACGTCCAGGTCCTCCTTCTTCCTGGTGTTGTGTTTGGTCTTGGGGCCTATGTATGGCAGCGCCGCCGTCGCTTGTAGCAAGTGGACGGTGGAAATGCTCTCCCGTGAGTTCGTGTTTCTTTGTCATGCTCACGTTCCTACCTAGGACGCTCAGTGTACTAACGCAGCGTTGGCTATGCCGGCAGGGGTTTTTAAGCATTCCCTCATGTCCAGCAATGAGCGCATACGACTTAGTGGTGCCTGCATGACCCTACGGTTCATCAGATGAAACCGTATGTTGCGACCTTTGTGTTTGGCGGGCTACTCCTTCTTGCTCTGCTGTATCTGTATGCGGTTGAGTTTCCTGACGCTCACCGAAAAGCCGAAGAGGAAAAACGTGCGAAGCAACTAGTCAGCTTTCAGAGCGATGATGTTCGCAGTATGACGCTTCAATATCGTGACCAAGATGCGATTAATCTCGAAAAAAGGCCGGGTGGTCAGTGGTGGTTGATGAAGCCTGGACTCTACCGGGCGGATCATACTGAAGTCGAAGATATCATTCGAGATCTGGCGCTCGCGAACGTGGTACGGATCATTAACGAATCAGGCAACGATCTTGGTGATTATGGGTTGGTGCCACCTCAGCTGACCTTGTCATTGACGCTGAAAGATCGAGACGAACAGTTGCTGATTGGAGAAAAAGGACCGATATCGTCGCAGCTTTATTTCAAGCGAACATCAGAACCTCAGGTTTATTTAACCAATCTCCCTGATCGGGACATCCTTGCGAAAACTCCCTATCTTCTCCGCAGGAAAGAGTTGTTTGAGGTTGATCGGGAAAACGTTGATCGGCTGAGGCTTGAGTATCAAACGGGCATGGTTTCCTTGTTCAAAACGGCACACACATGGTTTCTCGATGCACCCATTGAGTTTCTTGCTGACCAATCTGAGATCGGAGCGTTGCTCTTTCAGATCGAGAATCTCAAGGCTGGGAAGTTCATTGATGATGTGGAGGAGCAAAAGAGAATACGTGCACAATTTGGCGTGCCACAACTCGTCATCCATCTGCAAGCTAACAATCGCCCGCATGCGGTAAAGTTTTTCGCGAGTGCGAATGACTCGGAGTGGATCTACGCAGCAACAACGCCCGACTTTCCAGTTTTTCTCGTTTCCCGTGCGGCGATTCAAGGAATTCCAAATACGCTGTTTGCGTTTCGCAATAAGCATCTTGTCGTTGTCGATCGTTCTCTCGTGACGCATCTCGCACTGACAACACCGGATCAGCAACTTGTCTTGCCACTGGAGCCTGCGGAGCAGCCTATGCCCCATCCCGTTCGAGAATTTATGAATCGCGTGCTAAGCATACAAGCGGAGATACCAATCCAGGATAATGTCGAGGCCGATGATTTTCTCGCGCTCGGGCTTGATACGCCTGCACTCGAGGTGAAGTTATTGGGGAGCGGAGGAACTGTTCTCGGCTCTCTTGTTGTGAGCGAGATTCTTGCCGTCGAGGAAGAGGGGCAAGCCGGTTCTGCAAATGCGAGAGGGTCTGCTCTCCCCGGAGTCTACGGAATCCGGTCCAGTATCTTGGTTAGCATTCCGACGGAAGCTGACCTCACGGTTCCAGTCATGATGCCGTGAACGAACAGCGTTGATCACTGGTATGTGGTGATGCGAGACGGTGATCCGCCTTATGACGATGATCTGATTGTTGGAGTACATCCACTCAAAGAAGCTCTCCGCACAGTCAATGTGCGACTAGACCAAGTAATCATTCGGCAGGGCTCCCGCAATCGTCAGCATGAAGAAATACGGCGCTTGGCAAAGCACGCGTGCGTTCCCGTCAAACTTGTTCCGAGCGAAGCGTTGGACCGCTTGGCTCGGTCGCCCAAGCATCAGGGCGTTCTTGGCTATGTCTCGCAAAAAGTGTATGTGTCGTTTGATGCCTTATTGGAGGAAGTGGGAATGGCCGAGGTGTCCCCGTTTTTGCTTGTGCTGGATGGGGTAGAAGATCCAAGAAATATGGGAGCCATCATTCGGACTGCTGAGGGTGCTGGAGTCAGCGGGGTGGTCGTGCCTGATCGGCGCGCTGTTGGTATGACAAGCGTTGTAGCCAGGGCTTCTGCTGGTGCTCTTGAACACGCTACCGTAGCGCGGGTTGCCAATCTGTCACAAAGCATTGAGCGACTTAAATCAAATGGGGTATGGGTGTATGGCCTTGATCCTCATGCAGCCAAGAGTTACCTCGACCTTGACTATCGCGGTCCAATTGCGATTGTCGTTGGTGGTGAGGGGAGAGGGATTCGTCCTGGGCTTCTCAAGCAGTGCGATGATCGCGTGGCAATTCCAATGCAGGGAACAGTGTCGTCCCTTAATGTGTCGGTTGCCGCCGCAGTTCTGTTCTACGAAGTTGTTCGGCAACGAGGGGGTTCGGAATGACCTGTCGGTGCACGGATAGGTTTAACGGAGAGGTGCATCAGTGGTCGGCAGCATTGCAGTAGTGACATTCGCATTTGGCGCTATTGTGGGAAGCTTTCTCAATGTGTGCATTCACCGCCTTCCTCGCGGCATGTCAGTGGTTCGTCCTGCGTCACATTGTCCCGCTTGTCAGAGGCCTCTTCGCGCTACGGAGAATATTCCTTTTTTTAGCTTTCTCGTGTTGCGTGGTCGGTGCCGGCATTGCAATGTGAAAATCTCATGGCGCTATCCGTTTGTTGAGGGACTGAACGGTCTTGCGTATGTGTTGGTCGTGAAGCAGTTTGGATTCGAGCCTGCCACATTTGTCTACGCACTGTTGCTTTCGGCGCTGATCGTTGTCACCTTCATTGATCTTGATCATCAGATTATTCCAAATGAAATTACATACCCTGGCATGCTATTAGGGCTCCTTGCCGCGGTCACGGTGCTTCCTATCAGTTGGTGGGATTCGTTGGGAGGGTTGCTGTGCGGAGGAGGCGTATTGCTCTTCGTTGTTTGGATCAGCCCCTATATTTTCGGACGTGAGGGCATGGGCTTAGGAGATGTCAAGCTTCTTGCGATGTTAGGGGCCTTTCTCGGCTGGCAAGCCACGTTGCTCACGTTGCTATTGGCTGCGTTTTCTGGATCGATGGTAGGACTGACGTTGGCCGTTACGAAACTCATCACACTCAAGGATCCAATTCCATTCGGGCCTTTTCTCGCGCTGGGTGCGACATTGGCGCTCTTTTTTGGCGCAGGACTTATCGACTGGTATACCGGATTGTTCGAGGTCGAGGGTTTTAGGTTTCGGTGAAGAGAGTCCCAGCGTAGGCAAGCTATAAAACGAGATTAGGATCTTCTTATGTTATGGACTCTGCACCTCAGGGTANCCGAGTGCCGCGAGTTTTTCCACGAGGTTCTCACGGGACAATTGGGGTCCTTGTACTGCCACCTGTCCAGTTGAAACCTCGACCTCGACACTGTCAATGTTGGGAAGGGCGAGCAAGCCTTCCCGTATGTTGGTGGCGCAACCATCGCACTTCACTTTCTGAACCATAAACAATTCGCGTTGCATCACTTTCATTCCCCCCTGTACAACGATAGCAGTTATTGTGAGTGGCGAGTCTTTGACCAAGAGAGTTTTGCATATCAGTTGCTCGCTGTCATCACTTTTTTGATATACAGCGGGGGGCATGATTGCATTTTCGGAAGGTTTGTGGTTTTTATGGCTCGAGTCGTTACGTGTTTGGGGGATCGTCTAATGGCAGGACGGCAGACTCTGACTCTGTCTATCAAGGTTCGAATCCTTGTCCCCCAGCCACTGCGTAGCGCGGGTGTTTCAACAGGACGTCACGGCCTCGCAGACGAGAGGCTGGGAGTAAGATGAGTGACCAATGGGAGCACCCAAATCACAAAACCCTAAGGCTGTATCCATAGAGACACGTGCGTATCGCTATGGATACAGTGCGTATGTGAAGCCTTCGCCTTTTTGTTTGGTGCGTCGCGCTTCATGCAACTGACAAATCTCTTTATCAATTAGCCGCTTCGTTCGAGTGCTGTCTTCGGGTCATCGCTGCGAGTGTTCCTTGGCATCATTTATGCTGTCCCTATGACAGTGCCGTTGCGTTGAGGGGTGCCGAGCAAAGGTGTGCTGGGTACAGGTCGCTTCGGAGACCCAGTTTCAGAATGATGATTCTGACGTGGGGTGTGCCTGCCGGACGAAGATCACTCAGTCCATGACTTGGTGAGCGAGATCAACTAATCCGAAAGTGAGGTGAGCATTGTGATTCAAAGAGAGGCATGATCATGGTGGAGTTCCACTGGGATGCTTCGATGAGAATTTCAAATTTGATCAAGCTTTGTTAGATACGTCACTTGACAGGGGCGTTGTGGGCGCTGGATAATGCGCNAGCCAATAGTGACAAATATTTGGCGCTGGCTATGGGTGACTGCATTTTTGCCCGCAATTGGTTTTGGTAGGTGTCCATAATGTAGTGGGTTTAGGGAATCAGAATAAAATTAGGGAGTTAGTGCGAGGCGAGAGCGAGAAAATGAAGGGAATANGAAAGACTGGAAAGAAAGGAAAGTTCGGTGGTCACTGGGGAAAATTGGGAGGGGAACTACCCTCTTCCTAATCAATCCGCATTCAAGGGAAGAAGGAGGATTTAGCGACATGGGATACATGAGGAAAAAGACGAGAAAGGGTTCATCTACCCTCGTCCATTTGCTGGCTGTTATGGCATTGGGATTGTTTTTGGTGGCCTGCGAAGGCGAAGAGGGTCCCGCGGGGCCTGCAGGAGCACAAGGTGACGCCGGCGAGACTGGGGCGACTGGAGCGCCAGGTGTTGGTGTTGCTGGCGAGNCCGGCGNGGCCGGCGCGNCCGGCGAGACTGGGGCAACCGGCGCGCAAGGCCCNCTTCCGGCTGGAGCGGTGGGACTTACGGGCACGGTAATGAAGGGAGCTCTTGTAGGAGCAACGGTGACGTTTAAGGGAACTGGTGCGGGTTGTACGGCCATAGGCAATACGGCAACCGGAACACCCCCGCTGTGTAATCTTGCGGCGACTAATACTGTTCTTTCGGCAACTACCGACTCAGGTGGTGGCTACAATGTCCAGATCAATACTGACTACACGGGGCCGATCATTATCGAGGCCNCTGGTGGTACCTATCTCAATGAAGCGGATGGATTGACCAAGACGGGACCATCCACAGCGATGAAGACTGCCGTACCGGTCGCGCCAACCACTGGCCAACTCGTCGCCTCCGTGACCCCGTTCACGTCAATGGCGGCTGCGCGGGCTCTCTCACAGGCGACCACATTCGCAGTAACCTCAACACTCATTACTGCAGCGAACGATGCCGTAGAAGCACTCTATGGGATTACCGATATTATCGGGACGGATCCAATTAATACCTCCCTCGTACTGCCGGCTGGTTCTACTGCCCAGCCCCAGCAATACGGTCTTATGACGGCTGCATTTTCCCAGGCGGCTGCGACTCTTGGCATCGTGGATCCACTCAATTTTGTGAACGCTGTGGTCACGGATTATACGGATGGCGTCTTGGACGGAAAGTCTGGCTCTGACGCAAATAATGCAGCTGCGGGAACCGCCATCACGCCGACTGGAACGACAGTGCCTCTCACGGCAACTTCGGCTGCGACTGAGCTTGTGACAGCAGCCATCACGTTTGGAGCGTCTGCACTTAATGTGTCGGGCGTAACGATTTCGGCAGCTGTTCAGACTGCAACGACGGCTGCTGCTACGACTTCGACAGCGTCAACCGCCTTGTCCTATTCCGTTTTGAATAATCGGATCATCCTGCGGTCGGGCGNGACACCTGTTGATACTGCTCAGGGCGTCGAGTCTATCACGAGTGGAGTCGCCATCATGGCGCCGGCAGTAGCGCAGGAGAACGCGACATTGAAGGTGGTCGTGCCCTATGCGCTTGTGACCGGCACCGCTGCGGCGAACGTGGCACCGCAATTCACATTGTGTGCGGCAACGGCCGCCAACTCGGAGACCTGCCACGCTACGGACAAGAGGAGTATGACCATCACGCTGAGCCAGCTGACTCTTACGCCATCTGGCAGCATTCTGATTGCGACGATTCCCGCCTCATCGGTTGTCACGTTTAGTGGAACGGATTCCGATGGCACAGCGGTCACCCTCGCGGCGAGTCAAGCGCCAGGAACCATTTTCACGGTATCAGCGACGACGAACGCTCATGAGCTGACGTTCGATCCCAACGCGCTTCTTGNAGTGTTGCGGACAGCCGGCGTCACAAGTGTGGATTTGCTCNANGAAGCTGGACACTATACCTACACGGTTACTCCATCGGCACTGACTTATCTCCGGTCCAATGGGGTGCAGGCGACATGCACATCGGCAGATGTGACAGTAGGAGCGTGCGTGTCTACGACAACAATCAAAGGCCCCTTGAACATTTCGTGATATAAGGGAAGGGGTAGCGAAAGCGTTGAGTCACTAAGCAAGACGCTACAAAGTACGAAGGGTCCAATTTCCTGTATGGAGTTGGACCCTTCGTACTTTTATCTACTTCCGGAGAAAGGCTGATCGGCACGTGATCTCTCGTATAACAAGTGTTCCAATAATTCGGATAATTCTTATATGCGCAGTGGTGGCGGGATCCATTGATGTGGCATGGGGAGAGAAAACTGGCCATCTCTTCTCTCGCACACTTGGGAATACGGTTCCGCAAGTGATTTCCTGGTTTGGGTTTTCGGTTGAGTCGATTGGGGATCTCACTGGGGATGGTGTTGCGGACCTTGTGGTGGGTGCGCCACAGCAAACCCTGGACGGTATTGCGCAGCAGGGCAAGGTGAGCGTGTTTTCTGGTCGAGATGGAACCATCCTCTTGACACTTCTTTCCCCTTCCCCTCAGCCTCAAGCGAACTTTGGCGAAGTCGTAGCCGTCAGTGATATCAATCGGGATGGCATCTCTGATCTCGTGGTTGGTGTTCGCTTGCAGGATGTGGATGGGAAGGAAGATCAAGGAGCAGTACATGTGTTTTCGGGTGCCGACGGCACGTTGTTGTCTGCCATCGAGGCACCGATTCCGCAGGCACACGCTTTTTTTGGCGCCGCGTTGGCGCCTTTATATGACCGGAGCAATCAAACCGGGAGAGCCGAAATCGTTGTCGGCGCTCCGCAGCAATCGTTTGGCGATGGTGCTGGCGAGGGCGCGGCATTTATGTTGTCAGCAACGACTGGGGAGCCGCTTTCCGTCATTTTGCACCCAGACCCGCAAGACGGAGCAGCATTCGGGTGGGCGGTCGAATCGGTGGGTGATCTCGATGGAGATGTCGTGCCTGACTTTATTGTTGGCGCTCCATTTCAAACGGTGTCAGGACGTGAGCTGCAAGGCCAGGTCTATGTTTTTTCCGGTGGGAGCGTGTTGTCTGGGCAGACTGTCGAACGCCCTGCTCATATGTATACCTTGAACTTCCCTGACCCCGACATGCCGTCGGCGCGGTTTGGGTTTGCGCTCGCAAGCATTCATGATGTCAATGACGATGGAGTCCCTGATCTCGTGGTCGGCGCACCGACGGCTGACTTTGGAGATCTTAGCAATCGGGGCAGCGCGTTTATCTTCTCTGGGGCCGATGGGATGCTTCTGCNTACCCTCACTGACCCAGCGCCTCTGCAAGATGCGTTTTTCGGCGCGGCGCTCATATCGCCTGGTGATGTTGATGGTGATGGCATTGCCGATGTTGCGGTTGGTGCGCCGACTCCCGTGACCCGAGGAAGCGCATTCGTGCAGCCCGGCAGGGTGCTGTTGTTTAGCGGTGCCAGTGGAGAACACCTCGTGACGTTGGATCCCCCTTCCCCTGGCGTAGGTGCGAGTTTCGGGTTTTCGTTGGCAGCTGTTGGGGACGTCGATGGGGATGGAATGCCAGATTTGCTTGCAGGGGCCCCCTTTCATGACGTGACGCTTGATGAGAAAACGCATGCAGCGCAAGGGGAAGCCTTTGTGATTGATGGGTTGGGGCCAGATCTTAAAGGGAAAGTTCTTGAGGTGGTCCGGACAGTTACTGTATCCGGCCAAGACCGTCTTGATTTTATGGTGAAGATTAAGAATCGAGGCACAGTCAAAACAACGGTGCCGTTTAAGGTGAAAGTGCATATTTCAAATGATGAGGCTTTCGATGGTGGAACCCTTGATCCCAGGGTTGCGAAATGGAAAGTAGTGGAGTCCTTGTCTCCTGGTGCCTCGATTATTCTCACCGGGGTTGCGGAATTTAACGAATCAGTTGCCGGCAAGTTTTTGCTCGTCAGGGTTGATCCCAAGAATGAAATTGCGGAGAAACAAGAGGGGAATAATATCAAGCGTCTCAAGGTNCCAGGTTGAAATGTGGCACATCTATCCCGGGTTGCATCGGCAACAGTTTTCGGTAACTGTTTAATTTAATGGTGCCGTTTGCAATTAGGTGCGAACCAGCCACATCCTCTCTCTTGGGAAATCACAGCAATGCTGAACTGCTGGGGTGTCAAAACTATGNATGACGTTGTGGTGTTTTTGGTCGATGACAGTGAATGCCTGGGTTCGAAATAATGATTCGGTTCAGCGCGTAGTGCCGGATCGCGCAACATCCTCGGGTGGCGCGAGAAGTTCAGAATAGGCAAGCACATGGGCACCGGGAAAAAGTTCTGATGTCCCCGCGTCACGAGCAGAAAGATGAGTTGGATGACGAGTTTCAGATCGCGGTTCCCTGGGGGTGGATCCGAGAGTGATGCCGGGAAAATACAAGAATGGTATTCTATCTAACGTTTAGATTGAGCAAATTGAGATGTAATTGGGGACGAGGAAAGAAATTTTTTCTTGCAGGTTGAGTAAATTGAGATGTAATTGGGGACGAGAAAGCGAAATTTTTTCTTGACATGAGGTGTATCGAAATAGATAATGCGCTAGCCGTTAGGGAGAAATGGGATGCGCGGGTTCTATCACGATTTGGTTTTTCTTGACACCGGATGGGTGACTGTCTCAGAATGCTTCCGGTTTTTCTCTGGTGGGTCGAGGTGCGGTAGTGACCTTGGATCGTACGACGAATGGGTGTAACGGGGATGACACACATAGATGTGAGACATACAACATGACGATTGGGGTAGCAGTGGCAGGACTAACTAGAGGTAGTATGGGGGAATGGGGGCAACACGGAAGGGTCAAGAAAAAATATGGGGACGAAAAAAAAATATGGGGACGAAGAAAATATGGGGACGAGAGGTGAAGTTGTGTTGTTGAGTAGAAATGAAGATCATCAAATAGGGAGGACTGAACCAATGGGAAACAAGAAAACGGCGAGGAAGGCCCGGTGGGCATCTTCAAGCTTCATCCTTTTGCTGTGTGCATTAGGGTTGGGGTTAGTGCTGGTTGGTTGTAGCGGTGATGATGGTTCGGTCGGAGCTCCCGGCCCAGCTGGACCTCCGGGACCAGCCGGATCTGTCGGACCTGCAGGGGCAACTGGAGCGGATGGCTCCTCTGGCTCAGCAGGAGCAAGGGGCCCAGCGGGCCCAGCGGGACCAGCGGGAGCGCAAGGCGCATCAGGATCGACGGGCGTGGCGGGAGCGACAGGAGCAGAGGGATCTGCGGCAGTGGTTCCTGGGTCAACCCTCACGAAGGGACTTGCCATCAAAGGGCCTATTGCTAACGCGGTCGTGGTTCTGTCGTTGTATGGAGCCAATAATGGCGACGCGTGTCCTGCCAGCACTACTGCCATCGCGGGCTCAGGGGCGCTGGCTTTGACAGGTCGATGCATCGTCGGCTCCTCGGGGACAACCGATGAGAACGGTCTCTTTGCGCTCACCATTCCTGGTGATCAGACAGCGGCTGCGGGTCCTTTCCTGATCACAGTCAGCAACGGAACCATGCTTGATGAGGTGACTGGAGCAACGGTTACAGGGCCACAGGGCGGCGGCATCAACACGGAATTTCGGTCGCTTCTTGCTCTCGACTTTGCCGATGACCTGAGACTTCCCGGTGGGGCAGCGAACATCATTCCTGTTGCCGTGACCGCACTTACCGAAATGGCAGCATCTCGTGCACTGGCTGCCGGCGTGGTCGCGCCGTCTCCAGCTGATGCGCATTCGGCAAACACGCAAACGGCCGAGCTCTTTGGCCTGGGCGGTGTTGATATTACGACGACTATTCCGTCTAATATTCTCGATCCGAATTCGTCAAACGACTCAGACGTCGCCAAGAAGTACGGCTTGATCAACGCAGCATTCTCCCAGCTTGCACAGGTGCTTGAAGGGGATCAGGATGTGCTTGATGTCGTAAATGCTGTGAGCAACGATTATGACGACGGTATCTTGAACTCACAATCACGTGACGGACTAGATGCGTCTGTTACCGTGACGGGTGCATCCCGGACAATGCCGGCGAGTACGATGGGGAATACCTTCGCCGCTGCTATCGAGACTATTCAGGCCAGCTCGGTGAACCAAACTGGGTTCACTATTGATGCGGCTACCATCACCACCATCAGCAAAGCGCATATCATGTCAAATAATATCGTCACCCTTGCGGACAATGGCTGTGTTGTCGCCGATGCCAGGTTGCCTTCAGGGTCGATGATCTTTGTGCGGCAGCATCGAGGTGGGACCAGCACCGGCGTTGCTACTGATGGAGCAGCGGATGACCAGGGTATTGTGAATGGTGTCGCAACGCTGAGAAATGCGGCGGGCGGACTTGGGGACACGATCGGACCGGATCTTGCCGGCCGTCTTGCTGTCACCTTCCCTGGCGGCGGGTTGTTCTCGGCCCAGAGTGTGACAATCCGTTGCGTTCTCGCCAACTACTCGCAAGGCCAGACTGCAGCTGGTGACCGAGGTACTGGACAGATTATGATCAGCCCTCGGTTTACCATTCGTGACCCTGTCACGGCTGATGTCGCTCTTGGGCTTGCGACTCAAGCTCATGTCGATGCTCTCGCTGGCTCCGCGAGGACCATCACTGGAGTTCTCAGTGGAATGTTAATCAACAACAATCCGACTGGCGTGACTGCGTCGCAGCCGGAAGGTACGGTCATTACGATTACGGGCCTGCGTGATGGAAACGGAAGCACCATCAACGTGACCACCCCGCTTCCCCCAACAGCCATTCTGAACCAGGGGGGGAATGTGGTACGGTTTGTTCCCAATGCGCTTATCGCAGCGCTCAGCAATGCCGGAATATCGCAGTTTGATACGCTGGTTAAATCGGGAACTTTCGTTTATGAGATTTCACCGGGCATGAATCTGCAGTTGCATCCTAATACTACAGGCGCAACGGAGAGCAACGCCCCACCAGCGGGTCGTGCGCAAACATGCAACGGGGATCCAGATACGATGGTCAGTATCACTCCCACAGGTACCTGCACGGCTGTGAACACGATCAGGGGGTCATTGACCGTCGCGCAGTAAGCACTAACGACCATAGATTCAGGCTTCTACAAGTCTGGATAGGGTGAGTATGTCGAAGGGCCCGACACCGATTGGTGTCGGGCCCTTCGTTTATTCATCGTACCCTTGTACTGTGTTACATGCTGGCAGGTTTACTCGTTGCAGATTAGTTGCCACTTTGCCGGTGCTTGGCCATCGCAACCCGCGGTACGTGACTCCCGTAATGCGAAATTTGCGAGTGGATGTTTTTCTTTCCGCCCCTGCCCTGCTCGTTTCAGATGCTTGCTTCGCGATGTATTCGATTAGATAAACCGTGATCGTTGCCCGTTGCACAGGCGCACGGACGTGGTGAAGATGCTCGTGGTCACCTTGTCCTGCTGGGTGGACTCACCGTAGTTTGGCGCTTCCCTCCTTCCCAAGATAATCTATTGCGCATGTCCAATCACTCATGAAGACACACCTGTTATTCTTGCCCCATCCCTTCTTTTTTAGTACATCATCTTCTGCTATCAACCTGTATAAATAGTACAAAAGGGAGCAGTGCAGATAATCCTTATGTCATTGATGAACCTGAAATTTCAAAAGCAATATTTTTGTCGCTAAAAGGCACACCCTATTTCTATCAAATTTCAAGTGATGCCTTTTTTAGATTCCACCAGGGATAACAACACCACAATAGATGGGTGTTGTAGTTTTCCTTGTTTTTCATTTGTCTCCTAGATCAAAGCTTTCATGCAGTTCAAGAGGTTGATGGGCAAAACTTCCGGTGGGAGAATGGGATGAAGCGTATGGGGAAAAATGGTCTTGGGTTGGACGAAAGTATGGCCGAGAGTTTAAAAGCACGCAAGGCATTGGTGGAGGCACCTACTATATTGGTGTTTATAACAAGGCAAACAAAGGCAATTGCGTTTTGGCCGTAGGGGATAGAGAAAAAGGCACTCCTTTTGTTAGGGCCAAAATGATTTTTTTACTCCCAAAGCTCAAAAAAACAATTGTGGGAGCAAGCAAATTGCGATGAAGCTCTTGTTTGAAAAACAGCCAGATAGCGAGTGAACATAGAGTAAGAAAACCTCGATAGATACTATTTAGGCAGTAAGGAAATTAAAACTCGCGTCAGTGTGGTGGCCCAAAGCACTTCGCGTTGGGAGCAACTTCTTACTCTGCTCCAGGGGCGTGACTGAGTCCGCAAAAATTACCCCACTATGATGGGATGCTAGGTGTTTTCCTCTTCACTGCTTGCTTCGTGGTTGGCAGGACACTTCGAAAGTAGTTCTAATGCAACTCTCCGCAAGTGGTGTTTTCTCGCTCCCTTAACACCTCTCTTGTGCCAATACTCTTCCAATGGCAAGGGGGACTCTCGTAGTATGGTGTTTCTTTTTTTCTGCAGCTGTAGACGTTTCCACAAATAGCGTTGGAGTAGCGGGTGTTCTGTGTGTATCATCAATACAGAACGGACAACCACTGCTAGCCATGATCTTTCCCCCTCTGTGCCCGGCTCATATTTTTTCAGTGTCTTCAATCTTGTATCGTCGGTTTCGTCGCAGATCCTCCGGACGATGTCTGTCCTCTTCGTCCTTTTTTCAATGTTCGCCCGCGGCCACATATTTCCCGGATTTTTTGTTGTAGAGAAATTTGTATCCGTCGAGACACATCACACGTGGTTTGCCGTAACACAACTTTCCGCGACTGCAGCTGCTCTATAAACATGGGGCCGCCACAGGCAAAGTAGAAGTGGTGGTGGGCGAGATTGCGTGGTGGCTAGATGGTGGTGATGCGCCCCCTGGCGCTAGACGCCAGGGGGCGGTGATGTGGAGCTGTTAGTTAAACGTAGCGATTACGACGACAGGCGCCGTGAGTTCAATGTTGCATGAAATATTGGTCCCGGAACACCCGCCACTCCATCCAGCGAAGGTCGAACCTGTCTCTTCCGTTGCGGTGAGTGTTGCCACTGCTCCTGAGGAATATGCATGGGAGCAGTCTGATCCGCAATTAATTACGGGCGTGGTCCCGGTTAGTGTCATACTGGTCACGGTTCCTACGCCGCTTCCTGTTCGGCCAACGGCCAACGTCTGTTCGGTGAAGGTTTCCCCTCCTACCGTTACAGTCGAGGCTGCATCAAACGCAGCGATGACGGTTTTGCTGTGTGTCATGGTTACGGTACATGTCGTCGCGGTTCCGGAACAGCCCCCTCCCCCCCATCCGATAAATGTCGAACCGGATGCTGGGGCTGCCTCCAGAGTGATAGCCGTTCCAGTGACGATCGATTCGGAGCAGTCTGTCAATGAACCATTGCTGCCGCAGCTTATGCCGGTGGCCGTGATCGATCCTGTCCCGGTCTCTTTCACTTCTATCACCGTGAGTAATGAGGCCGCGCTGCTCACGTTCGTAAACTCAGCGGTTACCGTGCGGGCTTGTGTCATGGAAACCGTGCATGTTGATGTGCCCACACATACGCCGCCACTCCATCCGGCAAATGTTGCGGTTTCATCGGCGGTGGTAGCGGGGATTGCCGTCAGAGAGACAGACGTTCCAGTGGTGTAGTTGTTCGTGCAATCTGCTCCGCACAAAATGCCTGCCGGGCTACTCGTGACGGTTCCGGTACCAGTGCCGATTTTGGTCACCGTCAGTGCTGCGGATGAGCCAACGGGTCCCGAGAATTCAGCACCCACAGTGAAATTTTGCGTCATGATCACCACACACTGTCCGTTGCCTGTACACCCGCCGCCACTCCACCCGATGAATGTATCGGTGGACGAGGGGAATGCCTGGAGAGTGATAGGAGTTCCAATGGGGTAGGTTTCTGTACAATCTAGGCCACAGTCAATGCCAGCAGGAGCACTCTTGACTTCGCCTGAACCAAGGCCTGGTTTGGTTACCGTAAGCGTCACGGAGCTTGAGAACTCAGCGGATACAGTGTGGCTTTGCGTCATAGGCACCGTACACAGTCCCGAGCCTGCACATCCGCCGCCACTCCATCCGGCAAGAGCCCACCCTGGAGCTGGCGTCGCTTGCAGGATGACAACGCTTCCTGAAGAGAAGACTTCTGTGCAATCGCCACCAGTTCCCGTTCCGCACATAATACCACCAGGTATGGTCTCGATTGCGCCTTGGCCCGACACGATGACCGAGAGGGTCACCTCTTGGCCTGGCGTGGGTGCGGCTGGTGTGGGTGCGGCCGGCGTGGGTGCGGCCGGCGTGGGTGCGGCCGGCGTGGGTGTGGTCGATGCGAGTTCGAAGGATGCAATTATCGATCTGTTCTGAAGCAACGAAACGAACTGACAGGTCCCACTCAGCGAATCATCGACGATGAGGGTAACGTTACATGCGTCGCCGCTCCATCCCGTGAACACAGAGCCCGGATCAGCCGTGGCCGTGAACAGGACGGTCGCGTTGGCTGGAAAGTTGCTGGCGCATCCTGTCGCCGTGATATCGGTTGATACACATGTGATGCCTTCTGGAGCGCTAGTGATCATACCGCTTCCATCTCCGGCACGAGTGACGGTCACGAGGGGGAAGCTACTAGAACCGGCGGCAACAGTGGCGGCCGCATCGATCACTCGTGTCAGGGTGTTATTGTGTGTGTTCTCTTCGCCGGCAACGGGATCAATAGTAACAAGCGCGAACATGTCGGTAATGGACCCAAGTCCCTTAACCTTAAATTTTATCTTTGCTTCTGCCCCGGCATTGAGGTCATTAATTGAGATGGTTTGGAGCGGGGTATCCAGCTCATCCAAAGTTTCATCGGCGGACAGGTACAGGGAGACAGGAATGGATGCGAGGCCTGCTCCTGTCGGGTTAAATGGGCCGTTGGCTGCTTCCGTCCCGAGATTATTGATTGTCACTTTAACTTTAAGCCTGTTGCCGCCTTCCTTTGCCTTTACCGTAAGTTTCGTGACGATCATGGCAAGATCAGGTGCAGACTTCACAAACAATTCCGCAGTGGAGAGGATGCCGACGCCCCCTGTCAAAAGCAATTGCCCGTTCTGAAGCAGGGTAGCCGTGTGCAGTTGCCGCGGTGTTGTCATCGAAGTGATAGCGGCAAAGGAGGTGTTTTCGGGGTCAAATGTCTCTGCGAATGCTCCAGCTCCGCCTGCGAGAAGTACGTGTCCACTTGGGAGCACCGTGGCCGTATGAAGTTCGCGTGTTGCCGTCATGGGGCCGATAGCGAGGAATGATTCGGTGGTCGGATCAAACAGTTCGGCCGTCTTACCTGCCGTAGCTTCTTGAGCGATCCCGCCTGCGATAAGGACATTGCCATCAGGCAGTAGCGTGGCGGTGTGCAGACTTCGGGCGGTCGTCAGATTGCTGACTGCGGTGAATGACTCGGTGGTCGGGTCGAACACCTCGGCTGTCGCAAGTGCAAAGATGTCACCCAGGCCGCCGGTGAGAAGTACGCGGCCATCCGCTAACAATGTGGCGGTATGGCGGCTTCGGGCGGGCGTCAAGTTGTCAGTCGTGGTGAATGACTCGGTGGTCGGGTCGAACACCTCGGCTGTGGCAAGTGTTTGGCCGTTCTCGCTGATCCCGCCGGTGAGAAGCACGCGGCCATCCGTTAACAAAGTGGCGGTGTGGCGGCTTCGTGTGGCCGTCAAGTTATCGGTCTCAGTGAAGGACTCCGTGTCCAGATCAAACAGTTCAGCTGTTGCGCCGCCGCCTGATCCTCCGGCAACTAGTACGCGGCCATCCGTCAACGACACTGCTGTGTGCTCGTGGCGCGACGCAATCATGTTTCCCGTTGGGAAAAACGATTCGGCTTCAGTGTCAAACAACTCGGCCGTTGCGCCGCCGCCAAACCCTCCGGCGATGAGCACTTGCCCTGATGATAGGAGAGTTGCCGTATGGCTCTGGCGAGCTGTGATCATGCTGTTTACTGCAAGAAAGCGGCCTTCGAGTGGGAAGAGTCCCGGCGGGGTCACTTCGGGTGTTACCTCTGGTGTCACAGGGATAGGGATCTCAAAGAGCTCAGCAGTCGTGCTACCGCCAACTCCCCCCGCGATCAGTACCTGTCCAGTGGGCATCCGGGTAGCTGTTTGGAATGCGCGCTCCGTGGTCAAAGGTTCCGTTGGGGAAAATACGCCTGTCGCTGGATCGAAAAGCTCTGCGGTAGATCCTCCCGCCAAGCCCCCTGCAACAAGTACCTGCCCGTTCGATAAGAGCGTTGCCGTGGGGTTTCTCCGCTCAGTGAGCAAGTCGCCCGTCGGTGTAAACACCCCCGTTGCTGGGTCAAATAGTTCGGCGGAGGACAACGTCAGCCCATCTCCTGCCCCCCCGACAATGAGTACCTGCCCGGTGGACAACAGGGTGGAGGTGTGGTTGCTGCGGGCTACCGTCATGGTGCTGGCAGGGGTAAAGGTCCCGGTGGCTGGATCATAGAGCTCAGCCGTTGCCGTACCCTCAGCGCCTCCTGTTAGGAGTACCTGCCCATTCGTGAGGAGTGTGGCGCGGTGAAACATTCGTGCAGAGGTCAAATTGCTTGTCGGGGTAAAGGTTCCGGTTAGCGGATCATAGCGCTCGGCTGTTGCGAGGGATCCGCCATCCGAGCCCGTTCCTCCGGCGAGGAGTACATGGCCATTAGGCAATAGAGTCGCCGTATGATTACTCCGAGCTGTGGTCATGTTGCCTGTCGTGGTAAAGGTCTCAGTTGCCGGGTCGAACAGTTCGACCGATGTGTCGCTGCCCACGCCGCCGGCGATGAGCACCTGCCCATCATTTAGAAGAGTTGCGGTGTGAAGGGTGCGCGTCGTGCCCATGCTGCCTACGGGGGAGAATTCTGCAATCGCTGGGTCGAATAGCTCCGCTGTTGCTCCCGCATCCGAACCGCCGGTGATGAGCACCTGCCCATCATTTAGAAGAGTTGCGGTGTGAAAGATTCGTGGCGCGGTAAGGGTGCTGGTGCTCGTAAATGTCTGGCTTATGGCTGATATGCCACTTCCGAGAATGACAGCCGCCCCGGTTGCTAGTATGAATAGTGACCAACTGCTTGTTGTCCGTATCACGCGTACCCCCTCATACTCTGGTTGATATTTATGTACGCTACCTGACCAATAACCCTAGCGTACCATAACTCGGTTTTTTTTGGTGTATCTTGGTGTATCAACTGGAAAAACTGTACCAAGAATAATATGTGTTCGGCGGACAGTAAGCACATGGAGATAGGGGAAGTCATGCAGGATCTAACGACAGATTCTGAGGCGTATGTTTGAGCGATGCCCTCTTGAAGGCTTTTCTCTTAGGCCTCTCTCATTCATTCACGGAACGTTCACGGTTCCTGATGGTGAGCATTCAGTACACCTGTGTATTGGGGTGGTTCTTGTTTGTAGGATGAAGAATATTCATCGAAACGTTCTCCTTATTGCTCGCGTTGATACTAGATGCGTGATTGCTGACTGCAAGGAGCACAATGTCGTGGTACGCAGTGCAGGACGCGAATGGAGAGAGAGTTAGGCTAGGCGCTCCCAGAGGGCACGGACAGTCTGTTGATGTCCGCCAAGGGTGAGTGGGGGAGTTGTCAGGAGAAGACGATTTCCGGAAAACTCGAAGAAACGTGTTTGTATCGTCCCTCCCCAATTCGGAAACAAGCTGCATTCCAAGATATGCGCGATGGTTCTCTTTGATTCGTTGACATCGTAGGTGCCGCAGTACGCCATATATCCCTGAAATGCCGTTCGGGTTTCCTCAGCGCTTCCCTGTAACGGGTCTCCGGATGCAAACGACATCCGATCACGCCGCATGACGTGTCCGGACATGTACCCGTGTATGTCATACATGATCATTCCAGCCGGGTTTTGGCCGAGTGGATAACTCACGGTTCCATCTGCCCGGCAGAGTTCAAATGAAATTAATTTCCATGTCCCAACAAATTGCTCTTTTCCCAATGCTTCTCTTCCTTAACTTCTTAGCGGGCAGTTCTTGGGGAGACCGGCGCCTTATCCTGAAAAGTACATAGATCGTGAAGCATGCACGTGGGGCAGGCTGGTTTGCGCGCCTTGCAGACATAACGTCCGTGCAAGATAAGCCAATGATGCGCGTGCCGGTGCCATCTCTGGGGTATTCTCGTCTCTAGGCCCTGCTCCACCGCAAGGGGTGTTGTCCCTGGTGCGAGTCCTGTTCGGTTGCTCACTCTAAAGATATGGGTATCGACTGCAATGGTTGGGACTCCGAACGCGCAGTTCAAAACTACATTTGCTGTTTTTCTGCCCACGCCAGGCAACGCCTCAAGGCTTTCTCGTGTGGGGGGAATCTGTCCGCCATGTTCGGCGATAAGTATGCGACTCAACTTGATGATGTTTTTTGCCTTCGTATTGTATAAACCGATGGTTTTTATGTAGTGACGAAGGCGGCGCTCGCCTAGGCGAAGCATTTTTTCTGGCGTGTCCGCGACAGCAAATAAGGGGGGGGTGGCTTTGTTGACTCCAACATCTGTGGATTGCGCTGACAAGACTACCGCGACGAGGAGCGTGTACCGATTCACAGATTGCAATTCAGTGTGGGGTGCGGGGTTCTGGGTGGAGAATCGATGAAACATTGTATTCACTGCCGATGCCGTCATCGCTTACAGTGAACTAGTGGTCATTGCGTATGCGGAGGACATTGGCCAGGATATTCACGCAGTGCGTACAGTGCGGTCGTAGTGCTGGAATACCTGAAGTGTACGTGGTTGTACGGTAAGGGTATTCGTGATGTGAGAACAAAGCTGGTGAGATTTTAGCATTCTACTTAGTATGCCCTGGCAAAGATGGCCGTTTGATTTGTTCTTTTTCCTGTCAGAACGCATTGCCCTTCTTCCTTAGCGTTCTCCATGGGGAGGCAACGAAGGGTTGCCTTGGTTTCCTTCTGGATTCGTTCTTCATCTTGAGTTGTGCCTGCCCAATGAACATGGAGAAACCCTCCTTGTTCCCGCAGCACGTCTTGGAATGCAGTGTATGAGGTCACGCGATGCGTATTGTCGGTACGTTTCTGTAACGCTTGATGACGTAGATTTTCTTGAATGGAGTGAAGGAGTGTTCGTGTTTCCTGGGCGACTCCAGCAAGTGGAACCCCAAAGTTTTTCCCTTCTTTTCCTGGGCGATCGCGGCGCGCGAGGACAGCACTTTGCTGTTGCACGTCTTTCGGTCCAATCTCAATGCGAATGGGCACCCCTCGCATCTCCCAATCATTGAACTTGAAGCCAGGGGTCTGGTCGTCCCGACGGTCAACTTTGACTCGCATGCCTTCGTCTCGAAGGCTCGCGTGGACATGGTCAGCAATCTCCAACACGGGGCCCCGCTCAGCTTCTTTTCGCCAAATGGGTACGATCACAACTTGAATGGGCGCGAGCGCGGGCGGGAGGCGAAGCCCGCGGTCATCGCCGTGTGCCATGATCACGGCTCCAACCATCCGTGTGCTTATGCCCCAGCTTGTGGTATGGCACAATTGAGTAACATTGTTTTGGTCGAGGAAGCTGACATTAAAGGCTTGAGCAAATTTTGTTCCCAAATAGTGACTCGTTCCCATTTGCAATGCCCAGCCGTTTCCCATCATTCCCTCGATCGTGTAGCTATCAACCGCACCGGCAAACTTTTCTCGGTCACTTTTGACACCTTTGATTACGGGGATGGCCGCATCGTTTTCTGCAAAGTCGACGTAGACGTCCAACATGCGCAATGTTTCTTCTCTCGCTTCTTTCTCCGTCGCATGGGCGGTATGACCTTCCTGCCAGAGAAACTCCATCGTCCGTAAAAAAGGGCGGGTTCGCATTTCCCAGCGCACCACGTTGGCCCATTGATTAATCAATAGTGGCAAATCACGATAGGATTGAATCCATTTTGCGTAGTGGTGACCGATGATGGTTTCCGAAGTTGGGCGAACGACCAGTGGTTCTTCTAAGGTGTTTCCCCCGCCTATCGTCACGACTGCAAGTTCGGGGGAAAAGCCTTCAATGTGCTCCGTTTCTTTTTGTAGAAAACTCTTCGGGATGAAGAGCGGAAAATACGCGTTCACATGGCCGGTCGCTTTGAAACGGCGATCGAGTCCTGATTGAATGGCTTCCCACAGTGCGTACCCGTAGGGTCGAATCACCATTGACCCGCGCACAGGTGAGTCTTCGGCTAGTTCAGCCTCGCGAATGACGTCGAGGTACCACCGCGAGTAATCTTCGTTCTGTGGTGTAATTTTATTGTTATCGGCCATGGGGCGATCTTTTTCTCATCATGTCATGCTCTTCCTCTGGTACGCTACGACACGCTCAATGAATTTGGTCCGTACGACGCGGTGCTGTAGACGGGTCTCATCCTCGACGGGAAGCGAGGGACAATGGGTGGTGACCACTGAAGCGAATAGTCCTCGCCCATGTGCAACAAGGGAATGGGCTTGGTACACGGGGACGTCGTCCAACCCGCAGGATGGTGAGCGCGCTTTCAGAATAAATCCGTGGATGCCTGTTGTCAGCAGATCACGCATCCGGAAGTCCGAAAATTTCAAAAGCATCTCTGTCATATCTTGATTGGAGCCGGACGTCATTAATCTTGGAGTGTCCGGTGTTCCTATCATCTGGAGGGTTTCGCGTGGGATGCCGAGGCCGCATTCAACTTCAGGACATACGGGAACCCATTGGAAGTGGGTTCCTAACTCTTCCGCAATAACTTGGGTGTTCTTATGCCCTCCGTCGTACCGGACACGCTCGCCAAGCAAACAGCGGCTAATGCCAACACGAGGACGCAATGGGATGTCGCAGAGTTCTTTGAAAACAGGGGGTTTCATGAATTCATGCGGCAGACCAGTTACAGATTGTTTTTGAAATTTCTTTTCACTCGTTTCGTGTTGAAATAGCGATAGATGCGAACGACAAGCGGAATAGCGATGATGAGTACAATGGTTGCACCCATGAAGAATTCTTCTTCGGAAATGGCGAACATGAGCTAACGAGCCTCCAATGCCGGATCCGGTATGCCTGCTTCGTGAAACCCCTTTTGTCTGAGGAGGCAACTATCGCATTCGCCGCACGGCTTGCCCTGAGGTGATGGATCATAACAGCTGTGGGTAAGGCTGAACGGCACTCCGAGTTCGATGCCTTTCAAAATAATCTCTGCTTTGGTGAGCTGAAGCAGTGGTGCGTACACCGTGATTGGTGACCCCTCTATCCCTTGTTGTGTGCCGAGCCGAGCTAATGCATTGAATGCCATCACGAACTCCGGGCGGCAGTCTGGGTATCCCGCGTAGTCGAGCATATTGGCGCCAAAAAAGATAGCCGATGCGCCAAGTGACTCGGCCCATGCGAGAGCAAGGGAAAGAAAGATAGTGTTTCGTCCTGGCACGTAGGTGGAGGGGATGCCCTGCCCAATGCGCTCGACCGTTCTGCCCTTTGGCACGGGGATGGAGGTGGTGAGCGCGGAGCGACTGATGGTGCGGAGATCAACATCAAGAACTAGTGAAGAGGCAGTTTTAAGGCTCGTCGCGACCTGTTGCGCATGGGCAATTTCAATCTCATGCCGTTGACCATAATTCAGAATAAGGCAGTGGCACTCATACCCATCGGCCATTGCGATTGCGGTGGTAACGGTTGAATCCAGGCCTCCGCTGGTAAGGACCACGGCTTGGGTGGCATCCGCTGTACTCATGAAAGGGGGCGCTCTCCGAGTGTAATATCCACAGTGCGTTGTGTCTTGCCGCGGATAAAAGTGACGCGTACTGTTGCTCCAGGTGTATGGCGACGCATCTCTCGGCCAAGGTCTTCGACCGATGTGACGGGTTTCCCGGCGAGGGAGGTAATCACATCGCCTCCAATGATCACGATGGAGTTCCCGATCAGTACTTGTCGGGTTCCGCCACGAAGTCCTGCCTTGGCGGCGGGACCGTTCTTGAAGACACGAACGAGGAGAACTGCTTGCTTGACAGGGAGCTCAAGCGCCTGCGCAACTCTTGGAAGAAGGGTCTGCATATCAGCACCCATCCACGGGTAGGATACATATCCCTTGCTGATGAGTTCGTCGATGATGCGTTTTGCCGTATGGATGGGGATGGCAAAGCCAATACCGACACTTCCGCCTGAAGGCGTGAAAATTGCGGTATTGATTCCAATCATTTTTCCGGAGGAATCCAGCAGTGGGCCACCGGAATTCCCCGAATTAATCGCGGCATCGGTCTGTATCACGTTTTCAAGTTCAACTCCACCAACCTGCAGCGTTTTCCGAATTGAACTAATCACTCCTGTTGTGAGTGTTTGATTTAGTGCGAATGGGTTGCCGATGGCAAGAACTTTTTGTCCAGTTCTGAGATTACGCGAGTTGCCTATGGAAATAACCGAGAGTCGTTCAGGGGGGGCATCAATGCGCAGTGTTGCTAGGTCGCTCAGCGGATCAGCTCCGACGAGTTGGGCTTCCCATTGACTCCCATCCGACAGGGTGACTTCAAGTCGCTGGGCTCCTCGTACTACATGATAATTCGTCACGATATGTCCGCTCAGATCGATGATCGCGCCAGACCCAGACCCTTCTTGCGGAATCGGTGTCATAAAAAAGTCATATGACACGGATCGAGTCGTGATATTCACAACAGCTGCCTTGGTATTGTTGTAGACCTGAATGGTATTTTCTTCATCCTGTGTGTGTGCCGGTGAATAGGATGGATGCACGAACAACACGAACATGAAGAATATGCTTACGACCGCCCAAAGTGTCTTGTTGCTAGATGACATGATCTACAAGGTTCCTGTTTAAATACACGGTGAAACTCATAACATGGCATTTATGGTTTTACAAGATGGAATTGCGTTTCGTACAGGGTGCGGTACGTTGCACTGCGAGTTATCAGTGCATTATGTGGTCCCTGGTCGATAATGCGGCCACCCATAAGCACTAGGATACGATCGGCATGTTGTAGCGTTGCCAAACGATGCGCGATGATAAAGGTGGTTCGATTGCGTGTCAGTTCGTTCAGTGCCGCACGTATTTTCACTTCAGTTTCTGTATCGATGCTTGAAGTGGCCTCGTCGAAGACGATGATTGGAGGATCTTTGAGAAGGACGCGGGCGATGGCGAGTCGCTGCTTCTGACCAACCGATAATTTTACGCCACGTTCTCCCACTAATGTCTCGTATTGCTCGGGGAGGGAGGCAATGAACTCGTGGGCTCTGGCTGCTCTGGCAACCGCTTCGATGTGGCTGAAATTGGCTGCTAGATCGCCGTACGCAATGTTTTCCCGAACGGTGCCATTGAAGAGGAACGGTTCTTGTTGTACCATCCCTATGTGATCGCGCACGTAGGCGAGTGGGAGCGCGCGAAGATCATGGTCATCGAGAAAAATACTTCCTTGTTTTACGTCATAGAAGCGCATGAGTAGCTTAAGGAATGTACTCTTTCCGGCTCCGGAATGTCCGACAAGAGCAATGCGCTCCCCTGCCTGAACTGCAAAACTCATGTTCGTGAGGACCGGTGTAGCAGGTCGGTAGCTGAACGTCACATTCTTGGCTGTCACATTTCCACGTAGACGATGTGATGGCGTTGTTACGCCCGGTTGGTCCCGGACTTCTGGCGTGGCATCTAGGATTTCGACAACACGATCGCCTGCAGCAAGCGCGCTCTGAAGCATGTTGTTGACCGAATGGATTTGGTTGATCGGGATATAGAACAATGCAACGTAGGCAAGAAACGCGACGAGTTCGCCGACCGTAAGCTGACCTGCCTGAACCTGCGTCGTTCCGTACCAGAGAATAAGGACACTTCCAAGGCTTCCCATAAAAATCATGCTGGGCGAATATGTTGCCCATAGCCGCATCACTTGAAGGGTGCTTTCGCAATAGGCGGCGCTTCGCTGTCTGAATCGTTCTCGTTCGTAGGAATGGCGATTAAACGACATGGTTTCTCTGATGCCTGAGAGCGCGTCCTGAAGATAGGCGTTGAGTTCAGCTACGGCTCGTCGGATCGTGTGATAGAAGCGATGGATGGTTCTGGTATACAGCACCGCAACGAGAACAAGTACTGGAATGGGAAGCAATGACAGGATGGCAAGTTTCCAGTTGAGAGAAAATAAGATGATTGATATTCCAATCAGGGTTAACGATGCCATCAAGAGCGTCTCGAGTCCATCGATAAAGATACGTTCGATGTTTTCCACGTCATTGCTGACTCGGCTCATGATTTCTCCAGTTTGCCTGTGTTCGTAATAGGCAATTGAGAGGCGCTGGAGAGACTCGAACACTTTTTCACGAAGGTCGTAGATCACTTTTTGTTCGAGGGTGTTGTTGAAACGGATTCGTAGACTGGCGGCGATATTACGTCCAGTGTGTGCGGCGATGAGCGCACCGATAAGCCATGGGAGGAACGTGTCGTGCCCTCCAACAATAACATCGTCGATGATGAGTTTGATGATCCATGGCGGAACAAGATCAAGCGCGGTCACTCCCGCTGCTGTGATCAAGGTAAGCGAGGATAGAACCCAGTATGGTTGGATAAAAGCAAGGACGCGGAGCAGCGATTTCAGTGACGGACCTCCCGCCCCTGTTGTTCGGCATGGTACGAGCTGCGTACAAGCGGTCCGGATTCCACGTGAGTGAACCCCTTGTTGATGCCGGTGGTACGTAGCGCTTCAAATTCTAGTGGTTCGTAAAATCGTGAAACTTGGCGATGGGCATTGGTTGGCTGGAGGTACTGACCGATGGTGAGTATTTCGCACCCGACGGAGCGAAGATCGTCCATGACGGTCTCTACTTCCGCTATCGACTCGCCCATGCCGACGATCATGCCGGATTTTGTCATGATTCCAGATTGCATGGCATGCGCGAGTACATTAAGTGATCGACAGTAGTTGCCTTGTGGTCGAACAGAATGAAACAGGCGTGGCACGGTTTCGATATTATGGTTTACGATGTCCGGATGAGCACCAAGGGTGACGTCAAGGGCACTGGTTTCTCCCTTGAAGTCGGGAATTAAAACTTCAATGCGACAATTGGGTGTTTGTGTTCGAATGTGGCGGATCGTTGCCGCAAATTCCGCACTTCCACCATCTGAGAGATCGTCACGATTTGGGGAGGTGATGACTACGTGTCGAAGCCCTAAGCGTTCCACCACCTGCGCGATTCTCAGGGGTTCCCCTGGGTCTATTGCAAGGGGCTTGCCTGTTGTAACGGAACAGTATTCGCACCGTCTGGTGCAAATCTCTCCGAGGATCATCAGGGTCGCGGTCTGATTATTCCAGCATTCCCAGATGTTGGGGCACCGAGCTTCCTCACAGATGGTGTGAAGTGAGAATTTCTCGGTGAGGTGTTTTATCTGGGCATAACGAGGTCCAGATTTGAGGTGTATGCGAAACCATGGAGGGAGGGATTTTCGCTCACCTCCTGCATTTGAACGGGCTCGTGAGACTGGTGCGCCTCGATGCAATGGCGACTCCTTAACCCCGCACTTGACTCCAACATAGGTTCTCGTCGATCTCTTTATCGGGATTGAGATCTCTGGCTTTTTGAAGCAGCACTTCCTTGGTTTCGGGTTGTTGTGGATCCGGTATACAGCAGTCGTCGACGGGGCAGACGGCTTGGCATTGTATATCGTCAAAGTGCCCCACGCATTCTGTGCAACGATCGTGGGTAATAACATAAAGCGTGTCGCCCTCCCCGTCTCCTTCGGAGACCTTGTAGCCTTTAGCTTCGGCGTCGCTTCTTACTTCAAAAATTGCTTCGTTGGGACACTCTGGAAGGCATGCGCCACAATTAATGCACTCTTCGGTAATTTTAACTGACATGAACCGTCCTCCTTGAATTATTTCTTCTGTCAGTACAGAAAAGCATCGCAAGTTAGCAAGGAAACATGGACTATGATAGCAGTTTGGGGCACCAAAGCCCAATAGTAGCAAGTACATAGATGCTGGGAATAAGGGCATCAGCGTGGTTAATAAGACCTACCACAGGCGTGGGCATGGGCCTAGCGAAAATATAATGTTGACGTTTATTTCCTCTTTTCGCTATTCTGCGTTTTTTTTCAAAGGTGCGAGAAAGGTTTTAGGAGTGTCATGAAAATCAGTCGGCTTGAAGAATACGGTCTGCGGTGTATGTTGCAGCTTGTACAGCATGTTGGGGAGCCAATGAGGGTCGAGGCAATTGCCAAACTGGAAGGGTTGTCGAAGGCTTATGTGGCGAAGATCATGTCTCCGCTACGGCGAGCTGGTCTCGTCCTCAGTGTTCGCGGCGTGCGAGGGGGATACCTGTTGGTCCGTCCGCCGGAGATGATCACCCTCACTGAGGTTCTGTTTGCACTTGAGGCTACTGAGGTAGACGAGGGGTTTTGTCGAACGCATAGCGGAAATTGTCCACGGTGTATCCATATGTCGGATTGTGGGATTCGGGCGATGTGGATGCAGGTCACTGCGCAGACGTATCACGCGCTGTCGCATATCACGCTGGCTCAGTTGCTTGGAAAAGAAACTGTAGTTGCCAAGCGCATCAAACAGCATTTTTAGCGGGGGGAACATTGTCGTCATCACTTCCAGGCGCCCAATAATCGGTATTGTCTTTCGGCGACACGATGTCGACCATGTGTATGTCACACAAAAGGAGATTATCTATGGGAAAAGTTATCTCAATTGAACCGACACCCAACCCGCATGCAAAGAAGTTCATGTTGGATAGTCCGGTATGTACAGGAAGTGCACGATCGTTTGAAAAAATAAATGATGGGATAGTAGATCCCCTAGCACACGCCCTATTTGAGATTGACCATATCACTTCAATTTTTTATGTGCAGGAGTTCGTGACGGTGAGTAAGGCTCCTGATGTTTCGTGGGATGCGCTGGAACAGCAGATCATTTCGACGATTGAAGCGAATCTTGATGCTGTCATTGGGAGCAGGGAAAAAGAACCTGAGCATGCCAATGCGTCTACTACAGCCTCCAATCCACTTCTCGAAAAAATCAATGCGGTTCTAGACGAGAAAGTTCGTCCCGCGTTGGCTGGTGATGGGGGTGGGCTTAATGTCCTCGGGCTTGATGGCCTCACGTTGAAGATTCACTATCAAGGGGCTTGTGGGAGCTGTCCCAGTGCAACTACAGGCACGATGATGGCAATAGAGAATGTACTCAAGAAAGACGTTGATGAGCGAATCCAGGTCACCCTGGCTTAGCAGGGAGGAGTTATGTCGGATGCGATATGCGCTGTGCGCGAGGAGGCTGTTCTTCATGTTCTCCGAACCGTCCAAGACCCAGATCTTCATAAGGACATTGTCAGCCTCGGTTTCATCAAGAATCTAGCGATTGCAGGGACCAAAGTTAGTTTTGATGTTGAACTGACAACACCTGCTTGCCCGGTTAAAGAACAACTAAAACAGGAATGTTATGACAAGGTGCTGGCCTTGGATGGTGTGGCGGAAGTCGACATTTCAATGACCTCGAATGTTCGGGCGCGAGAGGTTCAGAGTTCGATTGCGATACCAGGAGTCAAAAACGTGCTTGCTGTCGCGAGTGGAAAAGGTGGCGTCGGGAAGTCAACGGCAAGCGTCAATATTGCGTTGGCGCTGCAGGCGACAGGAGCGCGTGTTGGGTTGCTGGACGCTGATATTTATGGACCGAGCATTCCGACCATGCTGGGTATCGACGGCGCTCTTGAAAAGACAGCGGAGAATAAACTCGTCCCAAAAGAAAAGTTTGGGCTTCGTGTTATGTCGATGGGTTTTCTGGTCTCTGACGATGCTCCCGTGGTATGGCGTGGGCCAATGGTGCATGGCATCCTGCAACAATTCCTTGGCCAGGTGTTATGGAATGACTTGGACTATCTCATTGTTGATATGCCCCCGGGGACGGGAGATGCGCAGTTGACCCTCACACAGTCAGCCCCTCTCGCTGGCGCGGTCATTATTACGACTCCACAAGACGTCAGTTTGATTGATGCACGACGCGGTTTGAGGATGTTCGAACAGGTAAACGTTCCTGTGCTTGGCCTGATTGAGAACATGAGCTTTTTTGTCTGCCACACGTGTGATGAACGGCACGATATTTTTCGTCATGGTGGTGGCAAGAAGGTGAGTGAAGAGCTAAGAATTCCATTCCTTGGGGAGATTCCCATTGATCCCAGCATTGTGCTTGGCGGAGATACGGGTGTGCCCATTGTGCAGCAGGCTCCAAGGTCTGCTGCAGCCAAGGCGTATCACTCAATTGCGTCAAATATAGCCGCGGGATTGAGCATGGCTGCCATGGAGCTTATCGATCCTGCAGACCTGAAATTGCAATGGAAAACCACGTCTCAGTAGTGACGGATCATCCTATTGTGATCAACACGCTTCGACCTACCGGCATCCGCCAAATTGGTGAAAACGTATTAGGTATTACCTGGAATGATGGCCATGAAAGCCGTTATCCCGTCAAGGCACTACGAGAAGCGTGCGAATGTGCAGTTTGCATTGATGAATGGTCTGGAGAAAAGCGTATTGAGCCTGGCGCTATTCCTGAAGATGTGCATCCCCTAGAGATCAATCCTGTTGGTCTTTACGGTATCCGTATTGACTGGAGTGATGGGCATAACAGTGGTATTTATACCTTCCCGCATATTCGATCTTTATGTGCCTGTCTAACCTGCTCTGGATGTAAGTAGCGTGCTATTGGAACGCCGGTGGCAATCAAATGGAAAGTTCGTAGATGGTCAACGCTTGACATGTTGTTGAAGCTCTCTATAATGCGCTCCTGTGAGATTTTGAGGTTTCGTGAATTGAGGCATGTTCCAAGCGGTGGGGCTGGTCTGCATTTGGGTAGTACAGGGCGGGATAGGTACTCATACTAGGCGCACAGGGACGATAGATGTCAACGAGAGCGTATGTGCTTCTGAAGGTTAAAACGGGAAAAACGAAAGACGTTGTGAGGGCATTGAACGCCGTATCCAGTGTAAAGCAGGTTCATCCATGTTTTGGCCAGCCCGATGTGTTTTGCTTTGTCGAAGTGCAAGATGAAAAAGGTCTTTCCGATCTTGTCATACGGACGATCCACACGATCGACGGGGTTGACGAAACTGACACCCATATTGTGGCAGAGACGGCGTAAGACCGGAAACGATTAATTAGATGTCCAGTGTTGTAAAGAAGCGACGAAAGAAGATGCGCAAACACAAAGACCGAAAACTGAGAAAACGTATGAAGTTTCAACGGAGGAAGTAGCCCCTCGTTCCTTCTGTTCTAAGATCCACTTCCTCCTTTGCTCCATTCTCACACAGAGAGATCACAGGCGACGGTCGGCTGAGCCTCCTTACTAAGGCCAAAGGGTCGTTGGTGTGCGTGGCGCACACGAAGTATGCGGGCATAACAACGGGGGGAATGCCCCTGGCAGCTGTTTTCAACAGCCCTGATTATTGAATGACCGCTAACACATCGACGATGCCATCTCCATCAATATCGGTTCCGATGACATCTGGGGTGCTGTCGTTATTGTGGTCGAAAGAGTGGGTTTCATACGTCCCATCGCCGTCTTTGTCATGCGCTGTCTTCTCATGGCGACCGTTTTTGTCCGCGTCGCGAGCAATATAATCGGGCACGCCATCCTGATCCCCGTCGATAATCCACGCATCCACATATTTGTTTTGGTCAGAATCGATTCCAATGCGATCGATTACCCCATCGTCATTGGTATCAAATTGTTTCAGAATTCCATTCCTTCTCCAAGTGGTCAGCGTTTCCGCTGCCCACGATGTAATGTCGGGGATGTTCTCAGCCCGAGGTGAGGGGAGTACGTCAAGAAACGAAGTGATTGTGTCTGCTGGTATGGCATAGCTCTGAGATGTTTCAGGGTCATAAAATGCCGCCACTCCGATCACGTCTCCGCGTTTGTTAAGGATTGGACCGCCAGGACTTCCAGAGACAGTTTGTGCATGAATCACCATAGGCTGTGTATGTATTTGTGTGTGTCGAACGCGCTTGGAATATTCTTCTGACCAGGAAATGGTCGTGTTGATTTCGGTCACCGCCGTATCGCTATATACCCATGCTTCCGGAGTGGGGAGTCCGATACTAAACACTTGGTCGCTAACGTGAACCTTCGATACGTCTCCAAATGCGACAGGATTCCTGTTGGCGGGTGGATGGGGAAGGTGAAGAACAGCAAGGTCGTTCCCTGGGTTTGCCATGAACACATTGGCGGTAACAATCAAGTTTTTTCCTATATCCGCAATGCTCTTTGGCCGAAACACGGCAGCAATGGTTTTGGCCTCTTTGACGACGTGCCAATCCGTTAAAATTAATCCTCTCTCATCAATGATCAAGCCAATCCCGGTTCCATTGTCAGTTATGACATATACAACCGAGTCGACAGCATTCCCAAAGGCTTGTGCACCGGGACTCGTTTGATAGGGGTCATTAATCAGGTCAAGCCAAAAAGCTAGGACCGCTTTTTCTGCGCGGGCAATAAATTCCACAGTTGGATCGCTTGGAGAAACAAAGCCTCGAACGGTGGCTGCGGATTTTTCCCAAAGAGATGGTACTGGGGATCCGGGCATGAATGACGTTGATTGGGCAAACGCCGACAACGCAGTGGCAATTAGAACGCAGACGGTGATCAGAATGTGAACTGACAGTATCGGCATGGGAGATAGCTTTGCGAATCTACTGTTGCGAGGGAGGGCCCCATGTGATTGTCCAGCATAACAATCCATTTCCTGCACTGTCAACGCGCAGAAACGCTTGCTTTGCGCGGTCGAATTGGTGTGGGCAGAGCGGCAAAAAAACGTCAGTGCATCAAGTGCTGACGCACTTGGAGGTAGCGGGACTCCTGCATATGGTCCAGCGTTGAGCGTACGTGGTCAAGTCCTACTACGCACAGCTCGAAGTTGTCAGAAAGTTTCTGCCATGCCGATGTATTGGCTTTTGGAGGGTGGTCTTTATATTCAGCCGCGATTGAATAGGATCGTTTGCCTGTCCTGATGTAATCAATCAAGAAATCTCCGTGATGAATCATCCCTGATGATTTGATGCGGCGGAGGTGTTGCGGAAAGATTCCGCCCATGAACAGGGTAAAGTCACCAATGTGCTGGTGAACTTCTTGCTCTCGTTCGAAGGAGGAGGCCTCTAGGAGGACATCAGATTCATATAACATTTCTATGACGGTTCCAACCTGGTCTCCGTTGCGATTGCGAATCGTGTACAACCGATCGATATCGATAAATTTTAACAGCAACTCACTGATGTAGGATGTGACATGCAAATCATCCCACCGGAGATAGTGCAGAAAACTACGTTCGACGAGTGATCTGAAGAGGTGTCTGAGCGGATGGTCGTTGGGAATCGAGGTGCTCATCATGTTCTGTCCCTCCACAAGTCACAACATGTCTCTCGTGCCGAATGATAATGGCGAGAATCCTTTCAACTTGTCAATGGCATATCACATATGTGAGGACGGCAGGCTACCCCCTCCCTGCATCGGTGTTCTCGGCTCGTTGTCGTGCGTATGTGCTTCGCGTACATTCTGTGCGCCAAATGTTCTGCGGTCTCGCGGGGCAAGTTTTTTTCAACATTCCTGTCAGGGTGGAAAGAAAAATGGAATTGTGACTGTCGCAAAGACCCACAGAACGAGATTTAAGGGCAAGCCTATTCGAACAAAATCTTTAAATGTGTACCCGCCAGGACCCAATACCATAAGATTAGTTTGATAGCTGATTGGTGTTGCAAAACATGAACTGGCACCAAAAATTATTGCGATCATGAGGGGTATTGGATTCATGCCCACTTCGGTTGCTACGCTTAGTGCTACAGGAACCATAAGGGCTGCCGTCGCGGTGTTCGAGAAAAATGCGGTAAAAACCATGGTGAGGAAGTATATTCCCCCAATGACAATCCATGGCTGTGTAGTGCCGATCACACCGAGGAAATGGGTAGCAATGTCGAATGCCAAGCCAGTCTTTATCATGGCCAGCCCAAGGGGAATTGTTCCAGCCATTAGGAGCAAGACTGACGTATCCATTGCCTGAGTCGCTTCAGATAATCTAAGGCATCGTGTGAGAAGCATGAGTGCGGCTCCGGATAGCGTAAGTGAGACAAGTGGGAACACGTTCAATGCAGCGAGAACTACGACTCCAACCATAATAGCTAGGGCAATAGGTGCTTTTTCCCGTTCAACCATGGCTTGTTGGATTTCTTCAACAACCATGACCCCGCCTGCTTCGCGAAGCCGAATGAGTCCATCGACGTCGGATTGAACCAGCAACACGTCTCCCACTTTCAGGCGTGTCTCGCGGATCAATAATCGATGTGGTCTCCCCAAACGTTCGATTCCAAGCACTTTTATCCCGTAAAGGCGGTTTAACCCGATTCGACTCAGCCGACGGCCGACATAGGGTGAGTTGGACAGGATCACGGCTTCAGCAAGGGTGTTGTCGCCAGGTTGTTGCTTGGTCGCTTCACCTTCCTGGATGGCAGGCGCAAGCACGACTCCCACGCTTGAAATTAGGGTGCGGATATTCATAGCAGTTCCATGAATGATTAGCGCGTCATCGGGTTTGATAATTGTGGTTGGGTCAATGGGCGACCGTAGCACTTCACGCTCTCTGATAATTTCAAGAATTGTTACCTCTGCCCCTTCTCCGAAGACCGCTGAGATTGGTTGGCCGATCAAGGATGACTTCGCTTGCACAATGACTTCTGTGTCGAACGTTCCTCCCCGATCCTGCGTTGACTGCAAGATGACCGGCGTACGATTTGGAAGGAGTGTGTCACTAAGGAAGTACAGGTAGACGACGCCAATGCTGAGATTCAGAATCCCAAGCACTGAGAAATCAAAAATGCCAAACTCTGGACCCCCACTACGTTTGGAGAGATCGTTGACGAGGATGTTGGTACTCGTCCCAATCAGCGTGCAGGTGCCACCGAGAATTGCAAGGTAGTTGATGGGCATGAGTAGCTTAGACGGGCTGATTGTCAGGCGTCGGCAGACGGTGAGCGCAATCGGAATCATCATCATGACAATCGGCGTATTGTTCGCAAAGGCGCTCAGTGTTGGAATCAGAGCGGTGAGAAGGAGAAATAGCCTGTGCTGACTTTCCTTTGCATGGCGCAAGACGAATGTCACTGCCATGTCGAGGGCACCGGTACGAATGAGTCCGGCGCTGAGAACGAACATTCCTGCTACCGTGACGGTTGCGGAACTTGAAAAACCTGAGATGGCCTCTTCTGGCGTCAGGAGGCCAGTGATCGCGAGAGTCGCAATGATCAGGAGCGCAGTGACCTCTGTTCGAATGTGCTGAGTGATCAGGAGGGTGACTGCTATGAGGATCAGCAGGGAGAGGATAATTTCGTCCATCTAAGATGGGATCCTAAAACCGATGGCAACGATAGTACAGGCGCATAAATGGTACGGAAGCAACGATGTCTAACAGTCTACTGCACACCCAAACAATGCCAGAAGATGTTCATGTTACATGGAAATACTCAACACGTCAGTTAAAACGCAGAATGCCCAAAAAGGTTGCAAGTCCATCGGCGCGCAGAGCGTAATGAGGTATGTGAAGGAGGGAACGCTTCTGGCGGATTTTTTTAACATCTTGTTAGGGCCGAACGTCAGACCGGACGTAGTCGCAATCCCTCAGAACTTACTGAGCATACGGGAGATGAGGCGTGACCGTTCGATAATCGTGGTTTTTTCGGATTTTAGCATGTCGAGCTCAGTTTTGACCTTGAGAAACCCCTTATATGCCTCCTGCATTTCTAGATTGACGGTATAGAGGGCTCGATCGAGTTCTGCTGCCATCTGCATCAGCCGATCGTAGTTTTTTTCGAGATTGCCGGCCTCTTCAGAGGTCAGTGGTTGGACTGACAAGATGCTAGATCCTCCTCATGTGGCTTGGTTGGAACAATGCCATCTGTTAATGACGTAAATGGTTTTCCCGCTCTTATCTGTCGAAAGCGGACAAAACCCGTATCTCACGAGCATAGGATGGCACCGTATAGCGTCTGGCGATGTGATGTCAAGGCACCGTATTTGAGTATTTGAGAGAGGCGAGAGGATTGTCGCTCCATTCTTCACATTCATACGCACGCAACAAGTAATGGGTTGAGTGCTCCGGCTAGCAGGCACAGAGAAGTCAGTAGCCACTTCTTCTCCTGAATTTGAGCATCTCAGGCATGTTTATAAATTGACAACTTCTAGGACTTCTCCTACAATCGCGTACGCGTTTTTCTATTAACTAGAGTAGGCTAACATCGCGATGAAACAGGGTTTTCACCGAATTAACAGGCTTCCCCCGTATGTTTTTGCGGAGGTGACAGCGCTTAAGCTTGAGGCGCGACACCAAGGGGAGGATATCATAGATTTTGGGATGGGAAATCCGGATATGCCCACTCCGCAACCGATTGTTGATAAGTTGGTCGAAGCGGCGAAAAATCCCAGAAATATGAGATACTCGGCATCTCGAGGCATTACCAAGCTGCGTGCTGCGATTGCCGCGCGGTACAAGCGAAAATATGGCGTCGACCTTGATCCAGAGACGGAGACGATCGCAACTATTGGATCAAAAGACGGCATTGCGCACCTTGTGTTGGCTCTCGTGGGGCCAGGGGATGCGGTGTTAGCTCCGACCCCCACGTACCCTATTCATCTCTACAGCGTCATTATCGCTGGCGCAGAAGTCCGCGGGGTGCCGTTGCGGGAAGGGGAGGATTTTTTCGAGGCGATTACCGTTGCCTATCGCCAGACCCTTCCGCGACCGAGATTGTTAATTCTCAACTTTCCGCATAATCCAACAACTCAGACTGCCGACCTCGAATTTTTCAAAAAAATTGTCGCATTTGCAAAAGCGAATGACATCATGGTTATGCATGATCTGGCTTATGCCGATTTGGTATTTGATGGTTACCGTGCGCCAAGCTTTTTAGAGGTTGATGGAGCGAAGGACGTTGGGGTTGAGTTTTTTACCCTCTCAAAAAGTTATGCGATGCCCGGATGGCGTGTTGGCTTTTGCGTAGGCAATCGTGACATCGTTGGCGCGCTGGCGAAAATAAAGAGCTACCTAGACTACGGCATCTTTCAGCCAATCCAAATCGCGAGTATTCTCGCGTTGAATGAACAGGAGGAGTCCGTGACAGATATTGTCTCGACGTATCGATCGCGGCGCGATGTGTTGGTGGATGGACTCAACCGGATTGGCTGGCCGGTCCATCGGCCTCTTGCGACAATGTTTGTATGGGCTAGGATTCCTGATCGATTTCGCTCGATGGGTTCCCTCGCCTTTTCAAAGATGCTTCTGCATGACGCAAAGGTTGCAGTGTCTCCGGGTATCGGGTTTGGAGAATATGGCGACGAACATGTCCGGTTTGCGCTGGTGGAGAACGAACATCGAACTCGTCAAGCCATTCGATGTATCAAACAAACATTGACCGTGTGAGCACTTAGAGCCTTTTCGCATGCCGTGATGGGGGAGTGTTGAAAAACGTACAAATGTTCAGAAGCCTGGCATGGCACATGAAAAGCGAAACACCCCGGGTGAATGGCAAGGTGGTTAAAAAGACTTATTTGGTCGAGTCGCAGACCTGTTTGGCGTACGGAGTGTATGCGGAGTACGTAGGCATGACAACGGACCGAGAGCGACGCTAGGTACCTTTTTCAATAGACTGTTAGATAGCGTGATGAAACAGCGAATTGGTATTGGAATCATTGGCTTCGGCACGGTTGGGTGTGGGGTTGTGAAGATCCTCATCGATCAGGCAGAGCTTATTCGTCGACGAGTTGGCATTCCGCTTGAGATTGTCGGCATAGCTGATCAGGACATCACCTCGGATCGTGGCATTGCCCTCGACCGGGGTATCCTGACGACCGATGTTAAGCGACTCATTGACAACCCTCAAACCGATATTGTCGTGGAACTTATTGGTGGATTAGAACCCGCAAAACAATTTATTGTGGCAGCGTTGACAAAAGGCAAGCCACTCGTGACTGCGAATAAGGCACTTTTAGCCGTTCATGGTGAGGAGATTTATGCCACAGCTCAGCAGTATGGTGTGGATATCGGGTTTGAAGCCAGCGTTGGTGGTGGGATGCCCATTATCCGCACGCTCCGCGAAGGACTTGCGGGTGAGAAGGTTCATACCATCTACGGCATCATCAACGGGACAGCCAACTACATTCTGACAAAGATGAATGAAGAAGAGGTGCCATTTCAGGAGGTTGTCGCGGAAGCTCAACGTGCTGGTTTTGCCGAAGCAGACCCCTCAACGGATATTGAAGGATTGGATTCAGCCCATAAGCTCGCTATTCTCATCAATCTTGCCTTTGGGACCCCAGTGAACCTTGGAGATGTATATACAGAGGGAGTGACATCAATTACCTCCTTAGATCTCGAAGCGGCACGTGAATTTGGGTACACCATCAAGCTTCTGGGAATCGCCAAGTGGAGTTGCGGGGATGCTAGGTTGCCACAAGGACAGATAGAAGCCCGTGTTCACCCAACCATGATTCCCAATCATTCGCCGCTTGCGCAGGTGAATGGGGTATTCAACGCCATTCATCTGGTGGGGGAAAGCGTTGGAGATATCATGGTGTATGGGAGAGGGGCAGGATCGCTTCCCACCGGGAGTGCAGTAGTAGGTGACCTTATTGACATAGCTCGCAATCTCGTTACGAAAGCGTGCGTGCGTGTCCCTCACTGCTCGTTTCAACCGGATGCTCGCGAGATGCTTCGGCTTAAGCCCATGGCAGAGTTGTGCTGTGCCTACTATTTGAGGTTCACCGTTCAAGATACGCCGGGCATATTATCGCAGCTGGCGGGAATTCTGGGAGATCACGACATTAGTATTGCCTCTGTCTTGCAACGTGGCCGTGAGCGCGGGGGGAAGGTTCCGGTTGTCATGATTACTCACGAAGCCACAGAGCACAATATCCAGGCTGCGATTCAAAAAATCGAAGGCAATCTGTCGGAGCGAACGATGATCATTCGTATTGAATCGCAATAAGATGAGTAAACATCCTCAGGGCGTCATTGCCACTTATCGCGAGTTTCTTCCGGTGACGGACAAGACGCCTATTGTGTCGCTTCACGAAGGGCGCACTCCGCTGATTGCGGCTCGGCAATTAGGGAAAACGTTTAATCCTCCGATCGCCGTGTATCTCAAGTGTGAAGGTTTTAACCCAACCGGATCGTTCAAAGATCGCGGCATGTGTCTTGCGATATCAAAGGCGCTTGAGAAAAAGGCGCGGGCAGTGATTTGTGCGTCCACTGGTAATACCTCAGCGTCCGCTTCGGCCTACGGGGCACGAGCGGGACTTCCAGTCTGTGTTGTGATTCCAGAAGGTGAAATTGCCATGGGAAAGCTTGCTCAGGCCATAATCCACGGAGCGAAGGTTCTCCAGATCAAAGGGAATTTTGATGTGGCGTTGGATATGGTTAAGGAAATTGCGGCCAACCAGTCGCTTGAGATCGTCAATTCCATTAATCCGTTTAGGATTGAGGGGCAAAAGACCGCTGCGTTTGAGGTGTGTGATGTGCTTGGGACCATGCCAACCTATCATTTTCTTCCAGTAGGAAATGCTGGAAATATTACTGCCTACTGGAAGGGGTATCGGGAGTACAAGGATGCGAAACGAATTTCCTCGTTGCCGAAGATGATGGGATTCCAAGCGGCGGGTGCTGCGCCGATTGTTATCGGGCGAGTGGTGAACAATCCCGAAACCGTCGCGTCGGCAATTCGCATTGGAAATCCTGCCAGTTGGAAAGCAGCAGCGAATGCCGCAGCGGAGTCGTCAGGAACCATCGATATGGTAACCGACGACGAAATTCTCGATGCCTACAAAATGGTTGCTGAGCAAGAAGGAATCTTTTGTGAACCAGCTTCAGCGGCATCTGTTGCTGGCCTGCTCAAACTGGCACGCGCGGGTATATTTCAGGCCAATGATGCGGTGGTGTGTACGTTGACTGGCCATGGGCTGAAAGATGTCGATCGTGCCATGGCTGTTGCGTCTAGGCCAACAACATGTGTGAATGCTGGAGATGTCGCAGAGGCAATCAGAGGGTGGCTCTGATGGTCTGCTTTTTTCTGTGAATATTGCTATCAATGAGTTTGGTTGTTCAGAAGTACGGAGGAACTTCGGTCGGGACGGTTGATCGGATCAAGCATATCGCAGAGAGGATCGCTGCGGTGGCGCACGACAATCATCACATTGTGGTGGTGGTCTCTGCAATGAATGATGAAACCGATCGATTGATGACGCTTGCGCATGAGATTTCAGCCCAGCCCGACGAGCGTGAGTTAGATCTTCTTCTTTCGAGTGGTGAACGCACCACCATCGCCCTAGTCGCAATGATGCTCAAGGAGATGGGAGTGAAAGCGCGATCATTTACCGGTCGCCAAGTTGGCATTTTTACCAACAATGCACACACAAAAGCTAGGATCGAGCGGGTAGCCGCAGACAGGATTACGACCGCTTTGGAACAGAACCTAGTGCCGATTGTTGCAGGGTTTCAGGGAATCAACGAGCAGTCGGATGTTACCACATTGGGGCGCGGCGGTTCCGATCTTACGGCGATAGCATTGGCGGCATCTTTACATGCGGATCGATGTGAGATTTATACGGATGTTGATGGGGTTTACACGGCCGATCCGAGAATTGTTCCGATGGCGAGGCGGCTTGATCGCATCTCGTACGAAGAAATGCTTGAGATGGCCAGTCTTGGAGCGAAGGTGCTTCAGGATCGTGCTGTCGTATTTGCGGCGAACCATCAGGTGAGAATTGTGGTAAAGTCAAGTTTTTCCGAGGCTCCTGGGACCGAAGTTATTCAAGAACATAGAGAAATGGAACGCAATGCCGTCTCTGGCGTGACCTATGATCGTAATCAAGCCAAGGTTACTCTCATCGGTGTGCCAGACACGCCGGGTATTGCCGCGCGTATTTTTGAACCTGTTGCACAGGCTGATATTATCGTTGATATGATCATTCAGAACGTAGGTCAGGATGCGATGACAGATATCTCTTTTACTGTGCCAAAGGACGATGTTCCGAAGGCGATTGAGGTAATGAATTGTGTTTCACAGGAGATTCACGCGAAACGAGTTGAAGTGGTGCAAGATATTGCCAAGGTGTCACTCGTCGGGGTTGGTATGCGCGCCCATTCGGGCGTTGCAGCAAAGATGTTTGTCATAATGGCCAACGAGGGTATCAACATTATGATGATCAGTACCTCTGAGATTAAGATTTCCTGTGTGATCGAAGAAAAACATGTCGAGGCTGCAGTGAAGCTGCTTCATAGGGAGTTTGAACTCGATAAGGCATCGAGATAATGGGAGGTCGATGACGGTTGCTCGGTTAGGGCTCTGCCTCGGCATGATCCTTGTCGGCGTGTTTCATGGTGGGGCTATTCTATGGGGGGCACCTGAGGAAGAGGCAGAGAAGTATAATCAAGAGGCCGTTGCCTCGGATGATAGAGGCGCAAAGGAAATGCGCCGAGCCGAAATTGCCAGAACTAATCAGGAACTCAAAATGATCCAAGTTGGAGTCTTAGAGGGACTCAAAGGAAAAGGGGTTATTCCGCCTGAGGATATGGAGTTTATTCCTGCTGGCACGTTTGTCATGGGGTTGGAGGAAACCGACATCTCCGGCTTAAAGCCGGCTCACCGAGTCTATCTTGATGCCTATTGGATTGATCGATTCCCGGTGACCAATGAGGCCTATCAAGCGTGCGTTGAAGCACATGTGTGTCGCCCGCCTATGGATCGACCTGGGGGATTCTTAAACCGGCGGGAATATTATGACAATCCTGATTTCGCAAATTTCCCGGTAAATTATGTGCGTCATGGGCATGCGGTCACCTATTGCCACTGGGCAGGAAAGCGTTTACCTACGGAGGCAGAATGGGAGAAAACAGCGCGTGGTGATGATGGACGGCTGTATCCGTGGGGAGACGAAATCCCAGAAAGGCTTCTTGAGACCGACCCGAAGTTTCCATCCGTCCCACAGGTCGATCCCGTGGGGTCTATTCCGGAATTCGTAGGTCCATATGGGGTGATGGATATGGGCGGGAGCATGTGGGAATGGGTCGCAGATTCATACGAGGGGGATTATTACGCGAATAGCCCAGTGGTAAACCCCAAGGGACCGCAACAAGCACACGCGACGAAAGTGAAGCGCGGGGGGGATCGATTTATTCTCACGCCGTGGGCCGTGACCAGAAGTCCTGAATGGGCGCGTGATTCGAATCCCAACGTGGGGTTTCGATGCACGAAGGATCTCACCATCCCATGAGCAAGCGGACGATCGAGATCTATGATACCACCCTACGTGACGGGTCGCAGGCAATTGATGTGGCCTTCTCAGCGGATGACAAGGGTCGTATTGCGCACAAGCTGGATGAGCTGGGAGTGCACTTCATCGAGGGCGGATGGCCTGGATCAAACCCTAAGGACATCGAGTTTTTCAAGGTGATGAAGGATCACCCTCTCACCCATGCTAAAGTGGTTGCCTTTGGATCGACACGCAAAGCGGCACTGCGAGTTCAGAATGACCCGAACTTGCAGGCCTTGTTGAAAGCAGACACCGAGGTCATCACCATTTTTGGGAAAAGCTGGGTGTTGCACGTTTCCACTGCGCTTGGGATTTCGCGTGCGAAGAACCTTGAACTCATCTCGGACTCGATTGCCTATTTACGCAGTTATGACAAAGAGGTGATTTATGATGCTGAGCACTTCTTTGATGGGTTTAAATCTGATCCTGACTACGCATTGAAGACATTGGAAAGCGCGACAAAGGCGGGTGCGATGCGCCTAGTGTTATGTGACACCAATGGGGCTGCGATGCCGTGGGAAATTCGCGAGATCGTCACCAAGGTATCGAAGGAGACGAAAACGCCAATTGGAATCCATGCGCACAATGATGGGGAGATGGCAGTGGCAAATTCTCTCATGGCGGTTAGAAGTGGGGCCACCCAGGTGCAGGGAACGATCAATGGCATTGGAGAACGATGTGGAAACGCTAATTTGTGTTCCATCGTGCCCAATCTGAAATTAAAAATGGGCCGAGAATGTCTCTCCAGCGAGCAGCTTCAGAAACTTCGAGGTGTCTCTCTCTTTGTGTGCGAAATTGCTAATCTGACACCGGATAAACGACAACCCTATGTTGGAGAAGCCGCGTTTACTCACAAGGGAGGCGTACATATTCATGCAGTTGAGAAGCATCCTACTACCTACGAACATGTCATGCCTGAAGCGGTTGGCAATTGCCGTAAGATTCTCATATCGGATAGCGCGGGACGCAGTGCGATCTTAGCCAAAGCCAAGGATTTTAACCTCTCACTGTCAAAGGCCAGCCCTCAACTTGATGCGCTACTCCGCGAGTTGAAGGATCGCGAACATCAAGGTTTCCAATTCGATGGAGCTGAAGGATCGTTCGAGTTGCTGATGCGGAAAGCAATTGGGCCGGCTGGTGAATCGTTTGAATTGCTCGGATTCCGCGTGATCGTTGAAAAGAGGGATGCAAGGCAGGGAACGGTATCAGAAGCGACCATTATGGTGCGTGTGGGGGACCGTGTTGAGCATTGCGTGGCGGATGGGAATGGGCCGGTGCATGCGCTTGATAACGCTCTTAGAAAATCCTTGGAGCTGTTTTACCCGGAACTTTGTGGCGTCCAACTCCGGGATTACAAGGTGCGCGTGTTGACTGGTGCGAAGGGGACCGCATCGAAGGTGCGTGTTTTGATTGTGTCGGGCGATCATGAGAGGGAATGGAACACGGTAGGGGTCTCAGGTAATATTATTGATGCGAGTTGGCAGGCGCTTGCGGATAGTATTGAACTCTGTCTCCTGCGGGAACATACGTCAAAATCAAATTCATTGCCAAAAAGGAGCCCGAAGAGGGGGCATGCGAAAAGCAGATCTGGCACACGAACTGTTTGAAAAAGTGGGAATTTCCAAACGGGATGCGACACATATTGTCAACAGCGTCTTCTCGTCTATCAGGGAAACCCTGCAAAAAGGCGAGTCGGTTAAGATTACCGGGTTTGGATGCTTTATGGTGCGGAGTAAGGGGTCGCGCAAAGGAAGAAACCCTCGAACCGGAGAGGAAATAGGTATTACGCCACGCCGGGTTGTGAGCTTTCGGCCAAGTCAGGTGTTCAAACGGCATGTCAGTCCGAGCTGAACATTCGCAGACCAAGAAACTCTTCCACAAAATAGGGGAAGTCAGTGAGATTACTCAGGTGCCTGCCTATGTGCTCAGGTTCTGGGAATCGGAATTCAAGTTTCTTAAACCAGAAAAAGGGCCAGGGCGACGACGGACGTATGTTGAGAGGGATATCAAAACCGTACTTACCATCAAGAAGTTGCTGTATGATGAGGGCTACACCATCGAGGGGGTAAGGCGCTGGTGGGGAAGAAAATCGCGTGCAAAGCGTGAGGATTTGGCCACTACACGGCTTCCGGGAGAGGTACTCAATCACGTCAAAGCCGAACTTAGCGAGGTGCTCAAGATCGTCACGTCATAGATGGAAAGTCGTAGCCAAAATGTCACAGCACTTCAGTGGTTCGGGGCGTAGCGCAGCCAGGTAGCGCACTCGCTTGGGGTGCGAGAGGTCGGCCGTTCAAATCGGCTCGCCCCGACCAGTTATGGGAAGCGATCAGCAGTCAATGTTCAGCTCAATTTTCCCCTATCTCTTGGCTGAGCGCTGACTGCTGATCACGTCTTGGATGTTTCAGGATCTTGCGCAATGGATGCTTGAGTGGGCAGGATCTCCTTACGCGGTCTGGGCGTTGTTTTTTATCGCGGTTGCCGAATCGTCTTTTTTTCCAATCCCTCCTGATATCCTCCTCATTGCATTAGTTTTGAACGACCCGGATAGGGGGATGTATTTGGCTACGGTGACAACGGCTGGATCAGTGATTGGTGGAGGCATCGGGTATTTTATTGGGTTTTGGGGAGGACGCCCGATTCTCAAGCGATTTGTTGCAGAGAACATCATCGGGCGAGTCCAGCGGCAATTTGATCGTTATGGAGGCTGGGCGGTTGGCATTGCGGGGTTTACCCCCATTCCGTACAAGATCTTTACTATTGCTTCTGGGGCGTTTGCATTGAAACTTTCCGTGTTTGTGGTGATGTCCCTTGCGGGACGAGGCGGGCGTTTTTTTGCAGTTGCGGGGTCTATCAAGCTCTTTGGTGCACAGATGGTTGAGTTGATTGAGCGCTACTTTAACATTGGTTCACTTGTTCTGATTGTGGTGATCGCAGGAAGTGCTTTTCTCGTCCACCTCTTGCGGAAAGCGGAACCCGTGTAGACGGGATCTTCCTATGCTTACGATTCATAATACCATGAGTGGAATGAAGGAAGCCTTTAAGCCACTGATTCCCGGTCAGGTTGGAATGTACGTGTGTGGCGTAACGGTGTATGACGACTGCCACCTTGGGCACGCGAGAAGTGCCATCGTTTTCGATACCATCCGTCGCTATCTCCAATGGCGAGGATTTGTGGTCACCTACGTCAGAAATTTCACGGATGTGGATGATAAGATCATCGTGCGGGCAAATCAGGAATCACGGGATTGGACTGAGGTTGTGGCCCAATACATTGATGCGTTTGCGCGCGATATGGAAAGATTATCCGTGACCGTTCCAGATCAGGAGCCGCGAGCGACGGAACATATGCCAGAAATTATTCATATGGTCGGCGGTTTGATTGATAAGGGTGTGGCATACGTGGTGGATGGGAATGTGTATTATCGCGTAGGAGGCTTTTCGGAGTACGGTTGCCTCTCACATCGAAAGCTCGCCGATATGCTTGCGGGTGCTCGTGTTGACATTGATGAACGCAAACACCATCCAATGGATTTTGCGCTGTGGAAGACTTCGAAGGTGGGAGAGCCTGCGTGGGAAAGTCCGTGGGGCAGCGGTCGTCCTGGATGGCATATCGAATGTTCAGCGATGTCAGTGGCCCATCTGGGGGAAACATTCGATATTCATGGAGGAGGAGAAGATCTGATTTTTCCCCATCACGAAAACGAGATCGCCCAATCTCAAGCATTCACTGGAAAGTCGTTTGCGCGTTATTGGATACACAATGGTTTTGTCACCATTCACGCGGAAAAAATGTCGAAGTCCCTTGGTAATACGTTCACCATCAGAGCATTGTTCGAGGCGTCTGGGTATGCGGAAGTCGTGACGGCTGAGGTGATCCGCTATTTCGTGCTCTCTGCGCATTATCGCAGCCCCATCGATGTTCTCGATGACAGTTTTCAGGAAAGTAAGCGTGCGCTCAATAATGTGTACGATCTATTGCTCCGGCTTGACGAAGTCAGCACAACGCATGGTGGGGCTGATGCAGACATCGCTGGCATTCTGACTCGGCTTCAATCGGGCTTTGAGGCGGCAATGGATGATGATTTCAACACGCCTGAAGCTATAGGCGAACTTCAGCGTGTTCGCACAGAGATCAATGTATGTTTGGCGAAAGGCCTATCTGGGGAAACAGCGGCGCAGGTGCGAGACAGACTTCGGAGTATCGGACAGGTGTTGGGATTGTTCCAGATTCAAGTGCAGGACTGGGAATTTGGGGAAAAAGCCGCTTGGACGAGCAAGTTGGCCAATCGATCGACTCCTCAGCTGAGTGAAGTGGATATTGAGGAGATGATCGGTGAACGGCAGGCCGCTCGTTCGAACAAGGATTGGAAACGTTCAGACGAGATTCGGGACAATTTGGCAGTACACGGTGTGATTCTTGAGGATCGTCCAGACGGCACATCGCGATGGAAGAGATGAGTCGAAAATTGGACACTAGTATCTGGAACCTGAGGCATGAGATGTATTGCCTGAGATTTCAAAGAACGTCCACGAGTCCAGACCTCGGACTCCTGCTGAGGCTTTCATGAATCGGCACACTCAGGCAAATCAGAGTCAGATGGACAGTGATGTACGTGCGTTACTCGCCGAGTTGCAGAAGGTCTCCAAAAGAAGTTGCGAAGAATGTATCCAGTCGCTTCCGGCAGCTCTCGAACGATGTGACATTAAGGTTATCCGTCTATGGATTGATCTTGGAATTGAAATTGCTTCCAGCTCTGGGGCAACAGGGATACGCTATTTCAAAGAAAGCCTTGCATTTCTTATCGCGCTTAAAAAAGCAGAACATCAAGAGCGTGTATTGACGGCAGCCATACAGATGATCAATGTTGATGACGATGCCAAAGGTGCGGGGGCATGTCTTGCGTTCGAGTGTGTGCGTAGGGGGGGCGTGGCTGTTGGTGTTCTTGCGGAAACGAGTCTTGATGAATGGATGGCGATCGGGATGGATATTGGGAAGTGGAATACCCTTGCTGCCGTCGAGTACTTCCGAGAAAGTCCGGCCGTCTTGCAGGTTATTCCGTTCGATCATCTCAAGCGATGGGCTGAATGCGGGATCAAACTGGTCACCACGAATCAATTTGATAATTTTGATTACTTGTTGACGGTAGAGTTCTTTCGAATGACGTCACAGATTTTCAGTGCGATTCCAGAATTGGAGATGCGCTTACGGGTGCTGGACTATGGGAATCAGCTTGCTGATCAAAGTCCACATGTTGCAATGGCGTTCTTGAAACAGAGTCCGAATGCCGTGGCGGCAATTATCCAGGTTCCGGAGGGTTGCTCGGCTGATGAAGAAGTCAGCCTGCGAGAAGAAGGCAATGCACGGTTTGAACAGTGGGTTAGTGCTGGAATGCAGGCGCTCGAATACAGCGTGGAAGCGGCACGAGCCTACTTCGCGTATGAAAGCCGTTGGGCATTGGTCTCCATTGAACGGGCCATGAGCGGCGTGTCTATTCAGACAATGCGTCGATCCTTGCGGTTGCTTGTGACCGGTCTGAGCGGGAAAGACATACGTATTGAAACTCATCGTGCTCATGCTACCGCGTCGACCTCATCCGCAATGACGGAATGTCCGGTTGAGCAACCTAGGGTTGAGCGTCCCCCATGCCTTCAGGATACAGTGGACTCCATTGTGCTTCCATCGGTTCTCAATTCCTATCCACGAAAAAGTGACAATGCGCGCTTATATCGTGTGATGGCCGCACATAAGGCCGGACATTTCGAATTTGGGACGCATGAATTGCGCATCGACTCTCTACGCGACCTTGTCGCGGACCTTCACTCTCGCTATGGCCAGAGTCATTGGCCTGCCTCGGTGTGGGAGGTCTTTGCATTGTACCCCTCCCCTGCGCTGGCTCAAGATTTGTGGATGATTGTCGAGGACGCGCGAGTCGATTCACGACTCGCGCGAGAATACCCTGGTCTTCGTCGTGACATGGATCGTGTCGTGAAAGAAGCGGTAATCCAACGCCCGCTGTTCCAGTCAGGATCATTGCGTGACATGGTGGTTGAAGCCTTAATGCGTATGTCCGTCAATCAATCGACTGATGGGATTCCAGCGTCATGCCAGGAAATTCTTGATCAAGCTCGCCCCATGTTTGCCGAGGTGCAGGATGTGCGTACGACATGCGAAGTCGCACTTCGAATGGCCGATCGCCTGTATAGGTTGCTCGATGTTCTGAGTCCCATGGACTCGTCTTTGTCTGAGACGGCGAGTTTAGTACCAGACTCCCAAGGCTCACAGCCAGACGAGGGTGATCACACTCAGCAGGGGAATGGATTCGCCTATCACCAGGTCACCAATTTGGCCCATCGTGGTGTTGCACAGTCCGTTCCCAATGAGGGGGTCGAATTTCTGGATCGCCAAATCCTCGAGGTTGATGCTTTCCAAGATGAGGAGACTTCAGACTCTCAGCGGGTGTTTCATTATGATGAGTGGGATGCGACGCTTGGCGATTATCGGTCTCGTTGGTGCAGAGTTGTTGAAGACGTAGGGGAAGCGAAAGCCGGAGGTGAGGCCTTCGTGGCGCGAACGTTGGCGGATCATCAATGGACAATTCAGCGGCTTCGTAAATATTTCGAAGGCATTCGACCGAGTGCACTCCGGTGGGTAAAGAACCAGCTCGACGGCGAAAATGTCGATATGGATGCAGCAATTGATTGGCTTGCAGAGCGACGGGCACATCGGGCTCCATCGGATCGCGTATTCATGAATCGCGAAATGCGTGTGAGGAACGTGTCTGCGGCTGTGCTGATGGATATGAGTGGTTCGACAAACCGACTGTTAGATCCCAATGGAAAACGCGTCATCGAGGTCGAAAAAGAAGCGCTGATTCTTCTATGCGAAGCTTTGGAGGCGCTTGGAGATCGCTACGCGATCTATGGGTTCTCTGGCCGATCTCGCCACGATGTCCGGTTCACCATTCTGAAAGAATTTGATCATGTCTACGATAGTAGATGCAAACAACGAATTGGCGCGATTGAGCCGGTACATCAGAACCGAGATGGGGTTGCCATACGCCATGCGGTGGCAAAGCTGCGTCATGAGCGTGCAAAGGTCAAACTTCTTTTACTGTTGAGTGACGGGAGGCCGCTGGATGACCAGTATGAACGCGATTATGCGCTTGAGGACACACGAATGGCGTTGCTCGAGGCCAAACGATTAGGGATTCATCCGTTTTGTGTGACGATTGATCGTGAAGCACCCACCTATCTGAGTCGGATGTGTGGTGAAGTTGGGTTTATGGTGGTTGATCAAGTCGGCCGTCTGCCGGATTGCCTGCCGCACATTTACCGGCGTTTGACAACATGAGCACTGGCGATGCCAATGTGCCGGACTGGCTCTACCGCCTCTTCACCGGGGGATCCTATCCCTATCTTAGGAGGCAGGCAAAATTTCGTTTCAAGCGCGATCCTACTCCTGATGTACTGCGAGAACTATTTGTCGATACATTTCCCCGCTGCACTATGAAAGTGTTGATCGAGGAAAAACAGGGCATGATCGTGCAGTTTCGTGAGCTTAAAACGTATGAGCCGGGGCAGTATATGTCCTTAGTCTGGACTCCGGTAGACGTTCTTCGTACTACATATGGACGAGGAAAATACAAGTTGAATTTCTACGAGGGTGAAAATTTTATCTGTACTACTAATGTCAAAGTTGATCTTGACTGAGGAGAAGAATGCATGGGACGTGAGAAGATTACCGTAATCGGTGCGGGCAATGTTGGCGGTACGGCTGCGCAACGACTGGCGGAGAAGGATTGTTACGATGTTGTGTTGCTCGACATTATCCCTGGCCTTCCGAAAGGCAAGGCGCTGGATTTGGCGCAATCAGCTCCAATCTGTGGCTACACCGGTGAAATTATCGGTACCAGTGATTATAAGGATACGGCGGATTCCTCGATGGTGGTGGTGACATCTGGGGTGCCGCGAAAGCCTGGAATGGCTAGGGATGGGCTGTTGGAAACCAATGTTCGGATTGTCAAAAGTGTTGTCGAGCAGGTGGTAGAATACTCACCGAATACCATTCTCGTGATCGTTTCGAATCCCTTAGATGCTATGACCTATGTCGCGTACAAAGTAAGCGGGTTTCCCAAGGAACGTGTGCTTGGAATGGCCGGTGTTCTTGATTCAGCGAGGTTTCGTGCCGGGATTGCCAAGGAGCGCGGTGTCTCGGTGCAGGAGGTTCATACCATGGTGCTTGGTGGGCATGGCGATTCTATGGTTCCGCTGATTGGGAGCACTACTATCGCTGGGATTCCAATCCGAGAGGTTATGTCGGAGAAAGCATTACATGATCTTGTTGAGCGAACGCGGCATGGGGGGGCGGAAATTGTTCGCTTGCTCGAAAAGGGAAGCGCCTTTTACGCACCATCTGCGGCAGTCGTTGAAATGGTAGAGGCGGTTATGAAAGACAAGCGTAGCATTCTCCCGTGTGCAACCCTCTGTAGTGGTGAATATGGAATCTACGATGTGTTTGTTGGGGTTCCGGTCAAACTTGGTCGACGTGGGGCAGAGCAGATCGTTGAAATGACACTGACGCCGGACGAACAAGCAGCGTTGGCGAAGTCGACGGCAGACGTTACGGAACTTTGTGTGCAGATAGATGGGATGTTACAGTGATGACGGAGATTCAGGCATGTTTAACGATACCGCTTTTTGGCTATTGCTTATTGCCGCGATAGCATCTGTTATCTTTGCCCGCATGACCTACGTTGGTCTGAAATGGGGGTGAGTTCTCCCTTCACCTCCTCCCAACGTCCCTGCATTGGATGGGCTTCGTTTGCAGTGAGGGGATGACTCCTCCCGGAAATGATGTCTCCCTCCTGGACTGCGGAACGCAATCAGGTGCGGATAATCCCTGCGTCATGAGTAGGCATTCGAGTTTATCCAGGCAGTCTCAGCATTCCAGTCTCAGGAGCATCGTCGAAGGTGTCCAAAATCTCCTCACCTTCGGTGGAGTCGGTCGTGCTCGTGGATCTTTTGAAGGTTCTCCAAGCGCTTCCTGAGAATACCTGGCGATTAAACGGATCAACCTGAGCAAACACGATGCCGTCGCCGTCATTGACCAAAAAACCGCGCCAGACCCTTTGCCCTCGGCCAATATTCCCGTTGATGTTGAGGTCAAGGCGTAGACAGTTCGTCTGACTGCACACGTCATCGTCAATATCCTCGATTAAGAAGTCTCCGTCGATCTCGAGTCTTTCGAGTGATTGCGTTTCACAGTTCATAAAGAGAAAAAATCCTCTGGGGATTTCTCGTGTCTGACCGTTAGCCTCGAACCAGCCGATCATCGACGCCGGACATGTCACGAGGGATGTTTCAGCAGCCATTGCACTGACGTGATAGATTCCATCGAAACTGGTGATGCCGGGACCTCCGGATGTGCTTCCCTCGTTCGTCCTGCGGTCGTCAACTTGTGCGGTCGAAGCAATAGCGCTGCCTGCTACTGCGGAACCGATAACAGCGACGGCTGCCGGATCCACTCCACATCCGAGCAGGGTGAAAAACCCGAGATATCCCACGCACATAATGCGCTGAATCAGTTTCTGCACTTTGACACTCCTTATCATGCGTTGCCCGCTGGGGGCAGGTGAAAGATGATGTGCCCTAGGGCTCATGGTGGTCCGGTATCCCAAGCTTGCTCCGAAGCGCGCGCAGTTCTGCCTCCAAGACCTCGAAGCGCTCAGTCACCGGATCGGGAATATTGATGTGGTCCATTGCTACCTCGGGAAGGCGTTCGCCCTTCACCCGGATTATTCGTGCGGGCACTCCGATAACTGTTGAGTGGGGAGGGACCGATTTAAGGACTACCGAGTTTGCCCCAATGGTGACGTTGTCTCCGATGGTCATCCCACCCAGAATCTTCGCCCCAGCGCCGACAACCACGTGGGAACCTAACGTCGGATGTCGTTTGCCGCGTTCTTTGCCTGTTCCCCCAAGGGTGACACCTTGAAAGAGCGTGACGTTATTTCCGATGACGGTCGTCTCTCCGATCACGACCCCTGCGCCATGATCGATAAAAAAATTACTACCTATTGCGGCCGCTGGATGAATCTCGATCCCAGTCACCATTCGGCCAATGTGGCTTAAGATGCGAGGAAGAAGGGGAACGCGGTGGTTCAGAAGCCAGTGTGCAACGCGGTGCATGAGGATAGCGTGCAACCCCGAATAGGTTAGCAACACTTCCAAGGTGCTGACCGCTGCAGGGTCCCGCTGGAACACGGTTTGGAAATCTTGGCGAATGGTGCGAAACATGCTAAGGCGTGGCAGGGGACGATGGCACTGCTGCGAGGAGGCAGACCGCATGAGCGGCAATGGCCTCTTCTCTCCCGATCCCGTCAATCCCCTCTCCTGATTTGACTTTCACGTTAACACGCTGCTGATCAACGCCTAAAACGGCAGCAAGCCGAGCTTTGATTGCGGGCAGATGCGGGCCCAAGCGGGGGGCCTGAGCGACAATCACGGTATCGACGTTGAGCAGAGAATATCCCTTCGTCGTGACGAGTTTCTGGACATCTTCAAGCAAAACCACGCTCGCGATATTTTTGAACGACGGATCATTGCTTGGAAAGCGTGATCCGATATCACCTTCTCCCAACGCGCCAAGTAGTGCATCGCAGACTGCATGGATTAGTGCATCGGCATCGGAGTGGCCGGCAAGACCCTTGTGGTGAGGAATCTCGATGCCTCCTAGAATAAGCCGACGGTTTTTTGCCAGGGGGTGAATGTCATACCCGAGTCCGACGCGCATAGTCATGGTGTTACCGCAGTCTGTTTGGTCTCGCGCCAATGCAGGAAACTTTCCGCGAAAGCCAGGTCTTGCGGGGTCGTAATCTTCATGTTGTCACTGGAACCCTCATGCACCTTCACCTTATAGCCGAGGCGCTCGACCAGCGCCGCTTCATCAGTCATCTGAATATGGTTGGTGCGCGCATGATCGAGTGCGTTCACTAGGACATCGTATCGAAATGCCTGAGGTGTTTGTGCCGTCCACAGCCCCTTTCGATCGATCGTCTCCCTGATCATCCCATCTTCGGATACGCGTTTGGTTGTATCCTGCACTTTCATCGCAACGATAGCGCCGTCGACCTCGGTTGCTGCCTGGATGCAGTGCTCAAACATCTTCGGTGTCGCAAATGGGCGTACGCCATCGTGGATTACCACTATATCAGTTCCGGGGGACACGTTTGCGAGACCCTGCGAAACCGAATCTTGGCGAGTTGGCCCTCCGGTCAGAACGTGTGCGACTTTGGTGAGGCCGTAGCTATCTACGATTGTCTCACGCCACTCGCGTTCGGCTCCTGCAGGAACCACCACAATGACTTCTCGTATAGCGGGGATAGCCTGAATCGTCCGAAGCGTGTGCACGATGAGAGGATATGCTCCTAGGGGTAAAAACTGCTTTGGCAGTTGATGTCCCATTCTGATGCCTCGCCCCGCGGCCGGAATAAGTGCGGTAACGTTAACTGGGGGAATCATCTATTATACACCCTCATTCATTCTGTGTATTTTCTGTGCACTTCGTTCGCTCTCGCGCCGACCCATCATAATACGCTTTGAATGCGAGCGGCGCAATTTCCTTTCCTTCCAAAGAGCCGAAAGTAAAGGGGTTTTTCGCTAGGATGTGGCGCCGTGGGGTGGGTTGCTCCTCGGTACGGAAAAAGTTTCTTGACAAGTTTTCCGAAAGTGGTATAAAGGCGGTTCGCAGCCCTATGGGGGGGTCTGCATTGCGGGCTGGGAAATCAGTTTCCAGCGGTTTGCAAGTGAGCAGTTGTGCTCAAAATGGGAGAGGGGCTACGATCGTTCCTAGTGCTTGGCGCGTGCGCTCGGGTCAAATTTTGTTGTGCGAGATTGTTTGTTGGCCAGAGTGTGAGATCTCTTACATCGCTAAGACAGGCGGGCGTTTTATCGTGTCGGTTCGCGTGTAATGACATTATGTACGGTCCTTGCGATTCAGATAGTGTGAATTTTTGCAGATAGTATGAATTTTTGTATTCACTGGCAGCCAATGAAGCTAACTGCGTATGATCCCGAAAGGAGGTGCCGCAACAGGTGTTGGCCTGGCATGGTAGGGGCGAGCCAATACAATGCTCGGAAGGCGTATGATATGACAGCAGGAAAAGAGAGTGCAGGCATGATAGGGGAGAGGGTTTGAATGAGACGCTCTCCCCTATTGTTTTTGTTACGGATCAGGTTTCAGTTTTAATCAACGTTCTTTCAATCAAGAGGGGGTGTATGTATGAGCATACATAACTGGAAAGTAGTGAGTAGCTTGGTGTTGGCCATGCTTCTGGCTTTCGGCGTCGGGACGGCTTTCGGCGCAGCCAAGATGGAGCTGGGCGACGATGGTTACACCGTTCCGGTGACCGACAATACGTTTGGGTTCTGGGACGAGGGATACGCGAGCTATACGGGCACTGACAATCCGAACATTGTCGCGATTCCGTTGGCGCAGGTTTTGACGCCATTGCCGCAGGGTGCAGCTAGTGCCACACGGAACAAAGATGGTAGCGGTGAAGGCTACACCATTGGCAAATGGACGTATTGGGCGGGTGAATATAGCGATCTCCATCCCATTGAAGAAGCGGGAACTCCGTTGCCGCCAAATGAAATGGGTGTGCCGACCATGTTGAAGGCCGTTCTGGGTGAGAAAGCCTTCTTTGATGGGCGGTATTCCGGGGACACCAGCACGCCGTGTTCCAAGTGTCATGATCCGGCCCAGGGCTTCGGAACCTTCGACGACGTGTCGACGGGGTATCCGAGCATCATTCACTGGCGGAACAGCCATACGACCATGAACAACGCATGGCACGACAAGTTTTTCTGGGATGGACGGGCCTTGGCCTTGGACAGTCAGGCAGAGGGCGCCAACACGGGCTCAGGCTTAGCCGGCAATGCGACGTCCGAGCACATGCTCCCGCGGCATTTCCAATCTGATGAGTACACCATTGGTTTTTTCCAGGAGTGGAATGCTCCTCCATCCATTGCAAAGATTGACTGGGCCATCGACATCTACGAGCGGATCACACGGTCGGATCCCAACGTCGTCCCGTTTGATATGTGGATGAACGGCGATGAAGATGCCATTTCCGATGAAGCCAAGCGGGGCGCTGAGCTCTTCAACGGCGAATGGGATTGTGTGCGTTGCCACTTTGGCCCGCATGGCGTGGGGACCCAGGATTTCTATAGCTTAGGGTTGCCGCGTATTGCTTCTTTTGACGATGATCCGTTACGCCAAGAAACAGTCCGCTACATCGACTATGGAGCCGGTATGCATGGCATCATGGATTGGGACTTGGACTATTTCGATGACCTCGGCATCGGTATGCGGACACACTTGAAACAAGATTTGATGCATCTCAAAACCCAGCAGTTGCGTGAACTCTGCGTAACCATGCCGTACTTCCATCAGGGTACCCACAATGACCTGGATGAAGTGGTGCGGTTCCACCTGCATGGTGGCGGCAATCCGTACCTTAAGGATGCGGACGGTCGTGGGGCTGACTTTGCTGGTTGGCGCCATGAGGGTCGCGAGGGTGAAGATCCTGGACCTGGTACCGGCGGTTTCCCTGGTACGGTGAACTACGACCGCCCTGGGAAGAAAGGTGCCAACATGAAAGTGATCAATGACCCCGCTGATGAGGATGTCGACGCCATGGTGGCGTTCTTGGAGTCCATGTGCACGCCGGAAGAAGAGGGCAGTGCTCCGTGGACGGAGCGGAAGGTGTCAGTTCCGAGATATTCACCACCGCTCTATACGGGACCTCAACCGTAACAACGCTTGAGCGAATTGGAAATCAAGAAGACACTTATTAACCTCGTTAGTGAGGAGGGCATCGGATGGAAGTTAAGAAGAAAGAAATAGCCGAAGAGCCCGAAGATTGTGGCTGTGGCGTGACGCGACGCCAGGTCATGGTTGGGGCAGCAGTCGGTACGGCAGCCCTTGCGGCGTCGGGTCTTGTGACCGGCAAGCCGGCGATTGCAGGAAGTATGGACGGATACCCAAGGAAGTTGATTGGTACGGTGAGCGGTCTTTCGACTGACCAGCCGCAGGTGTTCACGTATCCTCAGGATGCTCCATCGATTTTCCGGTCTGCGCTCGTAAAGCTCGGCGTTCCGGCGGTTGATGGTGTTGGCCCTGAAGGTGATATCGTGGCCTTTAACGGGCGATGCCCTCATCAGGGTGGCGAGCTCGTTCCTGAAGACGACACTCTTCGGTACGATGGGGCGTCGAAAACCATGGGTCCGTGCCCGTGGCACCTTTCAACATTTGACGTGAGCAATGAAGGTATGATCACCAGTGCTCATTCCACCCAAAACCTGCCACAGATCGTGTTGGAGGTTGAGGGGGACAACATTTACGCAGTTGGTGTAAAGGGGCTCATTTACGGGATGCCCTCCAACTTGATGCAAGTGAGCTAAGGAGGGGAACTCATGGCAGGAACAAGCTTCAGTAATGTAGGGTTCGCGAAAGACGAACCTACTGATAAGGTACCCCTTCCTCCGAAAGATGCGAAGGTGTATCCGACGGCCTGCGATTACTGCATCGTTGGCTGTGCCTATAAAGCGTTTGTATGGCCTAAGGGAACCGAAGGCGGCCCGGCGGCTGGCGACAATGCCTACGGCGTTGATTTTCCGCGGGTGGATGCACTGGCGGGTTGGTGGCCAACCCCCAACCAGTACAATGAAGCCTACATTGACGGCAAGCTCCACAGTATTGTCGTAATTCCTGATGGCAATGCCACGGTAGTGAACCGTGCTGGAAACCACAGTATTCGTGGTGGAGCAATTGCGCAGAAAATTTACAATCCCAACAAGGGCACTCGGGATCGGCTTCAGACCCCGATGATGCGGGTTGGGAATTATCACCTTCCGGTGTCTTGGGACACCGCGACGCGTGTGGCCGGTGAATTGATGCGCTACACCGTCAATGAGTTTGGGGAGCTGGCGTTGACCGGAAAGGTCGGCAGCTATATTTTCTGGGAAAATACCTATGCCTGGACCAAGCTCATGATGCAGCAGTTCGAGACCATGATGGTTGCGCACCATGATAAGCCGTCATGGAGTTTCGGGGCGGATAGTTCCGCCATGTCGGCGCTCGGTATCAATGCGTTTGCGCCGGCCTATGATGATTACTCCACGGCAGAGGTGATCTTCTCGTCCGGTACGGATTCTTACGAGGATCATACCGTGCTCTGGACGGAGTGGATTCAGCAGGCGGAGCCGACCATGATTTATGTGCTTCCGCGTCAATCGAAGGGTGTGCCGTGGGCACTTTCCCGTGGTGGTGTGTACCTTGAAGTTTATCCTGGTACCGACGTTCCGGTTATGAACGCGATCTCTCGCGTGATTATTGAGAATGGCTGGTATGACAAGAGCTGGCTCAATTATCACGGTGTGACCCGTCATGACATTAATGCGGGCATGGGACGTGGAAAGCGGAATAGCCACAAGCAGTGGCGTACTACCAAATGGGGACTGACGCTGTCTGAGTTCAAGCAGTTCATCCTCAATGACGAATTTTCAACGTTAGAGGCTGCAGAGAAGATTGCCGGCGTTAAACGTGCCGATATCGTTCGAGCGGCTGAAATTATGGCGAAGCCGAAGCCAGATGGTTCGCGGACCAAGACCTCGTTCTTGAATGAGAAGGGGAACTATTGGTCGAACAATTGGCTGAACAACGCGGGCTTTGTGAACTTGGCGTTCTTGTGCGGCGCTGGGACTCGTCTCGGTCAGGTCATCGGCCGTGGTGGTGGACACCAACGTGGCATGATTCAGGGAAGCAAGTTCCTTTCGCATAAATCGCCTAACCGTTATGGGCAGAATACTCGAGTTGCTGGCGATGTCGACCAGTGGGTGCAGGCCGGCCATGCCCGTTTCTTCTACCTGACGGCTTGTCAGTGGACCAACTGTAGCTGCGCTGCAAGCGACCTGTCGGAAACCATTGCGGATCAGACAGTCAGAATGCCGCAGCAGCTCCAAAGTACCGATGCCGATCATGCGATTCAGGTCTTAAAAGAAAGAATGCAGAATCGTGGGTTGGTGCTGGTGCATCAAGACGTGTATGCCCGTGATGTCACTGAGATGGCGGATATCGTTTTGCCTGCCGCACAGTGGGGCGAGGCTGACTTGACGCGTGCTCAGGGTGAGCGGCGTATGCGTGCGTACAGTAAGTTCACCGATCCTCCCGGAGATGCCAAGCCGGACTGGTGGATTACACAAAAGATTGGGCAGTATGCAGGGTTTGGGGCAAACGGCTTTAACTGGAAGACCAACCGCGACGTGTTGAAAGAAGCCGCGCGTTATTCCAGAAAGGGCGTGTTGGAGTATGCCCCGCTGATTCGGTACACCACCCGCTTGAAAGCGGATCCGTTCAAGTTCATCCAGTCCTTGGGGTCGACAGGTTTGCAGACGCCCATTCGGTTGGACTTGGGCAAGTTGGTTGGAACCAAAAAGCTCCACTATGAATCTGCGCCGCAGATGCGTCACGAAGAGAACACCACGCACCACAAAAAGCTGTTCAACTGGTTCACCTTCTCCACAGGGAAGGCGATGTTCTTCAAGACCGATTGGCGGCTGTTCTCTGATTACTTTGAGCGGATTAAACCACGCGGTGATGAACTGTGGGTGACCAACGGCCGCGTGAATGAAATCTGGCAGTCCTTGTATGACGATCTTCGTCGTCCATATATCATGCAGCGGTATCCGATGAACTTCATCGAGATGCATAAAGACGATGCTGCCGCGCGTGGTATTGAGACGGGCGATCTCGTCGCGGTCGAAAACGATGACCTGCTGATTCAAACCGGTGGTCAGTTCGGTGTCCGCGATGAAGACTCGCTCTTTACGGGGCTGATGAAGAATGGGCACATCAAACGGTCTCGTGCCGCTCTGACCGCTATGGCTGTTGTGAATACCGACGTCAAGAAGGGCGTCACCTTCATGTACTTCCTGTGGCCAGGGTCTTCGTTTAACAGCTTGATGCATGCTGTTCCGGATCCGATTACTGCTGCTCCGCGGTATAAGACTGCGAAGGGCCGGATTCGTAAGATCGGTGAGACGGCTGCGAAGCGGAGCGGGATCCTCAGGGGTCTTGAGCACAAAAACACCATGCCGGAATGGGCCTAACATCACCCTATTGAGGTATGTGATTAACACGCAACGTGACATATGGACTGGTGCCTTGCGAGGAGGCAGTATTCTCCTCGCAAGGGCCTGGTTCGTGCATGAAATTAACTTTCGCAACTACAGTGTTTCGAGTTAGAGAAAGAGGGGAGGATCTAAGTCACATGAAAAAGCTACTTACACTTGCGGTGGCCGGCGTCTTTTTAGCCTTTGGCTTTGCCGCGACTGCGGATGCGCAGATTAAAAAACCAGGTTTCCAGAAAAAAGCTCCAAAAATGCCGAAGACGGCTTATGCTGAAGGTTCCGCTGGCGGCGGATCTGTGGCCGGGAAAGTGTCCTACTCTGGCAAGGTGCCGGATCCAAAGCCGTTTACCATCAGCAAAAATCCTGAAGTTTGTGGAATTGAAGGCAGTGGAAAAGCAACGAGTGGCGGCCAGCAGTACTCTACAGAGGGCCAGCGAGTCTTCCACTTCACCTATGCGCCGGGCGGTGTCGCACAGCATGCTGTTGTCTTCATCGAGGGCATTGAAACCGGCAAGCCGTGGGGCGATTTTGGCGCAAAGATGGACATTCGTGCCGAGGATTGCGCATTTCTTGAGTACCAGAACCTCGTCCGTGACGGAACCACCGTGTTTGAGACGGTCAACCTTGACTCCGTACTCCACAACCCGCATACGTTCTATTTTGCGGGCAAAGCGCGGAAGACCTTCTTTAACGTAGCCGTCAACCCCAAAGGCGAAAAAGGCGATAAGACCGGATTCACCTTCGCAGGCAAGATGGCGATGAAAAAGGGCAAGGCTCGCGTTTTCAAGTTAGAGTGCGACCAGCATGATTTCATGCATTCATGGGGTTGGAATGCGTCAAACCCTTACGCGCAAATCGTCGCGGCTGATGGAACCTACACTTTGGATGGCGTTCCGGATGGAACCTACAATGTGTGTGTCTGGCATCCAGAGACCGGGATTTGGTGTGATGAAGTGGCTGTTGCTGGGGCAACGACTCACGACTTCACCATTTGCAACAAAATGAAAAAAGGCTGCTCGTAAACCTTTAAAGGCCGATTAAACTGGAGGTAATGCAATGAAAACTCCGTTAGGGAAATACGCTATTGCGGTAGCGGGGATTGCCGTGGCCTTTGGGTTCTTCGTGGCAATATCCGTTACTCCGAGTGCGGTTCAGGCCGGGACGACCATCATCACGGTACCTGACGTTGCGCCGCTGCCGCCGGCGCCATTTACCGACGCCCGAATCGTCAATATCGGGCGCCAGATGTTTTTTGACAAGATGCTGGCTGCTGATGGACAGCAGGGTTGCAAATTGTGTCATGATCCGAAGTTTGGATGGGCGCATGATAAGCAAATTTCACCGGGCTATCCTTCGACCATGCATTGGCGGAATTCGCAATCTGTCATGAACACAGCCCATCGCGATGGAGGTGAGTTGGGGCAGACCGGTAACTGGGGCGGGCTCAGTGCCGCCATACAGTACAAGTGGTCATCGCCGTATTTCCTCGCCCGTGACGGCCGTTTGGTCGTTCAGGTGTGGCGGCAGTTCCCTGGGTACATGAAGATGTGGAAGGAAGTGTATGGGCATATGCCGTCCTACCCAACCATGCGGGATAGCCTTGTTGAATTTACCAAGACCATTAATTCACAAAATGTGCCGCTGGATTCGTATCTCCAAGGCAATGACAAAGCACTGTCAGGGATGGCGAAAAACGGATTATCTCTCTTCAAGGGCAAAGCGCGTTGCATTTTGTGTCACAATGGCGCGTTGCTCTCCGATGAGAAGTACCATAACCTGATGATCCCGAAGAATCCGATTGTTGACATCGATCCGTTGATGCAATTCAACCGTCGGTTTTCGTTCCGCAACCTTGGGACTCCAGGCAACGATGTCTGGTGCCGTGGTAACGTGCCGGATCTTGTTGATTATCAGCCACAGCCCTGTTCTGAGGGTAAAGAGCCGATGTTTGATATGGGACGTTTCACTGTCACCAAGGACTGGGGCGATCTCCACAAATTCAAGACAGCCATGTTGCGTGACGTCAGCCGGACATCGCCCTATGGGCATAACGGCATGATGGGCGCTTCGTTGGACGAAGTGGTGGAGTTCTATAACAAAGGCGGCGGCCCGATGTGGCAGCCGACGCACGTCCACTTCGCCGAGATGGTGAAGGCTCCTGCGATCAAGCCATTGGGCTTGACCTCACAGGAACAGGCTGATTTGGTGGCCTTCCTTGACGAAGGGCTTACCGGGTCGAAAATTATTGTGGAAGAGGTCAATGCATTTCCTCCACCACAAGCTCGTCCGGTGCAAACAATTCGGCTGTTGGAAACAAACTGGACTCACCTGAAGAGCGACAAGTATGGTAAGGGTGAGGCTATCGATACACTGCACGGCCACAGGTAGGCCAGCAGAAGTGTGATCCCTGGCAGCTTTCTTGTCAAAGCTGTCAGGGTGGAGTATAAAAAAGGGGTGGGTTGGCGATTTGTTGCGGCCGCTCACCCTTTTTTTTGTGGGTTCAACGAAACGATTTTTAAGGGGGGCGAATAGTGAAGGTAATGAGAGGAGTGCTCGCGCTTGCAATAGCGGTAGCGTTCATGGCAGGAGGCCTCTTTGTGGGGACGCCGGACGTGGGAGCTGCGAAGCTCAAGGCGCAGGTTGCCATACCAAAGAAGTATGAGGGGAAACATATGCCGGAAGGTGGCTGGACTGATCCCAAGCTGATTGCGCGTGGGAAAGAGGTCTATACCGGCAAGGTCAACAAAAAAGTGAAATGTTCAAAATGCCATGGCAAAAAAGGAAAACCTAAAGCCAAAGGCGCGCGGGATTTCCGGAAGGCCGCCAACATGGAAAAGTTTTCTGATACCTATTGGTTTTACCGCATTGCCGATGGGGTTCCGAAAACGCTGATGAAGGGCTGGTTGGGCAAAATCACCGAAGACGATATTTGGGCGGTGATGGCGTACGAGAACATGTTTTCCCACGGGGGGAAGCCGGCTGTGCCTGATAAGTCAAAGTGGGCAGCCCCTAAATTTAAATAAGACGACACTTGATGGGTTGATTTTGAGAGTGCGTGGAGATGAGGGCGTTGCTCTCGTCTCCACATCTTTCGGCAGTGGTGCCACGCTACATTTGATAGAACCTACGCATTGATACGATAAGGACAAAGCATGGCACGAGACTTATTTGAGATTCGCACTGAAGTGAAACGAATTTCTCGGCACTTGAATATTCTCTCCGACAAAGTTTCGAGTCGCGCGGAAAAACAGGACTTGGATGCCGAGCAGGTATTCATCGCCATTGACGAGCTTCGGAGCAACTTAACCGAAGTGCAAGCGCTATCGCTGAATTTGGTCGAAGGGGCAAATCCGGAAGCCGATTCCGATCTCACGCGGAAAAATCTTCGTGCCCAGTTTAAGGAAGTGGGGATGCTTGTTGACGTCGTGCGACGTCGCGGAGCGTCAACATCTCGGCTGGTCAATGATATCTTGACCGCCGCGTCTGAAATTGCAGATCATTCCGATCATCTTGCGGCTCTCGACATCGACCTCGACCAGCTTGGACAGCGCCAACCGGAGTTAGCGGAATATTCAAACGAGCTGACCTCTGCACCAGTTCGGGCTGCTGGAGAGATGACAGACGTTGACGGTGAAGTCCAGGAACACTAGGTTATCGCACTGATCAACGCTCGATCGAAAACTCCTTCATCTTTCTTTTTCGGCAAATGAAACTATTGTGGATTGTGGTGATGCCCCTCGCGGGGCTGTGGATGGTCTTGGCTCATGCTGAATCCCCTCCTTCCACGTGGGTTTTGATTCCTGCCGGTGAGTTCATCATGGGAAGCAGCGCGGAAGATATTGAGCATGGGACTGGGTTGTGTGAAACCGACTGCACCACCAAAGTGGGAGACTTGATGGGGGACGTTGAAGCCTTGAGGGTGTGTCGGGGGCAGTGCAAGCCAGAAATGTTTGGCAACGAAACGCCAGTGCATCGTGTCTATCTTGATGCCTACTTTCTCGATAAATTCCTCGTAACCAACGCTCAGTATCGTGAGTTCGTTGTCGCCAAGGGTCGTCCTGCGCCACGCAATGAATCCAGGGCAAAGTATACGCTCTGGAAGGGGGATACGGTCCCGCAGGCAATCATGCAACAGCCGGTGATCAATGTTTCATGGTATGATGCACGAGCCTATTGTCGGTGGGTTGGGGGGAGATTACCGACAGAAGCCGAGTGGGAAAAAGCCGCTCGTGGGCCGGATGGGCTGAGGTATCCGTGGGGCCATGAGATGCCGACACCGTCTCATGCCAACTATGGCCGACCATGGAGTGGAGACACGACGTTATCGCCGGTTGGGCAGTTTGAAAAGGGGAAGAGTCCCTACGGCATTTATGACATGGCAGGGAACGTGTGGCAATGGACGAATGATTGGTATGCCGAGCATTACTACGACGTGAGTCCAAAACAAAATCCCCAGGGCCCCAAACGAGGTCGCAACAAAACTGTTCGTGCGGGGTCGTGGATCAACATCCCTGCAGTCATCCATTCGGCGTCACGTGTGGGGTATGATCCACTCAACCGAATCTATGATATTGGCATTCGGTGTGCCAAGGGTGTCAAGGGGTGACCACGCGTCACAGGGCAAGATTTCAATGGACAACAAATCGGAGGTATCCACTATGACACGACTAGTTCTTATTCTCATGATGATGGGGATTGGTACCAACGCATTGGCTGCGGATGATCCCAGTATTAAAGGGGAAAAGCGGTCATCTATCCAGGCAGCGATGAGTACGCACATTGCGGAAAACTCTGTGGACGGGCGGTATGTTCTCTATGATCCCATTGACGACAAGGTTCTCAAGTTGAAACTCGACGACCTTCACGATGGGATTGTCCAAAAGTCAGATTTCTATGTGAGCTGCGCAGATTTTTCTGCCAGCGACGGGACGTATTACGATCTCGATTTCATGGTGGTAGAGAACGACGGCGAGTATAAAGCGTTGCAAGGGTTCGTACACAAGGTAGGAGATACCAAGCGGAAGTATCATTTGGAAAATACGGTGGACACAACAACTGTTGCAAGTGTACAGGAGACTGCGAAAGCAACGGAGACGTCCGACACCTTCACTCTTTTTGGGTTTGATCTGAGTTGGCTGAAGTTTTGGTGAGGGTGGCGGTGCTGTTCACCATTTCTGTAATTCGCTGAGGCGGTTTAATACGGCCAAGATGCAGGGCCTGAGATCGATGCCTTGGAATGTGTGTTGCAAAAGTGCATGGTGACGATGATTGTTTTCCCATCTTTCTTGAGGAGTAAAGCTTGGGGAAATAATCGTCGTGAACCTTGTTTTCTCCTCGAAGCAACGATCGTTGATGGCTGCTATCGGCTGGTCGTTGCACATATTACAACTCCCTTCCCATCCTTCTCCTTACTCTTTCTTCCGATGATGAGATGGGGAGAATCGTAAGTCCGTGAAGCGGTGGTGCGTCTAAAGAGATTCAACCCCCTGACACAAGGTGCCAAAGTCAAACTTTGACTCATCGATTTGATAACAGTCGCAGATCTGAGTCACTTTGGTAATGAGGCGCTCGAAAGAGGCTTCGCTGATGATCCCGGGCTGGATAAAACGCTCGGTGAACCAAGTGCTCTTGAGAAACCAGCTCATCGGATCTTCAATACGACTCAGACGCAAGTATTGAAACTCGTACGCTTGACGGCCCAGCTGCACGTAAGCCCCTCCTGAGGTGTCATCCTCCCAATGGGAGTACACGTTGTTTCGCACATAGGTGTCCATCTCATCGAGGCTCAGGAATCGCTGTGCCAGAAGGTTGCAGAGGAAATCCTCACTACGATGCAACATGCGTTTGAGTACGGCCTGACCCAAGCGATCGGATTCTTCCTTCAACCCAGTCAGCTCCCGAGCGGTCTGATTCCGGACGGCTGTGGGTGCGACGGCATAAATCTCATCAAAGAGCTCGGCCAGCTCTTCGGTCAACGTCTTCCACTCGCTCCTTGTTGCTGGTGGGATAAGGATCCATCCTGACTCGGCCGCAAGATGCGTCCACTCGTGAACGGTGCGGGCAGCCAGCATGAAGCGTTCGTACGGTGGTGACGGCTCCCAGAGGCGATTTTCATACTCTCCTGGCCCGATATTGTAGGCCACCAGCTTCCGTTGCCCATGTACGTAGCTCAGTCCCACTTCGGAGAGATCGGGTGCTGGATCGGCGAGTTCTTGGGGCAATCGAAGCGATTCCAAAAATCGTCGGGAGTGAAATGCTACGACGTTCAAGTCCTTCAAAATACGCTCCTCTCCCTGCTCAGTCAGTTCAGCCAAGGATGCGTGAAGCTCTGCCGTCTTTTCTGGTGCATCAGGAGCCCACAGGATCCGCCCTTTGGCTCCTGTGACCAGCAATGGAGGCTGCATCTCCGATAACCACGTACTAATTTTCGTTTCCCGGATAGAAACGCACGTGTAGGTTCCACGATGCTGCTGGATCACGTCACTTGCACAATTCAGCCACGACTGCAGAAGGCGATCCAGCTTATTGGAGAGATTGCCAGGAAGGATCAACCCAGTCTCCCGCATCATACGGGCGCGAGGCAATGCCAGCGTGGGCCTCTTGATCTGCTCATGATAGAGTTTCTGCACCCATGACATGGCCTCTGCCAATGCTCGGAATCCCCGAGCATCAGGCCGAGGGGTCTTCCGACAGCCGGTGACAAAATCACGCAGCTGTGTGGGGCTGCGTGTGAGAAAGTAGCTGAGGTTGGCCGCTAATGATGCAGGGCCAATTTCCTGTAATAGGGCCATCCGCTCCACATGAAAAAATTGGTAAGTGGCAAACTCCAAGGTAGAGAAAGCCGGATCAAAGTCGGAAGAATACACGACCCAGGAATTCTTGTTGAAGGGCAAGTAATATGGGCGGATGCGATTGGGCTGCGTCACAATACAGATATGTTGTACCCGAGGTGGAAACCAAAAACGAGGAGCTTTGTGATGAAGATCTAACGCCCGTTTCCAGTACGTAGTAAAGGCTTGGTTGAACAGCGCGGCAGATGCACGGGTGAAGACATCTCGTTCCAGTACCTTATCCTCGAAGGAACGGCTCAAACCAACCGATGACAAGTGTTCTATCGGAATGACAAATATGCCGTCATGCGCGAAGTAGTAGTTGAACAGGTCGGAGTTCAAAAGCCTCTCCCGGAGAAGTTGAGTGGCAATAGGCCGTGATTGTCATGAAAGTGAAGAACAAAGTCAACGACGGTGATGAAAAACGACACGTCAATTTTTCTTGAGGATTCGGTTGGTCGTTGCATGTATTGCAACCCCCTCCCCGCGCATCTCCGCCCTCTCGTCATGTCGCTGTCCTGGAAGATTGATGAGGAATTTTTACCCTTTCCTTCATGATCTCCGCCTTGGCGAGTGTTATAGTTAAAGCACACGCACTCTCGCATGAATGCGGCGAAAGGAAATGATGAAAAGAACTCTGTTGTGGCTGGAGTGGGTATGGGGGGTTCCACTCTGTGCATAGCCGCTGGCGTCTCGGCCTATGAGGACGACGGTTCTGAACGGCAGTTTATCGCGGAATGTTCCTCCGTTTTGGAGCCCTAGCGCATGGGAGGGGTTTCCCTCGGCATGGCGAGACGAGGCTTCACCGTTGTTCACGGTTTGGGTGTGATCACCCTGCTGGATACGAAACGGACGAAGCGTGAATTTGATGCGCAGAGTTTTCTGGCGTATTTTGGGGAGAGTTCCCAAAGTTCTAGGTCATCGTATCCTCGCGAAGCGGGGTGGCGTCGGCAGGCTTATGCCCAGTCGAGGTTTACAGCGCTTTTTCACGTTTCTGCAGGCTCATTTGTCATTGGCTAGATAATGCGCTAGTTCTCAACCCTCGCGGGCCAATGGATAAGCAAACCCTCGCCTATGTGTATGCTGTCGCTGCCGTCTTGTTATGGTCGACGGTAGCTTCGGCATTTAAACTCACCTTGCAGGTCATGCGTCCCATTGAAATGGTGCTGTACGCATCCTTCGTCTCGGTGGCGGTTTTGTTTGCCATGCTTGTTGGGCAAAAGCGGCTGAGCCAGTTGCGAGGCTGGTCCTCTTCCGATGTCTTGCGCTCTGCCCTTTTCGGGTTTCTCAATCCCTTCCTGTACTATTTCATTTTGTTTAAAGCCTACGCGTTGCTCCCCGCACAAGAAGCACAGGCGCTGAACTTTATCTGGCCCATTGTTCTGGTTCTCTGTTCCATGGTCTTTCTCAAGCAGCAGATCGCATTGAAATGCGTCATGGCCATGATGATCAGTTTTATCGGAGTGCTGGTCATTGCCACACGTGGGAATATGCTCGCCCTCGAATTTACCCATACTACGGGAGTGCTTTTGGCACTCGGCAGTGCATTGATTTGGGCGGTGTATTGGATTGGAAATCTCAATGATTCGTGCGACCCAGTTGCACGGTTGTTCATGAATTTTGTGTTCGGCTGTGTATTTGTGACGGGGTATGTGGTGCTGTTTGACCGTATTCAAATGCCAAGCCCGCAAGGACTTTTGGGATGTCTCTATGTTGGCCTGTTCGAAATGGGGGTGACATTTCTCTTGTGGCTCAAAGCACTTCAACTCTCTCAGACTACGGATACCGTCAGTGGTCTTATCTATATCTCGCCATTTTTGTCATTGGTGTTCATTCATTTCACAGTGGGAGAATCGATCTTTCCGTCTACCGTCGTCGGACTCGCTCTGATTGTCGCCGGGATCATGGCGCAGCATGGCCAGAGATTTACCCGTTCCTCCCTGTCATGAGGGAATGGTCCTGCACACGCCCAATGGTTAGGGTGATGAACGACCGTGGGCAGCCGCACGACAAAGTGGGACGTGACGCTCTTCAGCCACACGGCGACATGTGGCTGCCTGTTTTTCTGGATCGGCAATGACCGCAGAGAGCGCTTCGCCAAGCTGGGCATAACACGCACGCTTGTCCCGCTGTGCAGCCATTGCACAGAGGCGTGCAGCTCGGTCAACTGACTTGTCAAGGTTGACTAAGTCCAAGACTGCACCCATCAGGCAAATACCGGGTACCGATACTGGCCATCCATCTGGCGGACGTAATGGAGCACCGATCGCACACTGTGCGATGGCCGCCTCAAGGTCATGGTCGGTGTGCCAATTGATGCTGCGCCCCATGCTTCGAAAGCAATGGAAACGGTATGTGTCTGGCACGCGTTCGCATTCCGCAAACGCCTGCTGAAAATCAAACCCATTCTGTTTTACGAACCAATCGGTGATCCCAAAATAGCATGCTGCCTTATAGCGCTCGTGTACGGCCGTGCATGGGTAGTGGAGGTCGGCTTTCTGTAAATATTTCGATGGGTGGTGGTCATGGGCAACAATATTTTCCATAAACACGCCACCGTAACAGGACGCTTGGGACGATTCGGTTGGAAGGAGGTCGCAGTGTTCAAGTGAGGCGAATAACTCATGCTGGAGATGGATCATGAATCCGTGTCCCAGTCCATGCAAACATTGGAAACTTGTATAGCGATCCTCATCTTCACGCGTTCCCTGCTGGCAGAGTGTGGGGATTGCCGCTTCGAGGTCCGAGGTTTCGGTCAGCAATTGCTCCATGGTCCCGTGATAACACCCGGAGGAACATTGGGCATTGCAGTGGGCAAAGGCTTGGCTAAGATCATGGGTGAGCGCATAGGTCGTGCGCCCGATCACGTGGGTGATGGCATGGCAATGGTGCAGAACGTCTGGATCCTGTGTGGTGGCGATGTTGAGAGCGCGTAAGGTTGCCGGCGTTCCATGTTCATGGACGGCCTTCTGAAACACCTCCTTGAAGCAGTCAACGCGGGCCTCAATTGGCAATGATTTCGTGCAGGGGGCGATGCTCGCGATCTTCAGGGGCGCCAGAATTTTTTCAGTGGATTTGTCATCACTTGGGGTGGGAGTAATGGCGAGGGTTCCCCAGAAGGAACTATACAGCACCCAGAGAGTTGCCCCCCCTACCGCAATTCCGAGAACCCAGCGTCCTGCCTTGCCCATGTCTCTTGACGGCTCGTATTGTATGGGTTCATCTTGCACCGAGGGGCGGCATCAGGGGCGCCTGCGCTGTCAGCCCTCGATGGGACGGGAGTCGTTTTTCAGTCTCCTGCTAGCTTGGTGGCGGGGTTGATGATCGAGAATTCGGCTGGAGCAATCTTCCCATCCACGATTCGAAAGGCCTTGATGTCTGGCTGATCTTTCACTTCAAGCGAGATGATGATGTAGTGCGCTTCGGGATAGAAGGCTAGGCGAATGTCGGTGGCCGACGGATAGGCCTGCGTGTGCGTGTGGGAATGATAGATCACCAGCAGATCGAGTGTGTTCGAGCGCATGTTTTTGTGGGCCCACAGCAATTCCTTGGGATCCATAAAGTACGAGACGATGGAGGCATCTCCATTTTTGATTGGATAAATATGGGTGACGGTGGCATCCTCTTCGGAGGTGGTCCCGGCCATGATGCCGCAGCACTCAACGGGGTCGATGCTCCGCGCGTGCGCCGTCATTTCATCGATGACTGATTGGGGGATGTGCAGCATGAGGGGACGTGGTCAGCAGCTCTTTACTGAGCAACCGTGCAGCTAAATGAGTAGTCCAGAAATTGTGTAATGGTGGGGTTAGGGCTACACAGTGCGCATTTCGGGTCTTTGGGAATTTTCACTTCACGAAATGTCATGCTGAGGGCGTCGTAGAGCATGAGGCGGCCGGCGAGGGATGTCCCGATGCCTAAGATTTCCTTAATCACTTCCGCGGCCTGAAGTGAGCCCATAGTGCCAGCAAGTGCCCCCAAGACTCCCGCCTCCTGGCAATTCGGAACCAGCCCTTCGGGCGGGGGTTCCGGATACAGGCAGCGGTAGCATGGGGAGGCCTGATGAGGTTTTAAGGTTGTCAGTTGTCCTTCAAAACGGAACATGCTCGCAGACACCAGTGTTTTTTTCGCGAAGAAACTTGCGTCGTTGATGAGGTAGCGAGTCGCGAAGTTGTCCGATCCATCCACGATAATGTCATAGGACTCAAACATCTCTTCGATATTTGAGGTATCGATCGACTGCTGGTATGGCACTACGGTAACATCGGGATTAACCGATCTGAGCCGTTCAAATGCCGATTGTACTTTTGGGTGATTGATGGTGAGCGTTGAATGCAATATTTGTCGCTGAAGGTTGGAGAGGTCAACGACATCATGGTCAATGATGCCTAGGGTTCCGACACCTGATGCGGCGAGATACAAGGCAGCGGGGGAGCCTAATCCTCCCGCTCCGATCATCATAACCTTTGCTTGCGCGATCTTTTTCTGCCCCTTCCCTCCCACTTCTGGAAGAATGAAATGGCGACTATAGCGCTCAACCTGCGTATCCGTGAATTCCATAATTGGTTACTCAATCACATCGAGTTCGATAGGATCGACCTGCACGCCTTTCTGTTTCAATCCTTCAACGGCCTGTTCAATGTCGGCAATGTCTCCGGTGAGTTCAAGGTTCAACCACCCGGTGGTTTCAGTGACATTGGCCCCGCGAATATTTGTCACGACGGGGTATTCTTGTCCAATTTCGTATACGACGGGATGTGGAATCTTCTCCTCAGGGAAACGGAGATGATATTTTAGACTTGCCATCTTGGTTCCTCAGTTTCCGCCAGCAATGGCTGGGATAATGGAGACTTCATCGCCCTCATTGAGTTTGGTCTCTTTGCCGTCAAGAAATCGAATATCCTCTTCGTTGACATAAACGTTTACAAAACGGCGTAACTCGCCTTGGTCATCGCAGAGACGTTCTTTCATTCCGGGGTAATTCGTTTCCAATTCCTCAAGTAGGCTGCCGATGTTTGAGCTCATTGCCTCAACTTCACTCTTGCCTCCTGTCACTGGCAGGAGTGGTGGTGGAATCCGAACGTTAATTGGCATGCGGGACTCCTTCTTCAAAACTCTGCAACTTGGGCAGGATGCGAAGGGGGCGTCCGACGAATTCCTCGACCGCTTCCTGCGTCTTGAGGCCATTTCCGGTCACATAGGCAACCGTTACGTCCCCCTTTTTGATTAAACCGTTTTTGACCAATTTCTTGAGTACGCCAATAGTGACGCCGCCAGCAGTCTCGGCGAAGATGCCTTCGGTCTGCGCTAGGAGCTTGATGCTGTCGACGATTTCGTCATCCGACACGAAGTCCATGCTTCCGGTGCTTTCATGTGTTGCCTTGATGGCATAATAACCGTCTGCGGGGTTTCCAATGGCAAGTGATTTGGCAATGGTGTTGGGTTTCACTGGTTTAAAGAAATCGACTCCGCGTTTAAACGCGGTGGCGACCGGAGAACATCCCTCAGCTTGTGCGCCATGCAGTTTGGTGGTCACTGGATCGATTAATCCGAGCTGATGAAGTTCATTCAGGCCTTTCCATATCTTGGTCAGCAGTGATCCTGATGCGATTGGAATTACGACTTGATCGGGCGCCTTCCAGCCAAGCTGTTCTGCGGTTTCAAATGCGAGGCTCTTCGATCCTTCAGCATAGTAGGGGCGGATGTTCACGTTGACGAACGCCCACGGATATTTCGCGGCAATTTCGCTGCACAATCTGTTGACGTCGTCGTAGTTGCCCTCGACTTCAACGACGGTTGGGCGGTAGATGAGATTTCCCAACACCTTGCCGGATTCGAGGTTTGCAGGAATAAAGACGAAGCATCGCATGCCGGCTTGTGCTGCTTGGGCAGCAACAGCATTGGCGAGGTTTCCTGTTGACGCACATGCAACCGTCTCAAACCCCATTTCGCGTGCTCGCGTCAGAGCCACCGCCACGACGCGGTCTTTAAAGGAAAGGGTTGGATGATTAACGGTGTCATTTTTAATATACAGTTCGTCGAGTCCGAGATGTGCACCGAGATTTTTGGCATGAACCAGTGGGGTGTAGCCAGCGTCCAGGCCGACGGTAGCACGGCCTTCTACAGGCAGTAGATCGATAAATCTCCAGAGGCTCGGAGGGCCATTCTGAATCGTCTCGCGAGAGAGGACCTGCTTAATGGCGTCGTAGTTGTAATCCACCTCTAAGGGGCCGAAACACATCTCGCAGACGTGAATTGGATCTGCGGGATAGGCTCGTCCACACTCGCGGCACTTCAGTCCTTTAATTTTTCCCGTCATCGTCTCAGGTGTTAAGCGCGCAGGCAGGTTGTTCTGATTCGGTTAGTTCGGAGATCTCCTGATGTTCCCCGCACAGCGGACACTCAGGGCGTTTTGCTACCTTGACCTGACGAAAACGGCTTGTCTTTGCATCGTAGTCAAGGAGTCGATTGGTGATCGGCGTTCCAATGCCAATGACCAGCTTGAGCACTTCTGTGGCTTGGATGGTCCCGATTACACCGGCAAGCACGCCAATCACGCCGGCTTCTTGGCAACTGGGCACAACTCCAGCCGGAGGAGGTGCTTTGAATATGCAGCGATAACATGCGGTTTGCCGTGGAAGAATCGTGAAGACCCGTCCCTCAAATCGAAGAATGGCTCCGTGGACGAGGGGCCGATTTGTAAAGTAACAGGCATCATTAATAAGAAATTTCGTCGGAAAATTATCGGCTCCATCAACGATAATATCGTAATCTTTGATGATGTCGATGGCGTTGTTTGCGTCCAGACGTTTCTCAAGCGGGACGACGGTGACATCCGGATTGAGCGCCTTGACTTTGTTCTGCGCGGAGCGGACTTTGGATGTCCCAAGGTCTTCGGTGTGATGAATGACTTGCCGTTGCAAATTGGTCAGATCGACGACATCGTTGTCAATGATTCCAATCGTGCCGATGCCGGCTGCGGCGAGGTAGAGAATGGCTGGCGAACCAAGCCCGCCCGCTCCGACAACTAGTACGCGCGCCTGTGCAAGTTTCTTCTGCCCTTTGCCGCCGACTTCGGGAAGCAAAATGTGTCGGCTATAGCGTGTAATCTGTTCGTCGGTAAAGTTCATCTTGGTTCGTGCATCGTTAAATATTAAAATATTTCTCTACCGTAAGATATCGCTCGCCCGTATCGCATACTACCGTCACGACAGTTTTGCCAGGGCCGAGCTCTTTCGCGACTTGTTGCGCGGCAAACACATTAGCTCCAGAGGATATGCCAGTGAGGAGTCCTTCGGTGCGCGCCAATTGCTTGGTCGTTCGGTAGGCGTCGTCGTCGCTTACGGTGATGACTCGATCAAGAATTGACTGGTTGAGCACTTTCGGAACAAATCCTGCCCCAATGCCCTGGATCTTATGCGGTCCGGGTTCTCCGCCGGACAATACCGGTGATCCCGCCGGTTCCACCGCGATAATTTGCACCGCGGGACGCTTTGCCTTCAGCACTTCGCCGACCCCCGTAATTGTTCCTCCAGTTCCGACGGCTGCCACAAATGCATCGATGTTTCCTGCGCGCGCATCCCATATTTCCGGCCCTGTCGTGCGTCGATGCATGGCGGGATTGGCAGCATTCGAAAATTGATCCGGCATCAGGTATGTGGGGTGCTGGGCTACGATGTTTTCAGCTTCGGTGATCGACCCGCTCATTCCTTCCCATGCAGGGGTGAGCACTAACTGGGCACCATAGGAGGAGAGGAGGCTGGCGCGTTCCATGCTCATGCTTTCTGGCATAACCAGAATCAGCTTATATCCACGCACCGCAGAAATCATGGCAAGCCCGATGCCGGTATTGCCACTTGTGGGCTCGACCATTGTTGCGCCTGGTTTCAAGATTCCCTGACGCTCCGCTTCCTCGATCATGTTCAAACAGATACGATCCTTGACACTTCCGCCGGGGTTGAGGTGTTCGAGTTTGACGTAAATATCTGCCGAGTCTTTTCCAGGAAGACGAGTGAGTTGAACCAGTGGGGTCTTTCCGATCAGGGTAGTGACGTCCACAGTGCCTTGTCCTCCTCCCATATAGAAAATGCATTCCACGCGATCGCCTTCCGTGAGTGCCGTTGTCCCCAATGCGTCACGTTCAAGCAAGGTCTCGTTTAATTCGACAGCCACCATTTGCGGCTCCCAATCCTTGTGCTTCAGGAGATCAAGAACTGTCCCCTCAGGCACCTCTTCTTGTTTCCCATTCACGATGATATGCATGGTGGTGTCTTCTTTTTCGCTAAAGATTTATAAAGTGTCGAGGACCGGGCAGGCTACACCGCGCCGACTTTGGTTTCCAGCAGATAGATCTCATCACCCTGTCTTCCGATGTAGCGTAACTCATCTGAGGCATCCAAGTGTAGCGGACCGTCTTTTCCAGACAGAAAGTGGTCGAATGGCTCGCTTTCCTGCCCGTCGATCACGGCCACCCACTTACCATTTCGGTGCCCGGTAAAAAGCACATGCTCGCTGTCAGCACTAAAGATCACCCCCTGCACCTCAATGCCATCATAGGCTCGTCCGGTGACCTTGCGTTCAACAAACACTCGCCATTTGGCATCTGCGCTGCCCGCAATATATGCGAGCTTGCTGCTGTCAGCACTGAACAGCAGGCTCTCCTCGGCCAGAGCCCAATGAGGGCGCCCAAGTTGTTCGTCAAGCACGACTCCGAGCTTGTCCGTGCCTTGGAGAACCGAGTACGCAAGGCGTTTCCCGTCTGGACTGAACACTGGGCCCTTGATTCCTAATCGGGTGAATCCGAGATTCTCGTGGGGGCGGCGGTCGTATGAGAATGTGCCCGGTTTTCCATCCAGCACAATAAACCACGCACTCTCCTGTACTGCGATGTACGCAAAATGTTGACCGTCCGAGGAGAATCGAAATGTGTCGTGCCCGAGGTCGGTGTGTGGAATGCCGAGAGTGCCATCCACGACGACGCCCCATTGGAGGCCAATCCTCACACCAAACGCTAATTGTGCTCCATCTAGGCTGTAATTGGGCTGAATGCCATCAATGTCGTCATAGGGTTGGCCGACCTTCTTGCCATCCACAACGATCGTCCAGTCTTCACCGTCTTTCGCTGCGTATGCGAGATGAGCGCTGTTTGGGCTAAAAGCCAGACTTTGGGCCCGGATCTGGTCATGTGGCGGACCCGAAATAGTATTACGTACGGTGACCCATTTTTCTCCAGATTGTGCGACATAGGCCGTATGTTGGCTGTCCCCACTGAAAACAATAGAGGTTATGGCGATGAAATCAAAGTGGGGCCCCTCATTGCCATCTACTGTCACAGACCACGCCTTGGCAGTTTGCGTCACATAGGCGGTTCGTGTGCCGGTAGGATCGAAGACTGATGCTCCGCTCCAAATGTTGTCATAACGGGGACTGGCCTGTCCGTCCATGACCATGATTTGTTTCGAACCTGTGGTTGCGATGTAGGCGACTCTGTTGGTGAGACTGAATTGGAGACTGTACGGGATAATGCGCTGATAGGGGGGAGAGCGTTCCCCGTCGATGATTGCAAACCATTTTCGCTTCTTGTTCTGCGCGGCATAGGCATATCGGGTTCCGTCGGGACTGAAGGTGAAACTGCCGTCCAAAATCTTGCGATAGCCTGCACTCACCGATTCGTCGACAACCATGACCTGATGTGTGCCCTGGGTTGCCTGATAGGCCAATCGCTGGCCGTCCGGGCTGAACCTCAGGCTGTCCCGTTTGATCGCGTCAAACAGCGCCCCCGGTTTTCCATCACGAACAACCTGAACCTTCGTATCCGAAGCTTTCTGAATGTAGGCGATGTTTCGAACGTTTGGGCTGGCGATGATGGAACGGGGATTCCACGCGGAAAGATCAATCGTTGCAAGCAGGGTTTTCGATGCAATCGCACCCTGCGTGTCGCTGGGTTGAGCTGTGGATATTATTGCCGTGCCGAACATGAGGCCGATGCCTGCAGCAAGAGCACAAGTCCAGCGGTGGATGTCGCGGTTCATTCCTTATCGTCTCCTGCATCACTCTCGGTCGCGCCAGCGTTACCTGCACTTTTGGCACAACGAAAGCCGCCGTGGGGAGGGGTATACANGTGCGACCAGCCTGCGCGAAAGGTGGTTGTGAGTACACCCGCCATCGACTTGGCCGATCCCCCGCGAATGGTATATGCCGAAAGCCTCTTTCCGTGCTTGTTCATTCTTCCTTTCTTGGGACCCTGCGGATTACGCAACGGAGTCTCTTCGTAGTATTCTTCCAGGTAGAGATCGTTGACCCATTCAAATACGTTCCCTGCCATATGATGCGCTCCGTATGGTGAGACCCCTTTGGGGTAGCTGTCGATAGGAGCGAATGAATCTGGGCCTTGCCATTCCTGAGGAGGTGTTGCAAATAAAGCATGCTCGTTTGTCGGTGGGGTATCTCCCCATGGATGTGGTCTCCCATCTCTCCCGCGTGCGGCCTTTTCCCATTCTGCCTCAGTCGGAAGCCGTTTCCCTGTCCATTCACAGTAGCCCTTCGCCGATTTCCACAGAATGCTTGTGACGGGAATATTCGCGTGTCTGGAAAGATCAATCAGGTAGGAATTTGTTGGGAGGTAAGCTGGGTCCACTTCGCCTCCGCCATTGGCTTTGACGTACTTGTCGTAGCGGGCGACCGACAGTTCATATTTATCGATGTAGAAGGTGTCTAAATAGACAGTATGATGGGGTCTTTGGTTAAATCCTCCCGATCCAAACCTGACGGGGTTTTGATTTCCCATGATGAACTCGCCCGCCGGGACAAGAACCATTGGGGCTCCGTCCTCGCCGATAATTTCGGTGGGGAGTTTTGCATCCTCTTCTGCCGCATGAGTACTGGCAGGAGCGGAGACGAAAAGGAGAGGCGCTACTATTGNAGCAATCAGGAGTGCTCTTCCAAAACTTTGCCGTTTTTTGCGAATCATTTTTTCCTCACTGATACATATACACAGATCAGGCCTCGCGGGCCTGCCAACCATAAAACACCGGAAGATTGGAGATATCCGACGGTTATCCAACTGAGGGCATCAACACGATACGTGGCCTGAAGATCGTCCCCCTTCAACAATCCTCAGCTTATCCGGTCTAGGATACACGGTTTATCATGTGGTGTCATCCCCAAGTGGGGCCAATATCACCTCTAGGCGAGGGTCGTTGCGATCAATTTTTTTGTGAAGATGAATCTCGACAACACGGTTATCGTTTAACTCGAGCGCTTCGCAAATCGCATCCTGTGTAATCTTGAGTCCACTATCCAAGTCCCGCCGCAATGCGGTGCGCAGATAGAACCACATCGAGAGGATCAGGGCATGAGATTGCAACAGGGTGCGCAGATGCTCTCGCTTCGGATTTTTGGCGAGCGCTATCAGGACATGTCCCCCAACGAGTTGCTTGTACGAGCGGCTTTCTGCCGAAAGGATGCGGCGACCATTCACTGTTGCGTACTGGTGATTGATGCTGGGAGGGATGGGAAGTGTTAGTTGGAGCTGATCATCGGACACGAGGCATGCAGGCGTTGGGCGAACCCCCGGGTGTCTTACAGGAGTTCCATAAAACGCGGTTGGGCGTTTTCAAGCTTTTCTTCGTTCACCTTCAGGTAGTGCCGCCATGCGGACGGACTCCACATCTCAAGCTTTTGATACAGGCCAAGCAGAACAATTTCTTGGTCAATGTCGAGGTTCAGGTGTTTTCGCATCTTTCCCGGAATCAGGACGCGGCCCCCTTTGTCGACATCTGACATCGTCATCTCAGATACAATATGATGCATAAACAGACGGCTCTCCTCTTCATCAAGGCCGGCACGGCTCTGTTCGAGGATTCGTGTCCACTCCGGGTGGGTGTAGGCCCAGAGGCAGGACTCGGGACCTTTCAGGTATACGAGGCGTTTCCCGTGGTTTTCGAGAATCTCCCGCATGGGTTGCGGAAGTATGAACCGCCCTTTCTCGTCAAGCTTACAGACGTGTTCGCCAGCAAACATTTCTGCTCCGTAGCCTCATGTAACACATGAGGAAGAACGATGGTAGGCCATGTTGTGCGCACTGTCAAGTTTTTGTCGCTACTTCACTGTCGGGGTGCAAAGGACGGGATGCCCGATTCATCGAACCGAGTCTTGACGGCTTGCATCATCTCTGGAGTGACTTCGGAATGTCCGTGTTCGCGTGCATACCGCTCAACACTCTTGATGACCATGCCTCTGGCAAACGATGGAACCCGGTCCAATCGCTCTTGGGCAGGTTTGGTCCAAGTGAGTTCATAGGCCGGTTCTGCTCCGAACGCGGTGATATGCGGAAACTGGACTAACTCGTTGCCATACTGGCCGGGTTGGTATGTACACGAGGGATCTTCAGCCAGATAATCCTCGTCCGCGGCGTAGGCACGTGCGCGACAACCGCCGCAGACGTCTCGAAACTCACATTTGCCACAACGCCCACTGAGTAGCGTCCGGTCGCGGAGCTGATCGAAAACCTCGGAACTGTTCCAGAGGGTGGCAAAGCTCTTTTCTTTGAGGTTTCCAACGCTCACTGGCAGATAAGGGCAAGGCGTCAGGTCTCCTTCCGGCGAAATTCGGCAGTAATAGATGCCGCAAGGGCATGTCCCTCCAGGGTATCCCTGCAGTAGCGGTGAATCTGATTCCCGTTCGTAGATGGTGCGTTTAAAATGGGGTGCGCACTTTGCCGCCACGAACATCCTTCCTTTGTACTTCTCCTGCAATGCAGAAAGAGTTTCGAGCATGGCTTCGTATTGTTCTGGACTCAGGTCCATGATGGTTTTTCCACGTCCGGTGCGAACGAGAAAATACAGGTTAAAGACTTTGGCGCCGAGCTCTGCAGCATATTCAACCATCTGCGGGATTTGGTCACAATTCATACGGGTCACGGATGTCTGCACCAAAAACTGCATGCGGTGACGAGAAAGTACCTCAATCCCCTTCAACGTGGCATCGAGTGCCCCATCGATGCCACGGAATTTATCATGATCACTCGGCGAACAAGAGTCGAGGCTGATTCCGGCTCCGCTCACCCCATGATCGAGCATTTGCGTGACCGTCGTGTCGTCAAGAAGAATCCCATTGGTCCCCATCACGACTAAAAACCCGGTTTTAGCCGCATAGTGCGAAATCTCAAGAATGTCCGGCCGGAGAAGGGGTTCGCCGCCGGTTAAAATCAGGAGGGCGTTGCTATTAATCGTGGCAATCTGGTCGATCACCGTGAAGCACTGTTCTCGGGTGAGTTCGCTGTCGCGGATGTAACCGCTCGGAAACTCGTTGGTATCCACAAAACCTGCGGGTAGATAGCAATGGGCACACTTCAGGTTGCATAGTCTGGTGATATTCCACGAAATGGCTTGAATCTTGGTCTGCACGTTTCCTGTCCTTCCGTCAGGGGGGCCACATAGTACCGGCGCGGGATGTTTTCCTGCAAGTCCCGAACAGTATGACATATTACAACATCTGTGATTTGCGCAGTGTTAAGATGCGCTTCGGCCTTTTGGGGCATTGCGCCCCAAAAGAGACACACGTATACTCAAGCGCTTTTGTTTGTATCGAAATCCGCTATGAGTTACGAATAGTAGGTTTTCGTTTCATCTTCAACGGTGATCATGGAGGGGGAGAAGTAGCATGGAGCGTTCTATTGGCAAGTTGAGTACAGTGGTTATTGTTATTTGCGTGGTTGGCTTGATCGGCGCTGTCGATGTGTTTGCGGCCAAGAAGCGGGGAAAATCAAAATATAAAACGGTTGACGTGTCAAATGGAGCGACGTTGTCTGGCGCTGTGACGCTTAAGGGGAAAGCTCCTGCTCCCAAAACGTTTCCCATCGGCAACTTTCCGCAAGGGGAATTTTGTAGCGGTGTCGACACCAAAGATGGAACCCGGATCCTTCGGGACGTCTCGGTTGGGAAAGGGAATGCTCTTCAGGACGTTGTCGTTGTGATCAAGGGCATTAAAGAAGGCAAAGCCCGTGTCTTGAAGAAGACACACGTGGATATGGATGTGTGCAAGTTTCTTGTAGCCGGCGGATCGTCCACATTCGTCGGGGTGGTGTCACCGACCGTGAATTTTACTGTTACCAACAAGGATGAAGCTCCCGATCCGAAATCCGGAAAGGTCATCGGGGTGTTGCATAACCCGCATTCGTTCGGCATCGCACCTAAGAAAAATCCGAGCACCATGTTCAACTTGGGAATGCCGGAAAAAGGCCAAACCCTCTCATTCAAGAAAGACATGAAGAAAATTCGGCGGGCTCCCGTCATGAAATTACAGTGTGATCAACACGAGTATATGCAGGCTTGGTTTCGATCGGTGCGCCATCCGTACTACGCCTTGGTGGGTGCTGATGGGACATTTTCAATCGATCAAATTCCGGCGGGTAAATATAAGGTCATCGCGTGGCATCCGATTCTAGGAGAGCAGACTCAGGAGATGACGTTTGGAGCAGGTGCGAAAGAATCGGTCAAATTTGAGTTCGCGGGGAAATAGCCTAATCGATAATTGCTGAGATAAAGCTTCGGATATTCACGAAGGCGAGATGTGGAGATCTTCCTATTCTCCCCCCCCCCCTGATCATAANGGAGAGGNGCTGTGATGGCTTCCCCGTAGAGGGGAGNGGGGAATAGCAAAAATCCAACATCCGTCGACATGTGTGGAGGGCTNAGTATGAGNACCCAAAAGATCGGTGTCTGCAGAGAAAATCGGGGATTTCTTGGACTGTTTTGCGGAAACAACACGATCGTCCGGCTCATTTTTTTGGCGGTTTTTGGCAGTTTCCTTGCCTTCTTGCCGCCGAAGGGGGCGGCTGAGACTCCTGCCTACACTGNCGTGCCAGCTGGAACGGGGTATTGGGCGGCCCAGCAAGCTGAGCCTCTTGCAGCAGGGGAGGTTCCGGATTGGGTGAACAAGCTGAAGGCCCAAATCATGATTGAAGAGGCGATGGAGGGCAATACGGGCAGGACAGGTAAAATTGCCGCCATGCATCAGAAAATGATGGATCATGCGATCCATGCCCGTGAAGGAGAGGCTAGGCCAACGAGTGGCCCCTATGCCTACTCTGATTTGCTNCATCAGTTTGGAATGATGGGGGATGATCCCATCTTAGGGCCTGCCGATCAGGTCGCGTCTGCCGCCATGAATCGCGGTGGCCGGTGCCCGTCTTTTGCGCCACGCAGGGAGTACGACATTGTGGCGATTGAGGTGGGTGTGACGTTGAACCAATGGCAGATGTTTTATTACGGGTACATGTTTACTTTGGCGGAAGACCTCGAGCGTGTTCATCAGGAAGAAGCCAGAAACGAATTGGCCAGAACTCGAGACGATGATCCCGGTGCCGTGTCCAACGGCTTGCAAGGTGATGCNATTCAGCCGTTAGTGATCCGGGGCAATGCGGGCGATTGTGTGATCTTCAAGGTGGTGAACGAGATTGAAGAGCAACCCATCAGTTTCCGGATCCACGGGTCGAACATGATTGTGCAATCCACTGGTGAGCCGGCTGTTTTAACGAATCCTGATGCAACAATTTATGACGGTGAAGGACAGACGTTCGAATGGTATTTGCGCCCAGATGAGCAGGAGGGTACGCACCAGATCCAGAGTGTCGGCCAGCGCGAACAGACCGCGTTAGGATTGATCGGGGCGTTCGTCGTCGAACCCACCGGATCGACCTACCTCTCACCGTGGGAGGACGGCAAGGAGCTGAAAAGTGGCTGGCAAGCCATTATTGCTCATCCTCAACAACCAGATTTTCGTGAATTTGCCCTAATTTACCATGAGATTGGGGACGAAGCGTTTCGGCCGGTTGACAGAAATGGGGAGATGCTTCCCCAACGGGATCCGCTGTCCGATGCCTATCGGCCGGGAGCGCGAGCATTGAATAATCGGAGTGAGCCTTTTGGAATTGCAATGCTTCAGCGACAGAAGGAGGTGTTCCATTTTGAGGATGAATCGTCGGCCTATAGCTCGTATACCTTTGGCGATGCGCCGACGCCTCTCGGGCGGTCTTACTTGGGCGATCCGGCAAAATGGCGTCTGGTGCATGGTGGGTCTGAAGTATTCCATTCCCATCATCCCCATGGCGGGACGATTCGATGGTTGCGGCAGCCGACGGCCGGTGATAAACGCATGTTTGCTGATGGAACGGGTGGGCCGGTGAAATTTCCAGTCGTCCGGACCGTCTCCGATCGCGTTGATGTTCAAGTGATTGGGCCGACCGAGGTGTTCGACCTTGATGTGGAATGTGGTTCGGGCCTCTGCCAGCATTTGGCGGGAGACTTCCTATACCACTGTCACGTCGCGCACCACTATGTTGCGGGCATGTGGGGGTATTGGCGGGTGTATAACACTCTTCAAACGGGGAACTATCCGCATGAATCTACCGACATCATGCGGCCTCTCGTCGAGTTGCCAGATCGCAAAGGGTTGGTCAAGAGGGCTGTGTCATCTGATGCGCTCGTTGGTAAGGAAATGAACTGGTTTGGGAAGAATTACCAAGTAACCCAAAATACGACTGATTGGACGGCCAATCCGCCGCAGGTAGGCATCAAGGATTGGGTCCAGTACATGGTCCCAACGATGGGGCAACGTGGACACACCGATGACGAGCGTGGACAGGTCATGGCTCATGATGCGACTGTGATGCCGTGGTCTTGGGATGGGGTGAAGGCCATGAGTGAGCCTGAGACCACATTCGAGTGGCCAAAGTACACGCCGGCAGAAGGCAATCATCATGACTGGACCCCGGCACCGGGGAAGCGGTTCCCCTTCTTGTTTGAACCAAAGACGGGGAAGGTGGCGTGGCCCCATTTGCGTCCACACTTGGGTATGCGCCCACTGTATCCGCACAACCACAATGGCGCGCCGTGGCTGGAACCGTTTCAGATTGGTGCTGATGCAGGCAGTCGATTCTCTGAGCCTGGGCAGGATGCTCCGATAGGGAAACTGAGCACCAAGCCTGCGTCGCCTGGAGAACATGGACCGTGGAGCCTGTGCCCTGAGAATGCTGGGCGGGCACAGTTTACGGTGAACTTTGTTGAGATTGTGATCGAGATGACCGGCAAACGTGGGGATCAGCCTGCCGTTGTGGATCCAAACGGCCTACTTTTTGTTCTGGCCGAAGAGGAAGCGGAAGTGCGCAAGAACAAGGAGATGCATGTCCCGCTCGTCATGCGGGCGAATGTGTACGACTGCATCGATATCATCCTGAAGAGTAAGTGGAAAGATAATCACGCGACCAACCTGCTCGGCAGCAAGGTCAACATGCACCACCATTTCCATCAGTTTGACAATCAGGCCTCGGATGGCGTGATCAGTGGTATGTCATATGAGCAGGCGGCTCGTCCGTACGATGTGCTGGTCAACGACCATCCCGGTCACGGATTGCCTCTGCCAATGAACGACGCGCTGGCCAAGCCGGCCAAAAAAGGGGACACCGTTCTGCACCTTACGGGCGCCAATGCGGAGCACTTCTTCCACCCCAATATTGAGATTGGGGTTGGAATGGACCAGATAGGCACCTTCGAGATCGTCCGAATTAAGGATCTTGATGGCGCGCAGTTCACGGTGACGCTGGAGCAGGGCTTGAAGCACGACCACGCCAAGGGTGAGTTTGTGAGCGTTGAATGGGTCCGTGAGCGGTTATACGTCGATGCGCAGTATGGGAATGTCTTCTGGCATGACCATGCGTTCGGTGCGACAACCTGGCCGCATGGTGCGGTGGGACAAATTGTGGTTGAGCCAATCAATTCGACCTACCACGACCCGGTCACTGGGGAGGAGATCAGAAGTGGTCCCATCGCGGATATTCATACCCAGGAGCCTATTGGACTTGGACGGAATGGCGGGACGCTGGTAGGGAGCTTTCGAGAGCTCGTGCTGAATATCCAGGATACTCTTCCGTACACCGCGCAGATCATCTACGACGGGAATCCGGAAGGGTTTGATCCCAAGAAACAAATCGCGGACCTTCAGACGGTATCTTTCATGATGCCGCTGGATCTTCGAGACTCTCCCTTCCCCCGTCTTAATGGGGGCACGCATACCACCGGGGGCGCGTTCAACATGAAGGCGGAGTCCCTGGCGACTCGGTTGGCTAATAACAGTGACGCGTCACAGCTTTTCAGTACTACGGTCCATGGAGATCCCGAGACGCCGCTTCTGCGGGCCTATCTGGGTGATCCGATTATGGTTCGGGCCTTGGATCAAACCATGAATGAAAGCCATACGTGGAATGTGACGGGTCATTATTTCCGTACCGAACAGCACATGGCGGAGTCGCAGCCGGATAATACGTTGCACATCGGCATTGCCGAGCGGTACAACCTGCTAATGGCGGCTGGTGGGCCGCAGCAGATGGCAGGCGACTACCTCCACTACAACGGACGGATTTCCAAACTTGGGGAGGGCTCATGGGGCCTGATTCGAGTACTCGACGAGGTTCAATCCGATCTCAAGGTGTTGCCGGGGCGCGAAACTGTTCCGAAGTCCGCCACCTCGGTTTGTCCGAGTGATGCGCCGGTGAAGCAATTCAATGTGGTTGCCATGGACTATGCCATGTCGCTGCATTCGAAAGCCGGGGAAACAATTACTGTGGACTTTGACCGGAAGGTCCAACTGCGTAACCCCGAGGGCAAGATCTACGTCCTCGAGAATGAAGTGCAGAAGATCAGTTCAGGCAGCCTGCGTCCCCATCCGCTCGTCTTGCGGGTCAATGTGGGTGACTGCATGAAGGTTACCCTGAAGAAC
>PBSN01000014.1 GCA_002726235.1 Nitrospiraceae bacterium
GATTTAGGTCGGAATCAACTTCGGCCCTATTTACAGGCTCTTCAAAGCATTGTTCAAGAAATGTGGGGTTGGTCTACCTAGCAGATAAAGATTCCCAACTAAGGCACCTGATTGTCGCAAATAATTCCTTGAAATTTCGGAAACGGAAGTTCTGCTTCGAGGCGCTCATCAACGTTATGCAAATCAGCAACTTTTGGACAAAGCATCAGATGCAATCCGCTCTAGGATCTGCCTGCTAATAAACAATGAAGTAACACCAAAAAAATTCCTAGCAACCGACGTGGCTCAGTTGAGGGCTTTTGGAGTACCCTTAGCGCACACATAGAAAAGAATCTTCCCAATAAAAGTTCTGGCAACCGAGATGTCCTGACAGTCTACTCAATAGTTGGGTGCAGGAAGATAAAGGAGGAACAGATATGGGGGATCAGGGGGGAAAAGACAAAAACAAAAGGGAACAACAGAAAAAGGACAAGCATAGTTCAAAGGAAAAACGACAATTGAAAAGAGAAAAGAAGAAATGATGGCCAGTGCTGTCCGGTGACCCGTTCAACACCGCAAAGTGATTGCTAATCGCGGATGGAGATCAACTTTCCATCAACATCCAGAATCAAGACCGAGGCAATCATCCAACAAAGCCTTCGAGCGTATGGGTAAACCCGCCGCTCAAGGCACACGTCATGCATCGAGTCGGAGTAGTTCTTACTTCTTCCCCCTTGATGGAGTCCAGTCCCAGAGTGAGTGTTCTGGCCAGTCACTCTTCGATCCACCAGTCCACTTCTCCCCATTTTGACTGCATCACTGCAACACCCCCCTTGAGCCTTCTCAACCGTTGCACTGTTGTGTGCCAATTGCGCTAAGTTAAAAACACCAGCGGAGGAGAGACCTAGTGAAGCGAGAGGACCAGTGTCCAAACCTCAACCATCGCATCCCAATGCGCCGTTACAATCTGGTATCATGTGCGGCGAGGTGGTGAATCACAGCATTCCTGTGCCGCCGAACGGGTGTCGGGAGAAACAACATGTGAGGCGTGGCCATGCACAGGATGCCTACTGTCGGTATTGTGGGCAACAGCTTAGAGGGACATGACACTATGAATCGTATCAAGATCGCTATTGTCGGGGTTGGGAACTGTGCCAGTTCATTGATACAGGGCATCCACTACTACCGGGAAAAGATTCCCCAAGAGGCGATCGGCCTGATGCATTGGGAAATCGGTGGATACTCGCCTGGTGATATCGAGGTGGTCGCGGCTGTCGATATCGATGTGCGAAAAGTCGGCGTCGATGTGCATGAGGCCATTTTTTCCCTACCCAACTGTACGACAGTCTTCTGCCCCGACCTTCCCAAAGCCGGAGTCACCGTGCAGATGGGCGGGATTATGGATGGATTTTCCGACCACATGACAGCGTACGATCCAAAGCGCACGTTTGTTCAAGCCAATAAGCCAGAACCGACCGAAGGAGACATCGTCACGTTGCTCCGCGAATCTGGTGTGGAGATTCTCATGAATTATCTTCCGGTCGGCTCCGAGAAGGCGACGGAGTTTTATGCCGGCTGCGCATTGAAGGCTGGCGCGGCCTTCATCAACAACATTCCAGTGTTTATTGCCAGCGATGCTCAAGGGAGCTGGGCCAGGCGATTTCAAGAGGCCGGCCTCCCCATTATCGGCGATGACATCAAAGCGCAGGTAGGGGCAACCATCACCCATCGGGTCCTAACTGATTTGTTCGCCAAGCGTGGGGTGAAGCTGGAGCGGACGTACCAACTCAATACCGGCGGCAATACTGACTTTCTCAACATGCTCAACCGCGATCGGCTGGCGTCAAAGAAACAATCCAAGACTCAGGCCGTACAGTCCGTGGCCGCTCACCCTATAGAGGATGACAACATCCATATTGGCCCGAGTGATTATGTGCCGTGGCAAAATGACAATAAGGTCTGTTTTCTCCGTATGGAAGGACGGCTATTCGGTGATGTGCCCATGAACCTCGAATTGCGCCTTTCAGTAGAGGATTCACCTAACTCGGCAGGGGTCGCGATCGATTCCATCCGCTGCGCCAAACTCGCGTTGGACCGAGGACAGAGTGGCATACTCGAAGGACCGTCGGCTTACTTTTGCAAACATCCCCAACGACAGTTTACCGATGATATCGCCTTCCAGATGACGGAACATTTCATCAACGGCGACTGAGATTATCGGGATGAAATGCCTCATCATCGCGGCGGGCAAAGGAAGCCGGCTGCAGCAGAGGGGTCCCAGTAAGCCCCTCATTCCCCTTCTAGGCATCCCCTTGATTGAACGCGTCATCCGCACCGCGTTGGACGCTGGTGTCGACGAAATATTCGTCGTGACCGGCTACCAGGGTGAACAGATCCGTGATTTCTTGGAAGGATTGGCGGCACGACTTGCGATTCGGATCACTCCTTTGGTGAATGACGAGTGGGAGAAAGACAATGGACTCTCCGTGCTCACGGCGCGAGACTACCTTCACGATCCCTTTCTGCTTCTCATGGCGGATCACCTCTTCGACCCACGCTTAGGCCATGCACTAACAACGCATGCCCTGACCGATGGAGAGATCGCGCTCGGCATCGATCTCGACACCCGCAATCCTCTGGTTGATATGGAAGATGTGACCCGTATCAAAGTGGAGGACGGGAAGATTCGTACGATCGGCAAGGGATTAGTCGACTTCAATGGATTCGATACTGGAGTGTTCCTGTGTTCCCCAGCGATATTTAAGGCTCTGGCGCAAAGCAAAGACACCGTGGGTGATGCCACCCTGTCAGGAGCGGTACGGATTCTTGCCGCAAAGGGATGTGTGAGCGCTGTCCCTACGCGTGGTTTCTGGGTTGACGTCGACGATCCGAAGGCATTCAACAAGGCCGAAGCGGCCCTCTTAGATCATCTCCGCGACAAGTCAAACGATGGGCCTGTGTCCCGTTACCTGAACCGTCCCATATCCATACGAGTGTCCCGTTATTTGGCACAATATGATGTGACGCCCAATCAAATTTCCCTGTTCTCGTTTCTGTGTTCCATGATTGCCGCCGGACTGTTTGCTCTGGGCGGCTATCTCGCCTTGCTTCTGGGAGGCGTTCTTGCCCAATTCGCATCTGTCATCGATGGGTGCGACGGGGAAGTGGCTAGGCTCAAGTACCAAAGCAGCGACTTCGGCGGTTGGTTCGATGCGGTGCTGGACCGTTATGCCGATGCGTTTCTCCTCTTTGGCTTGACGTGGCATGTGCTCCTCACGGAGCCGAATGGTTGGATCCTCTTCATCGGTGTCATGGCCATTATCGGATCCTTCATGCTGAGTTATACGGCGGATAAGTACGATAACCTCATGCGTGAACGATTCGAGTTGAGGGGTATGGCCATGATACGGATGGGACGTGATGTGCGGGTATTGCTCATCTTCATTGGTGCAGTGATGAATCTCGTACTCCCTGTGCTGGTGGCGATCGTGGTGGTGATGAATATCGAGACAATACGCCGGATGAAGGTCGCGTCGGATGCGTAGTGTTGAGTCTGCCAAACAGAGCATCAGGCGGATTGTCGGCGGCTCGCGCGTGCCCGAGGACCCACGCCATGCTGACAACACCCTAGAGTGGCTGTTGCGCTTTGCACCGGATGCCGACGATGCTCTGCAATTGGCAGCGCTGGCCCACGACATCGACCGAGCCATCGAAGAAAGCAAGACCCCGCGTGCGGACTTTGAGGATTATGATGCCTTCAAGGCTGCCCATGCCCGTCATGGCGCGGAAATACTGCGCCCGATTCTCGTCGCATGTGGCGTGGAAGGCCATATCGTGAACGAGGCGTGCCGTTTGGTAAAGGTCCACGAGGTGGGAGGAGATCCCAGCTCCGATCTACTCAAGGATGCCGACAGTGTCTCCTATTTCGACGTCAATCTCCCGCTCTATTACGAGCGTGAGGGGTGGGATGAGGCCAAACGGAGATCACTCTGGGGATATCGGCGTCTGTCGCCACCGGCGAAAGAGATTGTCAAACACATTGTCTACCAGGAGCAAGCGCTGGTGCGTTTGATGCAGGAGGTCATTCATGAAGCTCGCGAATGTCTTCAACCGACTCTGCAATGAAGCCGACCACCATTGCCTCTCCTAGTGTACCATGAGTGGGTGGACGAATATCGAACTGACCTTTCCCCCTTGATTAAGTTCAGCGAGCGCGACGATGCTGTGAAAGACTATCACCGCCAAAACAGAGCTCTCCCTGAAGAGACCCGATACGACATCCTGATTCTAAACGCGTCATCTAGAATGGCGTTACCCGTCACGCATCCGCGCTTCTTCCCTCAGGGCCTACTCTCGCCATAAGATCAAGAGCTATATAGCTAGCCTCCCTTTCAAATTATCTTCACCCCCTGCTTACGATCTCAATCCAAAAATGTGTGATGCGCTAAAATTGTCGAGTATTGTTGTGTTCGACTCAATGTTGATTTAGGTCGGAATCAACTTCGGCCCTATTTACAGGCTCTTCAAAGCATTGTTCAAGAAATGTGGGGTTGGCACGAAATCTGCTTTCCCCCATTGGAGGGAATCGTATACGAGGATAGCTCACATGCTGAATTTCTGGAAAACAGGGTAGATGCGAAGCCTTTTGAAAGGAAACGTCGATCGTCAAGCTCGAAAGGTGAAGGTTCGCCAGAATCCTGTCGACCGTTGGGCATATACCACGTGTGGGTATTGCTCGACCGGATGCGGCATTGAAGTGGGAGTGAAAGATGCTCGTGCGGTGTCCGTGCGAGGAACCAATGCCCATCCGGTCAATCAAGGCAAACTATGCTTGAAAGGCATTTGGGAGTTCGAGGCGATTAACGCACCGAATCGCGGGACACATCCGTTGATGCGCGAGGAACCGACTCAGCCATATCGTCGGGTCTCCTGGGATGCGGCACTCACGCAAACGGCGACAGAATTTCGTCGCATTATGGACACGTACGGTCCGGACGCGCTTGCGGTCGTCAGCACCGGCCAGATCTATACCGAGGAATTCTACGCCCTCGGTAAACTTGTGCGGGGGGGACTTGGGACAAACAACTACGACGGAAACACCACCTTATGCATGGCCAGTGCGGTATCAGGCTACAAGCGATCCTTTGGATCCGATGGCCCCCCAGGATGCTACGACGATTTTGATGAGACGGAGTGCCTGCTCGCATTCGGATCGAATCTTGTGGAATGTCATCCGGTAATTTACTACCGGCTCAAGATGGCGCTCGAGCGCCGTCGATTTCCTGTTATCGTCATCGATCCACGCGTCACTGTGTTCGCACAAAACGCGGATATTCACCTTGCCATCAATCCTGGGACGGACTTGGTATTGCTCAATGCCCTCGCTCACGTGATTTTGGAAGAACGCCTCGCTGATCAGAAATACATTGAAACCCATACCAGCGATTTCGATGCATTTGTGGAAACGGNGACGAAATACTCCCCTGAATACGCGGAGCCGATCACTGGAATTCCAGCATCCACAACTCGAACAGTTGCCAGGATCTATGGCAACGCAAATGCTGCGATGTCCATTTGGACAATGGGAATCAATCAGTCTGTGCATGGATCAGATGGCGTGGTCGCTATTAACAATCTCTCGTTGCTTACAGGAAACATCGGAAAACCAGGCGCAACGTCGCTCTCTATCACTGGCCAGTGTAATGCCATGGGCACCCGTGAATTTTCGTCATGCTCAGGACTGCCGGGCTATCGCCTGCTCGAAAATCAGGAACACCGGGCGCAAATCGCGCAATATTGGGGTGTGGATGAATCATTCTTTCCCCTTAAACGAGGCAAAACGATGACCGATATCTTTCCCGCCATTGAGGCAGGAACCATCAAGGGTCTTTGGCTCATCGCGACCAATCCTGCGACATCAATGCCGCAAACCCAGCGGATTGCAAAGAGTTTGAGAAACCTTGAGTTTCTTGTCGTCCAAGACGTGTTCGAAAATGTGGATTCAGCAGAGTTTGCCCACGTGTTTCTCCCCGCTGCGATGTGGGCTGAAAAAACGGGAACATTTACAAATTCTGAGCGCCGAGTGGGATTAGTCAGAAAAGCAGTCGAGCCTCCCGTCGAAGCGAGAAGCGATTTAGAGATTTTCTGTGCGATGGCAGAAAAACTTGGCGTTGGACACCTTCTCCCGTCAACAGCACCTGAAATGATGTTCGATGAGTTCAAAACGATCAGTAAAGGACGTCCATGTGACTATTCCGGACTGAGTTACGACGCATTGGAACGAGAAGGTGGTATCNAGTGGCCTGCTCCAACAGGGGAGGGAAGCCCACGGCTGTATACCGATGGACGCTTTCACACCGCCAATCGAAAAGCGCGCTTCATTGCGTTAGAGTTTCACGATACCAACGAACGCCCTGACGATCAGTATCCCTTCTGGTTGAATACTGGTCGAGTCATTGAGCACTGGCACACGAGAACCAAGACGGGACAGATTGGGAACCTGAACAAATTCTCGCCTATCCCCTACGTGGAAATGAACTCGATTGATGCCAACCGATTGGGGATTAACTCGTTAGATTCGGTACGGGTGATCTCAAGACGTGGCCAAATAACCGTCATCGTACAGGTGACAGAATGCGTCGCCCCAAGGATGGTGTTCATTCCATTCCATTTTGCGAAGGGTGCGAATTTCATGACCCTAGGTCTCTTGGATCCATACTCACGGCAGCCGGCGTTTAAGCAGTCTGCAGTCAAGATTGAGAAGGTGGTGTCGAGTTGAGTGNTTCGAATATCAAATCNGACAGCTCATTGAGCTCAAGCCGTTATGATCTCNCTGTTGACATCGAGACGCCCTTGCCACAAAAGGCGGAATATGGAGAAGCTGGGGAAATTGCAAAAGCGCTATGTCAAAACAGCTGTGATCCCACGGATGAATTCAAAGCAACCCAGCAGGTCGGATTTATCTTCCGAGCTGATAATTGTATCGGGTGTCACTCGTGCGAGGCGGCCTGTAGTGAAAAGAATGGGTTGCCATCGCATATGGCTTGGAGAAAAGTCGGCTATGTGGAAGGCGGCACCTATCCTGACTACACTCGAGTCAACATCTCGATGGCCTGTAACCATTGCGATGATCCCGTCTGTCTCAAGGGATGTCCAACCGGTGCCTATGTAAAGTATCAGGATACTGGTGCCGTTATCGTTGATAGTGACATCTGTTTCGGCTGTCAGTATTGCACGTGGGTGTGTCCGTATGAGGCGCCCGCATTTAACCCTGAAACAGGTTCGGTCACCAAGTGTAATATGTGTGTCGATCGCTTGGACGCTGGGCTTCAACCGATGTGTGTCGATGCCTGTCTCGGACACGCGCTGGAATTTGGAGCAATAGACAAGTATGAACGGGACAATCCTGCGGCGCTGACGCACATTGCTGGGTTTCCAGATCCGTCTATCAGTAAACCGAACGTGCGGTTCGATCAGAGGCGATCACTTCCCACAACTATGAAGCGCGCCGACACTGAGCTCATACAGTATCAGTCCCTCACTTCATCGAATGAAAACACCCGAATCAATGAGATCGGTCTCCCGTATCAGTCGAGCGGAAAAACACATTCAGCGAGTACGGGAGAGAATCACGGAAGCAAAACGAGCAAGCAGGTGCCCTGGTCTTCCTTGCACTCCCACGAAACCTCCCTTGTGGTGTTTACCCTGCTCGCTCAGTTCGTCGTTGGAGCGTTCCTCTCGCTCTGGAGTCTACCGCTGATAACATCGGGTGCCGGCTTGAAGACCAGCCTGGTCGGTCCAACACAGGCGATCCTTGTCGGCATCACAACGTTATTGGCGGTGGGGCTTGGAATTTCAACCTCACACCTTGGAAAACCGTGGAGATGCTATCGGTCATTGAACAACCTGCGGTATTCCTGGGTGAGTCGCGAGATTCTCGCGATGGGATTATTCTTTGGTAGCTTGACCCTGTTCACAGCACTGACGTTTCTCGGAGTTTCAGGTTCGTGGGCGCAATGGGGATTGGGATCTGCCGTAGCGATGTGTGGAATTGCCAGCATCTTTACCATGTCGAAGATCTATATGATCCCGGCAAGACCTTTCTGGAATCACCCACACACGTGGGTTTCCTTCTATTCATCGGCCTTCGTTCTGGGCCCGTACCTCGTTGCGGCTGTGCTCGGATTGCTGACCGCGATTCCAGTGATATTCCTTGCTGCGTTCACAGCGGTTGCGTTAACCACGCAGGTGATTCAGATGACTTCCCAGCGTGTCCATCTGCAAGATCTCGCGTCTGAACCGCAGATGAACAACAAGCGGAATCGATCGTTTGGTCCATTGTCGACAAACACACAAGCCGCTCTCCATGTGCAAGGCGAAGCTCAGGCATCTTATGATCAACTTCTCGGAAAATTCGAACGGTTTCAGAAGATGAGAAGTGCACTCTCGCTCGTCACAATCAGCATGAGCGCAATCACCCTTGTGGCAGCGATTGCGACTAGCCTGTTCTGGAGCGGTCCATCGGGAGTGATGAGCCTTGTGAATAGCGTGGTCCCGTGGGTGACTCTGTCCCTCTTTGTGACCGTGCTGGCCGGCGAACTCATCGGCCGTGCGTTGTTCTACTCCGTTGTCACCCCCACCACCATGCCAGGATCTCTCTTCATCAAAAACCGTGGCTTCGAACAATTGGCCAGGGACACTGGCTTAGCTAACGATCCCATGGTTGGGGTTTCGCTGCACTGACTTGTAGCCAGAGACAGATGCCCTGGTGCTAGAAAGCTGGGACAGCTTCGTTCATTGCTTGTACAGTAAGCAAGTACCATTTCTCATTCGTGGAGAGAGCCTTGTCCGCTCAGGCGCCTCGTCGAGTTGAAGTAAAGACGATTTCTCGTTTCTGCCGAAGACCGCGTAGGCGAGAAGCACAAACAAGAACACAAAGGTGGCGGGAATCACCAGTTTGATAAAGGCACCTTCAGTGAAGNAGCCAGCGATGCCCACCACTGACGGAAGTACAATCGTAATCCAAGGAGAGATCTTTAGGAGTTTTCGTAGAGGGCCTTCGTGATTTGGTACCGAAGNCCGTATCCGATCGAGATGACCGGATGTAATTCAATGGCGGTTTCGGGCCGAATTCCGTGAGTGTTTTGGGGCATGCGAGATCTCTCTGTGGGTTATCCCTCGATCTCTACGGACGAGAGAATGATGATTGGTATACTTGCCGGCAACCCCACTCAGAATGCAGCGCTCATGCAATATGGAATAGTCCATGTAGCTTCGACATAAGGTCACAGAAATGCATGGAACGCCAGCGGAGTGAGGAGTGTAGCGTATCGCGATTGCTTCTGCACGATACCGATGGGCATATTGTCAGGTGAGGACTCGTTCAACCATGACTGCTGGTGACTGTAGTCAGTTCAGGCTTGAAGTCACATGCCGTGGCAAGAGTGCATCCTATTTCGGTTGCGAGGAGGCGGTCGAGGACATGACTCGCAGGGAGGTTTAGGTAAACATCCTCGCCCTCCACGCGAACCGGAAAGATCTGCACGGCATAGTCTTCGCCACTCAAACATTCTCCAGATTCCAGCGAGAAATTTTTCTTATGTAACGGACAGGCGATCTTTGGGATGCCATCGAGATCACCGATGATCCCTCGGGACACCACGAACGCCTTTTTGTGTGGACACATCTGCTGGCAGGCATACCATTCGCCTCGACTGGCGAAATTGAAGACGGCAATTTGAACATCGCCGTACTTAATGGTTGCGCCACCGTTGACCGGAAAATCACCTACGGTCCCGACCTTGACCCATGAGTGTTCTGACTCCGACTCTGTTTCGGCCTCCATTTGACTCTTCAGCATGCTGAATTGCTCAACCGACACCGTTTCTGAAGGCCAATTCGCCGGACGCTGTTGGCCGCGTTCTGCGATGATTTCAATCACTGGTTCGGTTTCGTTGGTATTGACGAACTGACGGAAGAGTTTCCGTTTTTCCGGATCATTGACAGTTTCGGTCCATTCGCATTTATAAGAATCAACCAGAAATTGCATGCGTGTTTCCAACTCCATGCAAATTCCAAGCCTGTCCTCGATGATGACCCCTTTGAGATGGTCTATTCCTCCCTCGAGCTTCTCGATCCAGACGGACGTCCTGGTTAGCTTGTCGGCAGTCATGATGTAGTACATTAAGAACCGGTCGATATATTTGATCGCGGTCTCTTCGTCGATATTGGTCGCCAACAAGTCTGCGTGTCGCGGCTTAGCACCGCCGTTGCCGCAGATGTATAAGTTGTAGCCGCTCTCTGTCGCGACCAATCCAAAGTCTTTCCCTTGGGCTTCGGCACATTCGCGGATACAACCTGATACCGCACCCTTGATCTTGTGCGGTGCGCGAACGCCTTTGTAGCGATTCTCCAGTCGAACGGCGAAGGTAACGGAATCTTGCACCCCATAGCGACACCAGCTTGTTCCAACGCAACTCTTGATAGTGCGTAGCGCCTTGCCATAGGCGTGGCCGCTTTCGAATCCGGCACCGACAAGCTTTTCCCAAATATCAGGAAGATCCTGCACTTGGGCGCCAAATAGGTCAATACGTTGCCCGCCGGTAATTTTGGAGTAGAGGCCATATTCTTTTGCTGTTTCTCCTAACGCGATCAGCTTGTCTGGAGTAATTTCGCCTCCCGGAACCCTAGGGACGACCGAATACAAGCCACCGCGTTGCGCATTTGCCATAAAACGATCGTTGGTGTCTTGAAGTGTGTGATGTTCGGGCAGCATGATATTGTCATTCCACAAGGCTGCGAGAATCGATGCAATGGTCGGTTTGCAAATTTCGCATCCGTATCCGGTGCCATACTGCACGATCNCGTCATCAAAAGTTTTCACCTGATTGGCTTTAATCATGGCGAACATCTCCGTGCGGGAATAGGGGAAGTGTTCGCACAAGTGATTGGTCACCGCGATCCCCGCCGCCGCCAGTTCTGCGTTAAAGAGATCAGTGAGCAGTGGCATACACCCGCCGCAGCCAGTTCCAGCCTTCGTCGTCTCTTTGACCTGACCGACAGCGGTGAGTTGCTGTTGGCAAATCGCTGTGCGGATGACGCCCTTGGTGACGTTGTTGCAGGAGCAAATCTGTGCCGTGTCCGGCATCGCCTCTACTCCACCAAGTGCTGAGGCACCACCCGACTTACCGAGAATGAGTTCATGTGGTTGGCATGGCAATGGTTCATCGCTTTTACTACAAAGATACAGGCTGCAGTACTCGCTCGCATCGCCGATTAAGATTCCGCCAAGCAGGGCTGTCCCATCAAGGCTGAAGAGAAGTCTCTTGTAGATCCCGTCAAACGGATCTTCCCACGTGAGTGGCTTGGCTCGTTCCGGTCCTGCTTCGTAGTCTCCAAAGCTCGCGACATCTACGCCCATGAGTTTTAATTTGGTTGAACAGTCCGCACTGATAAATGACGCTTCACCACCGGCCAAGTTGTTTGCGACCACTTCAGCCATTTCATATCCGGGCGCAACTAGCCCATAGACCATGCCGTTATGAAGCGCGACCTCACCCATGGCAAAGATCATCGGATCAGAGGTTTCGAGCCGATCGTTCACGACAATTCCACCGTGCGCGCCGATATCGATGCCACAATCACGCGCGAGGTCATCACGTGGGCGAATGCCTGCGGAGACGATAATCATGTCAACGTTGAGCTGGCTCCCGTCGTTAAAACGCAAGCCTTCGACCGCGCCGTTGCCGACAACTTCCTCTGTGGCTCTATTTAAATGGACGGATACTCCGAGATCTTCGATTTTTCGAACGAGAATTCGTGAGCCAGCATCGTCGATTTGCCTGGGCATCAGGCGTGGCGCGACTTCCACCACATGGGTTTCAAGTTTGAGGTCATAGGCTGCTTTGGCCGCTTCAAGTCCGAGTAGCCCTCCGCCAATGATTGCCGCCCGTTTGACTTTCGCACCGTAGGCAATGATGTGTTCAAGATCCTCAATGGTGCGATAGACGAAGACTCCTTGTTTATTGATACCAGGAACAGGAGGCACAAAGGGGTATGATCCGGTCGCAAGGACCACTGCGTCGTAGACGATCTCCACACCTTTATCCGATCGTACCGTGTGNGTGTGGCGATCAATCCGGTTGGCTCTGTCCCCAACATGCAAATCAATACCGTGTTCGGCATACCACTCGAGCTTTGCCAGCATCAACTGTTCGGCATCGCGGTGTGCAAAAAACGATGTGAGGCCAACACGATCATATGCGGCCCGCGGTTCCTCGCAGAACGTGACGATGTGATATTGTTTGGCTGAGTCGAACGCGACCAGCTTCTCGCAAAACCGTTGTCCAACCATTCCGTTCCCGATCACGACGACGGTCTTCTGTGCATTTATGGTGTTTGTACTCAAGATGCAAATACCCTCAAATTATCTTAGATAAAGCAAGCTACATACCAGCTCCTGTGAAACCTCCGCCCTTCTCCCATTTTCGTGGGTGTGTGTCTCGTAAATGCAGTTATAGCGTGAAAAACTTCGTACTTCCTTCGATTCGCTACAGAACTCGATAAGAGAAGAACCGCGAATATTTATGTTAGTCCATGTAATTAGTGCGACATAATTGTTGCAAAGAGTTTGTCCAAACCCCTATTCCTTGCCGGCTTAATGACGTCGCAGCATGGCAACGCTACTAGCACTATCGTGCCTCTCTTCGGAGCCAAGAGCAGTATAAGCTTCGAACGTGTTGTGACTGTTACCGATAGTCCTAACAAGGGAATTGATTGCTGGCACAGGACTTGCTGTGTCCTCAGCGTATGGTCTTAAGCCGACGTAAAAAGGGAACGGGTGCTGGCGCCTCGTCGATTCGAGCGGCCCTTTTTGCCATGGTTCTCCTTCAGAATGCGCCGTTGTTTGCCTTGGACAGTGAAAACCTTAACATCAGCGCAGAGATTCGCGAGCGGTATGAAGGGCGCGTCAATTCGAGCTTTGGAAACCCTAATGACACTGGAGTGAATCAAAACAATCAATCTTTCGTTGGATCCAGAACACGCTTGAACGTCGGCTATGATGTTTCACCCGATATCAACCTCTTTCTCCAACTCCAGGATACCCGGGCGTTTGGCGCCGAACCGGGAACCATTAGCAATACTCAAAACCTTGACCTGCACCAAGGATACTTTCAAGTAAACAATATGTTCCTGGATGGGCTTCAGTTACGGGTAGGCCGGCAAGCCATTGCCTTCGGTAATCACCGCGTGATTGGCGATGTCGAGTGGAGTAATGTCGCCCGGTCGTTTGACGCCGTACGAATGACACTTAATCGATTGGTGGGTTCTCTCGATCTTATTTGGGCTCGAACCAGGGACAACGATGTCGATCAGATCACGATCAGAGACCCCGTTAGTTTTCCGGGAACCCCAGCGGAACAGCGAAAAGGAACTGATGACCAAAATCTGTATATCGCCTATGGGACGTTCAAAGGGATACCCACTGTCTCTGTTGAACCCTACTGGATTTTCCTCGTCGACAATGGGGTTGGCGGATCTCTGTTAGCCCCTGCGGCTACGAATCAGCAACGCCATACCATCGGTACCAGAGTCGATGGCACCCTCTTTGCCAAACATCTGGATTACACCATGGAAGGGGACTACCAATTCGGAAAGATCGCAAGTCAGCGGACGGGTGGCATTGGGGTGAGAGATCTGGACATCAATGCGTCTGCATTTGCAGCCAAGGCCGGCTACAACTTTTTGGAACTCCCGTGGCTCCCTCGCATCGGGGTGGAATACGACTTTGCGTCCGGTGATGGTGATAACAATACCGACGATCAGCGGGGGAACTTCAATACCTTTGAAAATCTCTTTCCCACTAACCACGCGTTGATGGGCGTGATGGACCTTATGGGGTGGCGGAACATGCAGGACCTGAGTCTCAGTTTCAAGGTGAAGCCAGGGCCGAAAACTGGAATCTCCATGGATTATCACATGTTCCGTTTGGCCAATCGTAAGGACAACTGGTATCGATTCAACGGTGAGGTCCAAATCCAATCGTCGGCAGACAATCAGGCGGCATCAATTGGACAAGAGTTAGACATTACCGCGTTTACGACGGTTAAGGAGACCGTCAAACTCGGCGCTGGATGGGGCCATTTCTTCACTGGCGAGTTCATTGAGAAGAACAATCTGGCCAATAGCCAATCGTTTACCACCGATCAGGATTGGGTCTACGTCATGGCCACAGTCGGATTTTAAGGAAAACGGAGGAATAATGGCGGTGCCGACATCCCATTTGAACCTGTTGTCGTTCACAGGAAACATTCGCATTCTTCATTTGACCTGGTTTGCGTTCTTTATCACCTTCGTTGTGTGGTTTAGTCATGCGCCATTAATGGCATTGATACAGGAAACATTTCAATTGACTGACCAAGAAGTGAAGACGTTGCTCATCCTAAACGTTGCTTTAGCGATACCGGCTCGAATCATCATCGGCATGCTGGTGGATAGCTTCGGTCCGCGTCGAACTTATTCGTTTCTGCTGTTTGTTTCTGGCTTCCTATGCCTGGGATTTGCCTTTGCGAACACCTATGAGCAGCTGGCCTTCATGCGATTTCTGTTGGGTGCCGCCGGTGCGGGCTTCGTGATCGGGATCCGCATGGTCGGCGAGTGGTTTCCGGCGAGACAAGTGGGATTTGCGGGAGGCCTGTACGGTGGCTGGGGGAATTTCGGCTCCGCCGCTGCCGCCATGAGTCTCCCGATCATTGCGTTGATGTTTGGAGGAGATGATGGATGGCGTTATGCCATTGCGTCAACCGGCATTCTTGCGCTTATCTACTCAGCTGTCTATTTTTTCTCCGTCACCGATACGCCTCAGGGGGCAACGTACTTCAAGCCAAAACGAGCAGGCGGCATGGAGGTAACCAGTGTTGGCGATTTCATTCTGTACCTTCTTATGAACATCCCGATATACGCCGCCACAGCCTTACTTGCCTGGAAACTCGGTCCATCCAACGTCAATCTCCTAAGCGTAGCAGTTACGAACATCATTTATCTGGCAGTGGTGACGATTTATATCGTTCAGAGCATCTGGATCTATCAAGTGAATAGACAGGCCCTCAAAGAAGTCGTGCCTGAGCTTGAGCGCTACAACTTCAAACAAGTGGCTGTCCTGAACATCGCCTATATGGTCACATTCGGCACCGAGGTGGCCATGGTGTCCATGCTTCCATTATTCTTCTTAAACACCTTCGGGCTTTCGCTGGTGACGGCCGGTTTGCTTGCCTCAGGATTTGCCCTCATGAATGTCATTGCGCGGCCTGTGGGCGGGCTCATCAGTGACAGATTTGGCAGAAAGCACTCTCTCTCCTGGTTGCTTGTGGGGATGGCAGGCGGATTTTTCCTGATGAGCCAGATTACTGGCAGTTGGCCTGTTCTCTTGGCCTTGATTGTCATGATGACCGCAGGGGCCTTTGAACAAGCGGGAAATGGAGCGGTGTTTGCCATTGTCCCGCTTGTGAAGCGTCGTATGACCGGCCAAATCGCGGGCATGGCAGGAGCGTATGGCAGTACTGGTGCTGTGTGCCTTCTTACGGTCCTCTCATTCGTCTCCCCGCAGACTTTTTTTCTTGTCATCGCGGTATCGACCATTGCTGCACTTGCTGTCGTCCTGCTGTTCCTCGAAGAACCCCAAGGGCATGTGGCCGAAGTGTTGCCAGACGGGACCATACAGCTAATTGAAGTCACCTAGCAGGATGCTCCGATGTTTGATTTCAAGTGACATGACCTCATGACAGCAGATCTCATCATCACATCGGCCCACTACAGTGAAGCCGGGCACAAGCCGGAAAATGAGGATGCGTGTGGAATTTGCTTCGCCGATCCTGAGTTGCGTCGGGCGAAAGGCGTTGCTCTTGTGATTGCAGATGGCATGAGTGGCAGTGAAGCGGGGATGGAAGCGAGTTATGCCTGCGTAGAGGGATTTCTCAACGATTACTTCAGCACGCCGGAATCATGGTCGGTAAAGTTGTCTGGTCAAAAGGTTCTCTCCGCGCTCAATCGGTGGCTGTATAGCGAAGGCCATCAGCGATACGGATCGCCACGAGGTATGGTGGCGACGCTGAGTGCGATTGTCGTGAAGTCCAGATCCGCCCATCTGTTTCATCTCGGTGATACGCGCATCTATCGTGCGCGTCAAGGACAGCTAGAATGCTTGACCCAGGACCATCGCATTCAGGTGCAATCGGAAACCCACTGCTTGAGCCGAGCAATGGGGATTGATCTTGATCTGAAAATCGACTATCAGTCTATTCCCGTTGAGGAAGATGACCGGTTTGTTTTGCTGACGGATGGCATTCATGATCACCTTACCGACGATGAAATTGCAAAGATCGTGTTTCAACATACCGATGATTTGGCTACGGCGTGTCAGGCGATAGCGATGAAAGCACTTGCACGCGGCAGCCCCGATAACGTGACGAGTCTTATTGCACGCGTTGAACAGCTTCCGGAGCAGGACAAACATGGATTCTACCAGCAGCTGACCGCATTACCATTCCCGCCGCCGCTTGCACCTGGAATGAATCTCGACGGATATCGCATTATCCGCGAGGTGCATACGAGTAGCCGATCGGAATCGTATCTTGCGGTTGATGAGAAGACAAACACGCAAGTTCTTCTGAAAGTCCCTTCCAGCAACTTCGAAGACGATATCACATACATAGATCTGTTTTTGCACGAAAGTTGGGTTGGGAAGCGTCTCAATAGTCCCCACGTCGTCAAAATCCTCGATCATGCGCGCCCCAAAACGTTTCTCTACACGATTCTAGAGTATATTGAAGGACCCACACTACGGAAATGGATGTCGGATAACCCTAGGCCGGCACTACAGGATGTTCGCAATATTGTCGAGCAGATCGCGATGGGCATTCGTGCGTTTCAACGGCAAGAAATGATCCACCAGGACATAAAACCAGAAAATATCATGATTGATAAGCTCGGATACGCAAAAATCATCGATTTCGGTTCGACGAAAATTGCGGGCATCGAAGAAATTATGATGCCGATCGATCGTCCCCATGTGCTAGGAACGGCAAACTATGTTGCACCGGAATATTGGCAAGGATACGCGGGGAGTCACCGTTCGGATATTTTCTCGCTAGGGGTTTTAACCTATGAAATGCTGACGGGGAAATTTCCGTATGGACCGAAACCAACGGTCGGAAACATTAACTCATTCGCATACACGCCCGGGCATCAATATAATTCAGCCATACCTGTATGGATGGATGCTACGTTAGAAAAAGCTGTGCATCCCAATCCTGCCGATCGCTATGATGCTTTATCAGCGTTTATCCATGACCTTGCGCATCCAAACCAGCAATTCCTGAAAGAAAGGCCTCTCGCACTGATCGAACGCAACCCCTTAGGGTTTTGGCGTTCGACAACAATCATGTTTTTTTTGCTCAATATGATTCTGCTCTACCTCGTATTCAGGTAGCTTCCTTCACCCGAACTCTTGTAGTGCGTGGCTGAAACTAATCCATCGCGCCAGGGGTGAAATTTGGCCACCTGTTGTACCCGACTTTGGGATCGTTGGCTTGGTGCTTCCGGATCATCTCGACCTCTTTTGCCGAAAGCTCTGCCTCCGTGGCAATATTAGATTCCCAAAGAATTTGCTTTCGGAGTGTGTAGTCATGACGAACTTCGTCGGAGAGATTCTCGAAGTCGGCGTTGATGAGGTCCTTATCTGGACTCCCCATATATCGAGCACTGCCGAAGCTGTCCTTCCCTATGTATATCTTCCCAGTTGGGTACGTGATCTTATAGACCTGCTTCACGGAGGATCTACCTGACTTGCTCTCGTGGGCCGCAGCCATTTTGGTGCCGCATGATGTCGGGACACCTTGAGGATACTTGGTAATAGAAGCATGAGTTTCGGCATTCAGTTTGCCAACTCCTACTCGGACGGTGCGAGAAAATACACTGGTCGTAACGGCAATCGCGCTTTGTCAGTATCATCCAGCTTGTTATAAAAGCTCTGCCATAACTCGATGAATTTTTCGAGGTCAAGCAATTCTAAATGTACTGGTGAATCACGAGCTGCAACCTTTGCATCTGAACTGAATCCTCCGGTAGAGACAAACATTCCCACATCGCCATCCTTTCTGAGGATGCCCATTAGTTCTCGTAGTTCCTTCACACCCGCTGCTGTCTCGCGATGTTTGACTTGGACTTTTATGCGTGGGGAGCTTGCTCCAAGTGGGTCGCGGTAGGCAATGATGTCTATGCCACCATCCTTGCCTCGGGGAGCAACGAAGGGAGTGTGGTAGCCCATGCCTCGAAGCAGTGCCGCTACCAAATCCTGGAACTCGTAGGCATTCTGAGCCAGGATGTGATTTCGCAACCCTTCATCAGCAATCTGCTCAATTTGGTCAAATGTAACGGTTTCTTGTGTGGCCTCGCCCTCTTCATCGATGGCATCTTTGATCTCGTCAGATTGCTGCTTTGGGTTTTTAGCTTGCCAGCTACGGTACGCACTCGACGCAGCAAGATAATGTTCAATTTCGCCCATGTGAAGCGACTCTTCACCCTCATTGGTCAGGTACCAGCGGCCCTTCTTTTTCACCAGCCATCCAGCTTTCACTAAACCAATGGAGTGAAAGTGCAGGATTGACCACCATCTAAAGTATCCGGTTCTCGTACCGCTCCTTTGCCCAATCATCGAGTGTGACACTCTTTTCAACGGCACTGGCTACTTCCCGAGAAGGCAACTCGCCTCCATTTGCCTTCAAGGCTTTCAGTGCTGCGTAGACTACTTTGGCTGCAAGGAGTCGTGATGGGGCAAGTTGCTTAGTCATGGGTTCTCCTTCTGTGAAGCTCGGCAGGGTGGCGAGGATTGGTCATGGAGTTATTGTCCTGCAAACGCTGATGCGTGACACCTATTTCCCCTTCGGCAGAATGCCCTTCTTCTCTCCCTTCAAACCTTGCCTGAACCAAGTCAAACACTACCATGGATGTCAGTGGGATTAGTTAGGAAGAGTACTCCAAAGAGAAACGAGGTTCAATGAAAAGGGGGCATCTGGTGGCCTGAAAACTTATTCTGGGGTGGACTCAGTCAAAGAGAAAAGGTCAGAGTCACGCTGAAAAGTGGGAGTAAAAATAGGGGTATGTAGAAAAGACCACATTTGAAATATGCAGTTATATCAATGACATGCGTTGAGCATGCGACCCCCATACCTCTCACGCCTTCCATGCTCATCATGACTCGGCATGACTTTGTTGGATTGTACAACCGGCATGCTAGCCGTACTCACCCCACCTTCAACACATGGCGGGGTCGAGCACAGCCAATTTCCAAGGCGCCCTCAAACGTATACGTGGTCACAGCTGATGACATTATCCAGTCCGGTGCTGTCGATGTGCCAAGTGCGTTACGGCGTGTGCCAGGTATTGAGATCATCCAAATGACGGGTGGCCAGTACGACATCAGGGTGCGCGGCAATAACCAAGAATGGGAGACAGGATCCAGCAGACTGTTGATCCTCATTGATGGCCGCTCAATTTACGATGATACCAGTGGGCAAGGGGGAATCAATTGGAAGGCTCTTCCAATCACACTCCCCGAAATCAAACAAATCGAAGTGCTGAAAGGACCCGCGTCGTCCGTGTATGGGTATAACGCCTTCGACGGAGTCATTGACATCATTACAAAGTCACCGGAAGAAATGGAAGGCTCCACGCTCCAACTTGCCGGAGGTGAATTTGGCACCGTGACAAGTTCGGCCGTACACGCTGGCCACGTAGGCAACCTGGGCTATCGCATCTCGGCAGGCCACGATCAAAACTCACAGTGGGACGAGCCGGATGCCCTGGGATTCCGCGCAAACAAGTTCAATGTCCACACAAAATATGACCTCCCCGATTCTGGCATCCTGACCGCCGAAGGCGGCATGACCGATACGAACCGGTACGATGGACCAGTGCAGGAAGCCATTCACGCATCAGCCACACGAACAGACACCTACGCAAGGCTTGGCTACGCGAAAAAGGAATTTTATATCCGAGGATTTTGGCGGAGAACAGACGCTACCTCTGACAATGGCATACACCCATCCCTGACATCGGCGCTAACGGGTAAACCCTTTGTCCAAATCCTAGGATCAGACCGCGCTGAAACATTATCAATTCCAACCAACACCTTTGACCTTGAAACCCAAAATGCCTTTACATTACCCACATTTGGTCATTTCACCTATGGCGCGAATTATCGCCACATCACAGTTGGCGGCAATCTGCTTGACGAGGAGCACAACAAAGAACATCGCTTTGGCGTCTATCTCGAGAATGAATGGTAGGCGTTGGAAAAATTGACCATCGTGACTGGCGCCCGCGCCGATTTCCATTCGGAGATTAATCCGACATTCAGTCCCAGGCTTGCCTTGCTCTATGCCCTGCAAGAAAATCAGACAATTCGCGCGGCTGGATCAGTGGCCTACAGGTCCCCAACACTCACACACAGCAGTGCTCATCAGATCAGTGTCAACACCATCCCCACCGGGGCACCACCACCACACCACATCTTTGAACGTGAGGTTCCAATCACAGGATCCCTTAATCTCAAGCCAGAAAAGATCATTTCCTACGAGGCCGACTATCAAGGATGGTTTTGGAACCATCGTCTCCGGTTCCGCAGTGATCTCTTTTACAACCAGATTACGAATCAAATTGTAACGAGAGACAGTGCCAATATCATTGGCATAACATCAAGCTTGGAAACGCAGAATGACCTTGGATCCACCAATATCTATGGTGGCGAAACCGGGATCGAGGTGTTACTTGCCCCGTGGCTCACAGGATATACAAACTATACCTATCAGGAATCGTCTGTCACTACCGACGGCCCCTCTGCCCAGCGAGGAATTCCACGCTCAAAATTCAATGCAGGGTTACGCGGTGACTGGGAAAGCGGCCTGAGTGGCGAAATCAACCTTCATCACATCGGAGTTGCGCAGTACGGTTCCATCACACGGTTCTCCGAATTTGCGAGCTTAGGGCTGATCCCTTCGGACGCCGTTCCCAATAGCAGAGTAGACGGCTATACACTGCTGAACCTGCGTGGCGGCTACATGTATGATGATGGTACGGAAGTCGCATTCTCTATCTTCAATGCCCTGAACGACAAACACCGGGAACATCCGCTCGGCGAGCTTCTTAGTACCCGTATTATGCTGTGGCTGACACGGCACTTCTAGCACCACACGCCCCCCTCACCCGATGACCCATCAACATTGCGCGCTTCTCCCTGCTATCATCCGCTAGACATTGTTGCCACAATGATAAAATTGTAGTATTTTGTGGCATTATTTGATCATAATATGACTACTTAGCTAGAGTTATGCGATAATTTAAGCAGCACAGACGACATGGGCCAATGAACATGAAATGGTATGGGCACATCGCATGGATTCTCGTAACCATCACACCATGCCACGCCGACGAAGTTACCATCGCGGTAGCATCAAACTTTCGCGTGCCCATGGAAGTGATCGCTGACGCATTCACAACCCAGACCAAGCATCATGTAACAATCAGCGCTGCATCAACCGGAAAACTGTACGCGCAAATCACGCACGGCGCCCCCTTTGAAGTGTTGCTCGCAGCCGACACGCGACACCCCCAACTTCTCATCGACCAAGGCATTGCGGTCGAAGGCTCCGTATTCACGTATGCCGTTGGCCGTCTCACGCTATGGAGTCCAAATCCCACCCACGTGATTGATGATCTGAATGCGCTGCGTCGAGATGGAATTCGACACGTCGCAATGGCCAATCCAAAAACCGCCCCCTATGGACAGGCGACCTACGAAGTTCTCAGCGGCGCAGGTCTCTTGAGATCACTCCAACATCGGATCGTGCAGGGGGAAAATATCGGGCAGGCATTCCAGTTCGTTGCCTCAGGCAACGCGGAAATAGGCTTTGTTGCACTATCGCAAGTACTCAACCCGCGTAACCGTCACCCTGGCAATCGCTGGGACGTACCACAACATCTCCATGCCCCACTCGAACAGAACGCGGTTCTTTTGAGAAAAGGACAATCGCATGAACCAGCTAAAACCTTTCTCCGCTTTCTGCGTGAGCCTTTTGCACGCCAAGTCATTCACAATTTCGGATATGGATTGAGAGGGTAATGCAAGAACAATTTCATACTCGGCCACCTCGAACCACCCAATGTCCTGCTGTTCATGCGGTGGTGTCGAAAAAACTCGTCCAGCACGGCCATCTCTGGCGGACTGTTCCAACACCCCAATAATGCTGAGTCACGACGATCTCCAAGCCCTCTGGCTCACTCTGCAACTTGCCACAGTCACCGTATGTGTACTGCTAATTGTCGGAACGCCAATGGCGTGGTGGCTCGCCCACTCGCGTTCAAAATTTCGAACCGCTGTCGAAGCAGTGGTAGCCTTACCCCTTGTTCTTCCACCAACCGTATTGGGCTTCTATCTTCTTATCGCGATGAGCCCCCAAGGGATAATTGGCGCACCATGGTTACAATTCACTGACGCAACCCTTTCATTCTCGTTTACGGCACTAGTTATCGCCTCAGCGTTGTACTCCCTTCCCTTTGTGGTACAACCACTACAGACATCCTTCGAAGCAATCGGGGTCGTGCCATTGGAAACAGCATCAATGCTCCGCGCATCCCCTGTAGACACATTTATTAGCGTGGCATCTCCGTTGGCATTGCGTGGATACATCACAGCAACAGTCTTAGGATTTGCACATACCCTCGGTGAGTTCGGAGTAGTGTTGATGGTAGGAGGAAGTATCCCAGGAAAAACAAAGGTGCTCTCGATCTCAATTTACGATCATGTGGAGACCCTGGAATATGCTCAGGCTCACGCCCTCTCAGGAGGATTGCTCCTG
>PBSN01000015.1 GCA_002726235.1 Nitrospiraceae bacterium
CGCCGCCTACATGCTCGGGATGTTTCAACGGATGGCACTGGGCCCTGTCTCCCCTCAGAGCGCTACTTTGTCAGACCTGACTCGCCGCGAGGTGGCGACTGTTATTCCGCTGATCTTGGCGATATTTGCCGTTGGCCTCTACCCAACCTTCATGCTGGATGTAATGCACATGAGTGTCACCACTCTCTTGCAAGACTTGCCGCAGATACCGACACTCCAGATCGCGGAAGTGCTCACCACGCCATGAGGGGATTATTGAAAACTGTTGTTATTAAGAAGATAAGCGTATCGAGCTTTTGTTCCCGCAGATCATGAAAGGGTGAACATGGATAATTTGGTCTCCCATCTGGTGAGTTGGATTGTGTTAACCCCAATTCTGGGCTTGGCCATCATCGGATTCCTCCGCAATGCTGGCGCCATACGCTGGACAACTCTCGGCATCACACTGCTTACGCTCGGACTCGCGGTAGACCTGTGGGTAAACTTTGACTACGCAGTCGGCGGACCACAATTCATAGACCGCGTAGCGTGGATACCGGCCTTCAGCATTCAGTACGCGGTTGGCGTGGACGGCATCAGCTTGCTGCTGGTTCTGCTCACCGCATTCCTTGTCCCTTTGTGCGTCCTGGGATCCTGGCGAAGCATCACGAAAAACGTAAAGGTCTTCATGATGCTCCTTCTCCTAGTGGAAGGGGCCATAATGGGCGTGTTTACTGCCCTGGACGCCTTCCTCTTCTTCTTTTTCTGGGAAATCACAATGATTCCCACGTATTTCCTGATCTTATTCTGGGGAGGGCCCAAGCGAACCCAAGCAGCAATCAAATTCCTCTTGTTCAGCCTAACGGGAAGTCTCCTGCTGCTCATTGGGATTTTGTCCCTGTACCTCGTGGGAGGCACATTCGATATGCTGGCACTCACGCAGGTGGCATATGCACCCGAGGTTCAGTTTTGGATTTTCCTGGCACTGTTTGTGGGATTTTCTATCAAAGTGCCTATGCTCCTCGTCCACAGTTGGCTTGCGGAGGCGCACTCGGAGGCACCAACGGCAGGCAGCGTTATCCTCTCTGGACTCTTGCTCAAGATGGGGACATACGGATTTCTTCGCTTCTGTCTCCCGATCTTTCCCGAGACCTCGGTAGCATTCGCCCCGTTCATCCAGTGGCTCTCCGTCCTAGCTATTCTCTACGGCGGCGCCATGGCCCTTGCACAACATGATTTCAAACGCCTTATCGCCTATTCCTCCATCGCCCATATGGGATTCGTCACCTTGGGTATTTTTGGGTTCAACAATCAAAGCGTCCAAGGCGCCGTCCTTCAGATGGTCAATCACGGAATTACCACCGGTGCCCTGTTCCTCATAGCTGGCATGTTGTACGACCGCACGCATGACCGGACGATCGACAATTATGGAGGGTTGCATCAGGTGATGCCGAGATTCGTGGTGGTTTTAGGCATTTTTGTCGTGGCAGCCTTTGGATTGCCGGGAACCGGAAATTTCATCGGAGAGTTCCTCGTTTTGGCCGGAACTCTCTCGCATAGTTACCTCATGGTCCTGCTTGTCTTGGCAGGAATTGTGCTTGGCGCCGCCTACATGCTCGGGATGTTTCAACGGATGGCACTGGGCCCTGTCTCCCCTCAGAACGCTACTTTGCCAGACCTGACTCGCCGCGAGGTGGCGACTGTTATTCCGCTGATCTTGGCGGTATTTGCCGTTGGCCTCTACCCAACCTTCATGCTGGATGTAACGCACATGAGTGTCGCGGTCTTGGTCAAAGATCTAGCCCAAGTTCAACCGCTTCAGATCATAGAAACATTAACTGCACCATGACCATTCCCAATGTCTTTGATGTCCATGATGCTTAGACACGGTGCTTTGTGAGAGTCCACCTTGAATAAAATAACGGTATCGTTTGTGCGCATTTTTACACCTTTACCTTTTCAACGTGTGCTATGATCCGACCCCAGTTGAGGGGGATTATGTGAACTACCAGTATGGCTCAACTACACACAGCGCGCCATACGTAACCCTATTGCAGATGCGGGAAGGCATGTTTCAGAATGAGCAACGATAACCCTACTCTTCCAAAAACCGGAATCCCGGGCCTCACTGCCCACTTCAAAGCAGATTTTGTCTCGGGGGCAATGATTTCGTTGATTGCACTGCCCTTGTGTCTTGGGATTGCGTTGGCATCAGGCGTGCCTCCAATTGCGGGATTATTCACCGCCATTATCGGTGGCATATTAGCCTCGCGTGTTAATGGTTCCTTCGTAACCATTAGTGGCCCAGCAGCTGGGTTAATTGTGGTCAATCTCGGCGCGGTAGCAAGTCTTGGCGGACTCGATCCGACTCCGGAAATGCAAGCGCAAGGCTTAACATACGCCGCCGGGTATCCCTATGCCCTCGCGGCCATGCTGGTGGCTGGCGGCTTTATCATGCTGTTCGGGTTGTTGCGGGTTGGGAAATTGGGAGATTTTTTTCCCACCTCGGTAATTCACGGCATGTTGGCAGGCATTGGCGCGATCATTATCGTCAAACAGTTCTTTGTAGCCTTGGGCACCGAGTCCAATGCCGCCCCTGGCGGTCATGGCCTCACGGGAGACATTCTCGCCATTCCGAACGGATTTATGACCCTCAACCCCCTTATCACACTCATCGGCATTGTAAGCATCGCCATTATTGTGATCCATCCGTACATAAAAATTGGATTCCTCCGCGCCATTCCAGCGCCTATGTGGGTTATCCTCGTGACAATTCCGCTTGGACGCTATCTGGACATTGCGACAGAGCGATCCTATGAATTCATGGGTACCGTATACCAACTCGGACCACAGTATCTCGTCCGACTTCCAGAGAACGTCATGGACGGAGTCGTCTTTCCGGACTTTGGAAAAATCGCGGAAATGGCGTTCTGGTTCGCGGTACTCTCTATTGCGCTCGTGACCACGATCGAGTCCATGCTGAGTGCGGTGGCCGTTGACTCGCTTGATCCCCATAAGCGGCGAACGAATCTAGACAAGGATGTATTTGGTATGGGCGCTGGTTCGGCTGGTTCGGCCGTGATCGGCGGTCTCCCGATGATTTCTGAAATCGTGCGCAGTTCAGCGAATGTGACCAACGGAGCGCAAACGCAGTGGTCGAATTTCTGGCATGGCACGTTCCTCCTTGTCTTTCTGCTGTTTGGAAAGGCGCTCATTGACATGATCCCGCTGGCTGCCCTCGCTGCCATGCTCATCACAGTCGGGTTTAGACTCGCCTCCCCGAAAGAATTTGCGCATGTACTGCACATCGGCAAGAATCAGCTTTTCCTGTTTGTCTTGACAATGGTCATGGTGGTTGCGACAGACCTTTTGGTTGGGGTGGCTACTGGAATCGTTGCCAAGATGATTATTCACCTGTACTTTGGCGCACCAGTCATGAATGCGTTTAAGGCAGAGATTACGACGACCCCTATTCAGGGTGGAGAGCTCATCAAGATCAAAGATGCAGTGATCTTTTCGAATTATCTGTCCATCAAGGGGTATGTTTTAAAATTGGATAAGGATACGAAGAAAAATATCACACTTGATTTCGCGGAAGTTAATTTGGTTGACCATTCAGTGATGGCAGCCCTGCACAATCTCAAAAATCTCTTGGCCGAACGTGGACAAACATTGACATTGGCGAATATGGACCATATGACTCCGGTGTCAGAGCATCCACTGGCCGCACGGCTTGGGATCTGAGGACGCCTTGTCACAACGTTGGCGCATCGATGTTTCATAGTTTCGTGGCGCCATCTGAAACGGAATTGCATTTGAAATACGCCTAGCCATATGTCCTGCCCCAGATTCGCTGGGGCAGGACATGGCTGTGGGGCCTACCAATCCCTCGCAAGTACCCGAGACCGTCGATGCTAGCTAGGAATCTCTTACGAATTTCTTGGGGATTGTCTGCCTTGTAGGGCGGTTGGGATCTAGGAACTAGGCTGTTCGATGTTCGCCTCATTGGCAAGCTTTGCTACCCCAACGACGCGATCAGTATCTTGGGTGCCCATGAGCTTGACACCCTGAGTGTTTCGCCCAATTTCTCGAATGTTGGTGATCGGGCAGCGGAGGACTTTCCCTTCGGCAGTCATGATCATGATTTCATCCTCCTCGCTGACTTGAAGGAACGCGACCGCATTGCCATTTCGTTTTGTCGTTTTCACAGAAATAACGCCCTTGCCGGCACGACCCTGTGTTCGGTAGCTATCTGACGAACTTCGTTTTCCAAAGCCGTTCTCTGTGACGGTAAGAATCGTCGCCTTTGTGTTCGGTGCAAGTGTCTGCATCCCGATGACTGTATCGCCCTTCACCAAGCTGATACCCCTCACGCCACGCGAGGGCCGTCCAACGGATCGGGCGTATTTTTCCTTGAATCGAATGACCAGCCCACTCTGCGTTCCCAGCATGAGATCGTGGTGTCCGTCGGTAACTTCAGTGGCAATCAACTTGTCGCCTTCGTCAAGCTTGATGGCAATAATGCCTCCACTTCTTGGATGACTATACGCCGAAAGCGCCGTCTTCTTTACAACCCCATTCTTGGTCCCCATCACAACATACCGGTCATCTCGAAATTCACTGACGGGAAGGACAGTGGTCACATGTTCGTCGTCTGCCAAGGCGAGCAGATTGACGATCGCGCGTCCCTTGGTGTTGCGGCCAGCTTCGGGAAGTTCATGCACCTTCAACCAATAGACCTTGCCCCCATCAGTGAAAAAGAGCAGATAGTCGTGTGTCGATCCCAGATACAGATTTGAGACAAAATCCTCCTCGCGGATACCCATGCCTGTACTGCCCTGCCCACCCCGTCGTTGGGATCGATACAACGACGCTGGAGTGCGTTTGATGTACCCCGCATTTGAGATGGTAATGGCCATATCCTCTTGCGCAATAAGATCTTCAATGGTCATATCTTCGGCGTATGGAATGATTTCTGTGCGCCGTGTTTCAGGATATTGCGCTTTGATTTCTCCGAGCTCTGTGCGAATGATGCCTCGCACTAAGTCCTCGCTGGCAAGCACTGACCGCAAATGAGCAATACGTTCAGTGACATCACGATACTCTTGCATCAATTTTTCTCGCTCAAGTCCGGTCAGGCTCTGCAAACGCAGAGTACAAATGGCAGTTGCTTGAATGTCACTCATCTCGAACTGCTGCATCAGCCCAGCTCGTGCATCTTGCGGTGTGTCGGCGTTGCGGATGAGCGCGATGACCGCATCAAGGTTATCGAGGGCACGGGTTAATCCTTCAAGAATATGCGCCCGTTCGAGCGCCTTCTTGAGTTCAAAGGAAGTTCGGCGAACGACGACTTCCTGACGATGCTTGATAAACTCACTAAGCGCGTCTTTCAACGTCAGGATCTGCGGTGTGTTCCGCACCAGTGCAAGAAGGATAATGCCAAACGACGTTTGAAGCGGCGTCATCTTATACAGCTGGTTAAGCACGATCGCAGGGATTTGTCCTTTCTTCAGGTCCAGCACGACGCGAATCCCATCTCGGTCTGACTCATCCCGAAGATCGGAAACACCTTCAACCTTCTTGTCTCGAATGAGATCCGCAATCCGTTCCATCAATTTCGATTTGTTGAGCTGAAACGGCAGCTCCGTAATGACAAGAGATTCCCGGTCCTTCCGCTCATCTGTTTCTACGGCTGCACGTCCGCGAAGAGTGATAATCCCGCGTCCCGTCTCATAGGCTGATTTAATCCCTTGAGAACCAAAGATCATTCCTTTGGTCGGAAAATCCGGGCCTGGAATGAACTGCATCAATTGTTCGACAGTGATATTCGCATTATCCATAAGGGCCAACAGCCCATCAATAAGTTCGGCAGCACAATGCGGCGGTATCTTCGTCGCCATGCCCACAGCAATACCTTCCGATCCATTCATCAGAAGGTTCGGAGCTTTCGAGGGCAACACGACAGGTTCGACGGACGATTCGTCATATGTCGGACGGAAATCCACAGTTTCCCTGTCGATATCCGTAAGCAATGCCTCCGCAAGAGGAGTGAGCCTCGCTTCGGTATAGCGCATGGCGGCTGGAGGATCGCCATCAATGGACCCAAAGTTGCCTTGGCCATCGACCATTGGATAACGCATGTTGAAGGCTTGCGCCATCCTGACCTCAGAGTCATAGATCGCGGAGTCACCGTGGGGATGATAGTTCCCCATGATTTCGCCAACGATCTTGGCCGATTTGCGATAGGCCCGATTCGACGCCAGACCCATCTCGTTCATGCCATGTAGAATCCGGCGATGAACCGGCTTGAGACCATCACGTACATCCGGCAGCGCACGGCCTACGATCACACTCATCGCATAGGCCATATACGATGAACGCATCTCGTCTTCTAAAGCAATATGGTCGAGTTGTTCTTCAAGTCCCATGGGTACAATCCAGAGAAGTCAAAATTTAAATGTCGAGTTGGATCACTTCTGCAGCATGCGCTTGGATAAACTGACGACGTGGTTCGACGGCGTCACCCATCAAAATGGTGAAGATGTTATCGATTTCAACGAGATCGTCCATGGTGACTTTGATAAATCGCCGGGTCTCGGGGTTCATAGTGGTTGCCCACAACTGATCGGGGTTCATTTCTCCGAGCCCCTTATACCGCTGAAGCGACAGACCTTTCTTGCCATACTCCAGCACGGCATCCACAAACGCCGTTGTCGAATAAAATTGTTTCTCGTCCTCCTTGAACCACGCAGTGCAGGGAAAATCACCGAGACCCAAGGCTGAAGGTGCATGTTTTTGCAGGTCTCGAAATTCCGCCGAGCCAAGAAGTTTATGGTCAATGGTCAATTCATGCTGCCACCCGTCCTTGTGAACACGGCCAAATACGCTGAACCCGCCATGCTCTTCATCCTGGTCGAGACGAAAGGACACCTCGGCGCCTTCGTGGTTTTGCTCGCAGCCACGCTTGACGGTTTCGAGTGTTGTTTCAAGCACCCCACGATCCTTCAGAACAGTGCGATTGAATCCAGAGACGTTGGAGATCGCCCTGAGGAGCATTGATGACCCCACACGAAGCGAGATTCGATCGATGAGACGCTCATAGGCCATCAGTTTTTTGACCACCATCTGAAGCGACTTGCCCTTAAGTTTTGAGTGATCCCCATTGGGCTGCAAGGTAATATTCTCGACAGCCAAATCGAGCAAATGAGCATTGAGCGCGGGTTCATCCTTCAGGTATCGCTCGGCATTCCCCTTCTTCACACGGAAGAGCGGCGGCTGAGCAATGAACACATATCCTTTTTCAATGAGATCGGGCATCTGCCTAAAGAAAAACGTAAGCAGGAGCGTCCTGATATGGCTCCCATCAACATCGGCATCTGTCATCAAGATGAGCTTGTGATATCTCGTTTTTTCCACGTTGAAATCGTCGCCAATCCCAGTTCCCAAGGCGGTGATCAGATGACGAATTTCCTCACTGGATATCATCTTGTCTAACCGAGCCTTCTCGACATTTAGAATCTTTCCCTTGAGCGGCAAGATCGCTTGGAATTGGCGATTCCGCCCCTGTTTGGCGGACCCCCCTGCAGAATCTCCCTCCACAATGTATAACTCACTGAGGGCCGGATCACGTTCTGAACAATCGGCTAACTTCCCAGGCAATGATCCGCTGTCAAGTGCTCCCTTTCTCCGAATGAGGTCTTTGGCCTTTCGAGCCGCTTCTCGAGCGCGAGCGGCATTGAGCGATTTCTCGACAATTTTCTTTGCAACCGAGGGGTTTTCTTCGAAAAATGCTCCAAGTGCATCATTCAGTGAGGCCTCGACAAGGCCTTTGACTTCACTGTTTCCAAGCTTGTGTTTGGTTTGACCTTCAAATTGCGGCTTCGTGAGCCGCACGCTAATGACTGCCGTCAGTCCCTCCCGAACATCATCGCCAGATAGTGACTCACTATCCTTCTTTGACGCCTGCTTCGCCGCCGCGCACGCATTAATGGTGCGGGTCAGACCGGCCTTAAACCCGCTTAGGTGCGTCCCGCCGTCACGAGTGTTGATGTTGTTGGCAAACGACATGATATTGTCCTTGAACCCATCGTTATACTGGAGAGCAGCCTCGATCCAGATATCACCTTTTTCGCGAGCGATATAGATGGGTTTGTGCAGTGGAGACTTGTTCTCGTTGAGGTGCTGAACGAAAGTGACAATGCCTCCTTTGTATTTAAAGCAGTGTTCCTTATCGTGACGCTCATCCCGTATGGAAATTTCAATCCCCTGGTTAAGAAAGGCGAGTTCACGCAACCGTTGCGAGAGTGTGTCAAAGTTACATTCGATGGTCTCGAAAATTTTTTCATCCGGAAGAAATGTAATGGTTGTTCCTCGTCGTTTGGTCTTGCCTGTAATGTTCAGTGCATCTGTAGGAATGCCTCGTTCATATCGTTGCTCGAAGACTTTTCCATTCTGGCGAATCTCCAGCTCTAGCCATTCTGACAAGGCATTGACCACTGAGATCCCAACCCCGTGAAGCCCTCCTGAAACTTTGTAGGCGCCTTCTTCAAACTTTCCACCCGCGTGCAACACAGTAAGGACCACTTCGGCAGCCGACTTTTGCTGCCCGTCGTGAAAATCAGTGGGAATGCCTCGACCATCGTCTACCACCGTCACGCTATTGTCGCTGTTGATGGTGACTTGGATGGTTTCACAGAATCCAGCCATCGCCTCATCAATGCTGTTATCCACCACTTCATACAATAGATGATGGAGTCCGTCGATGCCGGTGCTCCCGATATACATCGCCGGACGTTTCTGAACAGCCTCGAGGCCTTCGAGAACTTTAATTTGCTCGGAGGTATAGAGTGTCCCACTCTTGATGGCTTGTGATTCTGGACCCATCGCTCCTCCTATATCTTCATCGGCATGACAACACAGAGTGTGCGCACCGGTCCGTTTTCATGAATAAGACAGGGGCTCGATGACCCCTTCAGCTCCAAAACAACTTGATCGCCATCCATCGAAGCCAAGGCATCCAGTAAATACCGTGCGTTAAACACCGCTTCGAACCCCTCGCCTTCAGAGTGCGCAGCCAACTCATCTGTCGCCTCTCCGAGATCAGAGGTACTTGAGTGAAGCACGACTCGATTTGTCTCAAACGTGAGATGAATGGTGTTGACTCGATCGGGGGCGAGCAGCGCAACCCGCCGAATTGCCGTCTCAAAACTTGTTTTTTCGACCGTCACTTTCTTATCGTTGCCCACAGGAATGACCTGCTCGTAGTCAGGATAGGATCCTTCGATGAGACGTGCGCTCAACAGAAGACCATTCATGCGCAACACAAGCTGAGTATCGGTGATTCCAAGCCGCGGCTTCTCATTCTTATCACCAGCAAAATCTGAGAGAAGTCGCTTGATTTCATGAGCAGCTTTCTTCGGAATAATGACGTTCAGATCTCCCGCACCCGAGGCATCTCCAATATCAAGTTCAGTCACCGCAAGCCGATGGCCATCTGTGCCAATACACTTAAGCACATGTTTCGTGCTCGGCTCAGACATCTGCGCCACCATAATGTTCACCCCATTCAACATGTATCTCGTATCATGTTCCCCCACCGCATAGGTGGTCTTGCTGAGCATGAGAGAGAGCAATTCCGCTGGAATTTCTGGGAGCTCTTTTCCAATCGTCATTGGCATCTTAGGAAAGTCGCCAGGCGACAACGCCATGATCTTGAACTGGCTCGATCCGCATAGGATCGAGAGAAAACTGCTGTCCTCCACGGTCGCCATTGCAACATCTGTATCTGGCAATTCCTTGAGAATCTCAAGCAGTTTTCGCGCTGAGACCGCCACTCCACCTGGCTGCTTGACCTCAGCGCGATAGAACCCACGAATGCCAATTTCCAGATCCGTCGCAAATATCTCCAAGCCGCCTTCTTTTGTTTCCACCAACACGTTCGACAGCATCGGCATCGCGTTCCGCTTCTCAACGACACCCTGAACCCGATGTAACCCTCGCAGTAATTCCTTCCGTGAAATAACGACGTTCATCGAGTGTCCTCCCCCGCGCGCGAGTTAACTCCCAAGCCGTAGTGAGCGTGTTAATGCGTCAATCGTGAGGGCGACGCTTCCCCCATCTTGTTTTTCTTTCTCTATCTTTTTACACGCGTGCATGATCGTAGTGTGGTCTTTTCCCCCAAAGTGTCGCCCGATTTCCGGATACGACATCTCAGTCAGATCACGACTCAAATACATGGCAAGCTGCCGCGGCAACACGAGTGCCTTGGTTCGCTTCTTTGACTTCATGTCTGCGACTTTAACGCCAAAACGGGCCGCTACTGCATTCTGCACTTCTGCAATGTCAATTCTCTGCTGGGATGCGCTGAGAAGATCTCGCAGAACTTCTCTCGTGAGACTCATTGTAATGGGTTCGCCGGTTAGAGACGAAAATGCTCCCAGGCGAATCAAGCAACTTTCCAGTTCTCGAATATTTGAGCGAACGCTTGACGCGATAAAGTGGGCAATCTCATCAACCAATTTCATCCCTTCAGCGTCTGCTTTTTTCTGAAGAATTGCTACCCGAGTTTCTAGGTCTGGTGGTTGAATGTCGGCAATCAGCCCCCATGCAAACCGCGACTGAAGACGAGCCTCCATCCCTGGTATATCTTTCGGGAAGCAGTCGCTCGAAAGCACAATCTGCTTCTGGGCTTCATAGAGTGCATTGAACGTATGAAACAACTCCTCCTGCGTCCGCTCTTTCCCGGCAATGAATTGTATGTCATCAATTAATAGGGTTTCCGCGCTGCGGTATTTTCTTCTGAACTCTACCATCTTGTCATATCGGATGGAGTGCACCACTTCGTTGGTGAATTGCTCCGATGACACATAGACGATCCTCATTCCGGGGTTCGCGTATAGCGTGGTCCCAATCGCATTGAGAAGGTGGGTTTTCCCCAGCCCTACTCCCCCGTAAATATAGAGAGGGTTGTAGGCTTTCGCCGGGTTTTCCGCGACCGCGAGACAGGCGGCGTGAGCAAACTGATTACTCGCGCCTACAACAAATTTTCCAAATGTGTATTTTGAATTGAGTTGGTTTATACGATTGGGTTTTTTATCAGGAGGTCGCGGGGGCTCGGGCTTGGCATCTTCAGCAGCGTCATCGGGTTTCCACTGAATCTCAACGGCATCGCAGCCTAGCAATTCTCCGATAACGTCACTCACGACATCTCTATAGTGCTCCTCAAGCCACTGTCCGAAAAATCGGTTCGGGACTCGAAGCGTAATTTCCTTGCCATTCACAGAATCCAAGGAGACAGATCGAAACCACGTATCAAACGCTTGATGCCCTATCCTCTCCTCTATGCTCCCTAGGCATTGCCCCCATATAGCAGAAACGTTCATTTGCTCACCCTATCCATTGTTTGCACTCTTCCATAATACATCTCTACACAATCTCTATATGTCTCTACTCACAGCTTTATCAACACATGTGCATAACCTGTTACTTTATACCAATCCATCTTCCCATCTTCAAGGACCTTCCATGAGCAACCACAGGCCACCCCCATAGAACCCCAATGCCAATGTACTTTCTTCATACGCATTCACACTCATTAATTTCATTGTTTTTCAACAACTTATGAAATTATGCACAGTGTCAACAGTCCTTACTATTACTACTATTACTATTATTCTTTCTTATATAGATAATAAAGAATAAGAAGAAGGTGCTACACCAAACCTCCCTACCAGGTAACAATTTCATCAGTTTCAAAAATGAGATCCATAAGGCCATCATATCCTAATATTTGAGGCGAATGTGAGGATGCTGATGCATTAAAAGAGTGACTCTCAGGGGACAAAAGTGAAAATATCGGAGTGTCCGCCGAAACGATAGTTTCTGTGAGCTTTTGTGCAGTGACTACCGTGACTCGAAGGTCTGCTCTTTCGCTTTGCGAATGCAGGATTGCTTGTAGAGGAGGTTCAACCGTATTGGTGATTAGGTAGAGGATGCGCTTCACTGGAAAACCATAGTTAGAAAGCCATGGAGTATGAAGAGCGGGCAATCATGTCAGATATTTGTGAGTGAGAGACAGGATGGATTGAAAAAGAAGGGTCAAAATCTATGTGAATGGAAGACTCCTTTTCAACATAAAAAGGTGTTCTCATGTCCTGAAAAATAGGGAGAAGTTTCTCTAGTGTATCATTATCAGACCCTTCGTTAAAGTCTTTTGAGAGAAGAGATAAGGCGTGATTTAGTAAGATAATGTCTGTCGATTGCCCGCTTGCAAGGAAAGAAAGTGCAATTCTGAGACCTTCAATCGAGCGATGTGTGGTAGAGGGATCGCTTCGAAGGAGAAATAAGATGGATGGTGTCATGTGTGAAGCATTGGAGTTTAGCTAATTGAGAGCAAGGAAGCGATCCGTTCCACGAATAATATTGGAGAGAATGACGAGTCCGCAAAAAACAATGTCTTTATCGGTGGATGAAGAGGGGATTTGTCGTTGCATGCAGCCATAGGCGCAGACAAATAGTTTCACATGAGGACAGCGAAACTCAGAGAATGATGGGGTAGAGAGGTGATGCACTCCATCATCAATGAGGTAAAGAGAAACGATGATATTTCTCTCTCCTGCGACTTGGAGGAGTCCAAGCGCAACAGCGGTATTTCTGTGAGCTGGGGGGGTTGAAAGGAGAATCCCGAGGGTCTTCTTCTGCATAAGAGGCTCAGAAAAAACGCAGAGCGATAGCATCATATCCCTATGCCATTTAGCGTGTCAACCAGGAAAACCCCCCTATTTTCTCTTGCTGAATACCCCAAGTTGAGATCGAAAAACCCTCTTTTTCCCTGCGGCTACAGATACAATTTTGGCTCATGCGTGAGGTAGAGGAAAAGGAAAGAAATAGGGAGGAAAGAAGTGTGGAGGTGAGCACGAAAAAGAGCCCCCAGCTTGACTTTGCGTCTTCCCATGCGGTAGATGTTCTAGTTGCCAGTCTTGAGCCTGAGGCGAGAGTGGCGGAATAGGCAGACGCGCAAGATTTAGGATCTTGTGGGGAACCGTGAGGGTTCGAGTCCCTCCTCTCGCACCAGTTCTCACACGTCGTATTGGGATCCATTTGGAGAGTTGATGAAGGTCGAGGTAGGTGAAATTAGCTCGGTGAGGCGTACGCTCACCATCGAGGTTTCCGAGGAAGATGTCAAGAAGGAGTTTGCCCGTGCCTACACCGATCTTAGAAAGAGGGTTCGCGTTCCTGGGTTCCGACCTGGAAAAGCGCCTCACTCTCTCTTGGAGAGGAAGTACGCCGACGTTGTGGCGGAGGACGTTGTGCTAAAGCTTGTCCCTGACTATTCCCGCCGTGCAGTTAAGGAATCCGGAATGAGTCCGATTATGGTTGAATTTCCATCCATCGACCATAAGTCTATCCACACAGATAAGGCTTTCTCGTTCACCACAACCATTGAGATTAAGCCCAATTTTAAAATGAATGATATCAATGGGATTCCTCTAAGCAAAGAGACTCGAAAGATTACGGCGGAAGACGAGGAGAAAGCGCTTGATGCTCTTCGGCATCGCCAGGCCACGCTACACGAGGTCACGGAAGAAAGGGAGACTGTAGAGGGTGACTTTGTGAGTGTTGATATTAGCGGTTTTGTTGGAGGTCGGCCAATCGAGGCGCTCACGCAAACCGGGGTCCTCGTCCACCTCGGTTCCAAAAGCTCATACATGGGAGTAGAACTTGATGCCCAGCTCACTGCGCAGCGCAAAGGAGATACGATTGATGTGACTGGCACTTATCCCAAGGATTCTTCCCATTCTGACCTGAGCGGTAAACCCGTCGCGCTTGCGATTCACGTTCGCGCGGTGAAGGCCTCAGTGCTGCCTGAGCTTGATGATGAATTTGCGACTGATCTGGGATTGACGTCGTTGGGCGAACTCAAACAGAAGGTGCGTGAGGGGCTAGAAGTACAGTTAAAGCGGGACACCGAAAAATTATATAAAGATCAGCTTGTCAAGCATCTTGTCGATACGCATACTTTTGATATTCCGCCATCACTTCTCCAAGAGGAGATGGCGCTCGCTATGCAACATGTTGAGCATGATCATCAACATGAACATGGGGACGACGACGGTTCGGAGAAGCAGGACAAATTGCGAACGCTGAGAGCCAATATTCAGGAAACGGCCATGGCACAGGTCAAGGCACGGCTGATTCTTGATGCGATTGCGAAAGAACAAGGCTTTACGCTTTCAGATGACGAAATTGAAACTGAATACAGGAGCCTTGCTGAACAGATGAAACTCTCCGTCGCTGAGGTGAAAAGGAAAGTCCATGCCGGGGGAGATCGTGGGGTTGAGCGTCTCAAGGCCAGACTGCTGCATCTAAAAGCCATCCAGCATGTCTATGACAACGCACATATTCAAGACTGAGCGAGTATAAGGAGCACTCCGAATGCTAATTCCAATGGTCATCGAACATTCCAGTCGCGGAGAGCGTGCGTACGATATTTACTCTCGGTTGCTGAAAGACCGAATTGTTTTTATCGGTGAGCCGATTGATGATAACGTCTCAAATCTCGTCATTGCCCAATTATTGTTCTTGGAAGCCGAAGGCCCTGAAAAAGATATCAGCATCTATATCAACTCTCCAGGCGGCATGGTCACTGCGGGGCTTGCGATTTATGACACCATGCAATATATCAAGTCTCCGATCTCGTCAATATGCGTGGGGCAAGCATCAAGCATGGGAGCCTTACTCCTTGCGGCCGGGACAGCGGGAAAGAGGTTTGCCTTACCGAATGCACGAATCATGATTCATCAACCCATGGGAGGCTTTTCGGGGCAAGCCACTGATATCGATATTCAGGCCAAAGAGATTTTAAAGATGCGTCAACGGCTGAACGAAATCCTTGTCTGCCATACAGGACAATCGATTGAAAAAATCCGTGCGGATACCGAGCGTGATTATTTCATGACGGGAGAAGAATGTTTGGCATATGGCCTGATTGATGAAGTTATTTTACGCATAAGTGAAGAGCGGAAGAGCGAGTCGTAGGAAGGACCCATATGGCAAAAGCAGACAAGGGACAGGGGCAGCTCCGATGTTCCTTTTGCGGCAAGGGGCGGGATGATGTCCATAAGCTTATTGCCGGACCCGTGGTGTACATTTGCGACGAATGCGTCGACTTATGCAACGATATCATCGCAGAGGAGTGCGAGGAAGAGCGAGAGGCGATTGCCGGACGGCTGATTAAACCAGCCGAAATTCGCACGGTTCTCGACCAATATGTCATCGGGCAAGACCGAGCCAAGAAGATCCTCTCGGTTGCAGTCCACAATCACTACAAGCGAGTTGCAGCGAGCATGACTGATGAGGTCGAGCTTCACAAGGGGAATATCCTCATTCTCGGACCCACTGGAAGTGGAAAGACGTTACTCGCACAAACCCTTGCGCGCATTCTTGATGTTCCCTTTACCATCGCTGACGCCACGACGCTGACTGAGGCTGGATATGTCGGGGACGATGTCGAAAACATCATTCTGAAACTCCTTCAAGCAGCGGATTACGATGTCGAGCGCGCAGAACGCGGGATCGTCTACGTTGATGAGATTGACAAAATCAGCCGAAAAAATGACAGTCCATCGATTACACGGGATGTATCTGGGGAAGGCGTCCAGCAGGCGTTGCTCAAGTTGATCGAGGGTACAGTTGCGAATGTCCCTCCACAGGGAGGGCGCAAGCACCCGCATCAGGAATTTATTCAGGTTGATACATCACATATCCTATTCATTTGCGGTGGTGCGTTTGTCGGTATCGACGATGTGATTAGCCAGCGCATGAATCAGAAAACAATGGGGTTCGGGGCCAACGTGAGCGGATCCAAGGATCAGGATGCCGGAAATGTATTACAGAAAATTCAACCCGAAGACTTGCTAAACTACGGACTCATTCCGGAATTCGTTGGACGGCTTCCGGTCATTGCGACGCTTGACGAGCTGGACGAAAAAGCCTTCATAAGAATTCTTCGCGAGCCTCGCAATGCCCTGACCAAGCAATACGAAAAGCTGTTTTCATTTGAGAAAGTGCGGCTAAAATTTACCGACAGTGCACTTGCGGCCATTGCCAAGAAAGGGTACGCGCAAAAGACGGGTGCACGAGGACTTCGAGCAATTATGGAGGAGGCACTGCTGGATTTAATGTACGATCTTCCGTCGCGTACGGACATCAAAGAGTGCATCATCACGGAGGAGACCATCTCAGGGTCTGGACAAGGAGCTTTAATTCCAATTCAAGATACAGATGCAAAGTCTGCGTAGCTCCTAATGATGTTTTGAGGAAACACCATGAGGAGTTATAGATCGGCATAACTTAGCGCGTAGGTAGGAGGGCAACCGTACTAATGGAAATTCGAGTATTCAATAACAATGTCGAGAAGGCACTGAAAATTGTGAAAAAGAAGCTTGCTGGGGAGGGGCTCTTTCGAGAGCTTAAGCGACGGCGATTTTACGAGAAGCCCAGCATGCGGAAAAAAAAGAAGGAGCGTGAGGCCAACCGGCGTCGCTTGAAATGGTTGATGAAGCGGCGGGCTGGTTGAATGGGTCTATGTTGCGTGCTCCTGGCTAGGCACTGAACCGGTTGCACCTTCATAGTGCACTGCAGTGCTTTACACACCAGCGTCTGCGTACGCTGATAGTCTTCACGGGTATTAACTTCCATTCAGCCTTTGTACATTTTGCATCGGTCACTTCAAGGCCCGCTCCGATAAGTTCTTGAGTCAACTCTGTAAAGTCCGCCGTGCGAATCGGCAGTGATTCGTAGAAAATGCTTTCCTAAATATCGTTCGTGTGTCTTGTGATATCCCTGCGTAAGGCGCCCGGTTTCTTTTTCGAACACAAAGCCATCCTAAAATTCTCCATACAGATTTATCCATGCATCTGGTTATGACCCAACTATTGGCCAATATAGGCTATTGCGGGAATGTCATCATTTTTATTCACAGCGCTCTCAACAGACGATGCGGGAATTTCCACAGGAAAGTACATTGTTATCAACAGGAAAACAACAGTATATAGTATTTAATGCAATAAAGTACTGGATATTTAGTGTTGCTTGCTTTATTCTACGTGGATCAGGTTTGCAGGGTTTTTGCCGTAATTCCGAGAAGTCAATCCGTGGTTGTGGAGGGTGTATATGAGGATCCAAAGACGATTTACGCAAGCTGGAGCTAGCCCCTACAAAGACATTCAGTTTATCAAGCGCTTCTCAGAGATCCGGAATCCTGATGGGTCCGTTGTCTTTCACATGGATCAAGTAGATGTACCCGAAGACTGGTCTCAGCTCGCAGTTGATATCCTCGCGCAAAAATATTTTCGCAAAGCAGGCGTTTCCCAGGCGCACACGAATGGGACCTTGGAGAAGGAATCAGATGGTAAACCTGTGTTGGGTGGTGAACATGATGCTCGCCAGGTGTTCCATAGGCTTGCCGGGTGTTGGACCCAGTGGGGAAAGGACGGAGGGTACTTTCAGGCCGACACGGATGCCAATGCTTTTTATGACGAAGTCTGTTACATGCTAGCGACTCAGATGGCTGCACCAAATTCGCCGCAGTGGTTTAACACCGGCCTCAACTATGCCTATGGCCTCGTTGGCCCGTCTCAGGGGCATTTTTATGTAGACCCGAAAAGTGGCAAGGTTCAAAAGACGGAGAACGCCTATGAGCGTCCTCAAGTACACGCCTGCTTTATCCAGTCAATCAACGATGATTTGGTCAATGACGGCGGGATCATGGATTTATGGGTTCGGGAAGCTCGCCTGTTTAAGTACGGATCGGGTACGGGAACCAATTTCTCAAATCTTCGAGGGAACGGAGAGCAGTTATCGGGAGGCGGGAAGTCTTCTGGACTCATGTCGTTCCTAAAGATCGGCGATCGTGCCGCCGGGGCCATCAAATCTGGTGGGACCACTCGACGTGCCGCGAAGATGGTGTGCTTGGATCTTGACCATCCTGATATCGAGGAGTTTATCGACTGGAAGGTCGTCGAAGAACAAAAAGTTGCAGCAATGGTCACCGGGTCAAAGATTTGCGCGCGCATGCTCAACGAAGTGTTGCAGGCGTGCTATGTCAAAAATGGGAATGGCCATCCACAAGTTAAAACGGATGTGAAGGAAAATCAGGTTCTCAGGCACGCAGTGCAAGCGGCACGGCGAGAGAATGTCCCTGATGCTTACATTCAGCGCATGTTCGTCTATGCGCGAGAAGGGTTTACCCATTTTGTGTTTCATGAATATGACACGAACTGGGACAGCAACGCGTATCAGACCGTCGCTGGGCAAAATTCAAATAACAGTATTCGCGTGCCCAATGAATTTTTCCATGAGCTTGAAAAAGATGGCGATTGGACGTTGCGACAGCGGACCGATGGGACGGTGGCAAAAACCGTCAAGGCGCGAGAATTGTGGGACCGCATTTCATGGGCTGCGTGGATTTGTGCAGATCCAGGAATCCAATATGACACAACGATTAATGACTGGCATACCTGTCCAGAAGACGGGCGTATCAACGCCTCGAATCCTTGTTCAGAATATATGTTTCTTGATGATACCGCATGTAATCTTGCATCGCTAAATCTTGGAAAATTTGTAAAAGCCGATGGATCGTTTGATATCGATAGCTTCAAGCATGCTGTTCGGATTTGGACCATTGTGCTTGAGATTAGTGTGTTCATGGCGTCGTTTCCGAGCCGGGCCATTGCCGAGAAGAGCTATGCGTTTCGCACCCTTGGGTTGGGATATGCGAATCTCGGATCGATGTTGATGCGCCAAGGCATTTCGTATGATTCAGTTGAGTCGCTTGCGATTTGCGGAGGAATTACCGCGATTCTTACAGGTGAATCGTATGCTACATCAGCGGAAATAGCTGCGGAGCTTGGGCCCTTTGCGGGATTTGCAAAGAACAGAGAGCATATGTTGCGAGTAATTCGTAACCATCGTCATGCGGCCTATGATGGTGCACCCGAAGAATACGAGGGTCTCGGTATTGTGCCGAAAGGTCTTGATGTTGAACATTGTCCTCCAGAGCTGGTAACAGCCGCACGTGACGCCTGGGATCGTGCGTTGGAATTGGGCAAGGCTCATGGGTACCGTAATGCGCAGACAACGTGTATCGCACCGACTGGAACGATAGGTTTGGTGATGGACTGTGACACCACTGGTATCGAGCCGGATTTCGCGCTGGTGAAGTTTAAGAAACTCGCGGGAGGGGGATACTTTAAAATAATCAATCAAAGCCTGCCCCTAGCATTGGCACGCCTCGGGTACTCGGAGGTCGAAATCCAAGATATCGTCACCTATGCTATCGGACATGGGACCCTCGAGGATGCTCCGGAAATCAATCATGAGACACTGACAGAGAAAGGGTTTGACAGTACCGCTATTGATCGTCTTGAAGCTTTGCTGGGACAGGCATTTGACATTTCCTTTGCGCTGAATCCTTTAACGCTTGGTGAGGAGTTTTGCCGAGAACACCTTGGGATCACTAGCGAACAAATTGGAAAGCCACGCTTCAATTTATTGAAAGCGCTCGGATTCACCCAAGCTCAGATCGATGCGGCAAATGACTATTGCAGCGGCACCATGACTGTCGAAGGCGCACCTCATCTTAAGCTAGAACACCTATCGGTCTTTGACTGTGCGAACAGATGTGGACGTATAGGGAAGCGGTTTCTTGCGGTGGCGGCCCATATTCAGGTGATGGCAGCCGCGCAACCATTTATCAGTGGGGCGATAAGCAAAACGATTAATTTACCCGCTGAGGCTACGGTTGAGGATGTCATGGCATCATATATCTTGGCATGGCGGAGCATGCTTAAAGCGGTTGCGCTCTATCGGGACGGGTCGAAGCTCAGCCAGCCGCTGAGTGCGTCAATTAATGTGGATGAACTGGAAGAGTTCGGTGCCGACCTTAAGGCAACGCCGGTTGCCGCATCTGTGGTGGAAGATCTCAGTCACCGAATCTTGGTGAGGTATTTGGCGAAACGACGGCCATTGCCCGGACGAAGATCTGGCTACACCCAGAAAGCGATCATCGGAGGACACAAGTTGTATCTTAGAACCGGTGAGTACGAGGATGGCACTATAGGTGAAATATTCCTCGATATGCATAAAGAAGGCGCTGCGTTTCGGAGCCTAATGAATTGTTTTGCCATTGCAGTGTCACTCGGCCTTCAGCACGGTGTGCCGCTGGAGCGATTTGTCGACGCCTTCGTGTTCACTCGTTTTGAACCAAGTGGACCCGTAAGAATGAACGACCATATCAAAATGAGCACTTCGCTAATCGATTATATTTTCCGAGAGCTGGCAATCACCTATCTCGGACGGGAAGATCTCGCGCAAGTGGTTGAAGACGACCTCCGCGTGGATTCCGTAAAGAAAGATCCGGAATGTCTCGATGAAGTCTTGCCAGATAAGCATGAACTTGCTGCTGCGTCTATTAGCACACATCTCTTTCCAGCACGGAGTCGGGTTGATCATGGGAACGGCAATGGTCATGAGAACGGCAATGGTCATGAGAACGGCAATGGTCATGAGAACGGCAATGGTGCTGTCCGTACAATGCTGAAAGGTGCGCAGAAGATGGTGACGGCTACCGCCGAAATACAAGAAGCACGGATGAAAGGGTACGAAGGTGATCCCTGTTCTAACTGCGGGCTTTTTAAGATGGTCAGAACCGGAACTTGTCTGAGATGTGACGATTGTCACGAAGTTAGCGCAGGGTGTTCGTAGGCGTCATAAGAGCGTATGTGTTTTGATGTCATCATGCGGTTGCGATGAGGAAAGCGGGCAAGAAAACGGTTCGTGCATTCAACTCGTCAGTGTAACGGTGCTAATTCTGGTGAGGAGGTAGCATGCGTCCGGTAATCGTCTCTGGCCGGAGCATGTGACGTAACGATCGCATGCCCCTGTCGCACATTGCGCCGATGAGTAAGGCGAAAACGCCGTTGGCGAGCTTTTCGCCATTCTGTTAAGGGTACAAACCTCTTGCCAAATGGGCTTGCGCGACGGTATCAATTCCACGCATCAGGGCGGCTGTCCTCATGCTGATGCCGTTATTTCTTGAAAATTCCATAGTTCGATGAAAGGCTGACTTTAGGATGCGATGAAGCCGTTCGCGAATATCTTGCTCTTCCCAAAAGTACTTCTGCACATCCTGTACCCATTCAAAATATGAGACGATGACTCCACCCGAGTTCGCGAGAATGTCGGGAATCACCATTACTCCCTTTTTTTCCAAAATCAGATCGGCTTCGAGGGTCGTTGGCCCATTCGCAGCTTCTACAAGGATCTTGCATTTGATGTGCCGCACGTTCTTCTTTGTGATTTGCTCGGAAAGCGCCGCGGGAACTAGAACTGTACAGTCCAGTTCAAGCAATTCCTGGTTTGTCACAGGTGTTGTGTTTGGGAATGTTTCCAAGAGGCGTCCTTCTGATTGATGTCGCATAAGCGCGTGAATATCCAGTCCATCCGTATTGTAAATTCCCCCCGTGGATTGACTGACAGCGACTACTTTGGCTCCCTTTTCGTGAAACGTTCTAGCAGCATGAAACCCAACATTGCCAAATCCTTGCACCACGACCGTGGCATCTTCGACTGGAACCTTGAGCATGTCCAGAGCCTCGAGGGCGACAGTAACAACACCGAGGCCAGTCGCTTCCTCGCGTCCACGGCTTCCGCCAATCACAATGGGCTTTCCGGTGACCACTCCGGGAACGGCATAGCCGCGCTGCTGGCTGTAGGTGTCCATCATCCATGCCATAGTCTGAGCATTTGTTCCCACATCAGGAGCCGGAATGTCCTTGTCAGGACCAATGACCGACACAAACTCTGACGTATAACGTCGGGTCATGCGTTGGAGTTCGTTTCGAGACATCGTTCGTGGATTACATCTCACTCCGCCTTTTGCCCCACCATAGGGAAGATTCACCAACGCGCACTTCCAAGTCATCCACATGGCCAATGCGGCAACCTCTCCAAGGTTTACATCGGGATGATAGCGAATGCCGCCTTTGGTCGGTCCTAAAGCGCTATCGTGTTGTACGCGATAACCGGTGAACACTTGGACGCTGCCATCATCCATCCGTGTGGGAATTGACACGACGACTGCGCGTTGCGGAAGCCTTAGTCGCTCACGGAGGTTGGAATCAAGTTTCAACATATCCGCAGCGTGTTCGAACTGCTCAGTTGCGAGACGGAAAGTTGGCGTATCACATTCTTTCATACCGACAGAGTCTCCTCTCGTCTACTCTCACAATTAGTATGGTATGACTGGCAATCCCTATTTATGTCCTCACGCATTGATGTTTGCGAGAGTTTGCCATTCCATGCCGAAAGTTTCCGCTACGCCACGACAATACACACTGCCATCGAAGAGATTCAGTCCTGATGCAACGGCAGGATCTTTATTGATTGTTTGCTGAAGGCCAAGTTTTCCCACTCTACGAATCATCGGAAGTGAGGCATGCGTGAGTGCTCGAGTTGATGTCTGTGGCACAACACCAGGCATGTTCGTGACACCATAGTGCAAGATACCCCCTACATCGAACACAGGATCGCGGTGTGTTGTCGGCTGCGACGTTTCAAAACATCCTCCTTGATCAACAGACACATCTACAATGACCGATCCGGGTGTCATTAGTGAAACCATCTCCTGTGTTACCAGCAGTGGAGTTCGTGATCCCACCACGTGGACAGCGCCGATAGCGAGGTCAGTATCACACAGTGTATCCTGCACAATTGCGGTGTTCGCTATAAGCGTAGTTACTTGATCACCATATCGATCTTGGTGTCGCTGGAGCTGGCGATGATCTTCTCCCAAAATCGTTACACGTGCGCCAAGGCCTATTGCGATCATTGCCGCATTACTTCCGACGACACCACTACCGAGAATGGCCACATGTCCTGGTGAGGCACCCGAAGCGCCGGAGAGCAGACAGCCTTTCCCGCCGTGCTGCTTCTGAAGAAAACTTGCTCCGATTTGCACGGAGAGGCGTCCCGCGATTTCACTCATCGGGATCAACAATGGGAGACTTCCATCAGGCAACTGAACTGTTTCATATCCGATGGCGGAAATATTTTTTTCGAGTAGTGCATCCATCACATCGCGGTGCGTTGCTAGGTGAAGGTAGCTGAAAAGAATTTGCCGCTGACGCAATAGGCGGCATTCCGCGAGTGTTGGCTCCTTCACCTTCACGACCAATTCCGCTTGCTCAAAGAGCTGTTCTTCTGACATCATGATGACTGCGCCTGCCGTCGTGTATTGATGGTCTGAAATCCCGCTCCCGATACCTGCAGACTGTTCAACGAGTACTTGATGCCCATCGCTGACAAGTAGGCCTACTCCTTCCGGAGTGATCCCGACACGATATTCATCAATTTTTCGTTCTTTGGGGATGCCGATAACCATCTCGGTCTATTGTAGCTATTCAGCTTTATGGGAGGAAACGGCAAAAAAATCTAAAACTGTCCCTGAAGTTCCTTGAACCTGCTCAAGGTCTAAAACAGACTATCCCAGCGCGTGGTCAATGTCTTCACAAATGTTTGCAGCAATCGCTCGTGGATCGTGCGCATTTTTGATTGGCCGTCCAACGACCAGATAATCCGCGCCATTTTTTATAGCCTCAGCAGGAGATACAACACGCTTTTGATCATCGTGATCAACTCCTTGTGGACGAATTCCTGGACAAACGATGATGGGATCTTTTCCAACATGATCCCGTAGCATTGCCACACTGTCACCTGAACAAATCAAGCCGTCACTTCCATGAGCGAGACTGTATTTCGCTTTCCACACGATAAAATCGTCAAGTGTGCGCTGTGGTCTATCGGGGCCAATCATACCGAGTGTATGCAAGTCCTGCTCATTGAGACTGGTGAGAACCGTGACGGAAAGGAGTTGTAGCCGCGATTCTCCCTTTGCCTCCTTTGCAACTCTCAGGGTCGTTCCCATTGCACTCATGGTGACAAAGCGAACGCCAGCTCCAGTCGCATAGGAGATCGTCCGTCTGATTTGGTCCGGGATATCGTCGGGAATTTTAAGGTCAAGGAACACCGTAAGTCCACGCTGCATGATTTCGGATACTATTGCTGGACCTTCTGCAAAAAATAAAGCCCACCCAACCTTGTAAAACGAGACAAGCCCATCAAGTTTCTCAATAAGCCGAAATGCCTCGTTCCTCTTCGTCACATCAAGAGCAACGATTAGGCGGTCTTGTGGCGAAATCAGCGCACGAGCCATGGTGAAGTGTGGGAGTGCGAAGTCAAGGTTTGCTTCCAAGTATTGACACTATCGGCGGATCTTATACCACGGGAAGAATGCAATCTCATACTACATAGTCATGCGCAAGAAGCAAAGCGGAGAGTGTGGTTAAGATTGCAGGGATCTGGTCTTCAAATGAGTGATGCGGGATGCTCTGGCAGGAATCGAACCTGCGACAACTGGATTAGAAGTTCGGTCCACCCTTGTAACGCCACACTACACCACCCTACGTAAGACTACGTAGGATACTCTCAAGTCCTTACCAGCGCACTGTTTCGTTGATTATTGTTGTCTGATGTTGCATGGCGTAGTTCTGGCTAACCGTACCAAAAACCGGACTCTTGAAGAATTGAAAATTGTGTGAGGTGACGTAAGTGATTGAAATGATTGGCGCGCCTGGCAGGAATCGAACCTGCGACAACCGGATTAGAAGTCCGATGCTCTATCCTACTGAGCTACAGGCGCATCCCCTCAGCCGTCAGATGTAACGTAAGCGCTGCAGGAGGTCAAGGGGAAAGAGATGTTCAGTGACAAAAGGGCGGTGGCGCATTTGCCCCACGATCCTCGACCTGACGAGAATGCATCTCAAACGCAGTATAGACGTTTTGAGATGATTAGCTATACAAGTTTTCGTGAGATGGTGAAAAATCACACAATTTGAATGGATGGCTGATGCTTATGAAGATGGGATCCACGCAATTTTCGACGCGTTGTGGATGCTGGGGAAGCTTTTTCGGAACCACAAATGCCTACAGGCGATGGTCATTTGACAGTGATGATGGAAACAGCCTCCCCAGCAAAACCATTTCTAGATGGGACATGGGAGATTTGGGGAAGAAAGCTGGTCAAGAGGGCTGATGGGGGAGAATATCAGATTGCTTGCCAATTACAAAATAAGCCAAAATCACCCGAACATTGGACCGGGTCTCTGCATGGACAATGCGTGCTTCAGCTCATGCTTTAATGTTCCAGAAGCAGTTTTTATTTCAATGTATGCCACTTGATTTAATTTAAAGCAAAAAGCAGTGACAATTATTGATTGTTATGTTTAAAGTTTTTATTGACAGCGTGCGTGCATGATGATATAACACGCACGCTTCCTAATGGTGTTGCTAGGAAGGGTTGCTGTATTGTTGCTGGAGAGTGTGGGCGAATGGCGGAAGAGTTTAAAGATATTATTGTTGGCCTTGAGCAGAGAATCAAGAATTATCGAACTCGCTTGAAAGATGTTGAGAAAAAGCGAGAAAAACTCTCCGATCAGGTCGAAACGATACAAAAGTACTTAGAAGTAGCAGAAACCCTCTACAGAGTCGAAGTGGATAAAGCCAAACTGGCAAGTTTGTCCACCCAAATCACGACCGAGGATGTGGCGAACAACTCGCCTGCCATTTCGGGCTCAGATGCCGAGGATCAAGCCCGGGACATTCTTCTTGGACGAAGCCGATTTTCTCGTTTGAATATCCCCGATGCGACTTACAAAATTCTGTCCGAAACGCGCAAACCAATGCACGCCAAGGATCTCTATCAGCGATTGCTGGAGGGGGGAATCCACATCAGAGGGAAAACGCCGGTGACGTCAATTGCTACCGCGGTAAAACGGGATAAACGCTTTAGAAAGGTTCTGCCGAATACCTTTGAATTGGTAGAGGACAAGAACGTAGGGACTTAGGTGAGCATGATGGTCAGCAATATCGGGAGGAATTCTAAGCCCTGCGGGCCTGAAACTATATACGAAAGGGTGGTTGTTGAATAAATCGTTCCCTTGGAGAGTCGGGTTTAGTCATTTTCATTAACTTAAGGAGGAGGTGAACTCAATGCCAGTGAAAAAGAAACCAGCTGCTAAGAAAAAAGCAGTGAAAAAGAAACCAGCTGCCAAGAAAAAAGCAGTGAAAAAGAAACCAGCTGCCAAGAAAAAAGCAGTGAA
>PBSN01000016.1 GCA_002726235.1 Nitrospiraceae bacterium
ACCCGCTCCGTAAGGGGAAGCAGGCGACGTCCCTGGCCCGCACTTAATAATATAGCCCTCATCTGCGATGATCCCTCTTCTTCCTAATTGTGGTTGCGGGATGAGAACTGACGTGTTATTCATGAGTTGCCGTCCACAGTTGGAACGCAACCTACCAGACCTTTCGTAGAATTTCTCGTGATTATCAACCGCTATCTCACGTGCGAAATCATCAAACCCCTGCTTGCGGTCTGCTCAATCCTGATTATTATCTTTGTGAGCTATAAATCTGACCGGTATCTTGCCGATGTCGTTGAAGGACTTCTTCCGGCAAACACCGTCATCTCATTGCTCTTTCTAAAAGTCACGATTGCCCTGGAAGTCCTCCTACCCATCACGCTGTATCTTTCCGTCGTGATAGGGTTGGGACGACTACACACGGATTCCGAAATGACAGCACTCTTCGCGTGTGGTGTGAGCCCAAATACAGTGCTGAAAAACGTGTTTGTGTTTTCCCTGCTACTCGCTATTCTTGTGGGAACTTTATCACTTTTTGTCCGTCCATGGGCATATGAGAAGAGCTATCTCATCACCGCCCAAGCGGAAACCAACTTTGACTTTTCCCAAATACGTTCTGGCCATTTCTACGAACAACAACATGGGAACCGGGTTGTCTTTATTGACCATCGTAATGACTCCAAGACATCGAATAACGGTGTCTTTACACTAACTGAACGAAACAATGTCGTACAAGCAATTTTTGCCAAACGCGCCCATCAAGAGACCGATCACGTGACGGGTGAAAAAACTATCGTCTTCGTCGATGGTCACAAATACACACTCTCGCGCGACGGATCACGAGACCGTATGATTCGCTTTGGTACCATGACCACACGGCTGAAGAAAAAGGAGCCCAAACCAGAATACAAACGCAAAGCCGCGCCAACCCTGCAACTCGCCAGCTCGACAGCTCCTTATGATGTCGCCGAATTTCAGTGGCGTATCTCAACTGCTATTTCGACCATTCTCCTTGGACTACTCGGCATTCCGTTAAGTCAAACGTCCCCTCGACAAGGAAAGTACGCAAAGATGCTGACTGCAGTCATCATCTTTGCTGTCTATTACAACCTGAGTGCAATCGCCAGAAATTGGGTTGAGCAAGGGGTTATCGGTCCCATACCTGGAATCTGGTGGGTAAACACCTTGCTTGCTTGCACAGTCGTCCTATGGTTTTTACTTTCACCTCGGGAAGCACAACTCCGATGAGAACACTTAATCGTTACATTGGAATACACGTTAGCAAAGGATATCTTCTTGTTCTGCTCATCTTACTCTCGGTATTCAGCTTCTTTGCCTTCGTAGAAGCGTTAGATAATGTAGGAACCGGCCAATACAGATTGGGCGACGCGTGTCTCGCCATACTACTCACTCTACCGCGACGAATCATCGAACTCGCACCCATCACAGCCTTGCTGGGTAGCGTCATCGCACTCGGACGACTCGCTAGCAGCAACGAGCTCTTGGCCATGCAAGCCTGCGGCGTATCGGCTAGGCGCATTTCACTCTCAACCTTGAAAACTGGGTTCGTGTTCATCCTTGCGATACTCATACTTGAATTCGTCATCGCGCCTCCACTCGAACAACTCTCGCAAACCCGTCACTCTGTCCTGATATCAGGAACCGACACACTACGAACCGAACAAGGATTTTGGTTTCGTAACGGGAGAAATTTTATCAATATTAGGCACATCCAACACGGCAGAGTCCCTGCCGACATTGATATATATGAATTCAACGAACATGGACATTTGCATACCTTCACGCAAGCTCGAAAAGCAAATATTCAACGTAATAACAAATGGGCACTCACGGATATCACCCAAACATATATCAAACAAGAAAACATCACGGTCCAACACCACACAACTATCCATCGGGAGAATCTCCTGAGTCCGGAACAGATCAACATTCTCCTTCTTCCTCCTGAGAGTCTTTCTCCATCCGAGCTCTATCAATACGTGCAATACCTCAAGAAACACGGCCAGAACGCAGATCAACACAACCTCGCGCTCTGGAAAAAAGCCAGCATGCCCATAGCTACCAGTGCGATGATCGTGATGGCAATCCCGTTTGTGTTTGGGCCTTTACGCGTTGTCACCGCAGGTCGGAGAATTATGGTCGGGGCGATGGTAGGCATCGTGTTCCATCTGGGCAACCAAATTGCGGGCAATATCGGACTGCTCCTTGAACTACATCCCGCGGTAATCACCATGACGCCAATTGCCGCCGTTCTAGGCGTTACGATGGTGCTATTACGCAAAATTTAGAGACTGTTCAAGCGCTATAGGAGTACCCAACTCCATAAAACGTTGTTCTGCTGGAGAATAACCCCGAACCGAGAGTTGTATACTCCACGTCGATACCTGGCGAGTGAGGCGATATAGGTGGTATTGCGCCCCGCGATCCGGATGATGGCTTCTCGCTGAAGCAGCAGGTACACCAATTGCTGGAACGATGCGACCCTGGGCTACTATCTGCCGTATTGATGTGCAATGTGCATGTCCATGCAAGACTAACTCTGCACCGCAACGTGCCACAACTGAACGAAAAGATGCATGATCGGTAAGTTGCTTCCGCCATGGCACCGTACCCGGAATCGGTGGATGATGGAGCAAGATGATACGAAAAAGACGACGTTCCCCAGTTTCAACGAGAACCCGTTCGAGAGCCTGTAGTTGGGAGTGGCCAATGCTTCCAGTGGCAAGAAATGGTGCAGATGGGTGTGCGGTCGATAGCCCGATGAAGGCAACCGAATCACGAACCCGCAAGCTAGGAAAACATGCTTGGCGTTCACAACCTCCAGCGACTCCCGCAATATCTGAGCCCATATAGGGAATCCACAATGCAAGCGTACTGTCCCAGTCTGCCTCAACATACGCATCATGGTTTCCTGGAATGATGGTGACCTCAGACGGCATCCCAAGAGCATCAAGCCAATCTTTTGCCTCCTGAAACTCCTGTGGCAACCCTATATGAGTTAAATCACCAGTAACCACAGTATGATCTGGTTGCTGAGATTTTAAGTCCCGCACGAGCTCGGCAAGAATTTCCGGTCGATATTTGGCGCGCCGATTCAGGCGCCATGAGAGATACCCTAACACACGCTTACTGAGCAAATCCCGCGCCCTGACATTGTCGAGTGACGACAGATGAGGATCGGAAAGTTGTGCAATGGTAAATGTCTCTGTCATCGCATCACGTTGTCAGGAGCGCCCATCAACCTTTACCGACGATGAGTCGTGATATACAATACGTCGGTTTCCACCTTTTTTGTCTAGGAGTATTCGGTTGGTGAGGATTAAGCACTACCAAATCCTCACTCAGACGTTCTTTAAGCTAAAATTATGACAATATTTGTACATATCGTTGGAAATTCGCCGGTTCTACTCTGGGGACTCTCCTCCCACGAGCGATTGAAGCGCATGCTCCAAGAAGTTGGAAATGCAACGGTGATTGATGACCTCGAGACAATTCCGACAGACAGCTCGCTGCTTCTCATTCGCGGCGATTACGTGTTTGATTCCCGCGTCCTCAACTCTCTCATCCATACTCCAAATGTGATGCTTGAAATCTGCTGTGAGAATCGAGCATCTATCGTTGCAGCACATGTTCCATCACACTTGAAAGACGGTGCTCGCGACGTATTAAACGGCACCATGCGACCCGATATACTACCACGCATCCATACGCGGACACCTGAGACATTGACATCGGCATATCACGCACAACTCAAAAAGTCAGACCCTCCCTTTGTACTCCCCATTACTTTGGAACATCAGGCCGCATTGGAGAAAAAACTCTTTTCTGGAGCCTACAAAGGCATCACAGATCTTGTCACCAAATGGATATGGCCATATCCCGCCCAATGGGCAACCCTAATATGCGTCCAGCATGGAATCCGGCCGAATCATGTCACGATCACAAGCCTTGTCTTGGTGATAATCACTGGATGGTTGTTTCTTAACGGACATTATGGCTGGGGCCTCATGACCGGATGGCTGATGACATTCCTCGACACCGTCGATGGAAAGCTTGCACGTGTTACCGTCACATCAAGTCGGATAGGGCATCTATTCGATCATGGCATTGATCTGATTCATCCACCGTTATGGTATCTCGCATGGGGGCTTGGACTCAGTGCATTTATCCCAGAGGCATCATGGCTTTCGCTGAAAACAGTGTTAGGATTGATCGTTGGTGGATACGTTGTCGGACGCTTAATCGAAGGCTCATTCCAATTATGGTTAGGAGCATTTGGAATATTCTGCTGGCGTCAAATTGATTCGTATCATCGCCTCATCACTGCACGCCGAAATCCAAACCTCATCCTTCTGACAAGTGCGTCTCTCATTGGGCGACCTGACATCGGCCTCGTTGCTGTCGCGTTACTGACGATCATCTCGACCCTGGTCCTTCTAGTGCGTTTTGCTCTCGCGACCTACACGCGCCTAACCACAGGCACACTTCATGCCTGGTTTGCCACGCTCGATGATATCTCGACAGACCAATCACTTGCCATCAGATTATTTACCACGCAACCCTCAACTCAAGTGACATCAGCGTCGGCTACTGGCCAAAATGAATGATCTGTTACACGAAGCCGTCCTTGACGGGCCTGACCGCTCCGCAACCGTTTATTCAGCAACGATTTCACGTCCAACGCCAGTAGTCAAAACAATGCGCCTTGGGGTGCTTAATAACCCTCTAAGCGGCGGGAATCGAAATGGTCTTGGCGCCATCTACACAATCCAGAAGGAATTCCCGCAGATTCCACATCGCGAAGTCAACACACCGGAAGACATTTCCGCCGCTCTGTCAGACTTTGCTGAACGAGGAATCAATCTGGTCGCGATTAACGGCGGTGATGGAACCATCCAAGCAGTACTCACCTCATTATTCCGGAAATTGCCATTCCAATTCCATCCCCTACTCAGTGTACTCCGAGCAGGAACCACAAGCATGATTGCTGGAGATGTTGGACTGTGTGGTTCTCGTGTTTCGGCGATGAGAAAACTGTGTGCCTGGGCAAAGGCCACACACCACAGCACACCTCACTCTGAGATCATACGCCGACCAGTGCTTCGTATTCACACAGCGCATGCACAAGAACCACTCTTCGGCATGTTCTTCGGAACAGGAGGCATTACTCAGGGCATTGAATTTTGTCGAACTAGGATTCACTCCCTTGGCCTTCGGGGGGAAATTGCTGCTGGACTCGCAACGGCGATGCTGCTCGCATCCCTGCTACGCAAACGATCTAGCTACGTCACACCGACACGTATTTCCACAAGCGTCAACCAATCCCCGACAACACAGTACGAATGTCTTATTGTGATAGTGAGTACATTGGAGAGACTCTTTGCCGGCTTACGTCCGTATTGGGGAAGGGAAATCGCTCCGTTGCATTACACCGTTCTTCGCGCAAACCCCAAGTACATGTGTCGCACACTCCCGGCATTACTACGCGGCCGCAAGCACCCATATGGAATACCTGAACACGGCTATATTAGCCATAATGTGGAACGCGTTTGTCTGCAACTAGAGTGTCCATTCACACTTGACGGCGAACTTTTCGGCATCAACGGTGACTCCCATCAGGTCGTCGTTGAGAGCGGAGGACACGCATCTTTCATCCGCATATAGAAAACCGACCATGACCATTCCGCATACTCTTACCACAATCATCAGTGAGCAGCAGACACATGCCATTCTTCCAGCAACCCAATGTGCCATTGATCAGATCCTCACACGTTATGGCCACGCGGTCCAAGCAATCATCTTTTACGGGTCCTGTTTGCGACAATCAACCGACAGTGGCCTCATTGATCTCTATGTCCTTGTCGATCAGTACACATCCATACATGGCGTACGGCTCCAAGCCATACTAAACAAGCTCCTTCCACCTAATGTCTACTATCTAGAATTCCCATTGGGTGACAAAACGATTCGTGCGAAATATTCCATAGTGTCGCTGTCAGATTTTCAACGTTGTACGACCATGCAATGGTTTCATTCGTATTTCTGGGGCCGATTTGCCCAGCCCACAGAACTCGTGTTTGCTCGCGACCATCAAGTGAAAAAAACTGTGCAGATGGCAATGGCACAAGCGGTCATGACACTTATGGCTAGAACACTGCCATATATGCCACGTAATTTTGAGGCACGAGACATTTGGCAAAAGGGACTCTCCCTTAGCTATCAAGCTGAACTACGCTCAGAACGACTAGGGAGCATTTCACGTCTTTTCGATGCGGCCTCTGTCTACTATGAGCGCGTGACACAAGCCTGCCTTATGACAATGCCCTTTCACGTCACACAACACACAACTGCCTCTCACACCCATTACCATGCCACGATCCCACAGAGCGTTCGATCCAAGAACAAATTGGCATGGACGATCAGAAAACTGCAAGGCAAAATCCTCTCCCTACTTCGACTGCTTAAAGGACTCTTTACCTTTCATGGCGGAGTCGACTATATCCTTTGGAAAGTAGAACGGCACTCTGGAATTACTGTGGAGGTTACGCCACGACTGCGCAAACATCCTCTCCTCGTTGGCTGGGTCGTATTCTGGAGACTCTATCGCCGCGGAGCATTCCGTTAGACTGTATTGGGACATGGACTTTTCATAACCGGCACGGACACTGGTGTTGGAAAAACTGCAGTGGCCTGTGCGCTAGCGACAAAACTGCGCGCCCAAGGGCACGATGTTGGTGTCATGAAACCGGTTCTTACCGGAGCAAACGTACATCCAAATGATACTGACCGCCTGATGCTCGCCGCGAAGGTTTCCGACCCACGCCACCTCGTAAGCCCATATCAGTTCAACCATACCCTTGCTCCCCAAATTGCGGCTGAGCGTGACAAGGTACCCATCGACATACAGAACATAAAAACAGCTTTCGATGCTCTGCACGCACAACACGACATCCTCCTAGTGGAAGGCATTGGAGGAATCATGGTCCCCATCACCAAGGAATTTTACGTTCTTGACCTGATCACCTTGCTCGGCCTAAGCGTCCTCGTCGTCGCTCGAGGAAATATTGGAACGATCAATCACAGCGTCATGACCATCAAGCTGTTACAGATTCACAAAATTCCCGTAGCAGGACTTGTGTTGAATTATCCAAATACAACACCAGTCCACTCCCCTCAAGACTTGGGATGGCCGAGGATCTTGAGATCAACCGGAGTGAATTCCAGAGGCATCCTGAAGCATATCTCCAACCTTGAAGAATCGTGGGACGAAGGAATTGTGTACTTAAGCCAACAACTGTTAACTGATGATTTGTTCAGTGTTCACACGCAATCAGAATAAAGAATCGCGCATCACGCCATACAAATATCCAAGCACTCCCTCTGTTTCACTTTGGCCCATGGCAAAGTGAAAGTACCGCAGAACCGAAATGTATCGGGAAATACATGAGAGCCTCCAGCACCACAGCTGTTATGAGATAAAAGGGGACTGCCTGAAATAATTACTAAATCGTTACGGCGCCGTGAGAGGCCGACGAGACATCCCGCGCATACTTCGCCATGACACCGCGGAGATACCTTGGAGGTGGAGGACTCCAATTCTTCAAGCGAGATGAAATTTCAGCGTCTGAAAGCTCAACATCGAGGCGGCGTGTAGACACATCGAACACGATCATGTCGCCATCACGAAGCGCAGCAATCGGCCCCCCCTTGGATGCCTCAGGTGACACATGCCCAGCCATGAGACCATGCGTGGCACCCGAAAACCGTCCATCCGTCAGAAGCGCCACAGAATCACCGAGTCCAGCCCCCACGATTGTGCCGGTCACACCAAGCATCTCACGCATTCCCGGACCACCCTGCGGACCTTCATATCGGATGACCACAACATCACCGGACTTGATCTCTCCGCGCTGCACAGCTTGAAATGCATCTTCTTCGCAATCAAACACCTTTGCCGCACCTCGATGCTGCATGCGCTCATGTCCTGCTACTTTCAGGACGCATCCCTCTGGAGCTATATTACCCTTGAGAATAACAAGTCCTCCAGTGCCTTTCAAAGGATTTGAAACCGCTCGCAGCACCTCCTGGCCCGCGGTTTCTTGAGCGCGGTTCGCTTCTTCTCCAATTGTCTGGCCGGTGACTGTCGGTTGACCCCCGTGAAGATGACCAGCATCAACCAGACGCTTCGCGACAAGACGAGTTCCCCCCGCATTAAACAGGTCTGCGGCAACAAAACGCCCCCCGGGTTTGAGATCCGCAAGGAGCGGAACCTTCTGGTTAATCGCATCAAAGTCCTCGAGTTCGAGGAGAATTCCAGCCTCGCGCGCTACCGCGAGAAGATGTAGAACAGCATTGGTTGATCCACCCGTCGTCGCAACTGCGGCAATGGCATTCTCGATCGACTTACGCGTAATAATCTCCAAGGGAAGAGTTCCCTTGCGAAGCAGGTCCATCACCATTTTTCCAGTCTGAAACGCAACGTCATCTTTTTGCAAATCCATTGCGGGTACTCCGTTAAAACCCATCGGTGAAATGCCCATAAACTCAAAGGCAATCGACATCGTGTTTGCCGTAAACTGGCCACCGCACGCGCCCGGACCGGGACAGGCATGATCCTCGATGTCACGAAACATTTCAGCAGTCATACGTCCAGCCGCGTTCGCACCAACGGCCTCAAACACATCCTGAATGGTAATGTCTTTCCCCCCAACCATACCAGGCATGATCGATCCACCATACAACATCAACGACGGAAGATTCAGTCGGGTGAGCGCCATGACCGTACCTGGAATCGTCTTGTCACACCCAGACAGAGCAACCACCGCATCAAACAGATATCCTCGAGCAGTTAACTCAATCGAATCGGCAATAACTTCGCGGCTAATCAACGACGCTTTCATCCCCTCCGTACCCATTGCAATACCGTCTGAGACTGCAATAGTGTTGTATTCGATGGGTGTGCCGCCCGCTGCCCGAACTCCTGCCTTTACACGTTCGGAAAGTCTCCGAAGGTGCGAATTGCACGGCATGATTTCAATCCAAGTATTGGCAATGCCGACCAATGGCTTCGCGATGTCGTCGTCAGTGAATCCGACGGCCTTAAGCATCGCACGCGCCGGGGCGCGGCTCGGCCCTTCCGTCATCGCTCTACTTTTATGCTTCATATCCATAAATTATACAATTGTGATGAAAACTAATTGGAAGGTCGCAACGTGTGGTGCCCGGAGGGAGGGTCGAACTCCCACTCCCGCAAGGGAACCAGATTTTGAGTCTGGCGCGTCTGCCAGTTCCGCCATCCGGGCAATCCTTTTAAATCACGAGATTACGTTCTTTGGCCTCCATCGCCTGATCAGCAAGTGGATTACCATACGTGTCGACTTCATGTTCCTTCTTCAAATCTTCCTCATCGGCCTTCTCAAACGCTGTTCTGCTACTCCATGATTCCTCATTTCGTGAGGCAACTTTGTTCTGACGGAAGCAACGAACCTTATACAAGTCTCTGAATACCACTGTCAAATCAGGTAATCAGAACCAAACGCGCTTCTTGTTTTTCGTACCCTGTGCTAGTGCTTGAATGAACCCACACTCAGATCAACTCAGTCTCACGATTGCTCCATACCACAGTCCAAGGTGGTACGTGGCTAGAAGAATAGACTTTCAATGTGCTACATCCTTGGTGTAAATCCTTGTCCACTCCTCCGGCATTACAACCCTAACTTGTTTGCTCATTATTGGGATCAGGCATCTTAACCTTATCACTGATACATTCTACGCAGGATATCTCATCGGTCTCTTACGTCTGCCGTTTTTGATCTGTCATATGGGGCAGGAGAATTTCGAGGACACCAAGATAGCCACTGTTTGCGGCCATATTAATAGGTTGCATGCCGAGTTGAGAGCGCGCCAACACGTTTGCCCCTCCGGAGATCAGACGCTTCACGATAGCAATATAACCTTTACCAGCGGCGTGATGTAATGGGGTGAACCCTTCTTCATCAGACATGTCCACCGAAACATCAGCATGAAGTAAGAAGCCTACCATGTCCATATGTCCAACCAAACACGCCAACGCCAAAGGCGTTTGTCCCTTAGTGGTTACGGCGTTCATATCAGAAGACGCGGTACTGAGCAATCGGGCCACGGGCACATGCCCACCCAATGCCGCCGAATGGAGCGGGATAAAGCCGTCATCGTTGGTCCCATGAACGAAAGCTCCATTTTTGAGCGCCAAATCCACAAGCTTTATGGCACCTTGTATCGCAGCCATATGCAACAGCGACAATCCAGTATCAGTGGTGAGGGAAATATCCGCTCCCTTTTCAAGAAGCAACGCGGCAATCTCGTGATGTCGCCCATGCGCGGTCAGATGCAACGAGGTAAATCCAAACTGATCTTTAGCATTGATATGGGCGCCCGCTTCGATAAGCAGCTTCACAACTTCCCTATGCCCATATTCCGACGCGAGATGCAGCGGCGACATGCGTCCATGGATCTCGAAATCGTTGACAGTTGCGCCTTGAGCAATCAGCGTCCCCACCAACGGAGTGTCCCCACGCCGAGCAGCATCATGCAATGGCCCAGGAAAAGCATCCTGCGGCAAAAAGACCACTAAGAATGCGAGAATTACCAAACGACCTGTCACACTTTCCCGCATAGGCTCGCAACTCATTCAAGCCGTTCAACAGAACGAAATTTCATGCGTAACAGACATTTGTTTCCTGGATTCTGGTTTCCTTCGGAAGATATGTAGCTAGCATGAACGTCTCCTTTTAGGAAAACCGCCTGAAGATCTTCATCAAGCATGATCCTTCCATAGATCGAATAGAACCACACTTCAAAGGGAGGCGCTTGGACCGCGGGATGAATAGCTTCAGAGGCTATGATAGCAACAAACTCTGCTCGCGATGATGATTTTATATATCGAACCATTTTCATCACAATAGGATTTTCAAAATCAGCATTGAACGCAATGGTCAATTGGTTTGAGGCGTCAAAACTAAACCACATCTCACTGGTTGGAGTTGTTTCAAAATCTCCATTATCACAGGCTTCAACAATCTTGGTAATATCAAGCTTGAACACTTCAGCTGCGTGAGCCGTTGCAAATGAAAAGATCATCGCGCTGAAACAAACGTAAATGATTTCGCGTCTCATCAAAACCTCCTGCCAAGGTTAATACTATGCGATACCACGCCGAGCGTAGTCTAGCACTATCCCATCACACAGAAAACGACTGAGACGGACGTGATCATGGTACAATGTTCGAGAATCTGTTCATGTACCATCCCGTATCACGTACAGCCAATGGAACACATGTATAAAATGTCAAACTTCAGTTTTTACACATTAAATCTGCACCAGCATACATTTATAGTAGCGTTACGACCTTGAGCCGTCCGGACAGCGAGCGGGTCATCAGAACGACTCGTGAACAACTTCGAATCCCCGCAACATCAGTTGATCTCACCCCACTACCAGGTGATGCCTCCAATCGCAGGTATTTTCGCGTATCTCTGAAATCCCTGTCTCGACACCGCACACAATCTCTCATTCTGATGCAGCTACATGATCCAGAAGGATTTAAGCAATCTGAAGAAGCGATCAGCATAAGCCATATCCCAATTACGGAACTACCATTCGTAAACATTCATGCTCATTTACGGGCATCAAATGTTCCCGTTCCTCGACTCCACTACTACGATCACGATGCCGGGCTGCTTTATCTTGAAGATCTCGGAGACATAACACTTAAGCATGCCACGTGTAATGCTGACCAACAGATTATTCATACGCTGTATACCAAAGCAATTGATCTTCTGTGTGCAATACACACGCGCGCATCACGCCAAAACCAGACAGCGCAACAATGTATCGCATTTGGACGAATATTCGACGTCCCACTCCTTACGTGGGAGTTTGATCACTTTCTTGAATACGGAGTCATCGCAAGAAATGGGCGCCTAATGTGCTCGAATGATTTTGTCCCATTGAAGGAAGAGTTCCAGAAAATTGCTGAGTTAATTGCATCCCAGCATCAAGTATTTACACACCGTGACTACCATTCTCAAAATCTCATGGTACACGGAAATAAGATTGGTCTTCTGGACTTTCAGGACGCCCTTATGGGGCCAGCGGCATATGACTTAGCATCCCTTCTTAGAGACGCATACATCCAACTAGACGAGGAGATCGTCGATGAATTTGTCATGAGATACATCAACAATATGCCAAAGGACTTGATTGGCGATATAGATGATTTTCGTCGAGTTTTTGATTTCACAAGTATCCAGCGAAACCTCAAAGCCGCTGGACGGTTTGTCTACATCGCCAATGTCAAAAAGAACTCGAAATTCCTTGCCTATATTCCTCGAACACTTGGATACGTAAAGAGAAATCTCCAGAAATATCCCGAGCTCAAGACACTCCATACTCATCTCGCTCCGTATGTACCGGAGCTCAGTTAACCCATCCATGCAAGCTATCATTCTTGCCGCCGGATTCGGTACTCGCTTACAGCCCCTCACCAACACTATTCCAAAACCGTTGCTTCCGATCGCAAAGCGCCCTTTGATCGTCTGGAATCTTCGCCTCCTTCGGGACCACGGGATCACCAAGGTCATCGTAAACCTTCATCATCTCGGCGACCAGATCGAACGCTATCTTGGCAGTGGATCTCATCTTGGTATGCACATTGCCTATTCTCGGGAGAAAAAAATTCTAGGAACGGGAGGAGGAATCAAACAAGCCGAGCAGTTTTTGCGAGAATCGTCTGACGATGCGTTTTTGGTGTTCAATGGAGATACAATAATCAACATCGATCTGAGCCATATGATCGACAATCACTTTACGCACGGCGGCCTTGCGACCATGGCAGTTCGAAACGACCCTGATGTCGACCGTTGGGGCGCGCTCGAATTGGACAATACTAATCGGATAGTCACTATTCTAGGGCGTGGACAACCCGCCGCACACAAGACGCAACCAATAACGCGTAAAATGTTTGCGGGGGTGCACATTATGAGTCCACTCTTGCTTCGTGATATTCCCATTGGGCAAGAATCATCCATCATCAGTCCGTATATGAAGTGCTTGGAAGATGGTGCAAAGATTTACGGGTACCAGACGACCGGATATTGGTCAGATGTGGGAACTCCGGAGCGATACGATCAGACGAAACGAGATGCTGAAGACGGAATCCTCAATTGGATCTCATGGGAAGAATGCGCTACAAAAACTGGAGGCCAAAACTTATAACCTGAGCAAAGCGCGACGATGACTATGTGCCAGAGAACAACGATGATCACGACAAAAATAGACCTCCCATCATTTTCCAATACAAAACTTGCCAAAGATCTGACCCAAAATGTCATCCGTCGTCGTCACGCCAACAATCTCACCCAAAGCATCAATCGCTACACGAAGATCCAATGCGAGACATTCGCCTGGCTGTTGATTGTCAATCGAACCCAATACGAGTTCTAATGCATCTCGTGCGTTGCATAGCGCATTTTTATGTCGAACCTGAGTCACGATTACCGAATCATCTAACTGTCTTGTCGTATTTAGAATCACCTTCTTTATTGCATCTTTCAAGTCTTCCAAGCCCCTACCAGTCGTTGCGGAAATACTGACGATCGACCCGCTCGCATGCTGTTGTTCTAGTTCATCGACAGATATCCGTGTGCCGAGATCAACCTTATTCAGAACAATGAGATGTTGTTTGCCTTGTAGCTGCCGCAAGAATTCCCAGTCCTGCACTTCAAGCGCTACGCTTCCATCGAGCACAACGAGAATAAACTCTGCCTGATCTAACGCACGATAGGTTCGGCGAACCCCTTCCTGCTCAGCGATATCGCGACTATGACGAATCCCAGCCGTATCCAGCAATTTGATTGGAATTCCACGTATGTTCAGAAACTCTTCCAGTACATCGCGTGTTGTCCCTGGCAGTGGAGTAACAATTGCCCGATCGCTCTGCGTCAAAGCATTAAGTAGACTTGATTTCCCAACGTTCGGACGGCCGATGATGGCAGTGGCAAGTCCGTCTCGGAGTATCCGGCCTTCATCAGCCGTGTCAATTAAAGCTTGAAGCGCTGCAATACTTACCTTAATCCCACCGACACATTCCGCAGATGTCACGAAGGTAATATCTTCATCTACGAAATCAATGCCCGCTTCGATATGCGCAAGCATCTGCACAAGATCATCTCGAATTTGCATGATGGGCTGCGAAAGCTTGCCTTCAAGTTGATGTAACGCCGCGTCCAATCCACCACTGCTCCGTGATCGAATAATATCTATAACGGCTTCGGCCTGCACGAGGTCGATGCGCCCATTGAGAAATGCTCGTTTCGTAAATTCTCCAGGTTCAGCGAGCACTGCGCCGTGCTGTACCAACAGTTCCAACACATGGTGAAGAACCAACGGACTCCCATGACAGTGAATTTCTGCCATATCCTCACGCGTATACGTGCGTGGTGCCCGCATGATCATCAACATCACCTCATCCACCAAAGTCCTTGAGTCAGGATTTTCGATCCTTCCAAGATACATCACATAGCTCTTCCATTGTTTGTGGTACCGACGGCGCTTTGATAGAAACAGTTGCCCAAGAATCTCAATCGTCTTCGGGCCACTCACACGAATTATTCCAATAGCTCCTTCCCCTGAAGCAGTGGAAATTGCGCAGATGGTATCGCCAATATGGTCGAAAATATACATCAACTACAGCATCCGCAAATATGACTGCATGATACGGTGTGACAGGAAAAACTATTTACTGCCTTGAGAAGGCTTGCCGTGCTTCTTGGATTTCTTTGAGATTTTTTTGGACGGTTCCCCATCACCTTTCGAGGCGGATGATGATTTCAACGTCGTCTCCGGAACAGGCGCAGTGGTCCGTGGAACGAGAAACTGCTCGGTGATGTACTGCTGGGCAATAGTAAGAACATTATTGACCACCCAGTATAACACCAGTCCGGAGGCAAAATTGAGAAAGATGAACGTGAGAAAGAACGGCAACATCAACATGATTTTTGCGTGTTGTGGATTCATCGGTGTTGGCTGAATCTTTTGCTGAATGAACATTGATACACCCATCAACACGGGAAGAACGAAGAATGGATCGGGGGAGGAGAGATCACTAATCCATAGCATAAACGGTGCCTGCCGAAGCTCAACCGTCATGTACAAGATATTGAACAACGAGATAAACACCGGCATCTGGAGGAGGATTGGTAAACACCCGCCGACCGGATTCACCTTCTCGTTCTTGTAGAGGTTCATGACCTCAATATTCATCTTCTGCTTATCGTCTTTGTATTTTTTCTGAATTTCCATCATTTTCGGTTGCAGCTTAGCCATGGACTTCATCGAAACGTAGGCCTTGTACGTGAGCGGAGCAAAGAGGATTTTGATCCCAATGGTCAATATAATAATGGCGAGACCATAGTTGTGTGTGTACTCGTAGAGAAAACTGAGAACAGAAAAAAGTGGCTTTGCAACTGCCCGAACGAGTGACCAACTCCCATAAATAAACCAGCCAAAATCAATAGTATCCTCAAGACCAACATTGAGGGCACTCAGCCCGTTGTAGGATTTCGGACCCGCATACAATCGATAGCTCGATGCCTGAGGTCCTTGCAGCGGATTGACCAGCACCCCTGCCGAAAATAGTTTCTCCTCCCGGGGAATCAAACTCACCTTCCCTAGGTCGGGACCCGCATCAGCTGCACCATCAGGAATCAACGCAGAAATAAAGTATTTGTCCTGAAGCGCAACCCAACTGAGGAGTCCCTCGCGAATTTCTTCAGCCTCCGGGCTGGTCTTATCGATCTCTCCATTCATAAATGTGGCAGGGCCGTTAATCCCGATGAACGTTTGTTCATCCCATTCAGTGACCCCGAAATTCGTGCCGAGAGACACGACATACGGATCCGACAATTCACTTGTTTTAATTTCGACATCCACAACGTAACTGTCGTTAGAGAAGGTCATGCTCTTTGAGATGCTCGCACCTGTTTGTGGATCGTGATACCAAAAGGTGAGTTCCCCACTAGGGTCAAACTCACTTAAATCAAGGTCGCCACCTTCCACTGTATACACCGCAGTGGAAAATGGGTGATTTGCTTCAGAGGCTTCAGTCAAGATGGCAAGCGGCCCAGGATACGAGACTTCCGTATCGGCAATAAGCTCAATTGGCTGACGGTTTTTTACATCCGCATTAAGATGACGCTTCAACGTCCAACTCGTAACGACACCCCCAACACTAGAGAACACCGCACGATACAGATCGGTATTCACCTCCACGTCTTGTTCTAAGACAAGCATACCTTCCGATTGCGTGACCGCCTCAGGTAGGAGCATCTCCGGGGTCTCTTCGGATAGGACAGGAGTTCGTTCATCTGAGTCAATGACCGTGAAGCCTCCCTCGTGAAATTCCTCATCAACCAGTGACGGCGCAGGGGTAATAATCCCCATCTTTTCCAAGAGGAGAGGATAAAACACAATAACCGTAAGCGAAATGACGAGAAAAAGGATGACCCGTTTTTCCATTTAGCAACGATGTCCTTCTGAGGCCGACAGGCAGTTATCGAACAGGATCAAACCCTCCCGGGTGGAAGGGATGACATTTAAGAATACGACGAACGGCTAACCAAGTCCCCTTGAATACACCGCATTGATGATAGGCCGTCATCGCATAAGAGGAACACGTGGGGTAGAATCGGCACGAAGGCGGAAAAAGCGGAGAAACAATCAATTGATAGAGACGAAGGAGTAGAAGAATGCCCCTTGTCATTAAATAGGTAATTTCTTGGCGAGAGATTGCCAGGTCCGATCAACCATGTGGTACGGCACCTTATCCATACCCGGCTTGGGGAAAAACACTAGATCTATGTTTTGAAGCAAATGTAGTCGCCCATGACACGTCATTTCACGAAACACACGTTTTGCGCGATTCCGCCTTACGGAATTGCCAAATCGTCGACCAACCATAATCCCAATCCGGTTATGAGAAAGTGCATTCGGCCGATGCAGGAGTTTAAAAAACTCTGTACGAACCCAAGTCCCTTCATCGAACATCCTCTGAAAATTCGAGCGCCCACGAAGAATGTGTCGATGCCGAGCCATAATGAATGTGGGGGAAAACCGGATGTGATTACACGGAGAGGCGAGCGCGTCCCTTAGATCGCCGCCGGGCCAAAACTTTACGCCCATTTTTCGTTCGGCTTCGTACCAAGAACCCATGAGTCCGTTTCCGCTTTTTATTTGATGGGTTGTGGAAAGTAAGAGACATAACAAGCGACCCCTCTTCAGTCTAAAAACAAACGCCGTAGATTATAGAAACCCCCTAGAACAGTGTCAACCCAATGCCAAAGGAGGGACTTTGTATGAGCACACACATTGGAGACACCTCTAGGGGTGGGGAGAGAGTCGATGCAAGCACTCAGGCTCCCGAGGCTTACCACCACGTCTCCACTGATAACGTCGAAGCGCGTACACACGATGCGGGATTCCACGGTGAAGCTACTCGTCTTGGTGCTGCGTACTGAATCTAGGATAAACGCTCGCCTATGGTTGGATGCCCTCGGTAGCGGATCTCACGATTTCAAGGACGCGATCAGACTTTGCTGCCAGAAAAAAATCGCTTTCAGTCAGTCCATTTATTTTATGCGTCCAAAGATCAACGGTGCATTTTCCCCAGCCGATGTGGAGCTCAGGGTGATGGCCTTCCTCCTCTGCGACATCTGCGAGTTTATTTGCAAAATCCATCGCATGAACAAAATTCTTGAACAGGTACGATCGTTGAAGATGAGTGGCACTGTTGGTCAATTCCCAGCTTGAGTCAAGTTGTCCAAGAAGGTTCATCGCTTGACTTTCGGTAAGTGGTGGAACCCCGCCTCGGCAAGGGATACATTTGTTGTCGGCCAAACTCATGCCATCCTCCTCATGTCATCTCTGCTTATTCGTACGGTATCGCATATTGATTTGGTCATATTTTATCAATCAAGTCGTTAAAAAACGCAGGAAATATCATACTGCATGATCATCCGAAGTAAGCCACTCATCACAAGAAAGGAATACTATACACAGAGATGTTCTAGACGGAAATAACTCCCAGTGAACATCAGGTCGCATCCGCGCCGAAACCAGCAAAACAGTTGAGTTGATTGTTCAATGACAGAAAATATTGGTGCAATCTGGAGCAGGCCTGGGAGTACAAATTCCTGACGCCGATTATGTTTGTATCGATGCAGAAATCAGCCGCCACCTATTGCACGGATGAGCATATTGTTACGCTCATTCCCCTCCACAACCGCGTCACCATCATCAATAACGATAATCGCGAATTTGTCGACGAGAGATTCGAGCTCGCGAACTTTAAATTTCCGTATTCTCGGCTCAAGAACTTCTACTTGAAATGATTGTCGCGCCGGCCGATCATTATCATCAAACACATTGTCATCGGACACAAACAATGACACGAAAAACGGTGCAATATCCGCACTCGCTCCAAAATTTCCAATATTCAGCTTCACGACAAGCTGATCTCCAGATGCCTTGACTTTATGTTTAAACTTCATAATTTCAGCGGAAAGGTCAGGCAAACCAGCTTGTTCAACGTCAGTAATCTTTAGAATAAAAGCATCACTTTCCCTTCCAAATATTTCCTGAACCGCATCAGTCGTTGGAAAGTCAACGGACGTTGTTTTTCCTGCGATATAGGCATTTCCACCACGATCAACAATAATCGAGGTCCCAACATCATCACTCCTACCCCCAATATACGTGGAATACAAAAGTAGTTCGCCATCCGAATGAAGCTTTGCAGCAAATGTTTCTCCGTCAAAAATCCCGCCATTTTTTTCCTCTTGCACCGCATTCATGACCGGGAAATCATCGGAAGTCGTCCGACCAGTAATATAGGCATTACCCGAAACATCAAGCGCAATGCTGTTGCCAATGTCATCACGTTGTCCACCAACATAAGTGGAAAAGATAAGAAATTCTCCAGTAGGCGCGAGCTTCAATACAAAGGCATCACCATTTCTTGCCACATTATTTGACCCAAAACCTGGCTGCAACACCCCTTCTGTCGTGGGAAAATCCCTTGAGCGAGTACCACCAACAATGTACCCGTTCCCCGCACTATCAAGGGCCACCCCACGGCCTATATCGTCGCCTTTACCCCCTAGGTAACTGGAATACTCAAGCTGTGTTCCCTCAGAATTGAGTTTCACGATAAACGCATCATCCCGCCCACCCAAAACCGTTTGCACCGATTCAGCGGTTGTCGGAAAATTTTCTGAATCTGTCACACCAGTAACAACGACCTGACCAAAAGAATCGACGACAATTGCTTCCCCTTGATCATCACCAGCTCCCCCGAGATAGGTTGAATAGAGCAAATCGGTTCCACTCGCATTAAGGCGGGTGACAAACGCATCATCCTCGCCACCGGATTGAGGTTGTACCGCCGCATCGCTCGTCGGGAAATCTTCCGAACCTGTACGACCTGTCATAAACGCCTCACCCAAAGAGCTCACCGTAATCCCAAGCCCAATATCGCTCTCACTGCTTCCCAGAAAAGTGGAATAGATGAATGCGCTGCCCTCTGGATTCAACTTAAACGCAAATGCATCAACACCTCCATTCATCCTTGTCTGAAACGCACCAGCAGTAGCCGGAAAGTTTTTTGAGAACGTGCTTCCCACAACATACACCGCTCCATTCGCATCGACCGCCATGTCATTTGCAACATCAATGTCATGGCCGCCAATAACTGTTGAGTAGATCAACTCATTTCCCTGTGACGTGAACTTGGCAACGAACACATCTTGCACACCAGCTCCTGTTGGCTGCAGCGAACTCTCAGTCGGGAAACCGCCGTTGGTTGTTCCTGCTACAAACACGTGTCCATTGGCATCTAATCCGATTCCAGCTCCATGATCAAGACCATTGCCTCCGAGATAGGTTGAATAGAGCAACACAGGATCAATCACAAGAGGTTTTGTTCGATCAAAGGCCGCAACATGAAATCTGACGTTCCCATCATTCGTAATGCGGTATCCCCCCTTGATCGGCACTCGGGTCCGAGTGACACCATCCCCAGTTGGCGATTCGGTTACGTCTTGGTAAATCACCGGCTTCTGATAGATTAGGCGCGCTCCTGCAACCGACAACACGAGATTTCCTCCACGATCAATCGCCATCGTGTCGACACCATCAAAACCTATGGTAACGTCATGAGGATTGGCACCCGATTCAACAATGACATCATATTCAAAATGTCCTTTGTTTCCGTAATAGACCATGTGAATCCCAGGGTATACCTCGTCATACCGCACCCTGGCATACATCGGAATGTCGGTGTGCCAGCGCGCAGGATCACTACCTCCCAAATAATGGTATTTGCCGTGTAAGGGATCTAGCCCCTTAATAGTTGGAGAAGGGTTGGCTCCAATAAATCGCATCCGAAGCATAGACGAACGAGGTGAATTCTGCGTGATTGATCCAGACAGCGCTTCATGAGGTGGATCGAAAACGAACACCCGCTCGGAGGAGGAAAGTAACAGAGAACCTCCCCGCTGCTGAGAGAAAAACTTCACCTCAGAGTTGAACTGCCCATGGTTTGCTTGGAAGGTCACCGGCAACGTGGTCGCATTCATTGCCATCACTGGTATCGTTTCCATACTCCACGACGTCGTTGGAAGACTCACAATCCCTCCAAACAACATGACAACACCCATTCTGCGTGTGAAGACAGACAAGGCCGCGACATCCCAATAGGACACTTGCCTCATCACCATCCTAAACACCCGAACACCATCCATCGTACGTCACGTTCATCAAGTATAACCCATGAGGTGGAGCCGTTCTTCCAGATTGACATCGGTCCCGTGCCTCAAGAATATCGGAGATTGATGAGGCAGAAATCTTTCCTGCTCCCACATCAACACAGGTCCCCACTATCACACGAACCATTTGCTTTAGAAAGCGATCTGCTTCAACAGTCAACACGATTTCATCACCTTCTTTAATGACCTTGCAGGATACCACCGTGCATATGGTGTCTTGAGTCTGTGTGGGCATGCAACGAAACGATGTAAAGTCGTGCATTCCGCAAAACCGCTTTGCCGCCTCTTGCATGTCCTGAACAGAGAGAGTCTGCCAAATATGCCACCTACGATTCCATGCAAGCCCAGAGCGTTCACGCCGGTTGAGTATCCGATACTCATATCGTTTGGTCCTTGCAGAAAATCTCGGATGAAAATCATTGCCGACGGGCTCCGCCAACCGAACGGAAATATCGGCTGGCAGGAGGCGATTCAATACATACCGCCAATCGCGATGAGAATGTGCGCCATCAACGCGAAAACTTGCAACTTGTGCTACGGCATGCACGCCTGCATCCGTGCGGCCTGCTGCCACCACCGGCGTATCTTGTTGAATAATTTGCTGAAGGGAGTTTTCAACAACTCCTTGAATGGTAGGAACGAGAGGCTGTCTTTGCCATCCATGATAGCATGTCCCATCGTATTCAACGATGAGCCGAATCTGTACTTCCTTACTCTCCGGAAACAACGTACTGCGATTTGTTATATGCCGGAATGTATTCTGATATTCCAACAAAGATCGACTCTGCGACCTGCTGGCGGAACTTTGATGACGCGAGGCGCTTTCTATCCTTTGAATTCGTCAGGTAAGCAACTTCAGCGAGGATGCCAGCCATCGGTGCAGCAGTGTGTCGAAGCACATAAAACGGTGCAGTCTTTACGCCCAAGTCGGCAAGGTTATATTTGGCTCCAAGCTGTTTTGCCATCGCTTCCCTTGTCAACCATGCCAAATCAATGGAATTCTCAACCTTCCGTCGCATAAGCAGGTCGCTATTTAGCTGGGCGATCTCGTTAATGTCGCCAATCTCTTCAAGCGAGATCCCATTCTCTCTGGCCGCAACTGCTAAAGCACGCTCATCTTCAGCCACCCCAAACGTATAGACTTCCAGACCCTCGACCTTTGAATTTGAATGGGCATTGGCATGAATGGAAATAAACAAGTCAGCCTTCTTCTCGTTCGCCAATGCTACTCGATCTTCCAACTCAACAAACACATCCGTCTCACGCGTCATATAGATCGTAGCATCGGACCGGTTTTCCATAATCAGGCGAAGTCTAAGCGCAATATCCAGAACAAGATCCTTCTCTTCAAGTTTTGCTTTTTTAACCGTCGCTCCTGGATCTTTTCCACCATGCCCTGGATCAATCACAATGGTCCGAATGTCTCCCTCGGCACGACGCTGCTCTTCCGTCAAAACTTTGGGTGAGGTTCCTGATTTCGATGCACCATGCGCTCGCTGTGTCGACACGTCATAGAGATCGATCACAAGCCGATAAGGCTTATCGAGACTGAGAATCCTAAACGTTCCCATCACGGCAAGATCAAGATCAACACGAACCCGATCGCCCTTCCACGAGTAAATGCTCATTGGGTGGGGAATATCGGTACTGACAATGGCCTGTTGCGCCTCCGGCCCAAGCACAACGTCTTGGATCGTGATCGTCGCACGATCAGGGTTTGCCAGCCGTTGATGTGCATAGTCAGCTTGCTGCTCGAGATCAAACACAACCCGAACATACTCCGGTGAATGCCCCACGCGGATATTTTTTACAAGTGATTGAGTAGCAGAAAAATCGGCGAGACCGAGACTAGGAAAGGAGAAAAACAACGTGAAAGCGACCCACAGGACTCCCCCGAACAAAAACGTCCTTCTGGCACTCACAGCGGCATACGACCTGTTGTAAATATGGGCTTCGATATTTTTTACTCAGAACAACGCGCCAACCAGGGTAATCTATGCCTAGAAAATGAGAAAAGTCAAGTCAGCAAAGGCGAAAACCACTGTGCCTACAGACCCTGTTGCAGTTGATGGCAACGGGATGAAGCGGGCGATATCGTCATCATTCTGCCACACCCCCCCCATGTGCTTGACAAGAAAATTCAGGCCTCTCTACCCTAACGAGGTATGGCTCAGAAAGTCATTATAGACGGCTACAATCTTCTCGGGGTGCGTGGACCGATCCGGGCTGAGATGGAGCAGGAACGCGCACACCTCATTCACGAACTTGGACGCTATGCAAAGCGAAAACACCATCAACTCACAGTGGTATTTGACGGGTGGAAATCCGGGGATCCCGTGGAAGGCCAACAGCGCATATCAGGCATCACGGTGATCTTTTCCAAGCTAGGCGAACGAGCTGACCAAGTCATCCAACGGCTCTGCGTTGAGTACGGAACAAATGCTGTTGTGGTGTCATCAGATCGCGAAATCAGCGACTACACACGCAGCCAGGGAAACTTCGCCATCAGCGCTCAAGAATTTGAACAACGCCTTCACCAAGCGTCGACCGATAAAACACGACACCAAGCCAGAGGCAAAACAGAACTCGACGACGATGGTGTCGACCAACACGGGGGAGAGAAACAAACCGGAAAGAAAAAAGGCAACCCTCGAAAACTCCCGAGAAAGGAACGACTGCGAAACCGCCGTTTACAACAATTCTAGTAAGATATCGAAGCAATCCACCAGCGACCTCGATGGGCAAGCCGATTCTGACACCCTGCTCGAGTCAAATCACTGTTGTTCACCCAATCCCAAACAGTTTCTTGGCATTGGCTGACGACACTCGTGCAATCTCTTGCACCGATGTGGGAAACTTTTCATCCGCAATGGTCGCAAGAACGGCAGGTAAATACGAGGGCTCGTTGCGCTTTCCTCGATATGGAATCGGAGCCAGATACGGGCAATCGGTTTCGATAAGTAGTCGATCAAGCGGAACAACTTGCACTGCTTCCCGCAACTCAGTTGCCTTGGGAAAGGTCACAATGCCTGAAAACGACACCATGAATCCGAGATGCAACGCCTGCGTTGCATAGGCAGGATCTCCCGTAAAGCAATGAAACACCCCGGGACGATCCTTCCATTCCTCTTCAAGAATAGCAAGTGTATCCTCTTGCGCATCACGCGTATGGATCACCACCGGAAGATCCAGAGCACGTGCAATGCCGAGCTGATCCTTAAATCGCTCGCGTTGAATGTCACGCGGTGAATGATCATAGTAGTAATCCAATCCAATTTCTCCATAGGCAACGACACGAGGGTGACTCGCCAACACACTGAGTCCCGCCAAGTCCTCTGCGGTGAGATCTTTAGCCTCATGCGGATGACCACCCACAGTGGCATAGATAAATGAGTGTTGCTCGGCAAGTGCAACAGCCGCACGACTGTTCTCAAGATCCGTCCCAACCGTAATTAGCACCTCAACTCCAGCGTTGCGAGCACGAGCGATTACCTCATCACGGTCAGAGTCGAACCGTGCATCGTGAACGTGTGAGTGGGTATCAATCAACATAGAGTTCCTTGATGGTTCATTTCACCTACCGTCTTTTCGATCCATGATTCCGCCAATACGTTAATCTCTGCGGCAGACCTTCCCTCTGAATCAATCACCGGACCAAACGTCAATTGAATGGTCCCGGGGCGCTTCAAAAATTTACGCCGCGGCCAACACTCCCCCGCGTTGTGAGCTACCGGAACCACCGGATACCCCGTTCGCGCAGCAAGCAATGCCCCCCCCAACGCATACACACCCCTCGAACCTGCCGAAACGCGTGTGCCCTCTGGAAACACAACAAGCCATCGACCGGCCTCCAAACGTTCACGCCCTTGAACCAATAACTGATAGATTGCCTTACGGCGAGCCAAGCGATCAATGGCAACAGGCTCAAGAAGAGCCAATCCCCAGCCAAAAAGTGGAATCCACAACAACTCCCGTTTGATAACAAATGCCAAAGGTGGCAAACACAGAGGTAAAACCAATGTCTCCCAAGCCGACTGGTGCTTGCACAACACAATCGCGTTGGTTGCTGGAATATTCTCTCGCCCAATCACCTCGTAATGGATTCCACACGTTAGCGCAAGCCACCACACATTGAAGCGATTCCACTGGATAAAAAACCAATATCGCCATAAAAATGGTAATGGGAACACGAGAAGACAAAACGGCGCAAAAATAATCGTCGAGACCCCTTGCCCCAACACGAATAACAACGACCGAACATATGCGCCCATAGAGTCCAAAATCACCCGTTCAAACCAAAGCACACATCCAACATAATTGTATTGATAGAAACGAAGCCTTCCTGTACGCTTGAATGAGATTCAGCATCGTATCACACGACAACGCCCACGCGAATAATGATTTCTCCCCGAAACATACCCACACTCTGCCTATACGCCTGCACTCTAGCCGTGATCTCTACCTTCCACGTTCCGCCGACCTTTGCAACGGACATGAGTATTTACAGTGTCCCACTTAACCATATCATCCTCGATGACTTCCGCGGTGGTGCCATCCCGCTCAATCAGGCATCACCAGAACTCATTGAAACACTCAAAGATCGCATTCCGCCACTGACTAACCCGCGGTACAGCATGGCGCAGGAAGCATCATGGCTTGCGAACGATGATATTGTCCTTGGCTTTGTGGAAAAAGGCGATGCTCGTGCTTTTCCAACGCGCATTTTGAATTTTCACGAAATCGTCAATGACACCATCGGCGGACGAACGGTCTTAATATCGTATTGCCCACTGTGTCGTTCGGGACTGGTTTTTGATCGCCAGGTTGGAACTAAACTCCTCACCTTTGGAAACACTAGCGGGTTATACGAGAGCGATATGGTAATGTATGACCATCAGACTAAGAGCTACTGGTTTCAAGTCAGAGGTGAAGCAATTGTCGGATCGCTCACGGGTACAAGGCTCACCCTCCTCCCAGCCTTCCTCCTTCCTTGGAGCGAATGGCTCACTCTCTACCCGAACACGAAGGTCCTATCTCGAGAGACAGGGTTTTCACGGCCCTACCATCGCGACCCTTTTCGCGGATATGATGAGCTAGGAACACTGCCTGGATTTCCAATCAACACCACAGACAATCGGCTCGATCCGAAAGAAAAAGTATTGGGACTCACCCACAACGGGGTAAGAAGAGCATATTCACTAACCCGGCTAGGCCACTCCGCAACCATGGATACCATCGGCGGCAAGCCAGTCGTGGTATTCTCAGACAGCGCAGGACCATCCGGCGCAGTGTTTGATGCTACTGCCAAGTCGCTCGCCCTTTCATTTTTTCTTGCACAAGGGATGTTTAAAGATCACCAGACGCGATCAACATGGAACCTTGCAGGAGAAGCAACAAATGGCCCTCTTAAGGGCCTTCGTCTCACCCCTCTTGCAGCACACAGCACCTTCTGGTTTGCCCGGATCGCCGCATTCCCAGACACAGGCATCTATACGCCACATTCCTAGTACCTCACCATAGAAGGAGACCTTTCACCATTGAAAATCGTGATCACTGCAGACCATGCCGGTTTTCCACTCAAAGCCATTTTAGTCACAGACCTTACAACCGCTGGCCACGAGGTAACCGACCTCGGGACGAACAGCGCGGACTCGCCGGTTGATTATCCGGACATCGCAACCCTCGCGTGTGAGACGGTGCGATCTGGAAATGCGGATCGCGCCATTATCCTGTGCGGAAGCGGTGTCGGTGTCACCGTTGCTGCAAACAAGTTTCCCGGCATTCGTGCCGGATTATGCCATGATCACTATTCCGCACATCAGGGTGTCGAACACGACGACATGAACGTCCTGTGTATGGGAGCCCGTATTTTAGGCCAAGAGCCTGCCAGAGAAATTGCCCAAGCCTTTGCCTCAGCTCAATACACCGCAGAAAAGCGCCACGCGCGCCGCCTAGACAAAGTCAAGGCGATCGAAGCGAAATATACAAAGGGGTAGGCCCCATGCACATACACCTTCCTGACGCACTCGATACTGCCGTACACATGTCGCTTGACTCATGGAACGCAAACAAGAAAGTGCAAAAACTATGGGCCAAAGACGCCTCACTCTGGACAGGAACGAACGAAGCCAATTGGCTCGGCTGGCTCAATATTGCCACCGACCAACTCGAACATATCGAAACCCTCGAACAAGCTGGACATGCAATTGCTCAGGCAGGGTTTACCCACATCTTATTGCTCGGTATGGGCGGATCAAGCCTATGCCCGGAAGTATTTACCCGCACCTTCTCCACCAAAGCAGGTGCTCCAATTTTGCACATGCTTGATTCTACAGACCCGAGTCAGGTCGCAGCCGTGGAAGCAACCATTGACCTGCCACGCACAAAAGTCATCGTCTCGAGTAAATCCGGGACTACACTTGAGCCAACCATTCTAAAGCAGTACTTTTTCAATCGCATCAAACAGGTTGTTGAACCCAACACCGTTGGCACACATTTCATCGCTATTACGGACCCAGGATCACGCATGGAAGCCGTTGCAAAACGCGATAAATTCGATGTGATCTTTCACGGCATACCCAGTATCGGCGGCCGATATTCCGCGTTATCAAATTTCGGCATCGTTCCCGCTGCCGGTATGGGTATGAACATTCGTAAGCTACTCACACACGCAAAAAACATGAGCAAGCAGTGCGGCGCAACCGTCGCCCCCGAGCACAACCCAGGCGTCATGTTAGGGACTGTCATTGGCATGTGTGCAAATGAGGGACGAGATAAGTTGACAATCGTGACGTCCCCTGCACTTCGAGCCTTTGGAGGATGGTTAGAGCAATTACTGGCGGAGTCGACAGGAAAAGAAGGAAAAGGAATCATTCCCGTCGACCTCGAGCAGTGTGGACCTCCCAACGTCTATGGCAACGATCGTCTATTTGTATATATCACCCTAGCCGGCGAAAAGAATTCGCGACAGGATGCGCGCATCAACGAACTGCAAGATGCCGGACATCCTAGCGTTCACATCCCCCTTGCCGACCGATATGAGCTCGGCGCAGAGATGTTCAGATGGGAAATGGCCACTGCAGTAGCGGGCACCATTCTCGGCATCAACCCGTTCAACCAGCCGGATGTGGAAGCAAGTAAAATAGCTACCCACGTCTTAACAACGGAATATGAAAACACAGGATCGCTACCGCCGGAAACACCATTGCTCGAGGAGTCCGGCATTCGAATCTTTATCGATACACACAACGCCAAATCCCTAGGGGATATCGCGGGTAATGACAAGACTTTGCTGGGGTATCTCAAGGCACACCTGAACACCCTCAAGGTGGGCGATTACTTCGCGCTGCTCGCGTATATCCATATGAACGAAACACATCATGTGCTGCTAGACACCATTCGTCATCGGGTCCGTGACACTAAAAAAGTTGCGACCTGTCTCGAATACGGACCTCGATTTCTCCATTCCACAGGTCAGTTGTACAAGGGAGGTCCAAACTCAGGGGTATTTGTGCAGATCACCTGTGATGACGCCACTGACCTTAAGGTTCCAGATCAAGCCTATACTTTTGGCATCGTGAAGTCCGCACAGGCGCGAGGCGACTTTCAAGTCCTGTCAGAACGCGGTCGCCGGGTATTGAGGCTACATCTTGGAACAAACGTACCTGCCGGATTGGCCGTACTGAAACAGACAATCGAAGAGGCCCTACACATAGGCCACAAGACATATCCCCTTCAAACACGACGGAACCCTCAACCCTAATATGTTGAAACGCAGGATAGTCAAAAAAACCAGTCCAATAGGGCCGCAGGCTTGTTTGTCAAACGGAGCGTACGCGAAGTGCTCACACACGACAGCGGAACGAGAATATCGCTGGCTGACTTTTTCCGCATCCTTTTGCACACTTACAGCTTCACCCACGGAAGGAGATACCCAATGCAACTTGGCATGATTGGGCTTGGCCGCATGGGCGGAAACATGACAGAACGGTGCATACGTGATGGACATAAGATGGTGGTCTATGCGACCGATAAAGATGCCGTAAAAAAATACGCTGGCATGGGCGCCGTCGGCGCGTCATCAGTTGAAGACCTAGTCAGCAAACTCTCAAGTCCCAAAGCCGTCTGGATCATGATCCCCGCCGGCGAAATTACCGAAAGCGTGGTAACGCAGTTAGGCACACTGCTTGAAAAAGGTGATATCATCATCGATGGTGGGAATTCCATGTTCAAGGATGATGTACGGCGCGCCAACACGCTTAAAAAGAAAGACATCCACTACATTGATGTTGGAACCAGCGGCGGTGTGTGGGGACTCGACCGAGGCTATTGCATGATGATTGGCGCATCCAGGGAAGCCGCCACTGTTCTTGACCCTATTTTCAAAACCCTCGCTCCGGGACGAGGAGAGATTGAACGCACACCCGGACGAGAAAAAGTTGACGGCACCGCAGAAGACGGTTATCTCCATTGCGGCCCACCCGGCGCAGGCCACTTCGTCAAAATGATTCACAACGGAATCGAATACGGGATCATGCAAGCCTATGGTGAAGGCTTTGACATTATGCGCAATGCTAATTCAACTGAACTCGACGAAGCATTGCGGTTTGATCTTAATCTTGCCGACATCGCAGAAGTATGGCGGCGAGGCAGCGTGGTCAGTTCTTGGCTTTTAGATCTGACGGCTATAGCGCTGCTGGAAAATCCCGATCTCTCCAATTATACCGGGTTCGTACAGGACTCTGGCGAGGGACGATGGACCATCAATGCGGCAATTGAAGAAGCGGTCCCAGCCGATGTCCTCGCCGCATCATTGTTTGCCCGATTCCGATCGCGTAAAGAGCACACTTTCGCGGAAAAAATTCTCTCCGCTATGCGACAAAAATTTGGCGGCCACATTGAACGAGCCGCAGGCGGCTGATGGCAACCGACGAATCCCCCAACAAGACAACCCTCTTCCGCGAATGGATCATCTTTGCAATAGCAATGGGCGCGGGTGCTCACATCTCACTGGGTTTGATTCTACATGCCCCGGATAAATGGGATTGGGGGCATACTGCCGTCTACACCTTTCTCATTGGACTCTCCGTATACATCACTATCCAAGTGGGGCGCTCCTGCTGGTGGTTCCTTATGAAACGCAGGAGCGGTTCTCAACCGGACTAAGTCAATCTGACGTTACTATCAACCATCCGCACTTCTCTTTGCCAACAGTGCTGGAAGAGATCGTCAGCGTAAATTTTGATGCCCGCCCGCGAACCTGCGAAATTCTGAAGAGCTCGCATACATTGCAGTGCAAGATAGCTAAACCTCATCGATTGCTTTCGAGCCTCGTGAACACTGCAGTCAATACAGCGTGCCTGAAAACACGCATGACATTTCAGCGTTTCAAAACAGAGTGTCTAAAGCAAACCAAATCTGTGAAGAGACGATCAAAAAGCTGCGCTAACTTGACACAGCGTGTGAAGCGCCTAACCAGTTTCCCAAAGGATTTTCTGTTCGCTGAGAAACCTTGACCCCTTAGAGTGAGTTCGTTAGTATTCCGCGCATGGATTCCGGCCTTCCTAAAAATTTGTGGGCTCGTACGCAAAAACGACACGCGCCACCACGGCAAAAAGAGACTGATTCACAATTTGGCGCGCTACGCGCATCACTGCTATTCTGCCAGAAGTGCTGTCAGGCCACACCTGCACGAGAACGATTGCTTCTTGTCCTCCCCACCGGAAATCTGTACGAATATCTTTGCGCGCACTGTGGAACCTCAACAGGATCCAAGACGGACAACCAGCAGCAAAACGCTCAAGTTATTATTCCCTAGTCACAGACTTATTCTCTAAACACTCATGGCATGATCTGCCAAATCGTCGGTTGATCATGATATTGCATTTCCAGCAGGAGGCGTGATGGCTCGTTTTATACGTATTGCGGCGGTAGAAGAGGTGGGGGAACCGGGATCAGTAATTACCGCAAGTGACGGTGACCATGAATACGCGATCGCAAACATTGACGGAACGTATCACGTGATCGACAACGATTGCATTCACCAGGGTGGTCCGTTAGGTCTGGGCACACTCAACGATGGTATTATCGAGTGTCCCTGGCACGCATGGCAATTTGATGCCAAAACAGGTGCGTGTCTCACACGAACTGGAACCGGAGTAAAGTGCTACGACGTGAAGATTGAAGACGGGGAGATTAAGATCGCAATTCCATAGCGTCGCGACCGCACGCCAACCTACGACTCTTTACTATTCTCTTGAATAAACTGCTTGGCGCGTTCGGAAATAATATCACGGACCCGCGCAAATTCGGCCTGTCGCTCATCACTCGACCCACTGAAACTAGTCGGATCATCAATACTCCAATGCAGGCGTGTGGACGCCGCAGGAGTGGTTGGGCACGACTCCTTAGCTCGGTCACAAACCGTCACCACATAGTCAAACGACATACCGTCAAACTCATCGATGGATTGAGAGCGTTGGTCGGAAATATCGATGTCGACGTCCTGCATTGTTTCCACAGCACGACTATTCAAACCCATCGGATACGTCCCCGCACTCAACACCTCATATTGATCTCCAGCAAAGTGGCGTAAAAAACCCTCCGCCATTTGGCTTCGGCAGGAGTTTCCCGTACAGAGAAAAAAAACAGTTTTCTTCATGGAATCCGACACGGTTAGTGCATCAACCGCGGAAGAATGTTGGTGAACTCATACTCTTCAACATATTTACCAACGGACGCTTCAAACTGATCCTCTCCCCACTGCTCAATCGAAAGTATTTTCTCGCCAGACGAATCGGTATAATCCCAGAAAATCATCTGATCTCCACTCCCCTTCCCATCCTTACGATAGTATCCTGCTCCACTTCCTTCCGCAGAAAATCGTTGACCGTCAAGGGTTAATTCTTGAGGTGGATCGTCATGACTACGGATATGCGCTCTCACCCCTTCAGTGACATCGGAGAGGGTGATTTTTCTTGTGATTGTCCACTCTACGTCATCATCCTCAGCCCGTTCGAGAAAACACCGATCGTCACCACAATCAAGTTCCCATTCTTCTGCCCGATCGCCCTCGAAATCATAGGTTCCATAACTTTTGACCTCCCATGTCTTGAGGTCAAAATCAACAAGATATCCAACTTTGAGATTAGAAAGGGTGAGATCGTGAAGAGGATCGGTCAAGTCCTCAGGTTTCTTGTCGCCAAACCACCGATCGAAGAGTCCCGCCAAATGCGTACCCAGAATCAGGTGATGCCGAGCTTGCTTTTCATCGCCGCGAGAGAATCCGACGATTGATGCGTCGACCCTTGCAATGCTGCATTGATCTCATCATCAATACTCTTGTCCGCCTCGGCCATATCGCCATAGGCCTGAGCCAGAGACTCATCCTCGATGACTTTGTTTTTCATCTTCTCAAGCATCGCCAACGTTCCGGATGAGTCCACCTTGGCGAGCTGAGCATTAATTTTCTTCGTTGACCCCGCCGTACGCGCTCGTGCCCGCAACGTCACAAGATCATTCTCATAGCCCGTCACGGTTGATTTGAGTTTCTCGACTTTCGATTGCAATTGCGTGGCCATCTTGTCCTGCGCTTCCCATTCCTTCATTTGTCTCACGGCATTCGCGCTCGCATCCTCTTTTCGTTTAAGAACCTCCAGTGCAAGCTTGTCGGCTTCTTCCTGCGCCAACTCCCCTTTCTGCATCTTTTGCAACAGCAACATGGCCTTCCGCTCATACTCAGCCGCACGTCCTTTATTCTCCTCAGCCTCTTTCTTCAAGCGAATGGCAATCGCCTTGACCTCGGCCAAACTCACCATGCTCGCCTGAAGATCTTTTTTCAGATCGCGAATACCTTGTTCCGTCATACGAATGGGGTCTTCCAAACCATCGAGCGCTGAATGGGCCTGGGATTGCCCAATTTTAAATATCCTCTGGAATACACCGGTCATTCCGTCCTCCGTTCGCTATCCATTCTGATTGCCGACTGATTGCCGAGATCGTTACGTCTTCGCGCTGGCCAAGAGTTCCTCAGCATTTTCGGCGAGAGCAAGACTAAGCGCCTCAATGGAACCTTCCAGCTCATTGCGGTCCAGGTTCTCAAGACACAGTGTATCGCGGAAAAGAATTGTCTCGCCTTTCTCATCCAACACAAATGCCCCATGGACAAGTGTGCGGTTCATCTGAAGAAGACGCTTGTACAAATCGCCGGGATTCTTGGGTGCCTTCATAATAATTTGTTCGAGTACAACAATGGGATCTTCACAATCAATAATAAGATTTTTAATTCCCTTCTCTTCATTATTGATGACTACAAGCTGTTCCTTAGGATCCTCCGTAGCAATGGCATACCCCATATCCACCACAAACCCTTTTACGCATTCAAAATATTCCACCATTTTTTCCTCGTTTGATGTTGAGTGTCACCGTCATCGAGCCGCTCGATACCGATGACTACCAATCGATCGCTATCGGTGATTATACAGTTATTGGATGGGTTCGCAAGAAATCGGCCCTCAGATGTTCGCTCGATCGCAAGAGTAATGAGATCCCGATCACGCTTCAGCGCAGTCAAGACATCAAGGAAGGTAGACCCGATCAAATCGGGAGGCGGGGAAATCTTAAAAATGTCATTTCCGATGCGATTCGTTACCAACTCCGTGATAATTTGCGTCACACCATGATCAAGTGCCGCCTGCACGAGAAGATTCGTGCTCAATTCTCCGGCAACAATAATCTCGTCGGCTTTGGCGCGATTGCAATGTTCAATATTGCTTCGGTCAACGAGTTCAACACACGCATAGAGCTCCGGATGTATGGTTTTGATCGTGAGCGTGTCCAGAATCGTCTTCGCATCTCGGACATGATGGTCAGCCAGTTCATCCGCAAGCAGAATGACCGCAAAAGCATCCCGGCTGTTTGCCCGCGAGAGAGTTTCCTTGCTCACTACACCACTGACGAAATAAAGATCATCGTCATCAACCAGCGGCTTGTCTTGAAACTCTGCAATCACCACAACGGGACTGCATGCTGCCTTCTGATCGGCGCGAAGCTCGGCCACAATACGCTCAGCCTTGTAGTTCCACCCACAGATAATCATATGCTGCTTGACTTTGACGGGTTTCACGCCCTTGCCCTCCAAAAATCTATTTTCAATAAGCATCGTGGCCATGGTGGCCGTAAACATTCCAAGCAGTCCAATTCCAAAGATCATGAGTATGGCGCCCACAATACGCCCACCGGGCGACGCAGGAGAAATATCCCCATACCCGACCGTAGTCATGGTGACCACCGCCCACCACAGAGAGTCTGCGACTGACAGTGTAGATTCGAAAACACTCATCCCAACCACCCCCACAAGAAGGGTGATGAGAATGACAGCGACAAGCTTGTCCAGCTGATGCTTTCGAAGCTGGGAAACGAATCGTTTGACGAAGTAGAGGACGTTGATCATATTGCAGATGTAGGCTCGGGCATATGATATCATATGCCCCCAAAACCTTCCCCTCGTTGGCACCACTACTACGAGAAAAGGAACATACCAAACTAAAAAGTCTCACATTAAGAGGAGGACACATGCCACAAGCAACGCAAGAGATATCAGAAACCGCCGTTACAAACGATCCCAACGCCCGCGCACTACTGCAAAAAGCATTTGAAAACACCGCCCGATGGCCAGCAGACTTTGGTGGGTTTACGTCCAACCTGGAAGTCAACACAAACGGAACAAAATCACAGGGAACGGTAACGGTCAACAGCGCCAAAGATGTATCAGTTTCGCTCCCCGATGCCGACCTTCAGAAATCCATTGAGGGGACCGTTGGCATGATCGTCGTCCATCGTGCACACCGAACCTTTGATGAGGCTGATGGAAAGTATGCCCTCACATTCGAAGGAGACGCCAACCATCCATTTGGACAACGGCTTCGTATTCACGGAGACAATTCCAGTTCCTTCTATTACCTGAAGGACAACCGCATTACACAAATCAACCGCACCATGCAACACATCGCGTTTACAATTAACGTTGAGGAGAGCGCTGTCACACCGGAAGGGAAGAATCTCACGATAAAATACACTGTGTACTATTCATCACCAAAAGATGGCAGCCTCAGAAACGTGGAAAGCGTCACCGACACCCACGTTCGCGTTGGAACCGCCGATTTACCGGCGACACGCCGCATCATCTCCTATGAGAACAAGCAGGTCGTGACAAAAACCTTGACCTTTACCAATCACAAGCTCACCTGAGCACACACCGTCACAATGCTCCTTCTTCTCCCTGCCCGTGGAAGGGAGAAGGAGGATCGGAACGTACGAAACATTGCAATACACGCTGGCGATGTCACCTGCCTCACGATCGCCAACGATGGAAATCAGTGTGAGGTGGAACCATTGATCAGCACTTAGGAGACTGCGTCTTGATCTTTATGATCGCCCATACGGTCGTGTATACCGCTGGATATCACGGCAGAAGCCTCGAGGATTTTTTTGATCTCCTGAAGAAATTTGATATCCAGGTTCTTGCAGATATCCGTGCGAATCCATTTAGCAGAAATTCCGTCTTTTCGAAAAAGCAACTGCAATCTGCGATCACAGACATCGGCATCGAATACGTTCATTGGGGGACACTAGGCGCCCCCCAAGAAATACGAGATGCGTTCAAAGCAACACAAAACAAGCAGGCGTTTGGTGCATCATACTCTGCCCACCTTCATGCACATCAAGCCACACTGCAAGAGATCTCTCAACTCATTCGACATAAAACGCACTGTCTCATGTGCCTTGAACGTGACCCCCTCTCCTGCCATCGACACATCACAACCGACATACTTCATCACTTCAACCACTCCACTCTGACGATCTGCAACCTTTGATGAAAAGACTTCACCCCTCCCAAGCCTGATTAAACCCGGATTGAAAACGTAGCCAGGACTCCTCCTGTCACGTTCTCTAGCCGTACATCGCCTTTGTACTGTGTAGCGATGTCTTTGACCACGTGAAGGCCAAGACCACTTCTTTTTTCGTTCACACCAGGGAGCTTTCGCGAAAAAAATGGCTCAAACACCCGCTTCCGATCATCGTTGTGAATGCGAGGTCCTTCATTTTGAACCGTGATACACACCCGCCTCCTCTGCACGTTAGCTGAAATCACAACTTTTCCTTTTGTGGAAGTCCACTCGATCGCATTCTTCACCAGATTGTCAATCACGGTATACAAATCCTCCGCAAGAAAGGGTCCTCCTCTCACCTCCATTTTCCCCTTGACTTGGGAGAGATCCACTGTGAGATTCTTTTGTGTTACCAACGCCTCTTTCTCCTTCTCAACCTTCCGAATCAACTCACCAATCGCAACAGGCTTCCCTTTTTCTTTGCTCTGAAGCTTGCGGCGCCTTTCCAGACTCGCTAGATCCTGCATCACATCAACTGCCCTGTTGATCCGCATTGTTGCCGTCTCAATACTGCTCCGATAGTCTGCCCGTTCTTTCACAGACTTCTTATCGTCAGCTAAGCTTTGCGCGTGTAATCGAATGATTGTGAGAGGGTCTTTAAGTGCGTGTGCATACGCCGAGACGAAGCGATAAACACCTCTTTTTATCTTTTCCTCTTGCTGCCGCTTCAGTTGAACGAACAAGACAATTAATATGATCCCACCAATCATGATGAAACCCACGAGGATTACTCCATCGAATTGTGTGTCCATGTTCATAAGTTCGGACAACATCGTTTTCGCGTGGGAATTACCCAACACCATATATCCCTTTTCCTCATTCTGGATCATGATCGGCACAATCGCATAAAGTAGCGACTTGTCTTGAATATTGAGTAGACGCGTGTGGATATTGTCGATTAGATCGGCGATTTTGCGTATGATTGAGGGTTTGAGATCGTCGACATCATCTTGAAACTCTGCAATCACCACGGGAACCTGAGATCCCTCAATTGTAGCGTTCCGATCTCTAGCCTTCCTGTCCCACGCCTCTTTGACAGCCTCCAGTTCAGGACAGTCCCCGATTTTTGTTAAGTTATTGGGATCTTTGACATTATTGGGATCTTCGGAATAAAAAATGATCTTCCCTAACTTGACATCATAAATGCAGAGTTCCATATCATCTTGACGCTGATCTATCTCATGGTGCAGATAGGCTCGGAGAGTTTGCGTATTGGGATCTTCGGACCCACCTTCCGCTGCGGACGCGTCGTCCAATCCACCATCCTCGATCACAACTTCCACTTTCGTGGAGATATCAGGAACGCGAGATTTCCTATCCATACGCTTTTCAAGGCACGTAGGGAGGCGAGTGGCCTCCCCAGCATCTCTCTCGGCATAACAGGGTTTGAGTTCCGCAGTTATTCGTTCAACCCATAGCTTTGCTTGATCCTCCAGCTGCACCGTGACCAGTGTGGTGAGGGCCTGATAGCTCGTCCTGCTATCTTTCACAGACAAAAATAACAGGACACCAAGTGCCCCAAACAGGACGACGATCAGAATAAACAGGACGAAGATCCGAATGGAATAGGTACTCTTCATAGCTCATCATTCAACGAATAGCCGAGTTCAGTATGAGTTTGAATAACGTCTTTCGGGTTCGGATCTTCTCGAATCTCTTTCAATTTGGCTCGAATTTTCTTTATCTGGACATCCACATTGCGCCGCTGATCATGATTACTGGTGTCCTTGCCGTCAGGCATTTCGACCCAACATTCATCTATCAGATCATCCCTTTTCTGGGGACGCCCAGCTCGGCTGATCAAAACGGTCAATATTCTGTGCTCAAGCGGGGTGAGCACCAGCACCTTCTCGAAATAGCGAACCTGTTCCCTTGCTTTATCGTAGAAGAAAGGGCCACTGCGAAGATCACCGCACGGTACATCTGGGTGAATTCTTCGACGCGAAATAGCCTCTTTCACTTTCACCGCAACCACTTTTCCTTCACACGGTTTGGTGATGTAATCATCCGCCTTGAGCCGCAAACCAGAGACTTGATCCTCACTGGAGGTATGCCCGGTGAGAAAGAACACCAGTGTAGAAGGGGCATGCTCACGAATTTTTGGGCAAAGATCAAATCCGCTCTCACTGCCTTGAAGCCCAATATCCAGCAAAATTAAATCTATCGGCCTGCCTTTCTTCTTCGCCTCTCTGAGTGTGGGAATGACGCTGTCACCTTCTTCAACACAGAGGGTCTCAAGCCCTTCCTCTGCGAGATGGGCCTCAAGCCCCCTGGCAATTTCAGGATCGTCATCGACAATCAAAACTCGATACTTCATCACTGCACTCCTTTCCTGCGAGGTGCCTTCGTCTCGCGACGCAATGCCAGCATACGCCAGGTCATGGTCATAGAATGTCGTCCCACCCACAAAACCTTAAATCGCACTCTTCACATGCATGGGCGCTCGCGTCTTTGTCCGTATGTACTGTAGACCCAGAAAACAGCAGAATACGATCGTGCAAATGATCGACACGGTCACCACATGCTCGACAAATGAGTCCGCAAGAGATCCTCGATATAGCCCCGTCATTACCGGAATGCCAACCACAAACGCCCCATACCACACAAGAGAAACACGGATAGCGGGCGGCAAACCACGATGGATGCCAGCAGACGTGGAGTGTGGAGACGTCCGTCTGGCCCGACCCTCGAACATACGCTCGATCGTGACATACGTAGCCACGAGCGACATGACATAGACAAGCGTTCCCAGCGCGCGGTGTATACGATCCGGCGTAACCCACGCATTGTAAATCTCCATCTCATACACATGCATGGCGGCAATGATTCGTATCGCATTCGTTCCCACCGTGAGCACAAACGCAATGAGCAACGTCAGGCCACCCCACCCCAGTTTCCCGACCAAGCCCTGCACCCGGTGCACAAATGAAAAATAGAGTGCCGCGAAGGTAAGGATCAAAAAATTGGTGCCCGCGCAGCTCGGCCCGACAATCATCGTGTGGGGATGATTGACCCACCCGAAAAATGAATCCCACTCAAAGTGAATTCCCGTCGTCCCTCCAATGAGCCGCACAGTGGGAAACAGAATCCAATGTAGCTGCTCCGCATTGGCCCCACTGCAGAACCACTTCATCCCGATCACAAGACACACGCCTGGAATGTAGAAGATGCTGTTGGCCCACACGTGGACTCCAGGTGTGCGGCCTGTCGACAGCTTCACAGCCAGTGCCTCCTGCTCAAGCGATGGAAGAATGCCATAAGCGCCAGGAGCATCAACATCCTCACGCCCATTTTCGCTTGCGCGCGAGACCGAACAATGCAATGAACGTCAGGAGAACCCACAGTGCAGGCTCGGAGGCAACCGCATAATTCGACACCCCGTATCCCAGAGAAAGCGGCTGAGCTCTATCAATCGCATGACCGCTGGGATTGCGAATCTTCTCAAGCACGGCAATGAAGGAGGTGTATTTTGTCAGGAGTGAATACGTCAGGCCAAGTGACGTGATCTCGGACACAAGCTCAGCGTTCTCGTTTCCAAAGTTAAGATCAGACAGCCGCGTGATACTGCTACGCGCCCAAAGATAGGGAAGCGCGCTATTCTCCTGGCGTGGTTTGATTTCCGAGACCTTAAACACTTTCCGGTAGTGTCCATGGGCACTTTTTCCGGAGACTTCGATGCTCCCGACCCGTGCCCCTCGCCATTTTCCGAACACGACAATCGGACGCTCGGCTAGAAGGTTTGGAATCGATGGAGGCTCGATATCGTAAATTTCAAACCCGTTCGATTGAACTTGAACGTTGGTTAGGACTGGAGACGCCACGTACTCACGAAACCGTTTCGCCGCACTTCCCGCCTCGGCGGGTTCTGTCACAACAAATGGCTCCCCAAGACCCGCTCGTGCCATTCCCTCGATGAGATACCGATTGACACTTGAACCAATGCCAAACGAAAAAAAGTTGGTTGTGTTGAGGTTGTTTTGGATGATTTCAAAAACCCTGTTCTCCGCAGCAATGTAGCCGTCAGTCACAATAACAACCGTTCGAGAAACATGTTCATCCCGAGGGAGAGCAAGCGCTCGCTGCAAAGCGGGAACAATTTCCGTCCCGCCTCCACCCTGTGTCGCTTCAATCCATCGAATCGCGTCCTGTACATTTTTCCGTGTGGCTTGATGCGATGTCGGAGCCATCACCTGAGATGCCCCAGCAAAGAGCACGACATTGAACTTATCAGTATCGCGAAGGCGTCCGATCAGATCCTTCATCACTGTCTTTGCTGTGTTAAGCGGAAACCCGTTCATGGAACCGGAAACGTCGAGAACAAAGATGTATTCTCGCGGAGGGATATCCTTCAGCTCAACCCGCTCTGGCGGCTGCATCATCAGGAGAAAGAAGTTTTCATTCTTTCCCTCAAAGAGAGACAAGCCACTTTGTATCTGTTGCCCAACCAGCCGATACTTCAGGATGAAATCTCGATTCCCCCCAAACGTTTTCGGGTCAGCAAGCGAGACGGTTGCCATCGTCCGCTCGCTCCATGCCACATTGACGTCATGGGTGGAACTGGCAACCTCCTGAAGCTCCAAGCCGGTCGAGAGCATCACTTTCAGATCAAAGGTCGTTCGAGGCTCTGTGCCTTCTTTGAGGTACGGGCTTTTCACCCACTGATCACTTTCAGGAAATTCCGATTCACTCTGGTTTGAATAGCGCGGTCCAACCACCGTGGGATACACAAATTGGTAGGTTCCCGCTGTTGGAACCAGAAGTTCGGTGTACCGTAATTCGACATCCACCTGATCCCCTGGCATGATATTGGCCACCTTCATCGTGAAGACATTGGGGCGATTCTGGGAGAGGAGCGACACGCTTTTCCCTTCGGCTTTTGCTTTGGTAAATTCTTTTTTTGCCTGCTCGCGTTTTTTGATTTTGGCAACGACCACATCATCGCCGATCTTCATTTTCATGCCATGAACGGCGACGTGTGTGGATGCGGGAAACACATATCGAGCATTCAGCGGCACTGTCCCATCATTTGCATAGGTTTGCCTGACGATCACATCGGCAATGACACCATTGACATTGGCAGAAACCGTGGTCGCCTTGAGCGGAAAGGCATCGCCGGAAGCCTCTTGAGTCTCGACAAAAAAGTAGGGAGAAAGTGTTTTCCCCTTTCCTTTTTCTTCTCCGCCAAATACCTGCCCTCCCACCAAAACCAATCCCAGCACCACAAAACACCCAATAATGACATGCTGTTTCATACACCGTCTCCTCTCCACATACACTGCATTACCTGCGGCACGTTAATGAGAGCTGAATGGATAAACATACAATTAGAGAAAAGATGGAAGGGGGCAACCCTGGAGTCACACATCGCACACATAGGAAGAAAGAGAGACTCTCCATCGACCCGCTCATCAACCTCGTTGCCCTGTGGGGCATCCATGCTGTCGAAGGAACTCTGCAAAATGAGCATGGATGCCACCTCGGCAATTACGTGCGTACGAGGCGCACAACCTGCCGTGGTCGACTCATGCTCCCGTTTGGCATCACACTCAACCTAAAATATCCACAGTTGACACAACGCATCCCATTGACCATTGGAAGATCATCATGCCTACTTCGGTTTTCATCAGTCACCATAAGTCCATGGCACCGGACACAGCGCATCTCGCACCCCCTCGCAGCTAGAACCTGTACTCTATGTGCTTGCTCCATACATCACGCTAACCACCATCAACACCCAGGAAGAGCGCGGTACGAAAACGCTCCGCGAACACTGCGCTGGGGTTACTTCACCACGAGGTTGGCCCGCCGATTCGCCTTATGACACTGCACATCATCAGTAACGCAGGTGAGGCCTTCACGGCCGTA
>PBSN01000017.1 GCA_002726235.1 Nitrospiraceae bacterium
AAGGAATTTCCATAGTGCTATGAAAGGAATATGTGGAGGGGTGTTTGCCATCATCGCTCTCATCGCGTTCGTCGATAGCGCGTATGGTGGGGGAGGGTTGACTGATTCGGTTCGATTGCTCCAAGCACACGACAAGGCTCTGATTCGTGAGGCCACCGACAAGGTTGTTGTTGTTTACAATGAGCAGATGGGTTCTGGTGTGGTCGTCAGCTCTGCTGGAGATATCCTGACGAATGCGCATGTTGTCGGTGAACATCCCTTTGTCAGGATTCGGTTTTCTGACAGAGGTGAAATGTTGGGAATGGTGGTTGCCCGAGACGAGGTTTCCGATATTGCCCTAGTAAGGGTGAATGCATCTGGCGATCTTCCTTTCATGACCATCGCAGACAATGATGCGCTTGAGCAAGGTGACACTGTCTATTTGTGCGGACATCCCTTTGGCGAGGAATTCGTTTGCATGAAGGGGATTGTCAGCAAACGCTGGACGACCTCTCCAAATCTTGGAAGCGAGTTTTATGGTGAATGGATCAGTGATGCCCCTGTGTTTCCGGGGTTTTCGGGAGGCGCTGCATTCAACCTCCAGGGAGAGTTAGTCGGTCTCCCACATGCGAGGGCGCCAGGCCGCATTGTGCCCGCTGGAATCAGTATTCTCATTCCGCCAGGCCTTATCAAGAAAGCCTATAGGGATTTCGCACAACACGGGTCGGTTCACTGGGCTCATCTAGGAATTCAAGTTCAGGATATGCCGCAAGCGGTGGCAATGCGACATGGAGTTGGGCTATTTCATGGAGTGTTAGTGCGATCTGTATTGCCAGAGGAGCATGCAGATGGCTTGTTGGAGGAAAACGATATCCTGACCCATTTTGGTCACGCTCGCATCAGACGCATTGATGATTTAAAACGTGCCGTGCGAGTGAGTGATCCTGGGGATGTGGTCGATGTGACCGTGCTTCGTAATGGCCAGATCATTGCTGTGTCTGTGGAGTTGGGGGAGGGAACATTAGCAGTTCTCGATAGTGATGCTTCGGTGGGCCTCAATGTTCACGATGTCTACGGTTTCACATTTCACTTCGATGATGGCTTGAATGCTTGCGTTGTTGACTCGGTTGATGAGCATGGTTCAGCGTACCATGCCGGGCTCCAGCCAGGCGTGGTCATCAAAGCATATGACTCTACGGTTCGCCTCACTTCCCGAGCCAGGGTCGCGCTCTTCTGGAGGGTTCTAAGCTCATTGGACGATGGTGATGGTCTTCGGTTGCGCGTCAGCACCAGTGGCAAAAAAATACCTTTTGAAACAATGCTGTACAACCCTACCCGTCGAATGTGGTTGTAATGCTAAGGGGCTTAGGGGGGGGCGATTGCTGGATGGCCGTTTTTGTGCAGAAACTTTCTTCGTACGCTAGTCCATTCCTCATCAAGAATCCTTGCACTACTTCGTGAGCGAATTGTTTTCGATCCCTTCTTAAGGGTGCGGGCGGTATTGCTTGGAATCGTCTGTGCTTTAGCCTAGACCTTACAAGCAAGGCTTCCACCGTTTTATGCCAGATCATCATAAGATGATGGTAGGTTGTGTGCCTAGCGCACTTTCAATGCGTGAGGCATGGTGTTGCGTTCACGCAATTGTCCGTTTTGCACACTATGCGGAAAGGGGATGAGGTTTTTCGTTTGATCGTTTGCGGGTTTTGGTATTACACGGTCATCTTGATTTTCTTGGGCATCCGACGAGCAACACCGGAGTGGTGTGCGGCTTTCAAAACCGCATGGGCAACAGCGGGAGCAACGTGTGAGTTGAAGACACTCGGAATGATGTAGTCGGCCAAAAGTTCGTCATCGGAAATCAAGTCAGCGATCGCAAAGGCTGCTGCTTGTTTCATCTCCGCATTAATTGTGCTTGCTCGAGCATCTAGGGCCCCGCGAAAGATTCCAGGAAACGCCAGTACGTTGTTGATCTGGTTGGGATAGTCACTTCGCCCAGTTGCCATGACGGCGACCGCGCCTGCCGCCTCTTCTGGCATAACTTCCGGCGTCGGATTTGCCATGGCGAAGATGATCGGGGCCTTGTTCATTGTGAGAATGTCGTGGCGTGTGAGTAACGCAGGTCTGGAGAGTCCCAACAGCATGTCTGCGCCTCGCAGTACATCTGGCAGACTCCCCTGCTGTCGATCCATATTGGTGTTCTCTGCGACCCATCGTTTAACACGGTTGGAACCGATATCCCTACCCTCATAAATGGCACCGTGGCTGTCACAGACTACGATGTGTTCCACACCAAAATCCTTTAGCATACGGGTGCAGGCAACGGCTGCCGCTCCAGCGCCAGAGACTGCAACTTTCATGTTGCTTGGGTGTCTCCCGGTGAGTTTCAACGCATTGATTAGTCCCGCGAGAACTACGACTGCAGTCCCGTGTTGATCATCATGAAATACCGGGATGTTCAGTTCTTTATTGAGGCGTGTCTCAATATCAAAGCATTGGGGTGCAGCGATGTCCTCGAGATTGATTCCGCCAAAGGTAGGAGCGATTAACCGACAAAATTGAATAATCTCTTCTGTATCATGGGTGTCGATGCACAAAGGAAAGGCGTCCACGCCGCCGAACTCTTTGAAAAGAACGGCTTTGCCTTCCATGACTGGCATGGCTGCCTCAGCTCCGATATTGCCTAATCCGAGCACGGCGCTCCCGTCCGATACCACCGCAACACAGTTCTTGCGGATTGTTAGGGTGAATGCCGTCCGAGGATCATGACGGATGGCTTTGCAAATGCGGGCAACCCCCGGCGTGTAGGCCATAGAAAGCGCAGCACGGGAATTCAGTCGAATTCTGGAGCAAATCTCCAGTTTCCCTCCTAAATGCATCCGAAATGTATCGTCGGTAGCCGATTGAACCGTGACTCCATTAATGTTCTTGATCGCTGCAATCATCGACTGTTCCTGATCCGCAGAATGGCATTCTACAGTGTAGTCACGCACAGTTCGCCCTTTGTGAATATGAACCAGGTCGATTGCGCCAATCCCCCCCCCTCTTGAGCGATTACCGTAGAGATAGCGGCAATCCACCCCGGTTCATGAGGATATTCAAGACGCAGAGTGACGGAGTATTGGGCGCTTGGTGCGGATTTGAATGGCACCGGTAGCTTTTCTTCATCATCGTTATTCATGATCCCTCCACTTGCCTGTCCTAGTTGGTGGGTACGCAAGACCAGTACCATCGATACATGCTTAACACTGCCGATGATTCCATGTGGCATGCTTCCACACCGTACAAAAGGAGCCATCGTGCAGGGTATGCCATTTATTGATCGTGATCTTCTTTTGCCAACGCATTATAACCGGAGTGCACGCTACGTATGCGCGTGAGTGGCCACGATATTTCGTCTCCGTCGACGAATCATTACACGGAGGCTACGCCGGACGAATGCTATCTGTGCCTTGATTTTCGCTTTTATACCCGCTTGGCATACCGTATGCATGGTTTATCACGTGAGGACACTGAAAAACCCATGGAGGTGTCGCTTGTGGTGGATAAATCAGCCAATTTGGCGAGAGAGGTGAGCACGCAGGAAGGAGACTGCACATGGTAAAGAATCGCCTTTTTACCGAGTGGGATTTCCTAGACAAAAACACCATAAGGTTTGCGCAAATCACGAAGCTGAAGACGTTCTTACGTGACCATGTGATCCCGTTTTCTCATTTTTATCGTGATATGTTCAACAAGGCGCACATCGACCCGGAAAAATTTACGTCACTTGATGACCTCAGACAGATCCCATTTACGGCGAAAAACGACTTGCTAGTGACTTCCGACCACCCGGACCGCGCTCGTGACTTTGTGCTGATTCCCAATCAGAGTCAGCTTTCGAAACGGCCACGTGTGATGTTGCGTGCACTGTTGAGCGGTAAAGCCCAAGTGAAGGCAGCTCTTCAACGGGAATATCGTCCGATCTTTCTCACCAGCACCACTGGACGTTCAAGCGAACCCATTGGCTTTTTCTACACGGCATATGATCTGGACAACTTGGCATCAGCAGGCAAGCGCCTAGTGGACGTGGTGGGAGCCGTACCTGAGGAGCGTGCCATCAATATGTTCCCATACGCACCACATCTCGCTTTTTGGCAGGCCCATTACGCAACAACGGCCTTCGGGGTTTTCGCCGTCAGCACTGGTGGAGGCAAAGCCATGGGGACCGACGGCAATCTTCGTCTCATGGAAAAGATCCAACCCAACACAGTTCTGGGAATGCCGACGTTTCTTTATCACGTATTGACCCAGGCCGCTGATGAGGGGCGATCGTACCAGAACCTCACAACGTTGGTTTTGGGGGGTGAAAAAGTTCCGCCTGGCATGCGGAACAAACTCGCGACTCTCGTTAAGTTGCTTAGCGGAAATACCGCCCGTGTTGTGGCCACTTACGGATTTACTGAAGCGAAAATGGCGTGGGGTGAATGTCCCTTCCAGCTAGATCAACCGGCAAGCGGGTACCATCTCTATCCTGATCTGGGCCTATTCGAAGTTATTGATCCCGAGTCAGGTGAGGTACTTCCGGAAGGTTCTCCCGGCGAACTAGTCTTTACTCCGCTCGACGCACGAGGAAGCGTTGTCCTCCGCTATCGCACAGGCGATTGCATTGATGGCGGACTTATCTACGAACCCTGTCCCTACTGTAAGCGGATCGTGCCTCGGCTCGTCGGCAACATTTCTAGAGAATCGGAAGTCAGGGAGCTTCGATTCGATAAGATCAAGGGGACATTAGTTGATTTCAACGAATTGGAACATCTCCTCGATGACGCCGAGTATATCGGTGCTTGGCAGGTTGAGCTTCGCAAGATGCACGATGACCCTCTAGAACTCGATGAATTAATTCTACATGTGGAGAGAATCGGTTCGAAGGATGATGAAACGGTTTCGCGACAGTTGGCTAACCTTGTCGCCGCGCACACAGAAATCCATCCGAACCAAATACTGTTTCACAGCCGGCGCCACATGCGAAAGCGGCAGGGCGTTGGAGAGGAATTAAAAGAGAAGCGGCTCGTTGATCATCGTCCGAACGGTAGCCATCCTCTTCCGCCACGGGACTCTTCACAATGGCACAACCCGTTGTCGTGGATATTTAAACGAATGGGGGCAACTCGATGACAGTAGCTGCACAAAGACTCGTAATTGTTGATGGGGTGCGCACTCCGTTTGCCCGTATGGGAACTGACTTGGCAGAACTGGATGCCGATGAGTTGGGCCGCATTGCAGTGCAGGCATTGCTGGGGCGTACGGGAATCGATCCGGACCTGATTGACGAGGTTATCATCGGCTGCGTTGGGCAGCCGATGGGCGCAACAAATGTTTCCAGGGTTATTGCGCTTCGAGCCGGGATTGCCCGTCACGTACCCGCAATTACCGTGAGTCGAAATTGCGCGTCAGGCTGTGAAGCGATGACGCAAGCGTATGAAAAGATGATTGCAGACCACGGATCCATCTTTGTTGTTGGTGGGGTGGAGAGCATGACCCGTTATCCGTTCGTTTTCAGGCAGACGGCAGCGGCAAAGTTTGGACTTCTCAACAAGGCAAAAACACTCGGACGGAAACTCAATGCGATGACACGTTTTCGGCCCTCCGATTTCACTCCAAAGGCAGGACTCCTTATGGGCCTGACCGATCCCGTCAGCGGACTTAATATGGGGGAGACGGCAGAACTCATTACGCGAGAAAACGGGATTACCAGGGAAATGCAGGACGAGTTTGCCGCAACCTCACACCGAAGAACGATTGCAGCGCGTGAACGATTGACAGAGGAAATGTGCCCCGTGTACATCCCACCGAATTTCACGAAGGTCATGACGGAGGACAACGGGCCGCACACCGATCAGTCTGTGGAAGCCCTCGCTACGCTCACGCCCGTGTTCGATCGGCGAATGGGCACCGTGACTGCAGGTAACTCGTCTCAGATCACGGACGGGGCCGTCGCGCTACTCGTGATGAGTGAAGAAAAAGCGCGTGAACTCGGATATGCACCCTTAGGCGTTTTGACGGGATATAGCTATACCGGATGTGATCCCGCACGGATGGGTCTGGGGCCGCTCAATGCCATTGCAATGGCCGAACAGCAGATTGGTCTCACGGTAAAAGATGCCGATATTGTGGAAATCAATGAAGCATTCGCTGGGCAGGTACTGACCGTGTTGAAACTCGCAGTGTCCAAAAAATATGCTTCTGATGTCCTTAGGAGAAAGACGCCTCTCGGGGAGATTGCAGGGGACATTCTGAACGTAAATGGCGGGGCTGTAGCCCTAGGTCACCCCGTTGGTGCAACAGGTGCTCGGTTGATTTTGACGAGCTTGAAGGAACTACACCGCCGCAAGGTCAGGCGTGCCCTGATATCGCTCTGCGTGGGAGGTGGACAAGGTGCGGCGCTATGGCTGGAGCGAGTGTGAGGACCTACATCCGCGGGTGGTGATGAGACAATGAGTACACATTTCACATCAGAGATTCTCGACAATGGCATTCGCGTGGTGACATTTGACACCCCTAATTCGTCGGCGAACGTGTTGAATCTCGCGACACTGCGTGAACTCAGCACCTATATCGAGACGATCACTGCAGATCGGGACACGACGGGGCTGATTTTCTCCAGTGCTAAACCAGCCATCTTTATCGCGGGGGCAGATCTTCGCGAGATACAGTGCCTGACAGGTGAGGCGGAACTGCGGAAGATGATCATGCTAGGACAGTTACTATTCAACGGCATTGCCGATCTTGCGATACCCACAGTGGCTGCAATACACGGAGCATGTCTCGGCGGTGGGTACGAACTGTGCCTCGCTTGTGATTACCGGATTGCTTCCAACGACCACTCCACGAAGATAGGTCTCCCGGAGACGATGTTGGGACTCTTGCCCGCATGGGGCGGCTCAACCAGGCTCCCTCGTCTGGTTGGCTTTCCCAACGCTCTTGATCTCATACTCGGAGGGAAGCAGCTCGCCGCGATTCCCTCTCTTGGTCGAGGCATGATCGATGCCGTCGTGCCCCGAGAACATTTGATTCGTTCTGCTGTGCAACATATCTTTAAGGGCCGGCGGTCCAGAACACACTATCCGCTGGTCAACAATTCGCTTGTCGTACGCGTGATCGCATCCCGAGCTAGAGTGAAGGCGATGAAAATGACCAGAGGGCATTATCCCGCCGTTCCGAAAGCGTTAGAGGTCATGGTGGAAGGGCTGTCGAAATCTCTTACTGACTCACTTACGCTTGAACGTGTCGCCAGCGTCGAACTCGCTAGGACCTCAGCGTGTCGTAACTTGATTGAGCTCTTTTTCTTACGGGAGCGAGCGAAACGATGCCACGCGATGCCAAACGACATGCAGAAATCCACCTTCAGAATAGGGGATATTGGGGTCATTGGGGCTGGCGTCATGGGTGCGGGGATTGCGCAATGGGTCAGCGCGCACGGGCATAGAGTGATCTTGCGGGATATCAATGAGGACGCAGTGCTTAAAGGCATGGCCGGCATTGGGGATATCTACAGGCAAGGATTGAGGCGTTACACCTTTGATAGTGCCTCGGCACGACAAGGCATGGATCGGATCTATCCGAGCGCCTGCGAGGTACCACTCACACGTGTCGATCTTGTGATCGAAGCTGCCGTTGAGAATATGGAAGTAAAGAAACAGATCTTTCAACGACTGGGAGAGTCTACGCGAGGAGATGCCGTGTTGGCCACCAATACCTCAGCCCTTTCGGTGAGTGAGATAGCCAGAGGTGTCTCACACCCGGAGCGCGTGATTGGGATCCACTACTTCAACCCTGTACATCGAATGCAGTTGGTTGAAATTGTGCTTGGGGAACAGACCAGTTCTGCCGTCACGGAGCAGGTGCTTCAGTTCGTACAGGGGATCGGTAAATTGCCGGTGGTGGTGAAGGATAGCCCTGGCTTTCTGGTGAATCGCGTCTTGATGCCCTACCTCATCGAGGCGGTGTCGTTGTTTGAATCCGGAGCCTCCATTTGGGAGATCGACGAGGCGATGCGCGACTTCGGTATGCCGATGGGTCCTCTTCGTTTGATCGATGAAGTGGGCGTGGATGTGGCATTGCATGTCGCTACGCATATGAGCGACGTATTCCGGGACCGAATGACAATCCCGCAGACACTGCTGGCATTAATGGAGCGGGGGTACCTTGGGGGAAAAACTGGCTTGGGTTTTTATATCCATCGCGCACAGGGAGATCTAAAAGTTAATCGCAGGATCAGGCGTGTGGTGACATCGAATCAAGCGAGGCATATTAATCGGAAGGCGTTGCAGAAGCGTATGGTACTTGTGATGGTGAACGAAGCCGCACGTTGTCTGGAGGAAGGAGTTGTATCGATGCCACAGGATGTGGATTTGGCAATGATTATGGGGGCAGGCTTTGCGCCGTTCACCGGCGGTCCCATGCGTTACGCTGATTCGGTCAAGATACTTCAGGTGGTGGAACAGCTCAAGGGTTTGGCAGAAGACGTCCACGAGCGTTTTGCGCCGTGCACACTACTTCGGGATATGGCAAAGAGTGAGCAACAGTTTTACGTCCAATGACTGTCCATGGAGGGTGGCGATCTGGAGGCAGAAGGCAGTGATTGGAGGATAGTTCTGTAAGGCTTGCGGAGGGCTTAGAAGCGAAACTCCTATTTGCTTCGTGCTGATCTGCTGTCGGTAAGCCATGGGCCACTGTAAACCTATATGAGGCGTGATCATGAGCGCAGGGTTAGCAGAAAAAAACGAATCGATAGTCGAATCCGAGGAACTCATCGATACGTCGAAGATGTCCGATGGAAAGCGGGACGCGCTACAGCTTGCTGAATCCTCACGCGACATTGTCAAGCCGTCTCACAGCTTTGTTTCCCAATTGTTCATGGGGCATGTGGCGTGGGACATGATTTACCCATTCAGAGAACAGCCCGCAAAGGACAAGGTTAAGGGAGACGCGTTTCTAGGAGAACTTGAGACATTTCTTCGTGAGCACACGGATCCTGATCAGATCGATCAAGACGGTGAGATTCCACAGGATGTCATAGATGCATTGGGCAAGATGGGCGCCTTCGGCATTAAAATTCCCCCTGAGTATGGAGGCTTAGGCTTATCACAGACGAACTACAGCCGTGCAGCGATCCTGCTCGGGAGTCATTGCGGCAACTTGACTGCCCTCTTGTCTGCGCATCAATCAATCGGCGTACCACAGCCACTGATCATGTTCGGGACCGTTGAACAGAAGCAGAAGTACCTTTCACGCGTCGCCAAGGGTGAGATCTCTGCCTTTGCATTGACCGAAGAAGGGGTCGGTTCCGATCCGGCAAAGATAGAAACTCGAGCGGAACCAATTGCGGGAGGCAGTCATTTTATTCTCAACGGAAAAAAACTGTGGTGTACAAACGGCACGCGTGCTGGCCTTCTGATCGTGATGGCGAGGACGCCGGATGCACTAGTGCGAGGAAAACCCACACGACAAATCACGGCCTTTATCATCGAGACTAACACTCCTGGGGTCACGGTTGACCTTCGTTGCCGGTTCATGGGTCTCCGATCCCTTTACAATGGAGTCATCCAATTCACGAATGTAAAGGTGCCTCGTGAGAACATTATTCTCGGCGAAGGCAAGGGTTTGAAAGTGGCGTTTTCCACCTTGAACACGGGAAGACTGACGTTGCCGGCTGCATGTCTCGGCTTGAGCAAGCGATGTCTCCAGATTGCGCGAATATGGGCTGACACGCGTGTCCAGTGGGGTGCGGCGATTGGAAAACATTCTGCCATAGCTGCAAAAATTGCGACAATTGCGTCGGATACCTTTGCGCTTGAAGCCATGACATTGCTCACGTCATCGCTAGCTGATCGCAAAGAGGGGGACATTCGACTCGAGGCTGCAATGAGTAAGCTATGGGGCACAGAAGCGGCTTGGCATATCGTCGATGAAACCATGCAAATCCGAGGGGGAAGAGGCTATGAGACCGCCCAATCCTTGGCAGCTCGTGGGGAAGAGCCAATATCCGTTGAGCGCCTCATGCGCGATAGTCGGATTAACCTGATTTTCGAAGGATCCAGTGAAATCATGCGACTCTTTATCGCGCGAGAGGCACTTGATCCTCATCTGAGGCTTGGGGCTACAGTGATAAATCCGAAAGTGCCGATGGTTGAGCGGATTAGGGCTACGGGAAAAGCCGCGAAATTCTATGCTGGGTGGTACGCGAAGCAGTGGTGGCTTTTGGGTGTGCGAATCCCGGCCGGAATGGATCGCCGGCTTGTACCCCATGCTCGTTATGTTGGAAAAACCAGTAAAAAATTGGCGCGCACGCTTTTTCACCAAATTCTCTGGTATGGGCCAAAGTTGGAGCGAGAGCAGATGATGCTTGGTCGGCTGATGAACGTTGGGACGGAGCTGTTCGCAATGGCGGCTACCTGCTCGAAGGCACAGGCCCTGCTCACACATGATGGTGATCGCAACGAGATCATTAAGTTGGTAGATTTCTTCTGTCAGGAATCACGTCTTCGTCTTACGCGAAACTTTCAGGGCATCAACGAAAATAATGATCGTCGTGGATATCGTCTTGCTCGTCAAATTCTCAAGGGGAAGTATGAGTGGCTGGAGGAAGGCATTGTGGCAAGAACATCAATGTTTGGAACATCGAAGTCATGATGCTCTGTGAGGAAGTATGGTAATATCTCTTCTAGAACTAGTTGGTGGCTGGCTTGCAAAGCGCCTCTCGCAACCGCGTGAAAGAGGTGTCCATGTTTCCACCACTAGCCCAGAGATACTCGCTTCAGTGTTGAAGAAAGGTGACGTTCTCCTTGTTGAAGGCACCAGCCGCTTTGGTCTTGTCGTCAAGTATCTTACTCAATCAACGTGGTCCCACGCCGCGCTCTATATCGGAAATGCTTTGGATCCACAGACTGTCGGTGAAGAGGCTCGAGTGCTCGTCGAAGCCGATGTCAACGAAGGAGTTCGCGCGATTCCCCTGAGCATGTACGCGGAACTCCACACTCGCATCTGTCGACCCGTGGGGCTTAGACCTGAGGAAATTGATGCGGTCGTCGAGTATGTCATCGGTCGCCTAGGGCATCGATACGACCTCAAGAACATCATCGACCTAGGTCGGTATGTTGTACAAACACCTCCAGTGCCACGTCGGTGGAGGCGACAGCTTCTTGCGCTTGGGAGTGGCGATCCGACCAAGGCGATCTGCTCGTCTTTGATCGCCGAAGCGTTTCAGTCCGTTCATTATCCTGTGTTGCCGGACGTTGAGATTAGGAGATCAAACCACCCAGCATGCGTAGAGTGTCACGAAGAAATTTTACGTATACGGAATAGCAGTTTGTTCACCCCTAGAGATTTCGATGTTTCACCCTACTTTCGAATCATCAAGCCGACCATTGACCATGAGTTCGATCCTCACCAACTGAGGTGGGGGGATCAAACGGAATTAGTGTCGACATGCGATACGATTGAACCGCGTTTTAGCATGAATGGTTGTGGGCGTGAGGAGTCGGTCGCGGTGCGCGGCATTGTGTGATGGTCATGATGTGAATTGCCGAGCATGTGAGGGTGGTGGACGTGTGTTTATTAGCGTAGCAACGGTGCCCGATTTACAAAAATGGAGTGTGAGGAGAAGAAACAATGCAATTTAACCCTCTGAAGAACATGGCGTGGACAATAGAGTCAGCAATTGTACGAAAAGTTTCAACCATTGATGAACATCGATCCTGTTTCGAAGCGGCGGAAGTGATGACAAAGGAATTTGTTGGAGCATTGGTTATCACGGATGGGGCTAAGATTGCAGGCATTCTTACCGAGCGAGATCTGATGACGAGAGTAGTTGGAAAACACAAGGACCCGGAAAAAGTCAGCGTGCAAGAAATGATGACCACCGACCTGATCAAGGTCAGTCCGAACGAGACAGCCACGGATTGTCTGAAATTAATGAAACAACATCGATGTCGCCATCTTTTAGTGTTTGATAGCGATGAATTTGTTGGAATCGTTTCTGTGCGAGATATTTTCATGCTCATGATGGAGGAGCAGAACGAGTTGATTGAACAACTTGAACATTACATAGGCTCCTGAGAGAATTCGTCTCTGTAGTACCTGTAGTACCTGTAGTACCTGTAGTACCTGTAGTAGCAACTCAAACTAGTGCCGTGTTTGATCATCATGGCTCATGATGCCCGCGTTGTCCGATCCAGAATTTCCACATAGGGGCGACTCCGTTGACCTTCGTAGATCTGGTCTGGCCGGAACAGGCGATTGTCTTTGTATTGTTCGAAACAGTGAGCGAGCCATCCGGCGACTCGTGCTATGGCAAACACTGACGTATAGAGATCGGTCTCGATTCCAATGTGGTGGTAGATCAGTCCAGAATAGAAGTCAACATTAGCTGAGATAGCCTTGTGTCCAACCATCTCGTTCATTGTCCGCTCAACTTCGATCGCGATCTCGTAGAGATGGGATTCAGTCGATCGTTTGCACAAGTTCTTTGCGATGTTTTGCAGAAATGTGGCGCGAGGATCCTTCACCTTGTAAATGCGGTGGCCAAAGCCCATCACGCGTTCTCTGACCTCAAGTTTTGCGCGAATATAAGCCTTCGCAGCACCCGCAGACCCAATGTCATGAAGCATGCCGATGACTTGTTCGTTGGCACCTCCATGAAGCCTCCCTTTCAGGGTTCCGATGGCCGATGCAATGACGGTATACGGATCTGATAGGGTTGAAGCCGTCACGAGCCCGCTGAATGTCGACGCATTCATGGTGTGCTCTGCATGGAGAATGAGGCAGGTGTCCAATGCCTTTGACAGCGTAGCGTCCTGCACTTGGCCGGAGCACATGTAGAGAAAATTTGCGGTGTGCGCCAAATCATCTCTAGGCTGTATCGGTTCATCTCCTCTTCGAAGCCTTGTGAAAGTTGCGACGATGGTCGGAAGTTTGGAGATCAACCGAATGGCAGCCCAGTAGTTTTCTTCGCTACTTTGGGCAGGGGGGGTGGGATAAAACATCCCGATAGCCGCCACTGCCGCCTGCAGTGCATCCATCGGGTGTCCCTCTTTGGGGAGGCACTTGATCAGATTGATGAGCTGGTGTCTGAGGTATCGATGATGACGGAGGTTGGTGTCGAATTGGTCGAGTTCCCGCTGGCTTGGCAGACGGTCATACAGCAGAAGATAGGTAGTTTCGGAAAACGTGCTAGACTCGGCCAGCTGTTCAATTGGGATTCCCCGATATTCGAGGATCCCTTGTTGGCCATCAATGAAGCTTATCTTCGATCGAGCGGCAGGAACTCCAGCAAGCCCTGGGAAGAAATCATGCATTCGGGGAGTGTATCACCTCTAGGCGGTGGTTTTGGTGGAGGGTGGTGCGAATCCGCGACGGAGTGTCTGCTCGGTGATCGATTGGGCAACCATGAATTGTTTGAGATAGTCGGGTCCACCGGCTTTGGCACCACAGCCTGAAAGGTGAAATCCTCCAAATGGTTGACATCCCACCAAGGCGCCAGTAATTCCTCGATTGATGTAGAGATTGCCAACTTCAAGAACTTCTTTTGCATACTCGATGTTTCGCGGACTTCGCGAAAACAATCCCGCGGTCAGGCCATATTCGATGGTGTTGGCTATCTGCATGGCTTCATCGAAGTCGGAGGCGACCAGAACAGAAAGGACAGGGCCAAATATTTCTTCCTGTGCCAGGCGATTTTCTGGTCGAACATTGAGGAAGATTTTAGGCGTTACGTACCATCCGTCGTCTGGTACGGACTCCCAGGCATCACACTGCAACGCTTGAACGGCAACCTGCTTTCCGTGGTTGATATATTCGGTGATGGTGTCTAACGCTTGGTGATCAATCACGGGGCCAATCTGATGGCGTGGATCGTCTGGAGAGCCGATCGAGAGGCTTTTCGTTGCTTCGACAAGTCGAGAGATGAATGATTCGGAGATCATCGACAGCAGAATGAGGCGAGAGCAGGCTGAACATTTCTGCCCCTGAAATCCGAACGCAGATTTGACGACTCCGCGAATGGCCTCATCCATGTCAGCTGTGTCATCGACGATGATGGCATTTTTGCCACCCATTTCCGCAATAACCTTTTTTATGTCTCGCTGACCATGGCGATGTTTGGCCGCAGTTTCGATGATCTGGAGCCCTACTTGCTTCGACCCAGTGAATGCGATGACGTGGATCTTGGAATGTTCAACAAGGTATTGTCCTATATCTGGGCCACCCGGAAGAAATTGGAGAATGCCATCCGGAAGTCCACTCGCCCAAAATACTTCAGCAAGCTTCGCACCTAATACCAGTGATCGCTCCGATGGTTTGAACAGTACTCCGTTGCCTGTGACAAGGGCGGCGGCAATCATCCCTGTTGGAATGGCTAAGGGGAAATTCCAAGGTGCCAGTACAGCCACAAGGCCACGAGCGCGATATTGCTGAATGTTCAATTCACCAGGGTAGTCTCCACATTGCGTGCGATTCCCAATCTGGAGCATTTCTCGTCCGTAGAATTCAAGGAAGTCGATAGCTTCAATAACGTCGGCATCGGCTTCCATCCACGATCTTCCAACTTCCAGAATTTCCCATGCGGCGAATTCGAAACGTTTTTTGCGAAGTTCTTCCGCCGATTGGAATAAGATCTCCGCCCGTGCCCTTGGTTTCGTCGCACCCCACTTATTCTGGGATTCCTTGGCTTGGCTTATCGAGGCCTCAACATCGTGTTGTGTGGCCATGTACATGTGACCAATGACTTCAGAGGAATGGGCAGGGTTGTGTGAGACTAAGTGCTCTCTGGATGCGGTCACAAAAAAATCTGGATTACGCGTGTTTGTTTTTTTGAGATGATCCCTTGCCAGACTTAAGGCCGTCTGCATTACCATGCGCGAGCAAGGTTTTGAGAAATCGGTCGGGGGCTCATTGTGGAATTCCTTTGTTGTTTGCGAACTGTTGTTGGTGGAGCGGGGTTTGTGTTGAGCATTTATGCGTATTGGACTGAGAAGGACCCTGTCAAGGCCGTCAAACGAGCCGAATTGTTTGAGGAGAACAGATTGGTTTGCGGTGTTTTCGAGCAATCGGCGGACAAGGTATGCCATGCCTTGGAGAAGATCTCCGATTGGGGTGTACTCACGAAGACGCACGTTGATGTGTTGGAGCGCGTCCTGTAAAGGGGTGGCGATGCCGTGCAACATTTGAATTTCGTAGGCATGTTTGGGGAGGCCACGCTGTTGGGCCGATACCACCGCGTGAGCGATGCTCCTCACGTTATGGCTTCCGATAGCTGGGCGGATGAGGTTTGTGTGATTGAGAAGAACGGCCGTCATTTTTTCGAAATTGGCATCGGTGTCGCTCTTCCGTTCGAACACTGGTGTTGGCCAACCTCGTTGTGCTGCAATGATCTGTTCGTAATCCCAATACGCGCCTTTAACGAGCCGAATATGAAATGGTTGTCCGCGTTGTGACACCCAGTCGATCAGCTTCCTCACGTCATGCTTGGAATCTTTAAGATATGCCTGTATGGCAACGCCGGCATATGGGTAGGGTAAGAACTCATCTTCGGTAAAGATCCGCTGAATAATATCCAGGACAAGGTCTTTCAATTGGTGGGTTTCCATGTCGATAGTGACGGCTGCAGGAATGGCCTGAGCCGTTCTCAAAATTGCACGCAGTCGAGGAGCTACGCCGCAAAAACTGCCTTCCGGGCTGATTGGATCTAACTGGGAATACAACGAGGAAAGCTTCACCGAGATATTTGTTCGGGGAAGTGCGCCGTGCTGATCGTTCTCGATCATGGGCTGAGGTTTCCATGTGCGGATTGACCGATCGAAAACGGTCAGCGCATCGACATAACGCTGACAATATTGATCTGCTTCTCGCTCGCTTACTGCTTCTTCCCCAAGAAGATCCACAGAGAACGCTCGTCCGTGATCCCATAGTTTTTTTAGCGGCCGCAACGATCCGGAGACGGTATCGGACACTATAAATTGGCGTGCGAACGATCGCGCCTGGCGACGAACAATCGCGGCTACAATTTCTGCACTAGTCCGGTTCTGTGAAAGCATTTCGATGACAACTCTGATTGATTCTGGAAGTGCCTCGGCGGAAAAATATTCACGCAATATGCGCACAAGCTGAGCGGGAGTATGGAGGCTTGGCAATACATCAATGAATTGAAACAGGTGGAGTTTGAATGCTTCGTCCTTAAGACAGCGGTTTAGGATTTCGTCTCGGAGCCAGCTTTTGGTGAGCACGACTGGACGGTGACGTTGGGAAAGACGATGCAACTTTTCACCCAATCTGTGTATGTCTGATTCGAGTATGTCTTGGTAGGGCGACGTGGCTATGTTGCTGATAGGCATCATTGATTTGTCATCTGATGATCCAGTGCGGACGCTAGTGCAGTGTCCAAAAAATCCCTGTGCGTTTTGTTATTTAGGGTGTGACCCCTGATGGCCTGTAGAGGCTTGAATATTAAATGAGGGTATTACGCCACTTCTTGTTGTTTTGGCGGGCCATCTCTCTAGTGAAAATTTCAATTCAAAAGGCTAAGTCTATCTGTGAGATGGCCCGCCAAACGTTTTCTTGCTAAACAGCGATGTGCCTCCCTATTTTTGTTTGTTTCCCGACCCGTCCTTTGGCGATGGGTGAAGTCGTTGCGCGTACGAACACGTCTTCTGTGGCTCGGTGTTCTTTATGATCCGAAGGATCTCACTGGGCACCATACCTTTGATCGATCATGCTCTTAGCAATGAACTAATGGCTTCAGGCCTCTCTGTAAGGTAAAGGCCGCTCTCGAGTCCTCAACGCACATACGACCCGCTCCGCTGTGGAGGCGATATCTCGCCAAGGCGGACCTGCCTTTAGTTCTTCCATACGCATCACCTCCTTTTCTCCCCAAAGACCCCAGTACGGGGAGGACAACTTTAGTTGGACTTCAACCCCCCATCGTCTCAAGATGCACAGGAAATCCCTTCCCACAGGCCGCGCATTGGAAGTAACCTGATTCGACAGGGCTCTCTAGTGGGGTATCGAAAAATCACCCACTTGCCGTAGAGTTAGCGTAAAATATCGACCCAAGATAGACAATAGACCGAAAGGTTCAACTTTGGTCCATGTGTACGGCACATTGGGTACTGGATTTAGTGAACCCATCATGGGGCAGGTTAGCGCGATGCATGCGAAAAACATTGGTGAGTATCAAATTAGTCAAGGGAAGAGGAGATGAAGGTGGCGTATGTTCAGTTTTCCCCTGCCTTGCGTGATCTTCATGAAACGATTTCTCGCCTTGAAGCTCTGTTTCCTGCGTGCGGTGAAGCTGATCTTGTCGTACTTCCTGAACTCTGTAACTCCGGGTACAGTTTTTGTTCGAAGAAAGAGGCATTTGACAGTTCAGAACAGATTGAAAATAGTCAGTTTCTCTCTTTCCTGGGAGCCAGATGTCGTGAATATAGCCTGGATATTGTGACGGGGTTCAATGAGCGTTCTGGAAACACATTGTATAACTCAGCTGTGCTGATAGGGCCAGAGGGATACGTGGGGAGTTATCGAAAAATGCATCTCTTCATGAACGAGAAGGACTATTTCTGTCCCGGAGATAATGGCCTCCCAGTTTTTCAGCGACAGAACGCAGTCATTGGACTTCTGGTGTGTTATGACTGGTTTTTTGCGGAAGTGTGGAAAATCCTTGCGTTGAAGGGTGCCGACATCATTTGTCATCCATCAAATCTAATTCTTCCTGGACTGGCTCAGCAAGGTATACCGTTTCATGCGGTTACCAACCGTGTTTTTATCGTGACGGCAAACCGCATTGGCACGGAAGGTTCCTTAACGTTTACGGGGAATTCGTTGATTGTTGATGCGCGAGGCGAAGTCCTTTCACACGCACCTGCTGCAAAAGCCCATGTGGATGTGGTGTCCATTGATCTAGAACGAGCGAGAGATAAAGCGGTAACCTTTCGAAACCATTTATTCGAAGACCGGAGGCCTCAGGATTATGAAGAGCTCCTATCCATGCCCTGACAGGATGCTCTGGAGAAGTCTGTCGGTGGCGTTCTCGGTCTGGTGTCGCCTTCACGTACTTTGGGCACGCTCCTGGGACCAACGGCATTTGTTTTGTGTGCGCACATTTTGACCATCCTGCTGGCGGAGGGCAGGTGTCCTATTTTAGACATGAAGGATTGACGATATGACGCATAGCATTCGCGTGGTGATCTTCTCGGAAGATCGACTGTTTCGTGATGGGCTGGCGAAGTTATTGGACGAGCGTAAGGGCGCTGAACCTCAGATAATACTTTCTGGCGTATTGGATCGTTGGGAGGAGATCATCGCGTTGAAAGAAAAGGCATTGATCGATGTGGCCCTTCTAGATTACAAACTGTTCAACCGCGACGGTCTTCCCCCACTGTCAACTCTTTCGTCAGGAGAATGTCCTGTCAAGGCTGTCTGGATTGGGGTGCGGGATCATGAAAGCGACATTATCCCCTGCCTTGAATCGGGCGCTGTAGGCTACATTTCAACGGATGCTTCTGTCGATGACCTGGTGCATATCGTTACCGCAGTTGCAAATGGGAACTCATGGTGTTCGGATCGATTCGCGGCATTTTTGTTTTCGCGAATACAAGATTTTTCCAGTGAGAAATGGATGAATGCGCGGGAAGACGCGCAGTTAACAGCCAGAGAGTTTGAAGTGATTGAGCTGCTTGCTGAAAGTCTGAGCAACAAGGAGATAGCGGAACGCCTGAATATCGAGACTCAAACGGTCAAGAATCACGTCCATCATCTGCTGGAAAAACTTTCCGTTCACAAACGGATGGATGCCGTGGCCTATGCGCGGCAGCGCCATTGGTTGCGGCGGTAGTCGAGAAACCTCTACAGGGCATTTGGTAATCATTGAGGCGCGAGGCGAGGTTAAAGACGACTCGCTTTGAAGCTGTCTCGCTTTCTGTAATACTAGACACCCTATTCAAGGCTTGACGGTGAACCTCGCGATCAGTTCTACTCCACCCCAAGCCAATTCCGCACGGCGATGTAATGCATGTAGAGATTCATTGTTGCAATGAGCAGGCAGACAATCTGAGGTGCCGTTTAGGGTATCGAGGGGATGGGGTGTAAAAATTTATCGGCATGGAAGGATTAGGGAAAACTATAAATTGGCATAGAAATGCATTAGCCTAACCAAGGATCATCTGCGAGGTTCTAGGCATGAACGAGTTATTGCACTTTGATTCTGAAAAACAAGAATTTTCATTTAATGAGGATAAATTAAACAATATAGATTTTAGAAGCCTGGCTCTTGGCGAATTATTCCATGCCAATAGGTCTTTTGCCATTATAAAAGGTTTTTTAAGTAAAGATGTTGCCATTAAAATAAAAAATTTTTATACAAACTCTCAGAATAAGAATATTTTTGTTAAAGCTTCGCCAGAGGGAAACTCAAGAATATTTTATTATTTAAACTCGCCATATGTGTACCCTAAATTTGTAGTAAGTTTACTTAAATCATGTATGTTTATTAAGAATAAGATTTACCAATATCACGATTATTACCAATATTATTGCATGATAAAGAATATTGATCCCAAGGCTTTCAGGGAAGTAGTTGACCTGCAGGTTCTGCATTCATGGCAGGCTGTATATTGGTACAGAAACAGCGAATCTCATTTTAAACATATAGATAATTATGGTGAACTGGCTTGTTTTTTAATATTATCCGAGAAAAGTAAAGACTATGATGAGGGAGGCCTTAAGGTTTACTATGAAGGTAGCAGAGGTGACATCTTTTTAGATGATTATTACGAATATGGCGATTTAGTTTTTCTAGATCAGTCCCAAGTATATCACGAGGTGTTGCCCGTTAAACATAGAGAAAATCAAGTGGGGAGATTGTCGATGTATGTACCCACGATTCCCCCAAACTATATGAAAAAGACGCTCTTTTTTGAAGGATTTCCACTTTCCCCGAAGAGTACGACTGGGAATATACCATTTCTTGATAGAGTGTGCGCTATTTACACAAGTCTCTTAAAGCGGGAACAAATACACCATTCGAGAGTTAAATTTTGCCATTTTGATACGGTGCTTTAGGGGCTTCTTCAAAGAGAAAATGAACTATTTAGATGATCTTGCGCAAATCGGCAATAGTGAACATTTGTATATATACGGCGCTGGTTCATTCGCGCAAATTTTCTTTGATCAAACAAAAAGACATAGAAGCGATTTAACGGTCATTAATTTTATTGACAAAAACAAAAGAGGTTATTTTAACGGGGTAAAAATTATCCACCCAAGCGACGTGGGCGATGGAACAAAGAAAATTATAGTTTGCGTTGGTGTCAGCTTCTGGAGCAGCATCTATTCTGACTTGAAAGATGCCAATCTTCTTTTCAATAACTATCATGATTTCAATGTATATGAAAGAGGCTGTAAGCTAAACATAGAAAGCTTTGGGTTTGCCGATGAGTTTATCCGTCTTTTTCAAAATTCAAACGATGCCAAATTGAAAATCTACATTGATTGTATTAAAAAAAAGAACATAAAATGCATTTCCGTAAAAGGCATTACTGATGATCGATGTAAATTTTATGAGAGAGTGATGGTTGAGCATGGCGATGTGATTCTTAATGGAGGAGGCGCATTTGGAAGTGAGAACGCGAAATATCTTTCCTTGACTGGCAGTGCAGGTAAAATTTATTCATTTGATCCTAATCATAGAGGAAAAACGTTTAGTGAACAGATGGTAATTCACCCGTTCATCTTGTCTGGGAAAACTGGGAAAGTGAATTTTATTTATGATGGTTCTCGAAGTAGAATTGTTGCTCATGGATCAAGTTTAGAAGACTCAATTGCAATCGATGACCTTGTTTCGGAATGTAGCGTTGAAAGAGTAGATTTCATAAAGCTAGATGTAGAAGGAGCTGAATTGGATGTTCTTTTAGGTGCTCAAAAAACAATACGTAAATTTCGTCCAAAGCTTGCAATTTCTGTGTACCACTCTGTTGCAGATTTTTATGAAATACCATTTTTCATCGCTGATTTAGTGGACGAATACAAATTTGACTTAGGTATCTACGATACGCAGGGCATAGACACGTACTTGCATGCCCATATATAAATTTAAGGGCGGTTTGTACCTAATGTGGGGCAGCACCATAGGTTGCTGAGACAATTTCATTGGTCATATCTCTTCTTAGGGTTAGAGCCAGTGCATCGGAAGCGCTTCCATTTCTTCATCATATGTGTCTTGTAAGATTGTGTTGATGATTTGTCTTTGACATCCTCAAAAACTCTTCGGTATTCTTATTCGCATGTCACCTGACTCTTCATCGTCTCGGAAATCCCTGTTTCCCATTCCAGACATCGTTCCCATTTTTCCGTTACCAAATGTTGTTTTGTTTCCATACACCTACATGCCACTGCATGTTTTCGAATCTCGCTACCGAGAAATGGTGTACGATGCGGCATCACGAGGTCAGTGTGTAGGCATGGCATTGTTGAAGGAAGGGTGGGAAGATCATTACGATGATTCGCCTCAGATTTTTGAGCAAGGTACGATTGGTCGCATGGTCAGTGTGAAAAAACTATCTGATGGCCGATACAACATTGTGTTGCAAGGGTTTAACCGGTGCCTTTACGAGGAACAAGAGGTTTCTACCAGCTATAGACAGGCCAAAATATCTCTTCTTCCTGAAGATGGCTCCAAAACGTTAGATTCTGCGTTGCTCAGTCACTTGGCACACACGGCAAAAGAATATCTCCTCTCACAGAGAACTGGCGATCAGTATCAGCTAATCGAAGCTGGTAAAATAAGTGATCCGGTATTGGTTAACAGTTTGTCCGCAGGTCTAGACTTCAGTCCCGATGAGAAACAGTTTCTCCTCGAGTCTAAGACGTTGGCACAACAGGCTGGTCGTCTCGTAGATTTGCTCCGCTTTAAATTACCGGTGCCGCATTCGCCAACCCAAGGCTAAATCAAATTTTGTTTTTGCAATTCTTGCTGCCGACGTGCTTCATAAAACAGAATCCCAGCTGATACGGCTGTGTTGAGCGCTGAGACCTCGCCGTGTTGTGGAATGCGAACTAGGTGGTCACTATGATTGCACAATGAATTCCGCATTCCACATCCTTCATTGCCGATAATTAGCGCCGTGGGATTTTTAAGATCACACTCGAATATAGGAATTCCGGAAGAAGCACTTGTTCCCAGCACTTGGATTCCGCGTCTCTTCGCCACATTGATGATTTCTTCAAGATCTTCAGTGCGCGCGATTGGAATGTGGTTTACGGCTCCGGCGGAACTTCGCGCGACAAGACTAGTCACACCAACCTGATGCGTTGAGCCGATGAAAACGCCATCAACTCCAAACGCTTCAGCAGAACGAATCAAGGCTCCAAAGTTGTAGGGATCCTGGATAGCATCACAGATGACAAGCAGGGGGCATTTTTTGCTCTCGATGATCTGAGTCAAGAGGGGTAGAGATTCTGCGTACGGAAAGGCTGTCATTTTCGCCAGATAACCTTGATGTTCTGAGGAATGGCAACGTTTGTGAAGTGATGCGCCAGGCTCTAGATGTACCGCAATGTCGTTTTGTTTCGCTAATACATGAACCACTTCCATTTCATCCGGCTCAAGCTGATCAGAACAGTACAATTCAAGGATTGGCCAATTCCAAACACGAAGAGTTTCGAGAACCACATTTCGACCCCACACCCAGCACTTTTGATGGTTGCCAAGAAGTGGTGTTTTCTGTTTGCCGCGACGATATCGTTCAACCATAATTGGATGAAGAATTTTTCAATTGGGCACTTGCTAGCATTTTGGAAAAAAATAAAGTGTTTTCCATCAGTTTCTCGCTTCAATTCGTTAACAAAGTCAAACAATAACATAGATTCTCGCAAGTGATGAGAGACATCGGTAAAATGGGTGGACGTAATCAATGTGACCGCCAAACAGTAGAATTTATTTTCACTAGAAAGGTGTCCCAATGGTGTCTAATCAGAGCTTAGAATCAAGTTCGCCGCAACATGCTCCTTCGATCGGTATTCCAGCACTTGTGGTCTCTGGTTTTTTAGGCGCTGGAAAAACGACATTGATCCGCAACCTGTTGCAGGACGCTCAAGCTTGTGGCTACCGCATGGCCGTAGTGTCAAATGAATTTGGTGCGCTAGGAATAGATAAAGCGCTTTTTGGTCAATGGGAAGATGCTCACTATGTTGAACTGGAGGGTGGATGTGTCTGTTGCCAGTTGTCTGATGAGTTGCTCACCACTCTTCATGATCTGTGGAAACTCCACAAACCAGATCGCATAATCGTCGAAACATCTGGTGTTGCTCTCCCCTTTGAAACTCTTGTGACCTTTTGGCGGGAGCCCATAACTCAATGGGCGGGAGAAGCGTTAGCCGTTGTGGTCGTTAATGCCGAGCAGCTTGCAGAAGGCCGAGATATCAAAGGCACCGCAGAACAACAAATTTCGTCGGCCGACCTGTTGGTAGTAAACAAGATAGATTTGGTAACAAAGAAAACTATCCAGCGTCTTGAATTGATGCTTGAGGATATGGCACCAGGAACTCCGATCCTTCGTAGTGTGAATGGTCAGGTTGATCCCGCAATTTTGTTTCCACCACAACATGCTGGTGTCGGGAGGTCGACTGGCAGGAAAGAGTCAGATGCTTCTCCCTCCCTCCACGAATTATTTGAGGCAGAAGAGATTGTGATCGAAAACGGTATTGCACGAGATACACTCATGAGACAGTTGCAACAACTCACCTCGCTTCGTGTCAAAGGAGTTGTCCGTACATCTGAAGGGCTTCGATTGGTTCAAGGCGTTGGCTCACGCATTCAACTGGTTTCTCCGCCTAGTGACCTGCCAGAGAACCTGATTGGCCGAATCGTTGTTATTCGGCGCATCTAGTGCCTTATAAGGATCCAGTCTTGCAATCTCTTGCAATCCTCTGTGCATGGCAGTAGTGGTTTGCATGACTCGGTGGCCTGTTCTTCTTACTTAGCGCAGTGTAATTCAGATAACTGATGGTTGGTTTCGGCATATGATTTCATGGAGAAAATCAAGGTTTCATCGATGCCATTCCAACTCAAAGATAGGACATCGAGAGACGATGACTTTGGAGAGCCACGCTAGTCACGACTTGTCTCGAAGTGTCTGAGTGGTATATTGTTCACATGATTTACATGCGCAACGTGGATAATTGCCAGCAACTTAGCAATGTAAGTGAGTATTCCATAATTTTCGTTGAGAGGCGAGAAGTGAAATTAGATGAGCAGAGTTTTTTTCTGCACTCTGTTTTTAAGTGATGTGTAATAGGCTGGGAAAATCATGAGGGTGCTTTTCGCTATTGCGCTTCTCTTGATGTTCGCAGTTTCAACCGAAGCTGCGGGGAGTGTGAACTTGTTTCCGCGGTCGGCAGAACTTGAGCCGGCGGTGACGTTTTGGACGCGAGTGTATACAGAAATTGACACTGGACATGGATTTATTCATGACTCCAAACATCTTGATGTTGTGTATGCAGTCATCAGTCTTCCTGCTACTCAAAGTCCGCGTGTGCGTGATAAAGCAATCAGAGTAGCCAAAGACAGGTATGCTCAAATTCTCCGTTTGCTGGCACGTGGAAAACGCTCAAATTTGAGTGTGGAAGCGGAGCGGGTGTTGTCGCTCTGGCCAGATAATGTAAGCAAGAAGACATTACGAAATGCCGCTCGCCAGCTACGGTTTCAACAGGGCCAAGCTGACAAGTTTCGAGAGGGATGGGTTCGTTCTGGAGTATGGATGCCACATATTCTTCAGGCGCTTTCATCCCAAGACTTGCCAGCAGAGCTTGCCGTGCTTCCTCACGTGGAGTCATCCTTTAATCCGAACGCATCTTCGCACGCTGGTGCTGTAGGTCTGTGGCAGTTTACTCGTTCGACCGGACAGAGGTTTATGCGCATCGATAATGTTGTTGACGAGCGTCGCGATCCATACATGTCGACAATCGCGGCGGTGCAGTTGCTCGAACGAAACTATGCCACGCTAGGACACTGGCCATTGGCTCTAACCGCATACAATCATGGAGTGGCAGGTATGCGACGAGCCATTCGCCGCCTGAAAACACATGACATTGCAACAATCATTGAACGTTATAAGGGTCGTACGTTCGGTTTTGCTTCTCGAAACTTCTATCCTGCCTTCCTTGCCGCCTTAGCCGTGGATCGAAATGCGTCCACGTATTTTGGGCAACTTGAGAGGAGCTTGCCTGTCAGAACCATGACTGCAACGGTCCCCGAATATTTTCACGTGAAAACATTAGAAGTTGCACTAGGCGTAGGACGTTCTACGCTACGCGAATACAATCCCGCACTTAGAGACTCGGTCTGGACAGGACGAAAATACGTTCCTCAAAACTTTCAGTTGCGGTTGCCTATCATTCACGTGGATTCGGATGTGCGTAGCACGTTCACTAATATTCCTTCTAATCAGCGCTTTGCGAAACAGAAACGCGATCGGCATCATCGCGTTCGCCGGGGGGATACGCTGTCAGGAATTGCTGCACAATACAACACTCGTGTTGCAGCATTGGTGAGCCTGAATGGGATCAATGGAAAACATCTCATCTATGCCGGCCAAAGGCTTGTTTTGCCTACGACGGAAAAGGCGCATGTGCACACCAAGTCCGTGACACGAGAATCCATCCCTAATGACGGAGAATACGTGGTTAGACGGGGTGATTCAATCTATCGAATTACACAACGATTTGGTGTTGATGAGCCAACACTGCTTGCGTTGAATCCACTACGAAACCGACATAAACTTGAGATTGGGCAAGTGTTGCGGTTGAAGGCAGCAAATCTGGACGAGGCAGGTAATTTAGTTCTTGCGGAGGCTAAGCCCACACAGGTTCAGGATGATTCTGGACCACCTGGTAAGACAACTACCATGCTGCGCGAGACGCATTCTCAGAAGCTGGAGAATAGCGAGGAACTTGATGAGAACGTCCTAGCCACGGCTCAGGTCACGCTTTCTGCTGATCCTAGTGACTACACAGTTGCTTCAGATCAGACCATTGAAGTGCATGCACTGGAAACCCTTGGATACTATGCTGAGTGGTTGGGCATTCGCACCCAAACACTCCGCATCATCAATAACATGGATTTTGGGGAACACGTCGTCAGTGGCACTCGCTTGAAGGTGGACTTTTCTCATGTGTCTGAAGGAATTTTTGAATCGCGACGTCTTTCCTATCACCAGGATTTGCAGGAAAAATTCTTCCATCAATTCCGCATTCGCGATACGCATCCCCACATAGTACGGCGAGGCGAATCGATCTGGCTTCTTGCCCAGCGAAAATATCATGTTCCAGTCTGGCTTCTTCGCCAATACAATCCCGATCTTGATTTTCACCGTGTGAGTTCAGGTGCACAGGTTAACATTCCAGTCCTGGAGCAAGTTACCGAGACGCCGGGATAAGTGGACGGGATTAAGGATCAGAACAGGTTTATCGCACGGTACTAAAATTTTTGCCTTTTTTTCGGTTTTTTCTCTCCAGCGGATACCTCAATTGCAGCAGGCTGGTTTTTGTATGCTAGCACTATAAACAGCGCCCCGAGTGCAATCATGGGTGATGAAAGTAGATGCCCCATGGTGACCCATCCGAATGCAACAAAGCCAATGTGGGCGTCAGGTTCGCGAACAAACTCAACTGCAAATCGGAACACTCCGTAACACGCGAGAAATAGGCCTGAGACCGCCATCCTAGGACGTGGTCGGGCAGAGTAGATCCATACAATGACAAACAGGACGACTCCCTCTAGCATTGCTTGGTATAACATCGATGGATGGCGCAACTCACCGTCGACGTGCGGGAAAATCATTCCCCAAGCCTCATTCGTGGGGCGCCCCCACAATTCTCCGTTGATGAAATTGCCGATGCGGCCAGCACCTAAGCCAATTGGAACGAGTGGGACCATGAAGTCTGTGACTTCAAAAAATGCTCGTTGGTTTTTCCGACCGTACAGCCACATGGCAAAAGCCACTCCCAGAATTCCACCATGAAATGACATCCCTCCTTGCCACACGCGGAATAGTATGAGCGGATCATGAAGAAGTTCGCTGAAATTGTAGAAAAGAACGTAGCCAACTCGTCCACCAAGCATGACTCCAAGGGCCCCATAAAAAAACATGTCCACAAGGTCATCGGGGTTCCAGGAAGAGTCTGGTTTTGTGGCTCGAGTGCGGCCGAGCCAGTATCCAGCAAGAAGGCCAACAATATACATCAATCCATACCAATGAATAGCAAAATTTCCAAAACGAATGGCTGCTGGATCGATGTCGGGATAAATCATTTAAACTGCTAGTCCCACTGCACGCATCAACGCTAATGCATTACTCGTTTTGACTACACCAGGACGCATGCGGTAATCGAACTGAATTTTCCCGTTGTCGACGTGGTATTCAAAATGCATATTCATTACCTGTGGGGACAACGCATTTCCAATGTCCGTCAGTGCCAAATCGTGAGTCGTGACCAATCCGATTGCCTTACGCTCTAGAAACCGACGGATAATCGCCCTAGTTCCGATCATCCGATCGTGAGAATTCGTGCCGTGAAGAATCTCGTCGAAGAGAAACAATACAGGGAGTGGACCGTTTGTCAATGACATCACCTGGCTTACCCTTGTAATTTCTGCATAGAAGCGAGATTGTCCCGCTTGTAATGAATCTTGAATGCGAAGGGTGGCACCAATTGACATTCTTGAACATTTCAAACGGTGCGCTCGTACAGGCGCTCCTGCCATCGCCAATACCGCATTGATCCCTACTGTTCTCAACATCGTGCTTTTTCCAGACATATTCGAACCGCTGATCAATATCATCTTGGCTGGATGGCCGAGGTTAATGTCATTTCGAACGCTGGTTGCGACTGGGAGAAGTGGATGGCCCAATCCAGCACTCTCAAACAAGAGATTACTCTCTACGACTTCGGGGAACGGATCATCAGGATGTTCATATGCATATCCAGAAAGCGAGATGAGTGCCTCAAATTCTCCAACCACCATCAGCCATCTCCGCAATGATCCACCTGATATTTCTCGCCAAGCTTCCATGGCTAATGCAATGTGTGTCGCCCAGAGTACAATCCACGCAATCATGGCGAAGAACTGATTGCGTGTAGAATCGTAAAGGGTAAGCAATCGTATTAACTTTCCAAGTTGCTGTGATGGCTTGGTTGTTCCGATTTGTAGTTGTTGCTGCAATAGCGTCATTTGGGGGCTGGTAAACGATACAGTTTCGATATATTCTAGAAATTCAGCAAGCAGGGAAAGGTCTTGTCCGTGTCGGCGGATGTACGACAGAATCTCGTGGACACGCTCCTGAAGGACTTTGGCATACACCCCGTTGATGATTGCTACAAGTAGCACCGGCCCCAATCCGTACAATCCCAATGCCAATCCAGCAAGACTGATCAACATGATGATCGTCAAAGCGGATATGATCATTCTGTGCCATTTTACATTACTACGGCGTGGCCCCTCGCTCCATGTCAGTAGCTCCTCAGCGTGAAGCTCTGTACGATGGTTTGGGCCGAGAAGCACTAGCGCTTCCCGAAGATCAAGGTGAGGACATAATTTTTTGACAGCAGATTGCCGAGCCAAAATTTCCTCGATGCCTGATGGTTTTTTTAACCATTGCGCCAATGTCTGAACGCCCCCAGATGTTCGTGCGGTGCACAGAAGCTCAAAAAGTGATCCTGGACCGAATATGTCTAGATCTGCGGCGTAGGGATGTCCCACATCTTGAAGTTCGATTCCTGACACTCCAATCCCTGCCCATCGGCCTTCCAGCCGTGCAAGGCCATGCTCATAGAACACCACACTTCGTTTGGCATGGTGTAATCGTTTGCGGACCTGCCCATGGAGAAAGAGGAAAACTCCGAACAGAAACATTGGCATACTAATCCACGCCCAAGATAATGATCCCATTGCGAGTCCTGCAACAACGCCCCCAACGATAAATAGTAGCAGACGAACATTCGATATCCACCGGTCACGCTTTGCCCAATGCGCGACATCACCTTGGCGCGCAGTTAGGCGTTGCGAGTATATGATATGCGGCTGATGTGCTGACATAAATCTTTTCCTTTGTTTTAATCACAGAGAGGATTTTGGAAGAAAACTCACGATTACGGAAAAATGCCGGCAATGCCTGACTGTATCCCTCATTTGACAAATACGGTTTTGATGTTCACAAACTCTTTAATTCCATACTGGGAAAGCTCACGCCCATAACCGCTTTTCCGAATGCCACCAAAGGGAAGGCGTGGATCAGATTTTACGAACGAATTCACAAAACAACATCCCGCTTCGAGTTCCTCGGAAGCAATGCGTTCCCCTCTTTCGAGATTCCGTGTAAACACGGCTGCGCCAAGCCCGAAAATCGAGTCGTTTGCCACATCGATGGCTTCCTGTTCATTGTTTACGACAATAATTGCAGCGACCGGTCCGAATAGTTCGTCATCATATGCGGACATTCCCTTTGTGACATCTGTTAGCACCGTGGCTGGATAGAACGCTCCTTTCCCTTCTGGAATTTTACCACCCAACAGACATGTCGCCCCTTTGTCGATGCACTGTCTGACTTGACTGTGCAGTTCATCGCGTAAATCATGTCTTGCCATTGGACCTAACGTCGTCGCTGGATCCATGGGATCACCCATGGTTTGTGTTTTCATATGCTTGATAAACCTACGTTCAAACTCTGTGCGAATTGACTTGACGACAATAAAACGTTTTGCCGCAATGCAACTTTGTCCTGCATTGATCAAACGACTTGCTGCACAGGAGGACGCTGCAACTTCAAGATCCGCATCCTCTAGAATGATATAGGGGTCATTGCCTCCAAGTTCCAAGACTGTTTTCTTGACCATATCGCCGGCCTTGCTCGCTACGGCCTTTCCAGCTGGAGTGCTACCAGTCAATGTTACCGCTTGGACAAGCGGATGCTCAATCACTGCGCCAACCTTTCCTGCGCCAATGAGTAGGGTGCGAAAAAGATGCTCCGGAAACCCGGCATCGAGAAAGATGGTTTCTATCGCAAGGGCACAACCTGGAACATTGGATGCGTGTTTCAGAATGCCTGCATTTCCTGCCATGAGCGCCGGGGCGGCAAATCGGAATACTTGCCAGAATGGAAAATTCCACGGCATTACGGCGAGAATGACCCCAAGAGGCTGGAAGGTCACAAAACTCCTGGTTGCTTCGGTTTTCACAATCTCCGGCGTCAAAAATGCTTTGGCATTGTCAGCATAATACTCACACACCCACGCACATTTTTCAGCTTCCGCTTTGCCATCCTTTGCGGGTTTGCCCATTTCCTGCGCCATAAGTTTTCCATATTCAGCCGCGCGTTCTCTCAATATCCGAGCAACGTTGTGCATCGCGGCAGTGCGCACAGAAAATTCTATCCGCTTCCATGCGAGGAACGTACGATGTGTCTGCTCCACAAACGTCTCGACCTGATCGTCCGTCATCGCATCGTATGCTTTGATGAGTTCGCCCGTTGTCGGATTTACCGATTCAATTGCCATCGTTATTTCCTCCGGTATCGTTTGCCTGCCCTATCAGCAAAACGAGTCCTGTGGGATCTTGACCCCCTTCTTGTATCGTACGTTCAGCCATGATATTCATTGCTCGGTATGGACACAAGAGGCAAGATCGATGCAATTTGATTATATGGATGCCGCCTAGCAGGTATCCTTTTGCGATGAAGAGCTCTAGGCTTTCCACTGATGATCGCAGGCACTGAGCAAGTACTCGAAGGCAAGGTTGATTTTGTGGGCAATTAAGGGAACAGGATTACCCCTTACTGAGATATGATGAAGATGTGTTTTAAAGAGGAGATGATCCCGTGGTATATTCAGAAACGACCCGATCAATTGTGATCACTGTCTCTCCGACATTCATCGCCAACGAATCCTTTCCCAATACCGGGCACTATACTTGGAGCTATCACATTGAGATTCAGAATGAAGGCAAGGAACGGGTGCAACTCATCAACCGATATTGGAATGTCGCCGATGCCAATGGACAGGTCAATGAAGTCCGTGGCGAGGGGGTTGTGGGGGTGCAGCCGGTTTTGAATCCTGGGGAAGGCTTTGAATATACGAGTTTTGTGCCGATTCCAACACCATTCGGGATGATGTCGGGAACTTATGAAATGCTCCGCACCGATGGAACCATGTTTAACGCTGTTATTCCAGCTTTCTCACTTGAGAGCCCGGACTTTCAAGCGAGCTTGAATTAATTAATCTTTACATTCAGCACGTCGTGATTTCAAGTATGCAGGTGTTGCCGATGTCCTGATATTCCGTTCCGAGATAGCTTCCAGAAAGTTAAAACCATTAGTGAAACCCCTCTTCGCAGTCCAGCCTCTTGACGACATAGCTCTGATACTCATCATCTCCGATGAAGATGGCTATCAATCGAAACAAACTACTTCTTTACCTTCCAAACCGAATCCACGAAGTAGTTGTTTGCATCAAACAGGTGCTCCACAGTGTCATATCCGCTGTTCGCGGCAAGTGCTTTAATTTCATGTTGAGTGTACTTGTAGGAGTGTTCGGTTTGTATTGGTTCCCACGCATCGAAATAAAACTTTTTCCCAAGTGCATCAATGGACACAACTTGCCTGCGCGTACTGTAAAGATAGCTCTCGACCGCATGTGTTCTCGGATTGTATTGTCCCTGCTGGACATAGTGATGCGTAGCAATGTCAGCTCCAAGTTTGTCGTTGATAATATCTAGCAGGTGAAGGTTGAATTTTTCAAACAGTCCCGTAGGATCGTTATAAGCGGAATAAAGAATTTTTGGGTGTTTCATGAGGTCAAATCCGATCATTACATAATCTCCGTCATTTAGCATTGCGTGGAGTTTCCGCAGGAACTGCTCAGCTTCGGGAAGTCTCATGTTCCCGATGGTCGAACCAAGGAATAAAACGATATTCCGCTGCTGTGGGTTCTCATCAATTGCAGCGAGACCGTCAAAATAATCCGCGGCCAATCCTTTTACCTCCAGCGCATTCCCTGAAAATTTTTTCTCCAACGAGGCAATGATATTTTTGATTGCGCCCTCTGATATGTCGATGGGAACGTAGGTAAATTTCAGATGGCTCTGAATAAAGTGCTCAAGAAGAACCATGGTTTTCCGGCCATCCCCGGCACCTAGCTCGATGAGCTTAAAACATTCTTTCGAGAGGAGGTCTGTGATGACCTGTTTATGGGTGTGAAATATCTCAAACTCACATTGCGCGGGATGATATCCCGAAAGCTCCATGATCTCGGTAAATATTTCGCTACCGCGATCATCGAATATCAACCACGATGGCAGATGCTTAGGGGTGTTCGATAACCCTTTAAGGACGGCTTGAGCGAACTGATCATCCGATCGTTGCGCTGAGGCTCCCGATCGCAAATTGTGATATGCAAATGACATAGCGCTTCCTCTTTCTGGATGAAACGATGCAGTGTTTGATCGACATGAAATTGCTTGATAAAATGCCCGCTCGCATTTCTTATACATTTTTTCATATTTTAATCGCGCCTTGATGCATCCTATGAACGTATCATCTTGCCAATCCGTTGACGAGGTCGATTATTGCGAAGCCGAGAAAGATTTTACGCGCTTGCTTCAACATGAAGATCTTGATCGGAAAATAGACACAACTCCCAAATGTGTGGAATTATTTGAGAATACACTGAGCCTCGCGGTATCAGGCGTCTATGAGGAAAACATAAATTTTTCCAAAGCACATCTCTTTCTTCAACGAGTCTTGTATAGAATTAACCGATTAAAACTGTTTTGGTATGACGATCTTGAGAATTACGCCAATGAAAATTCAGCATTTCTCTTTGCCGTGAGGACAAAAATTGATTCCGCATGGCAAGGCTGGGAAGCGCGGGCAACCGATGCCAACTCGTTGAAGCAGATAGATGTCGAGAAGGCACTTCGGAAACGCGTCGCCGAAGATCTTGATCCAGAACCATCGCCGCCTGGCCTCTTCTTTCGGAACGAAATGTCGAGTGTCGGATACCGCCGGTTGTTGGCAATCTCCTCTCTGGATGGTTTGGTTGAAGCCAGCCAATTGTCACGAGTCATTGGGGGAGTAGGAAATGAAGTTCAAGCGATGCTCACCAAAATTTTGCTCGAAGAATACGGTGGCGGAAAACTGGCAAGAAAACATACGTCCTTCTTTGCGGCAATGCTGAATGAATTTGAGATGAACACCAAGCCGGAAGCCTATTTTGAGATTGTCCCGTGGGAGGTTTTAGCCAATATCAACCATAGCTTTACCGTCTGTGAACGCAAACGAAATTTCTTGCGTTATATTGGGAGCCTTCTCTACTTTGAAACTTCAGTTCCTGCAGCGTTTCAGAACTATAAAATTGCAGGAGAACGTCTCGGATTTAGCCAAAGCGCTATTGGCTACTGGGACGTACACATCAAAGAGGACATCCGTCATGGACAATGGATGCTAAACGATGTCGCCATTCCCCTTATCGATCGTTATAAAAACTCAGCATGGGAAATTGTGCTTGGATACGATCAACAACGGTTTTTTAGTACCCGCGCCAGCCAGGCTGTTGCCAGATCAGTGCGGCAGTCTGAGAACGTCTGACTCTCTCTACAGTACATTACGTGCAACTGTTCATTTTACCCCTTGGCAGCGAAATATTATCACTGTCAATTAGGAGAAAGGGCGCGTTGCGTTTTAGAGGTTTTCATCTGGGATAAAAAATGGATGGGCAAGAGATAAGAGAAGATTTCACCCTATCCTCCAAACGGTAGGGTGAAGGGGTTGGTCGTGGTGATGATGTTTAGGTGATTGAACATCTGGGTAGCGTGGACGGTCCAGTCGATGAATGGTTTAGGGTAGATCCCCAATATTAATGTGCCGGCTATGGCCACGCTTATGCCCACTGTCATTGTCGGTGAAACCGTTAAGGGTGAAGGATCGGTAGGTTCGTTGATATACATCTTCTTCACGACGATCAAGTAGTAGTACATTGAGATCACGACGTTGATCAGGCCGACAATGACCAGTGCAATCAGGCCAGCCTTCATTGCGGCAACAAAGATGTAGAGCTTGGCAATAAATCCTGCTAGTGGAGGCACTCCGGCCAACGATAATAGAAACAACAACATCGCAAAAGCTAGAAATGGTGAACGCCGGTTAAGACCATTGTAATCTTCGATCTCTTCGCTGTTGATGATGTGGGCTACCGCGATGACGACGGCAAATGCACCAAGGTTTGCGAAGAGATATGCCCACAGATAAAACATGATGGATTCCCCGCCCATTTTGTTCGCAGCCGCGAGCCCAATAACTACGTTGCCTATCTGGGCAATTCCAGAATACGCAAGCAGACGTTTCATGTTGCTCTGCGCGATCGCAACGATGTTTCCATAGGTCATTGAAATGATTGCCACCAGAACTAACAACCATACCCACTCTGCGGCAAACCCAGCCAGAGTGACGAAGAAGATGCGAAGAAGGATGGCTAACGCTGCACCTTTTGGAGCTACTGACAGAAACGCGGTGACCGGCGTAGGTGCCCCGTGATAGACGTCTGGTATCCACGTATGCAAGGGAACCGCGCCGATCTTGAAGCCCAATGCGGCAAAGAGAAGGAGAAAGCCGGCGATCAGTGCAGCCGAAGGTTCTCCCACTGCCTGGGCGATATCGGTTAGGATAAGTTTTCCGGTTGCCCCATAAATCAAACTAATCCCGAAAGCTAGTATTCCTGCGGTAAAGGCTCCGAGAATAAAGAATTTCAGTCCCGCTTCGTTGGATTTGGAGTCTTCACGAAGATAGGCCACTAAAATATAGAAGCCGAAGGTGGTGAATTCCAATGTAACGAAGATGCTGACGAGGTCATTGGCTGAGGCCATAAGCATTGCGCCGAGTGCCGACATCAAGACGAGAAAATAGTACTCCCCCCTAAATGCAGGGAATCGTTCGACTGACTCGATTGACATGGAAACAACAAGAATAGTCGATGTCACGATGAAAATTTTGAAATATATCGCCATGGGATCGAGGACGTACATCCCATTGAACAGGGTTCCGGTTTTCCCGTTGATGTAAAACCAAATAAGTGTGACCAGTGTGGCACATAGTCCGACGATGCTGAGATTGCCAATAACTTTTTTGTCTACATGCGAGGGAATGGCATCAACGGCCAATAACATGCAGATCCAGAGGGTCAAAAAGATCTCCGGTAACAGGAGGAGAAGATCCGCGCTGGACAGAGAGAGGGTGAAGTTCATGGAAGAACTCCAGCTTCGATTTCACCGTGAATCTTGGCAAGTAATGGTTCGACGCTCGATCCGATGACGTCGATGAACTGACCGGGGAATATACCGAAGTAAATGGTACAAGCGATCATAACCAAGAGTGGCATACGGTTTACAAATCCGTTGGCGTCTTGGACATGGGCCCATTTCATCTCGGTCTCATAGGGGATTGCTTTCCCTGGCTCCCAGAAAAATACACCACGAAGCATGCGTAGTAGATACGCTAAGGTCACCACGATGGCGAGCACAGCGATGATGGTCTGCACCGGATATTTGTCCCAGCTTCCAATCAAGATCATAAGTTCGCCAATGAAGCTGACGGTCCCCGGCAGTCCAAATGACGCGGCGACTGCAACCACAAAGCAACCGGTTGCAAACGGCATCTTGCGGGAGAGCCCTCCAAGTGAGGGAATATCGCGGGTATGTGTCTGGTCATATACCCATCCGGCAAGAGCAAACAACAGGCCGGTCGCCATCGCGTGTGCAAACATATAAAGTACTGCGCCTGTCAAACTTACATATGTAAGGGCGGCCATGCCTAAGAATACATAGCCCATGTGACTGGAGCTGGAGTATCCAATGACGTACTTAGTGTCATTCTGGGAATAGGCGACCCATCCGCCATAGATGATGCTGAAGACACATAGTATTGCAGCGATTGGCATCAAGTCTCGTGTGGCTTCAGGAAGGATCTCATATCCGACTCGGATGATTGAGAAGTGTCCGAGTTTCATGAGCACACCAGCGTGCAGCATGCTGGTGGCTGCTGGTGCCGCAGCATGCCCGACGGGTGACCATGAATGTAGTGGCCATAGCGGAGCGATGGATGCAAATCCGAAGAAAATAAGCAGCCAGATAATCGTGGCCATGGTGCCGGAGAACTCGGAGTGTTCTGCGAGGGTCGGAATATCAAAGGTATTGAGTCCAGATCCTACGTAAATCAGCAAGATTCCCAACAAGGCTACCACTGCGCCGGCGGAGAGAAACAACACCAGCTTCATTGCGGCATATTCTTTGCTGTTTGAGGTGAAATTCATGATAAACCCGACGAAATCTCGTTTCTGTGTATCTTTCATCTCGTTGTAATTCTTGGTATGGCTTCCCCACATTCCAAGGAGCAGATACATTGGAAGCACCGAGAGCTCATAGAAGAAATACAAGAAGAATAGATCAAGCGAGACGTATACGCCGATTGTCGCAGCGGCAAGGATAAGCAAGGAGATATAGAACTCCTTCAGTCGATCTTTGATATGCCATGAAATAAAGGTTCCAGTGAATAGCAAGATCGAGGATGCCAATACTAGCGGTACTGCGATCCCATCCACGCCAAGGGCGAAGGCAATGCCGAGATTTTCCGACCATTCAAAACGTTGGACGAATTGATAGCCTCCAACCGTGGGGTCATAGGCGTACAAGAGGTAAAAGGACAAGATAAACGAGACAAAGGACGATCCCGCTGCAATCATCTGAACCAGGAACCGTTGCCGGTTCGGAACGAAGATCAGCGCTACGGCGCCAAGTACCGGCGTAAATAGAATCAGTGGGAGAAGCCAAGCATCAATCATGGCAACGCTACAAATCTGGTTGAAGGGCTCACGCGATCGACCACAGCCTGAACCGATGCGTCCATCATTTCAAAAAACGGGGCCGGATACAGCCCGATCCAAAAGATCATTATCGTTAAGGATAGCGCAATAACCCATTCTCGTGGATTGAGATCGCGCAGGGTGGAAACGGGTCGCTCGCCCTTTAGATCATTTTTGATCACCGTTTCTTGTGGCGGCGCCAACATCGCACGTTCGTAATACCACATGATGTAGGCCAACCCTAAGATCACACCTAACACGCCTATTGCACCAAATGCCCAATGCACTTTAAAGGCGCCGAGGAGAATCAGAAACTCTCCGACGAAACCGTTGGTTCCAGGGAAACCGACCGACGCCAGTCCAATTACAAGAAAAAACCCTGCCAGGGCAGGCATCGGCGTGACGAGTCCACCGTAGCGCGTCAAGTCATCCTGTAGACCTCGTGAGTACAGAAATCCGGCAATGAAAAAAAGGCCTGTGGTGGTGAACGCCAGGTTGATCATCTGCAGTAATCCGCCTTGCAATCCGTGGAAATTCAGTGTGAATAAGCCGAGGAGGACGAAGCCAAGATGACTAATACTCGAAAATGCGAGTAGGCGTCGCAAGTCGGACTGTGCGAGCGCGACAAACGCTCCATAGATAATACCCACCAGAGCCAAGATCGACAGGGGAATCAGGAGCGCGCGTGAGGCATCTGGAAGCAACGGAATACTGAAGCGTAAAAATCCATAGGTTCCCAATTTAATCCCAGCCAATGCCACTGAGATGGCAATCGGGCCGGATGCCAACGTGTTTGCCAGCCAAGTATGAAGCGGAAAGATCGGGGCTTTGGACGCAAAGCCGAAAAATAGGAGCAGAAAGACAAGCAACTGTTTCCCCTCTGACATTGGAACTGTCAGGAGAGCGAGAAAATCAAAGGAATGCGTTGGCTGAATGCCCTGTGCCAACGCTACTTCTTGATAGTTCAAATCCAAAATGATGATTCCTACCAGCATCAACATACTTCCGGTCAGGGTATACAACACGTATTGAAGTGCCGCATGCTCCTTGAGCTTTCCAGTTCCCCACAACTTGATGAGGAAGTAGCTTGGGATAAGCATCAGTTCCCAGAAGACGAAGAAGAGGACAAGGTCAAGAGAGACGAGAATGCCCATTATTGTCGCCTGAAGTGCGAGCAAGGCCATCACATATCCCTTAACTTTCTCAATAGCAAGGTCCCACGAGAAGAGCATGGTGAGCAGAGATAACAAGGCTGTGACGCCAACGAACAGGACGCTGATGCCATCGATCCCTATGTGGTAACTGATGCCGATTGCAGGGATCCAGTCTGCCTGCTCAACGAATTGCATTGCGGCGGTATGCGACTTAAAGGTAACGAGTAGCCAGACCGTGAGTAATAATTCAATGCCGGTGATGGCAATTCCTGTAATACGAATCAGAAATTCATCCGACTTCAACATCCAGACAAGCATTGCTCCTATTAGTGGGAGAAATACCAGGACAGAGAGAACCGGAAAACCTATTTGCGTGGCTGCGAAAATTTCTTCAAGCATAATTAATAAACAGAGTTTATCTAAAGACGTTTCCTGTTGGCGGTCCGTATGCCCAGATCCAGAATAAAGTGAGGTTTGCTAGCACAACGAAGCCAAAAATAATAATCAACGCATAGTGATGTACCATTCCGGTTTGAAGCAATCTCAAGGCACGTGCCCAGAGATGAGAGGCATATCCAGTCAAGTTGAGGCCTGCATAAATGACATGTTTTTCAATCCATGCACTTGAATTTGCTCCGTAACTGTTCATGACAGCCACGCCGTTTATGATTCGATCAATGACGAGTCTGTCAAACGCGAATGACCATTTAGCCATTTGTTTGGTCGCGCTGATGCCGACAGTGCGATACGCTTCACTGATCATATTTTCCGTAGCGACGACGGGTGTGTCAGCTATCCAGCTATACAATTTTGCAGCTTTGCGATAGACCCAGTCCGTA
>PBSN01000018.1 GCA_002726235.1 Nitrospiraceae bacterium
AACTTCAATACTGCGGCTACACATGTAGATGTCTTGTGCTGACGGTTTTCGGACGCGGGTTCGATTCCCGCCGCCTCCACCAATAGCCCTCAAGATGAGGCATGAAATGCTTCTAAAATTGATGTCACACCATACAATAACATAGTATTATCATATAGTTACGCTGATTCCACCTTTACTGTTCCCCTCTTGACATCCGCGTCAAATGGGGGCACCTAGATAATACAGAGGATCAGTTTCCCTCATTTGCCGCGGTTCGTGATCCCATCGGCCATGCCTACAATCGCACGACCCACCTTCCCGAGCGGCGAAAGATGATGCAGAACTGGGCGAATTATCTCGACAATATTGTCAGGGCTTCCGTAGAACAGCTTGCAATACAACAATACGGTTCTCCCGAAGGTTTTTCATTTGATTCATAAATTTTTTCTGGGCGGTCTCCCCCATGAGCAGGTGCACTCCAAGAGCAGAGGTCGTACCCTGACCTATGCGATCAATCACGGAGTCAAACCATGCAATGGCGTCAGGGGTAACATCTCGCCAATGAAGAATCTCAAAGCCCGTCCCTTCAAGAAGATTGCGGATGGTTTCAGGCGATGCAAGAAAACTTAACGAGGATTGTTCGGCCCATGGCACTGGATAGTGAGGAGCTCCCTCTGCCCCCTGGAAAAGGTCGTGAAATACGAATGTACCACTTGATTTTAAAACACGCGAAATTTCCCTATAAAAATGGACTTTATCATGCACATTCATTTGAGCATGCTCTGTCCATACAACATCAAATGAAGTATCGCCAAATGGAAGAGCTAGAGCACTGCCACAGTGCAAAGTCACGGCATTCTCCAAGCCAACTCGTTTTGTGAGGGCAGTAGCGACATCAATGTATTCGCGAGTAAGATCAATACCGGTAGCCTGGCACCCATATTCAGATGCAAGATACCGCACTGATCCGCCGATGCCGCACCCAACATCGAGCACATGGAGGCCGGGTTTAATCTGCGCAAGGCTCGCCAACTCTATCGTCGCCTGCCGCCCACGAGTATGAAACGCATCCACTGCGGCAAGATCGGAAGGCGTGATATTGGCACAATCCTTCCCTTCCTCAGCAAGAGCGTTAAGGATTATCTCCAAAAGACCAGAAACACTATAATGACGTTCGACTCGCGTATCGATCACAATACCCTTTCCCTTGATCAATGGGGTTCATCTAACACGATCGCATGACGACATCGTTTCGATTCCCCTGTACTCGCTCAATCCTCCGTGCCCTTTCACATTCCCAGGCATCGACGGGATCACTGCGTGCCCATGCCTCAAAGAGTGTCCGTTGCTCGCGTGAGATTATTCCCCTTTTGGGATATGTACTGTCCATATACAGATATGTCCGTGCAATCTCGCCTCGCACCGTTTCTCGCGGTTCCACCTTCCGATTCGCTATCTCCACATCACACGCCCCAAACTCTCGTGCCTCACCTTCGATGAGTCCCATGGCATAGTTGCTTCTCCGTCCGTTCACCTCCCCAATGGCAGGGTAGAGATTGTACATATCCGCTGCCATGCGCTTGAACTCACGATTGACCCTTGCGGCGCACTTCCGTCCTTTGAACCTTTTTCCCTTTTTGGTGACACAGCGTGGATGCCCTTGCCTCCACTCAGAGAATGTTTTCCCAAAGGCGTGAGCAGGGACAACATGTTCCCATTCAATGCGGTTGGCGCGTTTCGTATCCTTTTTTGGACTGTACCCACAAGACGCCAAGTTTGGTTTCTTCCCCATGAAAGTACACCCACAGTAAAGCGTCACGGAGTGATCCTCGTAAACCTGCTGAAGGATCTTCTTAGATTTAGCAAATGAAGTGATGTGTGTGTGTTGGGAAAAGGCTGGGGGCGACAGGAGAATCGTCATCAGAGCAAGAAAGAGAAACCGTGCCATCACACCTCCAAGAGGCACATTAAAAGCAAATTTAATGTTTTCCGCAAGTCTGATGCCGGTGTAGTGAAGTGGCCGGGGCGAGAGGATTTGAACCTCCGACATCCAGCTCACAGGGGGAGAGCCGGTGCGCGACCGTACTACGCACGCCCCGCCATTGCTACTTCCAAGCCTCCGATTAAGTCCATATCGTCAGCAGAGCACCCAGCATGCCAGACCCTTATGGCGGGAGGGTGAGGTAAATGTGATTTTTTTATGTTCCCGTGCCTAGCAGAGATGGGATGGAAAAACGACGCGTGATATTTTAAATAAGGGGAACAGGTACCGAGACATATTATCGAGCGCACCTATGGCAAGCCTCTCCACACCACCGAGTACCCACCACCCTCTTACAGATGTCGCTACCGCTGTCTTGCTTCAGATGCGGGAGATGTGTGGGCAGCGTCTGCGCCAGGCACAGGAAGAGGACACACATATTGATCATGCCCCTCATTCTCTAGAGTTCTCTACCTCTCCCTCTCTCCTAGGGATGAGGTAGATATAACAACTGTGGTATCGTGTACGCCTCCTTCGAGACGAGACGTAAAAGGAAGAGACAGAGCCAATGCAAGAAGTTGAATTGTTACGATATGTATTGCTCGGATTCGTTGCCTTCGTGTTCGGCGTTTGCGTAGGGATGGCTCTTTTGTGGCGGAGCCGTGGGAAACTTCGTGATGAAACCACCCAGTTACGGAACGACGCGGAACTGGCGAAAATTCAGCTCGCGCACTCTGAAGCCTCTCTCCAAGCCGAGACAGAAAAGACCAATTGGACTGAGGACGCTAAGTCTCAATTTAAAGAAGCATTCAAGACCTTGGCGACCGAGGAACTCGAAGCCCGATCAACTCAGTTAAAGGAAACTGCAAAAGATCAACTTGGTGTGATTGTTGATCCTTTGAAACAGGAACTCACAAAACTGGACAAGTATGTTAGGGAACTTGAGGGGAAGCGGGAAGGCGCATATTCAAGACTTGGCACCCAGTTAGAACTCCTCCAAGGACTTCAGCAGTCATTAAGGGATCAGACAACCTCATTAGCCGAAGCACTCAAGGCCCCGACGGTTCGAGGACGATGGGGCGAAGTCCAACTCCGTCGCCTGATCGAATTAGCGGGCCTCCAAGACCACGTAGATTTCGACGAACAGGTTTCGGGTGAAGCAGGACGACCCGACATGATCGTTCATCTTCCCCAAGGAGGCACCCTCCCCATTGACGCCAAGGTGCCCCTTGATGCGTTTCTCAGAGCCATGGAAACTGAAGACATCCAAATGCGAAAACAGAACCTCGTGCATCATGCCCGTGCGTTAAAGAGTCGAGTCCAAGATCTTGCTCAGAAGGCCTACTGGGAACAGTTCGAGATAACTCCAGAGATTGTTATCATGTTCGTACCGGTTGAGTCCTCTCTCGGAGCTGCCTTTCAGAGTGACCCTGACTTATTCGAATATGCGATCTCCAAAAAAGTCCTCATCAGTTCCCCAATTGTATTGTTTGCACTGTTAAAGGCCGTCGCCTATGGGTGGCAACAGCACCGGATCGCTGAAAACGCCGCGAAAATCGCCGAGGAGGGCAGAACGCTCCACGACCGGGTCGTCACCTTTGTTGGGCACTTAGCGGGAATGGGAAAATCTCTCGAGAGTTCGGTCAAAAAATACAATGACGCTATCACATCCTTTGAAAGACGCCTCTTACCTTCGTCAAAAAAATTTCTTGAAATGGGAGTGACGACGAAAACAATCGAGCCTCCTGAACATGTCGAGTCACATCCTCAAACTCCTTCCTCTACGGAAGAGCATCAGAACATTTCACACTCGTAAAGTAGCGTTTGACCCTCGGGTTCGCGAGCCAGACGTGTCAGAAATCAACAGGACATCCGAAATGCACGCAGCAGAATCTCGTTGTTACCTGTGCATCGAAAGCGCCCACGGCCTTGAAGATAATGTTGAAATTACTACGTTTCACCAGCGATGTGATCGATCGCGCCTATGGCAAGCTGCACCGCAATACAAGAGTGCTCCCCACTCTGTCGCATTCAGGAATGTTTCTCATCATATGCAGATGTCCTAATGTTGATATTCTGCCCAACTTTTTATCTGCAGGTCACTACGCTGCTTTCGAGAAATCGCCTCCACCCATCGTTGTGCGAGTTGTATGTTAGTGATCAACGGAACCGCCATATCAACGGCTTTTCGCCGAATCAAATAATCGTTGGTAAGCTCTTGTTCTTGATAATTCTTGGGAATATTGATCACCAAATCGATTTTCCCCTGGCTCAGATAGTCAATGGCATTCGGTGTCATTTTTTCCAAGGGCCAGTGCAATATGGTGGAGGAGACTCCATTTGCGCTCAAAAACTCTGCCGTTCCCTGAGTTGCATACAATTCAATATCCATTGTGCAAAGGGCAGCTGCACAATCCAAAAAGGCCGCTTTTGATTCGACGGGCCCGGTAGAAAGAAGAATGGTATTCACCGGAAGACGATATCCTACGGACAACATGGCTTTCAAAAACGCCTCTTCAAAATCATCGCCGATACAGCCAACTTCGCCAGTCGACGCCATCTCAACCCCCAACACCGGGTCCGCCCCGTCCAAACGGGTAAATGAAAACTGCGGCGCTTTTACCCCAACACAATCCAGCTCCCCAATTGCCCCATTGAACAACGTGCCGTCGTCTCCCATAATAATGCGCGTCGCACAATCAATGAAGTTGACCTTTGAAATTTTGGAGACAAAGGGAAAGCTTCGTGACGCACGTACATTGCACTCGATGACCTTGACCTCATTGTCTTTTGCAATGAACTGAATATTAAACGGCCCCGTGATGTTCAATCGCTCAGCGATTTGAGCACCGACTCGCTTAATCCTCCGCATCGTTTCAAGGTAGGTTCGCTGAGCGGGAAACACCAGGGTCGAATCCCCGGAATGCACACCTGCGTTTTCAATATGCTCAGAAATAGCATAGAGCACAAGCTTCCCATCCTTTGCGACGGCATCCATTTCGAGTTCCTTGGCATTATCCAAAAACTGACTGATCACCACAGGAAACTCGGACGATCCTTTGGCAGCTCGCTCGACAAAACGCGACAACTCCGCTTGGTTTGACGCTACACCCATCGCAGCACCACTCAACACATATGACGGACGGATTAGAACGGGATACCCCACGGTTTCCGCGAACGCCAGTGCCTCATTTAACCCGACGAGTTCACGCCAGGCTGGTTGCTTGACCCCGAGATCGTCCAAGAGTTTTGAAAACTTGTGCCTATCCTCAGCTTGATCAATAGAGGACGGAGGCGTGCCGAGAATGCGTACGCCTGCCCGATGAAGAGGGAGAGCGAGATTGTTCGGTACTTGCCCTCCCATGGAAAGGATGAGGCCGATGGGTTGTTCCTTGTTGACGATATCCAGCACCGTTTCCAAACTGAGTTCCTCAAAGTAGAGGGCATCACACTCGTTGTAGTCTGTGCTGACAGTCTCCGGATTGTGGTTGATCATGATGGTGCGGTGATTCGTATCGCGCAAAGTTCTCACGGTATTCACGCAACACCAATCAAATTCGACCGAACTTCCGATCCGATAGGCTCCGGAACCCAATACGATGACAGATTGGCCATGGCCAAACTCAATATCATCGCCCTGCCCATTATAGGTGAGATACAAATAGTTGGATCGAGCAGGGTACTCAGCCGCAAGCGTATCAATTTGCTTGACGTACGGAATAATTCCTAACGCCTCGCGTCGCTGCCTCACCTGGGTTTCTTCGGCGTCAATCAAGCGGGCAATCTGAAGGTCACTAAACCCTGCCCTCTTTGCCTCCTGAAGCAAATCATGATCATCAAGCGGCCGCTCTGAGACTGTGAACTGTCGAGCAAGTTCCACAACATGCTGAATCTTAAAGAGAAACCACCGATTGACCTTCGACAACTCGTAAATTCGTTCAATGGTCATCCCGGCTTGCATGGCCTCGGCGATTGCAAAAATTCGGTCAGGTGTCGGTTCGCTCAATTCCTGATCAATGTCATGAACATCTAGCTCTCTGCCCGGATCCACAAGTCCCTGGACACCACTATCCAACATCCGAATGGCCTTTTGGAGCGCTTCCTCAAATGTCCGCCCGATGGCCATGACTTCTCCAACAGACTTCATTCCTGACCCAAGTTTATTGGACACTAAGTTGAACTTTTTGAGATCCCATCGAGGCATCTTGACCACGATGTAATCAAGCGCAGGTTCGAAACATGCCTGTGTAATACCGGTCATACTATTGGGAAGATCAGGAAGCCCCCACCCAAGACCAAGTTTCGCCGCAATATAGGCCAAGGGATAGCCTGTTGCTTTGGATGCTAATGCCGAGCTTCGGGAAAGTCGCGCATTGACTTCAATGACCCGATACTCGTCTGAGTAGGGATCAAACGCAAACTGAATGTTGCACTCGCCGACAATGCCAAGATGACGCACAACCCTGATCGAGATTTGCCGAAGGCAATGATAATCTTGATTGCTCAGCGTCTGGCTCGGAGCAACAACAATGCTCTCGCCGGTGTGAATCCCCATGGGATCGAGATTTTCCATGTTACACACGGTGACACAATTGTCATGACGATCTCGTACAACTTCATATTCGACCTCTTTCCAGCCGGCGAGAGATTCCTCAATCAAGATCTGATTGGCATACCGGAAGGCTTTGGTTGCACGCTCACGAAGATCTTTATCCGTCAAACAAATCCCCGAACCAAGGCCACCCAAGGCATAGGCAATACGAAGCATGACGGGGTAGCCAATGGTTTGAGCCACTCGAATCGCGTCATCAACCGACGTGACAGCTTCGCTTTGGGGAACCTTGACATTAATCTCGAGGAGTTTGTTGACAAATAGATTGCGATCCTCGGTTTCTCGAATGACCTGAACCGAGGTACCCAGAACCGTCACATTGAATTCATTCAATGTCCCCTTTTCATCGAGTGCCAAGCCGCAATTTAGTGCAGTCTGCCCTCCAAACCCAAGCAGAATTCCATCGGGTCGTTCCTTTTCGATAACATCCCGAACAAAATCTGCAGTGACCGGAAGGAAATACACCTGATCGGCCAGATGCTCCGACGTTTGGATGGTCGCGATGTTTGGATTCACGAGGATGGTCGTAATCCCCTCGTCCTTTAACGCCTTGATCGCCTGACTTCCTGAGTAGTCGAATTCCCCTGCCTCTCCAATCTTCAAGGCGGAGCTTCCCAGAATGAGAACCTTATTCGGTTTGGTCAACATCAGATACCGCGAGACGTGTCTGTGGTCAATGGCCAGCCGTTAGTGATTGGAATATGCCTCTCATTTCACGACTCGTTACAGCAGACTCAAGAACTGGTCAAACAGGTGCCCAGTATCATAGGGTCCTGGCGCGGCTTCAGGGTGGAACTGGACACTCATCAACGGGCGCGTACGATGCCTAATCCCTTCGTTTGTACCATCATTGGCATTGATAAACCATGGTTTCCACTCGTCACTAAGCGTCTCATGACGTACAGCATACCCATGGTTTTGCGAAGTAATGTAACAGCGTAGCGTCCCCTCCTCACGACACGGTTGATTCTGACTTCGGTGTCCATACTTCAGCTTATAGGTATCGGCTCCTGACGCTAACGCCAAGATTTGATTGCCAAGACAAATACCAAGAATAGGTTTATCGCGCCGTATTACCTGTTTGACGATCGCAACCGTTTCCTGACATTGTTTTGGATCACCAGGTCCATTAGAAATGATCAGGCCATCAAACACTTCGTTGGCGAGATCATAATTCCACGGGACGCGCACGACCGTCGCGCCTCGTTCAACTACGCTACGCACAATCGTTGTTTTGCATCCACAGTCGACGATCACGACTTTGCGTGATCCACCTGCATACGTAACCGGCGCATTCACACTGACGGTAGCAACGAGATTGTCTGCGTTAGGATCGTGAAACGGAATGTCTTCGCCTGAAGCTAGGATCTTTCCCAACATCGTACCTTTTTCTCTCAACTGCATGGTAAGCATTCTCGTGTCAATTCCATACAGCCCAGGAATCCCAGATTCGCGAAGCCAATCATCCAAGGTTCTCACCGCGTTCCAATGGCTGTATTGCATCGCATGATCAGACACCACAAGACCCTGGATCTGGATTTTCGCAGATTCAAACGGGCTATCTAAATCATGTCCATTGCCCTGCCGAGGAACGCCATAATTCCCCATGAGAGGATATGTCAGAACCAGAATCTCTCCTGCATACGACGGATCGGTCAGCGATTCCGGATATCCAACCATTCCGGTGTTAAAGACGACTTCGCCTGCAATGGACTTCGTCTTCCCAAAAGCATAGCCTTTGTAAATTGATCCATCCTCAAGCACAAGTGAGCTATGTATTCTCTTAGGACTCATGGTGTCCCCACCCTACCGCACGCCCGAATACTCCCACGCACGGACATTTTTATTCCAAACCCTCTATCTAGGCGTATCTCCACAACGAACAAATCCTCTCCGTATAAGCTCGTCCATAATGTAAATGGCATTCTCTTCAGGAGTGTGTTGCACCGTGTCAAGTGTAATTTCTGGATTGAGCGGGGCCTCGTAGGGGTCATCAATGCCCGTAAAGCCGGCAATTTCTCCTCGCCGCGCCTTGGCATACATTCCCTTGGCATCACGTGCCTCGCACACATCCAACGGTGTATCGACGAAGACTTCTACAAAATGATCCTTTGGTATGCGATTACGCACGTCATTGCGAGTCGCACGGTAAGGACTAACGGCTGCACACACCACGATTCCACCTTGGCGGACAATTTCCGCAGCCACGTAGCCTATTCGTCTAATATTGATATCTCGATCCTCTCGACTGAACCCCAAACCTTTTGAAAGATGCGTTCGTACCACATCTCCATCCAAGATAGTCACCTGACGACCATGCTCCATGAGCAAAACGGTCAAGATCTCTGTTGTCGTAGATTTGCCTGAGCAACTCAGCCCAGTAAACCAAATCGCGACGCCCTGCCGATGACGAGGCGGATGGGCATCAGCAAGAATCTCCGCAACTTCCTTGCGCATAAACCATTGCGGGAGTGTGCGTCCTTTATCCAGATAGTTTTCACGAACCTGCGTGGCAGAAATAGATGCAACCTGCGCATGCGCGGGAACTTTCGCAACCTCTTCATATCGTTTCTCATCAGTGAGATAAACCAACTCCTGGAACAAAACCGGACGAACGCCAAGTTCGTCCTGAAACCGCCCAACAATCTCCTGCGCATCATAGCGCCCATAGTAAGGCTTCCCAGTAGAGTCTACTCCCGGACTGGCGTAGTCCCATCCAACAATCAGATGATTTGCACCATAGTTTCGTCGAATCACCGCGTGCCACAAAGCCTCCCGAGGTCCAGCCATCCGCATGGCAATCGGGAGGAGAGACAGTACGATTCTGCTACTATCGTAATAATTTTCCGCCATCACTTTATACGTGCGTACCCGAGTGTAGTAGTCCACATCCCCTGGCCTTCTCAGGCCTACCACCGGATGCAGCAACAAAACCCCATCAATCTCTTGGATAGCCCGCTTAGTCAATTCTTCATGTACGCGATGAAGTGGATGTCGTGTCTGAAACGCTACTACATTGGAATGGCCAAAGGTTTCTAGGCGGGCCCGCGTTTGCGTTGGAGTCATGCGTATGGTCTGAAAATCATAGTGCCTAGGCATCTGGAGCACACGGAGACGCCCAGAGATATTCAGTTTTCCCCACCGATACATTTCTGAGACAAGTGGGTGCCTCGGATCCTGCGTACCACAAACCTTTTTGGCCACCTCATTCATATCCCAAGGATAGACATCTTCGATAGTCATAACAGCGAGCAACTCATTTTTCGCATTTCGGAGCGCCACATCGCTGTCAAGTTGGAGAGCCGGGTCTGGGTCAACCGGAAGCGTAATTGGGAGCGGAAAGAGCTGTCCATTGACAAGACGCATATCATCAAGCACTCGTTGATGGTCTTGCGAGCCCATAAATCGATCCAAAGGCGAAAATGCACCTATCGCTAGCAATTCCAAGTCACATACGGATCGTTCTGACAGTTGTAACGACGATAGCTGACTCGCGTACGCCGTAAGATCATCGCGCCCCTCTTCGGAAGCAACTAAATCTATCAATCTTTCGCCATATGGCGTAATGAGTGAAGAAGCCTGTATCGTAACTGCCATGAAAAACCTCGTTACGGTTTCAATGCGTCAGCCCATTTTCATCGCACGAAAACCGTGGTAAAACCTCGCCCGTTGATCAATCTAAAATGGACCGCAACTATCCAGGTTCCCACACAAACGATTTGCCCGCACCTGCGATGGTCGATGGATGAAGCTTTCAACTGCAGTTTCGATCAGTAATGCGGCGCCATCCCGATGGTAGCCGTAAACATCGAAAATTCGACTCGCCTTCAGGGGGAAAAGCGTCTCCATATCAAACACATTGCGTTCCATCAGCATGCAGCGTTGACCTGATACCGTCATCGATTCTCATTAACGTTCACCATCGAAATACTCCTCAATCGCCTGTTGCCAAGGCCGCAAAAGCGCATCCAATCCATCATTGCTTGCTCTGCGTCTGAGCGAGGAATCCTTCGGGCGCCTAGCGTTATATGGATAGTCGCAAGAACTTCTTGCCTCAAGAGAAGGAGAAAGCCCAACGATCTCAAACGTCTTTTTGGCAAGCTCGTACCATGAACATCTCCCTGCGTTGGTAAGGTGAACTATTCCCGTTGCACGTTGTCGTACCAGCAATTCGAGTGCTCGTGAGGCATCCCGCGCATAGGTTGGAGACATGTAGACATCATCAACGACACGTAGCGATTCTCCCACCCGTGCCTTTTCAATAATCGTGTCAACAAAACTTCTTTTACCACGAACAAGTCGAAGACGCGAAATTCGTCCACTTTTCTTATCCTGGGCCGTGCCAAAGAGGCTTGCCATTCTCACGATTAGCCATTGTGGACACGTCTGCCGCACGAGCATCTCTCCGGCATACTTTGAAGCACCATACACATTGATTGGGTTAGGACAGTCATCCTCCGTATAGGGCTCCCCTTTTTCTCCGTCAAATACGAAATCAGTGCTCGTGTAGACGCAGAGACTTCCAACGCGAGCGCAAACTTGAGCAATATACAATGCTCCAAGTACATTGACTTGAAAGGCGTACTCTGGTTGATCTTGACACGTCTCCACATCAGTCACCGCAGCACAATTGATCACAACCTCTGGCTCAATAGATTCCAGTGCCACCCGAACAGACTCGGAATCACCACAGTTAATGTCATCGTGCGAGACGGAAATGACATCGTATTTCTCATCGCTCAAGATGGGGATGAGAAAACTGCCAAATAGTCCACTGCTCCCGATAACCGCAACTCGCACAGTGTTACAGCCTATCCCCAAGCTCGAACATATACAGCGTCATAATAATTGCGGTACTCACCCGACGTAACACGCTCGACCCACTCGTGATTTTCGAGATACCAGCGGATCGTCTTTCGGATGCCCTCCTCAAACGTGACAAGGGGATTCCATATCAGTTTCTCACGAATTTTCGTCGCCCGTGTTGCGTATCGGCGATCATGTCCTGGCCTGTCCGCAACAAATTGCATGCTCTTCAAAAGAGATGCCGCATCCATACTCGCCTCGCCGGCCATGAGTTCGCAGAGGAGATGAATCACGTCGAGATTTGTGTATTCTTCTTCCGTGCTAACGTTATAGATCGCTCCATCATCACCGCGTTCTAACACCCGCCGTATTGCATCAACACAGTCTCCGACATAGATCCACTCACGTCGTTGCATCCCATCACCATACACAGGCAAATCCTTACGGAGCATACTATTCCGAATCATAAGCGGGATAAGCTTCTCAGGAAATTGGAATGGGCCGTAATTGTTGCAGCTTCTCGCGATGAGTACTGGAAGACCGTAGGTGCGCTTGTACGACAAACTGAGAAGATCCGCTGCCGCCTTGCTAGCAGCATACGGGCTACTAGGAGCCAAACGGTACTCCTCATCACATGGCTCCCTACTTTCAGCATCCCCGTACACTTCATCAGTCGAAACCTGCAGGAATCGCTCAACACCATATTTGCGTCCCCCTTCGAGGAGAACCTGTACTCCTATGGTGTTCGTCTGAAAAAATGGTGCCGAATCAAGAATACTTCGATCAACATGCGACTCGGCAGCAAAGTTGACCACTGCAGTGGGGCGTTCTTCTTTGTAAAGATCATCAACCAGTGCGCGATCGCCGATGTCGCCACGCACAAATCGATAGTGTTCCCCTTCATCAATCCCCCTTAAGTTTTCAAGATTCCCAGCATAGGTGAGTTTATCGAGATTGATCACCCGCCATGCTTCCCTCTCAAGCATCAACCGAACGAAATGGCTTCCAATGAAGCCGCACCCACCCGTAACAAGCAATCGTTTCATTGCCATGGCGTTTCACTTCTCACCGAGAAAAACACGTTATACACAAACCTCCGCGTCATCACCAATCATAAGGCGAAGAACCTGTTTATCTTCCGTGATTCGCCGGACCGTTGCATGCCGTCCAAGAATGCTAGACCTCAACTGCTCAATTCCTTCTAGGCGAACGCCATCCATTACGACGCAATTCTCTAGGCTCGTGGAGGTGATCGAACAATCTGGCCCAATACTCGTATACGGACCAACACACGTGTTCTCAAGTATCGTGCCTTTTCCAATCACCGCGGGACCTTGGATTTTACTTCGTATGACCTGAGCTCCATGCTCTAGTACAACCTGACCAACAACTCGACTCTCAGAATCTACGTCTCCACGCAGATCATGCTGTACCCATTCATCAAGCACCAGTCGGTTTGCATCAAGTAGATCGTCCTTTTTACCCGTATCCAACCACCAACTCTGAAGATGCGCACTTTGGACTGTTTTCCTCCGTTCTAACAGCTGTTGAATCGCATCCGTGATCTCAAGTTCCCCACGTGCGGATGGAACAATCGCATCGACTGCAGCGTGGATTTCCTGAGAAAAGAGATAGATGCCCACCAGCGCTAACTTCGATTGAGGATCGGCAGGTTTCTCTACCAATCGAGTAATCCCCCCACTATCGTCAATCTCTGCTACTCCAAACATGCGTGGATTATCGACTTCTTTCAACAAGACCAGAGCGTCAGGTTTTTTCCGCTCAAACTCGTTCACATAATCCTGCAAGTTCTCTCCAATGAGATTGTCTCCGAGATACATCAGGAACGCGTCAGACTCGAGAAAATCACGCGCTATTTTGACGGCGTGCGCCAAACCAAGCGGCTCAGCCTGAGGGATGAAGGTAAAACGACATCCCCACGGATTTGCCCCGAGCGCATCACGAATGGCCGGACCCGTTTCCGGCGAGATTATGACACCCACATCGGTAATACCGAGATGGGCCACCTGATCCATCACGTAAAAGAGAATGGGTCGGTTGGCAATCGGAATAAGTTGTTTCGCTGCCGTATGTGTGAGCGGACGGAGGCGAGTCCCTTTGCCTCCGGCTAGCACCAGAGCCTTCATTTCAGGTGTGGTTTAGGCGACAAGATGTGCAACCGTTGTTGGCTCATGAACGTATTTCTCGGCCATACATATCTTGAAGGCGCACGATATCATCTTCACCAAGATAAGGCCCATGTTGGACTTCAATAATTTCCAAGGTCTCCGGCCAAGGGTTTTCTATTCTATGATTTATCGCTTTGGGAATATCGAGACTCTGGCCTATCGTAAGTTCCAAACGCTGATCACCACATGTGACCTTAGCTTTTCCACGAACCACAACCCAATGTTCCCGTCGTTTCCGGTGTCGCTGAAGAGACAATTTTGCGCCTGGACGCACGGTGAGCCGTTTGACTTTATACCCATCACCAGCATCTAACGTAGTATATGAACCCCAGGGGCGAAATACTGACTGGTGCTCCAACTGTTCTCGAGCATTGCGCTTTTTCAGAATATCTACAACCCCTTTGACGTCCTGAGCACGAGATTTCGGACAGACCAGCGTCGCATCAGGGGTATCCACAATCACCATGTCCTTTAATCCGATCGTCGCGACTAAGCGATGATTGCCGAACAACACCGAATTTTCGCTTCCCAAATCAACAATATTTCCATTCACCACGTTCCCTGCTTTCGTCTTTGATGCGACATCCCCTAACGCACTCCATGAACCAATGTCAGACCATACAAAATCGACAGGAACTACTACGGCTTTTGACGTCTGCTCCATCACGGCTGTGTCGATTGGCATCGACGGCAACTGGCCATATATTTTTATCACGTTATCGCTTAATCCAGCATCGTTGTTTTGTAGCCGCCATACCTTCCGTATGACCCTGAGAAGCCTAGGCTGATACAAGGCTAATTCATCGAGAATGCTCGAGGCTTTCCACAGAAATATTCCGCTATTCCATAAGTACCCGCCAGACCTCAGCATGGTTCTTGCTTTTGGAACATCAGGTTTCTCAATAAACCGTCGTACGCGATATCCTTTGAGTGTTCCCTGACCTTCAAGCTGTTGACGCATATTAGGCTTAATATACCCATAGCCTGTTTCTGGAGCAGTCGGCCGAATGCCCAAGGTGACAAGGTGCCCGTCTCCAGCGAATTTCGTTCCGAGTTTGACCGCTTCGGTGAACTTCCTCGTTCCCTTGATCACATGATCGGCTGGCAAGACAAGCATGACCGCGGCTGGATCTTGCACAACAAGCTTGATCGCCGCCATCGCAATCGCAGGAGCTGTGTTGCGTCCCTCAGGCTCAACAACAATGTTTTCCTGGATACCACGTTCCCATCCCCCTAGCTGCATAGTCACCATATCCACCTGCGAACGATTCGTCACAACAAACGTACGTGATGTTGGGACACAACTCAAAGTGCGTCTGAGTGTCTGCTGAATGAGTGTTTGATCTCCAAGAATGCGGAGTAGTTGTTTAGGATACAACTCCCGACTAAGTGGCCAAAATCGAGTTCCGCTACCGCCGGCAAGAATGACCGCGTAAAGATGGGAATTAATTTTCACCTATACCCCCCCGATGAGTCAGCATCCCATATATTTTCACTGTGTACAACAGCACACTCATTGACCGACATCGTTGCCATGTAGTAACGACAATGCTACGGTAGGCTTTACTTGCCCAAGGCTAAAACACACCCAAATGGCACACAAGAAAACAGACGCCACGCCAGCAAAAGCAAGACGTCCAAAATCCATCGACCTAGCTAGCTTTTTAGAGGGTATCGGTCCGCCCAAACCCACATCGTTTTCTTTGGACCCATGGCAAAAAGAGGCCATTGAAAAAATTCAACACGGCGACGTCATTGTCAGTGTACCAACTGGGAGCGGAAAAACCCATGTAGCGGTCGAAGCCGCCCGCCATGCCATGGATGACGAAAAAACCGTGCTCTACACCTCGCCCCTCAAAGCCCTCTCGAACACCAAGTTCACCGAATTCAGCAAGATCTTCGGACCCAATCGAGTTGGCATTCTCACCGGAGAACGACGTGTGAACCCCTACTCTGAAATGCTCGTTATGACCACCGAAATTCTACGAAACTTGCTCTATGATGCAGCCAGCGGAGAAATTGACCTTCGCCTCGATACCTTAGGATTGGTCATTCTCGATGAAGCCCAATTCCTTGCGGATCCAGAGCGCGGAGTTGTATGGGAGGAAACCATTATATTCTGTCCCATTCAAACACGACTTTTGCTTCTCTCCGCATCAATCGGCAACCCAGAAGAACTCGCCACCTGGATGTCCAACATCAGACCAAGCACCTGTCATTTGGTTCGCCACGACAATCGCTCCGTTCCACTTCGTTCTGGATATATGCACCCAAACGGAGCCTTTACACCCCTTTTCAAAACCCTCGATACACCCACCACGCCGAATGAGGAAAACCTACACCCCAAAACGAAACAACTCTTTCACACTTACGAACAAAACACGCTTGGACCACGGCGACCATCACGCCGATCATAAATATACTGCGCTGAAATTTGCAGTGTTGCTTCTTTGCCTACAGTTCCCTTTTCGTCAAGGACGACCGATTATGATTCCCCTGCCGCGCTGATCACATATCCTCTGGAGGAATCTCACCGTCTATTCTGCAGGCCTTCTGCTTAGTTAAAGTCCATCACGAAGGAACAGTTCACATTGGGAAGTCCAAAGTTTAGACCTAGGCGCGAAACGACGAGGGAGCATCACGAAACAATCGAAACTGCAGCAAGTGGGGAAGCAAATCGCACTCTTGTACGCTGAGCCTCGGAGTGAGGCGAGCACAAAACCGATGGACTGTTTTAACATCCTGGCAGAAGATAGATCGGGTTGGAGATAATCCACGAACGCCAGCGCCGTTGGAGCTTGAGAAACGCTTCGACTCTGTACACACCTGGACCCGATGGGGTGTATTCCAGCTCACGCCCAACCGTTCGGAATTCCGGAACCCCGTTTTTGATAATCTCAATCGCTCCGACGCGCGGAAGACGAACCACCAATTGCGGACACGGCACGTGCTCCCACACAGCGCCCATCATGGCAACCGGCCTTCCCGAGCGCGGATCAGCCGCATAAAACTGAAAACCGGATGCATCGCATAGCAATGAGAATGCGAGATAGCATCGGCCTTGGCGAAGCGCGGCGAGAAGGACTTGGGTAGAGGGAGGTGCAGGTGACTCAGAACCTTGAACATCGACCAGAACATGTGTATTGAGAATCCGATAGACCAAACCATAGGGATCAACGAGCACGCCCAATACACTGAGGTTCTGATGAGCATCGTTCCCGCCAATTCCAACGACCCGATGGCCCGCACGAGTCAACCTATCCCATCGTGCAAGCAACCAATTCGGACGTTCGATCACTGATAGCAGCAATTCCTCGTGATATTCCTGCTGGGTCACGAAAAGATCAACCATAAACTCGGGAAATGATAGATATTGCTCCCGCATGGTATCGGCAATGTTAAACACTTCCATGCCATGCACCATCCCGAAGTACTGAGGGTCGGAGACACCGCGAGCGTGACCCAAAAACACCAAGCCTCCATGACGTTTTATCTGAGCAATCAACTCGGGCTTGGAATACGCATCCGGACTGAAGGTCGGGACGATGGATGGGCCAAACCCGAACCCAAGAATGCTCGCACAGCGACGCGCCAATCCACGTTTTCGCGTACACCCTAGGGGAAACTCAGCACCGTGAATCACTGTCAGGTCCCCATACTGCCCCTTCAGCCCTTCTATAAAAATCCTGGGATCGAAATGATCCGTTATCACCAAGTAATCAAGCTTTGCCTGCTGGGCACCTGTGAGAAATTCTTCCGGGCGCCCATCGCTATCGCTAGAAAGATAGGAATGAGTGTGAATGACTCCACGCAGATCACGAAACCCTGGCAATGGCGGTACGGCAACGCGTGCTCCCTGTAGTGCCTGTACTTCCTCTCTCAGAGCTTGCAATGATCCCTTAGCGGTACAACCAGACCCCGCCGCAAGCATCGCTACTCCCGCGGCATGAATCACAGATGCCAACAAACCGCGTCGAGTAATGGGTCGTGGCATCACGGAAAAAACAGGCAGCCTTTCAACATTTCACACCACATACGACACCGAATACCAGACTAGGAAAAACACTGTCGATGGACGTGCTCAGCATTCTGATAGATTTCCTCGGTAAATGTCGACGTGCCTTCCGTTCGAGCTCCAGACGGAGCTGACGAGACCTCAAGCGAAAGATCGATTTGTTTGGAACTCTGTTCTCCTGAGCACAGCGAAGGATCTTCCCTTATGCAAAATATGCGTGCCGTGCTCCATCCTCAGTTTAGACCCCGCCTGATCCCTTGGTATTGCGGCTTCCGCGTAACCGCATCCTCGACTCCAGGAGCACGGAAACATAGCCCGCCGCCACTGAGATGACAACCGTAACGATCATAACACCTCCGCCAAACAGAAGAGGAAATCCGAATCGAATACTCCCCCACCCAAAGACATAAGCACTTGAGTGGAATAGGATATGGCCAATAAAGGATGTGCGATAAAGGTAAAGTAAGACCGCATTGAACGAGAGCGCTCGGTGCGGAGAATATGCGCAAGCGCAGAAGAACGCCGCTAGCGAATTACCATCCGTTTAGCGGTCAAACGGTTTGTCATCTCTTGTTGGCACAGGGCTTTTCCATATCCCTTTCCATTCCTTACGTGCTTGGAATTCTGCTTCGAGCAGTTCGTCATCATACCGGTTGTTGGGGGGCCAGAAGTCCCATAGCGCATACCCATTGAGGACCATCTCGAGGTTGATGAATGTGTCCCCTGCCCACAAGTATCCCAACATTTGCCCTTCATAATTTCTTTGCTCCTTGTCAAACTCAATGCGGATATTCTGTCCTTCCACAAGCATATTCAATGCGTTGAGCGCAACCATCCCCCAAGGTTGAACGCCTTCTGGTGCATCGACGGCGAGCAAGTTCACCCACTCCTTCTTGCCTTCGACCATCATAATCATGGTATCACCGTCAATGATCCTGAGGAGTGTTGCAGAGGCTAAATCCTGGGAAAAAGCAGGCGATGGTAGAGACAGAACGAGAAAAAAACCAATCACGATCCGAAGTGAGGGTTTCATACCCACCTCCTTTCTATTTGCTAGGTTCCTATCGCTCAACGGTATCACAGATTAGAGACCAAATTTCCTCAGCCCGTTTTGACCGAGGCTTGAAAAAGGGATAAAAACAGCCCTGGCAAATCGTGCAAACTTGGACACCGCCACATCTCGTTTTTCCTTGACCTATGGGTTATGATGCCGCCCATGAATTGCACGCCTCTCCATGCCAATCACACTGACCTGAACGCCAAGATGACGGATTTTGCAGGGTGGGACATGCCCCTTTCCTATTCCGGCGCTTTGGATGAATATCAGGCCGTGCGGACGACCGTCGGACTCTTTGACGTATCCCACATGGGCCGATTTATGGCGGAAGGCGAAGGGATTCATTTTCTCCAACGCATCACCACCAATAACGTCGAGTCCCTCGCCCCCGGACAGGCTCAATACTCAATGGTCTGCAACCATGATGGAGGAATCCTCGACGATATTTTAGTGTACCGTCTTGCAGACAATCGCTTCTTGGTATGCGCCAATGCATCAAATCGACAAAAGCTATGGGAGTGGTTTCAACGCCATGATGATCGTAGCCTGATCGCAAATGGTGTGATTCGTGATCAGACGACAACTATGGGTCAGATTGCCATCCAAGGACCGAAGTCAAAGGACGTTCTTCAACAATGCGCTGGAAACTCGTTTCCAGCGCTCCCGCCACGAGGTTGTGTTGAATCTGAAATTCTGGGAAGCCATGGGATCATCGCGCGAACCGGATATACCGGTGAACACGGCTATGAGCTTTACCTTCCAGCTAGCGATCTCCCGCAAGTGTGGACTGCATTGCTAGAGGCAGGAAAGGCGGCAGGCATTAAACCCTGTGGACTGAGCGCTCGCGATCTGCTTCGTCTCGAAGCAGGGTTTCTCCTTTATGGAAATGATATTTCAGAAGACACGACACCACTCGAAGCTGGAGTTGAATGGGTGGTAGAGTATTCGAAACCAGACTTCATCGGGAAAGACGCGCTTCTCAAGCAGAAAGGTGCCGGCCCAGCCCGTCGTCTCATCGCATTTGAAATGCTTCAGATGGCCGTGCCTCGTCATAACTACCCTATTGCTTTCGGTGAACAGGAAATTGGTATCGTGACCAGTGGAAATTTCTTTCCCCACAAGCAACAAGGCTTGGGTATGGGTTACGTGAAGACGCCGTTTTCAAAACCGGGAACTGAGATCTCCGTTGTCATCCGCTACCGCTCCCTGCCTGCATTAGTGGCGAAACCTCCGTTTCACAAGAAGAAATTATGAGAAGAATAACTAACTACTGATCGCTTCTTATGTTCCATTCAATTACCCCCGACGAAGAGCAGGACATGTTAAAGACGATCGGTGTATCGTCGTTTGAAGATCTCCTTGTCGAGGTCCCGCGCAACATCCGTGTAAAGGGGTTATTGGATCTACCTCCACCACAATCAGAACTAGAACTTCGGCGCCGTCTCAAAATACTCGCTAATCAAAACATCAACGCAGACAATACAGTGTGTTTTTTGGGTGCCGGCGCATATGACCACTCTATCCCAGCGATTATTCCGGCCCTAGCATCACGCTCTGAGTTCACAACCGCATATACCCCATACCAAGCGGAACGAAGCCAAGGATTGCTACAAACGATTTATGAATTTCAAAGCATGATCTGCGGACTGACCGGTCACGAGGTCGCCAACGCCTCACTCTATGACGGTGCATCGGCATTAGCCGAGGCGGCACTGACTGCCATGCGCATCACGAAGCGAGAACAGATCGTAGTCTCCGGAACAATTCACCCACATTACCGTGGCGTGTTAAAAACCTACCTCACAAGTGTGGGAAAGATTATCGAAATTCCACATGCTAATGGAGTCACGAACCTTAAGGGGGTAAAAGACGCCATCAACGGGAACACCGCGGCTGTCATGCTTCAATCTCCCAATTTTTATGGATGTCTTGAGGAACTCAGCGCAGGTATCCAGATAGCACACGACCATAAAAGCCTAGCGGTTGTATCGATCGACCCGATTGCCCTCGGTCTGCTAAAGCCACCAAGTGAATTCGGCGCAAATATTACGATTGGTGAAGGGCAGGGACTCGGCAATCCGCTCAGTTACGGCGGTCCGTATGTTGGGTTCTTCGCCACCCGAAAAGAGTATGTTCGCCAAATCCCCGGCCGTCTCGTCGGCCGCACGATCGATACGCAAGGACGTCGAGGGTTTTGTTTAACCCTCCAAACGCGTGAACAACATATTCGACGCGACCGAGCAACATCAAACATTTGCACTAATCAAGCGTTGATTGCACTCCGGTCCACAATTTATCTTGCCGTAATGGGAAAACATGGACTTCGTGCAGTTGCCGAGCAATGTTTAAAAAAGGCGCACTACACATACCAACAACTGTGCAACATTCCTGGCGTTGCGCCTGCCTTTCCGCATTCATTCTTTAAAGAATTCGTCGTCAAGCTTCCGTGCTCTCCGGCCACGGTCAATCAAGAGCTTCTTCATGCTGGTATTATTGGTGGACTCGATCTTGGATCTTATGACCCTGCACTGACAAATCACATGCTGATTAGCGTGACAGAAAAGCGAACGCGAGACGAAATCGACCGTCTCGTAGACACTATAGCGAGACACATAAAGAGTGCGTAAAGAGATCTACAAAGGCAAGATTGTGAATCTTCGGGTCGAGACCGCCACACTTCCAAATGGAGCGATTGCAACGCTCGAAATCATTTCTCACCCTGGCGCCGCGGCGGTGGTGCCATTCAAAGACGAGTCGACAGTGATTTTGGTTCGCCAATACCGTCATGCGATTGGCGCCTACATTTACGAGATTCCCGCTGGAAAATTGTCTCCAGGCGAAAACCCAAAAGAATGCGCGCAACGTGAACTCGAAGAAGAAATAGGATATACCGCTGACACTCTTGAGCCAGTGGTGACTTTCTTGACCACTCCGGGTTTTACGAATGAAGTCATCCACATATATAAGGGAACGAACTTGGTTGCTGGAACGCAAAACCTCGGGCCTGACGAGATCATCGAGGTGCTTGAAATGCCAATAACTGCAGCCATTGCAAAGATTCACGACGGAACCATTCGTGATGGAAAGACCATCGTCGGGTTGCAAACGATATGGTTGCAAATGGGCAATCAGTCATGATCGAGCCAACCATTTTTGAGTTGAGTCGCGAGGGGCGACCAGGGTATCTTCTTCCGCCTCTCGATGTTCCCGACACTCCTGTCGAAGAGTTGCTCGATCCCAAGGTCATTCGTACACCTCTACACCTCCCTGAGGTCAGCGAGTTTCAGATTGTGCGCCACTTCACGCGCCTCTCGCAAGCCACCTTCGGCATCGACCAAGGCTTCTATCCATTGGGCTCATGCACCATGAAATACAACCCAAAGATTAATGACGAGATCGCCAATTTGCCTGGCTTTGCCCATCTTCATCCACTGCAATCACCTGGACAATCGCAAGGAGTCCTTCAACTAATCTACGATCTGGAAGAACTGTTGAAAGAAATTGCGGGACTAGACCGAATCTCGCTGCAGCCCACCGCCGGGGCACAAGCCGAGTTCGCCGCTATGCTGATGGTTCGCTCGTATCATCAACAGCAGAGTGGAAACACACGTACCAAGGTGCTCATTCCTGATTCGGCGCACGGCACAAACCCCGCAAGTGCGATTCTAGCCGGATACAAGATTGAAGTGGTGAAGTCTGGTCCAGACGGATTGGTCGACATCAATGACCTCAAACGACTTGTAGATACCGACTGCGCAGCACTCATGTTGACGAATCCGAATACCCTGGGGTTGTTCGAACGCGAAATCGTGAAGATTTCAGAAATCGTGCATGCCGCCGGCGTACAATTGTACCTCGATGGAGCCAACCTCAATGCGTTGGTTGGGATGGCCAAACCGGGCGATATGGGATTCGACGTGGTGCATTTTAATTTGCACAAAACATTCTCCACCCCTCACGGTGGGGGTGGACCTGGGGCAGGCGCGCTTGGGGTTAAATCCCATCTGGAACCGTATCTCCCCGCTCCAACAGTCGAACGCCAGGACAATCGATATATTCTGGACACGGATCGGCCCCAATCAATCGGCCGGGTGGCGACATTCTATGGCAACATCGGCATACTGGTCAGGGCCTTTACGTATATCAGTCGGCTGGGACATACTGGACTGCGAGCCGTCAGTCGACTGGCGATTGTAAATGCCAACTACATTCGAAAACGTCTGGAAAATCACTATCACATTCCCTACAATCGTCCCTGTCTGCACGAGTGCGTGGTTTCAGCCAAAGACTTCAAATCCAACGGTGTTCATGCATGGGATATCGCCAAACGACTTCTCGACTATGAATTCTATGCCCCCACGGTCAACTTTCCCCTCATCGTGGAGGAAGCGCTAATGATCGAGCCAACGGAAACTGAACCCAAAGCTAGCCTCGATGCTTTCTGCGATGCAATGATTGCCATTGCGAACGAAGCAAGCAGTGCCCCAGATCTGGTGAAAAATGCACCGCATACATTAGCTGTTTCAAGAATTGACGAAGTCACCGCAATCCGACAACTTGATTTGCGCGAAGCACCTTGACTGCCCAACGAAAAACCTCACTCCTTTCAGCAAGTGAACAATCTCGCCATCAAGTTTCCGCTACGCCCGAACTCTCTCCGCTCATGCAGCAATACAAAGAACTGAAGTCGGCCCATCAAGATTCAATCCTCTTTTTTCGAGTCGGCGACTTTTATGAAATGTTCTACGACGATGCGGTCTACGCTTCAAAGGTGCTCGACATCGCGCTGACTTCGCGTGACAAAAACAAAGCCGATCAAGTTCCGCTCTGTGGCATTCCCTACCACGCCGCGTCATCGTATATCGCAAAGCTCCTCAAGAGCAGGCACAAAGTGGCCCTCTGCGAACAAACCGAAGACGCCAAACTCGTCAAGGACAAACGGCCGGTTCGTCGAGAGGTTGTTCGTGTATACACTCCGGGAACGTTACTTGAATCTGACCTGCTGGCGACAAACGAAAACAACTATCTTGCCGCGCTGGCTCCGGCGCACGATCGTATTGGCCTCGCCTATTTAGACCTTTCAACGGGAGAATTTCGGGCGACCGAACTCATCGGTCATGACCTCTCCCATTCCGTGATGGATGAACTAGCCAGGATCGACCCACAAGAATTGCTCCTTCCTGATGGCCCCAATCATCCAGGGCTTCGAACGTTGGATCTTTCCCGCATGCAGACGGTGAGCTACCTTCCAAGCCTAAGGTTTGACGAAACCCACGCCAAAAGAGTTCTTTCAGAACACGCGACCGCCACATCTCGAACACCCATCAATTCCAACATACACCCAGTTCTCACATCAGCAGCCGGCGCGCTCCTTGGCTATGTGAAAGAACTTCAACCTCGACACACGCTTTCACATATCTCCGATCTGTGCATCATCCCACCTGAAACAACCATGGTCTTGGACACAGAAACCCAACAAAATCTCGAACTGGTCCATTCCGTGCATAACCGAACATCAGAGGGATCATTACGTCGCGCCATTGACCGTACCTGCACCCCAATGGGAAGTCGCATGTTACGAAGCTGGATGGTGCGCCCCTTGATCTCGGTCGATGCCATTCAGAAACGACAGGACGCCATCGCAGAATTCTATGCTGATCTATCATTGCAAACCGCGCTACGTGAGGACCTCGACTCGATATATGACTTGGAACGTGTGACCGGTCGTATCTCCACTGGTGTTGCGAATGCGAGAGATCTTCTGATGCTAAAGCGATCCCTGAGCCATCTTCCAGCACTTGGTCAGCACATTACCAACTGCACAGCACCACTCATTCAGGAACACGCAACAACCTGGGACTCCATGCACGACATTCATGAATGGATAGAATCCGCTATCCAGTCAGAGGTGCCAATGACCATCAAGGAGGGTGACATCATCCAAGATGGCTACAACAAGGAACTCGATGAACTGCGGGCAATCAGTCGCGATGGCAAAACTTGGATTGCGAAAATGGAAGCAACAGAGCGCAAAAATACAGGAATCGATTCGCTGAAGATCAAATATAACCAGGTCTTTGGATATGCGATTGAAATCAGCAGGGCCAACCTTGCGAAAGTACCAGACCGCTTTGTTCGACGGCAAACATTGGTCAATGCGGAGCGTTTTGTTACACCAGAACTCAAGGAACTCGAGGGAAAGGTTTTGAGCGCCGGTGAGAAAATCCGTGCATTGGAGTTTACGCTTTTCAACGAACTTCGAGTCAAGGTCGAGAAAGAAACTACGCGAATTCAAACTATGGCCCATACCATCGCGCTCCTCGATGTCGCAACAGCGCTTGCCCATTTGGCTCGTGAACGTCGCTACGTCAAACCAGAAATATCAAATGATCTTGAAATCCGCATCCACGACGGTCGCCACCCGGTAGTTGAGCAATCGATCGGTCCCGGCACGCCACGGGCAGAGCTCAGTGGATTCATTCCCAATGATGCGTGGCTCAATGATGAGACTCAACGTATGCTCATCATCACCGGTCCTAACATGGCGGGAAAATCAACCTATCTCCGACAGGTGGCACACATAATTATTCTCGCGCAGATGGGAAGCTTCGTGCCTGCACGAGCAGCGAAGATTGGCATTGTAGACCGAATCTTCACGCGCATCGGCGCGTCAGACAATCTTACCGCTGGCCTCAGTACCTTTATGGTCGAAATGACTGAAACTGCCAATATTCTGAGACACGCAACCCCGCGAAGCCTCATTCTTCTCGACGAAGTCGGACGTGGAACCAGTACCTTTGATGGACTGAGTATCGCCTGGGCCGTTGCAGAACATATTCATACGTATCATGATCTCCAAGCGCGAACGCTTTTCGCAACGCACTATCACGAACTCACCGAACTGCCCAACAATCGACCAGGGATGAAGAACTATCACATCGCGGTACAGGAGAAAGGGGATACTATTCTGTTTCTGCGAAAAATTGTCGAAGGCAAGGCCGATCGCAGCTATGGAATCCACGTCGCGCAATTGGCGGGATTGCCAATCCCGGTCATCGTGCGCGCAAAGGAAATTCTCGCGCAGCTTGAGGGCCAATCCAACAATCCTATTGAGTCGCATCCGCCCCAGGCAGCGAAACTCGAGCAATCATCAACGCAGGCTCGCTCGAAGAAAGCAACGGTACACAACGTTCCTGATGACAGTCCCCAAATGGGTTTGTTTTGAAAAATAGGCTCAGCACTCAATATGGTGTGAACAGAATCGCTGGAACGGCGTGAGGCTTCGGACAGCGTGCTGGAGGGCATACGCCCCCCAGCACGGATAAAGGCAGGAGGGGGGGGGGTTATTTTTTCTTTGCCTTTTTCTTCACTGCTTTTTTCTTGGCAGCTGGTTTCTTTTTCACTGCTTTTTTCTTGGCAGCTGGTTTCTTTTTCACTGCTTTTTTCTTGGC
>PBSN01000019.1 GCA_002726235.1 Nitrospiraceae bacterium
AGTTGTCAAAAAGTTCTTTGTCGTTTCTAATGTAAATCTCGCAACCAAGAATCTTTTTTTGAGTATTGATTGTGAGTGAGATCGTCGCGCGACTAGTTCCAAAAGCTAAATTGTACCAATGTTGAGGCCGCGCTTTACTACCAAAACTTAGTTTAGTTTTCTTTTGATGTGCTGCAGCGATCAACTGTTCCCAGTAATCGTGTTGCAACAGTTTTGTGTCACTTACCTTATTTCCAGACGCAGAGCTTTGCATCATTCTGCCCCAATTATTCGGCTCACATATGACGTTAAATTTTGGTGCTGGAAGGGAATCATCTATTCTGTAAACTTCAACTTGAATTAAGAAGAAGTTGATCTGCTCGCTTATGTGTCTGTTCAGCCAGTCGATTGCTTGACGGTGTTCCTCATTAAAGTCCGTAACCATCCAAAGAATGAACTTTGCTTCCAATGCTGAAGCGTAAGTAATTAGCTGACCAAGGTGCTTATGGTTGGTTATGTCAAGTTGATTTTCGATAATTGCTTTGCCGCTATTTTCTGCAACATCTGCAACTATATCTACAAAGTATCTTCCAGCAGATGATTCAACACTTACATTCTCAAACTGCATTTGCAGTTCTTCGCTAAGTAATGCAATGTTCTCAGCAATTGCTAGCCATTTTGTAAAGTCATGGGCTTCGTGCGCCCATATATCACGCGGATTTATTTTTGAAATTTTTGAAAGTTTAGTCATTGCCTACCTAAGAAAAACTACTCCCATTCGATTGTGCTTGGGGGTTTTGTACTGAGGTCGTAGACGACGCGGTTGACGCCGTTGACTTCGTTCGTAATCCGGTGAGCGATACGTCCGAGCAGGTCGTGTGGGAGCCGGACCCAATCCGCAGTCATGCCATCGTCACTTTGCACAGCACGAATCGCTATCACGTGTTCATATGATCGCTTGTCCCCTCGAATACCCACTGTTCTGACCGGAATAAGGACTGCAAAGGCTTGCCATACCTTGCGGCCCAATCCTGCCGGACAAACCTCCTCTTCGACGATCACGTCAGCTTCCCGTAGAATCTTCAGGGATGGCCGTGTCACCGGACCAATAATTCGAATTGCCAAGCCGGGGCCGGGAAATGGTTGCCGCCAAATCATAGTATCTGGAAGCCCGAGTTCGGTGCCTAAACGGCGCACTTCGTCCTTGAACAGGTCGCGAAGTGGTTCGATGACTTTGAGTTTCATTCGTGCCGGCAGTCCACCGACATTGTGATGTGTCTTAATGATGGCAGATGGTCCGAGGGTGGCACCGCTTTCCACGACGTCTGGGTACAGCGTTCCCTGAACAAGATAGGTGACAGGACTCTCTTTTGATTGTGCATTGATGAGCTTCGCTTCAGCCTCGAATACACGAATGAATTCGCGCCCGATAATTTTGCGTTTCCGTTCGGGATTTTCCACGTTTTTAAGTGCACGTAGAAATTGGGCGCTGGCATCGACATAACGAAGATTCAGCTTTAAATGTGTTCGCAAACTTGCGAGGACAGCCTGCGCTTCATTCGCCCGCAATAATCCGTTGTTCACAAAGATGCAGGTGAGACGGTTGCCAACCGCACGATGAGTGAGGCTTGCCGCCACAGTGGAATCGACTCCGCCGCTTAGTGCGCAGATGATGTGGCCTGAGGGAGCTTGTTTCTGCACCGTTGCAACCATCGGGTCAATCCATGATGTTGTGTTCCACGTTTCCAGGCATCCGCACACACGATGGACGAAATTACGGATGATCTGCGTCCCTTTGGGGGTATGGACGACCTCCGGGTGAAACTGTAATCCAAACACTTGACGCGTCTTATCGCGCATTGCAGCAATGGGCGCATTGGCAGTATGCGCGATTGATGTGAAGCCAGAGGGGAGACGATCGATACGATCTCCATGACTCATCCATACTGGGGTGCCCATATTCTTTTTCCCGATCTGATGGAACAGGTCTGAGGTATCGTCAAACTTCAATGTCGCTGGTCCGTATTCTCGCTTTGCTGTACGGCTTACCTTTCCGCCTTTTGTCTGTGCAATGACTTGCATCCCGTAGCAAATCCCAAGAATGGGGATACCGAGGGAAAAGAGTTTTTGGGAGGCTTTTGGAGCGCCAAGGAGGTAACTGCTGGCGGGTCCGCCTGACAGGATGAGCCCCTTCGGACGCAAGTGCCTAATTTGAGCCATTGAGGCGTTAAAAGGGAGGATAGAAGAATAGACGTTGGCTTCCCGAACACGACGAGCGAGGAGCTGTGTGTACTGGGACCCGAAGTCCAGAATCAGGATATTATCCTGGTGTGATGCCAGTCTCACTATGTCTGTTCCACATTGCCATCCTACAAGCCCCATTCCATTTGGTAGTTGGGTGCCTCCTTAGTGATGATAATGTCGTGGACGTGGCTTTCGCGGAGTCCAGAGTGTGTAATACGAATAAAGTTAGCGTTCTCCTGCAATGCTGGAATAGAAGCACATCCACAATAGCCCATTCCTGATCTCAGCCCACCAACAAGTTGGTAGATTACGGCGGCAAGTGAGCCCTTGTATGGGACGCGACCTTCGATCCCTTCTGGGACAAGTTTCGATGCTTCCTGATCTTTCTGAAAGTAGCGATCGCGTCCTCCGCGTTCCATCACCGTGAGAGATCCCATGCCACGATATGTTTTGTATGATCGCCCTTGAAAAAGTACCAGCTCACCGGGGCTTTCTTCTGTGCCGGCAAGGAGGCTTCCCAGCATGATCGAGCTTGCGCCGGCGGCGAGCGCTTTCGCGATATCGCCGGAGTGCTTGATCCCACCATCGGCGATAATGGGAATGCCATGTTTTTTGCCTTCCGCTGCACAATTAGCAATGGCGGTCAATTGGGGTACCCCAACGCCGGCAACAATTCTGGTGGTGCATATTGACCCTGGCCCAACTCCGACTTTCACCCCGTCAGCTCCAGCGTTAATCAGGGCCTTGGTCGCTTCAGCGGTGGCGACGTTTCCTCCAACGATTTGGAGTTCTGGATGAGCCTTCTTCAGCGTACGCACCGTATCAAGAACTGATTGGGCATGACCATGCGCGGTATCGACGACGACAAGATCAACGCCAGCCTTGATAAGACCAGGTGTTCGCCTCTCGGCGTCTTCTCCAATACCGACCGCCGCGCCAACGCGAAGGCGTCCAAGGGAGTCCTTAAACGCATTGGGGTATTGAACGCGTTTTTGTATATCCTTGATGGTGATGAGGCCCTTCAACTCGTAGTTGTCATTGATCACTAAGAGTTTCTCAATGCGGTGTTCGTGAAGGATGTTTTTGGCCTTTTCAAGTGTTGTACCGACCGGAGTGGTAACAAGATTTGATCGCGTCATTGCTTGAGCTACCGGCAACTCCATTCTGGTTTCAAAGCGGAGATCGCGGTTGGTCAGAATCCCGACTAGTTTTTTGCCTTCGGTAATGGGAACGCCAGAAATAGAATAGATCTCCATGAGTGTGAGGGCTTCGCGAATAGTATGTGTCGGTGAAATGGTAATCGGATCGGTGATCATGCCACTCTCCGACTTTTTGACCATATCTACGGCGTTGACCTGCTCCTCGGGACTCATCATACGATGAATAATTCCCATACCACCTTCACGGGACATGGCGATGGCAAGGCGAGATTCTGTCACTGTGTCCATGGCGGCGCTGACGATAGGAATATTGATCTGCAACTCGCGGGTGAGGAATGTTTTGGTGCTAGCGTCGGAGGGAACGATTGAAGAGGCAGCCGGGATCAGCGAAACATCGTCGAAAGTGAGGCCAGTTTGTATCGAGTCGGAAAGCACAAAACCTCCACGATGTCAGCGTTTTTCGTAGGGCATCAACCTAACATAGGGATGTAACATGGTCAAGGTCGACAAAAGCCATAACATGTCAGGATCTGGCATTAAATATTGACATTCAAGGATTCATTGTTGCTTACGTGGTGTCGATACGATTTCCGATGCAATAAACCAATGCAAGTGCTCTTTGCGAGCTTTCTTGACAGGGTCTAGGCCCTATGGTAGCGTCGCTGATTCACTTAAAAAGGAGTAGTGAGTATGCAGAAACGTTACCTGTTTGCGCCCGGACCAACCCAAGTGCCTCCGGAGGTGTTGTTGGCGATGGCAAGTCCGATGATTCATCACCGGGCTCCAGATTTTGTTGAGTTGTTTGAGCAGGTTCAGGCCGATCTCCAGTGGCTGTTTCAGACCACGAATGACGTGTTGGTTTTGGCTTCCTCTGGCACAGGAGGGATGGAAGGATCAGTCGCAAACTTCCTGTCACCTGGCGACAAAGCGATCGTGGTCAACATGGGAAAGTTTGGAGAGCGCTGGGGTAAAATTTGTAAATCCTTTGGTGTTGTCGTCGACGAAATTACGGTGGAATGGGGGTATGCCGTCGATCCCAAGCAGATCATCGATGCGCTGAAGAAGAACCCTGATACCAAAGCCGTCTTTATTCAGGCTAGTGAGACATCAACTGGGGTTGCCAACGATACACAGGCCATTGCCGATATTATTCGCCCCCTTGCGGACACAATTCTTGTGGTTGATGCGATTACCGCTTTGGGCGTATTGGACATTCGCACAGATGCATGGGGTATTGATGTTGTCGTGACAGGGTCGCAGAAAGCGTTGATGCTTCCTCCCGGCTTGGCGTTCGTGAGTATTAGCGAGAAAGCGTGGGCACTCGCGGACAAGGCGAACAATGTTTTTTACTACAACTTTAAGAAGGAAGCTGAATCGCAACGCAAACAACAGACGGCCTTTACGCCTGCAGTGAGTCTGATTGTTGGCTTGAAAGAAGCGTTACGGATGTTGAAAGCGGAGGGGCTGGAGAACATTTTCTTGCGTCACGTGCGCCTTGCCAATGCTATGCGAGAAGGGGTGAAGGCAACGGGTCTTTCCATTTTTCCCAAGGAGTGCCCAAGCAACGCGCTAACGGCAATTCAAGCGCCTGATGGCATTGATGGGCAGAAGGTTTATTCTCGGTTACGCCAGTCCTATGGGGTGACTGCTGCTGGAGGTCAGGATCATCTTAAGGGAAAGATCTTTCGGATTGCACATATGGGGTATGTTGACACCTTTGACGTTATCATGGCCCTTTCTGCGGTCGAGATGGTTTTAAAGGATCTCGGTCACCCCGTGTTGCTAGGTGCTGGGGTGGGTAAGGCCGAAGAACTGCTCAGGAAGCCGATATGAAGGTTCTGATTAGTGATGTGCTCTCAGAGAATGGCGTCAAAATTCTCCGAGATTCTGGGCTGGATGTCGATGTGAATACTAAGCTTTCGAACGAAGAGTTGCAGGGGAAAATTGCACAATACAACGGACTCGTGATCCGTTCGGCGACCAAAGTAAATGCGAAGGTGATTGAAGCCGCAACTAACTTAAAAGTGGTTGGGCGTGCAGGGAGTGGGGTAGATAATGTGGATCTTCCCGCGGCGACGAAGCGTGGGATTGTCGTGATGAATACTCCAGGAGGTAATACCATTACCACAGCGGAACACGCCTTTGCCATGATGTTGTCGCTTGCCAGAAAAATTCCTCAGGCGACAGCCTCCATGAAAGCGGGCAAGTGGGAAAAGTCCAAGTTTATGGGGATGGAACTGCAGGAGAAAGTTCTGGGCATTGTCGGGCTTGGGCAGATCGGTAGCTATTTGGTCAAGCTTGCACAAGGGGCTTCGATGAAAGTTATTGCGAATGACCCCTATTTGGCTGAGGATCGTGCGCATGAGATGGGTGTTGAACTCGTCGGGCTTTCTGAACTGTATCGTCGGGCTGATATTCTTTCGCTGCATACCACCATGACCAACGAAACCAAGCATATGATTGGCGTGGAGGCGATAAGCCAGATGAAAGATGGCGTGAGGATTGTGAATTGCGCGCGAGGTGGGCTTGTTGACGAGAATGCTCTTGTGGAAGCCCTGACCTCTGGGAAGGTTGCTGGAGCTGCGTTCGATGTGTTTGAGAAAGAACCGTGCGCTCCCGATCATCCGTTACTTGGGCTTGACAATATGATCCTCACACCGCATATCGGAGCATCGACTGTCGAGGCTCAAGAGAGCGTCGCGATCAGTATCGCTGAGCAGGTGGTGGAATATCTCACTCGTGGGGTGGCACGTGGTGCCGTGAATATGCCCTCGGCTCCGGTTGAATTGTTGCAGCGTATCCAGCCTTACTCAGCACTTGCCGAAAAGCTTGGGGCGCTTCAGTCACAACTTTGTGACGGTGGGATTGAGCGCGTAACAATAGAATACAAAGGCGATGTCGCAAATGAGTCAGTTGCGCTGATTACCCCTGCATTACTCAAGGGTCTTCTTGCACCGATTCTCGAAGATACGGTGAACAGCGTGAACGCGCCTGTAATTGCGAAGGAACGAGGCATTGAGGTGAAAGAGGTCCGAAGTCGTGATGCTGGTGACTTCACTAGCCTTATCCGAGTCGTGGTTGACGCGGCAAAGAAGAGTGCGACGGTGGCAGGGACGCTGTTTGGAAGGAAAGACCCTCGGATAGTTGAGGTGAACCGCTTCGAGGTTGACTTTGATCCCCGCGGCCACCTACTTTTCATCTTGAATGAGGATCAACCTGGGGTGATCGGGATGGTTGGTCGCATCGTCGGTGAACATGGGATTAATATTGCGCGTATGGAATGTGCTCGAGTGGGCCAAGGCGGGGTCGCTCTCTTGATTCTTAGTCTGGACAGTCAGGCGCCGGATGCTGTTCTTGACGCGATCAGGAACGGTACGAACATTCAATTTGCCAAATGCCTTCAACTGTAGTGATTCAGCACGACGAGATGGAGTCAGTTGCAAGAAGTAAAACTCCTCCGGGGATGACTGCCATGCTTCCTCCGGATGCGGCGAAAAAACGGAAGACAGAGGACATCATCCTTTCGGTCTTTCAGAAGTGGGGGTTTCAAGAGGTCGTCCCCCCTGCGTTCGAATACTTGGATGTGTTTTCTGGGGGATTAGGGGATGACCTTATCGAAAAAGGGTACAAAGTGCTTGACCGCTGGAACGGTCGGGATTTGATCCTTCGCCCTGATGTGACTCCGCAAATTGCACGGATGGTAGCGATGGGTATGTTTGCCGATGTTCGCCCCCTTCGTCTTTGTTACAGTGCTCCTGTTTATCGATATGATTCTGATCACGCGGGGCGGAACCGGGAGATCTTTCAAATCGGTGCTGAACTAATCGGCTTGGAAAGCGCCGCGGCTGATGCCGAAATGATTGCGGTTGCGATTGCCTGTCTTCGCGAACTTGGGCTCACCAAGTTTACCCTGACGATTGGGCAAGGCGAGTTTTTCAATACACTTCTTTCAAAAGCATCAATCTCGGACACGGTCAAATGGCAGCTAAGATGGGCGGCGGCGAAGAAGAATTTGACGAGGCTTGAGGAAATCCTCTCTGAAGCGGAGGTTCCACAATCATTAACCGATATTGTTCTTGCGGTGCCAAATTTGTTTGGGCATGAGCATGTTATCGACAAAGCCGCTTCGATAGCAGGGCACTGGGATGATTCTCTTGCCGCGCTTGATCGGATCAGAGAAGTTTGCGGTTTGCTTGCGAAGGCAGGTCACGGCGAACATATTCTTGTGGATCTTGGCGAGATCCGCGCTTTCGACTACTATACCGGACTGGTGTTCAACATCTTCATTGAAGGGAGTGGATGGGAACTAGGGGGTGGGGGCCGGTATGATCACCTCGTCGGGTGTTTCGGGTCCGAATGTCCCTCGACGGGGTTTGCCTTTGATCTGGGGCGGTTATTCCGGCTTCTTGCGTAGGGTAGTCGCACCCTACCTTTCAATAGGCGCAAACGTGTCGTTGCAGTTCCTGTTATTTCGATGGCGTTGATTGACGGGTCGGTCGAAAAACTGCCTCCACAAAGTCTTGAGGCCGAGCAATCGGTTCTTGGGGCTATTCTTCTTGACAATCAGTCTCTGAACAAATCCATTGAGATCCTCTCGCAGGACGATTTTTATCGCGAGGCTCACCGCAAGATTTTTCTCGGGATGCTTGACCTGTCTGAGCGTAACGAGGCCATAGATCTGATTACGCTCTCAGAACACCTTAAGCAAAAGAATGTTCTTGAGGAGGTTGGAGGTTTTGGCTATCTCGCCTCGCTGGTGCAATCTATTCCCACTGCCGCTAATATTCAATACCACTCCAAAATCGTTCATGAAAAAGGGGTGCTGCGTGATCTGATTCAAGTGTCAACCGAGATCGTGACCCAAGGATTGGAAGGAGGCCGCAATGCAGACGAGTTGCTAGATCAAGCGGAACAAAAGATCTTTAGCATCTCGCAAGCCAGTCATCGACGTTCGTTTGTTCCACTCAAAGATGTGGTTACATCTGGGTTTCACCTGATCGAGGAACTTTATGGGAAGAAGTCGGAGATTACCGGAATCCCATCGGGGTTTATCGATTTAGATACTAAGACGGCAGGCTTTCAGCCGTCTGATTTGATCGTGATTGCTGGGCGACCAAGCATGGGAAAGACCAGCCTTGCATTGGGCGCAGCGCTTCATGCTGCCGTCCATAATGACTCGGTGGTTGCGGTGTTTAGCTTGGAGATGTCAAAGGAACAGCTTGTCCTTCGAATGTTGAGTTCTGAAGGAGGTGTTGATTCTCATCATATTCGGACGGGGCAACTGGAGCGAGAGGAATTTCATAAGATTGTTGATGCCGCAGGTAGACTGAGTGCGGCGAAAATATTTATTGACGATAGCGGAGTGCTCTCGGCGTTAGAAATGCGTGCAAAGGCCCGTCGATTAAAGAGCGAGGCGGGTTTGGATATGGTGATTGTAGACTATCTTCAGCTCATGCGAGGGCGTTCGAATGCCGAAAGCCGCCAGCAAGAGATCTCGGATATTTCTCGCTCTCTGAAGGCGTTGGCAAAGGAATTAAACGTCCCAGTTATTGCGTTGTCACAGTTGAGTCGCGCTGTTGAAAGTCGCAAACCGCCTCGACCTCTTCTGGCAGATCTCCGTGAGTCGGGTGCGATTGAACAAGATGCTGATCTTGTCATCTTTATTTACCGTGAAGATCAGTACTATCCTGAATCTTCAGAAAAACAAGGTATCGCCGAAATCATCATTGGAAAGCATCGGAATGGACCAACTGGAGAACTGGAACTCACTTTCCGTGACCGCTTGGCCAAATTTGAAAACCTCTCTCATCGCGAAAGATAGTCATCGTGCGAAACTTTTTGCGCTAACCTCCCTTCTTCGTAACGTTTTTGACATCACCGCTTTTGCCTGAAGTGTCGTATTTCGAATACCAAGTGGTCGGATCACGATACGAGGTTGCACAAACTGTGGAAGCAATGTTTCGCCTGAACTAGGATGTTATTGCACGAAGCGAATGCTGATCGAACGCTTACGTGCCCTATCTTGAACGAGTTGATCAACGGATTGAAACGGGAATAATGATTCCACTCAATGTACATGATTTTGTGGAATGATCAAGACTGGATTGTACTATTCCCACGCTGAATAGCTATGGGATCTCAATGAAGTTAATTTTCGGGTCATTGGCATGTGGGTGATGCTACGATTGTGGTCTTACACCAATAGGGTTGTGGGGTTTTCAGCCATGGCATTGTTGTGGTTCGGCAGCTTTGTGCGTAGGAGGGGAAGACGCTGGTGTAGTATTGGTTGTTATGGCCAACCATGTTGTAAATGTGTAAGCTGAGTTATAATCAGCCAGCTGAATCATGAAAACAATACATGTTTTGTCTGGCGTCAGAACACGATGAGGTTGATCTTCGGTGAGCGCTGGAATGGTGAGTACTGTAATTGGATAGCGTTGGTGAACAAAACCCTGCTTAGATTAGTCCGGACTCTCATTATCACACTGAGTCTTCCGTTCCTCGTGATTGCCTGCGCGGTGTCTCCCCAAGTCGTCAACATGACCGCTCAAGCTGTTCCGAGTCCGCTCCAGACAACACCAAATCTCGCTCCTCCTCAGCAACACGAAGCGTATTTTCAATTTATGATGGCAGTCCGCGACGAGTTGTCCATGAATATTGATGCCGCAAAGGACAAGTACAGATTGGCTCTGGAGTCTGACCCGTCCTCTCCTTATCTCCACGCGAGATTAGCAGCACTTCATGTCGGACTGAAAGATCATGATAGGGCTATTGGCCATGTTGATGCCGCGCTAAAGGAACCTGAAATTGATGTGACTACACAAGTATTACTTGCCGATGTATTAGTCACAATCGGAGTTTTTGAGCGTGCGGCGAAACTCTACGATATCGTGATTCAACGTGATACTAAAAACCCGGATGTCTTCATAAAAAAAGGAGTTCTGCTTCTGAGTCTTAATAAACTTGATGCGGCCAAACAGGCGCTCCAACGAGGTGTTGACATTCGTCCAGACTTGCCGATCGCGTATTACCATCTTGGCCGTGTCGCGCTTGGTCAAGATGAGCCAGAGCGCGCCATTCAATATTTTGAACGGGCTATTTCTGGCAAACAGGATTTTCTTCCTGCATACCTAGCACTTGCAAGGGTCTACGAGGAGAGTGGTTCGGTTTCTGATGCTATTGAGATATATCGTACGGCACTCATGACGTTACGCGGATCTCCGTCGGTGCTACGGTCAGAATTGATTCGGCTTTACATCAAAGAACAGTCCTATGAGTCTGCGCTTGTGTTGCTTGAGGAAATCCTGCAGGAAAACCCTTCAAATCTTGAGGCGACATTGAGAGTTGCTCTTCTCCACGTCGAACTAAAACAATTTGAAAAGGCGGTGTCTTATCTGGAGACGGTGGTTACTCATCGTCCGAGCGATGTGATGGCGCGGGACTATCTCGGCTTGATTTTTGAGGAGAGTGAGGCTTACGCGAAAGCGATCGAACAATATAAGCAGGTGCTTGCGATCGATGATAAATACCTCGATACGATCGTTCACTTGGGCCATCTCTATTACCGGATGAAAAATTTTGAGGAAGCAGTGCCTCTCTTGCAAAAAGCCGTACAGCTTGAGCCTCAGCGCATTGATTTGTATTTGGTTTTGGCGTTTGGCTTGACTCGATTGAAGCAATATCACGATGCTGTGGGTGTCTTAGAACGAGGTGTTGCTTTGGGCGAAGAGGTTCCTCATTTTCACTATCATCTTGGCATTGTTCATGAAAAACTTGATCAAGCAGATGAACTGATTTCCCATATGGAGAAAACTATTGACTTGGACCCATCCCACTCCGATGCGTTGAATTTTCTTGGCTACTATTACGTTGAACAAGGGATTCGGCTTGATGAGGCGATGGGATTAATTCAACGTGCCGTCTCTCTCCAACCAGACAACGGATATTATGTTGATAGTCTTGCTTGGGCTCACTACAAAATGGGACAAACTCGGGAAGCTCTAGTGCAGCTCAAACGTGCGATTATACTTGTTCCTGACGATCCTGTAATTGTGCAACACCTTGGGGAAGTCTATCTGACCTTGGGGAAGTGGGATGAGGCACGCAAGGCGTGGGAGCGATCGCTAGAGTTGGATCCAGAAAATCAGACGTTGCGCGATGCGTTTCAGAAACATGGTTTTGGGAACCCCATGGTGAAAGATGGTATTTGATGTAGTAGTATTGTGGATGTCTTTATTAAAGAGGAAGATACGGTTGTGGAGATGACGAAGTCGAACAACAAAGGCTTTACCTTGGTTGAGTTGATGATTGTCGTCGCGATCATAGGAATTTTAGCAGCCATTGCCATTCCGTACTTTCTGGAGTCTCAGGCCGAGGAAAAGCAGAGCGAGGCCAAGGACACTCTTAAGGACATCTATATTTCCCAACTTGCATATTTTGCTGAAAACGGCGTATACGGCAGCATGAATGAAATTGGGTATGTTCCCGAGGAAGGGGGGAGATACGAATTCAGCCTTGGTACCGTAGCCGAGAAAGTCGGAAATGCTGACGCCGACGCTTGTGACGCATCAGTGTCGTCCAAAACGGATGAAGCATTTATCGCAGAGGCATGCGCTAATATCGATAGTGATAACTTTGTCGATCAATGGACAATAACCGATACTAATGTGCTAGCAAACCCAGCCAATGACGTTACGAACACAATAACGCCCTAGCGGTGGCAATGGAAGGACTAAGAAACATCAGAAACAGGGTGGTGTTACATACTCGCATTTTAACGTGCCTCATTCCATGTAATCTGCCTTAGCAGATGCTTGAGATTCAGATTTAATTGGTGGGCCCACCAGGACTTGAACCTGGGACCAACTGATTATGAGAACGTTTCAGTGTAGTAACCCCATGCAACATGGTATCACACTAGATCACAGGAAGCTCAATGCTATCAAGGCGTTTCGTCGTTTCTTGTTGCACGGCGTGGCAAGGTGTAGTTTCGTCTAACCGTGACCTAAACCGGTATTTCTAGAGTCCAACCGTGACTCAAACCGTGATGTGATTTCCGAGTCTGTCTCGGCTACTTACCAAGTGCGGATAAAACTTAGTTGGCAAGTGGTGAGTATTGCGGTTGCCCCAGCCTGAGCGGCTTTGCTGCTGGCGACACGTTCCAGCATCGATGGGTCGCGGGTATCTGCCATCAGTTACTCTTGCTCGTTATCCTCAACGCGTGACGACCGTTTATTGCTTCGTGATGCGGTTGTCTTCATGCTTATTCCTGCGGATTGCTTGCCCTTCACTTTCTCGCGTGTTGGCTTCTTAGTCTTCAGCTTCAACGCTGCCATGTCTTTCTTCGATGGCCGTCCGCTCTTGCCGAGGCGTTCCGGCGGCGTGCCGAGGTATTTCCTGGACGCGACGCGGCTCTGGCAGCTGGGTAGGCAATACCGTTGATTACTTCGTGTCGCAAGGAAAGCCTTTGCGCATTCCGGACACCGACGAATGCGGTGAGCGCACTCAGAGAGTGTGAGCCACAGACCGTAGAGAAGTGCCCGCTCCGCATTTTCGCTTAATAACGCCTGTTTCCAGCCGTCTTCTGAGTAAGTGAGGCAAAAACGGCCCCTTCCGAAAAAAGGGACAATGATGCTCTCCTTAGCAAGAATGCGCCCAACCCACATTTTCGCTTGATTTTGAAAACTTTCAACATGGCCATGTGCCGGAATCGGGCCGTCGTGCTGGGCCCAGTGGAGTAAGTCCCAGACATCAGATGTCGGGCTGTGTACCGATATGGCAAAGGCGGCAACTTCATATTGCAAGTCTTTGAATTCTTTGCTGCCAAGCCTACCAATGGAGCACGCGGCAAAATTGAGAATCCAATCGGCACGCTTTTCGTGAGACTTCCCAACGCGTCTTTGAGCCTGCAGACGCTCTTGTGTCACGTGTTGAGATTCTGTCTCGGTGGGCACGGTTGGAATGAAACGGATGCTCATCTCAATAATTCCTCACGGCGAATTCACGAAATGTGCTTGGAATAGATGATTAATTATTTATGTCCGGTTATGTACTAGCCATGCTTAATAAGATGTGGTAGAAGCATAACACGGACGAGGGGAATACCGCGAGAGTTTCTAACAAACAGGAGGTGAAGATGTCCAATCGAGTCCACGTCAAAGCACAAGAAATAGCACGCCGGTTTTCGATGTCGGTGGGCTCAGCCTACAAGCTGGCAAAACAAGGGATCATTCCTAGCATTCGTGTCGGGCCGAAAATGACAGGTATAAGATTCGATCCCGATGCCGTCGAAGAGGCGTTGCGCAGCAATACACGTGAAGCAGATGGTACCGAGAAGTGAACACATGCATCAACGTGCTGCTGCGGACATTCACCGTGGGCGATTCACGAGATGATTATCGATAATCTCATTGTCAGGCTCGATGGTGTTCGACGATCTCCAAGTGGCTGGTTGGCCCGATGCCCAAGTCATGACGACACGAACCCGTCGCTCTCAATCCGCAAAGGGGACAAAGGCGTTTTGCTGCGCTGCTGGGTGGGATGCTCGATTGATGAAATCTGTGCCAGCATTGGCGTCGCCGTCCGGGACTTGTTCTATGACAATGCGCAACCATTTGACGCTGGCGCGCAACGTCAACGAAGCATGGAAAAAGCACTCAAGCAGAAACGAGCGAAAGCCAGGCTCATGGTTGACGCGAGGCGCATTGATTGTTTTCGTGAGGCAGACGCGGTCATCAACACGGCCATCGGTGTTGATATTTCCACATGGAGTGATGAACAGCTAGAGACAGTGATGGAGGTTATCTCCGATGCCTGGCTGGTGCTTCGTGATGAAGAGCGAACAAAGATCGCCGATGCAGCCTGACGGATTCACGGCAATTCTTGACGCTGGAACGCGGCTTCAGGACGCCACGGCAGCGGCTGAGCAGCCCAAGGAAACCGTTAGCGCAGACAAGCAAACACGCAACGCATCGGAACTACAAACCGTGCTCATCAATCGGAAAGTAGCCACTCTTGCGGACCTCTCAGCTATTGACTATGACCGGTGCCGGCAAAGCGAAGCCAAGGCCCTGGGCATTCGGGTTTCAACGCTCGACGTGGCAGTGACCAAGCTTCGGCCATGCGAATCCCCTGAAGCAGATGACGGATTAGAATTTTTGAAAGATCCTGATCCATGGCCAGAGCCCGTGAATGGTAACGACCTGTTGAATGACCTTATCGAGTTGTTCTCTACGTATCTCGTCCTCCCTCGACACGGGGCACTTGTCTTGGCACTGTGGGTACTACACGCGCACGGCCTACAAGCGTTCTTTCATTCACCGCGAATCAACATCAAGTCACCGGAGAAGGGATCAGGAAAAACGACATGTCTGGACATCCTTGCCGAGGTGTGTCCTCGTGCGCTTCGTCTCGATAGCGTGACCACAGCCACACTGTTTCGACTCATTGATACGTATCAACCAACGATGTTGATAGACGAACATGATTCATTTTTACGAGACAACGAAGCGTTGCGCGGAGCCTTAAATTCAGGACATCGACGAGGGGGCATCTTCCCGCGGTGCGTTGGGGATGACAACACCGTCAAGCTGTTCAAGGTGTTCGCAGCAACAGTGCTGGCTGGAATTGGTGATCTTCCGGGAACCTTGGTCGATCGATCAATTACCATCGACATGAAACGTGCTTTGCCAGATGAACTCAAAGCCCGGTATGACTCCCGCAAGATCAACGATGATCTTAAAAGAAAAGCAGCTCGGTGGGCCGCTGACGCCTTACCGCAGCTCCAAGACGCTGATCCCGAGGTTCCCAGGCAGTTGTTCAACCGTGTCGCTGACAATTGGCGACCATTGTTTGCCATCGCCCATGTCCTAGGCGGGAGCTGGGAACAACACACTCGGGACGCCGCTGTCTCGCTATGTATGGGCGACACTGACCTGGAATCTGCTGGGGTTTCGTTGCTGGAAGATATCAAGGCATATTTTGGCTGCAATGGGCCGCAGATCAAATCCGATAATCTTGTGAACCACCTCTCATCGCTCGAACATCGTCCGTGGCCGGAATGGAAAAAAGGAAAGCCGATCACACCACGTCAGATCGCAGTCCTCTTGAAACCGTTTCGGATCATGTCCAAGACTATTCGATTCGGCGATACGACGGCCAAGGGATACGAAAAGGAGGCTTTTCTCGATGCCTTTTCTCGATACTTGGGTGAACCATCCGTAACACCGTCACAATCCAGTATTGACGTGGCTTCTCGTGATTTTGGAAACGTAACACCGGATTCTAATGTTACGGATGAGAAAACGGGAATCCCCTTGGTAGGAGCGGGTTGTTACGCTGTTACGGATGAAAATGGGGGAGAGACCGGAAAACAGAAGAGGGATAAGGAGGTGATCGAAATATGATGATTGAAGCCTCAGTGCCGCTTACGGTCAGAATCCGTGAACAGAACATGGATGTGGACTTAGAGCCTGGGCGACCCGTCGATTTTTCTGACGATCAAGCGAAGCGGATTGTGGCAAAGGCCCATGGTCTAGTCAGAGTGGTCACGCCACAAACCGCTGATCAGGAACCCACTCTGGAAGACTGGGTCACATGGCGGGATGCGGATGGGCGGCTCGGAATGGGAGTCGTAACCGAGCCAATGTCAGGGATGGGCTACTACGTTGTCGGCGAGAACGGCGATGTCAGCGATATTGTTGCGGTACACAAGACATTGATCATCCGATGACCACTTGATCTCGCGTGTCCACTGAGCGGAAAAAGGCAGTGCAAATTAGGGCAACGAAACAGAGTAATGGCTCACTGATAAACAGTGGGGAAGCAGAGAGAAAATCACGGGGTCAAACCAACCTTAAACCGTTCCCAAAAGGGGTGTCGGGAAATCCAAAAGGGCGTCCCCCGAAGCACGACACTTTCACAAGTCTGCTCAAAGAAGAAATTGAGAAGCAGTGTCCTGATGACGCCTCCGGCAAGACATGGAAGGAATGCCTCGTTATTGCCACGCTGAAGTTAGCCATCAAAGGCAATGCCACGGCACTCAAAGAACTCTGGGATCGTGTGGACGGGAAGGTGCCGCTCCGGATGAACGAAGAGCAGGGCCCCCTTGAGATTATCGTTACGTATGATCGCTGAGA
>PBSN01000020.1 GCA_002726235.1 Nitrospiraceae bacterium
CCCCCCCCCCTCTCTCTCTCTCAGCTCGTGGTCTGCCTGAGGACATAATCCAACATTGATGTTGCCCGTGATGCGAATACGGAATCGCTACTGCGGTTGGCCTTGACACTGGAAATGGGTTTGATATCGTCCAGATGTCATGTCCTCACACCCAGCTGCACTGATCTTCATTTCGCACTATCCACAGCGGCTTTTCACCTATGTCATTCCTAACACGTTGCGACAGAAGATTCGTGCGGGAAATATGGTGAGGGTTTCGTTTGGGTCCAATGTGCACGTTGGGCTAATTGCCGAGATCATTGAAACGACCGAAACTGCTCATCTCAAGGAAATCGAAGCCATTGTCGACACATCGTTTGCGCTCTCCCCATCGATGTTGTCACTTGCCCGCTGGATGGCATCATATTACCTCTCTCCTGTGGGAGAATGCCTTCAACTTATGCTCCCACCCATGTTCAGGCATGGAATTAAAGAGCGTTTCATCATCACGCCATTGGGACGAATGATGGCGGAGGGATCAGGAGCAGGTCGAGTGATTCAACACGCAATTCTCATCAGGCTGCAATCTGCAAAGCACGGGCTCTCAAGTCAGTATCTACGTCAACAACTGGGACGTCGTAGCATTGCCTCAACGCTGAGAACACTGAAGAAAAATGGACACATCGAGAGCTATGTGGACCTGCCTTCTAGGACTCAATACGCTAAACGTTCTAATGGGTCTCGAATAAAACCCAACCCAGCCTATGCTGTAGATGAGACAAGACACGGCTTGCTACAGGATTCGTCTTTGTCTAGCCCTCTTGCTTCGTCCATTCGGAAAGGCAGGAGCCAAATCTTTATCATGCAGGCGCCTCTGGAATACCGCGTCGGTGCATATTTGAAGGCTATACAGGAAACTATAACGAAACGGCGGAGCTGTATTGTGATCTTCCCTCACACGAGTCAAGCCCGTGAGTTTTCTAGGGCAGTACGGCCATATCTTGGTGACCATATATCCGATTGGTTTGGAACACGGACGCTTTTTAAGAGGACATCAGAGTGGTATCGACTCCAATCCGGTGATGCAGACATCGTGATTGGAACACGGTCGAGTGCGTTAAATCCCATGATAAAATTGGGTCTCATTATTGTGGATGAAGAGCATGACTTTCGACACAAATTCAATTATGAACCACGGTTTCATACGCGTGAAATTGCGCTGGCACGAGCGAGCAGAGAGATGGTCACAGTCATCCTTGGATCATCGCATCCTTCGGTTGAAGCCATTCATCTGACTCAATCAAAAAAGGCCATGTTGTTATTCAAACATTCTGCGACAGATCTCGATCGCGTTTCATCTCTCACACCAAACGGGGTAGTCCAGTGCATTGATATGAGAACAGAATCAAGAGCAGGGCGACTTTTTTCAGAACCCCTTCTTCACGCCATGCGTGATCGGTTAACGAATCGAAAGCCTGTGATCTTATACCAGCCAAGACGAGGGTTTTCGCGATCTCTCTGGTGCCGCGACTGTGGAGCAACTATCCGATGCACCAGTTGTAGTGTGGCGCTGACATACTACAAACAAGAACACAAGATCTTGTGTCATATTTGCGGAGAATCTCGTGATGTCCCCCACATTTGCTCACGCTGTGCGGGAACTCATCTTCTAGCTATGGGGTTCGGCACTGAAGGTGTGGAAGCAGAGGTTCGAACCCTCTTTCCTGATGCGCGCATTGTGCGAATGGACAGAGACCTTGTTCGATCAGAGTCTGCAGCGTTATCGTTCATGAAGAGTCTTGATTTTAAAGAACTCGACATTCTCATTGGAACGTCAATGCTTCTAGATATCGTGCCGATGCCTAAGGTGTCGTTAGTCGGGGTCATTTCTGCCGACACAATGTTACATATGCCGGACTTCAGAGCTGCAGAACATGCCTTTCATCAACTTATGGCACTCAAGTCGTTTTTGGCTTGTGGTGAGATGTTGATCCAGGCGTTTCAGCCGGAGCACCCTATGTTGCAGTCTGTGGCCCGTCAAGATCTCCAGCAATTCTATACGGACGAACTGGCCATGCGGCAGGAACTCTCGTTTCCTCCATTCACAAGGCTCGTTTGTTTACGCGTGGCTGGTGATGCTGAAGCTCAGGTCCGCCAGATCTCCGCTCGATGGGCCAATCACCTTCGACAGAGCCATGCAGCAGGAATCCAGGAGGTCTTGGGTCCTGTCCCTGCCCCCTATTCAAAAATCCGCGGCCGTTATCGAGATCATATTCTGGTCAAGGAGCCTCACTCCGGACTCGCGAGCGAACTAGCTCACGGTGCGGTGGAAGCATCCCTGAGACACGCTAAAACGTTTTTAGGCACCTCAGGCCTCACATTCGAGGTGGATGTGGATCCGCATACATTTTTATAGGCTTTCCCATCTTGACTTCTTCTGATACGGTGATTATCTCTTCGTTTGGTGGTCAGAGGGCTACCTGAGATGACTCGGAGGAATCAACCCAATCAGCGAGGAGGCAGCACATGGCAGTAAAGGAGCAGGTCAAAACTACGTTTAAACCGCTACGGGATCGCATTTTTGTAGAATATCTCGAGGACGATGCGGAAAAATCGGCTGGAGGTATCTATATTCCTGAGACGGCCAAAGAAAAATCTCAGAAAGGAACCGTGCGGGCTATTGGGCCAGATGTGACGTTGGTAAAGGTCGGCGACAGCGTTTTGTGCGAGCGGTATGGTGGGAACAAAGTCAAGCTCGATGATGTGGAATATGTCGTCATGAAGGAAGAAGAAGTCCTAGGGCTGTTTGACTAAGCCCACTAATAACCTGCAAACAAGGAAGAGAGGAGACAATAATGGCAGCAAAGCAGATGGAATACTCGGGAGATGCCCGGCAACTAATTTTGAAGGGCGTGAGCAAGCTCTCCAAGGCTGTGAAAGCCACATTGGGTCCAAAAGGGCGGAACGCTATGCTCAGCAAGAAATGGGGTGCTCCCACAATCACCAAAGATGGGGTCACTGTAGCCAAGGAAATTGAGTTGGAGGATCCCTATGAAAACATGGGGGCTCAGTTGGTCCGCGAAGTCGCAAGCAAAACCAGTGATGTCGCTGGCGACGGCACCACCACAGCCACTGTTCTGGCCGAATCCATCTTTCGCGAAGGCGTCAAGAATGTTGCTGCTGGCGCGAATGCTATGGATATCAAGCGTGGCATTGATGCGGCCGTGGAAGCTGTGGTTGAGCAGTTGCACTCTCAGAGCAAATCCTGCAACGACAAGAAAGAAATCGCCCAGATCGGCATTATTTCGGCTAACAACGACGTGGCCGTTGGAGATCTGATCGCTGAGGCAATGGAAAAAGTTGGTAAGGATGGCGTGATCACCGTTGAAGAAGCCAAGAGTTTAACTACCACTCTCGATGTGGTCGAAGGCATGCAGTTTGATCGTGGCTACACTTCACCATATTTCGTCACCAACGCAGAGCGGATGGAGTGTGTCATTGAGGATGCCTATATTTTGATTCATGAGAAGAAGATTAGTAACATGAAGGATCTCCTCGGACTCCTCGAGCAAGTCGCCAAGATGGGACGGCCGTTGTTGATTATTGCGGAAGAGGTCGAAGGCGAAGCCCTGGCCACCCTGGTAGTGAATAAACTACGTGGCACCTTGAATATCTGCGCCGTGAAAGCACCTGGCTTTGGAGATCGACGTAAAGCCATGCTGGAGGATATTGCTACCCTCACCGGAGGACAGATGATCTCTGAGGAACTTGGCATCAAGCTCGAAAGTGTCCAACTGAAAGATCTTGGCAGAGCCAAGCGGATCACCGTGGACAAGGACAACACTACGATCGTGGAAGGCGCTGGCGAACAGTCCCTGATTCAAGCACGCGTCAAGCAGATCAAAGCGCAAATCGAAGAGACGACCTCGGATTATGATCGCGAGAAACTCCAAGAGAGGTTGGCAAAAATCGTCGGTGGGGTTGCGGTAATTCGCATTGGTGCCGCCACTGAGCCGGAGATGAAAGAGCGGAAGGCGCGGGTGGAAGATGCTCTTCATGCTACCAAAGCGGCTGTGGAAGAAGGTATCGTTCCTGGAGGAGGCGTAGCCTTAGTTCGAGCCATTTCTGCCATGGATAAATTGAAGCTTTCTGATGATCAGCAGATAGGTGCCTCGATCATCAAGCGAGCACTTGAAGAGCCACTGAGGCAGATTGCGATAAACGCTGGACACGAAGGTTCGGTGGTCGTCGCCAAAGTTAAAGAAGAGAAGGGTAACGTTGGATTTGATGCTGCGAAAGAACAATATGTTGACATGATCAAGTCCGGCATTATTGATCCGACCAAAGTCGTTAGAAGTGCGATTCAAAATGCGGCGAGTGTGGCTGGCCTGATGCTCACTACCGAAGTGTTAGTCACTGAGGTGCCGGAAAAAGAGAAACCCATGCCGATGCCTCCCGGAGGCGGCGGCGGCGGAATGGGTGGAATGGAAGGGATGTACTAAGTCGCAATTCCCTTGAACTGTATGTTCTAGGCATGAGGCGGGGGCGTGATGGTGGTGCCGAAGGCGGGATTCGAACCCGCACGGGTTTCCCCACACGCCCCTCAAACGTGCGTGTCTACCAGGTTCCACCACTTCGGCAGGGTTGGAGTATAGTTATGGCTCTGATGGGGTGTCAACTTCACTGTGACGTGCTCTATCCTCAAGTTTGACAGGTCAACCTAGCCCTTACGATAATTAGTGTTGTCAAAGCGTAGGATCACAGTTGCATCAATGCATTCTAGTACGCGAAGGACGTTGGCATGGTCGCGACCAAAGACCTGAAATCAATTCTTTCGAAGCTGAAGTATGCGGACGATGCGAAAGTTTCCAAGCAAATCGGTGAACAAATCCAGCAACTCCAATTGCGAATGGCGGGCATTCGCAGAAAAGTGGCTATTCTTAGTGGAAAGGGCGGAGTGGGAAAAAGTATGACCACGGTCAACCTTTCGCTTGCCCTTGCGCGGCAGGATCAGCAGGTTGCTGTGCTTGATGTCGATCTTAACGGTCCGTGTGTCCCTCATATGCTTGGAATACGAGGTCAACAATTGACGATGACGCCGGAAGGGGCCATTCCTCCCATTGGCCCGTTGGGTATCAAGGTAGGCTCGATGGATTTTTTTCTTGGCGATTTATCTCCTGTCCGTTGGAAACGGCCAATGGACCTCAGTCCAGTATGGCTGGGCACCTTGGAGATGACAGTCATTCGAGAATTTCTGGCTGATATTGTGTGGGGTGAGGCCGACTATCTGCTGATTGATCTCCCTCCAGGCGCGGCTGCGGATAAGCCTCCGGCCATTGCGGGTTTTATTCCTGATCTTGACGGCGCTGTGGTCGTCACCACGCCATCTGAAATGGCCATGGACGTTGTCCGTAAATCGGTTATCTACGCACGAAGTCTCAACATTAAGATTATTGGGCTGATTGAAAATATGAGTGAGTTTCGATGCCCTGAATGTGGGACTGAAAGCGAATTATTCGAAAGTCAGGCCGATGCGATGTGTGACGCATTAGATATCCCACTCCTTGGCCGGATTCCGTTTGATCGAGACTTGGTGCGCTCTTTTGATAAGGGACAACCTCTGCTTGATCCCACACATCCTACCATCGCCAGCTATTCAGAAATTTCTAGACGTATTCGGGATATTCTTGATTTCAAAAAAACCCTCGCAGAAAAGCTGTAACGGCGATATAACTATGGAGGGGACACGATGAAATTTGTCTGTTTGACATGTGAAGGATATATGAACTTTGAAAATGTTGATGCTGTGACTGACAATTCGTTGGGTATCACGTTCGGATGCCCAACTTGCGAGACTAGGTTTTCCATGGTGACCAATGCTGGTGAAACCTCTCTCATCAGTTCGCTTGGGGTCAAACTTGGTGGACGAACCGCACCTGCCGCGCCTTTCGAGACGACCAGGGAGACTCTCCAAGGTCATGATGAAAAGACGGTAACTGATGATGACTCTGTCTCAGGCGGGGCATGTCCATTTTCGGACATGCTTGCGGCATCCGGCATAACTACAGGTTCTTCCGCATCGGCTTCATCACTTCCATGGAGTGCAGAGGCCACTGAACGGATCGAACGCATTCCGTCGATGATTCGTCCAATGGTCAAACGCGACATTGAAGAGTATGCAATGAAAAATGGGTTTTCTTCCGTCACGATCCAAGTGATGGACGATGCCAAAACCAATGAAGCAGGCATTACGTGGTCCGCTGAAGCGGAAAAACGACTCAGTCGTCTTCCAGAGTTTGTTCGCCCTATGGCAAAACGTGAAATCGAGCGCATGGCGAAAGACAAAGGGGCACTGGAGGTGACCGTCACCATCATGGATGAAGCCAAGACTAAGTTCATGAGCTTCATGTAGCGGATTATTCAAAAAGCCCCCTGCTGGCCTTCTTTCCTGTTGGCGTGTACGCATATTTCGTGTACGCTCAACCCGGTAGCGATCCTGTAACCTTGACTGACGGTATTTTTGAACAGTCCATGAAATACTGTACCCAAAGCATGGTGGAGTTTTATGGCATTGAAGGTTAGGAGGGTCGATCTTCTGTTTGTGCTTGGCATGGGCGCGGTTGTGGTAGGAATCGCGTTACTTCCCAGTCCCATTGATAGCAATCCGATGATTCCTGCCAACAACACTCATCAATCCGTGAAAAATGAGAAGGAGTGTCTCCTATGCCACTCGTCAGAGGGCATATACCCGCTTCCGGATCGTCATCTCACCAAGCGACAAGATTGTTTCAACTGTCATGGGAAGCAATAATGTGGGTGTTGAAAAAGTCCGCTAGCGACGTTTTTCTGGACTATCGTTTCGCTCGCATGTTCCGTGGGCGCTCTGCGTGTCAACGATCCCTGCAATCTTGCTGGACAGCGTTTTTGAACTAGCCCTATTACTTTCCTAAAGCCAGAGGTCAGCGGGTAGCTGAGAGAAGAAATTCGAGAATAGCCGAATTGGTTGCTTCGGGTTTCTCCCACATTGTAAGGTGGCCAGCATTCTCGATGGCTAGGAACATGGAATGGGGGATCTGCTGATGCAGTTCTTCTCCGACCGGAAGCGGAAATAGTGGGTCGCGGGTTCCCCACATGATCAGCGTAGGCGTCGTAATTTCGGAGATGCGAGGAGCGTAATGATTCTCCCACCGCTGGATGTTATTGCGAGTTGAGAACAGTACGTGCGCAGACCCGGCAAATGTTCGAAATCTGTACGCTCGGTCGGTGACATCATCTGTAATGAGGCTCTTGTCGACGACCAAATTCTTGAGAGTTGAACGTAAGAAGCTTTTGCCAGAAAGGGAAAACCCGATGCGAAGGAGAAATGAGGGCTTAAAGCGGAGGAAGATGCGATAGGCCATGAGTGCGGCCTTTTCACTTGCTCCCTGTGGAAACCCTCCGATCAGAATGATCTTGTCAGTCAGATGTGGATATTTTAGTGTCATACCCATCGCAACTCCTGCCCCTAAGGAATTGCCGATCAACGTTGCCTGTGCAATATCAAGCTCCGACATGAACCCTTTCACCGAATCGATAAACAGATCTGGTGTGTATGCGATATCCGGCCGATCAGAGTAGCCGTAACCAAGAAGATCAAGCGTGTACACAGAAAAATGCTGAGCGAGAGCCTCTTGTTGATATTCCCACATCCATCCTTGCGCACCGAATCCGTGCAACAGAATAATGGGTGGCCCTTCACCGATCACGGTGTATATCAATTGGTGGCCGTCAACTATGACCGCCTTGGGCTGAACTCGGTTGTAGGTGTGCGTAAGGTTAGGTTTGAATGGCTTTGGGGCACATCCCATCATCGCCACCACGAGCACTACAGCTGCGCTCATCCTTATTGCAAGCGTGTTCATTCATCACCAACCGTGCATGGTAGTGCATGCTAGTCAGATCGGTGCACAAGTCGTGGTTCAGAGGATTGATCATGAGGCCTAGAGTTGTTCTCCTCTTTGGCCTCACCCCAATGAAATCGTTGCCTGAGGCGCACACGAAACTTATGTGCGAGATCGAAGACAGCAGGATATCGATGGTGGACATTATTCAACCATCTCTGTGCAAACGCATAGTGCTTGGAGAGGATGATCAAACCGACCACAAGAAATAGAATGCCTTGCAAAAACGGAAGGAACAGGCCGATAATTCCAAGGGCGATAAAGCTCCACCCTGAGATCATGGAAAGGAGTTTTTTTATTCGATGCTGCATGGTTAACTTTATAGCATGATTGCTTTGTATGCCTCAAACCGTGGGGTTAAGGATGGTTTCGAGGCTGTGTTTTTTAATAAGTGTGATAACGGGGATGATCAATGAAAGTCGTTTTAGACATTGAAACAATTCCGTGTGATGAAGCGAATCGTTCCTTGCTTCCGAAGGCGAAGCCGCCACCATCTCTCGTCGCGGAGCGAGAAGGAATGAGTCCTGAGATCTGGCTTGAACAACAGTACCGCATGACCGCGCTCGATGGGACATTCGGACGCATCGTGTGCATAGGCATGCTTCGGCTCACCAACGCAAATGAGGCCAAGGATGCTGTGCTGTTATATGGAAACAATGAGGCCGAAATCCTTGCACAGTTTTGGCACCGCATGCGAACATGGAATTCGCCCTATCTTATTACCCATAACGGCTTATCATTTGACCTCCCGTTCATTTGGAAACGTTCTGTAATTCACCATGTTACCCCATCAATGGAATTCCGTTTAGCTCGCTTCCGAACTGATGCGATCTATGACACGATGATGGTATGGGCAAACTGGGATATGCGTAATGCTGTGAGTCTTGGTGTGCTCTCAAAAATATTGGGGTTTGAGGGAAAATCTGGAAGCGGAAACCAAGTTTTTGACATGTGGAGTGATGGAAAACTGAAAGACATCGCAGAATACTGCTTCGACGACACTTATCTCACCTACGGGTGTTACTGTCGGATGAAGTTCATTACGCCCGCACCTCCTGATAAGTTTGTGCCGGAATATGTCCAATTAGCGTAGTACCGGGAGCGGTCTGTACCGGATTGGACCAAACTCACTCATCTGTCTTCCCCTTGCTCATTCCTCAGCGGCTGTCGGCCAGCAAATCCCGCATCTGTTTCGTGCCACCACCTAATGTCCGGCTCGCCGAGTTTCCAGCAAAGGTATACAAGCCGACCATCCATCATATGGGGAAAATCGCATAAGCCTGTTTCGAGGTCCTTCACCACCACGCCGTCTTCGTGGATTTGGTCGATATGATGACTAATCTGCTCAAGTGCCTGAATATAGCGAGATCCACACGTACTGCCACCTCCCAAGTCAGCCTTGCTACTCGCTTTTTTTATTTCGTCGCGGTCACTCACGATGACCACTTGTTCCTTCCGAATTTTCTCAAAATGCTCTTCGAGTACAGGGATGACGCTCGAAGCTTCGGCAATAGTGAAAAATCTTCTCTCCTCCATTGGCAACCTTATTAGCGAAAGAAATTATGGTGTACTATGTCCATTACCTTCCGCTAAAGATATCTAGAGCATCAGACCATGTCAAACCTGAATAGTTTGCAATTAATGTGAGTGCCAGTTGTTATAGCAACATCAAGAGATCTGTAGCTTTCATGGTAATGATGTAGGCACTGAAACTGCAGCGACTGAGCACATCGGGGGTTTTGCCCCCCCCCTCCCCCCGAATATCTCATGCCCTTGACACTGAGAAAATAGGGCTTATTTCATTGGGTAGAGAGGTCGCAATTGGAGGCATCAATCAAACATTAATATTTATGTGAATGGAAAGGGTCCGTACTCCACGTTAGAGGTTGCTCATTTGCTTACAGAGTTAAACGCTGACAGTTGAGCATTTAAGGTTTTTGAGAGGATACCGACATCATGGACATGAATCGCATGACCGTGAAGCTTCAGGAAGCGTTGCAGTCCGCTTCCGCGCATGCCATCCGACGAAGTCATCAAGGGATTGATGTCGAACATCTTATCATTGCCCTGTTGGAACAACGGAATAGCCTTGCCGGCTCTTTGCTCGAATACGCTGGCGTTTCACCGTCAGCAGTAGAAAAAATAGCGCAACAGGCGCTCGCTAAGGTTCCACAGGTCCATGGTCCCGGTGCCGCTCCAGGACATCTTCATATGACCTCTCGTCTCTCACAAGTCTTGGTGCAGGCTGAAAATGAAATGCAGATGCTCAAGGATGCTTATCTCAGTGTTGAGCATGTGTTCCTTGCCATGGTCGAGGAAGGTGTCCTGTTCAAGAACTTGGGTGTTACTCGTGCCAAGGTGCTTCCTGCGCTCCAGCAGGTCAGAGGGAATCAGCGAGTGGATAGCCAAAATCCTGAAGGCAGTTATCAAGCTTTGGAAAAATATGGACGCGATCTCACTCAACTCGCTAGCCAAGGAAAACTCGATCCCGTCATTGGTCGTGACGATGAGATTCGACGTGTGATTCAGATTCTTTCGCGGCGAACCAAAAACAACCCTGTTTTGATAGGTGATCCCGGAGTTGGAAAAACAGCAATTGTCGAAGGACTTGCTCAGCGAATTATAAAAGGAGATGTGCCTGAAGGCCTCAAAAAGAAGCACGTGATCGTGCTCGATATGGGGGCATTGATCGCCGGCGCAAAATTTCGTGGAGAATTTGAGGAACGTTTCAAGGCTGTTCTCAAGGAGGTTCAATCCTCTGAAGGCAAAACCCTGCTTTTCATCGATGAGCTACATACGGTTGTCGGAGCTGGAGCCGCTGAAGGCGCAATGGACGCGGCCAATCTTCTGAAGCCGATGTTAGCGCGTGGGGAATTGCACATGATTGGTGCAACAACCATTGATGAATATCGCAAGAATATCGAAAAAGATGCGGCATTGGAGCGAAGGTTCCAGCCTATCATGGTTGATCAGCCTTCGGTGGAAGATACGATTTCAATCTTGCGTGGCCTAAAGGAACGTTATGAAATCCACCACGGAGTGAGAATAAAGGATGCAGGTTTGATTGCGGCTACACAGCTATCCCATCGCTACATTAGCGATCGACAGCTTCCAGACAAGGCCATTGATTTGGTAGATGAGGCCGCCGCATGCTTGCGGACCGCAATAGATAGTATGCCCACAGCGCTTGATGATGTTTTACGCAAAGTTATGCAGCTGGAAATTGAACGCGCAGCTCTTCGTAATGAAATAGATGAGGGCAGTCGTGCTCGGCTCAAATCTCTGGAACAAGAGCTTGAGGGAAAGCGCCAAGAATTCGAAGTGCTGAAAGTGCGCTGGGAAGCTGAAAAAGCGTCAGTAGGGAAACTTCATGCCATACGTCAAGAGATCGAAGCGGTGAAACAGGACATCGAGCAAGCAGAGCGGGCATATGAACTCAATCGAGTGGCTGAATTGCGATATGGCAAACTCCCGAACCTTGAAAAAGAACTCGAAGCTGAAGAACAGCATCTGGTCGACAAACGAGGCCCTGAGAGATTACTAAAAGAGGAGGTCGATGAAGAAGACGTTGCGCATGTCGTCAGCCGATGGACTGGAGTGCCTGTCAGTCGTTTGATTGAAGGTGAAACGGAGAAATTGCTGCGACTTGAAGAACTTCTCCACCAATGCGTTGTTGGGCAACATGAAGCGGTAGTCGCAGTCGCGGATGCTGTGTTGCGCGCGAGAGCTGGGGTTAAGGATCCGAACCGGCCTATTGGGTCATTCCTGTTTCTCGGTCCGACCGGAGTTGGAAAAACTGAACTCGCACGGGCGGTGGCTTCAACCGTGTTTGATGGCGAAGCGAACTTGATTAGAATTGATATGTCCGAGTATATGGAGCCACACACGGTGGCTCGGCTAATCGGTGCGCCACCTGGATACATCGGCTATGACGAAGGGGGGCAACTCACAGAAGCGGTACGGCGACGCCCATTTTCAGTGATCTTGTTCGATGAGATCGAAAAGGCACATCGTGATATCTCCAATATTTTGCTCCAAGTTTTCGATGATGGGAGGTTAACTGATTCCCACGGGCATACAGTCGATTTCAAAAACACTGTGCTCATTATGACCTCCAACGTTGGGAGCCAGGAGATTATAGAATCACAACAGCAAGATCGCCCTTATGAGGCGATGCGAAACTTGGTTGTTACACAAGTACAGCAGTATTTCCGGCCGGAATTTTTAAATCGCGTCGATGAAATGGTCGTGTTTCATGCGTTGACTGGAGATCACCTCAAGAAAATTGTGGATATCCAAGTTGCTAGGCTTTGCCAACGACTGCAAGAACGCCGAATTGCGTTGACACTCACTCCAGACGCACTCAGTATGCTGGCTGAGCGTGGCTATGACCACGTTTACGGCGCACGCTTTCTCAAACGTCTGATTCAACAAGAGATTGAAACCCCGATTGCGCGCCTACTCGTCAAAGGCGAACTTCGTGATGATGGTACTGCCATCGTTGATGTGAAAGACGGTCAGGGCATCGTCATTTCAGAAATAAGGGGTTGCGTATCCTGTTAGCCTTGCTTGCTTTTGCAATTTTTTTCTTGTAAGTCAGGTCGCTGGAATAGCAATGCTGGCTGAGATTGGTAGTGCAAATCATCGGGCCAACACCTCAACCAAACAAAGCATGAATAAAGAATTGACCTCTCTTGCGGAATTACAGGCTCAAATTGCTATTGATCGCCTACGTCAGCACGTGTATGACCTTGCATCTCCAGAAATGAATGGTCGTGATGTTGGGTCTAACGAAGGTGAACGCGCCATTGCCTATATCGAAAATGAGTTCAAAACATATGGATTGCAGCCTTGGTTCGTGGAAGATTATCAACAACCCATCACCACCGGAGCAGGCGCAAATGTCGCCGCTCTACTCCCAGGATCAGATCCTGCGCGCCGTCATGAGCTTGTGCTTGTGACTGCGCACCATGATCATCTCGGAATTAGAGAAGGCCTGATATATCCCGGTGCAGACGACAATGCTTCATCGGTAGCTTTGATGCTGGAAGTTGCACGTATTTTCGCGAAGCACCCCCATATGACTAAACGTAGCATTCTGTTCATTTCATTTGATGCCGAAGAGAAGCCTGAGGGAGGAACAGACAAGATGGGATCGATGTTTTTTGTCAGTCAGCTGTCCAAGGTCAAACGCCAGAGGATCGCGCTGATGATTACTATGGACCTCATGGCCGGAGAGGTTGTTCCCGGTCTTCCAGGTGCTCTCTTTATCATGGGCGCAGAGAAAAGTCTGCACTTATCACGATTGATTCAGAGCAGAATGCCCATCGATGGCTTGCAACCGTTGCCGCTCGGACTCGCGATGATCGAAGTCGTGCCATATTGTCCATGGTGCAAACACGAGGTCAGCGATTATGACTCGTTTCGGCAAGCCAATATTCCCTTTGTCTTTCTGTCAACCGGACGGAGCCAGCACTACCACACACCCGCTGATACGCCGTCATCGCTTCATTACGACAAACTTGAACGCAATGCCGCCTATCTGCTCGATCTCACATTGGGTGCAGCGAATGATTTAGAATGGATCGGCGATTATGATCATCATGCACGAGATCAGAAAACAGATATTGAGGGTGTGGCTAGCTTATTGGATGCGGTATTGAAACAACCGCCACAAGGTATCCGAGGTGATACCTTGAAAAATCTGCACAAGGCTCAAGTCGCTGTGGCCAAATTCAGCAAGAAATCCGATCCGCTCTCATGGTTTGAGTACCGCAGACTTCAAACCATTTCACTTCGACTGCAATGTTCCGTTGCGAGACCATCCTGGAAAATGTGCAACTGGCTTTGAGAGATAGTGAAGGGCAGGATCGAGTCGAAAATACTGTTAGGATGAAATTTCAGTATTAGTGATAAAAGCCACAGCCTTGACGAGACGCGTACATGTTTTCTCTTGCCCCAAGAGTTCCATGACGTCGTAAATTCCAGGACTTGCCGTTCCTCCAGTAAGTGATACTCGAACAGGTTGTGCGAGTTTCCCAATTTTCATCATGTGTTTCTCAAGCACACGCTGAAACGCTGATTCAAGTTCGTCGTGTGTAAATGGTGAAATGGTCTGCAGTGCTACGGCAAGATCTTTCAGTGCGGTTTTGATCGCTGGTTTGAGAAACTTTGCCTTTGCCTGCTCATCAATTTCTATCTCCGTGCGAATATAGACAGCTGAGGCGTGTGCAATTTCTACAAGTGTTCGCCATCGAGGTTGAAGTGAAACCACCAGTTTTCGCATCCATTCGTCATCGAGGGAAGCCTCGTCAGCAATAATGTTTTCACGGATGAGCAATGGTCTGAGAAGATTTGCGATCCGGTCAGGGTCAGCCGTTTGCAGGTGTTGACTATTGACCCATGACAGCTTTTCGGGATCAAACACTGCAGCTGATTTCATGGCGTGATCCAGAGAAAACATCTCGACAAGTTCCTGAATCGAAAAAATCTCTTGATCTCCATGTGACCAACCAAGGCGTATCAGGTAATTGATCATCGCTTCTGGTAGATACCCCATATTTTTATACGCGATAATAGACGTGGCGCCATGCCGTTTCGAAAGGCGCGATTTGTCCTGGCCAAGAATCATCGGCAGATGTCCGAATTCCGGTAGCGGAAACCCAAGTCCTTCGTAGATGTGCATCTGGCGAGGTGTATTAGTGAGATGATCATCGCCTCTAAGCACGTGAGTGATACCCAATAAGGCATCGTCAATAACCACCGCAAAATTATAGGTTGGAAGCCTGTCCTGTCGGATGATGACCAAGTCGTCGAGAATCGCATTATCAAATACCACACGGCCTTTGATAAGATCGTTTACCACCGTCTCACCTTGTGTAGGCGAATGAAAGCGAATGGCAAAGGGTGTGTCAGTGGGAGGTTTTGTAAGACCTCGACAATGCCCATCGTAAATTGGAGTTTCTTTGTTCGCGATTGCTTGCTTCCGTCGTTCGTCCAACTCCTCAAGCGTGCAATAGCAACGATAGGCTTTTCCTTCCACAAGAAGCCGGTTAGCATATTCGTTGTAAATGTCTAACCGTTCGGTTTGCCTATATGTATCTTCATCCGGCGTAATGCCCAACCAAGTCAATCCATTTAGAATGGCTTCGATCGATTCCTGAGTTGAGCGTGACTTGTCGGTATCTTCGATACGCAGGATAAACGTTCCTCCGAAACGTCGCGCCAGCAGCCAATTGAAAAGAGCCGTACGCACACCTCCGATATGGAGATATCCCGTAGGGCTAGGTGCAAAACGTAAACGCGGAGCGTTCATGCGCGGTACAATATCACAAATGAAGCACTGTAGTTTCGTCTACACCAGAACGATGCAAGGCAAGAAGACTAGGCGTCTTGAGACAATGCTTCAAGGTGCAATCAGGCATTTCCCGGAACTCCAAGGAGAGAGCATTTCGGTAGGCTATACTAAACGATACGGCGAATCTGATATTCGACGCCTTCTTATCCGTCTGAACCCAAGGAGGCTTAGTTACTATGTTATTGGACATGAGCTTACCCATTTGGTGCAAGGCATGAAAGATCGCTTAGGAGAGAATGCCATCCCAAAGGGTGAAATCGCATGCGATATTTGGACTATCGCGAGGGCAGATGTTTTCTTGGATGAACCCCCAGGTTATCTAGATGTGGGGCGCCGTGTTTTGCTGGACTGGAAGGCACATCGGGATCGTGTACGGAATCTGTGTATCGAAGCAATTGAGAGACGGAATGTTCACCGACATTACATTCAATGGCTCACAAGGGAACTTCGCTAATTTGTTTTGATAACAGGCGCAATTTTTGTAACATGAATTTGCACTACTTGATGTAGTGTAAAGAATGCTTTGAGGACATCTTGTTGGAGTTTTTACTTTGGGATAATTTGCATGGCTGTGATGTTGTCTTGCCACTTGTATGGCATGGGGTTACACGCTGTGCTGTACAAACCCTCATCTTCTGATCGCAGTGGGTTTTAACTGGGCCTGGTTGGTTCAAATAATCTAATTCCAGAACAAGAATATTCTGAACATCACAACGCAATCATGACCTAATTGCGTCACTTCATGATGGGGGAATGGGATACAGAAAGACTGCACAATGACTGAATAAAAGAGGAATTAAGACTGCAAGAGGGAACTCTTGGAGGAACGCAATGCAATTAATTCGGGCAAGAAATTGATCGAACAAGAAGGGCAGAAAAAATTCAATTTAATGAGGCCCATGTGTTTATCGCCTGCGCGCTACGAAGAAAACATGCTATCAGAATTGAAAGAAGTGGGGAATTACTTAAGACACCGAATGGAAAAACACTTTGTGGTTTTAACGAAAAATTAATAGAGAGCGTAATGTGCGAATTCCAAGGTTATTCCGAAATCAAACTTGATGAGGCAAATTCGATTATCGGGGAACCTTTAGAAAAACTCGGCAACTATGTCATTGGATAAGAGCTTGCCCATTGAGTTCAAGGCATGAAAGATCGCCTAGGAGAGAATGTCATCTCAAAGGGTGAAATTGCATGGGAGTTACAAGTTTTCGAGCACCATTATTCCTTTGCCTCATTCGGGTATGGTTTCGGAGGCATCAGTAATGGTGGGATGGGTGCCCGCCTTCCACGCGATTTTGGCGTATAGTTCGAGGCGAGATATTGAAGGATCCGATCCTCTGTCTTGACATCGAGTTTCTCCATCCCCTGTGTTGCCTGCATCCATCGAATGATATCTGTCCACGTTTTGAGCGTCCCGCGTTGTGCCGTCACTAGTTTTGCGGAGTGACACTCGGTACAGTTGTCGCGGACCGTTTCCCAATACTCAGCGATAATCAGGCCTGTTTCATTATCCACTTCCGCGCTATTGGCCAGCCCTGTCAAGATGATCACCGTACAACTCACCATCGTTAAAATGATGCGTTTCATCTCATGACTCTCTTAAATCACTTGAATCGCGATGCGGTGACAGGCGTTGTTGAGATATCCTTTTGGATTCCAGCCTGGGAGAACCATTGGCTGAGATTGACCGTTGCGGTCGACAGCCTGTGCCCACACTTCATAATAACCATCCTGTGGAAATGCCACGGTAGCTTCCCATTTTTGCCAGGCAAGCCGGTTGAGTGGCTGATGCAGTGTTGTCTTCTGCCAGGTTCCCCCAAAGTCTGTTGATACAAAGACATCCTTTACATCAAGATCTCCAGCCCACGCTTTTCCACGCAATGCCATTGGTCTTGTGTGCGAATGTGTGATTCCTGATTTCGGAAATGTGATCAGCGATTTTACCGGCATAGACTCAATGATGCACATGTCCTCGCTCGGCACGTTTGTTCCTGGGGCCACCGGCTTGCATGGCGTGCGATAAGCATGCCCGGTCATTTTTACCCCATCATGCACCTTATTCCGAATCACGATCTTCTTGAGCCACTTTCCTGATGTCGATGCAGGCCACCCAGAGGTGATTACCCTGAGTGGATATCCGTTTAACCATGGAATATCTTTGCCATTCATTGCCCACGCGATCAATGATTCATCCTCTAAGGCTTTCGACATGGGGACACCGCGTGAAATTGATATCTTACTGGCGATGCCACTTAAATGTGTATCGTCCCCGTAATACCCCGTGTAGATGGCGTCATTTTTGATTCCACACGATTCCAGCACATCCCTCAGCCGAACTCCGGTCCATGTCGGACAACCGATTGCTCCGAGGGTCCACTGATTGCCCTTTGCGGGAGGGTTAAATTCACTCCGCCCGTTTCCGCCACATTCGAGTTGCAAGTGATATGTGTAGTGGTGGAAGCTTTTCTTGAGATCGGCAATAGTGAATATTTTGGGATGCAGGCAAGATTCGCCGGCAATCTCCAAGGTCCATGTGGCAGAATCGATAGTTTTGCGGTTCGGTGGAATTCCGTTGTTCCGGACAAAGAGGCGGTGTGCTGGTGTGACATCATCATCAAGCAAGTGTGGAGGTGTCTCTGCATTGATCGGCCTGTCATTCAATACTGTCAATGCCTCCTTTCCTGGAATGATGAACTTCTCATCTGATGCGGCCAGCGCGGCTGGGATCAGACCGCTAGGCATGTTCTGTACAAATGGGATATGGGCACCGAGTATGGTTGTCATGGCCAGCAATCCGCTACTGCTTAAGAAAGCACGACGCGTCAGAAGATCAGCATTTCTACCCCACAGGAGCCAATCGGCACGCTCTGGGTCTTCAGCGTAGAGTTCGTGAATGCCTCGCTCTGGTTGTCCTTGATTCATGTATTGCCTCCTATCAACGATGACAAGATATAGGCTAGCGTAGGAAGTGAAGCTGATTAATCGTTCACATTCCAACCCGTTGTGGAATATGGCGTTTGATCTGTCCGATATTCTTCAATCCAAGATTTTGTAGCACGCGAGCAGACGTTTTATTCTTCACAAACGCCTCACTCAGAACCTTGGTTCCCGCCAAGTTTTTCGCGGTCCTCACAATTACCCATGCCTCCTCCGTGGCGTAGCCATTGTTCCAATATGCGTGAGCAATCTGATGGTTAAGATGGGCCACAGTCTCTTCTTGTTTGATGTCAACACATCTGATGTAATCACCAGTTGAATTTCACTGAATGGAGAAGATGTCCTCTCCAGGTTTTTGCCGAAGCCGCACCAATTTTTTTGAGGTTTTCATGGTGCAGGGAGTGGGGAGATGTTTTTTCAGCTGTATCGCTTGTACAGTTTCAGGATCGTTGGCGAGAAGCTTTGCAAATTTTTCTGTGTTTGATTGCACGATAGGTTTTAGTTTGCAATTATTCTGTCGCGAGCATTCCAAACATTCACGAATGTTCTATCACTGCACCGTGGCAACATCAAAAAAACCCCATTTTATTTTGCTTTGATTCTACAACTGAAGATAAGTCATGGCTAGGCCATTGGCGTGCTTTTAGAGCACACTGAATCCACGGAAGCAGTGCAAATGCGGGCAGTGCAATAAAAAACGTTAGCGTGAAATAGGTCGAGTATCCAAGATTCTCTGCGCCCCAACCAGAAAACATTCCGGAGATCGATCGGCTAAACCCGAACAACGCACTGAGCAGTGCAAACTGTGTTGCAGCATGTGTTTTGTCGCACAGGCGCATGAGCAATGCCATAAAGGGAGCCGTTCCTAATCCTGCGGTGAGTGATTCACTGACTGATGCCATATACATTAACGATATGCTTGCAGGCATGGCCGCGACGCCTGCGTACACCAAATTAGATCCCGCTTGTAGCAACCCGAATACCCACAAGGCAGTAAAAATCCCCCATCGGCTGGTATAGATGCCTCCAATCATTGCCCCGGCGATGGTGCAGATAACACCAACAGTTCCTGGAACCAAACCAATCTGAATTGGTGTAAATTCTTGATCGACCCAGAATGGCTTGACCATTGGTCCCATTGCCATATCCCCTAACTTAAACGCAAGGATAAAAAGCATGACGAATACAAAGCCTGGCATGGCAGACAGCTGTCGAAGGGGTGAGACGACGGCGTCTGTGACGGTATGCATTTGTCGTCGTGTGAATTGTGGTATCGGTGCCTTGGCGCAGATCATTGCATAGACTCCGATCATGAAAGCTGTTCCAAGAAACGCCCAGTTCCACCCGGTCAATCCAGCGATGACGATGAATAATCCACCGGATCCAATAAGTGCGACGCGATACGCGGCCACGCGTATACCGTTCGCAATTCCGAGTTGTTTTTCGTCGAGAAGCTCAATTGTATAGGCGTCAATTGCGATATCTTGTGTTGCTGACAGCACCGCGAGTATGACCAACAGAATCCATATTGTTGGCATTGAGGATTCTGGATGAACGGCAATGAATGCTGCGATGCACATCGCCAGCAAACATTGGCATGAGACAATCCATGATCGACGTTGGCCAAGTGCGTCGACGGCTGGTGCCCAGAATACTTTAAAGGTCCACGCTAAACCTGCTGCACTCATCAGGCCTATTTCTTGTAGGCTGACGCCATGAATCCGGAAATACACTGGCATGGCATCGAAGAACAGGCCAAATGGAAACCCTTCTGCAAAGTACAGAATTCCGACCCAGAGAAATGCGCTTTGCGTGGTGCTGGACGAAAACAGCTTAGGAATGAGCGCTGTCACTTGAATGGCGAAGGGTGAATTTTAAATTCATCCTTCAAGTATTGGTATGCCTCAATGAGTTTTCGAAGTAACGGCTCTGCACTTCGGTCGCCGCCACGAGTATCAGGATGAAGGTCCCTGATTTTATTTCTAAAGGTTGTGGTGATTTCACGTTGACTGGTTCCAGGCACGAGGCCTAGGGTCTCATAAGCCTCGGACAAGGAGTTGATTTCACTGCGCATTTCATCCGAATTTCCATCTTTCCCTCCGGTTGTCTTGGTGAAGAAATCGAACAGGGATGGTTTTCGCCTGCGTCTGTGACGATGTCCGCGCATTTCGGAATCCAAGTCGTCAAACTGCTCTTCGATATAATCCAAACGCCTTTCAAGATGTCTCAATTCTGACAAATTACTCGAGACTTCTAGTTCGTCAACAATTACGCTGACGACACGCAGGATATCTTCAACTTTTGATTCAATGCGTAGGTACTCATCCACGCGATCATGGAATAGATGCTCAAGTCCATAATTCAGGCTTTGTTCAATATGCCCGTAGAAGATTTTGGTGCGGCGGTTCAGGCGCTTCTGGATTTCCGAGAGAGGAAGCTGTCCGGCGTATTTTGGCATTCACCTAATCACTTTGTGAATTGAAGGTAGTTATTTCGCTTGAACAATAAGTTCAAGCTCTATGGGGGAATTTAATGGTAATTCGGCGGCTCCCAAGGCAAGGCGGGCATGACGTCCGATATCTCCGAATACGTCGACAAGAAAATCAGAGGCACCATTGACAACCTGAGGCTGTTGGGTAAATCCTGGTGCCGAGGCGACATGACCACATACTCTTACGACTCTGGCGACCTGATTCAAGCTACCCAACTGTTTTTTAATCGAGGCCAGTGCCACAATTGCCGTAAGCTTGGCGGCTTCGTATCCCTCTTCAACTGCAACGTCGGCTCCAAGCTTGCCTTCATAGGCAAGTTTTCCACCACGAAGTGGAAGGATGCCACTTAGAAACAGGAGGTTCCCGGATAACACGGCTGGGACATAACTCCCCAATGGGGAAGGAGGGGCGGGGAGTACGATCCTTAAGCGCTTGATGGCTTCGTCAGGACGTTCGACGATTGGGCCTCTTTTGATATTGATACACGGCTCGTGAATGCTCAGCTAACGTACTTGAGAAATGGTGGGTCCCGTTGTTCTTCGAGACAAAGTAGAGGTATGGTACCGGGGCTGGATGCAGCGCGGCCATAATCGATGCCCACCCTGGGTTGGCAATAGGGCCTGGCGGGAGTCCGCGGACCCGGTACGTGTTATAGGGAGAATCATATTGCAGGTCTGGCTTCCGAAGGTTTCCATCAAAGGAGGGCAATGCATAAATCACTGTGGGATCACTCTGTAGGGGCATTCCGCGTTTCAGTCGATTATGAAACACCGCTGAGATTAGTGCCCGCTCCTCCCCCGCTCCCGTCTCTTTTTCGATGATGGACGCAAGGGTGAGTACCTCCAGCGTACTTAGCCCGCGCTCACGCGCCTGTTGCTGAATTTCGGGTGTGTATACCTGCTGAAATTGTTCTACCATGACTTGAATGATGTCGCGTGGAGACGTGCCATGGTGAAAGCGATAGGTATCTGGAAAAAGAAAGCCTTCGAGGGTATCCCCTTCGATACCCAACGTGCGTCTAACCTCGGTATCATGTGCAGTCTGCACAAATCGTGTGGCCGTTGTGATGCCGACCTCTTCGAGGAGATTCCCAATCTGCTGCATCGAATACCCTTCCGGGATGGTGACCCAGTAGGGAATCGTCTGGCCGGTTGCGAGCACATTGAGAATGGTCGAGGGAGCCATGTGGCTGTTCAGGTCATATTTTCCTGGATGAATCTGCTCCTCGACTCCCATGAGCTTTCCAAGCGCCACGAAGGCAACATGATGAGGGATTAAGCCCGTCTCCGAGATCTGACTCGCAACCTGCCGGAAACTTGCGCCTTTCTCAACCGTGATGGTTGTATGGACAGCATTGCCATTGTTCTCCTGAGCTGGAAGGAACACGATACGGATGCCATACAACGCAACGGATAAACATACAATCACGATGAGAGAGACGCTCCATCTGCTCACGTATCCACCTCGTCTCTTTGTGGGGTATCTAGGCTGTCGAGATAGCTCTGTAGAATAAGTACGGATGCCACCTGATCAATCACTTTCGTACGTTGTGGGCGGCTGCGTGTAGTCTCTTGGAGAATGCGTGTCGCCATCACTGTCGTTAAGCGTTCATCCCAGGGAACAATTGTAACATTGAGCTTTGCGCCCAATTCGTCAATGAATTTGATGACCCGCTTTGCAGATGTTCCGAGATCCCCATTCATATGCTTTGGGAGTCCAATTGCAATGGTCTCAATGGCGTAAGTATGGACCAAGCCTTTGACATAATCTATATCTTCCGCACGCGAGCGTCGGTGGTATGTTTCAACGGGGTGAGCCATTAGCCCGAGTTCGTCACTTACGGCCACGCCAATACGTTTCTCACCGTAATCGAGTCCCAACATTCGCTTCATTGCCAAACCGTTTTACGTCGTTGGTGCCTTGGGTTCAACAGCCTCTTGGATTATACGATCCAATTCTTCGCCAAGAACCCAGTCAAGCTTATCCGCATTTTTTCCACCTGCTTGGCCCATTTCCGGCTTTCCCCCACCTCGCCCATCAATAAACGGTGCTAATGCTTTAACTAGCTGTCCTGCATGGAAATTTGGAACAAGATCTTTCGATACTCGTACGAGGAGTGCAATGTTTTCATCATCGGTCGACGCGAGAGCTATGATTCCAGATTTTATTTGTGCGAGATACGCATCGGAGAGGGTTCTAAGATCTGCCTGGGTCGCTTTTTCCACCTTCTGAGAACACACCTGAATTGTGTTGATCGTTCGGACTTGTGCTGAATCCGCTTGTATCTTGGTTGAGGACAGGCGTTGCCGGAGGGTTTCGACAATTTCTTCTTTTTCCTTCACCAACCCCACGATCTTTTTAGCTTTGGAGAGAAGATCTGCAGGTGAGGTTTTCAGAATAGATGCGAGTTCACGAAGTTCATTACTCCTAGTTTTGGCATAATCGTCAGCCCCCTGTCCAGTGACCGCTTCGAGACGGCGAACTCCAGCGGCAATGCCTGTTTCATTGATGAGCCTGAAGGCGCCAATGTCTCCAGTACGCTTGCAGTGCGTCCCGCCACACAACTCCTTACTGGCGTCGCCGATTTTCACCATTCTGACCTTTTCGCCGTACTTGTCTCCGAAAAAGGCTAAAGCGCCACGAGCAATGGCCTCATCTTTGCTCATTTCTTGAGGCTGAACGGCAATGTTTTCACGAATCCATTCATTGACCAGATGTTCGGCATCATCGCGTTCGCTTTCCGTCAACGGTGCTATATGGGAGAAATCAAAGCGCAGTCGATCAGGGGCAACCAATGAACCAAGCTGTTTCGCATGTGTTCCAAGAATTTCGCGCAATGCGGCATGGAGAAGGTGAGTTGCGGTATGGTTTCGCATCGTATCAAAGCGGGTTGTGCGATTGACAACTGCTTGAACTGCGTCGTTGACGCGAATTCGACCATGCGTGACGCATCCCTGATGCACGCTCAACGAGGGAATAGGTTGCCAGGTGTTTGAGACATTCATGGCGCCCCCAGAACAACGAATGACTCCTTGATCGCCAACTTGCCCTCCTCCTTCAGCGTAGAAGGGTGTCTGGTTGAGCAAAACCTCAACGGAGTCTCCGGTCTCGGCTTCATCGACGAGTTGCCCATCTTTAATCAGAGCCACCAGCGTCTCAGTCGTTTCCAACCGGCTGTGATCGGTAGAGTCCAGCAGATTTTGGAGTCCTGGAATTTCTCCGACTTCCCTATATACCGCTTTGACCGTTGTTTTTCCAAAGCCTCCAGCTTCTCGTGCGCGTTGTCGTTGCGTATCGAGATGAGCGTGGAATCCTGCTTTGTCGACGGTCAGGTTATTATCGGTGGCGACATCCGCAATAAGATCGAGGGGAAACCCATAAGTGTCGTAGAGCTTGAATATCGTCTCGCCGGGAATGACCGTGTCTCCCGTGGATGTGACGGATGTAATGATCTGATCCAAAATCCGTAAGCCTTCGTCGAGCGTAGCAATAAAACGTTCTTCTTCCACTTTCGTGGTTTTCACAATGACGGTACTGGACGAATGAAGTTCAGGGTATGGCTCACCCATCGATTGAACAACTGTCGGAATGATAGCATGGAGAAACGGTTTCTGAATCCCGAGTAGCCTTCCATGCCGCGCGGCACGTCTCAGGATACGACGGAGTACATATCCTCGACCTTCATTGGATGGTAGAACGCCATCCGTGATGAGAAATGCGATTGCCCTGAGGTGGTCAGCGATGACCTGCATTGATCGGTCGGTCTTGAGATCTTTGCCATAGCTTACAGATGCACGTTCTCCGATGGTCATTAGCGTTTCACGAAACACATCGGTTGCGTAGTTATTGTTGGTTCCTTGTAACGCTGCCGCGAGACGCTCTAATCCCATTCCGGTATCGATGCTGGGCGCTGGAAGAGGGTGAAGCTTTCCGGTTTTATCGCGATCGTATTGCATGAATACTAGGTTCCAGATCTCAAGAAAGCGATCGCAGGAGCACCCAATCTTACAAGTCGGCTTGCCACAACTCATGGCTGGCCCTTGATCCAAATGGATCTCTGAACAGGGTCCACATGGACCAGTATCGGCCATTTGCCAGAAATTATCCTTCTCATCTAAGCGAGAGATTCGGGATGAATCGAGGCCAATCTTTTGGTGCCAGATGTTATATGCTTCGTCGTCGTCAAGAAAGACCGTTACTAGAAGCTTGTCTTTTGGAAGCCCTACCTGCTTGGTTAAAAATTCCCACCCATACGCAATGGCATCTGACTTAAAATAGTCCCCAAAAGAAAAGTTCCCAAGCATTTCGAAAAAGGTATGGTGTCGCCCGGTCAATCCTACCTGTTCAAGGTCATTGTGTTTTCCACCCGCACGAATACACCGCTGTGACGATACTGCACGTGAATATCTACGCGTCTCTTCTCCAAGAAACACACTCTTGAATGGCACCATGCCTGCGTTAGTGAATAGTAACGAGGGATCCGCTTGAGGAATCAGGGAGGCACTGGGAACGACGGTGTGATTTCGCTCAGAAAAATAACTGAGGAATTGAGCGCGAAGTTCGGTGGAGGTCATGGGTCAGTTAGCGATGAGCGGTCAGTTTGTCAAGATACCAGAACGGTCTTCCGGGTTGCATCGAGATGAGTTCATTGGTTTTTGCGGAATGCTCACCGCTAATCACTGATCGCCGTTTTATTCGTTTTGAGCCACAGTTTGGCGGATGCTGTGTTCGATCTCTGTAGCAAAATCAGTGTGGGTTTTGAGGAATGTTCGTGCCGCGTCTCTACCTTGCCCAATACGTTCATCTTTGTATGAGTACCAGGCCCCACTTCGGGCAACGATTTGTTTTTCAACGCCCAAATCGATCAACTCTCCAGTTTTTGAAATGCCTTGGTTAAACAAGACATCAAATTCCGCCTGCCTGAACGGAGGCGCAACTTTATTTTTGATGACTTTGACCCGTACGCGGTTGCCTATCACAGTTTGCCCATCTTTGATCGTTTCTATGCGGCGAATATCCAATCGAACTGAGGCATAGAACTTTAGTGCGTTTCCTCCAGTTGTAGTTTCAGGGCTTCCGAACATCACCCCGATTTTCATGCGAATCTGGTTGACGAAGATTACCATGGTGTTTGATTTCGCGATGGCCCCGGTTAGCTTTCGTAGTGCCTGTGACATTAAGCGAGCTTGGAGACCCATTTGGGGATCACCCATTTCACCTTCGATCTCTGAGCGTGGCACGAGTGCAGCGACAGAATCAATCACCACAATGTCCACCGCTCCACTTCTAACCAACATTTCGGCAATATCGAGCGCTTGTTCCCCGGCATCTGGCTGCGAGAGGAGCAGATCATCAGTTTTTACGCCCAAGACTCGCGCATATTTGAGATCCAAAGCATGCTCTGCATCAATGAATGCGGCGGTTCCTCCAGCGCGTTGGGCTTCAGCGATGGTATGGAGCGTTAACGTCGTTTTTCCAGAGGACTCTGGACCGAAAATTTCTACTACCCGCCCGCGCGGGAGTCCGCCAATGCCTAGCGCAATATCAAGGCCAAGTGAACCTGTCGAAATGGCTGAAACCGTCGCGAGCTTCTCTGTGTTGCCTAGCCGCATAATCGATCCTTTTCCATACTGTTTCTCGATTTTGGACATCGCAACAGCCAAAGCCTCCGCTTTCGGAGTTTTTTCAGAACCCTGAGTGGATATTGCTTTTCGCTCTTTCACTTTTTCGGCCACCGTCAACTCCTTTTTATGTGTTTCGAGTACCCGCTTGGATTACTCCTCTTTTTCCTCATGACAGTGTGTTGTGGTGCCAGACTCTTCTCCTATGCCCATATGCGCTTTAGGTTTGTACCCCTTTTAGTCCTGAGCCGGATATTGAGGCAACCTGAGTCGTTACCATATAGTGAGGTTTTCACAACAGAATATGATGTCGCTTTCAGGGAAGAGTGCCTTTTGCCAAGAAAGAATAGATTATGGCAGAAAAAGAATTGCAATCCAAGCCGGGGATATAACGATAAATGATGGTTCAAATGGAGGGGGGGCAAAGAGCGAAGCAGGCGCATCCCATAAGCATTTTGGTCATAAGGAGAGGCCAATCGTATCCCGTGAGTTGCGGCTCCTTGGTCACATCGTCCCACGTTCTTTTGTCGCGCCTTGTTCTAGCTTCACATTGGGGCTTCCAATAGTAATTGTTGTGTTCGTGATGGGTTCTAGGGAACTCGTTTTATCAGCGGTTGCTTAGCCTGACCTTATGGCCGCTTCGTTCCGACAATGTTTGATGTGCCATGATGCCAAAATTTACCGGATTATTCAGAAGCTATTGCTAGAGGCCCAGGCGGTTTGAATGCCTCCACGAAGTGCCTAACTAGACCAGTGACTTGCATCTCTTCAAGTGGACAAGGACAGCAACGTTATGGTAGAAAAACGGATGCTCATCAGGCATCTTACGGAACATCCACAGGCTCGCTGAAGGAGTAGGATGGCCGTAATACTGAGTAGCGGCGTAAGCATTAAAGAGCAAATCGCGTTGCTTGTTGAGCTCCAAGAGGTTGACATGGCTATCTCGGGTCTCCATGAACAGAAGACCCACCTTCCAAAAATTCCTGATTCTATCAGGCAGTTGCTTCAGCAGGCAAAACAAGGAATGATCGAGGCTGCGAATCTTCAGGAGGAGGTTCAGTCATCTTGGAAGAGCCTTGAAAGCGACCTTGAAGAGCAGGAGAAGAGCATTCAAAAATCTAAGGGCCGACTGAGCGAGTTAAAAACCAACAAGGAATACCAAGCTCATCTCTTTGAAATAGACTTGGCGGGGAAAAAACGAAGCCAAGTCGAGGAACGACTCCTCCTCATCATGGATCGCGCTGAAGCGGTTGATCAGCAGGTTTTGAAAGCAAAAGAAGAGATAGGACGGCAGGAGGCCGCACTCGAAGCGTCATTGATCAAGATTGAAGTGGATGAGGCTGACATTGACCGGGATTTAGAAGTGCTTTTGCACTCGCAGAAACAGCTTATCCCACAATTAGACGAGGCATTGCTCAAGCAATATGAACAGGTGCGCTCGTCACACTCGGGTCGTCCCATGGTTTCCGTTCACGGGGGTGCCTGCTCAGGCTGTCAACTCCAAGTTCCTCCGCAATTGGTTGCGGAGGTCAGACGCGGGGAGGCATTGCATGTATGTTCTCACTGCCAGCGGTTCTTGTTTTGGCCGCGAGAGCAAGAGCCTGACGCGAAATAGCATGAACATATTAGCCAAGGCAATTGTGGAGTAGGCCTAGGGGAGAAGCGCGCTTGGACTCGGAGCATGGGACTGACGTCGGCGAAGTCTACAATTGGCCATGCTATTTCGTGACGAGTCCTTGCAGATGTGCTAGATGGAAAGACGGGCATAATCCAGCAGGGGAGACGTAACCCTGATAGCTGGCAAGTGACAACGCCATGCCAGCGGGATTAGCGGGTATTACGAGATATGGTGAGGAGGCTGGACGGTTGCGCTTCATGGTTTATCATGGAGGGAGGAAAGTCCGGACTCCACGGGCAGGGGTGCTGGGTAACGCCCAGGCGGAGCGATCCGACACCTGCGCCACAGAGAACATACCGCCGATGGGTGGGAAAAGCATTTCCCATCACAGGTAAGGGTGAAATGGCGAGGTAAGAGCTCACCGCGTTTGTGGTAACACAAACGGCACGGCAAGCGTCACCCGGAGCAAGACCAAATAGGAGGGAAGCTTGGATAAGAGGCTGGCCCAGCCATTCCCTCGGGTAGGTCGCTAGAGACCCGAAGCAATTCGGGTTCAAGAGAAATGGCCGTCACTGTCCTGAGGTAGACTCACGACGGAACAGAATCCGGCTTATAGGCCTCCTCACCTAATTCTTTAGTCTCATGCCGGGAAATGTTTTACGAAGCCCAGTTTTAATCACAACATTGCGGTGAGGAGGAGGAGCAACGGAAAAGGAACCCGTTGCTGACAATGAGAGAATGACTGCTTTAAAACAGATATATCTTGCTGGCCCCCGAGGGTTTTGTGCGGGAGTAGACCGAGCTATCTCGATTGTAGAACGAGCTCTCACTGTGTACGGTGCCCCAGTATACGTGCGCCACGAAATTGTACACAGCCGGTATGCTGTTGAGTCGCTACGAGCCAAGGGTGCTGTTTTTGTGGAAAACCTCACCGATGTCCCTGATGGAATTCCTGTGGTGTTTAGTGCACACGGGGTTTCGAAGGCGGTCTGGGAAGAGGCTGGGCAGCGAAATCTCCAAGTCATCGATGCTACCTGTCCACTCGTGATTAAAGTCCATCGAGAAGTGAATCGGGACTATTGCGAAGGGTATGAACTAATCCTCATTGGACATGCCGGCCATCCTGAGGTGATCGGAACGCTCGGGCAGACTCCCGACCGATTTCATCTGGTCAGTTCAGTTGAGGATGTCCCCAAACTCGATATTAGTCCTACCGCTAAACTCTCCTATGTTACACAGACCACACTGAGCATGGATGAATGCCGTGATATTGTGAGTGCTTTATACGTGCGGTTTCCTACCATCAAGGGTCCACAGCAAGAAGATATCTGTTACGCTACGCAGAACCGCCAGAATGCGATCAAATACATGGCAGAATTTGTTGAGGTCATTCTCGTTTTGGGATCCCCTAATAGTTCAAACTCTAATCGTCTTCGCGAACTTGGTGAGCGGCGCGGCATTTCATCGTACCTCATTGACTCTTGGAGTGACATTAATTCAGAATGGCTGGCTGGAGGCGTAGAGACGGTTGGGATTACAGCTGGGGCTTCGGCGCCAGAGTTCTTGGTTAAGGAAGTTATATCCCATTTACAAACCCTTGGCCCTGCGACCGTAAAAGAGATTAATGTGGTTGAAGAGGATGTGGTGTTCAGCCTTCCGCCGGAGTTGGTGGCCACCGTTCCGTAAGACCTTGTCATACCCCTCATTACGCTTTGGCGGGGCTATGTAGCTATCCGTGGGTTAGTGGTCGACCCATGGTTCTTTCTCCGCGAGATACCACTTTCCGCGAAAGTTTAGGCGAGTTCTCATGTTCGCAAACCCAAATTCACGCAATTGATGTACCAAATCCGAAATCGCAGCCACGACGGTTGCATGCGGATCACTCTGTACTCTTAGGTCTTCGTATATGGTTGAGGCCACATAGCGTTTGGCGATTCGAGCAATGACGACGGTTCGATTGAACGACCGTGTACTTGGATCGTTTCCTTCGAGTTGGTGCTTCTCTAGCACGCCGTCTTTTTGGAGATGAAGTAGGCTAGGCATGCTCATAGAACTATGTTCCTCCTCTACGGGTTGTACTGATAACGGAATAAAAGTGCAACAGGGTTTCAGGCGGAAAACCAAAGACGACGTTGTACAATTGAACCGCCGTTAAGTCATGATTGTCGCTGTGTTTGAGCAAGCCTGTATAATAACAAAGAATAAGGTGGGGGGCTATTGACGATGTTTGGGACGATGGGATTTACAGAACTCATCCTGATCCTTGTGGTTGTATTAATCATATTTGGAGCAGGGAAACTTCCACAGTTGGGTGAAGGCGTTGGGCGTGCGCTTAGGGGGTTCAAGAAGGAAGTCCAGTCGGATAGTCCTCCTCCCACTCCGGTGGCGGGTCATTCGGGAGATACGTCTGGGAGTATGGAAGCTGGCGATACGGACAAAGCTGATGAGGATCCCGAAGTTATTCGAGCGCGTATAGCCGAACGCCAACGGCGTGTACGCGAGCGTCAAACGGACTCTGGTCGCATGGACTAACACAGGGCATGACGAATGCTGTTGTGGCCAGGCTGTCGAGGGATGATTGTCGTTTAGCCGAATGTTAAAATAGCTCTCCGTTTGGGTGCATCGTGCGTTTTTTAACATCCTGCCCAGACAATTCCCGCATAGGAAGCTAATGACCTTACATGAAACAATTCTCAATCTGATTTGTGCTGTGGAGGCCGAATTGTCGCGCCAAGATGCCCCGAATGGCGCTGGAGAGATTCTCATCACACATCGCCGTCTAGTTGCCTCATCCAACACGATGTGGGTCTATTCCTGCGGTTGGGATCATACAATCCCGATGACCGAGGAGGTGCCTGTAAAGGTCAGAGTGAAAGGATCTCAGGCGCTAACCGAGGGCCGAGTTGTCGGATTTGATAATTGTACGCTCTGGCTTGGCGTTCGAAAAAACTTGGGAGCTGTAGTGCGGCCAGCGTATGTTCAGCCAGACGTGAGCAGCATCTTCCAGTCTCTGACCAGACGGCTTCACGACATAGAGCGCAACCTTATGTCAATGGTTAAATACCCATTTGGTCAACTGTTTTCCGATGACTTGAGTCTCGTTAACGACGAGACTGATTCGAGTGTGCAGATTATCGATCTGCCACATTCAGATGCTCGCCGAGAGCGAGTGACGGAGATTGTATTGGAGGGATTGCGTGAAGGGAAACGGATCCTATTGACATCGGCGCACAATCGTAATCTTGATGAAAACCTCATTGCTATCGTTCGCGTAATGAGGATGGAAGGCCTCTCATATTCTACGCTTGTCACTCGTTATCCCGCGCTTGTCCTTGAGGGAAAGGGAACAACTGATCTTCGCGAACTCGCCTTTGAACAACAACTTCGAGCTAATGTCGGCAGAGTCCAAGCTGAGCAAAATATCCTTCGATCCGCCTTCCATCGGTATCAGAAGCTGGCTCCAATCGTAGCGTTAGCGCAAGAGAAAATACGAGATTTGGAAGAAGTTGAGGCGCTCGAAGATCGCTTGTTGCGTGCAATTGATAAGCTTGAATGCAAAGATACTGATCTTAGGATTAACGTTGAAACTTATGCCGATACTCCACTGTGGCAACGCCTTTCTATGCAGGTCGGCGGCAAAAACCCGCCCACCATGCATAAGATGCGCTCGTGGTGTGCTGAGCAACTTGAAGAGTTACGGCAGGAATTGCTTGCGCTGTATCCACGCCTCTCAAAGGCGCGGCAGGAGGCGTACCTCGCTCCCGAAATTTGGGAGGAGTACGAGCGATCCAAGGAGACAGTCGAGGCAAGGGGGGGGATTGAGAACGTTCGTTCTCTTATTGCTGTAGATCAAGGAGAGTTGGGCCACGTCTTTGAGGGGCGGGGCCTCGTCGCAGCAACGGCAGGGTGCGTCGCGTCTCATGATCTGTTCAATGGCCTGTCATTTGATACCGTCATTGTTGATGGCATTGATGCTGTTCCGCTACCCCTGCTTATTCCAGCAACTTGTCTAGCTCGGAAGAAAATTGTGTTGGTAGGAGCCCAATCTGACTCGCAGGTAGCGACAGTGATGGATGGTAGCGCTGAGCGCTTGCGAGTACGCATCGCATGCCTGCGTACTTCCATTCTTGAAACCTGTCGCGCACAGGCCGTAGCCGCATCACGGGCCTCACATGCCTAAGGTCTCTCAGCAGCTAGCTTCGGATGCCACTGGGCAATTCCGTGAAATACTAGGCATCGCCCTTGCGACAGTTTCGCTGTTGCTTCTTTTTGGGCTGCTGTCCTATATGCCGGATGATCCTCATGTCTTTCACCCTAACCCAGAAAAAGAAATACCGGGGAATTGGATTGGGACATTCGGAGCATTGCTTTCAGATGGGCTTTTTCGATTATTGGGGACCGCGGCATACATTGTTCCATTCGGTTTAGCGATGTGGGCGTGGCGGTGCTTTGCTGCACAAGGAACCCGAGTGGCTATATTGGCTGTGGTGGGCTGGATTGGCATGGTGACGTTCGGGGGAACTCTTTTCTCGATTGGGCTTCGCGGGATCCCAACCATTCAGGGTGGTGTTATACACATCGTGATGGAGGTAGATGCTGGTGGAATGGTGGGAAACTTCATCGCAGATTTTCTGAACGCCTATTTCGCGTCGTTTGGCAGATCGATTATCGTTATCTCCGGCCTTCTCCTCTCAGTCCTCGCGGCGCTGCCAATTTCGCTTGGATCAATAAGCCGCAATACTACGGCTGGTTTGCAATGGATAGCACGCACGCTAACACGCCGAGAGGAGGCCATCATTGCGGATGGCAAACCTGCTACTGGTGCTTTAGAGCCAATGGAGCCCGCTCCTCTTGCTTCCATGCCAGTGCCTATTCCTTCCCCAGAGCTGTCGATGGGGGCTATGAGCTTGGGTGCACCTCCAGTGTCTGATGAGCGACTGCCTTTCGCTGTTTACCAGGGTAACGGAAAAGAATTTTCCCTTCCCGATCCCAACGCACTTCTCACTGTCCCACGGGTGAGGCCTATTCACAACCGAGATGAGCAAAGTGGCGAGCGATCTCGGCTATTGGTGCAAGCATTCAAAAATTTTGGCGTGGTTGGGACTGTTACCGCAATTCATCCAGGGCCTGTCGTGACAATGTATGAGTTCGAGCCGGCCCCTGGGATCAAAGTCAGTCGAATTGTGAGTTTATCTAACGATCTCGCACTTGCCATGAAGGCCGAAACCGTTCGTATTGTGGCGCCTATTCCTGGAAAGGCGGTTGTCGGAATCGAAATTCCGTCTGTCGTTCGAGAAGATGTTCATTTGAAAGACCTCTTGATGTGTGACACCTATCAGAAGGCGTCGTGGAAACTCAAGGTCGTCCTTGGAAAGGACATCTTTGGTATGCCAGTGGTTGTTGACCTACAGGCGATGCCTCATTTACTGATGGCTGGAGCCACGGGTGCTGGAAAGAGCGTTGGACTGAACACCATGATTACTAGCCTGCTTTTTGCGGCCACTCCCTACGAGTTGCAGTTTCTCATGGTGGACCCAAAAATGCTGGAATTGCAAGGGTATAACGGGATTCCACATCTGCTTAGGCCGGTGATCACCAATGCCAAGGTCGCAGCTAAAGAACTCTTATGGGCCGTACGGGAGATGGAGCGTCGGTATCAATTGATGGCAGACGCTGGAGCTCGAAACATCAATCATTATAATTACGTGATATCAAATAGCGGAGAAGAGATACCGGAAATTCTCCCGTATATCGTGATCATTGTTGACGAGCTTGCTGATCTCATGATGGTCTCATCTCGAGAAGTCGAAGAATCTATTACTCGATTGGCCCAGATGGCTCGCGCATCTGGGATGCATCTTATTCTTGCCACACAACGTCCATCAGTCGATGTCCTCACCGGCCTTATTAAGGCCAACTTTCCGTCACGCCTTGCATACAAAGTTTCGTCCAAAACTGATTCCAGAACCATCCTCGACGCTAACGGAGCCGAGATGCTTCTTGGGAGGGGCGATATGTTATTTTTGCCGGCAGGAGGGAGAATGATACGGGTACATGGGCCGTATGCCTCAGAAGAAGATCTCCAAAACGTAGTTGATTTTCTCCGAGATCAAGGCCCATCACCCATTGTGCAAACATCCTTCCCAACAGAGAACCAGGCGCAGGATGCTGAAAGTGGAAGTGGGGACGAATTGTATGAGAGGGCAAAGTGTCTCGTCATGGAAACCGGACAAGCCTCAGCTTCGCTGATCCAACGGCGGTTGCGTGTTGGATATCCTCGGGCTGCTAGACTGGTCGAAATTATGCAGGAGGAAGGCATTGTCAGTCCTCCACTTCGAGATGGTCGTCGGGAGGTTGTCTTGCGACGGTCGGCTGATTCTGATCTGCAAGTGGGCTAGTTAATGCTGGTAGCCGCAACACTCCATGGCATCCGCATCTTGTGTTTCACCATTTTCGTTGCTTTGATGGCGGGGTTCGGGCTACACCTTTCTTTTGCAGCAGAATCCCCCAGTACCGCTGAAGATCTCGCAGACAAAATTCAATCACGATATGAACAAACTTCAGATTTCAGCGCAGACTTTGCCCAAACCTTACTGATTGAAGGTTTTCAGACCCCCATGCAGTCATCTGGACGAGTATTGATAAAAAAACCAGGCCGTTTGTACTGGGAGTACGGCGATCCCCAGGAAGAACACATCTATGTTGATGGGGAACGAGTCGCGTTCTATGTTCCGGCGCATAATCAAGTGATCCAGTCCACCATTTCGCAACTTGCAGAATCGCGCGCGCCACTTCATCTTCTGCAGGGGGAGATGAGGCTTCGGGAACATTTTGAGCTTGAGTTGGCCCATCGGGATGCATCCAGCAATGATGGGTTACATCTGCTAGGTCTTCGACCAAAGAAAGGTGGAAGAGTAGAGTCACGGCGGAGTATCGTGATTGGGGTTGATCCTCAGAACTACTATATTCGAACGTTGGTTATGTATGAGCCAAATGGTAACGTGACTACCATTCATTTCTCAAACGTTATAGCAAATTCAAATCTCCAAGATTCGCTTTTTCAATGTAAAATGCCAGCGGACGTGGAGATCATTCAAGATCTGCCTTGACGGAGAAAATCATGATCAGACCCATTGTGTGCATCGCTGGAATTTTAGCAATGCTTATGGTGACCGTGGGATGTTCAACTCTTCCGATCACACTTGGTGTAACAACTGTAGGGGACGCTTTTGGCTCACTAACGAGAAGTCATGCCGATGATACGTTTCTGATCGAAAAAGCCGTGGTCTTTGAGGGCATTCTATACGCCTTGGATGTGATGGCGCTTCAAGTCGAAGAAACGATCGAAAAGGACGACACGACAATTATCACCGGTGCATCTCGATCATCCAAGGCTCCGGTAAAGTTTTCCGCGAACATTCGTGAGATCTCCTCAACAGTGACCAACGTCTCGATTAGAGCGGGACGGAGTATCTTGAAACCGGATCATAGTACGGCGGAAGAAATCATGAATCAGCTGTTCCTTCGGCTCGAGAAAAGCGTGTCTTCAGAACGCTCACCGGAGCGAGTGATCTCTGTTGCCACTTCTGAACCCGTAATGTTGCCGGTATCGAAGATACTGAAATCGGAACATGCCAAGGTTGCATACCAAGCGGCACGACCATCTCCCTACGTCGTCCAAGTTGGAGCCTATCGAACCAAGGCCAATGCCGATTGGCATATGGAAGAGTTGCGGGATAATAAGAGGCAAGCATATGTCGTTCCGTTCAACCTGCCTGGACGCGGGAGGTGGTACCGAGTACTAATTCAGCGTTTTGCAACCACGGACGAGGCCAGACGCTTTGCGGAAAAGATCATGGCTGATGGACTCGTCGACTTGGCGTTTCCAATACTTCTTCCCTTTGCTGTAGAAGTCGGCACGAAAAAACATATGCACGATGCCTCCCCCGTGGAAGTTCGCCTGAGAAGTGAGGGATTTTCTCCATATGTGCTTAAAATTCCGAATGCAGGTTTGGATGATCAGGAATACCTAATCTTAGTCGGAGCCTACAAAACTTCAAATGCCGCAGCGATGCTTTCGGAAACGCTGTTGTCTGCTCGAATTCCCAACCAAATTGTTGTGCCCTAGAAGGACGCCGAAAGGGTCCGCAACAGCACTATTTTCCGCATAAAGCCGCTATTGACTTCTTAGCGAGAAGCTGAGAGCATAGTAGGTGTTCAGCGATTGAACACCAGTGAATGACATCCCAATGCTGACCGATGAATTGCGCTATAAGATCATTCGACACCTAGAGGCTGACC
>PBSN01000021.1 GCA_002726235.1 Nitrospiraceae bacterium
AGCCGAACCGGGGCTGTGTGCGTGACACATCTGGGTGGGTTCTACACCCGGCATGGCGGTAGCGTGCCATGAACTTGATGTGAGCAAGTAAATGATCAGGTGGAGGCTAGCGTGAATGAGAAACAGTTTTTAGCTGAATATTTCGATCGCTACCGTCAGTCCATGACAACTCCTGATTCCTTAAACTCGGGAAGGTGGCCTGCATTGGATAAACTAGGCGACTAGAAATGATGCACAGCGAGCTGTGTAGTTGTCAGGTCGCAGCAGACTTCGATGGGCACCGTGTTCGTCGACCTCGTGGCAGCGATGGGGATAAATTGAGTGGAAGTCATCACGACGGGTTTGGTGCATGAGAACCATAGTGACAGGAGGTGCAGGGTTTATTGGCAGTCACTTGGTTGAGCGGTTGCTCGCCTTGGGGCACGAGGTCCGGGTACTAGACAATCTTTCAACCGGGCAGTTTGCTAATCTTGCTGCTGTCAGTGGAAACTCTAATCTCGTGTTTCACCAGGTCGATCTTGTCGAACTAGAATCAATCCAAGGGGCATTCAAGGGTGTGGATGCTGTGTTTCACTTGGGCGCGTTGGCAGACATCGTGCCGTCAATCCAATCCCCGCTAGCATATTTTCATGCTAACGTACATGGCACGGGTAACGTTTTGGAGGCGGCAAGAGCAGCAAACGTTTCCCGCCTTATTTATGTTGCGTCTTCTTCCTGCTATGGCATACCGGACGTTTATCCTACTCCGGAGTCCGAACCGGTCCGACCGCAATACCCCTATGCATTAACAAAATATCTTGGTGAAGAACTTGTGTTTCATTGGGGCAAGGTTTATGGATTGCCTGTTGTTTCTCTCAGACTGTTTAATGTGTATGGGCCGCGGGCTCGTACCTCTGGAACCTATGGTGCAGTGTTCGGTGTTTTTTTGGCACAAAAACTAGCTGGAAAACCGTTTACTGTCATAGGAGATGGAACCCAGGTACGCGACTTCACTTACGTCTCTGACGTGGTCGAGGCATTGATTCTTGCATCTCGATCCGAAGAGGCGGTGGGGAGAGTATTGAATGTTGGTTCGGGGAAGACCTATAGCATCAACCAGCTTGTGACTCTTCTTGATGGTGAAGTGACTTATATTCCGAGGAGGCCTGGTGAGCCTGACTGCACCTGGGCGGATATCTCAAAAATTAGGAACACGCTTGGTTGGCGGCCTCAAGTATTGTTTGAACAGGGCGTAGCGCAAATGCTTGCCAATATCGAATATTGGCGGGAGGCCCCAGTCTGGGATCCGGAAAGTATCCGGGTCGCTTCGGTTGACTGGTTTAAATATCTTGGAGAAAAACATGGTTGATGGTGCACATCAACACAGCTGTCCATTTCTTGGCACTGATCCATCCCGCCTTGTTACGGTATTTATCACTCACATATAATCTATAATCCGATGTGGGTGTTTTTCGCGCCTTGCCTGATAGACTCCTTGACGCCCATGAGCTGTAAGTTTATTTCGATGTGAATACTTGTGAACAGTAAGGTCGTGAAATTGGAAGCGTTGCCGGAGGTGCTCAAGCCATTGAGGATCACTGGGAAGCATATCGTGCATTGTCACGGTGTCTTTGACGTTCTCCACCTTGGACATGTTAAGCATTTCCGAGCTGCAAAGAAATATGGTGATGTTCTGGTTGTGACCATTACAGCGGATGAGTTTGTGAAGAAGGGGCCCCATCAACCGGTCTTTACGGCTGACCATCGTGCCGAAGCCATTGCTGCGCTAGAGATTGTGGATTATGTGGCGATCAATAAATGGGCGACTGCGATGAAAACGATAGAGCTTATTAGGCCTGATTGTTATGTGAAAGGAAAAGAGTATAGGGAACACGGTGACGACATTACTGGTGGAATAACGTTTGAAAAGACTGCAGTTGAGGCTGGGGGAGGAACGATCATTTACACCGATGAAGAGACGTTCTCTTCTTCAAATATTATCAATAAACACCTCCCAATCCTCTCTGACGAGGCGAAGTCATTTCTCACCACGTTTACCTCACGGTATACGGAGCAGAACGTCTTTGAATTTCTTTCTCGCCCCAACGCGTTTCGCGTGGCGGTAATTGGGGAGACCATTATTGATGAGTATCAGTATGGTCGTTCAATTGGGAAATCAGGCAAGGAGGCAATCATTGCGCTCAAACATGTCGAGACCGAGCTTTTTGCTGGAGGGGCCGTTGCCATTGCTAATCACGTCGCCTCTTATGTAGATGAGGTCACGCTGTATACAGCCTTTGGTGCAAATGACGAGCACGCAGATTTTCTTCATCGGAAGGTTTTGCCCAACGTGCGGATTGAGCGAATTCTTAAGAAAGAGAGTCCAACGATCGTCAAACGGCGATTTCTTGAATCACAACCAATGGTGAAACTGTTTGAGATGTATGAGATCAATGACGATCCTCTCGATCTCGATCAAATGCAGGAGTTCATGACGTTGTGCTCTGATCTCGACAAGTTCGACATGGTCTTTGTGGCTGATTTTGGTCACGGTCTGCTCTCTAAACCACTCATTGACTTTGTTACCGCGAAGGCGCGATTCCTTGCAGTGAATACTCAAACTAATGCAGGCAATACTGGATACAACACTATCGGAAAATATTCGTCGGTGGATTATGTCTGTATTGATGAGCCGGAGTTGCGCTTAGAGACACGGAATAGGTATGGCAGTGTGGAGGAGCTAATTGCGGTAATGACAAAGACCACCCGTTCTCGCAAGGTGATCATTACGCGAGGTCTCAACGGATGTTTGGGATTTAGTGAACGCGAGGGGTATGTCAAAGTTCCTGCCTTTGCATCCACCGTGGTGGATCGTATGGGGGCCGGAGATGCTTTTTTGTCAATTACAGCTCCTCTTGTCGCTGCTGAAGTTCCCATGGATGTTATTGCGTTCATTGGCAATGTTGTTGGCGCGATTGCGGTTGGGATGGTAGGCAATCGTGAGCCAGTCTCCAAAATCCCACTGCAAAAAGCTATTAGCGCCTTGTTGAAATAAACACACCACCGTTACTGCTCTGAATTGATATGAGGGAGTCCAAGGGAACTGTTGCGATTACCGGGGGAGGCGGGTATGTAGGGAGTGTACTCGTCCCGGATCTCCTTGATGCGGGATATCGGGTAAAAGTCCTTGATCTATTTCTTTATGGGGATAAGATTTTTGATCGATATTCTTCTGAGGATGGGCTGGTTTGCATCAAGGGGGATGTCCGCGATCCGTCGGCTTTGGATGACGTTTTTTTTGGCACAGATGCTGTTATTCATCTGGCCTGTATTTCGAATGATCCGAGTTTTGAACTCAACCCTGCTTTGGGAAAGTCGATAAACCTGGATGCGTTTGGCCTTATTCTTGACGCATTGGAAAGGTCTTCAGTACGACGATTTATCTACGCGAGCTCATCGAGTGTTTATGGTTTGCGTGGAGAACTAGATGTGACGGAGAAATCCCCCACGACCCCGCTTACGGATTATTCGAGATTCAAGCTTGAATGTGAGTATAAACTTCAGGAGTGGAATAACTCGACTGGGGTTATCTGGACAATTGTGCGGCCTGCGACAGTCTGTGGGTATGCTCGACGTTTACGCCTCGATCTCACAGTCAATATCTTGACTATACATGCGTTAGAGAATCAAAAGATCAAGATTTTTGGTGGAAAACAACTCAGACCCAATATTCATATCAACGATATGAGTCGCGTGTACCGTCTGCTATTGGATGCGGACAAGGAATCTCTTCGCAGGCAGGTATTCAATGCTGGATATCAGAATGACACTGTGGAGAACATCGCGATGAAGGTCAAAACTGTTATAGGTGATGAAAAGATTGAGCTGGAGTATGTTCCATCTGCGGACACGCGGTCCTATCACGTGAATTCAGAGAAAATTAAGTGTCAGCTTGGGTTCGAGGCGCAATGTACGATCGAGGACGCTATTCGGGGATTGACTGATGCTTATCGTCAGGGGTTGATACAGGATGGTCTCGAAAACCCGCTCTATCATAATATTAAACGCATGCAGGAACTCGTGTTGCAGTGAACCTGCGAGTTGAGGAAAAACTTTTGCTCTATCGGCAGTGTTTACGTATTCGTCTCGTTGAAGAGGCGATTGCTGAACGGTATGTAGAGGGGGAGATGCGGTGTCCAGTTCATTTAAGTATTGGCCAAGAAGGCATCGCCGTGGCGGTGTGCGGCAACCTCGAACAAAGTGATTATGTGGTAAGCAACCATCGTTGTCATGCCCACTACCTTGCAAAAGGGGGCGATTTGAATGCGATGATCGCTGAAATTCATGGAAAGGCAACCGGCTGTGCAAAAGGCATCGGAGGATCCATGCATTTGATTGATCTTGCTGCAGGGGTTCAGGGGTGTACGCCAATTGTAGGTAGTGCCATTCCGCTTGGTGTAGGGGTTGCATTTGGAGTTGCTCTCAAAGGGGAGACTCGGGTAACAGCATTGTTCTTTGGAGATGCGGCTATCGAGGAAGGGGTATTTCACGAGAGTATGAATTTCGCGTCGCTTAGCAAACTGCGTGTTCTTTTTGTGTGCGAAAATAACCTCTACTCTGTGTATACCCACTTAGATAGTCGCCAGCCAAGTCGAGAACTGACTCGGATGGCTCAGGCCCATGAGATGGAGCACCACCACTTGGATGGAAATGACGTGGAATCGTCCTATTTTCGGTTGAACGACATCGTGGCGTCGATGCGGCGGGAAGCACGGCCAATTTTTGTGCAATTGGATACCTATCGATGGCGGGAACATTGTGGCCCTCACTATGATAACCATTTGGGCTACCGATCTGAAGAGGAGTTTTTGTCATGGAAAGACAGAGACCCTATTGATCGGATGGTTCGCGAACTGAAGCAATCGGGCATCCCTGACTCTTTTTTCAGCGGTCTAGAGCGTGAGTTCATGAAGGAGATCGATGCGGCGTTTGCGTTTGCACAAACGTCGCCCTTCCCGCATAAGGGGCAGCTTGGGCGACATGTCTACAAGTGAAGTGGTAAAGACGGAACGGATTCTCACCTTTGCGGAGGCTATCCGAGAGGCGCAAGTGCTTGCGATGGAACGCGATGATCGCGTGTTTATTATTGGGGAAGGCGTGCCTGATCCAAAAGGGACATTCGGTACGACAACTGGGCTAAGAGATCGCTTTGGTTCTACGCGAGTGATGGACATGCCGGTGTCGGAGAACGGCATGACTGGGATTTTGATTGGAGCGGCGTTAGTCGGGCTCCGTCCGATCATGACCCACCAGCGAATGGATTTCATGACTTATTCAATGGAGCAGTTGCTGAATAATGCTGCGAAGTGGCACTACATGTTCGGAGGGCAGCAATCGGTGCCATTGGTCGTTCGAGCTGTCGTTGGGCAGGGATGGGGGCAGGGGCCGCAACACTCACAAAATCTTCATACCCTCTATGCTCATATTCCCGGTCTCAAGGTCGTTATGCCGTCGACGGCGTGCCAGGCCAAAGGGCTCTTATTAGGAGCGATTGCTGATCCAAATCCGGTGATATTCATTGAGCATCGGTGGCTGCATGGCACCAAAGGTTCTGTTCCGGAAACCTATTACGAAATTAAGTTAGACAGCGCAGAGTTGGTAAGCCAAGGAGATGATCTGACGATTGTAACTCATTCGCTCATGGCTCTTGAAGCTCGAAAAGTGCTGCCTCGTCTCAAAGACATGGGTATTGGTGTGGACCTCATCGATCTCAGGACGGTGCGGCCATTGGATCAGGCAACCATCTTGACGTCTGTCAGAAAAACTCATCGGCTGCTGGTTGTCGATACGGCATGGAGAACCTATGGTCTGGCAGCCGAAATTATTGCATCTGTCGTGGAGCAAGGCATTCGACTTTTGAGTTCTCCGCAGCGTATCACCTTGCCCGATTATCCGGTCCCTTCAAGCCCTGGGTTGACACGAAGCTATTATCCCAATAGTTGCACTATCCTTCGCAAGGTCAATGCAATGTTTGGGGATGTGGTTGACAGCGATGACTTTGAACAAGACTGGGCGCATCTGGTGCACGCCGATATCCCTGACAGTTCATTCACCGGGCCATTTTGAAGGTCGCGTGATGGTTCCCTACGTCAATTTGTCTGCGCAGCACGCGCCACTCAAGGTTGAGTTGCTTGATGCCGTGAAGCATATCTTAGAACATGGACAGTTCGTTCTTGGCACTGAAGTCGACCAGTTTGAAAATCAATTTGCACAGTTATGTGGGACGCGTTTTGCGGTTGGAACGAACTCCGGAACAGATGCACTGATCCTTGCCCTCCGAGCTTTGGAAATTGGAGATGGACATGAAGTTGTCACCGTTCCCAACTCCTTCGTCTCTACAACCAGTTGCATCATGCTTGTCGGTGCCCGGCCAGTCTTCGTTGATGTGCAGGGCGACTACAACATGGATCCGGCTCAACTGGAACGGGCGATTACATCGAGGACACGCGCGATCTTGCTGGTGCATATGACGGGTCGTCCAGCCAGCATGAACGAGATCATTCATGTTGCCGAACAACACGGCGTTCCTATCATTGAAGATTGTGCCCAAGCTGTGTTAGCCGAATATGATGGTCAGCGGGTCGGAGGAATTGGAACGATTGGTTGTTTTAGCCTTCATCCTTTGAAGACGCTCAATGCCTGTGGTGATGGTGGCGTCATCACCACCAACCGTGAAAGGCTTCAAGAACGCGTAAGGCTTCTGGGAAATCTTGGCCTGAAGAACAGAAATGACTGTGTTGAGTGGAGTGGAAACTCGCGGTTGGATACATTGCAGGCAGCGATTTTGCTTGTGAAGCTTCGGTATATTGAGGATTGGACTGAACGACGTCGGGCAAATGGGGCATACTATCAAAAGGCCTTGAGGGACGTTGCAGGAGTGCAAGTTCCTGAGGATAGTCCTCATGAGCGGGCCGTGTATCACACATTTGTGATTCAGGCAGATCGGCGGAATGAGTTGAAGGATCATCTCGAATTGCGAGGCATCGGTACGGCAATTCACTATCCCACTCCGATCCATCTGCAATCTGTCGCGGCCACTCTTGGTTATCATCGTGGATCGTTTCCTGTGGCCGAACAACAGGCAGATCAAATCTTGAGTTTGCCCGTGTACCCAGAGTTAACTGAGGTGGAGTTGGAAGCCGTTGTGATGGGTATCCGTGAATTTTATCATGCTTAGCTGTGAGAGAAGGGAAGGGTATTGATGGTTCCATACTCGTATTTAGACCGTCAGTTCGCGGATGTTGAACAGTACCTTGCCGCGATTCGACAGGTCGTGGAAGCTGGCGACTTTACCCTTGGCCAGCCTGTCAGAGAGTTCGAGGAACGCTTTGCGACACTCTGTGGGCTTCCTCATGCGGTTGGGGTGGGGTCTGGAACAGATGCGATCATCATGTCATTGGAGATGCTTGGAATTGGCAAGGGAGATGAGGTAATTACCGCACCGAATACGTTTATAGCCACTGTCGGTGCGATTGTAGCGACTGGCGCTCGCCCGGTGTTTGTAGACATTGATCAAGAATTCAATATCCGAGTTGATGCGATTGAGGCAGCTCTTACCCCTCGCACGAAGGCAATCGTGCCGGTGCACTGGGGCGGGACACCTGCTGACATGTTCGCGATTATGGATATTGCAACGCACCATCACCTGGCTGTGGTTGAGGATGCTGCGCAAGCTATTCTGGCGAGTATCAATGAGAAACCAGTGGGGTCATGGGGGGATGCTGTGGCGTTTAGCCTTCATCCGCTCAAGAATCTTAATGTCTGGGGAGATGGCGGCGTGATTATGACGCAGTCTGCCGAGTTCGCTGAGAAATTGCGATTACACCGAAACCATGGCTTAACCACGCGAGATGACGTCGAGGTGTTCGGACGTAATTCTCGCTTAGACTCCGTTCAGGCGGCTGTTGGGAACGTACTCATTGAGCAAACTGAAGCCATTACGCGGCAGCGGATTCGCAATGCCGGCCGATATGATGCTGCATTTGCACAGATTTCAGACTGTATTGAGTTGCCACCGCGTCGGGCACACGTGAAACAGGTCTATCACCTCTATTTAATGATGGTGGAAAAACGAGATGAGCTTTTGCGAGCGCTCAACGAGGATGGTATTGAGGCAAAGGTTCATTATCCTATCCCTCTTCATCTTCAGAAGGCAGCAGCAGCATTGGGGTACAAGGCCGGGGACTTTCCAGCCTGCGAAAGATATTGCAGCAAGGTCCTGACGCTACCAGTTCATCAACATTTGACCGAGGATGAAATCGATCACGTGATCAATGCAGTTGTCCGTTTCTACCGCGGATGAATGTTCAGGTTGGTGCTGTGGGTTCTGGACACAAATATGTGGTGGTCGGTAGCAATTCGTTTTCGGGAAGCGATTTTATTGATCTCTTGCTGGAAAATCCAAAAAATAAGATCATCGGGATCAGTCGATCTCCAGAAAAGGCTCCAGTTTTTCTTCCATATAAACGGATGGACACTAAGCAATTTTGTTTTGCCCAAATCGATCTGAATCAGGACATGCCTCAGCTGCTTGATCTGCTTGATCTCGAGCAGCCAGACTACGTGGTAAACTTTGCGGCATTGTTGGAGCCTGGTTATAGCTGGAAAAACCCCGAACAGTGGTTTTACACGAATGCCGTGAGTCTCGTACGGCTTACCGATCATTTGAAAACAGCAGACTATCTTAAGCGGTATGTCCATATCTCAACCCCGGAGGTCTACGGGAGTTGTCAGGGGTATATAACGGAAGATGCACCGCTTAATCCGAGTACACCGTATGCGGTGTCGAAAGCAGCGGGCGATCTCTTCCTGTTTACGCTTGTCAAGAGCTTCAAGTTCCCAATGGTGATGATTCGTGCGACTAATGTTTATGGTGCTTACCAACAGCTCTATCGCATCATTCCCCGTACGGTGATGTATCTCAAGCTTGGTCGAAAAATCGAACTCCATGGTGGAGGAGCGGCAATCAAGTCGTATATCCACATTCGCGATGTTTCTCGTGGGGAGCTGACAGCGTTGCAGAAAGGAAAGAATGGGGCAATCTACCATCTTTCGCCGGATGAAAGTATAAGTATTCGCGAGCTTGTCCGCATGATTTGTAAGCGCATGAATTATGTTTTTCAGGATGTGACAATCGATGTGGCGGAGAGGGTTGGTCAGGATGCCGCGTATACGATTGATTCTAGTCGCGCGAGGCAAGAGCTTGGATGGATTCCGCAGATTAGTCTCCAGCGTGGAGTCGATGAGGTTATCGAGTGGGTGGAACAACACTGGGATGATATTCGTCATCGGCCTCTCGAATATGAGCATTGGTTTTAATGACTCGAGGGGATCATCGGCCGTGCGATGCTCGTGTTGTTGTGCTTGGACACAGCGGGTTTCTCGGAGCAGAAATTCTCTTGAGGCTGAGGCAGGCTGATGTTAACGCGGAAGGCATCTCATCGGCGCAGTGCGATCTTTTGGATATGGAGCAGGTTGCAGAATATTTTTCTGGAGTGACGGGTCGTTTTCAGGTGGTATTTTGTGCCGCGCGAACACGGCAGCGGGGGCAGTCCTTTGATTCCATGACTCAAAACATCAGAATGATTCAGAACTTTCTTCATGCTGTTCCGCGGCAGCAACTTGATTCGGTGGTGTACCTGAGTTCAGTTGATGTGTATGGGTCTCACCCGAAGTTGCCTATATCAGAGAATTCGCCATCAAGACCTCATAATTCATACGGGATATCAAAGCTTTGCGGGGAATACCTATTGGCGCTTCCAGGGCTAGAATCCTGTCCGGCTGCAATTTTGCGTTTGCCGGGAGTGTATGGGTCTGGAGATCAGGCACTCAGTGTTGTGGGGCGGTTGTTCCAGCAAATGTGCCGGGATGGGAGAGTCAAAATTGTCGGCGATGGACGCGTTCGTCGTGATTTCTTGGAGGTGGGTGATCTTTGTTCGGTTGTGCGCCGGGTTCTCGAGCAGCCGTTCACTGGAACTCTCAACATTGTCACTGGGCAGAGCATCACAGTTATTGAGTTGGTCCACATGCTTTCTGCTGCTACAAGGCTGTCGCCGGCCATCGAGTTCGTCGATGCCGATTCTCAACAGGTTGGTGATCTGATCTTCGATGCCACCGCGATGCGCAGCCGGTTCCCTGATCTTCAGTTGATGCCGGTGCAACACGGCATTGCAAAATATATTTCGACATCGACTCTCATGGAGGACATGGACCGTCATGGCTGAAATTAATTTAATGGATTGCTATCCTCGGTCCACGCGACCCATTGAGGAACGTGTGGCAAAAACCACCGATAATGATCGGGCGATTGCGAGGCAATTTGGAAAGGAATTTTTTGATGGGGATCGTCTCCATGGGTATGGTGGTTATTCCTATCATCCTCGATTCTGGGAGGCGACCGTTCGGCGATTTCGCGACTATTACCGGCTCCATGACAATGCCCATGTGCTTGATGTTGGATGTGGGAAGGGCTTCATGCTACATGATTTTAAAGCGTTGATGCCAGATCTCACGGTCGCCGGGGTCGACATTTCTGAATACGCAATTGAACAGGCCATTGACGATATGCGTTCATTCGTCAGTGTGGGAAACGCGAAGGAATTGCCGTATGAGGACAAGTCATTTGATTTGGTGATTTCGATCAACACTGTACACAATTTACCGTTGGAGGAATGTAAGCAAGCGATACGCGAAATCCAGCGCGTGAGCAAGGCTCACGCGTTCATCGTTGTTGACGCGTGGCGTAGTGACGACGAACGTAGACGCATGCTTATGTGGAATTTGACTGCCCTGACTTATATGCACGTTGACGACTGGGAAAAGCTTTTTATTGAGGTTGGCTATACTGGAGACTCCTACTGGTTTATCGCCGAATGATCCGTGTAGGTCTTGTATGAAGGCAGCAGTGTTACGAAAAATTGGATACCCGTTGAGTATTGAAGAGGTGGCTTTGCCATGTTTGGGGTCAGGGCAGGTTCTTGTCAGGATGCAGTTAGCGGGAGTCTGTCATACACAAAAACTTGAGATTTCGGGGAGCCGAGGCCCTGATCGGTTCCTTCCTCATCTCTTAGGGCATGAGGGAGTTGGCGTGGTTGATGGTATCGGTCCCGGCGTAACGAAAGCAGTTGTTGGCGATCAAGTCGTTCTTTCTTGGATTCGGGGAAAAGGCATGACGATTGCACCGGTCCAATATACGTCAAGTCAGGGTGCGGTGAATGCAGGACCTATTGCTACGTTCTGTGAAAAAGCGGTGGTGTCCGAACAATGTGTCACTCGTGTCCATCCTGCTGTTCCTCCTGAAGATGCTGTTCTTGCTGGATGCGCGATTCCAACGGGCGCTGGAACAGTGTGGAATGCTATGCCTGGGAGTTCACAGAACACGGTGGGCATTATTGGGGCTGGTGGTGTAGGACTTTCCGCGGTTTGTGGGGCTCTATATGCTGGGTGGGGTCGAATTATCGTTATCGACCTTCACGATTCAAGATTAACGAGGGCATTGGCGTTGGGTGCGGGTCACACTATCAATGCTGGAACTGAGGATGTTGAAGAAACCGTGCTCAGAATCACCCAGGGTGTCGGGTGTGATTTGGTAGTGGAGTGTGCTGGGGCAGTCGAGGCCATGGAAGTGGCAGTTCGCATCGCGAAGCCAAAGGGTGGCAAAGTTGTTATCGCGGGCAATGTTGAAGTTGGAACAAAATTCAGTCTTGATCCTTTCGATTTGATTAAAGGGCGATGGGTTGGTGGAAGTTGGGGGGGAGGTATTACTCCAGAGGAAGATATTCCACAAATTGTCAGATTGGTTGAAACCGGGAAACTGAATGGTCATTTACTCCTTGGACGTCGATATCCTCTTGATGCTGTCAATGAGGCTATTGCTTCGCTGTCGGGTGAAGATCCTGGGCGTCCAGTGATCGCATTTGCGTGAGACCAGTACGAATAAGGCATGTTTGAAATTTTTTCATACGTTGCCATGACCTTCTGTGGTGCTGTGCTACTTCATCGGGGGCTTCTTTCTATCAGGAGTTGCTTTCAGATACCCGAGCAGTCAAAACTGATTCTGAGTGTGCCGTTTATCGTTGGGATTGGTTTTCTTTGGTACTTGCTTGAACTCCGCTTTACGGAAGTTTCCTATGCGTGGCCACTGACTATAACGTTGGGTGCTATCGCATTGTATCTGGCTGGGATCATAGTTTACGTTGAATTTCGGGCTTTGTTGTCTCGCGGGTATTCGCTCCGTATCGTGATTGATCTTCTTGAGCGTGATGGATGCTTAGGTATCCAGCAATTGAAGGGAAGTTATGGGGGTGGGCTGAGTCTATCTGGCTTAATCGTGAAGCGCCTCAAGTCGCTTGCAGATCTTGGATTTTTACAGTTTGATGGGCGGAAAGTCGGGCCACTTACTCCTATCGGTCGAGCTTGTGCGACGATTGCCGTTTTTGCACGAAGCCTTCTTCGGTTGGAGAGGGTTGGGTAGTTTCAGGGTTTGATTTGGCCTGTTCTGATGTCGGCCGGGATTGGCGCGGCGACTTTTGTAGGGTTGCACGTCTTATGGTGGAGATGTTCGGCTTCAAATAATCCACGGATTGGGCTCCTATTTGTCTTGGCGATTATTGGGGTTGCCGTTTCCTTTACCGTCGGCATTCTCGTCTGCGAGATTGTTGACGAAGCACGGTGGGCGCTTCTGTGGATTGACGTCCTGCTCGTTGTTCTTTACTTCTTCCTTTATGCCGGTATTGTGCGGTCGGTTTCACTGACTCTCCTAACGCATCTGCGTCAGGGCGGGCATCAATCGCTTGAGCTACAGTCCATCATTGATGAGTACTCTACCTCGTCGCGCTTTGAAGATCGGATTCGACTCATGCATGAAAGTGGCTTTGTTAAAGTCTCGGGAGAATTTGTCATTCTCACCAAAAAAGGGCGTTTGCTCGCTCAAAGCGCAAAGGGAATGAGTCGCCTTTTAGGGACAGTGTTGGAGGGATAGGGCTATACGTGAGGCAACGTTGAGTGCATCTATCAGCTTTTTCGTGCCTTGCTTGAATGAGGAGGGAAACGTCGGCCGAAGCATCGACACGATCGTCGAGGTGATGAGCCAGTTGAGGAATCCCTATGAGATTCTGATTGTCGATGACGCTTCGCATGACGGGACGGTTGCTGAAGTCTTACACAGTTGCAGGCGGTATCCGGGGACACGGATAGAAATTATCCGTAACCGATTTTGCCGTGGGCTTGGGCGGAACTATTTCATCGCGGCCCATCGGGCTACGAATGAATACTTCATGCTCGTCAATGGGGATGCTGCTGAGCCGATGGAATCAATTCGAGAAATTCTGGCACATGTGGGAGAGGCGGATGCGATTGTCCCCTACTTTGGGATCAATGAAACACGAACGATCCCTCGAAAAATCTTGAGCGCGACATTCACACACTTTGTCAATTTGCTTAGTGGGCATCGTCTTAAATACTACAATGGGCCTGTGTTGCATAAAACCGAAAATGTTTGGATGTGGTTTTCAGAAACTGCAGGGTTTGGCTACCAGGCAGAGCTGCTTTGTCGGCTACTCGATGAAGGTATTTCTGTGAGAGAGGTGCAAATTTCGAACAGCGATCGAGAAAGTGGCTTCTCTAAAGCTTTCACCATCAGGAACCTTCTTTCCGTGGCCAATACACTGTTGCACATTTTTTTGCGGCGCCTTGAAGGGGTTGCATTTCGTTACCTGAAACCATCATAAGCGTAACCATTTGGTTGCCAATAAGCTGATGCAAGGAGATTTAATCCCATGATGAAGACTCTTTTTCTAGTGGCAATAGCGATAGGCATGAGCGTGATTGGCCAATTGTGCTTAAAGGTAGGAATGACACAGGTCGGGCGTGTGGGCATGGAGCAGCTCATGTTCCCGGTGGAGGTGATTTTCAAGGTAGTGACAACGCCACTTATTGTGCTGGCTGTGCTGGTGTATATCATCGATTTTGGAATTTGGTTGATTGTACTCTCCAGGGCCAATTTGAGCTTTGTCTACCCGCTTTTGTCGGCCACATACATATTGGTGCCTTTGGCGGCTTACTTTCTCTTGTCGGAGTCAATTAATCCACAGCAGTGGGCAGGGATATTTGTTATCACAGTTGGAGTATTACTGGTCGCGGGATCTCGGGTACACGTGTGATCAAGGAACGCGAATTGACTAGAGTTTTCCAGCCAATTGCCGGCGATGCAAATAACCCTGGCTTGAAGTGGGAAACAGTGATGGCTTGGGCGGAAACGAGGAAGACTCGATCTCTTGTGGCACGTCCGACGTCTCTGGAGGAATGCCAGGCGGTTCTTGGGTTTGCTCGTCAACATGGACTCACGGTCTGTCCGCGTGGGGCTGGGCATAGTTATGCTGACGCGATCCTCAACAATGGGGAAATCGTTCTGGATATGAGCAGGATGAATCGGATTCTCACATGGGATAGGGAGAACGGGGAGTTGGTCGTCGAGCCTGGAGTCACTTTTGCTCAAATCTTAAGCAAGGTGTTGCTCGCACGCTGGACTCTTAGTGCCTGCGTGGGGGGGATGGGCGTGACGGTTGCTGGTGCCGTCTCGAATGATGTTCACGGCAAGGACTCGTGGAAAGTTGGAAATTTTGGTAACCACGTGCTTGCATTGAAATTGCTCACGTCGCAGGGTGAGGTAGTCACGGTTGACAGAAATGGGGATTATGAGCTTTTTCGATCTGTTGTAGCCGGGCTGGGGCTGCTTGGTGTGCTTGTGGAAGTAACCTTGCAGTTGCAACGCGTTCCCTCGGCTTTTGTCGAGGTTACGACTATTCCGGTGAGGGATTTGAATGAGTCCCTTGAGGTTATGGAGCGGGCCAAAGAATCCTCGGATTTTATCATCTCATGGGTTGATGCGTTTGCTAATGGCAAGGGGCTTGGACGAGGCACTGTCGAAATAGCGCGCTGGTTAGACGTGAGGGAGGACATTGACTCGTTGGAGCTTGAGCGCTCATTGACGGTACCTAGGAGCATTTTTGGTCTGTTTCCAGCTACCTTTACCTGGTCGATGGTCCGTCCATTTTTCCGTCCTAGGATGATCCAAGTAGCAAATGCGGCGAAGTATCGACGTGATCAATGGGGTGGACGGCGGACGGGGAAAGCGCTTTTCACCGATTTTAACTTTATGTTGAATAAGATCCCAGGATGGAAACATTTGTACAGGCCTTATGGATATCTAGAGTTCCAGCCTATGATCCCTCGCCATAAAGGCAATGAGATGCTTGCTGAGATTCTGAATATGTGCCGCACTGAACAGGCTCAATCACTGCTGTGTGCAGTGAAATCCCACAAGCCAAGCGACTTTCCTCTGTCCTATGCGGGTGATGGTTACAGCATTGGAATCGATATCGCTCTACGTGGAAGAGATAGGCAATCGGTTGTGCGGTTTACTAGGAGACTATATGATTACGTCGCAGGCCAAGGGGGTATGGCGTTTCTTGCGAAAGATGAAACGTTGCCAAGAGACCTTTTTGTGCAGATGTACCCGCGTTACCAGGAGTTTTTGCAAGTGAAGCGAAGGGTTGATTCGCGGAATCTTTTTGTGTCCGATATGTATAGACGACTGCTTGCTTGAGATTGGTTGAAAGGCTGCTATACATTGGTGCAATGGGCGTTTTTTGGAAGCAATGTCAGTGGGGATGTGAAATTTTCTGCAATGATTGTTGATAGCGGTCGGTTCCTTTACCGCTTCAACTAAAAAGTGCTGAATTTATTGCTATGAAGGAAAGACATTCTTATCAAGAGCAGTTGCCCTTTGGTCTTGCTTTCTTGAGTGTGTTCACATCAGGATATTTTTTCACCGAAGCAACCGTTGGCCGTGACATGGTTGTTTGTGGGTGGTACGGACGTGGATTAAACCCTCAAGTTTTCTCATCTGTGTAGAAAAGTGAAGATGCCCAGTGGGTAAGGAAACAATTGCTACGAAAGGTCCAACCTCGAAGGATATTCGTCCCTGCGAAGTGCTCTTCATAAACCCACCGTGGGTGTCGAAGACGCAGAATATTCGGTCTGGCATGAAGCATGCCATGCCACCGCTCTCTATCCTGTCCATAGCTGCCTATCTTGAGTCCCAGGGTCGCCAGGTGCAAGTGTTGGACGCTCACGTGGAGCGGTTGATTGATCATGAGGTGTGCGATGCCATTCGTCGTGCCAATCCCAAGTGGGTAGGGGTAACTGTGTTGACCGCAACATCCATCACGGCTCATAGGATTGCTCGCTTGGTGAAATCAACTTGCCCAGACTGTCAGGTCGTCTTTGGGGGTGTTCATGCCGAAGCCGTCCCTGAGGAAACCCTTGCTAACAGTTCGGTGGACTTTGTGGTGCGCGGGGATGGCGAGGAAGTTTTTCTCAACCTTTTGCATGCGGAAGATCCTCGAACGGTGAATGGTATTTGTTACCGGGAAGGGACTTCTGTAACTTATAATTCGCCGGCCGAAGTGATTATGGACCTCGATAAATATCCGCGGGCGGCTTATCATTTGGTGCCAATGCATCTCTACTATCCGGCAATCGGGGCCTATAAAAACCTTCCTGCCATAAATATGATGATGACGCGGGGCTGTCCTGGGAAATGCACCTTTTGCAATTCTGCCAATACTACTCTTCGAACTCGCTCGGCGGCGCGCGTGGCCGAAGATATTCGCTATTTGCATGAAACCTATGGCATTCGCGAAGTTGAGTTCTTTGATGACACCTTTACAGTGATGGTCAAGAACGTGAAAGAATTTTGCCGTCTCATGAAAGAGGCCAACCTGGATGTAGTTTGGACGGCTTACATTCGGGCAGACTGCTTTAATGAGGAAATGGGGCATGCCATGAGGGATGCTGGCTGTCACCAAGTACTGGTCGGAGTGGAGTCGGGGAACATGAAGATCCTTGAGCTACTGCGCAAAACTATTTCCCTCGATCGCACCAAGCGGGCTGTACGCATTGCTCAGAAATGCGGGTTGGATGTCCGTGGGTCATTTATCTTGGGGAATGTCGGTGAAACGACAGAGACCATGATGGATTCATTGCGATTTGCCATGGAACTGGATGCCGAGCTGGTCAACTTTCACATCAATACTCCTTATCCGGGAACTCAACTGTACAAGTGGGCCAAGGAGAACGGCGTGTTGGTGACAGAAGAGTGGACTGAATATGAACTTTCCACGTTTCTTCTTAAGTTGCCAACCGTGACCGCCCAACAGGTTTTCTCGTTCTACGATGAAGCACACAGGCGTTATTTTTTCCGTTGGGGACCCATCAAGACGCGCCTGAAGCGGATGCGGAGCAGGATGCAGGTACGGGATGCTATTAAGGCATTTTTCTACGTTATGTTGCGGTTGAAGCCTCATAAGGCTAGCGCTTTTTCGCGTGCGTGGGCGCAGAATTGTAAAGGGGACTTTTTTGATGTGCCGGTCGGCTTTGAAGAGGCAAACTCGACTTTAACATGGGAGTTACGGCAAGGACCTGAGGCTAGTGAAAACAAACCCACACCACTTGATCTTTACGGGTTGCCTGCAGCATCTCAGGAGAACATGTCTAAAGTTCGCTTGGCCGATAATTGAGGTGGAGTTATGCCAGATTTTGTAACTGGGGCAACCGGCTGCGTTGGGCGTTATCTGGTGCGACGGTTGTTGGCCCGGGGCCGTGATCTTATCTGCGCTGTGCGTTGTCCTGAATCTCTGGCCGGTGACCCCTTATTTAGTTCATCAGGGGTGAGGCTAGTCTGTTGTGATTTTACCGCAGGGGGGTGGGATAAGGGTGTTTCAACTGACCTAGCAGTCTGTCAGAATGTATTTCACGTGGCGGGCGAGATGCCTCATAGGCCGTCCAGTAACTACGGTGCCAATAGTTTATGGAAAGTCAATGTCGAAGCTGTGCAACAACTCTATGCGCTTGCGGCCACTGCTAGCGTGAAGCGGTTCTTATTTGTAAGTTCCCTCTCTGTATACGGGGATAGCCTAAAAAAACCTTGTGACGAATATACTCCGGTTATGCCGGAAGATGCCTATGCTTGCACGAAGGCTGAGGCTGAGCAAGTTCTCACGGTTGGGGTTGCTAATGGAGGTCCAGCGGTAATTACCATTCGACCCGGACTTATTTATGGTGATCGAGACACTGGCGTGATCCAGAAGATCATTGCACTGATTGATAAGGGCTATTTTCGAATACTCGGGGATGGTGGCAATAGTCGCTCTATTTCTGCAGCTCCATTAGTTGCCGAAGCTCTTTGTGCATTGGTCGAGTCGAGAGAGCGCTTGACCGTCGTCGATGTAGTGGATCCTCATTCTCCAACCTTGGAAAACCTCGCGGCTGATATCGCTAGTCTTCTTGGTGTGGCTCCACCACGCCATATTCCGTTAGCGTTGGTATATCCGGTAGCGACCGTTTTTTCTCTGCTGGCCTTGCTGGGGATGCGGACGAGTTTTAAGGTTTCAGATGTGCGAAAAATATCGACGTCGAATCCGGTGCGTGGGGAGCGTTTGAGTAGGCTAGTTGGGCGTCTCCCTGACTACTATCGGGAGGCCTTAGCTGAAGATGTTGCTTGGTATCGAAGGCGTCAGGCGGTTGCATAAGTTGGGGTTCGGTGTGACGGTAGCCGTGTGAACGTGCGAGAAGAGTAGTCGGAATGATAACGCTTACCCCCCCCCCCCCCCCC
>PBSN01000022.1 GCA_002726235.1 Nitrospiraceae bacterium
TCAGCCAATGCGACAAATCGAAATACGCACTGGATCTGGTCAGATCATGCAGGGATAAATTCGATGCGTTCAGAGCTATCAGGGGCAGACCTCGGTTCTGCTCGATCTGCCCTGCGAAATTTATCTACAACCGATTTCTCAAATCGGATCATGGGAAGGAATGCATCCAAACGTGTGGACTCCAACCAGGGACACATTTTGGACCGATTGGGTCGGATTCAGAACAATCCGGATTTCTACAGAACCACGACTGGGTCAAACATTTTGCAGAGCCAGGAGATTGCGTATAACATATAAGGTGTACTGTGTAAAAGCTCACATTCATTCACACATTTAGATATGATACACATAAGTAATTCATTCATTCATTCATTCATTCATTCATTTAGCGGAGGATAATCTCAAGAATTCGTTCCAGGTCTTCGAGGGAGTAATAGTCAATAGAAATTCGTCCGCCTTTTGGTCCAGTCGTTAGCTTCGCATTTGTTCCAAGGCGCCGTTTAAGCTGCTCTTCGACATTTGTCGCGTTAGGATCTTTTAGTTTTGCGACCGGGCGAGGCCGTCTTGCTTTTGGCTGAAGAAGCCCCTCGAGGTCTCGTACAGACAACTTCTCGTGCACCGCCCGTTTTGCCCACGCCTGTTGCTCATCAATATTGGACAGCGAAAGCAGAACCTTGGCGTGCCCCATCGTAAGACTTCCGGATTCCACAAGCTCCTGAACGCCATGTGGCAACGTTAAGAGCCGCAACATATTAGCCACTGATGACCGCGTTTTTCCAACACGCGTTGATAGCTGATCCTGGGTAAGCGAGAACTCTTGAATCAGACGCTGATATGCCCGTGCGACCTCAATGGGAGTCAAGTCTGCACGTTGGATATTCTCAATTAGGGCTAATTCCATAACCTCATGATCGGAAACCTGCTTGACCATTGCCGGAATGGTGTGAAGGCCGGCGAGAGAGGCCGCTCTCCACCGTCGTTCCCCTGCAATGAGTTCAAACTTCTCATCTGGCGTCTCTCGGACCAACACCGGTTGAAGAATTCCATTGTGTTTTATTGATTCCACCAACTCATCAATCTCTGGCTGGGAAAAACGACGTCGGGGCTGATTCCGATTGGGAATGACGCAATCGACACGAATCTCTTTCCGCTCATCAAGCGTCTCAATGGACAAGAGTGTGTCTTTTGAGAAAATGGCATCTAAGCCTCTACCCAACGCTTTCTTTTCCATTCATAACTCCTCAGGTTGTTTTGATGTTGGCTCAGGGTAAAACGCGAGAAACGCAAAACCAGCACGTATAGGGCATACGTGAGGATTCAAGCACCGCACCCGCGCCGTCATGAAGCAACAGGAGAGTGACCGGAGAAGTCATGCCCCTTTTCAAGAACCTCATGTGCAAGTTCGATATATGCCCGCGCGCCAGCGGAATGATTATTGTAGGTCAACACTGGCCGTCCATAGCTTGGAGCCTCAGCGAGAGCGACATTTCTTGGAATCACGCTGGCAAAAACCCTGTCAGTAAAGGTCGTTCGTATCTCTTGCGCCACTTGGTTGCAGAGATTGTTCCTCGCATCCAACATCGTCAACAAAATACCTTCAATGCTAAGATTTTTATTATAGATCCGGCGGACGCGATTAATATTTTCCATGAGCTGGCCAAGCCCGTGTATGGCGTAATACTCGCACTGAACCGGAATGAGGACCGACTCTGCAGCCACCAGCGCATTGATAGTGAGAAGCCCAAAAGAGGGAGGACAATCAATCAGAATGAAGTCATGCTGCGCAGCAAGACCAAGGCAGATATTTTTTAACCTGTTTTCGCGGTGAGGCACATCTACAAGTTCCAATTCAGCGCCAGCCAAGGCAGGGGTTGATGGAATCAGTTTCAGTCCTTCAAGTGCGGTATCTTGAACAACATCAGATGGCAATTTTGTTTGCCCAATGGCATCATAGATTCCGCCGGCTCCGTTAGATCCGTTCAATCCGATCCCATTGGTTGCATTGGCTTGCGGATCAAAATCGATCAACAGCACGCGTTTGCCAGCATCTGCAAGCGAGGCCGCGAGATTTACCGCAGTGGTCGTTTTCCCAACGCCTCCCTTTTGGTTTGCAACGGCAACTACACGTCCCACCACATTTCCCTTCCCTCACCTAGATACGAGCTGTAGATTCCCGCAATGTTCACCGTATGGCATTGAGACGAGAAGTCACACACAGCCAGACGAAATGCACAAAAACTCATAAAATCAAAACCCCCAATATATAGTATGCCATATACTGCGTGGCGCAATATATGGTATAAATCGAGCATTTAGGCATCGCCATTCCGTCAAATGGCATCCTACCACAGGATGGGGTCAAACGGAACCAGATTGTTCCACGTGGAACAATTTTTCTCTTCCGCCTGCCTCCTTTAGGCGTTTATCCTTCTCGATCGAGATCATGAGGAGGGAAATTGCGGCAGGAGTCATGCCAGAAATGCGAGAGGCCTGCCCAATAGAATGCGGCCGAATAGACTTCAGTTTTTCCAGTGCTTCAGATGAAAATCCAAGCACGTCGTCATAATTGAAATCGCCCGGAATTACCTGCCGCTCAATCTTCTTGAATTTGGAGATCTGCGCCACCTGCCTCTGAATGTAGCCATCGTATTTTATGCGATTGTCAATTTCCGCAATAATCTCTGCCTCAGTAATGCGCCCTGGCTCCAAAGCAGCAAACAACCGCTCATAGCCAACATCAGGCCGCCTCAATATCTGTGCCAGCGAAAGGGGAGAGGTCGGGCCATTTATCCCTGCCTCGTGAAGTTTGGATTGACCTGCCGCGTAAAAGCCAACTCGAGTCGATTCTAACCACTGTATTTCGGCCTCAATGGCCGCAAGTTTCTGCTCGACCCGCCGGTACGCATCTTCCGAGACCAAACCAAGGCGAAACCCATGCTCCATGAGCCGGTGGTCTGCATTGTCCTGCCTCAATAGCAATCGATACTCGGCACGCGAGGTAAACATGCGATACGGTTCTGAGACATCCTGTGTAATTAGGTCGTCGATGAGAACCCCGATATATGCCTGGGAACGATCGAGGATGACTGGTGGTTGTTCCTTAATCTTCATCGCTGCATTAATTCCAGCCATTAATCCCTGAGCTGCCGCCTCCTCATATCCAGAAGTCCCGTTGATTTGCCCCGCATGATACAAACCTTCAACAAGCTTGGTTTCCAATGTTGGGTGCAATTGCCTCGGAGGGAAATAATCGTATTCGATCGCATACCCTGGCCGAATAATATGCGCATGCTCTAACCCTGGAATACTTCGGACAAACGCGATCTGCACATCAATGGGAAGGCTAGTTGATATGCCATTGGGATAATACTGGTTTGTTACAAGTCCTTCTGGCTCAACAAATACCTGATGCCCCGATCGACCCGGAAACCGCACCACTTTATCTTCGATCGACGGACAATATCGCGGGCCAATCGCATCGATGGCACCGCTGTATATCGGCGACCTGTCCAAATTGTCTCCAATGATTCGATGCGTTTCCTCAGTGGTATAGGTGAGGTGACAGCATCGCTGTGGATTCATAATACGTTCCGTCCGGTATGAAAACGGTTTTGGTGGATCATCACCAAACTGCGTGGTCATAACGTCAAAGTCTATGGAATCCTTATCGAGGCGTGGAGGTGTGCCAGTTTTGAGCCGCCCAACCGCAAAACCAAGATCACGCATACAATCAGACAGCAATTCCGCTGACGCCTCGCCAGCTCGCCCAGAGGGGAAATGATTCATCCCAATATGGGCTAATCCCTTGAGAAATGTTCCGGATGTCATGACGACAGCTTTCGCGCCGAAATGTATTTTTCGCCCACCTCTATCTCTGCTTGTCAGCCCACAGACCCTCGCTCCTTTAACGAGCAACCGCTCAACCGTTCCCTCAGCAATTTCCAGCAGAGGTTGCTGGTCTAATGTGCGTTGCATCCCCTGCTTATACATATCCATGTCTGTCTGTACTCGCAACGCCCGAACTGCCGGCCCCTTGCTCATATTCAACATGCGAAACTGTATCCCGGCGTAGTCCGTGTTGTGCCCCATTTCACCACCTAACGCATCTATCTCCTTTACTAAGTGGCCTTTGGCAATACCGCCAACTGCTGGATTGCAAGACATTTGAGCAATCCTGTCGATCGTCATAGTGAGAAGAAGCGCCCGGCACCCCATTTTTGCCGCAGCCAAGACCGCCTCGCATCCTGCGTGCCCCCCCCCAATCACAATGACATCATATGCCCGATCGAACGAAGAAATACTCATTCTTTTTACAAACCCTTGTGCGCCCCATCGCAGAACGGTATGTTTTTTGAATACTTACACATACATACCCAAACTTTTGTCTCTTCCTCAAGCACGAATGCTTTCGGCGTAAACTCCGTCCCTTGGTGAGATCCATCGCAAAATGGTTGAGTCACAGATCGACCGCAATGGCACCAATAGTATGTTCCCGCTTCAAGCGTGAGAATTACCGGTTTCTTCGCTACAATATTTGGCTTCTCCATCATGCTAGCTTCTCCGGTTGACAGTTTCCGTATTAATATCAAACACTTACGCCCGCAACGGCTCGTTCAAAGCCCGGCGAGACCTCTCCCAGTTGCCCTTGCCAAAGCCCTTGGATCAGTCATGGGAACAAACCGCTCGAGCGTAAAAAATGGTCGATGGGGCAAGTTATAAAAATTAATGCTGCTCCCTGACCAAATTCTTATTCCAGGCAGGAATTTCAACGACGAGGTTCTGAGTTCCGTTGGGTACACATTGGCAACTCAACCGTGACTGCAAACTTACACCTGGCGCTTCGTCAAGTTGATCATACTCATCATCGGTGCCTTCGTTGCAAGAGTCGATGCCCTCTTTCACAATCACATGGCAGGTCGCACACGCACAAACCCCGCCGCAGGCATGCTCAATGTCAACGCCAAAAGCCAGTGCAATATCCAAAATGCTCCCAGGCTGTCCCGTGTGCCCATAGGGAATTTTCGCGGGATCAACCTGCACCTCGACGCGCAAATCTGAACCAATAAAATTTATGGTATACGGTTGCGTTGCGGCGTCAATATCACTCTGTTCGATGTACGGATTGCTTCCAGCCATTCTGTCGTTGTCCTTGTTCGAATTGTTGTAAAAATAATTTACTGTAGTCAGCCGATATCGATAAGAGAGTTGAGCGGTATTATACCGCGCTTCGCACAGGCGTGAATACGATTACAGCACGAGGTGCCAAGATATTATGCAGTAGCGACAAAATCGATCTATAGCCAGCGCACTGCTCCACATTTTTTTGCCCTCTATATATTTTTCTTACGTAAATTCCACAGCGAGTTCCTGCGCAAGACGATGTATCCTAAAACGAATGAAGACGCTCGAACTTTGAAGATTTTTTACCACGCCTCTGCTCGAAAACTTCGCGGTTGCAGGCCGGCTTGTGCGAGTCCTTCGGTTAACTGACGACATACTTCCTTACTCCCACATAGGCGAACATGCTCGTTCAAAATATTCGGCACAATTTCAAGCAGTGGTTCGAGACTGATCCTTTGCTTTCCATTTTGTTGCTCACCGATGTTCATAATTCGTCCTGTTCCATGGCTCCAATCATCCGGCCACTCGCGTGTCAATACAGGATGATAGGCAAAGTTTTGAGGCCATTCCGCTACCATCTCTTGCAACTCCTCGTGCGCCATCAATTGTCTGTGATTTTTCACGCTGACCACCACGCGGTAATACCCTCCAGCGCAAACACTATTACGTCCAAAATTCAACGCCTTCATATGGCGAATATGCGCGAGAAATGGCGTAATTCCTGTCGAAAGAGCAATGCCGAGAAAGCGCATGGTTGGCCACTCATCATCTGGCTCAAGCCGAAGATTTGAATTTTCAATCGATGAACAGTGTTCGTATGGAGCAAGCGCAGTCCCGTCCGGCGTCAAATTCAGGAGAACAGGAATCGTCTCCCCAGCTGACTGGAAAGCTGTGACGTCAGCAGTCTGCCACCAGACAGAGGTGTCAGCCTTCTCCGCGTGGGTATCATTGATAATGGTTTGGAGAACCCCCTTGGCATTAATCGACGGATTCGATCTGGTATACATACGTCGCCGCTGTCGCCCAGTCCTTGCCCCAAAGGGTTTTGCAAGAAATGCCGTTCCAGGACGCATCTCGTCAATGACCGGATAAACCTTTCCATCAATTTCATACTCTTGAGGCAAGGTGAGTTCGATGTTCCGAATTTCGCTTGGATCAATGACCGTTAGATCTGTGATGGTTGCAGGAACAAAGATCTCTCTCACGGTCACCCGCAAACTTTCCGTCGATGTCGTAAGGGCATATTCACCAGCACGCTAGAAAACTCTGTTGCAGCAATGCAACCGTGCGTGTAGCATGCACCGAGTACTCGTCCCGAAGACCGCAGGGCCTGACAAACATCCAGACACCAGCAAAACCATCGCCGCTGTAATGCTAAAGAATCATGATTGTCCCGACACACTTCTGTAGCCTGTGCGGCGCACCCACATCACTCAGGGTTCCTTTCGGCGATGATCTCCCTCGATTTGTATGCAATGCCTGCGAGCACATTCACTACCAAAATCCTAAAATTGTTGTCGGAACCATTCCTCAGTGGGAAGACCACATCCTGCTCTGCCGCCGAGCAATCGAACCCGGTTATGGTCAGTGGACACTCCCCGGTGGTTTCATGGAAAACGGGGAAACCGTTGAACAAGGTGCGATAAGAGAAACATTGGAGGAATGCGGAGCCGAGGTCGACATCACTTCACTCTTTTCGATCTACAGTCTTCCCCGCATCAGTCAAGTCTATATGATGTTTTGTGCAAACATGCGCGATGCAACTTTTACCGGAGGAGGGGAAACCCTTGAAGCAAAGCTATTTCGCCACGATGCTATTCCGTGGGATGCACTCGCATTTCGCGTCATACACGCCATCATGAATCACTATATCGACGACGCCGCACACAACAGTTTCTCCATTCACATCGGAACAATTCTCCCCTCATCCGATGAACCTCTTGCCTCTCACGCGCCATGAAACTCCCTAGATTGTCAGGTGGTCTCTGTCCAGGAGTTGTCCAGAACACTCGATCCGATGAACACATTCTGGACGAATACACATTGAGAGCTTCACAATACAACGAAAAATTGACCCACGGTTCCGCTGTACACAGAAAATCGAAATCCTAAACGTTGATATACGGGAGTAAAGAGAATCACGTTGCGGTAGAGCCAAGCTCAAGCCGCCTGATCATTCCACGTTATACATCGCGAATGGTCGATTGAAACTTTACTACGCCATCTGCGGAAATCTCATCCTCTGCATGGCCAGTTTTGCCATGTTCGTGAGATCCTCCTCGATTTCCCACAAGCCGCAAAATCACAATCCTCGCCTATATCTCGCACATCACACCATCGCCCCAATGATCATTTAGCGGTGAGGTGTCCGAATTTTCCCTGCTTTTTCAATGAAGTTGTATCAATCATAATGCACCGCGAGCCAGATCGTTTCCTGAGTATCATCCGTCCATTCGACCCGGTGTTTTCTGTGCGCATTGATGGTGACATAATCGCCTGGTTTGAGAACAATCAGTTCGTCGATGTCTTCAAATAAGATTCCCGCCCTACCCTTGAGAAGTATCACCCACTCGTTTATATCCTGGCACAACCACGTGTCCTTCGGTGTCGAATGTCCCTTGGATATGATGCGCTCAACGCGCCAGTGCCGCCCTGCAATAACATCCTCGAATACCTCCTCGGACAGATGAGGAGGGATGTTTGAAAATAGGTTACCCCCATCCACCTCCCTGACCTTCCTCATATTCTCTGTAATCCCTGAAAGCACACTTCCCGGAGGACAGGTCGCACTTTTGGCTGGGTTAATCAAAAAAATCCGAAAAAATCCTTCAAGGAAAAAATAACTCGCCAAGTGATCAGTGGCGTAAAATCCCCATCGGATCTTCGCTCCACCCCGTGTCCAAGTTGGACAGTATACTGTTCTGCAAAATGAATATGCACTTGCGGCATGATCATCGCCTCCTGGATCCCGGAGCTCTGGAAGGAAAAATTGGTTTCAAGGCCAGAAACGAGCCAGGAGGTGGTGTTATGAAAGAGGCTGAAATTGTACAATCCCGACACTCCCTTAGCATCGCGATCTATTCCCTTAGTATCGCCATCTACTCCCTCAATTTTACCACCTTCGCTCTTATCATTTTGCTGCACTCCCATCATGTGCATCATACTCCACTCCCTGTTTAACCGGTGACCAACCAAGTAGAGGGCAGTACTTTTAAACGTCTTCTTGTGGGTGTCGAGTTTCCCAAAATATTGCCATCCATGAACCAAGTGTCCATCAACGGGTGTGCCGAAGAGACCTTGGAAGGCAACCTTATGCGCATTTGTCGCGTCATCTTTTAAGATTCGCTCGTATTCGATGCCGAATCCGTCTAAAACGGCAAGCTCAAATTCTGGGGCGATATCCAGTTTCCCTCCTTCACTGCCCATTGACTGCTGGAACAGGGAGTTTATCTCGAAGTCGCCACCTACGGAGCCAAGAGGTCGGACTAAGTCAAACACCATGGGCTCTGGAATGCGAGGAAATTTATCCTCATGCACACCAACGGCAAAGGCTGGAGACCCACCAATCCACTGCATCACCACAAGAAAAAGCACTGTACGCAAAACCCCAATCGCCACGGTTATAACTACAGTCACGCAAACAAAAATTGCTGTGGCAAAAGGAGCGTGCTCAGCGGCGATTCATCTAGTGGACGGATTGACTCGTGAGAATGTGCCAACAGCGCCGTAGCAAGCGCGTCTCCACGACCCCCATCCCAGGAACAAACAAGAGTTTGTGGCCCACCTTCACAGCCAATCCCTTGCTCTCGGTAATCACGGCATAGGCAGAAAGACACCCATCGCTGATGCCAGTCACAGATCTCATTCTTTTGTTGCGTCTTGCTCCACGGCATCACGGTCCCTGCAATTCATTCCGGAGTTCATCCAATTCTCTCTTGAGGTCCTCTTCGGTTTGGGGAGAGACCCCTGCAAAGTGGACTGCTTTTTCACCGTTAAGATGAGCAGGCGTCAAAGCGTATGTTCCGCGTATTGATACAGTCCAGATGCGACAAGCAGCAATCCCGTCGGCACCAGTGAGGACATAGGCGATGCTTCCGGCAACTCCACCAAGCATTGCGTATGTCATTTTTGCCGGTGTGTAAAACATATTGGCAAAAAAAGCGCCGAGCTCAGCGCCCTCCTCATAGACTTCAGACTCTGCGTGGACAAACGGAACCATGAAAAGCTGGCAGGCCAGCAGTAGCAAAACGACCACCGTGAGGACTCTCTTTGTCGGCAATACCATTGGTTTGATCTCCCTGATCGTCACCGATTTGTACTCCTCATCATACCGCACAGCGATACTCCTACATTTTCATGAACTCATTGCCTGTTCCCCTCACTTAGATAGCAAGCACACTACGCCACCACAATAATGCTGGCTCACCCACAAACTTGTGCACACCATCAACAGCACAACAGGTTATTCTGCCTTAGCAGTGTACGCTAAAAATGTTATAAATCACACCGACGGTGGTGATGTCATTATCGTTATTCGTGGGAGCCTTTCCCGACACACCGAGATACACTCCAAATGCCAATAAAGCTCTCCAAAGAGAAAACCGCAGGGAGAGAAATATTCATGCTCCCATATAACCTCATCGACAAAAAATGATGCATCGGACCCTCGGCATCAGCATTATCTCGCTTATCATGCTCATTTTTGCCGCCTCGCAAGCATTTGCCTCCCTAGAAGACATTTTGTACGAGAAAGGAGTGATTATTACAGCCAGTGAACATGACGCGATCAAAGCGAAAGCGGAGCGAGCACAGGAAAAACAAGAATATCAGCTACCAGTATCACTAAAGCAACCTGCTTCACCAAAAACCAAAGAGCTATTGGATCAAGTAGAATGGAGCCCTGGAAAAGGCATGTCCTTTGGGTCAAAAGATGGAAATTATCTGACAAACATAAGATTTAGACTCCAAAGTCGTTTTTCCACCCCATTCGACTCCGATCCCAGAAAGATTGAAGATTTTGATGCGCAAAATTCCACCTCGTTCGATCTCCGTCGGGCTAGAATTAAGGTAGGCGGTCATGGCTACAAACCGTGGATTGGATACTACTTTGAGTATGATTGGCCGTCGTCATCACTATTGGACTGGCACATCTCACTCGGAAAATATGAATGGTTCAAAGTCCGCATTGGCCAATGGAAAATCAACTATAATCGCGAACGAGTCGATTCCTCCGGAAAACAGCAGTTTGTGGAACGCTCAATAGTAAATCGTGAATTTACGGTTGACCGGCAAAAGGGTGTCATGGCATACGGGCGTCTATTCCCAGGAACATTAGCCGACCTGAATTACTACGCGGGCGCCTTTACAGGAACAGGTCAAGGCACGCAACTTAACGATGACACGAACTTGATGTACATGGGAAGGTTACAGTGGAATTTTCTCGGCCGGGAGCTCAAGTTTTCCCAGAGTGACGTGGAGTTTCATGAAAAACCTGCCGGCAGCCTTGCATTCGGCTATGCAACGGTCGACAGCAATTGCACTCGCTTTTCCAGTGGAGGATGTGGCAACCTGGATGAGTTTACCAATTCCAATGATGCAGAGGCCGGTCAGTTTCGAATCAACCAAATAGTGGAGGAATTTGCTTTCAAATGGCGCGGCTACTCAATCCAGCATGAATTTCATTGGAAACAAATTAAAGATTCAATTGAAGGCCTCCAAACAAATCTCAGGGGTAGTTATACCCAGGCGGGATTTTTTCCCCACTACCTGATCAATGAAATTCCTAAACAACTCGAGTTCGCGGGACGCTATGCGTTTGTCGATCCCAACACATCGGTGAAACATGCGGGAATAGACAAACGCGAGGAAGTAAGCGCTGCCATCAACTGGTTTTTCTCCGGACACAACAACAAGGTCACCCTTGGGGTCAGCCACTTAACCATTGCAGAGTTAAACGCGATGAACCGCAGTGATGAACGCATTCAACTCCAGTGGGATATCTCTTTCTAGCGAACACACCACACAACCATACTGGCACCCTGCCAAAGGAGAAACGGATGATCGTACGTCGTATCGCAAGCAGCCTGATAGGAATTGGGTTAATTGGATCGTTCATATGCAGCACCGCCTTTGCCCAAAGAGTCGTCCCAATTGATCCCTCACTCAAACCCTACACTAGAATCAGCGGCATCTCAGGAAATCTCGGCAGCATTGGTTCTGACACTCTGAACAACCTCATGACGCTCTGGGCCGAAGGATTTCGAAAACAATATCCGGCCGTGAAAATACAGATCGAAGGGAAAGGGTCGAGCACGGCCCCTCCTGCCCTCATCAATGGAACAGCCCACCTTGGCCCAATGTCGCGAAAGATGAAAGGGACAGAGCTTGATCGATTTGAGGATAGGTTCGGATATCCGCCCGCAGTATTCAGAGTTGCCGTGGATGCGCTCGTGGTGTACGTCAACAAGGACAATCCCATCCCCGGAATAACCTTAGCAGAACTTGACGCCGTCTTTTCCAAGCAGCGGCGACGGAAACATGCCACGCCAATCACGAAGTGGAAGGATGTGAAAATTAAGGGACCACTCGCACAATCTACCATAGGTCTCTACGGCCGAAATGCAGCCTCTGGCACCTATGGATTCTTCAAGAAGCTGGTCTTGAAAAACGGCGATTTCAAAGATGTCGTCAAGGAACAACCCGGATCGGCCTCTGTAGTGCAAGGAATCACCAAAGACATCACAGGAATCGGCTATAGTGGGATTGGCTACAAAACATCGGGCGTGCGAGGTGTTCCGCTCGCGGTTTCTGAGAGCAAACCATTTGTGAAGGCCAACTACGCCAACGTCATGAACGGATCCTATCCCATCTGGAGACATCTCTACATCTATGTCAACAAAGCGCCTAACACACCAGTATCGCCGCTCATCGCGCAATTTTTGACGTACCTCTACAGCAAAGATGGCCAGCAAATAGTGGTAAAAGATGGATACTTTCCACTCTCCGCGCCTGACGTGCAAGAGGAACTCAACAAATTGCACTGACGGGAAGAACGCGATATCGCGAATAAACATCCGTAAAAGACGGGCGGCATCCCACAAATGTCACTGCCGTGCGATCACAGTCAAATTGCAGAAATGATAATTTAATAGCATAAACTGCGTAATTATATGCTAAAATTATCACACTATGCAGACCGCCATGGGACTCGTTGTCGCCGCAATGTTTTTCGGTGCCCACATAGCCTTCCTCTCAATCGACTGTGCATTGGCATCAGGGCTCCAATCTGCCCCCTCCCCGGATCATGCTCTAATCCAAACCAAAGAAACCACATGGTCCCGGTATCTGCAATCCACGGCAGCACTTCCGGATTGGGTTGATCTCGGAATTGAACAACGTACTCGCGTGGAAAGTTTCGATCATCCGTTTCGCCCCGGTGAGTTTGACACCAACGCCCAGATGCCCCTTCGCTCACGCGTGCGGTTCGGGCTGAACGGTCCATCTAGCCGCTTCCTGTTTGAAGGGCAAGACTCTCGGAGTCTCGGAACAGATCCAGGAGAGTTTACGGATAACAGGCTGGAAAATACTACCGATGTAGTGCAACTACTCGGTTCATTCACACTACACAACGTATTGGGAACGGGCCTTCGTACTGACATGCACATCGGCCGAATGACGATGGATTTCGGGCGCCGCCGCTACGTCGCCCGAAACGATTTCCGCAATACCACGAACTCATTTAATGGCGTGCATTGGCAGGTGGCCCGAGAGAACGCTTGGCGGCTCCGAGCGTTTTTTACGCTTCCCACCATCCTCCGAGAACAACGTGCCGATACATTTGATACGGACTTTGCATTTTGGGGAACCTACTACGAGACCCAGCAGATGCCATGGATCCACACCAACCTCTATTACTTCGGCCTGAATGACCAACGCTCAACCAGCACCAAGCACCGACAGCTCCATACCTTTGGAGGGCGCGTGTATGCACCATCAAAAGCTGGGCAGATTGATTATGAAATCGAGGTAGCGGGACAAGGAGGGCATAGGGGCACAAAGGATCATTCCGCGTACAACCCTCACGTGGAACTGGGATACAGCTTCAATCTGCCATGGTCCCCACGTCTGCTCGCCCAATATGATTATGCCAGTGGCACGCGATCGCCAAACGGCAATCAGAGTCACACCTTTGACAACCTATTCGGAGCACGGCGATTTGAGCTGGCACCGACAGGAACGTTTGGTCCCTTTACTCGATCCAACATCAGCTCACCTGGTTGGCGTGCCATGGCGCAACCTGCCAGAGGATGGAAACTCCAGATCAAACATCGGATCTGGTATTTAGCCCAGGCTCGCGACCAGTTTGCGGGATCAGGACTCCACGATATGACTGGCAGATCGGGAAACTTCCTCGGACAGGATATCGAGCTGCAAGCGCGCTGGAAGATCAACGCCAATATGGAATTTGACGTGGGCTATGATCATTGGTTCAAGGGTAGTTTTTTCAACCGGCTCCCCACATCAGCATCATTGCCCGCAGGCGGCGAGAAGGATACGCATTATTTCTACCTGTCAACAAAGATAAGATTCTGAGTGGCGTAATCGACCGCCGCACTTTCAGGAACTGAGGGCGTGAAACCCTCAGTTCCTGATCAAGTGTTAGAATGAGTAGATTAGCTGCGCTCCGATGGTGGTTTGATTATTGGAAAGTTCATCGGCCGCATCCGTCCCAAAGACGTTTTGATTGGATATGTCATACCGGTATTCAAGCCTCGTCATCAGGTCGGGCGTCAGTTGATAGGAGGACGTAAGCGTCAGCCCATACAACGTTTGATCAATCCCAGTTCGCGCACCTTCGTAGTCATCAAACCGCTCACCACGAAGCGTGAACCCTAATTTCTCAGTGGGAGTATAATTTGCATACCCAACGAGCGCATTCCATTCACCGCCATTGCCCAGCAATGCCCGTGAGTTTTGGCCAAACGCGCTATCCGAAAAATCTGGATCGAAAATTCCCTCTGATCGATCAAACAAGGCAGAGCTTCTGGCTCCGTCCTGTTGCTCCTTCCCATAGTTAACCTGGGTAACGAACTTGAATCGAGAACTTGGCGTATAGGTCATCACGGTATCATAGAAAAACCGCTGGCTACTCGTGCGTTCATCTTGTTCAGATCCGTAATAGATGGCGTGGTTCCAAGAAACCTTGTCAGTCAAATCGAGTGACACCCCAGCTTCAAGGGTCTTGGCATCATTGTTATCATCTAAATTATCCCACCCATTGAGGGCGCCTAATGTCAGACCAACCTTCGAACTGACATCATAACTGAGTCGCAGACCCGTATGAGTTTTTGGCCCGAATCCAAAAGCATATGAATTCGAAAAGTTCATGTTCTCGTTGCTGTTGATCTCCTCTGCTCCGGCAAGAGTTCTAAATTTCCCAGCCGTCACAGTCAGCCCCTTCCCAACAGGAAGAAGATAGTTCACATAGGCCTCCTGAAAATCAACCTGATCCGTGGCACTCGTGCCATCCTGAGCGGTGACATCAGCATTTTTCCCGAAATCAAGTGAGACAAAGAATCCAGCCCGGCTCTCAGCCGTCGCTTCTTTTCCCATAAACAGATGAGCGGTGTTCATCCGAAAAGAATCAGCTTCAGTATCGTAGACCCGGCCATTACTCTGCCTGTCTGCCGGTTCGTTCAAATTAGTCGAATATGAGGTGTCAACAAATCCTCCGACCGAGATCCCTGACTTTTCAAGCATGGACTTTCCATCGGCGCTAGCCCACGCCGCGCCAAAAAGAATAAATGCCCCTGCCATGAGCACGATCACAACATTCACAAAACTTTGCTTTGCCATTCTTCCTCCTTGCATCTGCTGGTTGGTAAGTTAAGAGACACCGCGTACAGGAACACACTTCGCGGCCATGCCGACAAGCATCACATTGACAAGCACCTCACAACGGGGCACTCAAAAACGCCACCCTAGCCCGTGCCTGACACGGAACCGGATTACGCTCGGCAAACGTAACCTAGCGCACATTGCCATTCTCATACTGTGATGCAGATTACGAGACAGACGGTCACCGTGCCGATACTTCCTGCTGGCTTGGCGACCGCCATTACGCTACGCGATCGAACGTTTCAACATTTCCGTGATTAGAATTTAACCAACACGTTAATCCGCGATTTTATACGCATAGGATTATCCAAGTCCATTGATGAATTCCCTTGAAAGCTGGAAAGGTCCTCATTCTCTCGGTACTGCAGGTAGGTGTCCCAGATCAAGGACACATTCTTTTGAACTTGGTACTCCAAAAAGATGGTTTGGGTCTGGGTATTGGTGAATTGAAGATCGTCACTGTTGTATTGTCCAATCGCAGCATCGGCTTCGATATCGGCATACCCATAGCCTATGAGCCAGTCACCAGGCTTACGCAATTTACCCACAGTGGCATAGACCTGAAATGCATCGTTTTCCTTGCCGACTTCCTTCCCGGCAAAGGTCGTCCCGGCCTTGGCGCCAAAGTTATGGGCAACATCGAAGAAAAACCCAATTGGCAACCCCATGAACTCGGCATCATACTGTCCATTGATTTCGAGAATTTGATAATCCGACACGAAACTGCAGTCCCGCGTTTTCCCATCTCCGTTGCACTTTGCCATTCTCCCAGTACCGTCAGCATTCATGGGCCCGTTGAGCTTGTTCGTCATGTTGCCGAGTGGCCCTTCCCTAGCCTGCAATTGGCCCCCAGCGATCGAATCGGGATTCTCATACGCATAGAAGGCCGCTCCGAACTTCGCTTTCCCCTTCGTTAATCCAAATTCCTCCAGTGCTGGGGTATCGAGAGACGCCAAAGCCTGTCCACCAAACATGAGATTGCCAGGATTCTTGTTGCCAATGTCCAGACGCCTCACGCCTTGATCATCAAAATCCTTAGCTTCATCAAACTGATCCACCACGAGCACACCACCGGTAAGTCCCAGTTCCGAGAATATCCCGACATCCTTACGATGAAACTGCTGCACGAGCCCCTCTGGCTGGACATCGTTATCCCACACGATTTCAGCCGTCATGTTCCCCGCTGACGGACGCCACCACGGTACACCAAACTTTCCGCCTGTCGTGGTAGACCATTCGTTTGGTTTATACCGTAAATACGCATTATCGAGATTTAAAAATGTCTTCCGGCTAAACCCTTCACTCAGATTGATTTCCGCCGTATTCACAAAATTCGGATTTCCTGACCCCATTCGGAACCCAGCAGTCAAGTCATCGGTGACCTGCGCTGTCAGTCCAAAACGCAGTCTCATCCGTTGCCGATATCGGTCAGCGCCATCCGAAAAATTTCGATTTTTATTGTACTCAGTCCGCAACCGCAAGTCCCCCTGAAATCGCAACCGCTCAGCAATTTCAGCCCCTACTCGTCCGCCAAGTATAGGGACCTTATCCGGTGGAATTTTCTTTACCAGGTCCTCAACCTGAGCCTTGAGCTTAGCAAGGTCATCGTCATCAGTCTGCGTCCCAGACGCCCCCACTTCGGAGTCGAGGGAAATCATCTCCGGATACTCCGCCGCAACCGCCTGAGGCACCCCGCTACCGAGGAACCCAGTAGACAACAGAATTCCCATTCCTGCGATGGCGATTGTCATGAGTCTGTATTTCATCATCATATCCCCGCTCTCCTATTCATCTTCATCCTCGCAACGTACTGCAGAATCTCCCACCCCTAAGGCTGGGGAAACATCTCCTGCCGTAAATCCTCAAACTCTTCCTCCATGAGCTGCCGATGAAATCGGCTAAGTCGCGCACTCTCTTCAGCAGATTCTAACGCCTGCTTGGCAAGCTGACGATAATGCCCCACCAAGGCTGAATCCGCACCCTGAATTTCCGCGTGGGAAGTCGCCCTCTCAAGATATTGCTCGGCCTTACGCCGCTGCTTTTCTGCCGCTTTTGAGTAGAAGATGGAACGCGAAATATTACTACCCTGAGGGCCCTCAAGCTCCGCGATGTTCTCGGAATACGAGGGCTTCCCACTCGTCGCGCATCCCCACGGCAACATGCTCAAAGTCGCGACGATCAGCAACCTCCACACGAAGCGGGCTCCCCTAGACCTTAAAAGCCCTGCACCAGCACTCTTGGGTTCCAAGGCTAACCTCCCGGAAAAGCGGTCGACTGTATCATGCTGTCAAAAGCACTGTCAATTTCCGCGTCCCCCCAAACAGCGGTGATGGGACATGCCGATTCCCCGAAACCAACGGTTGGTGCCAGCATTGTTGTCCCATTTCCTAATACCACCGCAACTGCAGCATCATTTGTGCTTGATCGTTATTGTAGGTATCCATCGCGGCGTCACGGCCACTGAGCCCGTCACGATTGCGAATTTCGTAGTTCATCATGATTTTTGATTGGATGCCACCCGGTTGATTAATGAGGTAGTAATTCACTCCAAGGGTGAGCCGTGTGTATGTATTGTTAGCCACGTTATTGGGATCCAGCCATTCATACCGGACGGTCGGCTCCCACTGATTTTCAAATTTATACTTGGCATACAGATAGCCAGTCGTCCGCTGGGCGCCCGCCGTCGAGGCAAATCCGGTTACATCTGTTGCCCCTCGACTCACCGCTCCGGGCGCATCGTGCCCGGTGATGTACTCGCCTTGTAACCACAAACCGTTGTGGTCGGCAATGGGGCTGGACGAGGTTTTCATATCGGTTCCGGGTGTCCAGCGAAAATCAAGTCCCATTCGGTCGTATTTGCCGTCCCCTCGGCCGAAGACGTTATTATTTATAGCCGTTGAATGCCCGAACATGGTGGAGGCACTCACCCAGAAGCCTTTAAAAGGATGATATCGGATGCGCCCGATAAAGTCTTTTTGTGAATTGTTATCAAATGAACCGCCAAATTTACCATTGACACTGTTCCCATTCATTATGAGCGCATTGTATTCAAGGTAGTTGTCTGGGCCAAACCGTACCGGAGTACCGATGAATTGCAAATACTGATCACGTTCTTGGATGAACTCGACAGCGTCTGCGCCACTTCCAACGCCGGCGAGATAGGGAAGCTCAATAAAGTCCAGCAACCCTGCAGAGGTATCAGCTGAAATCCCAAACGGAATACGCCATTGGCCAATGCGGACAGTGTGAACGTATGGAGCCATCCCTTTCAAAGACCCTGTCGGAGCAAGATCAATGAAGGCTTCACGCATGAGCTGCGTGTTGGTCGGGTCCGCTTTTTCACCCGTTGGTGAAGTTGGCCGCCGAAGACCTTGACTGGTGAAGTTGGCCAAGATGTGCCATTTTTTCACCTGAATCGGCCCAAAATCACCTAAGCTTCCCCGTAGCGTGAACTCTGCCCGCTGAATGTTAAAATCATTGGTGCCAACGCCTTCCGGAGTATCTCGCTGGCTATCGCGGTAGCGAATTTGGAGCGAATTCAATCCAAACGAGAGTTTGGGCAAATTCACCGGCGTGGACCGGTCGAACGTGGGAAGTTTGCTCACCTGGGTTTTCCAGGCTTTCAGTTCTTCAATCGCTTGTTCTTGCTCTTGCTCTTGCTCTTGCGCACTTGTCCCTTGCTGGTCTTTAAGTGTCTGCAGTTCGTTCTCCGTGATGAGTCCCTTTGCATGAAAGATGTCCTCGCCCTCCGCGATGACATAGCCGGGGCTCAGTATCAGTGCAAAAAATGGAACGATCAAAAACAGTTGGTGCATTACTTCATCCTTTCTCTTCATCTTTCTCTCATCTCACATGTCAGACATCAATCCATAAATCGAACCAGCGCGTCTTCCGAACAAGAGGTTTCCGCGCCCATAGTACCGAATACATTGCTTCAAGTCACCCAGAGTCTTATTGATATGATCAACGCAATGCCTTGCTTCGTAAAAATCTTCCGCTCACAGCTTGTCCGCTTGAGCAGTGCCGAGCGATTCAGGTGATAATGTGCAGCAGGATCATTCCCCCGACCAACACCATGAGCACACCAGCATACATTTCGAGATGTGCTCGCTCGAGTTTTTGCGCCACGAGAGGACCAAGGTACCCGCCAAGTACAACCCCTGGAACCACAAAGAACATCGTGGAGATAAGAACAGCTTGATCTCGAACGAGCGCCTCAACCAATGCAGTATCCATGCGCGAGCACAACGCAAAAAAACTCACGATAAAAGTGATGGTCACCGTGGTTCCAACTGCTTCGGCATGATGGTGTATCTGCCGATGATTCATGAGACATGGCCGCAACAGTTTCCCCAAACCAGTTGTGATAAATCCGATTAAAAACCCGCCAATTGCCCCCACACTCCAATACACGCGAGTATGGGGAATGGGCGGCGCACCTCGCAGTCCAACCTGTTGCAATATGCGATAGCACCCAAAAGCAGTGATGAACACACCAAACATACTAAGCACTAAGCTATGCGAAACGTGGCTGGACAAGATGCCTCCTCCCACACTCAGAGGAATGCAGATTTTGAGATATTGGCGCACCAAAAACCAGTGAATCAGATTGGCGCGAAAATTTTTCCATACCCCAGAACCAAACCCAAACATCATCGTCACTAACCCAAGCCAAAAGGCAGTTTTTGCATCAAACCCAAGCCACACAACATACACGGGAATCCAAAAGTTGGACCCATTAATTCCCGAAGAAATGGCTAGAATGGCAATTCCAATCCCAAGCGGAAACAAAAACCAAACTTCAGGATCAATCATCACGGGCAGGGGAGCGAAGGAAGAAAATCGCGTGGTGACGATAGCAAATACTCGCTAGAGACCAGAGGTGGCCTCACAATCGCTTCCACTCTTCCCTTCTCAGTATCGATTAGACTCTTCGATTTCAGAACAAATCGCTTATACAGAAACGATCATAGCGATGTCCAATCGACCGAGTCAAACACACAGAACAACGGCACCATCCATATCCACATTCACTCGTACAGCATGAATGCTTTGATAACGACGACTTGTACGCACTCTCCCGATTAATTGCGTATTAAACTTCCTTGTATTTTTTACTATAATGGTATATCGTTGCGCGGCGCTGAGGTTGCCGTTTTTTGATTTGAGCCGTTGACGGCCCTCCAAATCGATCTAAATCCGACGTAAACGCAGTATGTGTTAGCGATGGAAGGAGTGCGGAGATGAGGAGTATGGTGTTAGCGCTAATGATGGTGTTCGTAGGTGTATCTGTTCATGCAGAGAAGTCTGCTGTCGCAGACTGGGGATACCAGGGAAAGAGTGGTCCCGAACACTGGGGAAGTCTTGGAGCATCGTTTTCCCTTTGCAACACAGGGATGGCTCAATCACCAATCGACATGGTAAGCACTCATTTGATTGAGTTGGATGACATCAAATTTTCCTATGTCGACGCCCCTTTCCACGTGATTAACAATGGCCACACACTAGAAGAGATTGAGCCGATTTCCCCTATGGTGAACTCTCGATATCCTCAGCATGGTCAGACCGCAAACCATTTCTCCAATGATAGTACTATTACATTTGATGGTGACCTGTACCTGCTTGAGCAATTCCATTTTCATACCCCGAGTGAGCATACCCTGAATCATCAACATTTTGCGATGGAAATGCACCTTGTCCATCACAATGCACGGCATGAATCGGCAGTCATCGCGGTATTCATGAAAGAGGGAAAACACAATCAGGTATTTCAAGAATTTTTAGACCATGCCCCCACCCAAGTAGGTGGCGTTATAGACGACCATGAGCATACACTAAACCCCAAACATCTCTTGCCGAAGAATCACTCCTATTATCGATACTTTGGATCGTTTACCACTCCTCCCTGCTCTGAGGGCGTCATTTGGGCTATCATGCACGATCCCATTGAGATCTCGACCGAACAGATTCGTCAGTTCACACGTCTTTTGGGCCACACCAATATACGCCCAACGCAACCTCTTCATAAGCGATTTGTCTTGGAATCGAAGCCTAACTAGCTCCAGAAGGAGGGAAGTGAATAGTCGACAGCACTTGCGAGTCAGCGAGTATTTGCTGCCGACAGTCAATCTTCTCCTTTCGTGATTGGTGGTGTGCCTCTTTACGTTTTAATTTGACGGAGGACGATATGCGTATAGTTGTTGGAATAAGTAGCGACGATCAGACATTTTCTCTCCTGCGCGTAGCCGCTCAACTCTATCCCCAGGCGGCATTCACATTGGTACACGCGATCGATCACGGGCTCACACGATATCCAACTCTCGGAACCAAGGCTCGGGATAAGGTGCACGAGGAAATGTCTCCTCTCCTAGACGCCGGGCACACACTCCTAGAGAAGGCGGCAAAGTCTATCCCGGCTGACCTAAACATCACGCCTGAGACCGCGTGCAGCCTTGGAAATCCATCACGTCTGATTATCAAGGCTGCGGAGAAGAAAGCAGCTGACTTGATTATCATTGGCTCACGTGAGCACCAGCACGAGGAGAGAGAGTTCACACTCGGCTCCACCTCCCACCAAACCGCAAGCCATGCTCCTTGCGCGACATTGACCATTAAAAACACCCAGATAACTCAGATCCGTCGCGCATTGATCGCCGTTAAATCGCCTGACGACAGCGCGCAAATTTATCGCTGGCTTGCGTCTAACCCATTTCATAGCCCAGTCGAGGTGACTATACTGCATGTTGTGCCAGCACTTCACTCGTATCTCGCGAATCACGCACTGGCTCAGTACGATCAATGGCATGACTTTTTACATAATGATTCGATGGGGTCGGGACAAGATTTCGTGGATAACGTCTCAGCAATGTTCACTAAACCACCAGCAAGCAACCATTACAAGGCGCACGGACAGATTGCCAATGGCGATCCTGCAGACATCATTATCAAGGAAGCAGCCCAGTATGACCTGGTGATTGTAGGATCCTCTGGTGCCTTGAGCGCAATTCGGTTCCTCTACGGAAGCGTCGTACAGAAAGTCATCCATCGTATCTCCATTCCCATCATGATCACCGGATAGGAGAAGCTTCTCTCGTTAACCCGTAACACTATACGAATGTTTCGCCGGAAACATTGCGTACACCCCGATTCAACATCTTCCGTGTTTACTACCCGCAAACAGTATTGTTCGCACAAATAACATTTGTGAGACACCTGCTTGCATTTTTATTCCGAAGGGTATATTGACTGTTGGATTATGTATTTCCTGCACTCTGCGCTCTCACTCAATCTCCCCTATAGGCGTGGGAAGGGAACATGAGTACATCATGAGTACATGTAGCGACACACTAAACGACGCCGTATTTAAAAGTAGCGAGGAACCTCGTCGTCGACTCATGAGATCGAAATTTCAGCCACGGAGTACGGGAGCACTTGTCTCGACACTCTTGCTCGTCAGCGGGCTGTTTATAATCAGCACATCAACCACCTATGCATCTCACCTTGGGCAGTCGCCATCGCGTGCTGCACTAGTCGACCCTGTTCCTTCAAATCCCGTGAGCGGACGGGCTGTTTCGATTGAAACACTTACTACTGCAGATGTCTTGGCTCGCGTCAACCTCGTTCGTGCTACGCTTGACCAGATCCGCATCGAAATGGGCCAACCGAAAGATCAGCGGGTAGAGATTGTGGCAAGCAACGTCACGCCACGTGAAGCGGTGTTTAAAGCATTCACGTTGCTTCGCAAAGCGAACCATTTACGCTTCGAAGTCACAGGGACCATAACCCCTGAAAAGCAGATCGCTATCCCACACGACATTCATCCACTTCACACATGGAGAATCGTGAATGCGGCTTACGGCCCTCTCCTCACCGTAAAACACACCCTTGGGATTCACGAACAAATCAAAGAGCAGCAGCAAACAGCCGGTGTGACGCCGAGCACTCTGTTTCGCGCTATGGCAGCAGCCAACCGTCAGTTTGATACGTTGTTCATGCAAGGGGTTTCATCCAATAACACCGTGCAGCAAGTGGCATTGGCCAGCGGTCATACAATGCGCCTGTTAGAGCAGTTTCCACAACGTGTCCCGGTGTCGACGATGCCGGAATTCGAACGTGGCAAGCAACCGGGTGAGGTGCATGCCCTCCTTGTACGGGCGTACGAGAAAGTCCGCGCAATCGCCACAGCATCAGGGGTGCCGACCATGAAACTTGAGGTTGTTCCCTCGAAACGATCCCACATAATCACCGCCAGCGATGTCTTTGACGTAGCCATTATCCTCGTATCTCAATTGGCATATCTCCATGGACAGCTTCAGGATACCGACCCAACTGGCATAAGCTTTGACCCCGGCTACAAGGTTGCGTCACACGTTTATCAACAGGCCTCATTGCTGCTGGCCCAACTCACCACCTTAGAGTTGTATGTGAATGAAAATCCAGAATGGCTTGTTCGCTGATGCTTTTCCACGATGCATCACCATCCACGCCCACGTGGAACCTAAAGGAAAGTAGGAAACCAAAGTGAGTACGGCGCAGACTTCCGAACATCGCACAGTAGGTGCAAACGCAGGAGCCGTCTCCTCTTCTATGCTAACCGAGGCAGAGTGCGAGAAGCTTCGAGTTCTAGTATCACAGGCGGCCGAGGTCATTTCCCCAAACTGGCCAATGCGAACGTTTGCTTATCGCAATTCCTTGATGGGGTTTGAGCATCTGCACTTTCATGACGCGATCTCGCACGCGAAGGACCTGCTGGGAGGAGAAGGCTATCTTTCGATTGCAGAGTATCGCGCGTGCTACGCCGCAGGCCGGATTTCCGAGAAAGAACTTCTGGACGCTCTGCGCTCGAGGGAACCAACGCTTGCAACGCAGGACAGCATTCGTGTTGGAAAGCAAAGTTTTCACCCTGAAACAATTCTTCTGCCTCACTTTGTATACGGTATCGATTCGCTCAATCCCAAATTGTTGCAGTGGCAATTAACGGAGGGAAATGCTTCTCGCCGTATCCGTCCTGATGTTCCCCAGACCATCAAGGATCAGCTGCTAGCATACGACGAGGAAGAGTTCTACATCCATTTGCTGTGGTCCAAGAGCTTGGAAGCACTTGCGATCTCTGAAGATGGATTGCCTGAATCCTACAAACATGCCGCCACTGAAGACACGGCGCACTCGACCCACCAGAGCATCCGTACCGCAGCTGAGATCCTCGACGATCTTATCAACTCTGATCTGAACCGAGATATCAATGAACACATGGTCAAATGGTGCGCGGCATTTGCAGATGAAGGCATGGCAGATTGGTCAATGCCTTCACGTACAGACGGATTTTATGCCGCTTGGAAAAATATTGCTCGCCGCGAAGCATTCCGGTGGACCCTGGGAAGTTCTTCCTCAGCACAAGGAATGCGGACGCTCCCTGAACGCCCTGAAGACGCTATCGCGTTAAGCTTTGCCCTCCTGAGAATCCCCGAGCAACATCAGGAACAGTACCTACGTCGGCACCTCAGCCAGCTACCAGGCTGGACAGGCTATATTCGCTGGAGATCAAAGAATCCTGATTATCCTGAACAAGGCCGTCACCCAATTGATCCGCTGGAATACCTGGCCGTACGAATGTTTTACGAGGTTGAGCTGGCCAAAATAGTTTGTCAGCGCACATGGGGCATTAACCCAGAACTTCCCGATCTCATCGCACGTGCCCAATCCAAGAAGCTGGAGAACTCCGACGCTCATGCTCATGACTTGTACACAGAAGCGGTTTGCCAGGACGCTTGGCGTCTCTTCCATCTGGCACAGTTCCTCGATATTCACCCGGAAGATCTTCAAACGTTGTCGCCAGAAGATGCTAGATCACTGCTATCCTGGCTCAACCGATTTCCGACTGACGTACTCCGCCCTATCTGGCACGAAGCCTACGAAGCACAGTATCGAAATTCCCTGCTTACGCGACTGATTAGTCATCGTCAGAGACCTGGATACAACGAGAGCACCCAACATCCGAGACCGCGAGTGAACGCCGTATTCTGTATCGACGCTCGCTCCGAGTCTTTTCGTCGCCACTTGGAAGCCCAAGGTGGATATGCCACGATCGGGTTCGCTGGATTCTTCGGGACGCCAATCTACTACCGGCTACTCGATCGAGAAGAAGAGTTGCTCCTTTGTCCTGTCCTGATCAAACCAAAATACGAGGTGAGGGAGGGCCCGCGGTGGAATCAAGACCCCGAGGTACTCGAGTACATGCTTGGAGACCAGTGGAGTCGCTTTGGCCACCACCTCTTCCACCAAATCAAATCAAACCCTACAAGTTCCTATCTCACATTCGACCTGTTTGGATTTGTGTTTGGGCTGGTAATGCTGGGAAAGACCTTGCTCCTAAAGCCCTATGACCTTATTCGTGAATGGTTTCGTCGCTGGCTCGTTCCCCCGGTCGCAACCCAAATCCCAGTAGAGAAATTCCCTGAAGAAGAGCGTGAAGCCTTCATTGCTGGCAATCAACGAGCTCTTATCTCCGAGGCGTTCGAACACCGATTTAGCCACCGGCACGACGTGGTTGCACTCCCACAGAGCATCCTTGAAGCATTTCGCCTCGCTGCCCTTGGGGAGCCCGAAGATCGCAGTTATCGTACGACGCGACAAATTGCAGCCTCCGAACAACTAGGTCTTTCGGTAGACGAAGAGCAAGATTTTCTAGAGGAGCTCCGATCCGATCACGGGATTAACTCCCTTACCCACCAAGCACAGCTCAAATACTTTGCCGAACGCAGATTCTCCCCGGCAGAACAAGCAGCAGTAGTCGAAAACTCGCTCCGTGTTATGTGCCTAACCAAAGGATTCGCGCGATTGGTTCTTCTCTGCGCCCATGGAAGCACTACGGAGAACAATCCGTATGCCTCCGCGTACCATTGTGGGGCATGTGGCGGAAACCCGGGGGGGCCGACTGCCAGAGTCCTGGCGTCCCTGGCCAACAGAGTGTCCGTCCGTCAAGAGCTATGGGATCTGGGGATCGAAATTCCCAACGACACGTGGTTCATTGCCGGTGAACACAATACAACTACGGATCGTGTCGCCTTGTTTGATTTAGAGGAAGTTCCCGAGGGACACCGACCGGATTTGCTCCAGTTGCAAAAGGATCTGGAAGCGGCTTGGCGCCGAAATACCCAAGAGCGCTGCAATCGTCTACCAAAAGCCCCCAGTCGATCACCATCAACGGCCACTGCCCGCCACACATGGAACTCGAGCCGTGACTGGGCTCAAGTCAGACCGGAGTGGGGACTCTCGAGCAACGCCGCTTTTGTGATTGGACGGCGCTCTCTCACGCAGGGCCTCACGCTTGACGGTCGATCCTTTCTTCACAATTACGACCAATCGCAAGACACAACAGGCAGGACGCTGGAAACTATCATGACCGCTCCGTTGGTAGTTGTGCAAACAATCAACTCGCAATATTTTTTCTCTGCGACGGACACGTGGGCGTACGGATCCGGAACCAAAGTCTTGCATAACGTCGTTAGTGGAGTCGGGGTGATGCTCGGAAGACACAGTGATCTACAAACAGGGTTTCCCCTACAATCCATGACAACGGGGGCCTCTCGATTTCATGAGCCACTTCGTATCCTTGCAATCATCGAGGCAGACACGGAAAGAATTTCCTCCATCATTTCCCGTCATGAGGTACTTCAGAGATTTTTCACCAATGAGTGGATGTACCTTGTCTCTTGCTGTCCTACAACAGGAACATTTTCTCAATATCACCCGGAAGGAACCTGGAAAATGATTGCATCGCCAATTAGCCAGGACAAGAGCTAACTAGACGCATCATGGTAGACTTCGCGTACATTCTTATCCCGATTCTCCCCCTTGCGGCTTTCTTGATCATTGCGCTGGGTAGTCGATGGCTGGGCGAGGCAAGCCATCGGTTGGCTATCCCAGCAGTCTCCACTTCATTCATTCTTTCGATTCTTGCCTGTATTGACGTGTACCAAAACGGCCCTAGGTCGATCCCGCTATATTCCCTTATCAGCGAAGGCGCCTTGACCATCAACGTGAATCTCTATGTCGACGCGATCACAGCAATGCTGCTGCTGCTTATCACTGGAGTGAGCAGTCTCGTTCACGTCTTTTCCAGCCGGTACATGCAAGCGGATCCGCGTTACGCCCGTTTCTTTGCTGTAATCGCACTCTTTACTTCTGCCATGATCATGTTAGTCATGAGCGGAAATCTCCTGATTTTATTCATGTTCTGGGAGATCATGGGCCTGTGTTCTTACTTGCTAATTTCCCATTGGTCTCGCCGTCCGTCAGCCTGCAACGCCGCAACAAAAGCCTTTCTGGTGAATGCGGTGGCAGATATCGGCCTCGTGTTTGGAATATACCTGACGTGGGATACTTTCGGCACTCTTGATATTCAGACGATCCTGTCCACTGTATCAAACTACACCGATCAGACAGTCAACCTCCTTGGATTTATTGGTCTCGAGTGGCAAGTCCCTATCCTCTCCATCATTGCATTACTGCTGCTCATGGGCCCTATTGGAAAGTCCGCGCAGATTCCGCTTCACGTCTGGCTTCCATTTGCAATGGAAGCTCCGACTCCGGTGTCTGCACTCATCCACGCGGCAACTATGGTCAACGCAGGTGTGTATCTCCTGATCCGGATGGGACCACTTTATCTTTTGACTCCGTCCATCATGACTGTAGTGGCGATCGTCGGTGGTTTGACCGCCCTCTTTGCCGCTGTGGTGGCTCTCACCCAATTTGATATCAAGCGCATTCTGGCGTATTCAACAATCAGCCAACTCGGGTTTATGGTTCTCGCGTGTGGGGTCGGCGCTTATGGCGCCGCTATTTTTCATCTCCTCACCCATGGAGCCATGAAGAGTTTTCTGTTTCTCTCCGCAGGCAACGCTCTTGAAAGTCTCGGGAAGTCTCACCATGGCACCCACGAAGGCACCCACAGCCCCCCCCGTACACAAAACACACGGCACCTCTTTCCTCTCTACGCCGGATCATTTATCCTGGCGTTGATCCCTCCCCTCATTATTTTCTCTGGTCCTTATGAACAGCTGTGGACCGTCTCGGGGCTTGTCCAAGCCCAAGTCCTTTTCTGGATCCTTGGGTTGGCAACCGTGTTTTTCGCGGGCTTCTATTTGTTTCAGGGAATACTAGAACTCTTCAAGCCGCCCGGTCGCATCGACTGGTACAAGGGATTTCGTCTAGGCATGCTGCGACCCCGCATTTTTTCGGCCTCGCTGCTTCTTGGACTCATTCCCATGACGGCCGGGCTAGCTGTTTTTCTCATCCTCGTCTGGAATGGTTTTCTCGAATTCATCTCTCCAGCTCTCCCAGTGGGAGATTTGGATCATGCACCAACCCCGACCGCACACATGTTCTCTCTCGACTACGGGTTGAGATTTCCTGGGACAACCCATGCTGAGCTAGTACCCTCGACCGCGACATCGCCACTCATGAGCATGAGCATCGGCTTTGGTGTCGCAATAGCCGGCTGGGCGACAGCGTTCTATGCCTATATGTTCCCACCACGCCTCTCACCCCGATGGAAAGAATACAAAAAAACGCTCTATGTATTCTTTCTGAACAAAGGCTACTTCGACGAAATGTATGAGGTCGTATTCATTCGCCCCAGCTTGCGGCTTACCTCATGGCTCTGGCGAGTTGTCGATAGAGGGATTGACCAAACATACATGGCAGCAGCCGGCACCTCCGCCCAGACGGCCCGTTGGCTCTGGCAAGTTGTCGATAGAGGGATTGACCAAACATACATGGCAGCAGCCGGCACCTCCGCCCATATAGCCCGCTCACTATGGAAAGGGGTAGATGTAAATCTCATCGACCGACCTGCCAACAAGTTTGCAACCATATCATTTGAAATCGCAACGAAAATTTCGAAAGTCTTTTCCGTTAAGAAAGACGCTGAACCTAAGCTATCCCGAATTCTTTTGGTGTTTCTTGGTGTGCTTCTTGTTCTGGTCGTGGTCATTGAGTTCTTGTTCTCACAGATCATGAAAGGATGAACATGGATAGTTTGGTCTCCCATCTGGTGAGTTGGATTGTGTTGACCCCCTTCATTGGGATGGTCATCATCGGATTCCTGCGCCATGCTGAAGTCATTCGCTGGGCGACTCTCGCTACCACCTTGCTCGTACTCGGCCTTACCCTGGGCTTGTGGGCTGGATTTGATCACACCGCTACAGGAATGCAGTTTGTCGACCGCGTAGCACTAGGAATTTTCTCCTTCCAATACGCAGTTGGCGTGGACGGCATCAGCTTACCACTGATTCTGCTCACCGCATTCCTTATCCCTTTGTGCGTCCTAGGATCCTGGACAGGTATCAAGGAGAACGTAAAGGCCTTCATGTTGCTCATCCTTCTGGTGGAAGGAGCCGTGGCTGGCGTATTCACTGCTCTGGACACGTTCCTTTTTTTCCTCTTCTGGGAAATCACGATGATTCCCATGTATTTCATGATCGCGCTATGGGGAGGCCCCAACCGAATTCAAGCAGCAGTCAAGTTCCTCCTGTTCAGCGTGGCGGGAAGTCTATTACTCAACCTTGGGATTGAGGCTCTACATCACGAAGGAGGAAATACATACGATGTTGTGGCTCTGACCCAGGTAGAATTTTCCCCCGAGGTTCAGTTTTGGATTTTCCTGGCACTGTTTGTGGGATTCGCGATTAAAGTACCCATGCTTCTCGTCCATGGTTGGATTGCCGATGCGCACGGTGAGGCACCAACGGCAGGCAGCGTTATCCTCTCTGGACTCTTGCTCAAGATGGGAGCTTACGGATTTCTTCGCTTCTGTCTCCCGATCTTTCCCGAGACCTCGGTAGCATTCGCCCCGTTCATCCAGTGGCTCTCCGTCCTAGCTATTCTCTACGGCGGCGCCATGGCCCTTGCACAACATGATTTCAAACGCCTTATCGCCTATTCCTCCATCGCCCATATGGGATTCGTCACCTTGGGTATTTTTGGGTTCAACAATCAAAGCGTCCAAGGCGCCGTCCTTCAGATGGTCAATCACGGAATTACCACCGGTGCCCTGTTCCTCATAGCTGGCATGTTGTACGACCGCACGCATGACCGGACGATCGACAATTATGGAGGGTTGCATCAGGTGATGCCGAGATTCGTGGTGGTTTTAGGCATTTTTGTCGTGGCAGCCTTTGGATTGCCGGGAACCGGAAATTTCATCGGAGAGTTCCTCGTTTTGGCCGGAACTCTCTCGCATAGTTACCTCATGGTCCTGCTTGTCTTGGCAGGAATTGTGCTTGGCGCCGCCTACATGCTCGGGATGTTTCAACGGATGGCACTGGGCCCTGTCTCCCCTCAGA
>PBSN01000023.1 GCA_002726235.1 Nitrospiraceae bacterium
ATAAAAGTCTGTTCTGATTGATTAGCGTTTTGACGGACGTGACTCGCCTCTACATAGGAAACCCATTTTAACCGGTATTTCCCATCGGGATGTCGCTGGAACCGTTCCAGATCTGGATTGCCCCATATTCTAACACCTGCGCCCCCCCCTGTGTCTAGCGCGTGGCGATTTCGGGCGTCAGTGATCGGATGTGAGACGGATGACGAAGTGAATAGCGGGGGTTGAAATTTGGGTTTTAGCGTTTGACTTTCCGTCCGCTGAGCACGCACTCCGTTACCAGTGGCATCAATCGCCGGATGAAAAATGGCTCCGATCCTGCTTGATCGGCTGGACTCGTGTACGGCGTTGGACCAGCGACCGCTGCTGATCACCCGGTGGTTGAGTTTGAACCGCCGGCGGTAATGTTTCGCCTTCCACACGATGATTGCCGGGGAGTTCTCGATTCGTCTCTTGGTTGTTGACATCATACGGGATCAGCGGAACCGGTTCATGCAAATGGGCCTGCCATGGATAGTCGAAGACATTGCGATAGTTATAAGGTCTCCGGTAGAACGATCCATGAAAGGCCGGATAGCGGTGCATGCTTCGTGAACTGCCCGGGTAGCACCCGTAATGCTGTAAATAACATGACTGCGGCATGGGACCGAATTTGACGTGCAGGGCGCCATGGAAGATACGGGCCCCATAAGGGAAAACGCCTCCGTAGCCTTGACCCAGTCGCAGGTGTTCGTCTGTCGTTTCCGTCCGCACGACGTCTCCCTCCACAGTGCCGTTTCCCTTGGGAATTCCAGTCCGATGGATGTCGATAGGATCTTTCACGTGATCGGCACTCGTAGCGAGCATCAAGGTCAGCAGGACAGCATACATCCGTGTGGCTCCTATCGGCGTTGGACGAAGGTTAGTCTGCCCGGACGGAGGGGCGACACATGCCACGGGCAGACATCGTACGGGTTGGACGGGTGAGTCGACTCGCGGTACTGGACTCGTTTAGGTGCATCGACCGGAACAACCTGAAGATTGAGTTTCTCCCACTCGACCTGCGGCATCGCTGTGACACGAAAAATCGAATTGATCGTCAAAGATTCACAGTCGCCGGTCCAGTGAACTGTTACAAACGACAAGTCTTGCAACATCATATGTAACCAGAACCCCAGTTTTAGATTTTCGTTGAGATAACAAATTTTGGCGCTTGTTGAACTACGCAGTCCGAGTAGTTTGAAATTTACAGGAAAGGTTTTCCGAATAGTTAACAAAATGTTCCGGGAAGCAACGAAATTCTTCAAGTGTGACAAGAGGACGAGGCAGACAGATGAGCAAGCATGTCATTTTGTTGAGTCAGGACAACGATCTGGTGTTTCATTTGCGAGAGCAGTTACGCAACGGACACGAAATGAACTGTTCCAACACGCTGGAAGACCTGGCCAGCCAGTTGGCCACGACCAAGGCCCAGACGGTGCTGGTGCACCTGACTGCAGAGAGTTTGGGTGAACAGACACCCAGCAATTTCGTAGCGGATCTCAAGGCCCACACGGATAAGGCTTCCATCGTGGCACTGTTTGACCAGGACTGTCCAGATAGCTTACGCAGCCAGCTGGAGGGTACTGCCAACCATTGTTTTAAGATGCCGGCGCATTGGGATGAACTTCGAGCTGTTCTCGGTGGAGATTTGGATCCGGAAGAGGAGCTGGCGGGTCTATGGGTTGGTCTACCTCACAAGGAACTGCACGGACACTCTCGTTCGCTGGTTACCTTCACCGCTGAAATGTTTGAGATGATGGACGAGGTCAAGGTAGCGGCCAAACATGACGTAACGGTGTTACTGGTGGGTGAAACCGGCAGTGGTAAGACTCACTTGGCACGATTGGTACATGAACTTTCCAACCGCCGTGAAGAACGTCTATGTACCGTTGCCTGCGGGGCGTTGCCTCCGGATCTGATTGAAAGTGAACTTTTTGGATACGTCAAAGGTGCCTTTACGGGCGCCGGCAATGACAAAGAAGGCAAGTTCGCTGCTGCGGGTAGGGGAACGTTACTGCTTGATGAAATTGATGTGCTCTCTTTGGACCAGCAGGCGAAGCTTTTACGCGTCATCGAAACAGGCGAGTACGAACCGGTTGGGAGTAACGACACGGTAATGTCTCAGGCCCGCTTGGTCGTCGCATCCAACTATAATCTGGAAGACTTGGTCCAGGCAGGTAACTTCCGTATCGATTTGTACTACCGGCTTAATGTTCTCAGGTTCTGTCTGTTGCCCTTGAGAGAACGACCTTGGGACATTGAGTATCTGGCGAGAAAATTCGCTTTGGAACATAGCCGAACGCACGACATTCCTCTGACCGAGATTGATTCTTCTTTTTTGGATGCCTTACGGCGTTATCCGTGGCCCGGCAATATCCGCGAAATGGAGAATGTCATCCAGCGAGCAGTTCTCTATAGCCAACGGGGTGTCCTGACTCTGCGTGATTTGCCAGCTAGCTTTCGTTCTGACAACGGCAGCAAGACGTATGTGAACGCCGGGTTTCCCCAAGTGACTCCGCTTGTAGCAAGTCGTATCATGTTGAACGAATCGGAACGGCCAGCTTGCTCAGAGTTTGTCTCGGCAAGGGACGTTGCGGGCCAAGGCATAGCGGTTACGGGGACCCCGGACACGGCCGTTTCTGGTAGAGCTTCGTCCAGCGACGAAGATGTTGACTTCAGCCAATCTAAAACACTGGAAGCTCGGGTTGATCTGATCGAACGCCGCATCATCGAAGATACTCTTCGACGCAACAACCACCGTCGAAAAGAGACATCGGCCGAACTGGGAATTAGTCGCGTTACACTCTACAACAAGATGAAAAAATTTGGTTTGATGGGGTGATCTGCTTCCCTCACGAAGTGCAGCAACGCTTGACGGAACCAGGAAAACTGCTTTCATCGGATTTCCAGTCGGCCTTGGTATGGGACTATTGTGGAGTCAGGTGCACGTGACCCTGACAGACGGGTCCTCTAAATCCGGAGAAGCGAAACTAGGAGGAACGCGGACAATTCGCTAGTATAAGGCAGGTGTTTCGATCTCCCTGAATTTCCTGCGGGACATGTTGAACGGCCTTCCGGGCTACGAATAATGTTGTCGCGTGCGCTTCGAACGACGATTCCTCTTTTCATCCTGTTGGCGGGACTGGGCGTGTATCGTCTTGCGGCAGTAGGGAATCCAACGCCACCTTTAAAGATCTCGCGTGCCCATCCTCTAGTCATCGGTCCTCGCTTCAATTTACCGACCGTGGTGACCGACGAGCAATTGTTCCATGTCCTGGACCGTTTGAAACCTCTGCAGAATCCTGTCAATACCAATCGATTGCTGCACGCGTTACGGCTCTGGGGTCCGCATGCCCAATTTGATGACTCAGAAGTGATGTCAGGTCCGGCCATGCTGCGGTATTTTTTGGACGCTGCAGAATTCGGCCGACTGGCGGGTGTCGATACGCCGCCTTTGTATGAGACTGATACAGAGAACGGAAGTGTCGTGGTCCGCGACTGGTCGCCACGCAGCCCCCACCGGGCAACGTCGAGTTATCATTTGAATGACATTCTCGCAACCTTCGCCGAGATCGGGACTCCTTTGGACACACCGTTGGTGACGGTGGATGGAACGACGGACATCAATAACCTGGCGCTGACGGCAATGCGTCGATTGCATCTGGAGCAGCATGAGTACGAATGGTCTGTGATCAGCTATGCACGTTATGTTTATCCGCAGTCGGGATGGAAAAACCAGTATGGAGAAAGGGTGCTAGTGGACGAGTTGGTCAGAGAATTGATCTTTGCACCTCTCCACTACGGTGCCTGCAATGGACTCCACCGTTTGGAGGCGATGGTCGTGTTGTGCGCAGCGGATGAGCAAGTGCCACCAGCCCGGCGGACCCTCGCCGGTCGCAGTCGCCAGAAAATGCGTGACCATATGGAAGGGATCATTCGTTTACTGGGCGAGGCGCAGAGCGACCAGGGGTACTGGACCAGACAATGGCCCCGGGGCAAGTTGGCTCGAGAAGACAAGTCGGCTTCCTTGGCCGACAAGATTCTGGTAACGGGACATCAGCTGGAATGGTTGGCGCTGGTACCACCGGAACTGAAGCTGCCACGTAACATGGTCGTAGACGCTGGACAGTGGCTGGTACGTGCAGTGCAGGAGGTTGACAATAAAACGCTGTTGCAGAATTACGGACCTTTCTCACATGCGGGGCGGGCATTATGTCTCTGGCGTTCCAAAGATCCTTATCAGGCCTGGCGAGACGGAATTTCGATGGCCTCTGATTCAACTTTGCAGTCAGGACAGAGTCAACCCCCGTCGGACACACCCCGGAATTAAATCGGATAATGAACTTTTCGAGTCAACGTTGAAGTCTTCACCTTTTCTTTAAAACCTCTGCCAACTAGATTGCTGGAGCCGTCGTTGCAGCCAACAAGTAAGCACCGGATTTTGTTTCGTTTGAGGATCTGCCCGGAAGAACGAACGAGGAATATCGAATGCAGAAATGGGTTCAATCAGTCAGAAGAGTGTCAGAAAAAATGAAAATTGGCAAAGTAAATCGTCTGCTGGCAGGTCATCGCAATTCCGATGTTTGTTTTCCCGAATAAGAAAGCCCCTTTGGAATAGAAATGGATTCGCCAGATACTGATCTTTCGGCTGACTTGCGGAATGCCGTTCAGCAAGATCCACCGCGGATTCCGCACCCGATTCCTTCTTCTCCTTATTTCCCTGAGACAACCGGGGCCGCTTTGGCGGCTGTGATCACGCTCTGCCTGGTGTTTTTATTGACGAGTCTGCACCGGCTGAATCACACTGATTTATGGGGACACCTCTGTTACGGCCGTTTGATCATGAGTCAAGGACTCCCATCAAGCGACCCTTTTTCGGCTGAAACAGCGCTTCCCGCAGCAGATTTTGTGAACGTTCCCTGGCTGGCTCAAATTGCGGGTTTTTTGACTTGGAAGTGGCTGGGATACGAAGGCCTTGTCCTTGGGCATGCCAGCTTAGCAGTGTTATCAAGTGGCTTGTTGATGTGGGCCATTCGACTTCGAGGAGTAGAACTACGTTTTGCGATTCTGGGAACGGTGTTGAGTTACATGGTAGCGCTCCCCCAAGTAGGAACCATCCGTCCCCAGTTATTCGGGACCGTTGCCTTTCCCTTGGTGCTCGCAGCTATCTCGCTCGTTCCACACCGCCGACATCCGTGCCTGTGGTTGCCGTTGCTGTTTGTTGTCTGGGCGAATTTGCACGGTTCTTTCGCGCTCGGTTTGACCGCCCTTGGCATCTGTGCGCTAGGCGACAGCTGGGATGCCTGGCGCGAAAATGGTTGGGCAGCCGTCCTGGTAGACGAGAGAACGCGTCATCGATGGCTGCTGGCAGTTGCCTGCGGGGTAGCCGCCTGTGTGAATCCTCTGGGGCCGTTTCTGCTGTGGAAAGTTGCCTATTTTGGATTCAGTCCCGCCCTGGAAAACATCACTGAATGGCAGCCACTGGTAATCAAGAGCTTGGGAGGCGCCCTGTTTTTTCTGTCAGTGTTGTTGACGGCTTGGATCCTTCGTCGCTCTCAACGAAGACTCAACACCTATGAAGTGTTATTACTTTTCCTCTTTGCCCTGCTGACCCTGTTATCGATGAGGATGTTGGCGTGGTGGGCTCTGATTTGGCCTTGGGTAGTGATGTGTCGAGTGCCTCATCGGTTGACAAGCACGCCCGTTCCAGATCAGAGCTATCCCATGGCCAGTCGCAACACAATGCGCACGCTGTTCGCATTGGTTTGTGTGTTTGTCACATTACTCTGGTCCCCTCCCAGTCAAGCCGTCATCTCGGGCCAGCAGCGCGGTATTGGGGCGATCACTGTGGATAATACCCCGCTTTACGTGGCAGATCGCATTGCTCAGCAAGGCGACAAAGGCAATCTAATTTGTCCCTTGGATTGGGCCGATTACATTCTCTGGAAAAGTGACACATCCCTACGGCCCCTGGTCTACTCCCATGTCCACCTGGTTTCGCAGCAAGTGTGGGACGATTATCTGCAGATTCTGAGTGGGGATCCCAATTGGCTTTCTTTAGTGGATCACTACCAATTGAACTATTTGTTATTAAGTCGCGAGCGAAACCAAATGTTGAGACGTTCGGTCGAGCGCCATCCACGCGCTGAAATTATCTATCAGGACCAGCGCAGCCTGTTGGTTCGCATGACCGCTGCGGCCCCCGTTGCCACTGCGCGGAACAAGTGATCTACGATCTGCCACGCCGTTGAAATCTTGCGAGACGCTCGAAATCTTCAGGATCAGGAGCCAATTCAACTTCAACGGACCCTTGGAGTGCTCATGAAGTTAAACACTTTGTCAAAAATCAAATAAGCGTGTTCTGAAGAATGAACAAATTTTTTTTGAGTGCTCAATTCAGAGAAAAACAATTGACAGGCCCTAAAGTCTTATTATCATTTGGGGATCCGAGTTATTGGTTTAGAAAGCCAAGGCCATTTGCGCAATTGGTATGGATTGCGCGAATTAAGGGAAGCGGTACACCGTCTCTGTGGGCCAAGAGCCGCTCGTGCACGCGGCGGATGGTCCTAGTTAGTTGGACCGCGCGACCGGGGGTTAACACGTTCTTAACGTAGTAAAGGAGTTACCTGTGAAGAAGACGCTGAAGAGAATCTGGACGGAGGAAGAGGGTGTTCTCACTTTCGAGTGGGTTTTATTGGTAACGTTGCTCACGGTTGGTGTCGTGGGTGGAGTTGCTGCCGCGCGTGATGCAATCATTGACGAGTTGGGTGATGTTGCTCAGGCCATGTTGGCTCTGGACCAATCATACACCGTGTTGCATCCGCTAATCATTGAAGTGCATGACACTCTCGACCAGGGTGCGAGTAATTCGACTTTCGTTGATGCTGCGGCGTTTCAAGATTGCAACCGCAACGACAGTTTCAATGGTCAGGGAAATGAGTTATTGGATTACGACGCTCCTTCGTAGTTATTAAATCATCGATCATACCTACTGATACTCGAGTTCACAGTTCTTCAGTGGACCAACCCAGGGGGCGGGTTTGATACGGGTGATGTGGCCGTGACGTCCTCCCCTAAAATTGGTCCAGGAAAAGTGAGAGAATCCAGCCGGGCCGAAGGCCCGGAAAGGATTCTTTCAGATGAAGCAAAAACGTCATTCTGTGGACCAGATTGTCTCGAAGCTGCGCAAGGCCGATGTGGAATTGGGAAAGGGGAAGAAGGTTCCGGAAGTCTGTAAGGAGCTTGAAGTCACCGAGCAGACTTACTACCGCTGGCGGCAGAAGTATGGCGGGATGCAGCCTGTGATGGTGAAGCAGTTGAAGTCTCTTGAGAAAGAGAACTCACGGTTGAAGAAGTTGGTGGCCGACCAGGCCCTCGACATGGAGATCCTCAAGGAAGCCGCGAAGGGAAACTGGTAAGCCCCGAACGTCGACGGCGCACGATTACTGAAGTGCGGCGATGTTTGGGGCCCAAGAAGGTATCGGAGCGTCGAGCGTGTCGCGTGCTCGATCAACCACGAGGGACGCAGCGTTATCAGCCGCGTACGCCGTCGGATGAGCCACGGTTACTTCGAGAAATGCGGCAACTGGCCAGGCAGCGGCCCCGGTTCGGGGCCGACCGGATCCATAAGCTATTGATCGCTCGTGAGTGGCAGGTGAACCCCAAGAGAGTCCACCGACTGTGGAAGCAAGAACAGATGCAAGTACCGAGGGAACAGCACCGAAAACGTCGCTTGCCTGGATGCAGTGCAAACGGCTGTATTCGCCATCGCGCCGAGCGGATCAACCACGTCTGGTCGTATGACTTTGTTGCTGATCGTACGGAGGACGGACGGCAAGTGAAGCTGCTGGTGGTCATCGATGAGTACACACGGGAGTGCCTGGCGATCGAGGTGGGCCGCTCGTTCACGTCTCGTGAGGTGATCGACGTATTACAGTATCTGTTCGCCGTACGTGGCACGCCGGATCACATTCGCAGTGACAACGGCCCAGAGTTCGTTGCTCGCTCGGTCCGTCGCTGGCTCGATCAGGCAGGCGTCGGGCCGCTGTTCATCGCGAAAGGCAGCCCCTGGGAGAATGGCTACGTTGAGTCATTCAACGGGAAGTTACGTGACGAGCTGCTCAACCGAGAATTGTTCCTGAGTCTAGCGGAAGCTCGGTGGGTGATCGACCGCTGGCGGATCGACTACAACCACCATCGACTACATAGCGGATTAGACTACTGTACTCCTGCCGCGTTTGCGGCCGGCTGTGTTCCTCCGGATTTCGCTACGCTCAATCCTCCAGAACACAGCCTAGTTTCTTGAACCCGATTCTCTCACTCGAACTGGTACAAAAGCTGGGGGGTTGACAGTTGCGCGAGTGATACTGCAGCGCCGGGTGCCAACCGCGTAGCTGAATTCGTGAAAATTCAGG
>PBSN01000024.1 GCA_002726235.1 Nitrospiraceae bacterium
AATGGAGATTCTAAAGGTAGAACTTAGAATTCACAAAAATATTAGTGCCATTATTACAAGAACACGTTTCAAAGTACATTTTTTTAATTCGAATTCAAACACAAAAATTTAAATAAAATTACCCAAAGCAAAACCCCCCCAAAATCCCATAGCATTACTAATATTATTAGTAATGTTAAGCCAAAGGAAAAAGCGAAAAATTATTACTAGAAATAGTAATATTAACAATGGAGCAAATGAACCGAGATTATTCGGTCGGGTAAGTTGCATGGAATTAAAGGCGGTGTGCGCTTTTTAATAGGATTTTGCGTCAATTTTTTTTTTTTTTGCACAAATTTTACGTCAATTTTAATTTTAATTCGGAAGGATGTACATTTTGTACACAAAGATTAAGACAAAAACAATAATTTGATTGTATTTATTATCTAACTCAAAATTGATTGTAATAAATATCTAACTCAATATTGGAATATAGACAAAAGTAGAAAAGACAAAAGAGTATCGAAGACAAGACAGAAACACGCGGGAAAGTAAACGCCCGAACGGAAGAAAAGGTTTAATTCAGACAGGAAGTAGTAACTCTACAATAGTGTCCACTATTCTAATCAGACGAGACCTGATTAAGTTAGACTGAGTAGAGAATATCGATTAGTTATACCTAATTGATTGAAAGGGGGAATGTTAGAGAGATGATTTCAGTGTGAAAAGGGAAAGATTCATGTGTGAATGATATCAAGAAAGTGAGTGTTAAATCATTGAATGTCATGAATGAAATACCCTCTAACAAGGCAATACTTCCACAAATACTCAATTCCAATATACCAAATACCATAGGAATATAGATAACGAATTATCTCTAAATAAGTTATTTGAAATCATTGGTAAGTACAAAGAGTCTAAATGAATGTTACATAACATTCTATATTCCTTAACACCAAAAATACGTTAAATCTATTTATACACATTACACACTATTATTAGTCTTAAAATGCCTTAAAATGCCCTCCCAATATTAATAATATTAATATTAAGTCCCAAAATGCCTTAAAACCCTCCCCCTCTTCAGTGTTTAACACTTTCTAGTACAAAATACAAGTAAAATCCTCTAAACCTCAAGCCTCCTTCAAAATCCCGAAATAGCCTTCAAAATCCAGAAACAAAAATATTTTCCGACCCCCACTGTCAAACCCGAAAAGAACAATTTTTGTTATTACAAAAATAACAATAATATTTTCTCCGACCCCCACTTTCTCGTCGTAAAGGAACAAAAAGTGTTTAAAGACAAAACACAAAGTATTTTTAAAGACAAAAATACTACAGACACAGACAAAAAGTGTTTACAGACAAAACACTCAGACAAAAGACAAATAAACCAGACATTGTGTAATAAAACTAAACAAAACAAAGGTAACACAATGCCGGAAGGACTGCTAATTCCGGAAGACAATGAATTGCTTGCGGATTTATCCGACATGCAAATACACTTGTTAGCAAGTGTAGAAGAAGTAGCGCACGTTAACAAAAGTCGTCAGGAAATCATTGAAAAATTGGTAGAAAAATCAAACAGATTTGACGAAAACAGCGAGTTAAGACTACTTCCAGCAACAACCCTCAAAAACCTAGCAAGCACATTAGGGTTGTCACAGACAGGCAGTAGGGATAGCATAGCAAAAAGAATTGTTCAACAAGCAAAGGATGCAGAAAACAACCAACAAGAAAACAACAATGAACACCATGCTTATGATCCGTCTACGATGCCAGCAAACAATCCCAGGTCAATAGAGATTATACCTCTAGAAAGCATCCAATCAAAAGTAAAAGTGGAAAATTGGATACAAGATATCAAAATAACGGCTCAAGTCCGTCAAGTTGAAGGAATCCTAGACAGTTTGTTAGAAAAAGAAATTGATGAACAAGGAAGACAAATAATCTACCAAGGATTAAATGGTCTTCAAACACAAACGATGCAACTAATCTTGCAAGGAATCAGGAATTCCTTGGGTGAAAGTTTAGCTGTAACACTATTTTCTGATTTACGCTCGGGTAAATGCAAAAATAGGCGTGAGTGTATCATTGACTGGGCAAGAGGATACACAGGAGACTTAGGAAATGCGATTGAAGCTAAAGCAATCAAAAGTTTCCACGAATTAAGTTTCAAACGCTCAAAAACAGACCTTCACTCATGGGTCTCACAACTACGCCAGCATGCCACTGACTTTGGCATCACAATTCCAGAAGGAATTGCGCGTGAGTCCATGGTTCGTGAGAAAATTCTCACGAACATAAAAGAAAACGTGAGTGATACAGTAAAATTAATATTGAATAGTTTTAGATTGAAAGAATGCGTAGACAAAGGGCGCGAGGTCGATGATCTCGTACAACAGCTATCAAAAGAATTCTTCAAGTTGACAGAGAAAGGAGAACAACAGTGTCAAGTGTTCTCAGTACAATTTCAAGGTCAAGGTGGTAAAAACTCATTCAATACGTTTTACAATGGTAAAAACAACAGCAATGGTAAAGGAAAAGGGAAAAAGACATTCCCTGGAAAAGGCAGTAAATGGAATAATACTGGATACAATAGTCAAAATCAAGGTTATCAGAATAATAATAGTAATGCTGGAGACAAATGGTGCACTAGATGCGCAGCCTTTTATTCTGATAACGGATGGCCAATCAATTACAGATTGGTCCAGTCACACAATCAAGCACAGTGTAGGATCTCACAGCAGAAAAATGAGAAAAATGCTGGAAACAAACCAAACAAAGGGGGCGGAAAGAACAACACAGTCAAGAAGGATAACCACAAGAAAGGCAAAGGAGGTGGAAAAGGAAAGGGAAAAGGTAAAGGGAAGAAAGGGGGTGGTAAAAATTCGTGACTATCTCGCCATCAGTCGCAAACTTCAGGTTACTGGAGTAATACAGGAAATACCGATGCGACTGATCAAGATACAGACGAAAGAAACAATGCTAGCGATGAAGGAACATCATATTACAATGGATACAATGCTCCAATGGGATACAATGCAGACAAATGGAGTATTTACGATGATCCTTCTGATAATGATGATCCGATGGATATAGAAGACGTAACTGAGGAAGTAGCTAGCGAAAATATGGGAGCAAAAGGTATTACTAATAGAAAACTTAAATTAGTTAAAAAGAGAGAAAAGAAATACAAAGGCGTGTATGTGAGAAGTTCAAAATTAAACAAAATGTCAGAAGAAGAACAAGTGAGAAAAGCAAAAATCAAATTATCAAAAAGACTTCCAGCTCGATCCAGAAGAGCAGTTAGAAGATTAATCCTTTTCTCCAATACAGAATCAATAGATTTAAAGAATACTAAACAATGGAAAGACATTTGTTCATTTTATATGAATAACACCAGAAACAAAACAGGAACAAATATAATAGTAGACTCAGGAACAGAATATCATATATTCAGAGACAAAGAAAACTTTAAACAAGCATCAAATGAAAAGATACGTATTAAAGGCGTTTCTGGTAGTTCATATGGATACAAAGGAGTACTTAAAAACTCAGTATTAGGAACAAATATTTCAGCAGTGTGGTTTAAACAACTTCCTGTTGAATGTCTTCTCTCGGTAGAACATTTGAAAAAGAGAGGTTGGGAGACAATGTTCATGTTAAAACATGATTTCATTCGTAATGCAAGAAGTGGAGAAATTCTATACCTAAACAAAGACTCGTCTACGGGCTTACCAGTGATGAAATTAACTTTCTCGAATGAAATACAAGAAACCCAATCTTATATATGTTCACCTTGCGAAGATTCGTATACAAATATACAAGCCTATAATAATCTACCTAAAAGACTAGTAAAATCAAACAACGGCAAACAGACAAAACGGGGAAAAACACAAACGTCAAGGTTACTTCAGCATCAAAGAATGTGCCACATGCATGTGGACGGAGTAACAAGAACAAGATGTTTGGATTGTATGGAAAGTAAGGGCAAAAGGGGAGGCGCGAGTAAAGTAAGAGATCCCAAATACCGTGTCAGAAACCCCCTTATGCTATTTTCAGCCGACTTCTTTGGCAAGGTTACCCCAACCTCCATCAGAAGTAACAAATGGGTTTTATTATTCATATGTGACGAGTGTAATTTCGCACATGCTGAATGTATACCAAAGAAATCTGATGCGCCGCAAGCCTTAGAAAGATTTACCAAACAAATTAGACAAAAATGCGGTACAGACAAAGAAGGTAGAACAATGGCAAAGCAACTAATAGTTGCAGGAATCCACACAGACAATGAACCTGTGTTAACGGGTACGAAGTGGAAGTCAGTGTGCAATCAATTAGGGATAACAGAATTGCATTCAGTTCCATATGTTCCTCAAATGAATGGAACAATAGAAAGATTTGTAGGTACCATGAAAGACGCACTAAGAACAACATTATTTGGTGTTGATGGTAGAGTGTGGGATTGGGCCTTAGAACATATCATTTCTGTATGGAATATGAAACAACACAGAAAGTGTGCCAAACACAACAACAATGAAATATGCGCTCCAAACAAAATACTGTCAAATATAAGTGATAATCCTTTTGAACAAGGAAAAACAGACAAACAAAAATATTTGCGCAGGTTTGGTTGCTTAGCATTTTTCAAGGCATGCAAAAATCCGAAAGAGATGGAAAAAGAGAGAAACCTCGTCCTCATACCAAAAAGGTTAAGAGGAATACATCTCGGATTTTCAAACAAGAATAGTGCTTGGATAATAGGTACTATAAATTACGGTGGATACTTCACAGTCTACGAATCCCGCGATGTTTCATTTTGCGAGGACATCTTAGTAAATGATGTGAGAGCACTTGATGTAATATCAAATCCAGACCCACCATTCGTTAAAAGTCTCCTGGATAAGCTCAACGTTGTGGCCGAGAAAGGGAAATCCGTTGGGGCTGAGACGTCGGTCGTAGGGGAAATGCGAGAAATCGTTCCCGAAAACCAGCCGCAGGGTTCAGTCTTATCTCAGTGGGAAGTGCCGGAAGTTGAGAAAACAATACCATTAGAGACGGTAGAATTTGATCAGCTGAAGATAGAGGCACGAGGAAATCCTGATAGACAATTAGATAGGAAAATATCTACAAAACCTGAAGAGGTGGATTTCCACAATTCTGATTCCGAAGAAGAGATGGCTAAAGCTCAAATAGACATCCTTCTGGAAGAAAATAATACTAAAAGGGCAAAGGAAAAAGAAAAGAAGACAGACACGAATCAGAATAATGGTGCTATGCAGGTGCCTGAGGTTCAATTTGGACCATCTGCAGAAATCAGGCGTCGGGGTCGACCGCGAGGGTCTAAGGACCAAGTTCAGAGGAACAGACGTACGAAAAGACAAATGCGTACAGAAAAATTAAATACAGCACATGCGATGCTCGCGGAGGATGATGGAACCCAAGATTTCTATAGTCACTTTGCTTCATGCGAAGAGGACGAAGAAATAGTAGAAGCAGAAGTATTCTTAGCTAAAGTAGGTGTCGAATCAAAACCAGGAGACTCCGTAGGAGCAAGCTGGGCATTCTCACCGAACAATCCAGAAAGGCCCAAGTGGATTGAAGCAAAAGACAAAGAACAAGCCAGATTAATGGCTTATGAGACATGGAGAAAATTAACTCCAGAAGAAGAAAGCGACTGGAAAAACCGTAAAATTAAAGCTGTACCTTGTGCACTGATCTTAAACAGAAAAAGGTGTGGAAGGTACAAAGCAAGACTAGTCGTTTTAGGCAACCGTTGGGAACCAACGGGAGACAACTGTGTATACGCAAGTGTAGTATCTCAAGTAGGCAATAGAGCTACATTAGTTCACGCAGCGAAAAATGGATACCATGTAATCCCATTTGACATAGGCAATGCTTTTATAAGAGCGTCAATGGGCAGTCTAAAAGTTGCAGTCACAATACCAGAAACATTCAGAGACAAAGATCCAAAGGATAACGGTAGAAGAATGTTACTAAAAGCATTATACGGTCTTCCAATATCTCCGAGGTTATGGGCTAAATGCTTAGGAAAAGATCTTCTTTCTAAGGGTTGGAAAGAATGTATTAATGAACCAGGAGTTTGGAGGAAACTAGACGCAGACAATAAACCAGTTGGATACTTAACGGTTTATGTAGACGACTGTGTTCTAGCATGCAAAGACAAAGAGACAGCGGAAAAAGAATTACAAATTATACATGATCTGCACCCTTTATCAGTTATTGAATGTAAAGAAACACCAGACGGTGGAATCAAATTTGATTTAACTGGAGCAGACATAGAATATAATTCAAAACTAAAAACACTCAAAATATCTATGGCGTCCTACATCCGCAAGATGTTAACGACATATGATATGCTAAAAGCAAAGCCTCGTAACACCCCTTCGTTCGAGGAGAAGAATTTGTATGACAAATCAAGCAAAGAATGTAATTTTCCGTTTAGAAATGCAGTTGGAGCTCTACAATGGGCAACAACATGTGCAAGACCAGACCTAGCCCATTCTGTAAATATGCTCGCTAGAGCAGGTAGTCAGAAATGCACCGTAGCCATGCAGAAATGCGCAAGGTTGGTGTTTAGGTATCTTCTAGGTACAATTGAATGGAGCTTAAACTATTCCCCAGAAAGTGAAGAAAAATTCAATACAGAATTTGATAAAATTGCTAGAGACGAAAATGAGAATGCATCAATGAAAGACAAATTAGAACAAATAAAGGAACCAATCCATTTGTTCACAGATGCATCATTCGGGGTAGAATACAAAGCAATGAAGTCAATCACTGGAATAGTGCTATACCTTCATGGAACTCCAATTGCCTGGAGATCCAAAGTACAAAGTATTTTTACCTCTTGTACTACACAAAGTGAATTTGTAGCATTAAGCGATGCAATACAATTCTCTAATACAATATATGGTTTACAAAGATTCTTAATAGGAAAACCTGAGACAGACGAGAACTGCGGACCAATCTGGTCAGATAATCGTGGGGCAGTTCTAATTGGCAGAAAAGGAAATAAAAATAGGGATGAAATCCCTAAACGTTCTAGACACGTTGCATTGAAATATTCGGAGGTATTAAACCACTCAGAAAGACTATTCTGGGTACCTACCGAAAATCAACGTGCAGACGGGTTGACAAAATCCCTCAATAAAGAGGCTCTGAGGATGATCATGAACAACCCAAAGACAAAAGATTTTGCAGAGGCTGACGAAGAAGAAGAAGAGACCTTCTTCTCAGCACTCAGTATGTGCGCAAAACTTGAATGGTTAACATGTGAGAAGACCCGTTAAAGTAAACATGAGCATTAATGGTCA
>PBSN01000025.1 GCA_002726235.1 Nitrospiraceae bacterium
GATACTGATCCCGGGAAGCAGTGTTACCAGCGTAAATTCAATAACTCCGCCGGCCAACACCGCAGGTGCCATCGACAGAACAATTAGAAACTTGAGTGTTCCTGCACTCAGTGACCACATTTCACGGAGATTTGGATTCTTGTAGGACGCAATGATAAGGATCGCGCCTACCAAAGAAACAAACACGGCAAGGAGAGGCCTAAAGGAAAGGAACGTGTCCATACCTCGCCGTCAGGTCTTCCGAAACGGGGCAAACCCAAGTGAAGGCGTTACACCAGAACCAAACACATATGGATGCAGTTCTATTAATCCATGATTGCTGACGACTACCAGGATCATCGTCACCATTTCATTAACCTAAATTCTTCGACATTGACCGTGGCATGGCCGCGATAGAGTGCAATGACAATTGCCAATCCAACTGCAACTTCCGCCGCAGCGATGGTAAGAACAAACACCACGAACACCTGACCCGCGACATCCTGGAAATAGTGGGAGAACGCTACGAAATTAATGTTTGCAGCGTTGAACATAAGTTCGATGGACAACAACAGAATAATGAGATTGCGTCGGATCAAAACCCCGACAGTTCCAATCGTAAACAAGACCGCACTTAATATGACATAGGCCGACAGTGGGACCATAATTTGTTCCCCTCAGGCTCCTGTGGAGCCCTTAAGATTCCTTCTCGAATATGTTCTTTTTCGCCAAAAAGATCGCGCCGATCATGGCAACGAGCAAGATGAGGGACGCGACCTCAAACGGAAAAAGGTAACGCGTAAAGAGGAGATGCCCAATAGATTCGGTGGTGCCAGGTGGATCCTCTATCACTTTGGTTGTGGCGGTGAGTCCCTGCCCAAATGTCGAGCGGCCCAGAATGTAGATGATTTCCGCAATGATGGCGAATCCAAGTACGAGTCCAGCCACCAATTGTCGGTGATAACCTTCTTCAGCTTTGACATCGAGCAGCATCACAACAAATAGATAGAGAACTAATATCGCGCCGGCATATGCAATAACCTGGACTGCAAAGATAAATTCTGCGTCCAACAAGAGATAAATTCCCGCGACGTGAAAAAAGAGGACCAAAAGGGAAAGGGCGCTGTACATGGGATTGCGGAGTCCCACGACCATGACACCTGTGGCCACAATCACCCCTGCAAAATATGAGAATAGTAAAATTGCCATATCTTTAAGCTCTAAAGCCCTACAGTGCGGGGCAAAAGCCCTACCCAGAGGAGCAGAAATATACAATATCGCACAAATCCACGCAATCCTTATGTCCTTGGAGACAAACTCTGAGTCCAACAGAAGATGGAATTCCACTGATATGGGAGAAAACGGATCAATTCGAAAGTGCAATGAAAACGCGTCGCAAAGAGTAAGACATAACCAAGCGGCGACCAAAATGCTCGGATATATTTCTATCATCACTCCCTTCCTCAGTGTCAAAGGGAGAGGACGATTCACACAGAGTTACAGAATCTCTCGCCCACGATGCCTGTGGCGAAATACTTACAGGTCATCAAATCTTCATTTAAGGCTATGAAACTACACACACAAAAGAATTTAATGACGAAAACACTACGCCCGCATACCGCTAATCTTACCCACGATAAAAACCACATCACACTGAAGGCGTGGACAGTACGCCCTCCTCACGAAACTCACGAATCCCTCAAGTAAGTCGCGAGTTATTTGCAACACCGTGTAAGTTTTGCTAGCATGGTCGGACATACCCTATGTGGCTATTGCTCTCAGCCATCTTCGTCCTCATTCTTCTGAACGGTTTCTTCGCCTGTGCCGAGCTTGCGGTGCTCAAGTCGCGGAGAAGCCGGATGCAGGAGCTTGCCGAAACAGGACAGGACAGCGCGAAACTTGTTCTCCAACTACAGGAGAACTCCGATAGATTTCTAGCAACCGTTCAGATTGGAATTACCGTAGTCGGCGCTACTGCCGCTGCGCTCGGGGGTGTTGGCTCTGTCGGACTCCTCAAACCTGCCATTGAGCATCTCCCTAGCGAAATGCTGCAACAGGTGGCTGAAATTGTGGCGGTGGGAACGGTGATTCTCACCATTTCTTACCTCTCACTGGTATTGGGGGAACTATTTCCAAAATCACTTGCCTTAAGGAACCCGGAAAAGATGGCGCTGTGGGTGGTTCGTCCGATTTATCTGCTTTCCACCCTCGTCTCATCAGGCATCCGACCGCTCACCGCTTCAAGTCAATTATTGCTTAGAGTATTTGGACGTGCCCTTCCTGAAGAGAAGGTATCGGTATCTGAAGAGGAAATTAAGCACCTAGTTGAAGAGGGCCTGGAAGAAGGAGTTTTCGATAAAACGGAGCAGGATCTCATTCGAAGTGTCTTTGAGTTTACCGATACATCTGTCAAGGAAATTATCGTACCTCGACCAAAAATCTATGCGATCTCACGGGACATGCCAATTGATGATGTGTTGAGTTACATTGACGAACATAAATTCTCGCGATATCCCGTCTTTGAGCAAGGCCTGAACAATTTGAACGGAATACTCTATTACCGTGACCTTCTCGGGGTAATGGCCTCAGGACGTCCAGTACAAATCCTAGAACTGCTCCACCCCGTGTATTACGTTCCAGAAACAATGAAGGTGAGTTTGCTACTCAAGGAAATGCAACGAAGGCGGGTGCATATGGCCATTGTTGTGAATGAGCATGGAAGTATTGAGGGGTTGGTGACGCTAGAGGACCTGATAGAGGAAATTGTTGGTGAGATCCATGATGAATATGATGACGGTGAAGAGCAGAAGGTGGAGCAACTGCAGGATGGCGCGTTGATCATTGATGCTGCGTGCACTGCGGACGATCTTCGAACTGAATATGAACTTCCTATTCAAGAGTCCCCGGAATATGAAACGCTTGGTGGATTTATGCTGGATAGATTGCAAAGCATGGCACGAGGCGGGGATGTCATCCGACATGATGGCTACAAGTTTACCGTCGTTGACATGGATGAGCGCCGGATCAAGAAGGTGAAGGTTGAACGTGAGACACCGGATGCTACACCAGCGATCCCTCAAGATTCAGCCTAGTGTAATGTTCAATGTTCTATAAATAAAAGGGTCCAGCTTCACCAGTCTGCTCCACTATAAGAACCTTTAAGTTCGCTTTCACTTCTCATCTCGCACTACGTATCTCTTTCGTATAATTTTGTCTCCGTAAGATGTTGATCAACATGTTGTCGAAATGCGTTGTGCAGATGGATCGTCATCTGGCCAGGATTTCCCTGTCCAATGACGTGAGAATCAACCTGAGTAACCGGCATCAGCTCCATTGACGTGTTGGTCATAAAACACTCATCTGCTGAATAGAGTGTATCAACTGTCAACGACTGCTGGCAGCATGAAATTCCATTTTCCTGTGCAATTCTGAGTACGGCATCTCGAGTAATTCCCTCCAATATTCCGCAGGTGGCGGCAGGAGTATAGAGACGCCCTTGCCTGACGAGAAAAAGATTGCTTGTCGTCGTTTCGGTGAGGTGATTGTGCTGATTGAGCATGATCGCGTCAAACGCGCATTTCCGAGTCGCTTCTACTTTTGCGAGGATATTGTTCAGGAAGTTAAGCGATTTGATGCTCGGTGGTACACTCTCAATCGGGTTTCGCTTGATCGTGACGATAACGAGAGACACTCCTTCCAAATAGCAAGTGGATGGGAAAGGTTGATAGGACCGTGTCGTGATAACCGTTGTGTGGTGGCTACCTGGCCCAGGGTCGAGCCCATGAGGGCCTACACCACGGGTGATCGTCATGCGAACAATGGCATCACCAAGCGTGTTGCGATCAATCAACTCTCGAAGAATCGCTGTAAAATCCTGCTTTGACTGTTGAATACACAGATCGATCATCTCCGCTGATTGAAATAACCGTTCGAGATGTTGCTCAACCCACGCGATGCGTCCCTGATATGCCCGCATCGTCTCAAACACACCGTCCCCATAGAGAAACCCACGATCAAACACTGAAATGGTCGCACACTTCTCGTCCACAAATTGACCGTTGAGGTAGATATACATTGCTAGTTTCGAATCGCAGCAAACAAAGCCTCTGCCTTTAACAAAGTCTCTTCATATTCTCGCTCTGGGATTGAGTCTGCAACAATTCCTGCACCAACTTGAATATATCCATGAGTGCCTTTGACGATGATAGAGCGAATAAGAATATTAAGATCAAAATCTCCAGAGAGGCTCAGGTAGCCGAGTGATCCAGTATAGGGTCCGCGAGTGATAGGTTCGAGTTCGTCAAGAATTTCCATGCACCGAATTTTTGGAACGCCAGTAATGGTTCCCCCAGGAAACATCGCTTGGATAAGATCAAAGGCATCCCGTGACTCTGACAGCTGACCTTGAACGGTCGAGGCAATATGAGTGACATGCGAACACTGCTCAACAGCCATAAACTCTTTCGTCTGGACGCTTCCATAGCGACAAACACGTCCTAGATCGTTTCGTTCGAGATCCACCAACATAACGTGCTCCGCTCGCTCTTTCGGGTCGGTAAGAAGTTCGTCAGTTAACCGAGAATCATCGTCCACCGTCTTTCCGCGCTGTTTTGTCCCAGCGAGAGGCCGGGTATCAGCGACGCGGTTATGCAATCGAACCAGCCGCTCAGGAGATACGCTCACGATTGTGACATCATCAAACTCAATGAATGCTCCAAATGGGGAAGGGTTCACTTCACGAAGCCGTTGGTACAGAGATCGTGGCTCGCACCCATCCAGATCCACAACAAACCGCTGTGATAGGTTGGCCTGATAAATATCTCCTGCGGCAATGTATTCTTGGCATTTTCGTACTCGATGCATGTAGGTTTCTTTCGAAAAGACTGAGGTCAGGGTTGAGGAAATTCCTGCGATATCTTTCGTGGACGATGGGGGTGTTTTCAGCCGTGCGTCAAGATCGGAGAGTTTCTCGTTCCACTCTGAGCAAAGAGTGTCCGGAGATTCTGTCGCGCAGCGGTCTTTGGGCGGAGCAAAGATAACATACATCTGTTGCTCAATATGATCAATTGCGACTACAAAATCCACAAAAATGAGGTGGATGTCGGGTAATTGAAGGTCGTCAGCGGCAATCCGTGGAAGATTTTCAAAATTGTGCACGAAGTCATAGGAGAAGTACCCCACAGCACCCCCGAAAAAAGGAGGTAGCGAATTTCGATTCTGATACCCAATACGGGAGAAAATGTTTCGTAGTTCTGACAACGGATCCCCATGCAACACACGTGTTCCAGAAGGTTCTGCGAACTCAATTGTCGATCCCTTGCACTTGAAGGAGAGGTAAGGATCTGTACCGATGAAGCTGTACCGTGCAATGTCCGGGGTGCCCTTCCCGCTTTCCAGCAGAAATGAATGTGCACCTGGCGTCGCAAGACGACAATAGATCTCGAATGGATTAAGGTCGGGAAGGGGGCGGGTCTGGTAGAAAGGAACGGATGTGTAGTTCTTATTCATTGAAGCGGCCGATATGACGAAATTTTTCATACCGGAGATCCACCAATTCATCAATTGGGACAGCGGCAAGTTTTTGAAAGTGCGTCGTCAAGGACATCACGATCTGCTCAGCCATACCCGATGGATTTTCATGCGCGCCTCCCACAGGTTCTGGAATAATCTCGTCAACGATGCCAAACGCGAGCAGGTCATCAGCGGTTAGTCGTAAGGCCTCCGCAGCCTCTGGCACTTTGTCTCCACTTCCCCACAAGATGGCTGCACAGCCTTCTGGGGAAATTACCGAATAGATAGAGTGTTCCAGCATGAGAATGCGATCGGTGACACCCATGGCCAAGGCCCCGCCGCTACCGCCTTCTCCAATCACAAGTGAGATCGATGGCACCCGCAGGGCCGCCATCGCCATAAGATTTTGTGCAATTGCTTGCGCTTGACCACGCTCCTCTGCACCCATTCCTGGATTCCCTCCCGGAGAATCCAAGAGCGTCAAAATCGGTTTGTTAAACTTCTCCGCAAGCTTCATAAGGCGCAATGCTTTGCGATATCCTTCCGGATTAGGCATCCCAAAGTTTCGTTTGACCCTCTCTTTAAGCGTTCTTCCTTTGTGGTGTGCCACGACCATGATCGATCGCCCAGCAAGTGTTGCGAGACCGCCAAGAATGGCGGGGTCATCCGAGAAAGTTCGATCGCCGTGGAGTTCGGTAAAGTTTTCAAACAGAAGATTGGCATAGGCAAGGGCAGTTGGACGTTGAGGATGGCGTGCAACTTGGGTTCGCTCCCAGGGAGAGAGTTTCGCGTAGATATCTCGCTGTAGGCACGCAAGCTGTGAACGAAGCTCCTTCAGTTCTTCGCGAACCGCTGGTGTGGGATTCATGGTCTTTGCCAGGGTATCGATTTTCGCTTTGATCGCATTGAGAGGCTTTTCGAAATTGAGATCGTCGGTCATAAAATGGGATCCTCGCCAGAGAATTCCTCATGAAAATGAACCGTCCCCTCGCCAAGCAAGGCTTCAATATCAACCAGACAATGCTCCGTTGGTTGGACATGAAATGACTGAGGTAACGTGATGGTCGCCACCGCCTGACTTGGAATTCGCAGGCGCAATGTCACAGGACATGGCCCACGGTGCGCTTGAAGGAGGTGTTTCGTCTGAGTGAGAAGCTCTGAAGTGAGACGTTGAGTGTTCATCGAAATATGCATGTGGCCGATGGGCGGATGATCGGGCAGCAACTCAATGGAAGTTGCTTTGACCTTCACCCCTGTTTCAACACGATCAATGGTACCAGTGACCACAATAAGCGTATCTTCGCTCAAAAGCTCTGCGGCAGTTCGAAAGGTCTGCGGAAAAACGATAACATCAGTGCGTCCATACAGGTCTTCTAATTGAAACATCGCCATCCGCTCACCCTTCTTGGTGGTGGTTTGGCGACAAGTCGCAACAATTCCACCAAGTCTGACTTGCTTCCCGTCAGCAATGTCTTGGACCGTTTCTGATGTTGCAGTTGCGATCTGCTTGAGTATCGAGGTGTAGGGTGCCAACGGATGAGAAGTAATATAGAACCCAACGAGTTCTTTTTCCCATTTTAGCCGTTCGTGTTGGTCCCACTCTGGGATGGCAGGAAGCGTCAAAGAATGGATTTTCTCACTGGCCGCTGTAGTGGCAAAGAGATTTGTTTGCCCAGCTTGTTTTTCACGCTGTGCACGCATGCCCTCATCCATGGCACGATCAAGTACGGCCATGAGCTGCGAACGCTTCGCCCCAGTCGAATCAAAAGCACCAGCCCTAATGAGGCCTTCAAGCACACGTTTGTTAAGTTTGCGAGAATCAACTTCTCTCGTGACGTTTATAAGGCTTGCAAAACTGCCCAGTTTTGCTCTTGCCACAAGAATGGCCTCAATGGCGCCTTCTCCCACATTTTTGATTGCGGCAAGGCCAAACCGGATTCCATGTGGAGTTACGGTAAAATCCTTGTGGCTTTCATTGATGTCAGGAGGCAATATCGGAATCGCGAGTTCATGGCATTCGTTGAGGTACCGGACGATTTTGTCTGAGTTTCCGCTTTCCGTTGTAAGTAACGCCGCCATAAACTCGTTTTGGAAGTGGGTCTTGAGGTATGCGGTCTGGTAGGTGATGATCGCGTAGGCAGCGGAATGGGATTTGTTGAATCCATAGCCAGCAAAATAGGCGATGAGATCGAACATTTTTTCCGCTTTCGTCTTTTCCATGCCTTTCCCGGTGGCACCATCAATGAACTTTATTTTCTGCTTCTCCATCTCTTCAGGCTTCTTCTTACCCATCGCACGCCGAAGAAGGTCTGCCTGTCCGAGTGAGAATCCCGCGATTTTATTTGCGATGGTCATAACCTGTTCCTGATATACGATCACGCCGTAGGTATCACGAAGGATCTCCTCCAGCATGGGAGCATCGTAGGAAATCGGAACGGTGCCGCGTTTTCGTTTGATAAAGTCGTCAACCATACCACTCCCAATTGGCCCTGGACGAAACAGAGCGAGAATGGCAATCAAGTCTTCAAATGACTCTGGGCGTATTTTGGCGAGAAGATCTTGCATGCCAGCGCTTTCCAACTGAAAGATACCCGTTGCTTTTCCTGAGGAAAGAAGCGCATAAGTCTTGGAATCATCAAGCGGAATACTAGCGATTGAGAAGTCTTGGCTTTTCGAACCGCGGTGCTCCTGTTCAAGCGCGGAAAAGTGGTGTTGTTTGATTATTTCGACGGTCCGGTTGATCACAGTGAGTGTCTTGAGACCGAGAAAATCGAACTTGATGAGCCCAATTTTCTCGATGTCATTCATCGGAAATTGTGTGACCGTTTCACCATTGGCCCCACGGAACAGCGGGACATGGTTGGTGAGAGGTTCGTCGGAAATGACGATGCCGGCCGCATGCGTTGATGCGTGGCGCGCAATCCCTTCGAGGGTTTTCGCCGTCTCCATGAGTTCGTTGATTTGTGGATCTGCCTCAGTCAGTTTTGACAACTGCGGTTCGTTGTGTAACGCATCCTGCAAGGTGATATTCAGTTGATTAGGAATGAGTTTCGCCACGCGATCCACATCGGCATAGGGGATTTCCATTACGCGACCGACATCACGCACAACGGCTTTGGCTCCGAGGGTGCCAAAGGTGATAATTTGCGCGACGTGGTCTTTCCCATACCGGTCAATCACATAGTTAATCACTTCCTCTCTGCGATCCATACAGAAGTCCATGTCGATATCAGGCAGCGTGACACGCTCTGGATTCAAAAAACGTTCGAAGATAAGGTTATAGGTGAGTGGATCAATATCGGTGATTTGAAGCACATATGCGACGAGGCTACCAGCGGCAGACCCTCGACCAGGCCCAACTGGAATATTCCTAGACCGAGCGAACTTGATGATATCCCAGACAATCAGGAAATATCCGGCATACCCCATCGACGTGATGATGGCCAGTTCATCGGCAAGGCGCGCAAAATACACGGAGGGCGATTGTGTGCGAGAGGATTCGTGAAGACGTTTCTCTAACCCTTTACGTGCGAGTTGTTCCAGATACTCTTCCCGTGTAAGCCCAGGAGGTGGATTATACTTGGGAAGGCGAGTGTGGGAAAAATCCAACTGCAAGTCACATTGCTCACTAATGGCATAGGTGTTGTGAGTCGCCCCCGGAACGTCAGCAAACGCTGCAACCATTTCCTCAGGTGTTTTCAGATACAACTCATGCGTGTGAAACCGCATACGATTGGGATCATTGACGGTCTTGCCGGTTTGAAGGCACAAAAGAATGTCGTGTGCTTTCGCGTCTTCCTTATTCAGGTAATGGCAATCATTCGTCCCCACCACGGGGATACCGAGGTTGCGATGAATGTCGAGCAAACCTCGATTGGCAATAGCCTGTTCAGGAAGCCCATTAGCTTGAATTTCTAAGTAATAGCTGCCGTTGCCGAACAGATCTTGATACTGACCGGCCACTCGTGCGGCCTCTTTTGGGTTTTTCTGCCCAATTAAGTGAGGAACCTCTCCGCTCAAGCATCCTGACAACCCGATAAGGCCGGTGTGGTGCTGACTCAGAAGCTCCTTATCGATTCGAGGTTTGTAGTAAAATCCGTCGAGATGTGACGCTGCAACGAGTTTGATGAGATTATGATACCCGGTCTTATTTTTCGCGAGGAGTATAAGGTGATGGTATTCATTGTGTGCGAGATGCCCATTGCGATCAAATCGACTTCCCGGAGCCATATATACTTCGCACCCAATAATCGGTTTGATCCCGACTCTTGTCGCCGTTTCGTAAAACGAAATTGCTCCAAACAGATTGCCATGGTCGGTGATAGCTATGGCAGGCATTCCATTCCGCTTCGCTTGTTGCGTCAATTGATCAATTTTTGCAGCACCGTCGAGGAGACTGTACTCAGTGTGCAGATGAAGGTGGACAAACTCAGAAGCCATTGTGCATACTTTCAGATGATGAGAATGAGAAGAATTGGTTCATTTTAACCAAAGACCATAGCTCCGGCAAGCGCCGAAATATTGACAAACATTAGGCGTGGGGTATCATGTGGTGCGTGTCAATTCTCTCCGTAGTGCATATATTGAAAAGTCCGCCGACGGCATCTCGACCCACGATCGTACTCACGTATTCCGTGTACATTTCGCATGCTAACGATCCTGCGGCCTTGCAGGATAAGCCATTTTGAACACCCCGCATGTGACGAAATTTTAACGATCCCACTGACGCATTCTCATCGCGAATTCGGAGCCGGATAACCATATGATGGACGCACGCTGGTACGCCGTTTACACCCATGTGCAGAAAGAATGGGTTGCACGTGACCATCTCGAACGGCAAGGGTTCATGTCGTACCTCCCGGTGTATCACAAAATCATTCGCCACGCACGAAACGTACGAGAGGTCGAACGGCCTCTCTTTCCACGCTACCTGTTCGTTCGTGTCGCGCTTGAAGGGCGTGCCCATAACCCAATCCGCTCAACCATCGGAGTAAGTGAGATTGTCTGTCATGGAGATGTTCCCATCCCCATTCCAAAGGAAATCATCGATTCCCTGAAGAGCAAAGAGGATCCCAAAGGCGTCATTGTGCTGGGAAATGCAATGGTATTCAAGAAAGGCGATCGAGTGCGTATCACGTCCGGCCAATTCGAGGGAATTGAAGCCATGTTTACTGAAATGAAGGATTCTGATCGTGTGGTCTTGCTATTGAGTATGCTGCATTCCTCATGGCGCGTGGTGGTCAAGACTGCCGAGGTGGAACGGGCATGAGATGTCTTCATAAACTAAACACAGAGCGACGAACAACCCTGCTGGATACTCTGAAGACGAAGTTTGCTAGAAATACAATAGTACATTTGCTGGCCCCTAAGAATCGCTCATGGATGGAGTTGGATTTCACGATGTGGATCTTGAGGCGTATCGTGAACGATGCACCTATTCTCTTTCTACATCATGTCCTACAAGACATGTTGCTCTTCAGAAGAATGAGAATACGTGATGTTAATCCGTGACTTCGCGCCTTTCTAAACCGTGGCTAGCAATCAACACTAATACTCTCGCCATCCTTGTCCCTTGTTTTATTAACGGTTACAATTTTACTCGTGCCAGATTTCGATCCGCTATTCGCTCACTGAGGAAGATCCGTCCTGTATGAAAAATGGAAATCATCACGTGTTCGATTCAAAAGCTCAGTTTTCCATCGGCCAGGTGATCCACCACCGGCGTTCTCAGTATCGCGGTGTGATCGTCGACGTTGATCCAAACTTTCAACTCACGGATGAATGGTACGATGATGTCGCGTTGAGTCGACCGCCCAAAGACAAGCCGTGGTACCACGTCTTGGTCCACAATAGTGACCAGCTGACATATGTTGCTGAACGCCATCTCGAACCTGATCACAGTGGAGAACCGGTCAATCACCCTTTTCTTCACCACTGCTTTGATATATTTGATAATGGCAGATATGACCGAAGTGGAGGTGTCAACTAACCTTCTTCAGCTCTCGCACACACCTCGGTGAAAAATAACCTAATTCCCATTCCGTGTTTTGGCATTGAAAGGACCGGCATGAACTCGACAAAAAAGCAACGTGCGGCCTCCTCGATCATGCTCCTGCTTGCAGCTAGTGTCCTACTCAGCGCGTGCCTCGCTGTGGGAAAATCATTTCCGGACTATGCAGTGCCGGATATCAAGATTGGCAAAACAACCGAAAGTGAGATTCGGAAATTGTTCGGGCCACCATGGCGAACGGGAATGGATGATGGGGACCGAACCTGGACATACGGTCACTACCAATACTCGCTGTTTCAGGCGGCAAAAACGGAGGATCTCGTCATTCGATTTGACAAGAACAAGGTGGTCAGCTCATACACATTTAACACGACAAATCCTACACCTTGATATCTGAGCTCATATGACGTTGGACTTATTCAAAACCACGCTTGTCGATGATGCCCCTCCGCCCGAGATTGACCAAGCCCTTCTGGCACTCTGGCTAGAGGCTCGGGGGAATTGGGATGAGGCCCATAAGATCATTCAAAATATGAATGGCCGGTCTGTGGCGTGGGCTCATGCCTATCTCCATCGGAAAGAGGGCGACCTCACCAATGCTGCCTATTGGTACTCCCATGCCAGTCGCAACATCTCTGAGTTGTCCCTGGCCTGTGAATGGGAAGAGATTGCAAAAGCGTTCCTGCCTCGTACGAAGTAATACACCCACCAATGACCTACCCCGATTCATCCCAACCGTCTGACTTCATTCGCGCCATCATTTCCGAAGACCTTAGAACCAACAAAAATGATGGAAGATTGGTGACCCGCTTTCCTCCAGAGCCCAATGGGTATCTGCATATCGGACACGCAAAATCGATTTTTCTAAATTTCGGCGTGGCGTCAGAATACAAAGGAGGCATCTGCAATCTTCGATTTGATGACACCAATCCGTCCAAGGAAGATGTGAAATACGTTGAATCCATTAAGGAGGATGTGAGATGGCTGGGCTTTGATTGGAATGATCGCCTGTTCTATGCTTCAGACTATTTCGACACCCTCTACGACTACGCGGTTGAACTGATCAAGAAGGGCAAAGCATATGTCGATAGTTTGAACGCTGAAGAAATTAGAGCATACCGTGGCACACTGACTGAACCAGGGAAAAATAGTCCGTGGAGAGATCGTTCTGTCGAAGAAAACTTAAAACTGTTTGAACGAATGCGTGCTGGCGAGTTTGATGAAGGAGCGCATGTCCTCCGAACCAAGATCGATATGGCTGCGCCGAATATAAACATGCGCGACCCTGCCCTCTATCGAATACTCAAGGTTCCACATCACCGGACTGGTGACAAGTGGCATATCTACCCCATGTACGACTTTACACACTGCCTTTCGGATTCTATTGAAGGAGTGACACATTCCCTCTGTACGTTAGAATTCCAGGATCATCGTCCATTGTATGACTGGGTGCTCGACGAGTTGGGCATTCAAAACCATCCGCAACAAATCGAATTTGCTCGCCTCAACATCAGTTATACTGTCATGAGCAAGCGCATGCTCCATAAACTTGTAGATCGAGGCGATGTCTCGGGGTGGAATGACCCTCGGATGCCAACACTTCAGGGGTTACGGCGACGAGGCTATACCGCCAAGTCCATTCGGAACTTTTGCAATCGTATTGGAGTAGCCAAGCGAGATGCCGTAGTTGATATGGCACTACTAGAGCATTCCGTCCGCGAAGACCTTAATCAACATGCTCCGCGTGTGATGGCGGTATTGCACCCGCTCCGTCTGATCATCGAAAACTATCCGGAAAACCAAGTTGAAGAACTAGATGCGGCCAACCATCCAAATGATGAGACTATGGGCACACGAAAAATACTCTTCTCACGAGTGTTGTATGTTGACCAAGATGATTTTCGTGAAACTCCACCGAAAAAATTTTACCGTTTAACTCCTGGCCACGAAGTTCGCCTTCGCTATGCCTACTTGATCACCTGTGTTGGGGTGGTGAAAGATGAACAGACAGGTCAAATCATTGAACTTCGCTGCACCTATGACCCCGCAACCCGTGGAGGATCATCGCCAGACGGACGAAAGGTGAAAGCCACCATTCATTGGGTATCTGCGACCCATTCACTCCCTGCCGAAGTGCGCTTGTACGACCATCTCTTCGCAACATCCAATCCAAATGCTGTCGAGAGTGGTAAGGATTTCATCTCGAACTTGAATCCTGCCTCCCTGAAAACGTTGCGAGATGCTCGAGTGGAACTAAGTCTGAAAGATGCAGTGCCAGGTACTCGCTACCAGTTCGAGCGACATGCCTATTTCTGTGTCGACCAGGTGGACTCATCCGACGACGCCCTCGTCTTTAACCGAACGGTAGCCCTCAGGGATACATGGGCAAAGGTCCAGCAGATACAAACGAAGAGCGAAGACAAATAGCAACACTTTTACGGTTCCTTCCTAAACAAGTTTTTGATGATCTGGCACGCAACCTTCATCAACAATCCATATAGATTGTGAACACTGTTGAAACAGATACATGCGGAGAATACGTCATCCCTAGTCTGCTCAAGTCTAGCCGGGCAACAACCTTCATTTGCTCGCCGAAGAAAAACCAGAGGTTCGAAGGTCCACGAAAGATTAATGCACCTATTTTGCACGAATTTCAGGCCACGAAAAATTCTCCTCAGAAAGCCGGAGCCTCACGCATTTTTTTGGCAATGCCCATGACTTCCCAGTCAAACTCAGTTTCAATAGCACCGATCAGCGTCTCAGAACCCCGGCAACTTCCATGCCTTCCTCAAACTTGTTTCTGAACTGGTGCAACCTAGGAGCGTGAGGGAGGCTGGAGTCCAAGTCGAAAGATAATGTCTTTTATAATGTTTTCATTCATGTTGTTCTCGATCTTCCGTATGAGCTCTGGCTTGAGAAAGGTAAGTTGCTGAAGCCACGCTGAACTATCCACCAACACGTAAAGTGTTCCGAACCGAATCGTATCCGGCCTAGCATGGCTTGATATCGGTTCACCCACGATTTCGTCCCAACGGTCCTTGAGCGTGTATTCTCGCAATTTTCCCTCGAGGCCGCAATTCCGGATGAAGTGATTGACGGCAACCGAAAGCGGCGTGAAGGGAAACAGCATTTTTTTCGATTGCGTCATCTATCCACTCGAATTAAACACATCCGCTTGGCACGATTGCTCCGGTGGCATCCAGATTATTCAGCCTTGAGGTTAGCTCACAAAATCTATTAGCTAGGATATTGAGAAGAAAGACAAGCGCACAGAGGAACGTGGCCACGGCCTCAACCGTATTTTCCATAAACAACCCTGCATGGGATGCGCCTCCTATTTTATTTAGATAATATCGCATAAAATGGTGAACATAATACGGCCAATCCTGCTTGATCGTTTGTCATGGGATTCATCTCTACTCCCGCAAAAAGTGTGCTAGGAAAATTGACCGCAGAAAACACGAGATAGCCGTTACTCACATAACGCTCGCAATATATCCTGCGTTACAAGAAGAGAGCATCCTGGGCTTCTCCAACGTGTTTGACGCCTACCAATGCTATGTGCTGTTGATTCTCCAATAAACTAAGGTTCCCTTCAGGGAGCGCGCATCGTTTAAAGCCAAGTTTTGCCGCTTCCCTTATTCGAATATCGGCGGCGCTAACGGTTCTGATTTCCCCACCTAAGCCGACTTCTCCACACACCAAGGTCTTAGTATCAATCGGGAGCTCGCGGATGCTCGATATCACAGCCGCCACAATCCCTAAATCACTCGCCGTTTCGTCTATTCGCATTCCTCCAACCACGTTGATGTACACATCCTGCCCAGAAAGGCGTAGTCCAAGATGTTTCTCGAGTACTGCCAGCAAGATTGAAACTCGATTACTTTCCACGCCTGTAGCGACACGCTTAGGATTGGCGAAGTGCGTCGGTGCAACGAGGGCCTGAACCTCAACCAAGATAGGCCGGGTCCCCTCCATCATCGCAACCACCACTGATCCAGCGCTCTCACGCGACCGGTCTTCAAGAAATAGTGCCGATGGATTCCCAACCTCTTGGAGACCAGATTCGGTCATCTCAAATACACCAATCTCGTTGGTGGCTCCAAAACGATTTTTCACAGCCCGAAGGATACGATGCGAATGACCACGAGCGCCTTCGAAGTACAAAACAGTATCAACAATGTGTTCCAGGAGCCGTGGTCCGGCAATCGCACCTTCTTTCGTCACATGTCCGATGATAAACACCGGAATATCTCGTTGTTTTGCAAAGGCCATTAGTTGTGCCGCAACCTCTTGAACTTGAGTGATGCTCCCCGGCGTGGAGGTCAGTTGCGTAGAAAAAGTAGTCTGAATAGAATCAACGACGATCGCGGCAGGATTAAGTTCTTGCGCCGATTGCAAAATGGATTCAAGCTCCGTTTCAGAAAGCAGATAGAGAAACGCATTATCGATACCTAACCGATGCCCTCGCATCTTGACTTGAGTCGTCGACTCCTCGCCGGAAACATAGAGAACTGCTGAACCTTCCTGAGAGAGCTGAGGAAGTGTTTGAAGGAGCAAGGTCGTTTTCCCGATACCTGGATCTCCCCCGACGAGCGTAACCGAACCATACACCACTCCCCCGCCAAGCACTCGGTCAAACTCACTGATGCCGGTGAGGATTCTAGGCTCGACATTAAATTGCAAATCCCTAATGGGTACGGGTTTTGTCTCCAGATTACTTCTTCCTGATCCACGCCGGTGTGTCGTGGATATTGGCACCTCCTCTTTAAAGCTATTCCAGCTGGCACATTCCGGACACCGGCCATGCCAACGCGGCGATTCATGGCCACATTGTTGACACCGAAATACCGCCTTCATCTTCGCCCTTGACATGCTTTCAGAGTATGAGATGGATACCAGAAAATCAAACACATCGGCGTTCTTCCATGCTGCACACACGCCATGAAACTGGACATAGCCCGTGAGTGTTCGATACAATCGCGTGGTTTATACTCTATATTTTTCAAATATGTGATGGTGCTATTTGCATTGCATATTTCCATCCCTAGCGGCCAGATATGAGAAATCCCATTCGTAATAAAGGCCGCTATCCGATACATAAGAATGCGAATCGGCAACAAGCAGTGGTTTCTACCATAACCCGTTGCGGCTTGTTGGATACGAACTTTACTTTGTGGATGTCATGTTTGATCATTATGTTGACTCAACCGGCATACTTCGTTGCATCGCTCGCCACACCTGCCCTCAAATGTACCGTTGAAGATGCGATCCTTGGAGATTCCTAGCCTCACCACGCATCCCTATGGTTTCCCTTCGTTTCTGCCTTGGATTCTTTTTACCGCCATAGCTTTCCTCGCTGCATGTGGAGGGACTGCTCCGTTTCAGAACCTGCCGGAGAAAGTCGTCAAGCAACCACAGTCTGAGGTTCTTGACCCTATAAAATTTGTCAATGGATCTCTGTGCGATAATGGGGATCAAGTTCTCAAGTCACTCGACAGCAATACCCTGACAAGCACTTCATGGGGGGTAGGCCGTGAGGTTGTAGTATCGCTTCCGGTAGGATCCAAACAAAGCGAATTTCACCTCTTTCTTGATAACCGTGACAAGCTCGTTGGAATCATCTCTATTACTCGTGACGGATTAGAACTTGGACCGTACCCGGAAATCCGTCGGTGGCTCACACAAACTAAGAAAACTGGCTTTATTGTCGAATCGAATGTTGATACATCCGCCGAAGGGATACAACATGCCTCGTATCATCTGGAGCGAGGGGAAAAATACCTTCATAGCGTCGTAGCTTTATCCCGGACTGCTACACCCATCTTGTACATTGACTCAAGAGTGCTTCCGGGATTCGCAGGCATTCTAGCCGCCAACTCAAAGAGGTTTCTTCAACGCATTGAGGGCGTCGGCGCATCCACACTCGTAGAGGAACAGGAAGATTTTCTCGCGCTCCAGCAATTTGCTGGCGCGGAAATCGATCGGGTTGGGTTGTGTGATGATCCGAGTCCAGACCGTGCTGTGGAAGGATACCGAAACGCGCTCAAGATTGGATTTCAGAACACGCTTTATGAGGCCGAATCATATCACCGCACTGGGCTCGCCTATCGAGACCAAGAAAAATTTTCCCAAGCGATCGCGGCAATGCAAAAGTCGTTAAAAGTTCGTCCAGCCATCGCAGAGGTCCACCATCACATGGGAACCGTTTACGAGCGCATGAGTGACGCCAAGCGAGCCATTGAGTCCTATTTAACCGCTGTCAGGCTTCGGCCAAACTATCTAGTCGCACGATTTCACTTGGCAACTGCGTATGTCGAGGTCGATCCAAAGAGGTCGATTCGAGAATTCGAAACATATCTCGCGCTGGCTGAAAACAGGAAACGTGAGCAAAATCGTCTCCAAAAAGCCAAAGAACACTTGATACGGTTAAAACAGAATTAGGAATCGCCACGAAACAACGAACCCAGTGACCTAAAACAATTGTGGAGTGAAACGTGGTTTTACTGAGGGTAGCGTAGAACGTACTCTTATCCCAGCCGGATGTTTTCCTTTTCCTCCTCAATCGTTTTACATTCGATACATAGCGTGGTAACGGGTCTGGCTTTCAATCTCGGGTAAGGAATGGGGTTCTCGCAACTCTGGCAAATGCCATATGTTCCTTGGTTGATTCGCTCAATCGTCTCAACAATTTTGGTGACAAGCCTCTGTTCCCGCTCTTTGAGTTTCAGCACAAACGCTTGATCGCTTTCCGCAGAAGCCTGGTCTGTGAGGTCTGGGCAACTCCCCACGCGAACGATAGTATTATTGGTCACCATCCCAGCCTTGGACAGGAGGGCTTCACGCTGTAGGATGAGCTCTCTCTTGATGTCCTCGAAATGAGAGACATTTTTGGTTTGTTGCTTCGATTTTCCCAAAATTTTCGGTTTGGGATTGACAGGGAGCTTGCCCATTGATTTTCCCACCGCCTTGGGCAGTTTCGCTTTGGATTTCACCACCGCCTTGGGCAGTTTCGCTTTGGATTTCACCACCGCCTTGGGCAGTTTCGCTTTGGATTTCACCACCGCCTTGGGCGCTTTTCTGGCCATAAACGGTCCTCGCTACACAGAAATAATGAGATGGTCTATACCGAAGAATCGAGGACGATATCAAGTTTTTTGCAAGTAAGTCAATAAGGTGACGATTTTCCGTGCGAGTATGTGGCGAAGACGGGAACGATTGAACACTGACACTCAAAATAATCTCATTTACTATTGTTGTGCATTTTGACCAGCGAGAAGTGCATCAAATAGTTGGGAAAAACGTGCAAACGGCTGTGCGCCGCTGATGAGTGTGCCTTGAATCGCGGCTCCCTTTCTTGTCAACCCCAGGAAAAATCCTGGAGTGCCGGTCACTCCGGCGAGTGTTCCATCCTGATAGTCTTTCTCAACTTCTTTCCCGTATTTCCCTGAGTGAACACATCTGTCCAAACGAGCAACATCCAAGCCGAGGTTATGTCCAAGCCTTTTGAGATCTGGGAATTCGCTGTCTTTCGATTCAAAAATCAAATCATGCATTTCCCAGAATTTCCCTTGTTCCTGAGCGCAATGCGCCGCTTCAGCTGCCTTACGAGCATTCGGATGAATGGCATCAAGCGGATAATCACGGAATACATAGCGTACTTTCCCAGTATCGATATAGGTGGACTTGATTTTTGGAAACGTCTGCATGAAAAATCGACGGCAGAACGGACAATGGTAATCGGAAAACTCAATGAGAGTGAGCGGAGCGTTTCGGTTTCCCAGCATGGGATCATCATCAATACTGACTGTCGCCTTCACCGACCCTCCTGCAGATCGCTTTCGCGCCCGCTCAAGAATTTTCCGGATTTCCTGTACATCCTGTTTAATGCTATCTAAGTCATGTTTCATCGTATCCAATTGGCGACGAAGATCATCACTGTCATCAGCCCAAACAGGTGCTACAACACAGAGAATTAAAACGGCAATACTCACCACCATGGCACACACACACACCAACCGCCATTGCAGAGATACGCTTCGCACTTGCTTCATAATAAGTATATCCTTCATCAGCCGGCCACGGTAGCACGCTTCCGCAAACGTGGTCAATTTGAAAGACTGGTTCTTCAATCAACCTTGACGATACGAGAATGCCCAGGCTGCGATATACTAGTGCACTGTTAAGGCAAGGCACAAAAGATAACTAATGTCTAAATTTTCAGGTCTCCAGGGATCACTCATAGGTGCGGTTGGATTGTTCCTTTTTGCCGGACTCGCCTTGCTTATCTTGATTATTCTTCCCCGCCTCATTGGTATTGATTCCTATAAGGCGTATGTATTAGCCAAAATTGAGTCCCAGCTCGATAATGCCCTTCAAGTCTCGGACATTTCTCTCAGTGTGTTTCCAAGAACACGAGTCGATTTGGAGCACATCGCTCTCCTAGACCCTGTGAGCGCAATACCAGTATTCTCCGCTGATCGCCTCACCCTTGATCTAAGTTTGTTGTCACTGCTACGCAGGGAAATTGTGGTGAAACGCTTGGAGTTGGATCGTCCACGGCTCAATCTCCATAGCGAGCACCTTGAACACCTTCACTTTTCAGACCTTTTTTCTAGTGAAGGTAACGGCAGAACACCCATGGTTAATGTCCTGATGTTTTCCTCAAGTGTGAGGGAGGTGGCGGTCCGAAACGGACAGATCGGTATCACGCCACATGGGCAAAACGGCGGCATGCCCGACATACAGATCGACCGGGTAAACCTGACCGTCATCACCCCAAACCCTGGAACGCCATCGAAATTCTCGATGAGAGGAATTCTGCCGCATGACAATGACCATGCCAAAATCCATGTAACAGGAAAGTTTTCATCAGAGACCATACAGCCATCACCATCCACTGGAGCACAACACGAGTACCGGCTGGTCGGGACGACGCGCATCTCGTCGCTAGACCTCGCTCGTCTTCACCCATACCTTGGAACCAATGATGATGAAGAATTCTATGGCCTAGCTGATCTTGAAGGTACGGTGGCGGGTACCCTCACCTCAACGTCTCGGCGACTGAGTATTCAGGATATCAGCCTTCATTTGAAAACTGGGAACCTCACCGGATCTATAGCGTTCCAACAGACTAACGACGAACCCTGGACAGTCCAAGGCGAGGTCAATACGTCTCCATTCAATATTCAAACAGTACTCACTGTGTTTTCACCTCACCTCGATAAGACGACATTCTATGACACAGTGGCTGAATCTGAGGTATCAGGAAACGTGCGTATTGTTCAAGCTTCTGTTTCCAGCGTCCTAAACATGATCCCCCCATCTGATATCGCAGTGACAGCCGAGTTTGAACTTAAAGACATGCATGGCAGGCTCTTCGAAAAAACATTTGAAAACATCAACGCATCGGTGATTCTGCAGGATGACACATTAGAACTTCGGTCGCTTTCTGGACGGTATGGTAAAACTGACGTTCTACGAGGCATTGGAATTGTCACTGCTTTGCATGACGAGGCAGATATCGACTCAACCATTACGTTCATGGTGCCTACCTCTGAATTTATGGATCATTTGGGAGCAGATGCCCCACGACAAGAAGAACAAGAAGGGTCCGAGAATATTTGGGAATATGGATCCCCCACAGGCAACGGAATTTTAACATTAGAGATACTGGGATCTCTTCACTCTGATGACCTGGAGTTTGAAGGAGTGTTTCAAAGTCGAGGCATGGGATTCCATAGCGCCTGGTTGGGATTACCAGTCTCAAAGCTTTTCGGACAATTGTCTTTCTCGCCCGATGGCATCAAGCTGAAGAAGGCGAAAGGCAGAATAGGACGGTCACGCGTACAGGTCAACGCACATTTTGCCGAAGATGATTCAACTGTTCAACTCCAATCACACGCAGACGCAAAAGAACTCGTAAGCTTTCTTCTTTCAAAAACCGGTTTTTCTCCGCTTTCGCCAGACATACTTATCCAAGGGACGACATCTTTAAATCTCAAGATGGACCAGCATGCCAATGACACCGTGATCTCCGCGAAGCTCGACTTGAAAAAAACGGGATATCACAGGGAATCCGGCATCAGCAAGCCAGTAGGTGTTGCAGCGAGTGCTGATGCTGATGTGGTACTACAAGGAGATACACAGGTGAAGATCCAACGAATAAGGTTTGGTCTTGCGCCACTTCTTCTCACGGCTTCGGGCCATATCGCGCTCACGGCACCACCTCAGTATTCCTTTTCGGTCGCGAGTAACCCAGTCAGGCTCGATGAATTTCATGAACGAGCCCCGCGTGTCACCGTTCGAGGCCTTCACCCAGAGGCCGGGTTATTCAAAACAAGGCTGAACATCACAGGAGTTGGAATGGAACGAAAGGCGATGAAAATTGAAGGGAAGGCCTCTTTGCTTCATGGCCGGATAAGTGTTCCTGAAACACCTGGAGCGAAGCCGCTCACTATTGGGGATGTTAACACCGCCATACAATTTAGCCACAAAGATGACGGCCGCATAGAAATCAGAGAATTTTCTGCGGCATTCAACAACTCTTCAGTGCATATCACCGGAGAGGTAACGGGGCTTCACACCTTGCCTCGCATTCAGGTGTCCATTGATGCTCCGCAATTTGACTTTGAGTCAGTCATTCCCCAGAACAAATCATCACCACTTCGAGAACTGATCACCTCGCTCAGTCGCACGACCATTCTTCAGTCCGATATCCATGTTGAAGAGGCTCAGTACCACGGTGTGGTGTGGAGCGATATACATCTAGCGGCCACTGGGATGGGGGGCGTGATCACTCTCGAAGTTCGCAAAGCGCAGAGCGGTGACGGAAACCTCCAAGCGCACGCGACTATTCACATGCCGAAGAATGCATCAATTCAAATGAATGGCCACACACAATTCACGGCCGTTCCGGCACAGGATATCGTGACACTTCTCGGCGGAAATGAACGCCTGATGTTTGGCCATGCGAATATTAAAGGAGAGCTTGCCGGAAATGGGGGTCATAAAGATGGCGTGTCAGCGACGCTCGATGGGCAAGTTCACCTCGCGCTTTCCGATGGACGAATTCGAAAATTCACGGCGCTGTCAAAGATGCTGAATCTTTTGAACCTTCCTCAACTCCTTTCAGGACATGTCCCTGATTTGTCATCGAAAGGATTGGCCTTTGACTCCATTGAATCCACACTGGTCATAAAGAAGGGAATCGTGACCATCGAGAACCTCTCCATAAATAGTCCGATCATGAAAATCGGAGGAGTGGGACACTACGACATCCCGAACGACAACGTAAATGTCGTAATGGCAATGAGTCCGCTCGGATCATATGAGAATATCCTCAATAAAATTCCAGTTCTTAACAAGATCTTTGCCGGTGGAAATCAACGACGCGGGATATTGACAACGCTTTTTGAAGTTAAAGGCCCCCTCAACGATCCCCAAGTAACGGTGATGCCAGGCGAGTCGGTAACCTCTGGTCTCACGGGTCTCGGAGAATTAGCATTCGATATTTTGAGAAATACAATCCTTCTCCCAAAAGAACTCATTGCGCCAACAGTTCCAAGCAAACAGTAGCGGGCATCGCATCAAGATGTTCATTGATTAAACTCTCAAGATCAGGGTGTGTAGTCAAACGCAGTGCCTCTACATAGCTCACACACGCAGCATCCAAGTGTCCTTGATTTTGGAGCAACTCGCCTATGTTGTTTAGCGCTTGAGCTTTGGTTTCTGGATGCTGTGTCAGTATGAGAACTTCTTCAAATTTCGCCTGAGCAACCATTGTATCGCCAAGTGTAGTGAGCGCTAATCCTATGTTTCCCAAGGCGGCGGCTTTCATTTCCGGATCCTCTGCGATGCTAAGGACTTCCTCGTACGATCTGATCGCAGCTTCAGGATCCCCACCAATATGGAGATTGACTCCACTATCAAGGAGTGCAAGGGCGCGGTTCCCGTCCGCACGTTCAGACCATGTTTCACAACCCGCTCCGAAAAATAGTGGCAGAGCGACAAACATGCTTGTCGCGAACAAGGAGAACCAATTTGGCATCACGTGCGCGGGAATCATCGGAAGCCTCTGCCCCCACCGCCACCGCCAGAGGAAAATCCGCCTCCACCACCGGAACTAAATCCTCTGCGTGACGATCGGCCTTCCCCGGAGCTTGCACGGCCTCCTCGAAACGATCGGCCGTGTGAACCTCTACTACGTCCACCATCATGCAAGTGCCCGTAATAGCCATAATAGGGATACCCATAATAAGGATACCCGTAATAGGGATAGTAGGCGTAATAGTCGTGTGGATAATAAAAATATGGGAAGGACCTTTCAGGGTAGACGGAACGCTCCTCCTTGACCTGCGCGCGCTCGATCAGATGGCACCCCTGAAGCATCATGAGCATTCCGATGACGCCTCCTACCCGAAGCCATGTACTGTTCAATGCCATAGGACTACGTTAGAAGTTCAATCGAAACGCGGCGCTAAATGATGCCTCGTCGATCAGACTGATTTCTAGATTAATCCCCGCTTTCTCTTGTTGATCGAAGAACAGCGTGGTGCCTGCAAATAGCCCAAAATTAGAGGTTTCTTCAAGATCTAGTTTTCGCCGATCTGCAGTTTCAAAACCGGCCCCGGGGCGAAAGGTAACCGTATCGCTCCCATCAACCCTGGAAAGCCGGATTCCACCATACGGACGATCGAGAACCGGATGGACCATAGACACTCCAAGCTTCACTGTATATTCGGTCCATCGAATTTTCTCGTCTGCGACGCGGCGGACAAAACTTTCCTCTCCAGTCGTCCCATCGAAAACGAAATTGCTTGCAATCCTATCTTCCGCGTTAAACGTCAGTGCGCTAAAATCAGTGAAGGCGGAAAGTCTGGAGGGGCTGGGGGAGGTATACCAATTGACCTTCAAGCCACCCCCGAGCATCACATCAACGTCTCCACGAAAATCATCAAATGCAGCCCCCCCTCTCAGATTGACCCCGCCAACGTTTCCATACAATTGGACCCGATCTCCAAAGGTCCATCCAATTTCTGCAAGGACACGAGTCGAGTCGACGTTACCCTCTTGAACACCCGTTGCCGGATCGACGAGGGTTGTTTCCCCTTCTGCAGTTAATCCTTCTTCAGCAACGCTACGAGTAGTCACCCCAGCTCCGAATTCGATATAAGGGCCCGCAATGCTATAAGGTGCGCTAAAACACAGGAACAGAAGAACGGCAAGCGTAAGATGCATCAATGGCATGAAAAGGCAACCTAACCCTAGAAAAACTCTAGCAGAGTGCTGTCAGTGGTGTCGATAGGACAACGTAACATGGGGATTTGGTTGATCTTTCTGTCCAACCCCAAAAGGGCTTGTGCTGAGTGAAAACGTATTCCTTTAACTTCTGATCGTTATCTAGTATACTGACCGGATTTTGCGGTGTGAAACTTTAGGGATTCTCTGCCTCGGCCAGCCTGCCAGCTAGGAGCGAAAGCCTCGCTACTGCCCGTCTGAGATGCCTATTTGCTAAAAAATAAGGAAACGAACGAATGCCTGAAAAAGATACACGCTCTGAAAATTACCCGACGCTTATGCAGGCAGCAACAGCGTGTGTCTTTTGGACGGTACACCTCACATGTCTTTTAGCCATCTGGGTTGGTGTCAGCTGGGTTGCGGTCGCAGTCTGCCTTGCCCTATACGGCATCCGAATGTTCGCCATCACTGGGGGATATCATCGATATTTTTCGCACCGAAGTTTCCAGACAAGCCGTCCTTTTCAATTTGTGTTAGCACTGCTAGGTTGTACATCGGCGCAAAAAGGCCCAATATGGTGGGCTTCGCATCACCGGCATCACCACAAGTATTCCGATACTGAAAACGATGTCCATTCCCCAAAGGTATCCGGCCTCTATCATGCCCACATGGGTTGGGTACTCAGTAAGCAATACAAACACACGGAAACTGCCCTAGTGAAAGATCTCGACAGGTTCCCAGAACTGCAATTCCTTGGGCGTCTATACATGCTTCCACCAATTCTCCTCGCGACCGCCACGTATTATTTAGGGGCGGGGTTGGATAACGCGTTTCCTGCACTTCAGACCTCCGGGCCGCAGATGCTTGTGTGGGGATTTTTCGTGAGCACTGTACTGCTCTACCATGGGACGTTCTCTATCAACTCGTTCACACATCTGATTGGGAAGCAACGCTTTAACACAAGCGACGACAGCCGCAATCATTGGCTGTTAGCATTAATCACATTGGGGGAAGGCTGGCACAACAACCACCATCGATATCCAGGTTCCGAGCGCCAAGGAATGTATTGGTGGGAAATTGATATGACGCACTATGGACTTGTGGTACTCTCGAAAATCGGGCTTGTGTGGGACCTGCGCTCATATCCACAGATAATATATGCAGAGGCCGCATCCAATCGACTAGCAGCGTAATTCAATATGAGGAACGAAAAAATGAACAAACCACCACTTATTGTAACGCGTGCATTGATATTGTTTGGCACACCATTATTAGCAGTCACACTTGTCCCGTATTATGGTTTCCACGTCGGATTTGGTGTATTCGAATGGAGCATGGGCGTGCTGTTTGGCATCATGACATTACATTCTATCTCGGCCGGCTATCACCGTCTGTGGTCCCATAAGGCCTACCAAGCACATGCCATTGTGCGCCTATTCTATGCAATTTGTGGCGCCTGCACCATTCAGAACAGTATTCTGCATTGGTCCTCCGATCATCGAAATCATCACAAGTTCGTTGATAACCAAGATCGCGACCCCTATGCTGCAACACGGGGATTTTGGTTTTCACACATGGGGTGGATGATTCGTGATTACAAAAGTGGAAAAGTTGATTTCTCGAACGTGAAAGATTTGGTTCGAGACCCTATCGTGATGTGGCAACACAAATACTATATCGAACTCGTGCTGGTAACAAACGTTGGCCTTCCGCTTCTACTCGGATACCTGTTTGGATCGGCTTTGGGGGTATTTCTCCTTGCTGGTGTATTGCGATTGGTTGTCATACACCATTTTACCTTCCTCATTAACTCCCTTGCCCATATATGGGGAAGTCAGCCCTACTCTGATACAAACTCCTCCCGTGACAGTCTGGTCCTCGCACTGTTGACCTTTGGTGAGGGATATCATAACTATCACCACAGTTTTCAAGGTGATTACAGAAACGGGATACGATGGTGGCATTTTGATCCGACAAAATGGATCATTACAGCCCTCGCCTGGGTTGGGCTAACCAGCCGATTGAAACGGGCACCTCAGCTCCACATCGAAAAAGCACGCCTGGCGATGCAATACAATCATGCCCTGCGAAAGGCGGCACATCTTCAGGAAGCGGACCGATGGTGCCAACATCTCGAGGAGCGATACGCGCAATTTCTAGTTGCCCTAGAAGAATGGGCAACGTTTAAACGGGAATGGTACCGGAGCAAGAAAGACGAACTCTTAGCCACCATAGAACGTGCGGAATTAAAACAGAGATATGCCGAACTCAAACGGAATGTAAAGTTTCAGCGCCAAGAGTGGCACCTCCTTACCTCACAACTTGCCGCAACCTAGCGGGGTGGTGAAAAAGGTCCCAGCAGCCTTCTCACCCCGTTGTCGTGCGCCAATACCAAGTGTGCTCCACGCACCAACGACCCTACAGCAGTTCTGAGTTTTTAACAGTCTTCTAATCCTCTTCTCGCACTACCCCCCGCGTGAGATGAGTTTCACACTCGCATAGATCATCCCATGCATACGAAAGAATGGCATTGGAAAAGAGATTACGTTTTACTCGGAACTTGGCGGCTAATCAGCGTTGCAATTCCTTCAAAGGTGCCGAAGCAGGGAAATAGGGTAATTGCAAGGTGAGGATATTGATTGGTCAATCGAGCAACAATTTCCGGAATATCTCTCAGTACATGCCTGCCCGAGTTCAAGAAATAGGGCAAGATATATATTGTCGTTGCCCCCTTAGCAATTACATGCTCCACCGTCTCGACGAGTGACGGGACCGCAATTTCAAGGAAACAATAGTCAACGAAGTCGTATTTCGCTCCTGCATCGGCTTTCACACTCTTCACCAGTGCAATAAATTCTGCGTTAGCTTCTCTTCTCCGACTCCCATGAGCAATCATGACTAGGGCTTTCATCTGCGCCTCAACTCGACGTACTGCCCCCTACACCATGTACTAGGCACAAGCACAGTTTCATCGCAGTGGTAGATGTACACACGCCTGCATTGCATTTCGTGTTATCCACATCGCGTAGCTTCCCACATCAACATTGCCTTCTTGCGAACCTTCCCCCATCGATAGTTTCCAATCGCACCTGTACTTTGAATCACTCTATGGCAAGGAATCAAGAATGACACGGGATTAGCTCCTACCGCATTCCCGACCGCTCGTACGGCTTTAGGGTGACCAATCGCGGTTGCGATATGTTGATATGTTACGAGGTGGCCTACTGGAATCCCTAACAATGCCTCCCAAACCTTTAGTTGAAAGTTCGTCCCCCGAAGAAAAAGGTGTGAGTAAAGTACGTGTTGATTATCGGTTCTCGAAAAGATTCTATGCAGATACGGTTTTGTCTCGTTCATATTTTTCTGCAACCTGGCGCAAGGCCATCGTCGTTGCAAATCATGCACTAGTGCCTCTGCGTCGCCATTGTCGGAGAATGATAGGTGAATAATTCTTCTTTTTGTCAGTGCGAGCAAGCAATCTCCAAATATCGTCGGATACATGCCGTGGGAAATAGCTAATCCTTTTCCTCGTAATTTACACCATCCCTGCGCAGACACGTCGACATTCACCATATGGGCATGATGTTCTGAAACTCCAACCGCATATGAGGCATCCAGAACGCTCTGCAATTGGTCACGATAGGGCTCTGCAAAGTTTGGGGGCAGCGACGCAAGAACACGCTTCGAACTCACCCCTGCCCATCGCGCAAGCAGATGTTGTGTGTGGAACGGACTCAAAGCCAGCACTCCGGCGATATCGTCAAGGCTTAGCTAGCCTTTGGCATGGACATCAATCCAGCAGATGATTTGTTCGATACGATCATAATCAGTCCCATCTGAAATTTCGATATGCGAAGTTAGCATGTCCCAAATTATATCATCGGAAAACTGTTGCTCCCCAAGAACATTCCACAACCTTTTTCTACACCCACAATATCGTTCTGTTCATCGTTCAATTCGCTGTACCGAAATGCAAAAACCTCATCGAAAGTTTTCGAGTTTCCTAGATAACTCTTTGGGGTGAGGAAAGCGTTGCCGTACACGGCGAAAAGTATGCTCTGAATTGCCAGATGCAGTACGCTTTGTTAGTCTGGATCGCGTTACGAAAGAAAGGGAAGAGTCTGTGATTAAAGCGATTAAAGGAGTCAAAGATATTCTGCCGGATGATGCGTTGGTGTGGCAGAAGATCGAGTCTGTCGCACGTGATGTGTTTTATCGATATGGGTATCAGGAGATCCGAATTCCGATCTTCGAACAGACAGAACTGTTTGCTCGGAGTATTGGGGCTGATACAGATATCGTTGGGAAAGAAATGTACACGTTTCCTGATCGCGACGGCACCTCCTTAACTCTCCGGCCTGAAGGAACAGCCAGCGTAGTTCGAGCATACATCGAGCATTCACTTCATCAGCACGCCAGAATGTGGAAGTTGTTCTACTTCGGCCCAATGTTCCGACATGAGCGACCTCAGGCCGGGAGGCTTCGGCAATTTCACCAAGCTGGAGTGGAGGTATTTGGATATTCAGAACCGCATGTCGATGTTGAGGTTATTGCACTACTTCATCGCTACTTCACGCAACTCGGAGTTCCCACATTTCGGACAAATGTGAACAGCTTGGGAGATGAAGCTTGCCGGCCTTCGTATCTGAAAGAGCTGAAAAAGTTTCTGGAAAAGATCGCAAACCTCTTGTGCGAAAACTGCGCTCGACGAGCCCAAACCAACCCTTTACGTGTGTTGGATTGCAAAGTCGAAAAATGCAAGGCTGTACTAACCGATGCTCCAATCATGCTTGACCATTTATGCGAGCATTGCCTGTTTCATTTTGATGCAGTGAAAGCGGGATTGGAGCAGCTTGAGATTCCTTACTCGCTCAATTCGAGATTGGTGCGAGGGCTAGACTACTACAACCGAACGGCATTTGAAGTGGTCAGTACGAACCTTGGCGCACAAGATGCGGTTGCGGCGGGCGGACGCTATGATGGCCTGGTCAAAGCGCTTGGTGGCCCTATGATTCCGGGTATCGGGTTTGCCATCGGTCTAGAACGGTTGGCCTTGTTGGTCAGGGAAACGGTAAATCATACCTCAAAGGTTGACATCTTTATTGTCGCACTTGGAGAAAACGCTATAAAGGAGATGCTTCCTGTGTTGGATTGGCTACGCACTCAAGGTGTTGCAACTGATATGGATTATGCTGGCGGCAGCCTCAAGAGCCAAATGAAACAAGCGGATCGTGCGGGAGCGCGTTTGACGGTAATCGTTGGTGACGACGAGTTGAAAAAGCGGTCTGTGGTCGTTCGAGACATGCAGACGAAGGAGCAGCAGGACCTTGGTCTTTTGGATTTAGCCGCGACGCTTATCAAACGATGTGCGGAGTTTCGATAAACATCCTCAGCCTCTCTTGCAAAAGAGGCATTACCGAATGGATTGAATATTGAGCTTCATCAAGGAAACTCCCTACCCCACTGCTCCCTTGGTTCAAGGGAGCAGTGGCCCTACTCTTGATTGCCCTGCCCCCTCGTGGTAGCGTTACGTGAGAGGCCCTGCCTATGCTGACATTCCCCGACATACATTGCCGATTCACCTCGGCGGTTCAGTAGAAGGAACTTCCTCCAACCTTGGACAATACGACCACTCTCAAGGTGAAGCTTCAAGAGGGGACGGATACGGCCCTCCTCTTCGGCAACCACGATCGTCATCTCAAGGCTATTGAACAGGGCTTGGGAATTCGCATTTCGGCGCGTGGCGAAATGGTCATGCTAAAAGGATCGCGCACCGCGGTCAATGGAGCCGGGCGACTTATCACTGACTTGAGTGAACTGGTCAATCAAGGGCTTCGTATCGACACCGATGACGTGCACTCTGCAATTCAGCACATCCGGGATGTTCCAGAGGTCTCACTTCGTTCGCTCTTTTCAGATGGTCCACATATTTCCACGGCGAAACGATCAATCCACCCAAAGTCGATCACTCAGCGAACCTATCTTCAAGCCATCGCAAAATCAGATATCGTGGTCGGGATCGGCCCAGCAGGAACCGGAAAAACCTATTTGGCGATGGGTGCAGCTATTTCGGCCCTCAACAAAAGACTGGTTCAACGAATCGTCCTCACTCGCCCCGCAGTTGAAGCGGGTGAACGCCTTGGGTTTTTACCTGGCGATTTGAACGCCAAAATCGATCCCTATCTTCGGCCACTTTATGACGCGTTGTTTGATATGGTCGAGATGGAACAGGCCACTCGCCTCATTGAAATTGGAAATATTGAAATTGCTCCACTCGCATTCATGCGTGGGCGCACACTGAATGATTCGTTTGTCATTCTAGATGAGGCGCAGAATACCACCTCCGAACAGATGAAGATGTTACTTACCCGACTTGGCTTCAATTCCCAATTGGTGGTGACAGGGGATGTGACACAAATTGACCTCCCACGAGATCGCAATTCTGGACTGGAGGAGATCCGGGAGATACTGGCCGATATTGAAGGAATTGAATTTGTCCACTTCAGCGATCAAGACGTGGTTCGCCATCAATTGGTGAAGGAGATCATTAAGGCGTACGATAAGCACGGACGAAAAGCATCCAAGATATGCGATTCACGTCATAAAACATCCCACGAACCATGACAATGGTGGGACAGCCATTGGCCGAGCCACTCACCGTCTATCTCTCCAACCGCCAGCGGACTTTCAGAATACGTTCTCAGTTTCTCATCTCGACAGCGGAAACTATTCTGTGTCACGCGGGACAAACCACAGGAGAGTTGAGCGTGCTGTTGATCAATGATCGCGCAATGCGGGTGTTGAACGCACAGTATCGAGGAAAGGATCGCCCAACGGATGTATTGTCTTTTCCCCAATCTTCCCCACAGGGTTGCGCGGAGCAATTAATTGGTGATGTCGTGATTTCGCTCCAGACGGCAACACGGCAAGCGCAAGAACGACAATCGACGCTTCATGGGGAGATTGTCCGGCTACTTGTTCACGGAATCCTTCATCTCTTAGGATATGACCATGAGCACAGTCCGCAAGAACTCCAACTCATGGAGGACAAAGAACGTATGATTATTCGATGCCTTATCGCGGAAGGCATCACGGTGAGCGGACCTAAGTCATGGTAGGGTGGTTTAAACGACTCGGCAAAAAACTGACAAAGGAGCGAGGCACCCTTGCGGACAATTTAACCCACCTCATACTAGGGAGTCCTAAAATCGATGCCACACTCATCGAAGGACTCGAAGCAATTCTGATCCAAGCAGATTTAGGTGTGAATGTGACCAATAGAATTCTTGACCGCATTCAAAAAAATAATACTCTGGCTCTAGGTTATGACGCGAGTGAAGTCCGAGAACTGGTATACGCGGTCATCATCGACATTCTCAGACTGAGCCGAGGTTATACCGATGTTGTTCCTCCTCCCGCAGCACCAAGTCCCTATGTCTATATGATGGTTGGGGTGAACGGTGTTGGGAAAACTACCACTATCGCGAAACTCGCACATCGAGCCCGTGAGGGAGGAAAGGAGGTGTTACTCGTTGCCGCCGATACCTTTCGTGCGGCGGCCATAGAGCAGCTCGAGATTTGGGGCCAGCGGCTCAACGTCGAGGTGATTCGCCATCGACAAGGTGCTGATCCCTCTGCGGTTATTCACGATGGCCTGACAGCGGCCAAGAACCGAAAAACCGATGTGGTGATTATTGATACTGCGGGTCGTCTTCAGACCAAACAAAATCTCATGAGCGAACTCGAAAAGATGCATCGGGTAATGGCAAAGATCCTTCCAGGCACACCTCACGATGTGCTTCTGGTACTTGATGCCACCACCGGACAGAATGCTCTTTCGCAAGCACGCCTTTTTAAAGAAGCAGTGGGCGTGACCGGCATCGTACTCACCAAACTCGATAGCACTTCAAAGGGTGGAATTGTCGTCGCCATTGTGGAAGAACTCAACATTCCAGTGAAATGGATTGGTGTTGGAGAAAGCCACGCGGATTTCTCCAGTTTTGATGTCGAAGAGTTTGCAGATAGCTTGGTACAGGCACATTGAAAACTGATATTACTGCACTTGGTCCATGGCCTGATTGGGATGATATCGATCACGTCCTTTTGGACATGGACGGCACCCTTTTGAATCTTGGATTTGATAACGAATTCTTCAGTGAGTTTCTCCCGGCGCAATACGCATTGGCCAACAATATCACCAAGGATGTCGCACAAGAGGACTTGTTTGCGAGGTACAAAGCCGTGGAAGACACCTTGCAGTGGTTTGACATCGAATATTGGGGACGCGAATTGGGGTTGGACGTGGTTAGGCTGACCGAACAACAATCACACAAGGTATCACTGCATCCTGACGCCAATGCGTTTCTCAAGCACGTGAAAACGCTCGGCAAGCCGGCATCCCTCATCACCAACGCACATCACACCACGCTGAAGATCAAGATAAAGCGTACGGGGATCGATCAGTATTTGGAAAAGATGCTGTGCTCCAGCGAGGTTGGTGTTCCCAAGCACCATCTCAAATTCTGGGATTATGCACAGAAAAAAATTGGCTACGATCCAGCGCGCACATTGTTCATCGACGATTCAGAAAAGGTTCTTTTGGCCGCACGCAAGCACGGTATCCGCTATCTTCTGCACCGGTCCAAGCCCAGTATGACCGACCCCCCACGCCCATCCGACAAGTTCCACTCCATCGAAGATTTTCATCCCCTGATGCATCCCCGTCAGTACCCCTGTCTCTGAGCTCAAAGACACATTCTTTGCCTCTTTTTCATACCCAGTCTGCCCCTCCTGTTCAGGGCAGGTCACACAAAGGATCGCATGCCTAACCTCAGAGACAGTCCGTGAAACACTTTCTTCTAAGATCCTTCGCCTACGCCTCAGAATGACGTTTGCCTACACCGACAACAGGTAGGAAATCTACAAGTCAAAATTCACCACTTGCTGTTGCGGCTGCCGAGTTTTAGCGTCTAACGAGGGTTGTGGCAATTCCCGTATTGGGGGAAGGTCTTTGAGATTGTTAAGTCCAAAGGTTTTCAAAAAGTCGTTGGTTGTCCCGTAGATCACAGGGCGTCCCACGCCCTCCCGGCGACCAAGAATCCGAACTAATCTCCGCTCCAGCAGTGTCCGCATCACCCCGCCAGTGTCAACGCCTCGCACGTCTTCAATTTCCGGTCGCGTAATGGGCTGCTTATAGGCGACAATAGCCAACACCTCCAATCCAGAACGAGAAAGTTTTGGTTTTCCTGCAACAAAACGTTTTACCCATGGGCCACAATCTGGCTGGGTGGTAAAACTAAATCCTCCTGCAACTTCGACGCACTGAATACCGCGTCCAGGCTTGTCGCATTCCTCTTGAATCAATCGAATGGCAATTTCGATGTCGCCTAGTGGTGTTCCATCAATCATCTGGCTAATCTGTTTGAGCGACATGGGCTCTGGTGACACGAAGAGCAATGACTCGATGATCGCTTTGAGATCCTGTGCTTGCATCTTTGGCGCTGAATTTTCATTCATTCGCACTCTCCTCCGATAATATCAATAACGATCACGGTGACGTTATCTTCTCCTCCCATACGATTTGCCTCGTCGACCAAGAGTAATACACACGGCTCAGCCTCTTTGATCTCGGACAATATTGCAGAAAGTTGATTATCGTCAAGCATATTCCACAGCCCGTCGGAGCAAAATAGCAACCGGTCTTTTGGCTGAATGTTGATCGTTCGCACATCTGCACGAAGTTCCTCCATTATTCCGACCGCACGTTCGAGCACATAGTGGTTGGGATGACTCATGTCTGCAACGATAGTGTGGTCTGTCGTGAGTTGTCTAAGGGTACCCGCACGCCATTGATACGCGCGGCAATCCCCAACCTGACCAATAGTCACACGGGAGGTGTGAAAAATAGCGGCTAACAACGTACATCCCATGCCGGTCAGCGCCACATTTTTTTTTGCTTCAGCACGAACGATCTCATTCGCTTCGCCCATCGCGTTGAGAACGGCCGTTTCTACGTACCAAGTTTCCGTATCGCAGGAGAGGTCATTGAGGATTGCTAACAATGAATCGTCGATCGACCCGCAGGCGAGTTGACTCGCAACTTCTCCAGCTACATGACCACCGAGGCCGTCAGCGACGACAAATCCTCCGCGCGATCCATATTGAATAGAGTACGTATCTTCATTGTGCTCACGTTGTCTTCCACGATCCGTTCCTCCTGCAAATCGAAGCGTGAGCATGAGATTTTCAGCTAGCTGGAAGCTTCCAGACATGCATTATTGGAAAAAGCATGGAAACTTCCCAAATGAACACTGAACGAGAAACGCACATTGCTTTTTATCTGCCAAACCACTTACATGGGTGGACGATGTTTGAGATACCTCTCTGGGCATGTTTCCCATAAACCAATTTTTGATTCACGCGCCACACGCTCAATCTCGATGTACTCTGCCTTCTTATCGGCAGGATATTTTCTTGGCACCCATGCATTGCCCCGACGAATAACGTCAGCATTGACATCCTTCCCGTCGATCTCCGCATACACAAGAAGCCGCCCACGACGATCTATTTTGTCGGCACTATCCCACGTGATGACAATATCTTTATCGAAAATCAAAGACCTCAAGAACTCCGCGGCCTCAAGCGCATAGCACGAGCCTCCATCTTCACCCCACCCAGCCGCATCGACTGCCATAAGATTCGCTTCGTAATTTCCTGATTTTCCCGGCAAGGTCACAACAATAGTATCCCCATCAAACACCCAAACAACATGCGCAGTCTGGCGCGTAAAGTCCGCATCCGACACCGACCCATAAGCCTCCAGGCCAACGCTAACTATCGTAAGCATGAAGATCCAAGCTACTTTGTGCATTTTCTTCTTCTCTCAGGAGATGGTATCTTCAAGGGTACCAACCATATCCGCAATGGTATCGAAGCCCGACTGCCAGAAGGTTACCGATCTCATATTAATCCCCATCGCCGTGAGAATCGTTTCAGGGCTCTCTGACCCACCCGTTGCGAGCAAGCCCAGATAACGAGGCACAAATGCCTGACCTTCCTGGATGTATCGTCGATGCAATGCTAGTGCCAAGAGAGTTCCAAAACTATAGGCATAACAATAGAATGGCATATGATAAAAGTGTGGAATAGTGAGCCACTCCCACTGAAAGTCGTCAGGAACCCCGACCTGTTTTCCAAACTGATCTCGCAAGTCGGCCAGATAGACGCCACAGAGATCTGCCGTCGTTGCGCCCTCTCCAATCATTCGATGCGCCTGCATTTCAAACTGTGTAAAAAACGCCTGTCTGAGAACTGTTGCATAGAGATCATCCAGCTGAGAGATCAGCAGTTGTTGTCTGACCGTTGCACTTCGCTCGTTGGCCAGAAGAAAGTCTGCCAGTAGACGCTCCCCGAAAACCGAAGCGGTTTCAGCTAGTGGCAACGTCGAGTGGAAACTAAGCACCGACTGATCTGCCGCCATCATGCCGTGAACGGCATGGCCAAGTTCGTGTGCCACAGTAGCCACATCTCTGGGATCTCCACGAAAATTCAACATCACATATGGGGTAATGTCAGGAAGAACGCTGTAGCAGTAAGCACCAGCCATTTTCCCTTGCCGAGTTTCTGCGTCAATATGATTTTCCAAAAACACCTGCTCGGCACGGTCGGCAAGATCAGGTGAAAAGCTCCGATAGGCTGCCAAGACCATATGTACGGCATCCTGATATCGATATCGCGTGGCAGTTTTCCTGAAAGGGGCATAAATGTGAAAGCGGTCCATTTTTTTCATCCCACACAATCGCGCTTTGAGTACAAAGTAGCGTTGAAAAATGTGGGCGTTTTTTCGACACACCTTCAGGAGCACGTTGACAACATCATCCGGAATGTCGTTGCTCATATTTCTGACCGAAATAGGAGAGCGATGTCTCCGCAGAGATAACTGCTCGTTCTTCCAATCCATAACGCGCGTTTTATACAACTCGCCAATGACAACACTCTGTCCTGAAAATACCCGGAAGAGTTCTGTGTACGCGCGCACTCGCAAGGAAGGATCAACATGACGCATATAGCCGGTTAATTCCTCCCGCGTCATTGATGCTTTCGTCTTGCCTTTCCTTTTCAGAAGTTCGAAAGTGAATCCGCTCGTCAGAACATCAAATATCGTGATGATGGCGCTCGACCCGGTGATGTTCTTAATGGTCAAAATTTTCTCCTCAGCCTCAGAACGCGTATGAGGCCGGAAGAGCCGAATGGTTTCTAAACGATAGCGATGCAAACCAGCAGCATTTAGGAGTTGCCGCGCCTTCAAATCCTCGACCGATTGCCACCAGAGATCAAAGAAGAGCATACGATTAGCGATCTCTGCGCCAAACTGTTCGACCTTCGCTTTGAAGACTAATGCCCGCTGATTCCCGGTATCCTCAGAGAACCAAAGGTAGCTAAAGGCCTCTAACTTATGGATAAGGCGGGCTATACGCTCGGCTCGCTGCAACGCCTCGAGGAAGGCCGGTCGAGGACGTGACGATATGAGACGGCTTTGCAAAGACTCAAAGGCCTTAACCTCGCGGATGATGGTCCGATTGATGGTCTGAAATTCTCGCCCTGGATTCCGAAGCAAATCCGTCAGGTTCCATTTCATTTCAAGTGCTGGTCGTTTTGTCCGAGTGGACATGGTTAAATCGTTCCCTGTTTTCTTCCTTTGGATTTTATTCGAATGCGCACCGGAGTTCCGTCAAACCCCCATTCTTCACGGATACGGTTTTCAAGAAAACGAATATACGTTGCGCCAAATGCTTTTGGGTTACCCGTAAAAAGGACAAAGGTCGGCGGCTTCACAGAGACCTGCACCATAAAAGATGCGGTTGCACTCCCCCCTTTCTTCGCGGGAGGCGGAGTTTTCTCGATAAGATCCTGAAAGAACCGGTTCAGCTGCCCCGTCGAGACTCGCTGCGAATACTTTTCCATCACCTGATCAATCAACTTGAACACCTGTGGAACCGTTTTTGGTTTCATCCCGGCCCCGAACAAAAACGGTGCCCAGTAGAGAAACGGCATTTGGCGGTGTAAGTTTTGACGGTACGCGACACGCAACTCTTCCCCAGACTCCTGAAGATCCCACTTATTAATCATCAAGATCATGGCTCGCCCCATACGTAAGGCAAGTCCAGCAATCTTGGTGTCCTGCTCAGTCGGACCCTCCATACTATCAAGCACCAGAATCGCGATATCCGCCTGACCTAAACTCTTCAATGCGCGAAGCACACTGTAACGTTCGACCCCGCGATCGATGCTCCCACGTCGACGGATGCCAGCAGTGTCAATAAACCGGTAGGACTTTTTGTAATACGTCACTAGGGTGTCGATGGAATCGCGAGTTGTTCCAGGGAGATCGCTCACTACCATACGATCTTCTCGTGCAATCGTATTGATGAGAGTCGATTTGCCAACGTTTGGCCGGCCAACAATAGCAATCTGTGGAATACCATCGTGCCCACCATCGAAATTTTCATCATGGTTTTTGATCAGAGGATATACCTCTTCGAGAAGATCATCGACCCCCAGGCCATGTTCTGCTGAAACTGGATAGAGCATGTCGACTCCCAACTCGCAAAAATCGGCTACCAGCTCCTCTTTTGCTGGAATATCTATCTTATTCACGACAACAAAGACCGGTTTCGGGTTTCCACGCACAATATTCATAATTTCACGATCCGTCGGCGTCAGCCCAGCACGTCCATCCATCAGAAAAATAATCACATCCGCCTCTGCAATCGCCAATTCCGATTGCCGTTTGACCAACCCCAACATGCCCTCATCTCGGGTAGGTTCTAGGCCCCCCGTATCCATGAGCTGAAAGACTTTGCCCCGAAAGGATGCCTCGGCACAAAGCCGATCGCGTGTAACTCCAGCCAAGTCATCAACAATCGCCTTGCGCTTTTCCACAATTCGATTGAACAAGGTCGATTTGCCAACATTCGGCCGCCCAATGATGGCAATGAGAGGGATTCTAGATTTCATGATGGACACCAACGATATCGAGACTGGAAATGGGAAACTAGCATAGGGATAGGCTCATGACAAGGACGTGACAACGAAATACGTCGCCAGTTCTAGCAACCGAGAAATGGCTTCCAAGTAAAAATTGAATCCTTAGCATGGCAACTTTTGTTGACCGCGTAGACATAACAGGTGTAATCCCTTTTACCTTGCGGCGTTTTTCTTCATCTGCAATAATGCTCCCCTGCTAACGTTTTGAATCCTATGGCGAAACTCGGCGTCAATGTTGATCACGTCGCAACGTTGCGACAAGCCCGCGGCGGAAATGAACCCGATCCCGTCACCGTTGCGTCTCTCGCTGAACTAGGCGGGGCCGATGGCATTGTCGTTCACCTTCGCGAAGACCGCCGTCATATTCAGGAACGCGATCTGCATCTCCTCAAGGCGATGGTTAAAACAAAACTGAATATGGAAATGGCGGCTACGGACGAGATGGCTCACATTGCCATGAACATCCGGCCTGATCTCGTAACCTTGGTTCCAGAACGACGCGCGGAATTGACGACAGAAGGTGGCGTTGATGTCATCGGACGCAAGGATGATTTTAAGACGATCATCAAGACACTTCACGAATCAGAAATCCCGGTCAGTTTGTTCATTGACCCATCCATTGACCAAGTCAAGGCTGCGCACAAAGTTGATGCGGATACCGTGGAAATTCATACCGGCCCGTTTGCCAATACCAGCGACCCGGAATCAGAGAGAACTGAACTCGATGCGATCGCCAACTGTGTGCGCCTTGCGTACAAGCTACAGCTTGGCGTGAGTGTTGGGCACGGACTCAATTACCACAATATTACGATGCTGACACCTCTTGAGGAAATCGAGGAATACAACATCGGCCACAGCATTGTCGCTCGTGCAGTTCTCGTCGGTTTCGACCGAGCAGTGGGCGAGATGAAAACCCTGCTTGTATAGTCTGTTGACACGCAACATCTATCCCATCCAAATGTTAGGCAACATCCCTGTTGCTCCAACGCAAATACCCGGACCCCACGAACGCCTGCCATGATCATTGGTATTGGGATCGACCTAGTGCGAATCGATCGCCTTCAAGCTATCGCCACGCGCTGGGAAGATCGTTTTCTCGCTCGCGTGTACACATGCGCTGAACGTGATGAATGCTTTGCACGGGCAACTCCGTTTCCCGCACTTGCCGGTCGCTTTGCACTCAAGGAGGCAATGTTCAAAGCCCTTGGCACCGGGTGGAACTCAGGCATCAGCTGGGTGGAAGTCGAAGTCTTTACCGATGGCACAGGAAAACCAATGATTCGCACATCAGGAAAAGTACACGAGTTGCTAGATTCAAAAAAAGCATCAACTATCCATGTAACCGCATCACATGATGGGGACTATGCAATTGGTCAGGTCATTCTGACGAAAGATGACTGCGAAAAGTAACGGTTCTCCATGAAAGTTGTCACAGCAAAAGAAATGCAGGCACTTGACCGCAAAGCGGTCAAGGAGTGCGGAATTCCGAGTCTTCAACTGATGGAGCGGGCAGGTGAAGGCGTTGTCCACGCTCTCGAGCAGGCGCACGGACCCATGCGAGAAAAAAGCGTCTCGATCGTCGTAGGGAAAGGCAACAATGGGGGTGACGGACTGGTTGTCGGACGCCTTTTGATGAAGCGAGGCGCAAAGGTGCAAGTCCATATACTCGTAGATCCTACAACGTTCATAGGTGACACACTCGCAAACTTCACACGATATCGAGACCTCGGCGGAATGTTCATTGCTCCCCCACCATTCTCTCCTTCGTATATCCTGACATCACTTAAAGAGAGTGAACTCATCGTCGACGCCATCTTCGGAACTGGATTGAGCAAACCCATTGAAGGGATGTTCGCCGAGGTTGTTGAGTCCATAAACGAAAGCCATCGCCCAATTGTGTCTATTGATATTCCCTCCGGCTTGTCCGGGGATACCGGAACCGTGTTGGGATCGGTCATTCACGCGACTCAAACCGTGACTCTGGCAGTACCAAAACGCGGGCTGTTTCTCGGCCAAGGCATTACATGTTCTGGAGATATCGTCGTTGCTGACATCGGCATCCCACCCGTCTATACCGATGAAGCGGTGGTCATGACGCAACTGATCACCGGATCATATGTGGCTACACAACTTCCCCCTCGGCCACGTGATGCACACAAAGGCACATTCGGACATGTGGGCATTATTGCAGGATCGGTCGGAAAGACTGGAGCCGCAGTTCTGACGAGCCAGGCAGCGTTGCGTACCGGCGCAGGGCTTGTCTCGCTCGCAACACCGGAAACCCTCAACGATACTCTTGAATCCATGCTGATTGAGGTAATGACTGTCCCCATTCCCGATATTCCCATCCGCGCATTTGGGTTGTCCTCTGTCACACCATTGCTTGAATTTGCCAACAAGAAGACAGCTGTGGCAATCGGGCCGGGTATCGGAACCCATCAAGAAACCATTGCTGTCGTCATGGCACTCATCCCTCAACTCACCGTACCGTATGTGATCGATGCAGATGGACTCACCGCGATCGCCATGAATCTTGCCATCCTCAATGCCGCCAGTACACCTATCATCCTCACGCCACACCCCGGAGAAATGGCAAAGCTCCTAGGCTGCACTAATGCCGATGTCTCTCACAACCGACTCGGAGCTGCAACGGAACTCTCGCAAAAAACTGAAACAATAGTTATTCTGAAGGGTGCGCGAACGCTGATTGCCTGCCCCGATGGCTCTGTTGATATCTGCCCTACCGGAAACTCTGGGATGGCGACCGGAGGCACAGGAGATGTGTTGACCGGAATCATTACTGGACTCCTCGGTCAAGGGCTATCGCCAAGAACCGCAGCAATGGTCGGCGTCTATCTGCACGGATTAGCCGGTGATATCGCGGCAACGGCCCACGGCTCCTGTGGCATAATTGCAAGCGATCTCGTAGCATCAATTCCGCAAGCCATCACCACAGCTAAAACCACAGCGACAGGACCGCTTGGCCAACATATAGGCGAATGACATTCGTAACGACATGAACTTCGGATCACACGAGACAACAGGCCCTGATCAAACCCGCCACATAGGCAACACACTTGGAAAAACGCTCAGTGGAGGGGAGGTACTCGCAATCACAGGCGATCTCGGCGCTGGGAAAACTTGCCTCATCCAAGGTATTGCCCAAGGTTTAGGGATCGCATCCTCTGATATCACGAGCCCAACATTCACACTCATTCACGAACATGAAGGGCGAATTCCATTGTTCCACATCGATCTCTATCGCCTTGAGAAACCTACTGAAGTTGAGGCGATCGGACTCGAAGAATATTTTTCACGCGATGGAGTCACCGCCATCGAATGGGCAGAACGTGCCACACCCTTGCTCCCGCAGAACAGAGTTGATATTACCCTTTCACACGAGGGTGGAAACAATCGCCGGATTACCATTACAAAAAAGGGGGAGCTTTAACGGGATGTTGAAACAGCCAGCCCAGCAAGGCCTCAGCAAGCGAGAAGGCAAATCGTACTGCTGTGGGTTGAGCTTCAGAACGAAGCGAAAACGAAGCTGGCAAAATGGTTCAATATCCTTTGGCTTAAGAAGATCATGAAACAGATTTGGGCTCCTTGGCGAATGAATTACATCAAAAGCGCGGACACTGCTCCTAGTTGCATTTTCTGCGATAAACCCGGGATGTCACGCTCCAGAGACAAAGAGAGTTATATTTTCCATCGAGGCCAACGCGCATTCGTGATGATGAATATTTATCCGTATGCCAACGGACACCTTCTCATCGCGCCCTACCTCCATCTCCCAAGCCTTGAAGATCTCCCTGCGATCGTCAGCCATGACCTGATGGACCTTACTCGGCACTCTCTTGCAGTATTGCGCGCCACTCTCGCTCCAGATGGATTTAATGTTGGCATGAATCTCGGACATGCTGCTGGCGCAGGGGTCAAATCCCATGTCCACCTACATATCGTTCCTCGGTGGAAGGGAGATAGCAACTTCATGCCCATCCTCGCCGAAACCCTCGTTGTGCCAGAGCACCTCAACACAACCTATAATAAGTTGCTACCTTACTTTCGCCGGAAACCGTTCATGCCATCGCCCAAGACCAGAAAAACCTCTTGAGAGTTCATCGCCCATACTATACGACACACATTCTTTAACGAAGGGTACATAATGAAAAAACAGTCCCCATGGATGGAGATTCCCGAAGTGCGCACGTTCGAACATCTACGTGCCGCCGTAAATGGGTATACATACTCGCGCGTCATTCTCACCGCACTTGATTTAGACCTCTTCAGTGTGATCGGCGAGAAAACATGGACGATACGCCGACTCGCTCGAACCGTGGATGCTAGTGAACGCGGCATCGACATTCTGTGTCGGAACTTGGCCAGTCTTGGATTGCTTGATAGCCAGAACGGCCGATACAAAAACTCTCCACTAGGCGCGACGGCCCTCAACAGGAAAAATCCAGAATATCGGGGTGCTTACTTATCCCTCCTTCAGCAACACTGGGATGCATGGTCTGGACTGACAAACTCAGTAAGATCAGGCACTCCGCATGATGATGGCGAACCGATCCATCAGGAAGAGTATCGTCGCGCATTCACCTGGGCCATGCATCATCGCAGTCGCGACATCGCCCCACGCATCGCTAAACACATTGATCTTCGTGGATCCACTACCCTCTTGGATGTCGGCGGCGGCCCAGGTACCTATACCCTGGCCATGTTGGCGAGGTGGCCCAAACTGCATGGAACAATTGGGGATCGACCAGCAGCATTACAAGTCGCTCGCGCAGTCGCACGAAAACATCCTGCAGGTAAACGTCTTTCCTATCTTCCACTCGACTTCATGGCAGAGGACATTTCTGGTAGCTACGACGTGATCTTTCTCTCAAATGTGATTCATATTTATGGACCGGATGAAAACATCGAATTATTGAAAAAGATCAAAGCCGCTCTCAATCCTGGCGGACGAATCATTATCCAAGACTTCTTCTTATGGGACAAAAAAGGACTTCGCCCAATTGAAACGAACCTCTTTGCCATCACGATGCTCCTGTACACTGATACAGGCAACACCTATACCGCCCAAGAAGTAAAGAAGTGGATGACGAAAGCCGGATTCCGAGCACTGACGATAATCCAAATGCCAGACGAACCTTTGCTTGAGGGACGTTAGTGATAGCTTTATTTCTTACATGCCCCATCGCACAACCGGGGCAGTATCCTTAACCATTTCACTCCAAAGGACAACCCATGGCATCGAAGTATTCTGTAATGCTTCCGTTAGGAACCCCGGCTCCGCCGTTTTCGCTGACGGATGTCGTTTTGGGCCGAATCGTCACCTTGGATGATTTTTCGGGACAGCCCGGCCTCCTTGTCATGTTCATTTGCAACCACTGCCCATACGTCATTCACGTTCGGAAAACTCTCGCAAAAATCGGAAAAGACTATGTGCCTAAGGACATTGGGATCGTGGCCATTAGCAGTAACGATGTCAACAACTACCCAGATGATTCCCCTGAGAAGCTGAAGGCAATGGCCGAATCTCTAAAGTTTAATTTCCCCGTCTGCTACGACGAGACCCAAGAAGTTGCAAAAGCATATCGCGCGGTATGCACTCCTGATTTTTTCCTTTTCGACAAGGAAAGACGGCTAGTATACCGAGGCCAACTCGACGACAGCCGGCCAGGAAACAATAAACCGGTTGATGGAGCATCTCTCCGGTCGGCCATAGGTGCCGTCCTGACCGGCCACACTGTTGCAGTTAAACAAAAGCCAAGTGTAGGGTGTAGTATCAAGTGGAAACCCGACAACGAACCTGACACCTAAAACCAACGACATGGGCGAACACACTTCCACAGACATCATGACGACAGGACGATTCTGGGCCAGCGCCGCCCTTACCTTAACAATTGCCCTCTTCCTAGCAGGACTCTTCTTCACTGTCATGCTGCCTTTTCTTGGTGCAGTTGTGTGGGCAGCAATTCTCGCCGATGCGCTATATCCTGTACACCGCCGTCTCACCGCATTGCTCAAAGGTCGAGATGGCTTGAGTGCCTTGCTAACCTGTCTAGGCATGATTCTTTTGATCATCATGCCCGCCGTGTATCTCGCAATGCTCCTCGGCCAAGAATTACTTCGAGGTATCACGATTTTCCAAGAGGCTCTTCGGACAGGTTCATTCCCTTTGCTTGATTGGTTAAACCAGCAACCCCTTGCGCGAGAATTTGTATCTCGAGTTGAGGAATACTTTCACCAGACAGGAAAAGACGTTCGCACGGTCATCCTTGACAATGTCAGGCAAGTAGGCGGAACGGCGGCGGCCATCGTTTCTGCAGCGGTAGGAAATATTGTAATGGGCACGCTGTCACTGGCAATTACGGTCGTCACTGTATTTTTCTTTTTGAGAGATGGAAAAGAACTCATGGGCTGGCTGTGTGAAGTGCTCCCATTTCACCAAGAACGCCAACGTCTACTCATGGAAAGGATGCACATGGTCGTGCGTGCAACGGTCTATGGCGTTGGTATAGTTGCACTCACCGAAGGCCTGCTGGGAGGATTGGCCTTTTGGGCCCTAGGACTACCCACTCCAGTCTTGTGGGGTACGGTGATCACCATCATGGCCTTTCTTCCCGTGTTGGGAGCATCAGTCGTGTGGGCACCTGCCGCCATCATGCTAGCCATGCAGGGCGCTTATCTCAAAGCGATTCTCCTCACAGTCTGGGGAATCGTCGCAATAGGGTTCCTCGTTGACTACGTTCTTCGTACCCTACTCATCGGTCGCGGAGCGCAACTGCACGTACTCTTAGTCTTTTTCAGTGTGTTGGGAGGAATCGCAGCGTTTGGTCTTGTCGGCATCGTCGCTGGCCCATTGATCATGGCGACTGGCCTCGCCTTAATTGAATCGGCAAAATCCGATCCAGCCTAACGTCAAGCGATTTGTGCCCTGAGCTTCCTCATTCGATGGGCTGCTGCACTTCGCAGCAAGGCCCGAGGAAGAAGTGACATGATGAGTGCATTGACTCGATTGATCGCCCCTGGAACACAAATAACTTTGTCTTTCTGAAGTGCACACAGTGATTCATCAACGACCAGTTTCGGATCCATCCAACTAGATAGCTGATTGGTCGTGTCGATGCCTGCCTGTTCATGAAACTCAGTGCGTGTTCGGCTAGGGCATAGTGCCTGCACCTTCACTCCCGTCCCTTTGAGTTCCTCATGAATTGCTTCGGTGAAGCTCTTTACATATGCTTTGCTCGCGGAATAGGTCGCAAGAAAGGGCACCGGTAACAACGCCACAATTGATGATACATTGATAATCGCACCCCGTTGCCTAACAACCATTCCATGAATCGCAGCATGGGTCAGTCGCATCAAGGCGAGAATATTAAGCCGAATTTCTTCATCTTCAATATCAAGATCGAGATCGCCGTAGGCTCCAATCTTTCCAAATCCAGCATTATTCACCAGCAATTCAATGCTGGAATCTTCATGGATTTTTTGCTCGACCGCCTTGAGATCAGATGAATTCGTTAAATCGGCTGGTAAGACATCAATCGCTACGCCGCATGTATCCCTGAGAACACTTGCAAGTGCTTCAAGTCTCTCACGCCGTCTAGCGACCAAAACCACATCATAGCCATCATTGGCCAGGCGCTCTGCAAACGCCTGGCCAATGCCTGATGATGCTCCCGTAATCACAGCACGCTTCATCTCTCAGCACACCTTGAACTCACACAGGGAATCATCCCACACACTTCTCGCAAAGCGACGTATCTGATATTTACTAAACAGGATTGTTGTCCAGAGAAAATTGATGTGAACATTCCATTTCCTCACAGCAGATCAATATGCGTAGAAACCGACGTCTCATCATGACAGCATGGCGGTTCCACGACAAACATTTTTTCGACAACTACCCTCCTCGAATTTCCCTCTTCTCTAGAAAACATTTGACGCCAGATCACATTATGCAGTAAATAGTAATTATTACTAAATTGAGAATTTAAATGACTATTGCCGCCATCCAAAAACTATTTCGCGAAAAACGTCTTAAGGTAACACCACAACGCTGTGCTATTTATAACATGATGATACATACGCAATCTCACCCGACAGCTGAAGAAATTATCTCTCACGTGAAGCAGGCACTTCCAATGATTTCACTAAATACCGTCTACTACACGCTCAACGTCTTTGAAACTGCTGGCCTCATCATGTCTATTAACAACACACATACCCGTTATGACACCAACCTTGAACCACATCACCATTTAATTTGTGTCTCCTGCCGAAAGATCGAGGACGTGTTTGACGATGCCCTAAACCAACTACATCTTTCCCAGAAGTCTGACTTTGAAATTAGAGGCTATCGAGTAGAATTTTACGGGCACTGCCTCAACTGCCAAAAGCCTGGAACTTCAATACGTAGAAATAAGCGACTAGCGATCACGCACCTGTAACTTTAAACACAAGAAGGAGATTGAGCTGATGAGCGATGATTACACGGACATTGATGATTGTTGTACAAATTTTGCAGGTGTATTAGTGACAAAAGAAGCTCCTGATTTTGTGGCACCAACCGTCATGTCTGATGGTACCGTAAAAGAGGATTTTAGACTCTCTGACTTGAAGGGAAAATACGTAGTGCTCTTCTTCTGGCCTCTTGACTTCACCTTCGTATGTCCTACGGAAATAATCGCCCATGACCATCGCATTGATGAGTTCAAAAAACGCGGTGTTGAAGTCGTGGGAGTGTCCATCGATTCGCAGTTCACTCATTGCGCATGGCGGAACACGCCTCCAGAGAAAGGGGGCATTGGTCAAGTCCGGTTTCCGATGGTGGCCGACGTGAAACACACTATCGCCCAAGCATATGGTGTCGAGCACCCAGCAGGCGTTGCTCTTCGAGCGTCATTTCTTATTGACAAGGCTGGCATCGTACAACATCAGGTTGTGAACAATCTTCCCCTTGGAAGAAACGTTGATGAGATGCTACGGATTGTTGATGCGTTGCAGTTCACCGAAAAACACGGGGAAGTATGCCCTGCTGGATGGAACAAAGACAAAGAGGGTATGAAGGCAACAGCAGAGGGCGTCGCAAAGTATCTCATTGCACACTCAAAAGATCTTTGATTTGGAAAATCCAAATAATAGCCCATCGCAAAATACCAGGGACTAGCAGAATTTAATAATATGTCTGAACCTCGACTTCTTAAATATCGCCACTCCCCTTCTTGGGATATCGATGCCTATGTCAAGAATGGGGGGTACCAGGCCCTACAAACCTGTGTCACTACACTCACCCAGAATGAGATCATCACACAGGTGAAACAGGCCGGGCTTCGAGGCCGCGGAGGGGCGGCATTCCCCACTTGGCTTAAATTCGACAAAGTCCTGAACCACGAGACAACTGAACATCATTTCGTCTGCAACGCCGGCGAACACGAGCCAGGAACGTTCAAAGACCGGCATCTTCTTCGTACCAATCCACACCAAATCATCGAGGGGTGCGCCATTGCAGCATACGCGGTAAATGCGACAACGGCATCAGTCTATATCAACAACGACTATGCCGAGGAAATTGGCATTTTCAGAAAAGCATTGGCACTAGCCAAGGACGGTGGGTATCTGAGAAGGACAGTGTTCGGAAGTGATGCTGATTTGAACATCGAAGTCTTCGTTGGAGCAGGAAGTTACGTAGCCGGCGAGGAAACGGCAATGCTGGAATCGATGCAAGGCCGCCCGGCCATACCGCGACAGAAACCGCCATTCTACCCAACAGAATTTGGTCTACACGGAAAACCTACTTTGGTAAACAACGTAGAAACCATTTCGAATCTTCCTCATATTATTCAACACGGAGCTGCGTGGTTCTCAAGCGTTGGAACGGCAAAAAACCCCGGCACGATGTTGTTCTCACTCAGCGGAGCGGTGAATCGCCCTGGAGTGTATGAACTATCTTTGGGCACACCCCTAAAAACGCTCATTGATGAGTATGGCAACGGCATCCCCGGTGGCCACGAGGTCAAAGCGGTCTTTCCGGGCGGACCGTCGTTTGCGATGTTACCCGGCACACAACTGGACGTGCCACTCGACACTGAAGCACTCAAGCAAGCTGGATCGGGCTTAGGTTCAGCAGGCGTAATCGTGATTGATGATCAGACCTGCATGATTGATACGATGTTACATTTTATGCGCTTTTTTCAGAGAGAAAGCTGTGGGCAATGTCCGCCCTGCCGCCTAGGAACGATTAATCTCAAATCGGGCATCCACAAAATTCATTCTGGAAAAGGCAGTGAACGCGATATCGACACCTTAATTGAACTCTGCAGATTTGCAAAGGGACAAGGGTATTGTACATTGGTCACGGGAGCAAGCGTTCTGCTGGAAAGTAGCATTCGCTATTTTCGAAATGAATATGAAGCCCATATCCATGGGGCACCATGTACCCTTCGCCCCTACTCGCCAGCCACCTCGCACGCTGTTGAAATTGTTGACCAAGCGCAGACCGGCACAGCATAAGTGTTATGATGCCACACATTGAATTTGTTCATCCCAACGGCACATCCGGCGAAGTCGAGATGAACATCACGCTTTTGGAAGCAGCTCAACAACTCGGATTTCCTCTCAAACACGAATGTGGTGGAAGTGCAGCATGTTCCACATGCCGCGTCGAGGTCAAAGAAGGGGCAGAAAACCTTAATGAGATTGGTTTCGATGAGCAAGACCTTCTCGACCGTGAGGAAATCGGTGAACCGTGGCGGCTGGGGTGCCAAGCGCGGCTCCTTGGTGATGTGAAAGTCTGTGTCCCAAGCCATGCGGAGAGCCATATCAGCTAATCTCTACCCAAAAACTCACATGATGATTCCCAATATGATATCCTTAACAGCTACGGTGCTGTTGCAGTCTTTAATGCATGGCAAGGAGAAAAAACCATGGTTACCGTCACTGAAAAAGCCGAACACAAAATTAAGGAATTGATGAATGAAGAAGAAGACATGATTGGCCTTCGCGTGTACGTCAAAGGGGGAGGATGCCACGGATTCTCATACGGAATGTCATTTGAGTCTGAGCCCACTGATGAGGACAATATTTTCGAGAAAGCCGGCGTCAAAGTCATCATCGATCCTCAGAGTTCCCCATTGCTTTTAGGATGTGAGATCGACTATGTTGACAGCCTTCAAGGCTCAGGGTTTTCGGTCAAGAACCCTCAGGCAAAAACTACCTGTGGATGTGGGTCGTCATTCGGCGTCTAACCGTTAACGAATACCTAACCCTGCTAAGGACAGCGTTCCCACCCCCTGACTGACGACAGTCGGCCGGTGGCCTTTTACTTCTTGTACGAGCACACGAATGAGTAATGTTTTCCTGACAAAACGGGTCGAGTTCTGCGCATCACACCGCTATTACCAGCCACACTGGTCTGACGAGCAGAATCTGATCACCTTTGGCCACGCGTACAAGCTACATGGACATGGCCATAACTATCTTCTTGAAGTAAGCGTTGGCGGCCCTGTCAACGCAGTGACGGGAATGGTACTCAACATGTACGATCTCAAGCACATTCTCGAAATCGTTCTCTCTGAATTCGACCACAAGGATCTCGATAGAGATACGCCGTATTTCACAACAACAATCGCGACACCCGAAAACCTTGCATTGGTCCTTAGCAAACGGATTGCATCACACCTACAATGGGCGTATCTTGAGCGGGTTCGCCTCTTTGAAGATGAGGATCTCTATGTCGATTATCCTAACAATAACGGACGTCAGATGAATACCGTTTTCCTCACGCGGCGCTATCATTTTTCAGCCGCTCATCGGCTTCACACTGATCGCCTTTCACCAGAGAAAAATAAAGAAATTTTTGGGAAGTGCAACAACCCAAATGGACACGGACATAACTACACCATTGAAATAACCATTTGCGGCCAACCTCACCAAGATACGGGAACCATTTACAATCTTCCGCACCTCGACCAAGTGGTGAATGATACGATTGTGAAGCGCTTTGACCATCAACATATCAACTATGATCCCGCGTTCCGTGATACCACCACGACCGGTGAGAACCTCTTGGTGCTGATGTGGGACCTTCTCTCCAAAGAGATCCCTGTTGAAACGTTATACAAAGTTGGCCTCATCGAAACCAGGGACAACTATTTCGAATATTATGGGCAAATCCCCACCCAGTCGGCTACCTCAGCATCCTAGATGTCATCACTCATGGATTCTCTAACGCAAATCACCCTTGACATTCGAACATTAGTTGAGCATTTGCTCATTTCGGTGGGGGAAAACCCCTCCCGCGAGGGGTTAAAAAAGACCCCGGAACGAGTAGAGAAAGCGTTCCAATTTATGACCAAAGGCTATCAGGAGGACGTCGACGACGTTCTGAACAAAGCCTTATTCCCAATTGATTACGATGAAATGGTAATCGTCAAAGATATTGATTTCTACAGCCTGTGCGAGCATCATCTTCTCCCGTTTTTTGGGAAATGTCATGTCGCCTACATTCCCAACGGAAAAATTGTCGGACTGAGCAAGATTCCTCGGCTTGTTGAGGTCTTCAGCCGCCGGCTACAGGTTCAAGAACGCCTCACCGTGCAAATTGCTGAAGCCCTAGAAACGCGCCTTCAGCCTCAAGGAGTTGCGGTTGTCGTCGAAGGATTCCACCTCTGCATGATGATGCGAGGAGTACAAAAACAGAATGCGTACGCCACCACAAGTTCAATGCTTGGGGAATTTCGCAATCAGCAAAAAACACGCGAGGAGTTCTTGCAACTTCTGCGGCACAACGTTCGCCGAGATGTCAGAGAATAGCCGTCGAAGCTTTTTCGCAGACGGGACTGACAGTGACAGCCATCACTTTCAGCCCATGTCAGGAGACAATTGTGCGCCCATTTGATGCTGAGGCACAGCGGCTAAAAGACCGCCTTCTTTCCATGGGGGAACTCGTGGAGAAGCAAATTGTCCACGCAAAACACGCATTGCTAGAATCAGACAAAGCGCTTGCCAATAAAATTATTGCAAACGACCACAAGGTCAATGCGATGGATGTCGAAATTGATGAGGCTGCTCTTCAACTTTTAGCACTTCATAATCCAACTGCACGTGATCTCCGATCAATCACCACGGCGATGAAAATAGCGACGGAACTCGAACGCATAAGCGACCTCGCAGAAAATATTTGCGAACGTGTCATCGAACTAGCCGATGAACCCAAACTGAAACCATATACTGATATTAGCCAGATGGCAGAGTCATCAATTCATATGGTAAAAGGCTCCCTCCAATCCTTTGTCAATGAAGATTCGACACTCGCGCGGCAAGTGTGCGACAACGACGACCTCGTCGACAATCTGACAGAACAAGTCTTCAGGGAACTACTCTCATTTATGCTAGAAGAACCCAAAAGCATCACACGCGGAATTCGCGTCATGTTTGTGGCCAAGTATATTGAACGCATTGCGGACCATGCAACGAACATTGCGGAATTGGTTGTATATCTTGTTGAAGGGAAAATTATTCGTCATACAACGTAATGTAATACGGAGAGATAACATGAAAATTATTCTTCAGGAAGAGGTTGAGAACGTCGGACACATCGGTGACATGATTGATGTCTCGAAAGGATTCGCGAGAAACTTTCTCTTGCCCAAAGGAAAAGCGATTGAGGCCACAACTCGCAACCTCAAACAACTTGAACATGCCAAACGCATGGTGGCAGATAAGGCAAAAAAAGCGAAGGGAGAGAGCGAATCATTCGCCAGAAAATTAGTTGAAACGCCAGTCACTATCACCGTTGCGGCAGGTCCAGACGGAAAACTTTTTGGATCAGTGTCCGGAAAAGATATTACGGATGCCCTTGCCAAACAGGGCATCGAATTGGATAAACGAAAAATTACCATGGAGCATCCGCTCAAGGAATTGGGAAGTTTCGTTCTCCCAGTGAAATTGCCCAATGATGTGATGGCCTCATTAACCGTCAACGTCGTCCCAGAAACGCCTGAGGACTAACGGATACATTATGACCTCTCTTTCCCACGTTGATGCTGATGTCCATCAAGCGATCATACGGGAAATTGATCGTCAACAACATCGCCTTATCCTTATTGCATCAGAAAACCTCGCCAGCCAAGCCGTGATGGAAGCGCAAGGCTCCCTAATGACGAACAAATATGCTGAGGGATATCCCGGGCGACGATATTACGGGGGATGTGAGAACGTCGACATCGTTGAACGCTTGGCTATCGAACGTGCGAAGCAACTGTTTGGCGCCGACCACGTGAACGTACAACCGCATTCTGGCTCTTCTGCAAACATGGCCGCCTACCTATCCGTTCTTAAACCAGGTGATCCTATTTTAGGAATGGATCTTCCCAACGGAGGACATCTTACCCACGGGCATCCTGTCAATTTTTCGGGGATCTTGTTTCAGTCATTCTCGTATGGAGTCGATCGCAACACGCAACTGATTGATTACGATGTGGTGGAACGCATCGCCAAGGAATGTAGACCAAAGATGATCGTTGTCGGTGCCAGCGCTTACGCGCAAACCCTTGACTTCAAGCGATTTCGTGCCATCGCAACATCAATCGGTGCCTATCTTCTTGCCGATATCGCACACATTGCAGGCTTAGTCGCCGCCGGGTTACACCCCAGCCCCATTCCCCACGCTGACTTTGTCACAACGACGACACACAAAACCCTACGTGGTCCCCGCGGAGGTATAATCATGTGCCGGCAGGAATTCGCAAAAGCCGTGGACAAAGCCGTTTTCCCGGGATTGCAAGGCGGGCCGCTCATGCACGTGATTGCTGCAAAAGCAGTTGCACTGAAGGAAGCGCAATCACAGAATTTTCGAGCGTATCAGCAACAGGTGATTACGAACGCAAAAGTGTTAGCCGGAGAACTCCGGCAAAGAGGCTATACGATCGTCTCCGGTGATACGGACACCCATCTCTTCCTGGTAGACCTGAGCCCAAAGGGCATTTCTGGAAAAGCTGCCGAATTAGCTTTAGATGCCTCAGGAATCACCGTCAACAAAAACACAATCCCGTATGACCCTCAGCCCCCAGCCATCGCCAGTGGAATTCGCCTTGGAACGCCAATCGTATCATCTCAAGGGATGGGTCCATCGGAGATGGCACTGATCGCGGCATTGATCGACCGGGTCATTGGGAACCTCAATGATCCCACGATACATGAAACCGTCAAATTAGAAATACAATCACTGTGTGGGAAGTTTCCCAATAAGAGGTTGACCACGTGAAATGCCCATTTTGCCATCACCTTGATGACCGCGTCGTTGACTCACGACTCGCCAAGGAAGGAGAAGTTATCCGCCGTCGCCGTGAGTGCCTCAACTGCAAACGAAGAGTCACTACCTACGAACGTTTTGATGACGTTCTCCCCATGGTAATCAAAAAAGATGGCCGCCGTGAAGCCTACGATCGCCGAAAAGTTATTTCCGGACTTCGTAAAGCCTGCGAGAAAAGGTCCATCAGCCACGCGACCATCGAAGGCGTTGCAGACCGCATTGAGAAAAAACTCCAGGAACAAGGAGAATCCGAGATCCCGAGCCAGCCAATTGGGGAATTGGTTATGATCGAGTTGCATCACCTCGACCCCGTTGCCTACGTTAGGTTTGCTTCAGTCTACCGAGAGTTTAAGGATATCCAAGAATTTTCTGAGACCATCAGAAAACTCTCAGTAGACTGAGAAACAAGCACTAAGGACGTAACCCTCTCCACTCATCGAACGTTATCTGCATGACGCCACAACACGTTCAATCTAAAAAACCAGAGCCCCTCACTAATGTGGCCATTATCGGCTGTGGCAACGGCGGCAAGGCCCTGATGGAGATGTTTGCCGGCGATGCACTGGTTCGCATCGTAGGGATAGCCGAAATAAGCCCAACCGCTATGGGCGTACCTCTCGCAAAAAAATTAGGGATTCCGATACGAAAAAACTTCCGCACGATTCTCAATTCCAGCGACATCGACTTAGTGATCGATGTGTCCGGCAACCCCACCGTCGAAGCTGCATTACTCAACGTCAACCGGCCAGACATGGCTATCATCGGGGGACCGAACGCGAAGTATATGTGGCAACTGATCGATGCCAGAATCCGTGCGAAGCAAGAAACTGAGCAACAACTGAATAAATACCAGCATCTTGCACGTCTCTATGTAAAAGAGGCAGCTTCTGCCGTCTCTGAGGAACGTACCCGTATTGCCTGCGACATCCACGACGGCCTGATCCAAACCTTGGTCGGATTGAATTATAAACTTGACTTGTGCCAAGCTCTTGCAGAACAAGATAGCGCACAATGCCTTGAGGTGCTCACTGAAATCAAAACTCAACTCAGGAGTAGCATTGAGGAGGCTCGCTATGTAATTTTCAACCTGAGACCGTTGCTCTCAAGTCAACTCGACATGATCCCAGCAGTCAAAAACTACCTAAAGTCATTTGAGGCGCAGGCGCGCATTAAGACTGTCTTTTGGTCTGAGGGCCATGAACGGGCACTCGGCTCCAAAACGAAAATCTTTCTATTCCGCATCATTCAAGAGTCCCTAAGCAACGTACGCAAACATGCAAAGGCAACCCAAGTCAAAGTGAGCGTTGACATACAGAATCATCGCGTCCTCACCACCATTGAGGACAATGGAATCGGATTCGACGCTGAGATGGCATTTCAAAATGCCTTCACTTGGGATTCATTTGGTTTGAGGGCCATTATCGAGCGGGCACGAATCATCGGCGGCGATGCAACCATCGAATCTCAGCACGGAAATGGAACACGAATTACTGTTGAGAGCCCGATCAGCAGACCACGATCGAAAACCTCAACGCGCAGTTCCCTCCCGATGGTCTCCTCAGTAAAACGCGTGTCAAGAATAAAGAAGAAACACCGTGGATAGCCAGGACATCATTAAAGTCCTCATCGTTGACGATCACCACGTCGTTCGAGAAGGCATTTCTTCAATCCTGAACATCGTGGATGGTATCGAGGTATCCGGGGAAGCGAAAGATGGGCGAGAGGCGATTGAACAAGCCAGAGCACTGCTTCCCGACGTCATACTGATTGATATCAGCATGCCTCAGATGGACGGAGTGATAGCCACACGCGCAATAAAGAGCGAGCACCCTCATATAAGCATCATCGCGCTCACCATGTACGAAGAAGAACAGTACATTTATGACATGATCCGTGCCGGCGCAACAGGATACCTCCTGAAAGACACCGATTCATCTGACCTCATCAAAGCTATCCGAGCGGTCTATCGCGGAGACTCCATGATCAATCCATCGGTCGCGAGCAAGATATTGTCCGAGTTCTCTCAATTGTCAGAAGAAAAAGGGAAACGGACTCGCGTCGACCACGCCCTCACCGAGCGTGAACTCTCGGTCATCCGGCTCCTCGCTGAAGGAAAAACAAACAAAGAAATTGCCAATGCCTTAGACCTCAGTGAGAAAACGGTTAAGAATCACGTACGTAATATCTTTCACAAGCTTCACGCCTACGATCGCACGCACGCCGCCATGCTGGCCCTTCGAAAAGGCTTAATTGATCTAGACGAACTCGACGTTACGCCATATGACGCTGAATCATAGGATCGTGTTCCAAGCGCCTTTTCCCACAATTGTCATTTCGAACTCAACCCTTAGCCATTCAGGAAACAACTATTGAGATTTCTGATCGCATGTTTGCGTTTACGGAAGTTCCTCGAGAACTTCTCTCTGCATAATCTGAATTGCCTGAGTAGCTACAGCTGCAAGGTCAGGGTGGGTTGCCGAGAGGAATCGAATTTGCGAAAGATACTCGATGTTCCGGGCTAATAGACGATAAATATCGCCTTCTGCCATGCTCGTCATTCTACAGAGATCAGCCCACGTCATCGTGGGATCCCCAATCCAACGCTCCGGAAGAGCCGCAACATCAGCGCGAAGAAGAGGGAGCTCTTCATAGGCCTCAAGTGAGTGTGCCAATCGCCTCACGTGGATAAAGCGTTCTGCGAGTTCTTGCCTGATCCTTGGAAATACCGCAGGGCGATCATCATCGAAGGCAATGCTTGCCATAACTCCAGCGAGTATCGGAGGATCCATGCTTTTGAGCACTTCCGTTCGAATGAGTTCTGTCACCAGCAGTGAAGGGTTAATGCGAATATATCTTGCCCATTCACCGGCATCCGTAAGCTCATAGGTACTGGTCAGATACCCGAGATGTTGGAGGACATTCATGCGCTTTTGAAACGTTCTCCACAGACCCGTCTGAAGTTGCTGAATGGAGTTGACGTGGTGATGAAGTTGCGTACGATCAGCATATGCGGTCGTGAATTCTACCCCACATGGTTTTTGCGAGGGACACATCGGACAAGGAAAATGCTCACCTAGAGTATGAAACATGTCTGGCGTCAGCGTTTCCATCAGGTACGGGTTGATATCTAGCGTGATAGCTGGAATTTGCGGTGCAAGAGGTTGAAGCTTCTTTGGAAGCGCTTGTGACTGGGCAGGTGCGGCTCCCTTCTCGTACTTTCCTGTGGGGATAGGTACGGTCGCATTGATAATTTTTTTGATCGCTCTTACAGGATACTGGGCAATGGTTCCGTCAAATCGCATCGCCGTGATCATGGGGGTGTTGTTTCCCCGGGTATAGTACAGGCGCAATACCACGACTCGCCGTTTAGACATCGAGACAACTTGTCCGGGAGTTAAATAAGGAATTCGCGCGGCAATTTCAGGCGAAGAAGCCCCATGAGGACGAAGTCGCTTGGTGGTGTCAAAGACAGCCTGTTGAAAACTGTGCCACTGATGGATCCAATCTACACACGGTCTTGGAGCATAGCTGGAGAGAGAATTTTCCAGTGCATCAATTTTTGTCTGCAGGGCTTCGGCTTTGGCATTGAGCTGAAATTGCGCGAAGCTTTTATCAAGAATAGTCTGGATGTGGTCTTGAGGGTAGGCTTTGAGAAGATTGAGGACCATGGAATATGAAATTTCGAATTGACTGCGCAGTGGCTCAGGACAACCAGTCAGTTTCTCCGCCAATCCGACAAGATCGATATACGGAGAAGGAGTTATGATGGCAAACCCAACCTTGTCCTTGCTGCGTCTCCCAGCGCGGCCTGCGATTTGTTGAACTTCCCCAACCGTAAGGTCGACAAATCCATGACTTTTTCGAATATTGGATTGCGTAATGATGACTGTCCGCGCGGGGAAGTCGACACCAGCCGCCAACGTGGTTGTTGCAAAAACCGCATCAAGTGCCCCTTTGCGCATCAGTTCTTCGATCACGATTTTCCATGATGGGAGATGCCCCGCATGATGAGCGGCCACGCCACACTGAATTACACACTCACGGAACGGATGATTCTGAATGCTAGGATATGTCAGTGTCCACTGATCAATGAGTCTGGCAATTGCTTCCTGTCGTTTCGGCGAAATGGTTTGAGGACCATGAGTAAACGCCTTCACCGCATTGTCGCAGGAGCGACGTGATGTCAAAAACACAATCGCGGGAGTCAACTGCTTGGACTTCAGAGTCCGAATCAAATCAATGGGATGAATCGATGGGGGCATACAGTTCGATGGCGAAATTTCGTATGGATTTCACTGTATCCAAGCACACACAGCTTACCACAGGGAAAAGATTTGGTGAACGCAGCATTGCTTCACCTGAATGCGTTCTATAAAACAGTTGACTCACGGATTGCAAATCTCTATTCTCAAAGCATGCTCATTTATTGATGATCCTAGGGGCAAAATACATTAGTCGCTCGAGGGTCAGCGATTCCTAGGTATCGCCATTCCAAGACTTCACCCTCCCCTACAAATTGAACAGGTGCAAGAGACACAGTAGCAAGATGCACAAAGGCGGAAAAGGGCGAAGTCGCTTTTTTTATGAGCAAAGACGTTAGATCGTATTGCTATCACTGCTTCAGATATTCATACCGCATTAGGTAAAAATGCTGTCAAAACTCTAATCCGTGATCATCTGAGCAACTTAGTTCGATAATTCCCGCTACCGTTTTTGACTTTTTTCGACAAATGTTTAGTCCAGCGTTACCACCTCTGTTCTCTCCTGCACATAGAGACATCTCTGATGCGACATGAGCATACCAATCGACTGATTGACGAAACGAGTCCATACCTCCTGCAACACGCGCACAATCCCGTTGATTGGTACCCATGGGGAGAAGAAGCGCTTGCCCGTGCAAAAGTGGAAAACAAACCAATTCTTCTCTCGATTGGCTATTCCGCATGCCACTGGTGTCATGTCATGGAGCGAGAATCATTTGAAAACATCGAAACCGCCACGCTCATGAATGCCAACTTCATCAATATCAAGGTCGATCGTGAAGAACGTCCAGATCTCGACGATATCTACCAGAAAGCAGTCCAAGCATTCATCGGGAGAGGAGGGGGATGGCCTCTGACAACATTTTTGACTCCAGATCAAGAACCGTTCTACGGTGGAACCTATTTCCCGCCAACACCCCGATACAAAATGCCTGCGTTTCCAGACCTTCTTGCAGGCATTGCTGAGGCCTATCGCGACAAACAAGCTGATGTGCGACAGAACGTTCGGCAAGTAACGGCCGGGCTACGTCGTATAGGAACACCGCGACCCTCCGAAGGGCCTCTCGATACTGCTCTCATTGATGATGCGGTCAAGGGTTTCACGTCGTTTTACGAACCAGTCGATGGAGGATTCGGCACAGGGCCAAAGTTTCCAACAGCTCAACCCTTTCAACTGCTACTTCGACACCACCATCGCACCAAAACGGAAACATCGCTTGAGATGACGATCCATTCACTCCGAAAGATTGCGGCCGGTGGGGTCTATGATCACCTCGGAGGAGGCTTCCATCGCTACTCTGTCGATAGCAAGTGGCTGGTGCCACATTTTGAAAAGATGCTGTACGACAACGCCCAGCTTATCCGGCTCTACCTTGATGGATGGCGCCTAACACAGGCCGTTCGATTCCGCCAGGTCGTTGAAGAAACAATCGAATATGTACGTCGTGAAATGATCTCGCCGGAGGGCGGCTTTTATACCGCGCAGGACGCGGACAGCGAAGGGGTCGAAGGAAAATACTTCGTATGGACACCGGAAGAAATCAATGCAATTCTTGGCCCTGAACTCGGCGCAGAAATGTGTCGCATCTACAATGTGACTGAGAGCGGGAATTTTGAAGGCTCCGCTATTCTCAACCGCATTGCAAGTTCGGATTTTGACGAGAACGAAATGGGCAGGATTGAGGCGTTGCTTGCTCCTGCGAGAACACAATTACGTGAAGCGCGTGAGCCAAGAAGCAAGCCACAACGCGATGAAAAAATCATCACCGGATGGAACGGTCTGATGATTTCTGGAATGCTGGATGCATATCAGACATTGGACAATCAATCCTACCTCACGATGGCTGAGAACGCGCTCAATTTCTTGCTGGCTGAGGCCTATAAGAATGGCCACTTGTATAGGACGGTCACCAAGGGTCAAGGCAAACTGAACGGCTACCTTGACGACTATGCGTTCTTGACTGCGGCATTGCTCGATGCGCATGAGTCCACCTTCAACAACACCTATTTAGAGGTTGCTCGAGAACTCACCTCAGTGATGGTTGAACAATTTTGGGATCCCCAAGTTGGCGGATGCTTCTTTACCGCCAACAACCACGAGACGTTGATTCAACGCATGAAATCCGGAAGCGACGGGCCGATTCCATCAGGGAACGCCATCGCGGCAATGAATTTCCTTCGCCTCTTTTCGCTGACCGGTGAACAGGCTTATCATGATCGAGCCGAAAAAACGTTCACTCTTTTTCGCACTGAGATGACCGACAACGGATATGGGAGTGCCGCGATGCTCAATGCGCTGGACTTTTACCTCGAGAAACCCAAAGAAATTGTGCTCTTCGGGGATCGCATATCCCAAGAAATGAAAGCCCTCCTAACGAGAATTCACGCCACATATGTTCCAAATAAAGTCTTGATTCTCGTAGATGATAAAAATTCCAACACCCTGCCTCCGATCGCCCAGGGGAAAACTACGCTGGATGGAAAACCTACGGTATACGTTTGCCATAACTTTTCCTGCTCTAGGCCAGTAACGTCATGGGCCAACTTGGAACCGCTTCTCTAATGCCCCCACCCCTAAGACCTAATAGGTAGGAAAATCACGCCGGGAACATTGGATTTGGGAAAGTCAACCGCAGGAGTTCCTTTCCGAGTTGAATTCACCACAGGCGGGTGCTATCCTCTGCCCTCTGTCATTTGGTTTGTCACGGAAATGATATGGAAAAACTTGAAAAAGCACTGATCAGTGTTTCTGATAAGGCTGGGATCGTCGATCTCGCTCAGGGTTTACACAACCTTGGCGTCGAAATCTACTCCACAGGAGGAACTGCCCAGACGCTACGGTCTGCGGGAATTCCTGTGACTGATGTTGCGTCCTATACCGAATCACCTGAGATTCTCGATGGACGTGTGAAGACGCTACATCCCAGAGTTCATGGAGGAATTTTAGGTAAAGCCAACAATCTCAAACATCTCGGCGAAATGAAACAGCATAAAATTAGTCAAATTGGACTTGTCGTGGTGAACCTCTATCCGTTTGAGAAGGCCATAGCACGACCGGAATGTTCTATCGATGAAGCCATCGAAAATATCGATATTGGTGGTGTCGCGTTGCTACGATCTGCCGGGAAAAACCACGCATTCGTCACCGTACTTGTCGATCCAGATGATTATCGTGCTGTGATGGAAGAACTGCAGAACGATGGGAAGCAGGTATCCACAGAGACACGTCGCCGTTTAGCTATCAAGGCGTTTCAGCACACCGCGCACTACGATAGTGTGATCACAAATTATCTCGATCGTGATACGTCCACCAAGGAAAATAATTTTCCGACATTCCTTCCAGTCCGCTTTGAGAAACTCAATACCCTGCGGTATGGCGAAAATATGCATCAACAGGGAGCGTTTTACCGTGAGATGGGTGCTGCAGGTCCCTCGATCGCAACCGCAACGCAACATCATGGAAAAGCCATGTCATTTAACAACGTGTTGGATGCTAACGCCGCCATGGAGCTGGCACTTGAGTTTGCTGAACCGGCAGCGGCGATCATCAAACATGTGAACCCGTGTGGTGTAGCAGTCAACGGGCGTCTGGTGGATGCTTTCATCAGTGCACGCGACACCGATCCCCTCTCTGCATTTGGTGGTGTCATCGGACTCAATCGGTCCGTGGATCTAGAAACCGCCAAGGAAATAACCAGTAACTTTGTTGAAGTAATTGTTGCCCCAGGATTTCATGATGACGCGCTAGCTCACTTGAAACAGAAACGTGATCTGCGCGTGTTGGACCTTGGCCTTGAGACAAGTACGACAACGGCGTCAATTCAAGGGTGGTCCCTTGGAGTAGATGTGAAACGAGTAAAGGGAGGCCTCCTGATTCAGGAATTTGATCCGGCAGTAGATGAAGATTTGAAACACCTCAAAATCGTGAGTCAACGTACACCCACCGATGACGAATTGTCTGCCCTTCGATTTGCTTGGAGGGTCACCAAGCATGTCCGCTCGAATGCTATCGTTTATGCAAAAGGCACCAAAACGATTGGCATTGGAGCTGGGCAAATGAGCCGGGTGGATTCGGTCCAGCTTGCAGGAAAAAAAGCATTACGGTCACTCAAAGGCACTGTGATGGCATCCGATGCATTTTTTCCGTTCCGTGACGGCATTGACGAAGCGGCAAAGGGTGGCATCACTGCAGTGATTCAACCGGGTGGATCACTGCGTGATGATGAGGTAATTCAGTCCGTGAATGAACATGATATGGCCATGGTTCTCACCGGTGTCCGGCATTTCCGCCATGCCTAGACACCTCTAAGTTACGTCCATGCGGGTTCTTGTAATTGGCGGAGGAGGCCGAGAACACGCTATCGTATGGAAAATTGTCCAAAGTTCTCGTGTCACGAACATCTTCTGCGCCCCTGGAAATCCTGGGATTGCGACACTTGCCGAGTGTGTTCCGATCCAAGCTGACAATATTCAAGATCTCCTGTCCTTTGCGCAAGATCAAGCCATTGACCTCACCATTGTAGGCCCTGAGGCTCCACTTGCCGACGGAATCGCTGATCATTTTCGCCAGGCACGCTTGCGTATTTTTGGTCCTGGTCGGATGGCTGCCAGAATCGAAACAAGCAAGGTTTTTGCCAAAGATCTCATGCGTCGAAGTGGAATTCCTACACCATCGGCAGAAACGTTTACCAATGTCATTCGAGCCCAAGAATACCTCCGCAGACACAACATGCCTGTAGTCATCAAGGCAGATGGCCTTGCGCAAGGAAAGGGAGTCGTAGTCGCCACAACATTGGCCGAAGCTCAAAAGGCAGTGACGGACCTACTCGAACAGAATGTTCTTGGAGCCAGTGGGGCCACCATTATGATTGAGGAATTCGTTGCAGGAGATGAACTAAGTGTGATGGCTTTAACAGATGGAAACACCGTCGTCCCTTTGCTCGCCTCACGCGATTACAAACGTATTTTTGACAACGATCAGGGGCCAAATACTGGAGGAATGGGCTCGTTTGCTCCGGTAGATTCAGTGGACACTGCTCTGATGAATCGCATCTTAAACGAGATTCTCCAACCGATCGTCGATGCGCTGTCGTCTCTTGGAAGCCCGTATCGCGGGGTGTTATATGCCGGAATCATGTTGGCATCTGACGGACCAAAAGTTCTGGAATGCAATGCGAGATTTGGTGATCCGGAGACTCAAGTTGTACTATCGCTTCTTAAGACGGACCTCGTTGATCTTCTCGGGGCCGTGGTGGATCACCAGCTAGATGCCCTTTCGCCAATTGAATGGCATGAAGGCGCGGCGGTATGCGTCGTATTGGCATCCGGCAACTATCCTAGTCGTCCCAATGTTGGAAAAATAATTCACGGCGTGGCCAAAGCTGAAAATATCGATGACGTCAATGTATTCCACGCGGGGACAAAAATAGGGGACATGGGTTTGATGACAGCGGGTGGGAGGGTGCTTGGAGTCACAGCGACTAGTACTGACCACAGAGGGGCACGTGCAAAAGCGTACGAAGCAGTGGCCCACATCATATTTGATGACATGCAATATCGAAGAGATATCTGTCATAAAGGAGTTGAAACATGAGCAACGCGCAGGTCGCCATTTTTATGGGAAGCAAATCGGATTTGCCATTGATGCGAGAGACTGCCGAGCTGTTAAAGCAATTTGGCGTCTCATATGACATGACCATCACATCGGCTCATCGCACCCCAGATCGCACAGAAAAACTCATCAAGGCGTTTGAAGCAAACGGAGGGGAAGTCTTTATCGCAGGCGCCGGAAGCGCCGCCCATCTTGCAGGAGTGATTGCAGCTCGAACTATTCTTCCCGTGATCGGAGTACCAATTGCCAGCTCTCCGCTTCAAGGCTGGGATGCACTATTGGCAACCGTCCAGATGCCTAAAGGTGTTCCTGTTGCGACTATGGCGATGGGAAAAGCGGGAGCGAAAAATGCTGGAGTTTTTGCCGCGCAGATTATTGCCCGTAAAGATCCGAAATTGGCAAAGCAACTCATAGCTTACAAAGAGGAAATGGAAAAAACCGTCATCGCGGATGCTGAGCAGATGGAGACATAAAACTTGCTGCTAAATTCTAAACTGTGTGGCATCTTGGGCTAAAAACAGACACCCGTGTTTGGACAACCAAGCAAACTCACAAGGCGAGATATACTTATTGGAGGACTTGCCCTCCCATTCTCCCTACAATTTTTACTCACTTCAGGTGCACGTGCCTCCACCATTGGGGCCCTCCCGTTTCTTGATGACAAGCGTCATTCAAACACCATCACAGAGGATGAAGACAAGATCGTTCCATTTGATCTCACTCGGTTAACACATTGGATTACACCCTCAAGTCAGTTCTATATCCGTAATCATTTTGCGGTCCCGCCAGTTTCCGATGCAAACGATTGGATCATCAAAGTTCAAGGCAACGTTCGGCACCCACAAAACATATCATTTACTCAGTTGGGCAGGTTTTCGCGCGTTGAGCAGGTAGTGACATTGGAGTGTGCGGGCAACTCCAAGCACCGAAACCATGGGCTCGTCAGCAATGCGAGATGGGCTGGCGTGCCACTCAAAACCGTGCTTGAGCGTGTGCACTTGGCGCCGGATGCGACGCACGTCGTGTTTCATGGAGCCGATGCGGCAACAGAAAGCAAACGGCATTTTTCTCGTGCGCTGACCATAGAGCAAGCGACACACCCAGCGGTGATGCTGGCAACGGAAATGAATGGTGAGCCTCTTCCTCCAGATCATGGGTTTCCCGTTCGACTCATTGTTCCTGGGTGGTATGGCATGGCGCATGTCAAATGGCTTGAGCGAATCGAACTTATCAGTCGACCGTTTAATGGGCCGTATCAAACAACATTCTATGTTAATAAACGACGGGTAGGTCGTGGTGACGACGTCATCTGGAAATCCTCTCCTATTACAAAAATTCCGGTGAAGTCGATCGTTGCACGCATCCAGCGTGATTATCACTCGAAAGGCAATATCTACAAGGTCAGTGGAGCGATATGGGGCGGAAACAGGCCTATCAATGCCGTGAATGTGCATATCAACGACGACAATCAATGGCACACAGCAACACTCGCAGAAAATAGCGATCCGTTTGCCTGGACACTGTGGTCATATCAGTGGGATAACCCGTTGCCAGGCCTTCATCACCTTATGTCCCGTGGCATCGATCATTCAGGAAACGTCCAACCCATCAAACGATCTACGCATCTCCGCGGCCCCTACCAACATGACGAAGTGATTTTTCGTCGGGTGAACCTTTCCTGAGGGAATAAGAAACGAGATCGATTGAAGGAAGGCGGGGCACAGTCAAAGAGCACACTTACGCTCAGGTGTGGCAGTATTGCGTCACATGGGAACGGGCGATACCCTCCCAATACTCCAATACTGAAAACCCATATTGGCCATACGAGTGGGCTGATACACGTTTCGTAGGTCGATGAATATCGGAGTACGTAACTGCTTTTTGATCCGTTCGAGATCGAGATTTCTAAATTGATTCCATTCGGTTGCAAGAACAATCGCATCGGCATCGTCACTCACTTCATAGCTATCCGAGCATAGCTTCAACTCCGGAAGTTGCTGAGCGGTCTCCTGCATGGCTTCAGGATCGTATGCCTGTACATAAGCGCCTTCCGTAAGAAGGAGACGGATGATTGCAATTGATGGTGATTCTCGTATATCGCTGGTATTCGGCTTAAATGAAAGTCCAAGTACTCCAATACGTTTGTTGTTAATGGTCCCAAGAGCCGTGCGAATTTTCTCAACCATCCGCGTCTTCTGCCGAGCGTTGGCGTCCACGGCAGCCTGAGCAATGCCCATCTCACAGCGATGTTCTTTTCCAGTTGAGATGATCGCAGCGACATCTTTCGGAAAACACGACCCTCCATAGCCAGGACCGGTATGGAGAAATTTTGATCCTATTCTTCCATCGAGTCCCATGGCTTTTGCGACCATGCGGATATCAGCTCCAACCTTCTCGCAGAGTACCGACATTTCGTTAATGAATGAGATCTTTGTTGCCAGGAACGTATTCGATGCATATTTGATCAGTTCCGCAGTTTCAATCGTTGTGGCCACAATCGGTGTTTCTATCAGATAAAGGGGCCGGTAGAGATCTTTCAAAATGGCGACACTCTCATCACATTCAGCCCCAATCACAACTCGGTTGGGTCGAATAAAATCCTCAATGGCTGACCCCTCACGAAGAAACTCAGGATTTGAGACAACATCAAATCGTACTGGCTCTCGCTGGGCACTTTCAATCAAAAATTTGACCCGTTGCCCTGTTCCCACTGGAACGGTGGACTTGGTCACGATGACTGTATAGCTGGTCATTGCACGGCCAATACCTGTCGCCACAGCCTCAATCGACGACACATCGACAGAGCCGTCGTCGGTGGATGGAGTGCCTACAGTGATAAAAACGACGAGTGCCTGATTGACTGCCTGCGCAAGGTCGGTTGTGAAGGTTAGCCTTCCCCCTTGACGGCCTTTCCTTACAAGATCTTGCAGTCCGGGTTCGTAAAACGGGATCTCTCCGGATTCCATCGCCGCAATTCTTTGAGGGTCCTGATCCATGCAGGTGACCTGAAGCCCAAACTCGGCAAAACACGCCGCAGTGACCAAGCCGACATAGCCAGAGCCAATGATGCTGATATGCATTAACTGCCTTCTTTGAGGACCATGACCTCAGTGGCTTTGATGAGCGCAATCGCGCTATCTCCAACACGTAGCTTGAGAGCATCAAGACCATCGCGAGTAATGATCGCTGTAAGCTTGTATGGGCCCGCGTCCAGGTTTACCTGAGCCAAGAGAGAACTTTTCTTGATGCTGGTCACAATACCTGAAATTTTATTTCGGCCGCTGACGTCATCCTCAATATCTTTCCGCCCAAGTGAGCGATCCAGATTTTTACGGTCAAAGCGCCAGCGCCCTCCAATACGAGAACATGGAATCTTTCCTTGTGCAACATGCCGATATAACGTCGGCAGTGTCAGGCGAAGATACGCTGCAGCGTCCTTGGTCGTCATAATATCCTTCAGTACACCCTTGGCTCGTGATTGACGTGGAGGTCGGCTACCTTTCATGACTATCCTTGCACGTTGTCAGTTGGCAGTCCTGAGCATTTTTTGTCGTAGCTGTATGAAGCAGATGCATGCACATGCATAGTGCGTAATCACAACATCACTTACAATCCGGTTGGTGTGCTCGAAGCAATTATTCCAATGCCAATGATGAGTTCTTTGGTTCCATTACCAAACAAAATACGCGGTTTCCCAAATCCAACGAAGCGCTCCTTCTGCGTAAAGCTCAGCTCAAAGCCTTGGCGTGTCAGCTCTCGGCACTCTGCGAATCGCTTTCCGCCTTCGCCAGAAAGGCGATGGCAACTGAGAATGAAGTGCAATTGTTGGTCTTTGATATACATCTCACCCCACGTCGCCTCTTGGTGTGTTTCGGCCTCTATGCCACTCGGCTTAGTGAGACCGAAGACCACTCGCTCCTGTGGCGACGCCTGGGAAAACGCATCCTTCACGATCGAGGCAAGTGTTGCAATCTCGTCGGTTTCAAATACGCGATGTTTGTGTACCTCTTCTGCCACGCCTATGTCTCGCTTCTTCTGTAACATCAAGAGTTGAGGCTGAATTCGTATCGCAGCGAAAATTTTCTGAAGTTGGCCAACCTCGATCTCTGCAGGATGGGTATACCGATCGGGATCATCTGGTCCCTTGATGCTCGTATCAATATCCAAGCGAACGATCGTTTGCGGATCCTGAACAATGATACGCGACGCGGGGTGCACCCCAGCACATCCAGCAACAAGAATGAAGACGAGCGTCAGCACAGCAAACTTGGACAGATTGACAGGCATGGCTCATATCTCCTTATTTGTGAAGAGGTTTCGATATCCGTGGATGCTTGAGCGTTGTTATCGCGAAGGAAACATTGAGCACTCTCATGTCGTGGTATCTTTATGAGATCGATAGTAATCAGAATCATTTACGTTCCTGCCCTGCGGTAAGTATTTAGGTCACCGTACGACGTATTCGCTTTACAGGTGATGTCTTCGGTGGCACACCACGTGGTTGTCCCCACAGACGAACGCTCACAATGCCCACTTCATAGAGCAGGATCAATGGAACAGCCATGAGAAGGAGGTTAAATGCATCAGGTGTTGGGGTCATGATTGTGGCAAGCAGAAAAAAGACAACAATCGCATGCTTCCGAAACTGAACCAAGAGTTTCGCAGAAATCGCACCCATCCGTGCCAGCATCGTCATGATCAGGGGCAACTCAAACGCCACACCAAACACCAACAAGAACTTTGCATTAAAATCAATATACTGCCCTACCGCCAATGCGGGAAGCAAATTAAGCTTTTCCCCTTGCGCCACAAGATACCCAAGCGCGAGGGGAAGAATAAGAATATTACAAACCGCCAATCCGCACATGAACAGGAGAGTAGCAATCGCAATATATGGAAGCACGGAGTGTTTCTCGTGGGGAAGAAATGCCGGCTCAAAAAATTTCCATATCTGATAAATGAGCATTGGCAAGGTGCAGAGGATTGCCGCAAAAAATGCCACCTTAATGGCGGCAAAAAGAGCTTCGGCCGGTCCGTAAAACACCAGATCTGTTGGAAGTGGGCGACGGAACCATGCAATGAGAATATCTGCGAATACAAATGAAATGGCAAACATCACCGCAAGAAACCCCAACACTGTATAGACACGTTGTCGAATCGCGGCGATGTGCTGTGTCAGAAAATTGCTCGTCATCCGCTGACAGCCTTCGTCATGTGCAACGCTTTCTGATCATCAATGCTGTGCGTCGCGTTCACGGTATCGAGTGAACGACGTCTCAAAATCATGGCATCTTCAACGGGATTCGAATAGTATCGTTCGCGGAGCGCAATCTTTTGGAATCCAAACTGCGTATAGAACGCAATCGCAGGCACGTTTGATGCGCGGACTTCCAGCATGGCCTCGTGGACCCCGCAGGCACACGCGTGTGCGATGGCATGGGTCATCATTGCACTCGCAATCCCGCGTCGGTGATGGGATGGACTGACAGCCAAATTCATGATGTGGAGCTCTTCAAAAATAACCCAATAACACGCATACCCGACAATCGTTCCTCCCTCCCGGCTCACGAACAGTGACGCAAAAGGATTACCCGCAAGCTCATCGTGAAACATCTTTCGTGTCCACGGTACCGAAAATGAGTCCCGTTCGATCCGCACAACGTCGTCTAGATCTGATTCAATCAGGGGGTCAATCGTCACGTCGTAACTCCAGATGACGTATCGGATCCCACGGCACGATAAGGTAGATTGGGTTTGGCGTCTGGCGGTCTCAGATATATCGGTGTGAGCTTTTCGCCTGCAAGCATACCACGGGCCAAACGTTCTTTGCCAACGTGCGCCACGCTCAGCGCAGACGGTACACACGCGATCCCTGTGGGAAATACAGCCCGGTTGCCAAATCGCCCTGACAGCATCTGACGGCAAAGCGAAACGCCATCACCCACGACAATGACAGTACCCTGCACATGTGCCGACAACGCATCGACAGCGTTCTCAATAGAAAGACGTTGTGGGTCCATTACGCATGTAAGGGAATCGTGTGCGTCCGAAGCTTGCTGTGTGTGCCATACGGCGAGAAACAGTTCGCCACGCTTCGCATCCAATGCGGTGCAAATTGGAAAGCCAAGACCAGCCACGTTGAACGCAAGAGCATGAAGCGTTGGCACGGCAACCAGCGGTTTGTTTGTACCATATGCCAACCCTTTCATGGTGGCCAGGCCGACACGTAATCCCGTAAATGATCCTGGGCCAATCGAGACAACAAAACCATCGATGTCGCAAAGCGTCACGTTGAGTGCATTCAGCAGTCGGTCAATAGCTGGCATGATCGACCATCGATGAGAACGATCCGTCGCGGTAGCTAAAGATCGCGTTTGCTTCACCGCCTCTGTTGCACACAGACCATTCTCGCCTACTACCGCAACACTCTGTACGGATGTTGCTGTTTCAACCGCAAGGATCATCATGGGTGAACCACGCCGGCAAAATGGCCCCACGGATGTTCACCACGGCCGTCCAGCGCAACCGCAGTGCGCAAAGAGGCGAGGCGTACCTGTGTGTGAGTGGAAGCCTTACGCGAAACGAAAGCAACGCTGGCGTCCTTTTTAAACATCCTGCTCATATCAAATTCTGTCGGTCCCACCTCGGGATTCGGAAGTACCTCTTGGAATATCAACGTATAGTGACTATCCGTTACCACGTCATGAATGGACATATGAAAAGGGTAGAGAATCTGCCCACGAGGTCCAAGGGAACGATAGTCATCAAATTCAACAGTAATGATCGGATCTCCCGTAGCGCTCAACACCGCGTCTTTAACCACGTCGAAATTTATTCGCTCGACCCACAATTGGCGTACCGGATGCGATGAATGAGGTGTTTCCATGACCTCAATGCGGTAGAGCAAACCTTCTTCATAGAGCGTAACGTGATGGCTATCATCAATCGGTGTCGCGAGAACCGTCTTCGACACCGCCGACACCAAGTGAAGGAACCGTTGCCGCATCGACGACATCTCCGAAGGCGGATCTGCCGAAGTGGCGGAGTGGGTTCCGGCCACAACACGATTTTGTGTCGGGAGGTGCACACGAAACTGCATCTGGTTACTGGTCAGGTCAAACAAGGTTCGCCCCAATGGATCAAAGGCACGCAATCGAATGAGTGACGGTCTCACATAGGACACCGACATGTTCATCGAGCTGCGAATTGGAATAATTTTCCCCCGACCATGGAGTTGCACGAGCGCACGCAGACTCTGAATCTGGTCCGAACGTTGGTTGAGCATGGTCATAAGTTCTTCGACGCTGGCTTGCCGCAGTGGCAAATCAGGCACTGGCTCCGGAATCCCAGACCGACACCCTGTGAAGAGCACAACCATGGCGGCGAGGCAAAAAAACGCACAGGCTCCCATGGTGATGGAACCCCATCGAGCGCGCAAACCCAAGCGACAAAGGTCGAAGGCCGCATCCGGCCGAAGAGTTTCGCCGGTAAAGATTTGAGTGTCTGCCATGGTCCTCACTCCTACCATGTGATAATTTTCGCCTTGTTTGCCCGCACTATACCTGCTTGTTATACTTCATATTATGGAATCACGAAAGCCGCTCAGAACCGTCGCAACCAATCGCAAGGCCTACTACGATTACGCGATTGAGGACACCTTCGAAGCCGGTCTGGAGTTGCGCGGGACCGAAGTGAAAGCCTTGCGCGAGGGACGAGTGAATTTGAAGGAGAGCTTCGCACGCGTCGATCGCAATGAGGTGATATTGCACAATTGCCATATCAATGAGTATAGCCACGGCAACATCATGAATCATATTCCACGCCGCGAGCGAAGATTGCTGCTTCACCGAAAGGAAATTGATCAACTAGTCGGACAGACCCAACGGAAAGGCCTAACGTTGATTCCTCTGAAGATCTACTTCACTGACCGGGGATTGGCGAAACTCCAATTGGCTCTAGCCAAGGGGAAACGCCAATACGACCGGCGTGAGGACATCAAGAAACGCGAAGACACACGGGAAATGGCGCGTGCCATGAAAGAAGAAAGGAGGGGGCGATAGGCTTCGACGGGAACTAGTGGGTCAGGGCTGCATGTCGAGGTCCTCGGGTCCTCGTAAAACACCTGGGGAAACATTCAATTGCCAACGATAACTTGGCTCTCGCTGCATAATTAAGTAGCGACGTCCCTCATTCGATGTCTGTGCGAATGATCAGGATGGCATAAAGCAGGCTGGTCTGACTTCTGGGCTCCAGGGGAGAAAGACGAGACGATACTGGGCTAGCAACCATTCTGAGCCGTGTTGCGGGGCATGGATGGGCGCGAACTTCAATACTGCGGCTACACATGTAGATGTCTTGTGCTGACGGTTTTCGGACGCGGGTTCGATTCCCGCCGCCTCCACCAACAGCCCTCAAGATGAGGCATGAAATGCTCCTCAAATTGATGGCACACCATACAATAACATAGTATTATCATATAGTTACGCTTATTTTCCCTTTACTGTTCCACTCTTGACATCCGAGTCAAATGGGGGCAATATGGGGGGCATCTATATAATACAAAGGATCAGTTGCCCCTCCATATGCCACTTGTAGACACCACCGTTCGTAACGCCTCCCCAGCC
>PBSN01000026.1 GCA_002726235.1 Nitrospiraceae bacterium
AGTTGCTGAAGAAGTTGTCCCAGTTGTTGAAGAAGTTGTTGAAGAAGTTGCTGAAGAAGTTGTCCCAGTTGTTGAAGAAGTTGCTGAAGAAGTTGTCCCATTTGTAGAAAAAACTGAAGAAAAAATAACTGAACTTATTGAAAGATTTACAGATAATATAATTCAAAATGTTGTTGATAAAATGAATGATGATAAAGATGTGTCTGAAAAATATACACATCATTTTCATGAATTTCCATCAATTATAGAACTTGATGAAACAGAAGAAAGTGATGATAATGATGATAATGAAATAATTTACAATGAAAATATATACAATTTAATCGCATCGCAATCATTATATGGAGATAATTTATCTCCTCAAACAATTTCCCATGAACAAATTCCAGAAAATGATAATATGAATGAAGTAAATAATTTACTACATGAGGCAAATGAAACTAATGCTATAGAAAATTATGCCACAATACCATATAATCAAGATGATAATAGCGATAGTGTAATAGTTGATGAAGAAGACCAAGAAGAAATCCCAGAAGAAATCCCAGAAGAAATTCAAGAAGAAATCCCAGAAGAAATTCAAGAAGAAATTCAAGAAGAAATCCCAGAAGAAATACAAGAAAAAATCCCAGAAGAAATCCCAGAAATTCCAGAGATGAATGAAATCGAACCAGAATATCCAGAAATGCAAAAAGTTGTTCAAGAAGAATCAGAATCAGAATCAGAATCGGAATCGGAAACAGAACCAGAACAACAGGTATATGATATATATGATTCTAGAAATTATAGAAATAAACAAAAAAAATGGGATATGAAAGGTTGGTTTGATAGTTTATGGTAAATTAAAGAAGAGATTCTATCCACCATCCAATAAAATACGCAGCAGATGTTGCTACCATACCATTTACCATTGTTAAAATACCATTTTTTAAAACATTCTGTTTTGTAATTTTTGCTCCGAACGCACCTACTAAAAATAATGTTATTGAACTTACAACACAAGTAATAATAAATATATTATTTTTGTTGTCATATTCTGATAGATACATTATCAAAAATATTAATAAGGGAATAGAACCAAAAATTGTAAATGATATAAATGTAAATAATGCTTTAATAAAAATATCTTTTGGCGTTTCTGCTTCTGGCAAATCTAATTCTAAAGTCATCATATGATTTATAAAAATTTTTGTATATTTTTCTTTTGATGCCAATATACTAACTAATCGTATTGCATCTGCTACTTCCATACCATTATATACATATAATTCAGCTAATTCTTTCATTTCATGATCACGATGTGTTTTATATTCATAGGTTTCTTTTTTTTTCTCTGCATTGATATAATTTCTTTCAGCATTTGAACTTAAATAATCACCAAATCCCATACTTAACGCATCTGCTATTAAGTTCGAAAATCCCATAATTATTACAACTTTTGGATCTAAATTAGCTCCGACAGCAGCAGCCATTATTGCAAATGTTGTAATTACACCATCAACTCCTCCATACGTGAAACTTTTAATATTATGTGCTGCTTTGTTAGCATGCTCTTTCTCAATGTGTTCAATTATTTCATCCATATTCATATTAATTTCAATATTAGAATCAATATTAGAATCCATATTATCCATCATTTAAAATGTTATTTTATAAATCATAAATTAAAAATTGATTTTAATTTATGATTTATAAAATAATAATGAAATCATTTAAATGTCCTGTTCATAAATTTATACGTATTGAACCCTTGGCTCTTGAAATCATTGACACTGTTGAATTTCAAAGACTTAGGTTTATACGACAATTAGGAGTTTGCCATTATGTATACCCAAGTGCATCTCATACTCGTTTTGAACATTCCCTTGGAGTTTATAACTTAGTCGGTAAATTATTTACTTGTTTATTAGAAAATCAACCTAATTTACGAATCCCAAAAAGAGATATTCAGTTGATAAAAATTGCTGGTTTAATTCATGATATTGGTCATGTTTGTTTTTCTCATTCATTTGATAATCATATTAGACATAAATTAGATATTCGTGTTGATGAACATGAAGATAGAGGTGTTAAATTATTTAAGCATATGGTTGAAAAATATGAATTACCATTCCTTCAAAAAGAAGTAGATTTAATATGTAATATAATTTTAGGCAAATTTGATTCAAATTATCCTAAATATTATTTTGAAATTGTAGCAAACTCATCTACATATTTAGACGTAGATAAATTAGATTATTTACTCCGTGATAGTTATCACTTAGGTTTTCAATTAGGATTTCAATATGATTATTTATTTCATAAAATGAGAATTATTGATAATCAAATATGTTATAATAAAAAAGCAGCATATACAATATATTCAATATTTAACGCAAGATATAAACTTCATAAAGAAGTTTATCAACATCGTGCTGTTTCTCAAATTGATGCTATGATATGTGATGCTATCGTTCAGGAAAAGGAAACTTTAAAATTGAATCAGATGTTTGAAAATAATAGTTTTGATTGGGTCAAATTAACAGATGATTATATTTATGTTTCATTAGCATTATCTAATAATAATATATTATCTCGAATTAACCAACGTAATTTATATCATACAGTTTCTAAAGATGATGTATCTAATGTCGATAAAAAAACATTCATAGTATCGGAAAAGACTCTTGGTTTTGTTAATAAAAATATTAACCCTTTATGTCAAATTTCTTTTTTTGACAAAAAGAATACTAATCAATTATGTAAAATGAAGATGAATGAAATAACAAACTTAATGCCTTTAAATTTTACAGAAACGCAAATTCAATATATTAGTAAAAATTAAATAAAAGTTATTATTTCATCTATGGTATATTTTTCACTTTCAAGAGAATTTTTATGATTTTTATCCAAACTTTCGTGTAAATTTTCTCCTTGTCTTAATCCAATTTCTTTTATTTTTAAAGTACCACCCTTTTTAAGATATTTTTTACTCATTGCTTTTAATAAATCCTTAAGAATAATAGATTTCATTTCGGGAACATATGGTTTAGGAGAATTTGCTAATTTAAGACAATCAAAAATAAGATATATTGCTTCGTCTACTGTCCAATAAAATCTAGTACAATTTAAGTCAGTTACTATAAGTTCTTTATCCAATTGTAATAACCTTTTCCATTTGTATAATACAGAACCAGTTGAATATAAAACATTACCATAACGTACTATCCTATATTTAATATTCGGTTTTATATACTGATATTCTTCGAATAATTTTTCCATAATTAATTTACTTGCTCCATATATCCCTGCTACTTTAGCTGCCTTATCAGTACTTGTTGCTATAACAAAATCAATATCATCTCTATTTAAGGTTTCTTCTAAAATATTTAATGAACCAATTATATTTGATCTTGTACAATTTATTGGTTCTGTTTCGGCTAAATCAACATATTTAAATGCCGCCAAATGAAATATTCCGTTAATATCCTTCATTGCTTTCATAATAGTATATTTATTACTGATATCCCCACTTATTATTTCGATATTTGGATATTCTTCTTTTAAATAAACTAATTTTGCTTCATCTCTACATAAAACACGGATTTGATAACCCTTTGGAACAAGATAGTTAACTAATTTTTTTCCTAGAAAACCAGTGCCTCCAGTTATTAAATATTTTTTATTTTTATCTAATATCATACTTTTTATTTATATAGTATATAAGTTTTTTATATTTTATATAAATTTTCCTAAAATAATATCTCCTATATTTAATAATCATTTTGTAAAAATATCATTTATTGTCTATTTACAAAATCAGATAGAGATTTGGAATCTCTTTCCCCTTCATATTTTGCAATTGTTTTTCCACTTCCATCTAATAATAAAATTGTTGGGAAACCTTGAATATCATATTCTTTAATCAATTCTGGTTCAAGTTCACTATTTACTTTTTTGACCGCAACATTTGAGCGATTTGCTTCTGTAAATCTGTCCCAATCTGGTAACATGTCTTTACAATGTGGACACCAAGGAGCATAAAATAAAACTAATTGTTTTCCTGTTTGAGCTTTAACTTGAACTTGTTCGACTTTGAAGTCATCTTGTTGTGGTTCATTGGTATAAAATTCCTGCTGTTTAATTCCAACTCTTATTAAAATATTATCAAAAAAATTTTTGATATCTTCTCTAAATTTATAAATTACTATTATGACAATTATTAATGCAACTAGTAATAGAATTTTTTCTAATAAAGCTAATTTAGAAATATTTTTTACGATTTTGCTAAAAAAGTTTTGAATTGCTTTTAAATATTTTCCGAACATTATTTGATTTGTATTATATAATATAATGAAATAAATTTTTTTTACATTGATAATTACCAAATGTAAATATATTAATATATAATATATATTAAAAGATTATAATGAGTTTAATCAATCAATACAAAACAAATATGTTTAACAAAATCAAATTGATAAGAAGCAGAAATCAAAAATTTAAGGAAATATGTTCAGAATTATATAGTAAAAATACCCAATACGGTGGTGTAGGATATAGCGATGACGTCAAACCAATAGTTAATGTTATTGATTTTGATATTGAAATTGATAAGAATAATCAACTTATTGACGAATATTTGACAAAATTAAATTCCTTACACACAATAATTACAAAAGAAACACCAGATATTTCAAAAGAAGAATTTGATAAATTAGCAAAAGAATTAAAACTAAAAGAAGAATTTATTTTAGCACAAAAAGAAAAAATTCAAACACAAATAGATGAACTAAAAAATCAAAATTTAGAAAATACACAACAATATAATACAACTTTACAAGCATTAGAACAACAAAATGCTGAATTAAATTTAACCATTCAAAATATTCAAAAAGAAAATACAACTTTAGAACAACAATTAACTGAGTCAAGTAATTCAAATGTATTACAATTACAACAATTACAGGAAGAAAATCAAGAATATCAGAAGGCAATAGCCAATATAACAATATTACAAGGACAACTTGAACAGTTACAAAATGAAAAGACACAGTTACAACAAAAAAATACTGGATTATCAACACAACTTAACTCATCTAATAAGTCTCTTCAAGAACAGACTAATTTAAAAGATCAATTACAAGCAGAAAATGAAACTTTGAGACAAGAAAATGCAAATCTTCCAGAAAAAATTAAATCTGGATTACGGGAATCATTACAATCTTACGATGATAAATTAATTAAACATGTTGTGAAAAAAGAAAATGTACAAATAGGTGGAAAAAGATTAAAAAAAATGCAAGAATCATGTGCAATTTTCGCCAATAGAAAAAAATATGAAAGAAATATCAGAAAATTAATGAAATTATATAACAATGTCAATAATTTAAGAAATAAATTCATAAACGAACATATTAAAAAATATGTAAAAAAAAATAATATTAAAATGTCTGATATTAAAAAAGAATTAAAATTTTTGTTTAAAAATAGAAGTAAATATCTCAATAATCAAACAATTTTTATGGGAGGGGAAATTTCTGACGACAAAGTATATAATCAAGTAGTTTCACATCTAATTAATCAGACACAATTACCCGATGAACATTTTGATAATATATATAACAAATTAAAAACAATTATAAAAGGAGAAGTATCTGGAGATTCATCTGGTAAAGATATTTTAAATCAAGTATATAAAGCAGTTTTAGGAGACATTGAAATCGGGTTAAAAGAACAAAAATTTCTTGATAAAGCTACAACCATTAAAGCACTAGGTGATGAAATTATTGCTTTATTATCTGATTGCGAACCCGCTGGTATGGATACTAAATTTAAATCATCATATTCTAAAATTGTAAAACAGACAAAAGTTTTAGATAAATTAGCAAAACTTTTAACTATTAATCCTGATGAAACTATTCTTCAAAAAGCCCAAGCATATTTACCAGTTGATGCTCCATCTGAGATTTCTTTAAATGGAAGTGTTACTGATATGATGTCTGCTATACAATCTTATTATAATAGTCAAATAGAACAATATACTAAAAATATACCAGGTATGCTCAAAGATTTAGAAACAAATATCAAAAAACCTTGGTATCTAGAAGATAATAAAGATATGAAAAAAAATTTATGTAAAGAAATATCTAATTTACAAAAAGTGTTAAAAAAAGCAAGTAGAGAATTAGATTTAAGTTATATAGTTAATAAATACGAAGATATTGCGGGGGCAGTTCGTGTCTATGTTCGTATAAATGATTATGCTGTAAAAAAAAATGAAGTCAAGACACATAAGTGTAGCCCAGAATCTATTTGTTTAGGTAGATCTTATGTTATTGAAAAAGACAATGGAGAAGAAACTACATATATTCTTGCTAGAAATCCATGTGAACAAGATGCTTTTTATAATCCGCAACAAAAAATTGAATCAATTAATCAAAAAAAATCAACTTATGATATTATTGATACAGATATATTAGATAAATATAATATGTTAGGTGTTCAAAGATATGGTAGTTTTTTTGGAACATATGAAAATGTAACTAATAAAGATATATTTGAAGGTGTTGATACAAAATCAAATAATCCACCACTAAAAGATGCCTTATTACAAGCAACACAAGGATATAGTATCATATTATTTGGTTATGGATATTCCGGTTCTGGAAAATCATATACATTATTGAATGGAGATAATAGTATGCTTAGTAGTTTTATGGCAGCAGTAAAAAACAAGGCTGGAATAATTACTATTGACAAAATAAGTGAATTATATGGTCGTTATAGAATAGAAGAAAATATAATGGAAGCCAATGAATATGACATTACTGAAGACAATTTAAAAGATATAAATAGAGAGATAGATTTTAACCACATTAACAATATTGATGCAGAAAAAAGAGAAAAACAAATCAATATTTTGTTAGAAACGATTGAAACTTTTAGAAAAACTCCTCGTACTAATGGTTTGGGAGAAAGAATACCCGCAACAATTAAAGGAACTCCTAACAATCCTGCTAGTTCTAGAAGTCATTTATTTATCAGAATTGGTGTACAATTACCAGGAAAACCACAAGGATATTTGACATTAGTTGATATGGCTGGTATTGAAGATCCAGTTGAAATAGCAATCAATATTTTTCCATTTACTGATCTAAGAAGAAAAGTAAATCCATTTAAAGATGTTAATCCAAAATGGGCTAGTATTGACATACAAAAGTTAAAAAATAATGACATTGCCCAAAAAATGTTAAGCAAATATTTCGGTGAAGTTCTTGATGATTTAAAGAGAGTTGAGGAAGATGTATGTCCAAAAGCACGCGGATATGATCAAGACACAGCATGGAAATATTTATCGGATTGTAAAAAAGGGGAAAGTCGTAGAAAAACAAATAAAGGTAAAGGGCATGTAGACAAATGGGTTGATTTCAGTAAAAATTGGAATTTTTCAAGTTCAGTAACTCCAGAACTCAGATATAGAAAAATGAAGGAAATTCAAAAACAAATTTTATCACAAGCAGAGGCATTTACTCTTTTAAAAGATTTAAAAGAAACATTTTTATATGGTGGATTAGAATGTCGGTTAGAAAGAGGGAAAAATAATGTTAGAGATACATTGTGTAATAGTAAAAAAATACTTGCTAATGTTAACAAATTACTTGAAAGATGGATTGCAAATTTACCTAAGGATAGTTATCAACGATATCATCTTATATCATTATTTCATCTTAGAATTAATGAAGATAATATGGGGAAAAGTGGTCGTATGTTTGGTACTGAATGTGAAGAAAAATATGCTATATTAATGAATTATTGTTTTTGTTGTATGATTTTAAATGGTATTATACGAGATTTTGAGGATATTAAGGCTAATCGTATTACATACAAAAATGTCGATGGTAATATTGTAAAAGAATATAACGAAGGATTTTTAGAAGGTGTTCAAATTTCCGAATCAGATTATACAGAACTTATTGAAGAAGGCATATTTATTAATGAAACAATTAATCACTTAGCATTTTACTTTAAGAAAAAAAATAATCCTAGTACCAAATTACAAAAAGAAGATCAATTAAAAGAAGTTGTGTCAAGTCTTTATTCAACAAAAGTTTATAGAAGGGACCAACGTAAACCAAATCCTAATGGTAGATATGAATGGGACGATCGTATCAGAATGTCATTAAAAACTTATTTACCTAGTAAATTTTTATACGATCCCGAAGAAGAACAAGGATATAATGATAATGTTTTAATAAAAAAAATATTAACAGAACTTGATAGTAAATCTGGTAAAGGAAAACCATCCAAATTTATTATGATGTGTTTATTAAGACCTGAAATTGATGCTAAATATTGTACTGGAGCAAGAGCTACCTTAGATTTTGCTGAATCTGTATGTTCCACTTGTACATAATTTTTATTCAAGATTTGGAACTTTTATTTTTATAACACCCCCTTTGGACTTAGAGCATATTTTAAATTTTATACCATTTAATTTAAAATATTCTACTAAAAATGGACCCAATACGGAACCATTACTACTATTTAGTCCACGACCAACTATAACGTTCAGTATTTCATCCTCTTTCAAAATTTCTAATCTTTTTAATATTTCTATCTTAGAAGATAGTTTTGTTAATCCATGTAAATCTATTATATATCTATTTAATTCTCTATTCAAATTAAAATATTTTTTTGGTAATGGTTTCCAACCATTTTTTTTATAATCTAATATATCTTCTTTTATTGTCATTATTAATTGTATAAATAATATATTATTTATGTATACAATTAATATATGATATATGGAGAATAAGACTCTTACCATCTTAACTTATAATGTATTATTTGGGCCAGCTGATGGAGAATTACTTAGAGCAAATAGAATATCTATGGAAATACTTAAATCATTAATTAATTTAGATAAACAAAATTCTATTGATGTTATCTGTTTTCAAGAATTTTGGGATTCCATATGTGAAGATTATGGAGTTAAAACTTTAGGTAAATTTTTACGATTAAATGGATTAGGAAATTACTATAAAAAAAATTTTTTAAAATATTTACATAAAATTGGATTTAAATATACAGTTGATTTAGGAAGACAATGGGGAAAATTAAAAGGAAGTGGTTTGTTAATTGTATCTAAATATCCTATTACTGAATCCAAACACTATTATTTTTCTACTATGAAAAAAGAAGTATCAAATATTGATTCCTTCGCAAGCAAAGGAATTTTATTAGCCAAAATAAAAAAAAATGATATGATATTTAATGTTATTACTACTCATTATCAAGCATGGGTAAAAAATTATAAACAACGAGTTCTTGCATCTCTCGCAATGAAAAATTTTATTAAAGAAAATGTTACAAATTTAAAAGAGCCTTTAATAATATGTGGAGATTTAAATGAAGATAGAATACATTTACCAAAAAGAGTTTCTTTATTATATAAAATCATGGACGTTATAGAACCTAAACGATTACCTAATACTTCAAAATTTACATATAATAGAAAAAAAAATGAATTCGTTGGACTTGATGGATCTAAATACACTTTTTCACAAGCTATTGATTATATTCTATATTCTAAATTACATAAACAACCAATTAATGCAAATTATAAAATTATACAATTACATAGTGATAAGAAATATTTAGCAAATATTAAAAGACACGATAAACATATTCTATTTACTAAACAACTATCTGATCATTACCCAGTTCTAGGAACTTTTAAATTTTAATCTATTTTTTTGATTACTTATACTTATTTATGAGAGCATTTATTTCATGAATTTCAACACCAGTACTTTTGCTATAATTTTTTTTTTCAGTGTCACTAAAATTTTTTATTTTACTAAAATCAGTTTCTATAAATTTTTTTTCAAAATTAGCAATATGGTTTAACATTGTTTCTAATTTTGATTTAGATATATCAACTAAATTAAAAGATATCCTTAATGTTTCTTTTATCTGGTCTAGTTGGGTTTTAGTTAATTTATATCCATTATTATTCAAAATTTCTCTAAAACGCATTAATTTAATATGATTATTAGCACAATTTGTACCATAAGATGCTACTTCGACATTACCATCAAATCCTTTAAGTGTCCAGCAGAAGCCAAGCATTTTATATGGAAAATGAGTTATTGGATACCAAGTCGGTTCAGATTTACAAGATTTACTAGTCGTTTCCTTCATTGTTAGTATATTATATTATACTATACTATAATATATTTGAAATTTATAGTTAATTAAACATAAGCTTATAATTTATATTAAAAATATAATAATGATTAATAACAATTTAAATCCCAATGGAAAAAATATTCAGATGGTTTTATTTTATGATGAAAATAATGAGAAAACTGAACGCATTATAAAGGAATGGAATCTATTTGAAACTGATTGTACTGCTGATATTAATGTAGTGAAAATAAAATTATCAGAAAATAAAAATGTATTTAGTAATTATGATGTTTGTATCGCAACAGATGAACATTATCCAAGTATTTTAGTTTTAGATAAAACTAATAGTGAAATAACAAGATACATTGACCCAATCGATAAGGGTTCATTAATCGATTATACTAAAACTATAAAACTTTTAATCAAAGATTGTTGTTTTATGAATATTGTTTTAGTTAATCATGTTTCTAATATTACAGATGGTTTAGACAAAATGATGGACTATTATGGGAAAATATTAGAAATTACATCTTTTACAGCTGGATTTCAAGCAATTGTAGTTGGTGTATATGGGTCAGATGTTGATACTGAAGTAGAAAAATGGTCATTGTTTTTATTTGCTTTAGGATTTCTAATTAGTATGGGTGCGGTATTAATATCATTTTGTGCTAATAACTATTTTACAGGTATATATGGTGAATCATCTTTATTTATTGCACGAGGATGTATGAAATGGCAATTATTTTTTTATCTAGCAGATATGTTTACAATATCATCTTTATGTACGCTTATGGTTGCTATAAATTTAGGAATCTGGTCTCTTTTACCTGATTGGCAAGCATATTTATTTAGTATAATTGTTGGAATAGGTTTTATCATGTTTTTCGTTTTCATGTATAATGTTATTAAAAAACAACAGAAATATGATCTAGGAGATGGTGACATAGTTCAACGAAATATATATAATTTAAAACCATCTATGACAAATCCTCTAATACCACGTAATACTTAAAAATAAAATTAATCTATTTTTTAAATAAATATATCTGTATAGTTTAGAACTAAAGTGTAAGATGTATAAGGTTTGCTCGCAATGTAAAAAACATAAAGAATTAGACGATTTCCATAAACTTCAAAAAGGACTTTATGGTCGCCATTCTATGTGTAAATTATGTCGTAAAAATGCCAGAATTTTACAATCACAACAAAAAGTGATTAAAACTAATATATATCTTGTCTGTTCTGATTGTAATATACAAAAACATTGTTCTGACTTTTATATTAATAGAAGTTCTAATTGTGGATATCAAAGCTATTGTAAAACATGTCAAACCTTGAAAATATCTAAATCCATGTCTAAACTTGAAAATTATGCTAAAATAATTTTAAAAAAATTTATAAAAAAGAATAAAAAAAAAATTGTTAATATTACAACTCAAAATATTATTGATGCATATCATAGACAATTTGGATTATGTGCCATAACTAAACATAAAATGACTCACGATACTGATATCCATCAAAGAACAGATAATATATGGAATATGTCCATATATGTTGATACTAAATTAACTAAAATTACAGAAAAAGATTTTAAATTAGTTATTCATTTTATTTACACCGCTCAAAATTTATATAAACTTGACATTAAACAAACTTTAAATCTTTATAAAAATTTAGTAGAAGATACTAATTCAGAGGATTAGCAGGAACAATTGTATTATGCATGGTTGTTCCAATCCCAATATTAGCCTCATCAATGACAATATTCGCAATATTAGCCCCAGTAACTCCAGTAACTCCAGTAACTCCAATATCAGGCATACCAGTTCCTATACCAACATTTGTAGGAGTAGTAAAATTAAATGAAAAATATATATCACCACTAGACCATTTCTCTAACTTTTTATTGTACATATCAAATTTTAAGATATCCTTTCCTAATTTTATTCTACATTTTGAATCCCGTCCATCTAAATAAAGAATGGAATTATCATGCCCTACATATCCAAATATTATATTTTTTATATTTTTTGATACAACTTTCTCTAATCCTTTTTCTAACTCTAATAAATAATGAAATTTTTTATATTGATTATAATTCATTTATTTGATAATAATCTCTTATTCATATGTCAAAAAGAATATGTTTGATTTAGCAAATAATGAAAATTTATATTTGAATTTGTTTTCAAATATATATATATATAATATAAAAAACAATAATGTCTATGCAAATTTTTGTCAAAACCCTTACAGGTAAAACTATCACCCTTGATGTTGAAGGTGCTGATACCATCCAAAATGTTAAAGCTAAAATTCAAGATAAAGAAGGTATCCCACCAGAACAACAAAGACTTATCTTCGCAGGAAAACAACTTGAAGATGGAAGAACTCTTGCTGATTACAATATTCAAAAAGAATCTACTCTCCATTTAGTTTTAAGATTACGAGGAGGTAACTAAATTTTATACTTAAAATAATTTATTAAAAAATTAATTTAATTAAATTTTTAATAAATAAATTGAGAATGATTATAAATTTATATCATATTTCTCCTTATTCTTTTTATAACAATCATAAAATTCACTTAAAGTTAAATCCTTTAATTTTTTCATTTCACCATCATC
>PBSN01000027.1 GCA_002726235.1 Nitrospiraceae bacterium
GCTCACCGGGGTGGGCGCAACCATCGCTGCCGGCAACCAACTGTGAAAGGGCATAATCGCAGCTTTGGCTAACCCCGCGATAAACAAAACGTAAATGATCGTAAGCAGGATGGGCGCATCGACACCTGCGAAAACTCCACCTCGTTGGAACTCCAAGGTTCCTGTCAGGGTGTAGGTAAGAACGACTGCAGCGAGGAAGAAGCTTTTCGACGCTCCGACCAGGTAGATGAGATACATCTTCCCGCCTTTCCAGGCTTCCGCGGTCTGCTTGTGCATGACCAGAGGATAGGTGGAGAGGCTGAGAATTTCGTAGAACAAAAAGAGCGTAAAGAGATTCGAGGCAAACGCAACTCCTATTGTCGAGGAAAGCGCAATAGCGAAACAGGCATAAAATCTCGTCTGTGCATGCTCATTGAGACCGCGCATGTAGCCGATCGAATAGATAGTGGCAAGTATCCATAAAAATGACGCGGTGGTGGCAAAGAGTAGTCCCAACGCATCCGCACGAAAACTGATACTGATCCCGGGAAGCAGTGTTACCAGCGTAAATTCAATAACTCCGCCGGCCAACACCGCAGGTGCCATCGACAGAACAATTAGAAACTTAATGATGCCGGCACCGATAGAGAACGATTCTCGAAGATTAGGGCTATGCCGAGCGTATACAATAAGCAACGCTGCGATAGCAGAAACTGTGAGGGCAAGAACCGGTTTTATGGAGACAATAGATTCCATGTCGAGTTACCTCTGACCTCTGATCCCTACCATTTCAACAAGTTCAATTGATCAACGTTCGTCGCGATCTTGCGGCGGAAGACGACGATAATGATGGCTAGTCCGATGGCCGCTTCTCCCGCAGCAATGGCAATGACGAAGATTGCCGCTATTTGTCCATCCAAGGCATCGAAGTAGGAGGCGAACGCGACGAGATTAATATTTGCGGCATTCAACATAATCTCGATGGACATGAAGATGATGATAAAGTTTCGTCGAATGAGAACACCGACGAGTCCAATTACAAACAGGATTGTGGCCACTGCCACGTAGTAGGATAAAGGGATCATGGTTTGTCAGAAGAATCGTATTGCCGGGCAATCGGAGTTTTGGCCAGGACGATAGCTCCGATAATCGCTCCAAGTAGAAATACCGCAATGATTTCAAATTGAAGCAGAAAATCGTTAAATATTGTAATTCCGACTGCTTTCGTGTGACCGACGAAACCAATCACTTCAGGGGTCGCGTTTCCGCTGAGGCTTGCAAAGGGACTGCTCAAGAGCATCAGTAAAAAGACTCCTCCAACTCCGGCTGTGACAAATGCGATCACCGCAGTGCGTTGATGAAATACCCGCTCTTCTGTTTTAAGATTGAGCAGCATGAGTACAAAGAGATAGAGCACAAGGATGGCTCCGGCATAGACAATGATCTGGACCATCGCAAGAAACTCTGAGTTCAACAGAATGAAGAATCCCGCAACGTGGAGAAGAAGGGTAAGTAGTGCTAGTCCGCAGTGCACTGGATTTCTGAGTGCAACGGTCAATATCCCCGAAGCGATACTTATCAAAGCAAGGTAGGCAAAGAAGAATGTGGTCATTTCAAAATCGTTGTTAGGCCTTCGGTTCTGGTGAAGTAGACTCTAAACTTGGTGCGGGCGTGACAACTGCAGTTTTTTCTGCCGCGCTGGGCGAGCCTGTGTCAGGCGTTTTGGCGATGGCTACTGGCGCTTCCGACTTGGGTACAGTGTCTACGTCAATAGGCTCGTCTTCACTCGGAGGAGTTAAAGTTTGATATGGCGACTGCATCTCGACGGTGGGAGATGGGAAGCGATAGCGATATCGTTCCCACATTTCGTCGTCGACCTCTTGGTTGTGGACAAAGAGATACTTTTTGGAATCCTCAAGAAAACGCTCCCCGATCGCGTAGAGTTTCTTTTTGTCAAAGATGAGGGCGCGTTTGTCTGTCGTTGAATATTCGTATTCCTTTGTCATCGCAAGTGCATTGACAGGGCAGGCTTCAACGCAATAGCCGCAAAACACACACTTTGTAATATCAATATAGAATTCCTTCGCATGGCGAAGCAATGGGTTTGGTGCATCAGGCCCGGCGGGCTCACTCACGACTTTTATGCAGTGTGATGGACAGGCCGCTTCACACAAATCACACCCGACGCACCGTTCTTCGCCTATTTTCCCTTCACCTTTATCGTATCGCAGTAAACCAAGGGCGCCACGATGGGCATCAGGAATAATTCGTTTCTCACGCGGGTATTGAAAAGTCACCTCTCTCATAAACATGTGCTTGAAGGGTACTTTCATCGCAGTCCAGATTTCTCGAAACAAAACTGCGTCAAAAAACTTCTTTATGGGTCCTTCGCGTGCGGATTTTTGCATCTTGTGTCTTTATGCGGTTATTTTTCGGGTATCTCAGGTTTCGTCGTGTCCCCTTTGGGAGCATGTGCGGTGCTTGGGAGCCCATGTTTTTCTAACGTGACTGGGCCGGATTTGAACGCGGGAACGCCAGTCACCGCATCTGTCGTGCAGGCGATTAAATCCTTGAGTGAAGGATTGGAAAAATGTTCTGGGAAGAAGGTTAGGCCTGTGGGCAATGAGTCATCGACTCGAAAGGACATTTCAACACATCCAGTCGGCGAACTTATTTTTACGCTGTCGGCTTCACCTAATCCCAGCGATTCGATATCGTTCTGGCTGAGATGAAGACTGCCATGATTGGGATACATGGTCAGTAGAGCAGACGAGCGTGTTGAAAGTTTTCCTGAGTGGTAAATAATCTGACCCAGAGTGAGTATCGGTGATTTTCCTGTCGGTGTCCCTTGTGGATTAGCATATCGTGCACTGACGTTTGCAGCATATCCATTGCGCAGATAAGACAAGAGGTTGGGTGCAGGTTTCTCTTTCCGCTCTTTTGAAAAATAGCTAGGAATAAGTCTTTCAATGTCGTGAAGAACATCCTGCGGTCCTTCATATTCCATTGTGTGTCCCAAGCCATGCGCAATTACGGCGAAAACTTCCCAGTCTGGCCGTGAGTCTTCCTTGGGTTGGAGCGCTTCGTTGAGCGGCCCGATTCGTCCCCAGAAGTTCGTCATCGACCCAACTTTCTCGGCATACGAGCATGCAGGAAAGACGACGTGCGCTAATTTCGCAGTCTCTGTCATGAACAGGTCTTGGCAAATCAGGAATTCAACGTTTTCCAAAGCTTCCCGTACTTTTGACGAAGCTGGCAATGTTGCAAGCGGGTTTTCCCCTACGATATACAACGCTTTAATCTGACCGTTGCGGCATCGATCAAGAATTTCCATCAGTGATGCGCCGGAATTTTCGGGTGGGAGCTCACAACCCCACGCCACGCCACATCGCGTGCGTGCTTCAGCATCACTGAATGCAACTTGCCCAGGAAGTAGTTCTGGTGCGACACCCATGTCGACCGCACCTTGCTCATTCGCTTCTTCCGGAAGACAGGTGATGCCAGAACCTGGTTTTAGTAGCGCGCCGGTTAGCCAGGCCAGATCGATAAGATTGAGCATGGCGGTATAACCACCTGCACGCATGCTAACGCCCTCTGCACACAAAATTACCGTTCGCGGTGATTGCGTGAGGATTGTTGCGACATCAACGATCGTATCAACATCGATATTCGTTTTCACTGCTATCGCTTCCAAGGACATTGTCTCTAGTGCGGCTTTAATTGCCTTCAGCGCCTCGGGGTACGGAGCCGTGGCATCTTTGTCAAAAAGGTCACGTTCGATTAGCGCCTTGATCAAGCCAGTGACAAACCAATTCTCTGTTTCAGGGTGCAGTCGAAGGTGATGGACATTATCAAACTCCAACTTGGCAAGATGTGTTGTCCGTGGATTTGCAATAAAAACATTAGATTTGTAGACGCGGATTGCCTCTTTGACGCGTAGCCCCGTAATCGGGTGTGTTTCCGTAATGTCCGAGCCGATGAGTAAAATTGCCTTTGCTTTGGTGATTTCCTCGAATGAATTCATCGAGCAGCTTAACCCAGTTGCGTCGCGCATAGCACGAACGAAATTCATATGCCCGTAGCGGGCACTACTGTCGATGTTATTGGTGCCCAGCGCACCTCGCATGAGACGCTGAAACACATAGAGGTCTTCATTTGTGCAGCGTGCGGTGATCAGACCGGCAATTGCTTGTCCTCCGTGCTTGGACTTGATGTCCGCAAGTTTCCTGACGGTTTCATCGATTGCATTTATCCATGGGGTTGGGGCATGGATGTCTGCTTTTTGTGAAGAATGGCGAACAAGCGGTTGCTTCAATCGCGCTGTGTGATCGACATAGTGAAACCCGAAGCGTCCACGCACGCAAATTCCGCCATGCCCTTGCGCTGTCGTTTCGCGATCCCCCCACTTATTCTTCCACGAAAGCGCGGATCGCACACGAACTACTTTCTCGTCTTTGGTGTCAAGGAAAGTTTCACAGCCATCCGCACAATATGTACATGTTGTTGTGGTTGTTTTCAGTTGCCATGGCTTATAGATGTATTTTGCAAATTTGTTAGTGATTGCACCAACTGGGCATACCGCTAAGCAATCTCCGCAAAACTCGCAATGCAATGGCACGTCGCCTTTGGCAACGACCTGCTGAGCCCCGTTTTTCTTGAGAAACTGGAGGGCTCCGGTTTTGAATTTGCCTTTCTCGTTCTTTGCCGGATTGATCATCTGAACATCTTCACAGATGTTGATACACTCGCCACACACAATGCAGCGCTCCATATTAAAATCGAGCACGAGACTTCGTGTATCTTCGGGAATTACCTTTCGTTTGACATCAATCAGGTTTGTGATCTCGTGGCCAAATGCCATGTCTTGGAGTTCGCATCTTCCATCAGCATCGCATACGGGACAATCAAGGGGATGCGTCGAAAGGTGCTTAGAAACAGCTTTCTTGCGAGCCTCAAATAGATCAGGAGTCTCAGTGGTCACAACCATGTCAGCCTGCACTTTGGCGGTACAGGAACGAACTGGCGCCTTTTTCCCTTCGACTGTGACAAGACAAACCCCGCATGATCCAAACGGATCAAAGGTGTAGTGGTAACACATGGCTGCGATCCTTTTGCCCTGCTTTGAAATGACATCATAGAGCGAGATGCCTGGCTTGGCGTGTACGACCTCACCGTCGATCGTCAACTCGACAGGTTCGACTTCAACATCGGGGTTGGTTACAGGTTTCATCGCAGTGAGGGGAGTATTGACAAATTCAAAGGTTTCTCAAATTGGCAAGAGTTAGGAGACACTACAAAAATACCAAGAGAATATAAGGCTCTTCAAAAAATAACCGCGCGGTAAGGTGCAAGAGGCGTGGGTGAACACGACAAAGAACTGAGGACGCCGCTACTGGCGTTTTGCCCTAGGCCCATTAACGGTCACACTCTCCCATCACGACATCATAGGTACCAAAGATCGTGACGGAATCTGAAATCATATATCCTTTACACATGTGGTCAAATGCTCCCATGTGGATGAACGAAGGCGCCCGAATCTTCATGCGATAAGGCCGCGAGTCTCCATCGCTCACGATGTAAAATCCGAGTTCGCCCTTGTGGGCTTCGGTGCCACAGTAGATTTCTCCTTTCGGCGCCTTGAAGCCTTCAGAAAAGAGTTTGAACTGCTGAATCATGTTCTCAAGGCTGGTAAGCACACGGTCTTTTGTCGGGAGAGTCACGCTCGGTCGTTTGGCCATGATCTGATTGCGAGGATCGTCGGCTGGAAGTTGGTCAAGCTCTTTGAGATGATCAAGGCACTGCCTGATGATTTTGACACTCTCTCTCATCTCTTCCATACGAATCCAGTATCGATCGTATGTGTCGCCATTTGTGCCGACAGGAACCTTCCACTCGACTTTGTCATAGGCCGCATAGGGTTCATACTTGCGCAGGTCATAATCGACCCCCGATCCTCGGAGTGGCGGACCACTCATCCCAAAGCTAATGGCGTCTTCAGCTGAAATCACTGCCACGCCTTTCGTCCTTGCAAGCCAGATCCGATTTTTTTCGAGAAAGATCATGTACTCATCGATTTTTGGAGGAAAGTAATCGAGATATTCGCGCATCGTCTCGACAAGAGATGGAGAGAGATCTCGCTCGACACCTCCGATGCGATACCAACTCGTGGTTAGACGAGCACCACACAGTCGTTCAAACCAATCGAGCAGAATTTCGCGATCACGAAAAGTGTAGAAGAAAACCGTCATTGCACCAAGGTCCAAAGCCTGGGTTCCAAGCCAGAACTGGTGTCCGATGATTCTCTGGATTTCCGCGACGATGGTTCGAAGGTATTCCGCACGTTCTGGAACTTGCAGATTAATCAGCTTTTCGACCGCTCGAACATACGCAAAGTTGTTGTACATGGCACAGACATAGTCTAGCCGGTCGGTATGTGGGATAAACTGATGATATGTGCCATGCTCGGCGAGCTTTTCAACCCCGCGATGCAAATATCCCATTACAGGAGTAGCCTTGATGATGCGCTCGCCTTCCAGATCCAAGACGACCTTGAGTACCCCGTGAGTGGCAGGGTGTTGCGGTCCCATGTTGAGCATCAGTTCTTCAGTGCGAAGAACGGGAAGGGCAGGATCTTTAGGACGATTTGGGTCGACCCGATATACAGTGTCTCGCTGGTCTTGAAGGCCTTGGGACATAGATGAATTTGGGCTCCTTAATTGGCTCGCAAAACCCCCATGGTATACAGGGTTGTCTACTCTCGCAAGAGGGGAAAAGTCCTATTGTTGATAGTGGGCCAAAAGTGCTACATAGGTTACTGCTATAAACTGTTGCCACATCAGCATATTTCCCCTTTTCGAGTTGCATCCTCTCTGATAAGCTGTTCGGCACTGCTGATCATTGTGGAGCATTATGCGTCGCCTAAAAATCACTATTCTTGATCTCCTGACCAAAGGTCCAACCACAAGTCTTTACGCACGGGTCATGAATCAGAATCTCGCCAGTATTATGCCTCAGGTGGTTGCAGTGTGGTGTGAGCAGATGGGTCACGATGTTCAATTCATTTGTTACACTGGTTTAGAAGATCTCAACAGCGAGCTACAGCGTGATGCAGATCTCTTATTTATCGCGGCATTTACCCGTTCGGCCGAACTCTCCTACGCCATTAGCAGTTCTTTCAGACAGCAAGGAGCTGTGACTGTGTTGGGCGGACCTCATGCACGGTGCTACCCGCAGGACGCGGCACGTTACTTCGACTATGTTGTGGGTTTTACTGACAAAGCGTTGATTGGAGATATCATCCGAGATTGTGAACCACATCGACCCATCGGGCAACAGCTCAGTGTAGCTCAACAACCGCGTGAACTGCCTGGGGTCAAGGAACGGTGGAAATTTATTGAGCCTACCATCAGTAAAGCACCTACATCCTTCAAAATTATTCCCATGATCGGAAGTATGGGCTGTCCGTACACCTGCGGTTTTTGTATCGATGCGAACATCGATTTTCAGCAATTGGGCTTTGATCAAATTCGTGAGGATCTTCGGTTTCTGCTTACGAAAATAGATAGGCCCTGCGTTGCGTGGCATGATCCCAACTTCGGCGTAAGCTTCAACCAGTACATGGGAGTCATCGAGGACACTATTGCACCTGATTCGATTGATTTTATTGCTGAAAGCACCTTGTCAATCCTGAGCGAATCGCACCTCAGACGGATGCAGAGAAACGGATTCAAAGCCGTACTTCCGGGTATTGAATCCTGGTACGACCACGCGGACAAATCAAGCTCTGGCCGACGGACCGGCCTTGAAAAGGTCAGGCACATCGCTGACCATATCAATTTAGTCCACCAATATATCCCCTACACCCAGTCAAACTTTGTTCTGGGGTTGGACAGCGATGAGGGGCCAGAACCGTTTGAACTGACCAAAGAGTTTCTCAAGCGGGTGCCCGGAACTTTCCCAGCATTCTCCTTGCTGTCGGCATTTGGCCAAGCTTCGCCATTCAATCTCGATCTGCAACGAGAGGGCAGGGTCCTACCGTTCCCATTCTACTTTCTCGACAACAACAAGGCTATGAATGTTCGTCCAAAGAACTATACGTGGCCGGAGTTCTACGATCATCTCGTTGATCTTACTCGTTACGCGTTCTCTTGGCCACGGATTTCTCGCAGGGTGGTTACAACCAAAGGTTGGGTTCCGAAGTGGTTGAATGTGGTTCGTAGTGTATCGTCCGAGGGATTTGGCCGTCTCAAGTATCACACAACCATTCGCAGGAAACTTGATTCGGATATTGCTTTTCGTCGTTACTTGGAGGGGGAAAGCACCGCACTTCCGGAGTTTTATAAAGAGAAGATTAAAAAGAAACTGGGCCTATATTGGGAAATGCTACCAGATGGGGCCTTGTCTCACGACCACTTGGCATATCTCAAGACACACGGTCGCATGGCAGATAATCTCGCTGAACATTCAACCCCAGCAGACACTGATGACGTAACTTCCCGGGGCAATAAAGTGTCAGTGAAACTGTGCGTCCCCCACACGCAGACCACCTAAGTTTTGGTTGGTGCGTTGTGCGTTGGTTTGGGGAGAGGTTATGGCAAAACCCGGATTTTTTTTACGGCTTTTCACCGAGAAACTCGAACGTATCGCGCCAGCCTTTACCTTGTAGCGGGAAGTCTTTGCGTAGAGGGTACCCTTCAGGGTAGTCGTCAGGAAGGAGGATTCGGCGGAGATCAGGGTGATTGTCGAAACGGATACCCATCATGTCAAAGACTTCTCTCTCCATAAATTCGGCCCCTTTCCAGATATCCACCATGGAATCGAGACGCGGGTCGGATTCTGGAATTCGAGTTTTTACTCGTATGCGGTGACGCTTTGGAATGGAATAGACCTCGTAGACGACTTCAAATCTCTCAGGATCGTTTGGCCAGTCCACGGAACTTACGTGAACCATGTAATCGCAGGCCATCTCGGGATCGTCGCGGAGAAATTGGCACACCTTGTGGATCGATTCACGTTTGACGCTGGCGGTCACTTCTCCTAGGTATTCCATCATAACGGCTTCCGGAAATCGTTCTTTTATGCGGGCCGAAAGTGGATGCATTACCCTTCCATGCTGACTTCTTTGGGTTGTTTAGTGAACACTCGGCGACGCATGATTTCGTCCTGAAGTTTGAGTATGCCATCGAAGAGTGCTTCTGGCGTTGGTGGACATCCAGGCACATACATGTCAACCGGAACAATGCGATCGACACCTTGGACCACAGGATAACTATCGTAAATATTTCCTGAGGTCGCGCACGAGCCCATCGAAATCACATACTTTGGTTCGGGCATCTGGTCGTATACCTTTCGAACCACAGGGGCCATGCGACGACAGACAGTTCCGGCGACGATCATCAGGTCTGATTGACGAGGAGTCCCGCGAAAGATACCGGCGCCAAATCGATCCATGTCATATCGGGACGATACCGCTGCCATCATCTCAATGGCACAACAGGCCAGCCCAAAGGTCATCGGCCATAGGGATCCTTTTCGAGCCCAATTTACTGCCCGTTCTAGGGTCAGAGTGATGACTCCAAGATCTCCAGATTTATCCTGTGGTCCGATATGAATTAATCCCATTCCAATGCCCCTTTCATCCAGGCATAGAAGTAGGCGACGAAAAACAGACCGATAAAAATCATCATTTCCATCATGCCAATCATCCCGATTTCATTGAATGCTACGGCCCACGGATATAAGAAAATCACTTCGACATCGAAGATGACAAATAACATTGCGATGATGTAATACCGAACGGGAAATGGCATTCGAGCATCTGAAATTGGTTCGCTGCCACATTCATAGGTGGTAAGTTTTTCCGCTTCGGGGTACTTGGGCTGTGCGACGTGGCTGACCAGCAGGGTGCCAGCACCAAACACAAACGCCGCCCCCAAAAATAGGAGGATTGGCAAATACTCGGTTAAGTAAGCGATAAGTGAAGGAGAAAGCTCCATGGCTAGACAGCATAGCATTGGCCTTTTTTCTGGTGCAAGCGGATAATGGGCCTATGCCGGTGCAACGTATGGGCATTATTCCCCCCCCCCCCCC